>CAVVUS010000019.1:0-141974 GCA_963751345.1 uncultured Chloroflexia bacterium
AACGTTTCTCCCAGTATAGACAACGCCCGTTCCGAGAACGTTACGAACAGCGTTACGAGATTTTTCCCCTGATTGACGCCTTTCTGTTTGCCACTACAATGGATGCGTGGAGGGTCTCAATGTCCAACCTGAGGCTATTTCTACTCGGCCAGCCGCGTTTTGAACGCGATGGCCAGCCACTCACATTCGACACGCGCAAGAACGTCGCTCTCGTTGCTTACCTGGCGTTGACGGGAGGACGCTATTCCCGTGAGACGCTGATCACCTTGCTGTGGCCCGAGCTTGAGCCGCGTCGCGCACGTGCGGTGTTACGGCGCAATCTCTCGGTGCTCGGAAAAGCGCTTGGCGGCGAGTGGCTCGTTGTGGACGGCGACGAGATCGGCACAGATCCCGGCGCCGATTTTTGGCTGGACGTGGATCGGTTTCGTCACCTCTTGTCAACTTGCGGGATGCACGGTCACTCGGATGCCCAGGTTTGCTCCCAATGCCTGGACGCCCTGGCTGAGGCGGTCGAGCTATACCGGGGAGACCTGATGGAGAGCACCGGCCTGCGCGATAGCGCCGCCTTTGACGAGTGGCAGTTCTTTCAGACAGAGAGCTTGCGGGAGGCATTCGCCGTCGCGCTGGAAAAGCTGGTACACGGTCATAGCGCACGCGGCGAGTTTGAGCCTGCTATACGCTACGCCCGGCGCCGGCTGGCCCTGGACCTATTGCACGAACCGGCTCATCGGCACCTGATGCAGCTCTATGCCCGGTCAGGACAGCACGCCGCTGCCTTGCGACAGTACCAGGAGTGCGTTAGCCTCCTCGATCAGGAATTGAGCGCCGCCCCTGACCAGGAAACGACCGACTTGTACGTCCGGATCAAGAACTTTCCGACCCTGATTCCCAGGCATAACCTGCCGAGCCAATCCACACCCTTTATCGGCCGGGAGCCGCTGCTGAACGAGATCAAAGCGCAGATCGCCGCTTCAGATTGCCGGCTGTTAACGCTCTTTGGACCGGGCGGCAGTGGCAAGACACGTTTGGCCGTTGAGGCGGCAAGGCAGACTCTGGCCGATGCTCAGCTTGGCCGTTTCCCGGATGGCGTCTTCTTTGTCCCACTCGCACCGCTCCGGTCGGCAGAGGCCGTCGTACCTACCATAGCCCAGGCGCTTGATCTGCCTCTGCACACTGCCAATCTCCGCCGACAACTGCTTGACTACTTGCATCACAAGCATCTGCTGCTCATTCTCGACAATGTCGAACACCTGCTGGGATCAGACGGAATCGTGGAATTGGTCGTCGATATGCTTGACAAGGCACAGGGCGTACGTATCCTGACGACCTCGCGATTCAGGCTCAACGTGCAGAGTGAATACCTCATTCCCGTTGGTGGGATGGACTACCCCGAGTTGCCGGCGCCTGCACGGGCAAGCACAGAACATACTTCATCTAGCGCCGGGCCGATCGCCGCCGGGCACAGTGCCGTCGCGCTTTTTTGAATGCCGCTCGCCGTATCCAGCCGGGCTACGAACCCACGAACGACGATCTGGCAAGTATCATCCGCATCTGCCAACAGGTGGAAGGGATGCCGTTGGGCATTTTGTTGGCCGCATCGTGGATTCAGACGATGTCGCTTGCCGAGATCGCCGACCAGATCATAGCCCAGGCATCCGGGCACAGTCTCGGCTTTTTGGAAACCGAGTCGCGCGACGTGCCGGAGCGCCATCGCAGTATGCGCGCCGTTCTGGATCACTCGTGGGCATTGCTCACCGCGCGCGAGCGCGAGGCGATGCAAGGACTATCCGTGTTTCGGGGTAGCTTTGCTCGTGAAGCAGCACAGCCGGTCGCCGGGACCACGCTTCCTGAATTGCGTGCGTTGATCAACAAGTCACTGCTCCACTTCCAGCCTTCGGGACGATATCACATCCATGAACTGGTGCGGCAATATGTGATCGACAGACTGGCGCAATCTCCTGCAGTTTCAGAGACGATAGGGGATCGTCACTGCGCCTGGTATATGACTGCCTTGCAGCGGTGGGCGCTGGACATAAGAGGCTCCCGGCAGCAGGACGGGCTGGCTGACATCGATGCTGAGATCGAGAATGCGCGTGCCGCTTGGGATTGGGCCGTAGATCACGCCATGATCCCCTCACTGGTCCTGGCACTTGAGGGTCTGTGTTCCTACTATCAGTTGCGCGGACGTCTTGAGGAGGGAAAAACAGCTTGCCGGTCCGTGGTCGAAAAACTGCAAGACGCTATCGGTGCCGGAGAAGGTGCACCACTCACACATCTCAAAGCTCTATCCGAAGAGATACAGCGGCTGCTGGCAAAGGCATTGACCTGGCAAGGTGCTTTTCACCCGGTTGATGGGTTATGCCAGCCTTGCTGAGCCGATTCTGGAGCGGAGTATCGCTCTCCTGGATGCGCTGGAATCCACCGGCCACGATGTACGGGCAGCACGGGCATTTGCTCTGCTGGAGATGGGATGGCAGATGCTTGACCTGGATCGCGCCCGCGCCCGGCACTGCTTTGAACAGAGCCTCGATCTGTATCAGGTGCTCGACGATCGCTGGGGTATGGCAGATGCGCTGTATGCGCTGGGATGGCTCATTGACGGGCTGGGCAGACTATGATGGGGCGAGACGAGTGCTGGACGAGAGCCTGGCCATACGACAGGCTGTGGGCGACCGGCAAGGTGCGGCCAACTCGCTCGCACAGCTTGGGCTGATTGCCCTGCGCGTGGGACAACTCGAGCAAGGCGACAACCTGCTCCGGCAGAGTATCACTCTGCTGCGGGAAATGGGCGAGCGTGTCGGCCTGCCCTGGAGACTGCACTTGTTGGGGTTCGCTGCGTTCCTCCGGGGTCGGTTCGAGCAAGGGATCGCCATACAAGAGGAGTGTCTCGCTATCGCCTCCGACCTGGCGCTTGGGCACGATCAGGGGATGGCACTGCATGCGTTGGGGACCTACCACGCTATGTTGGGCCGGTACGAGCAGGCACGTGCGTATGCCACCACTGGACTGGCACACGCACGCGCGTTGGTCGATCCGTACGTGATCGGAGCCACGTGCCTTGCGCTGGGCCTCATTTCACTGGCGCAAGAGGATTACGTCAATGCTCAAGAGTGGTTCGAGCAAAGCCTTGCCGCGTATCACGAGATGGGGCAGCAAGATGCGCAGAGCTGGTCACTCGCATTCCTGGGATATGCGGCATTAGGGATGAATGACCTGACACGATCTCGGCGCTATCTCTATCAGGCGCTGCAAATGGGCGTCGAAGCAGATGCGTTCCTGTCGATTGTGGTCGCCCTGTCAGGAATCACACTACTCCTGGCCCGCCTTGACGATGTGGACCGTGCTGTGGAACTGTGGGCACTGCTGTCACGTTATCCATTGGTCGCTAATGCACTGTGGTTTCAGAGTGTAGTCGGCCGGCCCATTGCCGCTGCTGCCGCGCCGCTGCCGCCAGAGACGGTTGCCGCAGCGAAAGAACGAGCCTTGCTCCGCGACCTGAGTAATACTGCCACAGAGATGCTGACGCAGCTAGGCACGCCATAGTCAGAGGTTCCCAAGTGCCAGGCACTCGCGCCTCGGACGGCGTAGCGCCTCGGACGGCGTAGCGCCGCAGAAGGCGGGAAGTGCCAGGCACTGCGGAATGAAACTCAATACCCCAGCTGTTTCTGCACCTCGGCGATGGACTCCTCGATGATGTCCATCGCGCGCTCGGCGACGTCGTCAGGCATCACCAGCGGAGGGCTCATCCGCAGGATGTGGCCTGCAGGGATCCAGGCGAGGCCCTTGCGGAAGGCGGTCTGGTAGACGAGCTTCCCGGCCTCGTCGAACGGCTCCTTGGTGGCCTTGTCCTTGACCAGCTCCACGCCCATCAGGCAGCCCTTGACCCGGGTGTCGCCTACGATGGCGTACCTGGTCGACCAGTCGGCCATCCGCCGGGCGAAAAGCGCCTCCAGGTCGCGAACGTGCTCGAGGATGCCCTCCTCCTCCACGACCTCGATGCTCGCCAGCGCCGCGGCGCAGGCCATCGGGTTTCCGCCGTAACTGGTGGAGGCGCTGATCTTGTCGACGGCGTCGGCGTAGGGCTCGCGCACCACCATCGCGGTGACCGGGAAGCCGTTGCCTAACCCCTTGCCCAGCGTCACCACGTCGGGCACCACATCCCAATGCTCGGTGCAGAGGTAGGTACCCGTGCGCCCCATGCCGGTGAGCACTTCGTCGGCGAAGAGCAGGATGCCGCGCGCGTCGAGGAAGGCGCGCAGCTTGGGGAAGAAGTCGTCGGGCGGCATGATGGTGCCGCCCCAGCCCTGGATCGGCTCCAGGACGAAGGCCGCGATCCGGCCCGTGGTGCTCTCGCGGATGAAGGTGTCGTAGAAGTCGAGATAGCGCTCGGTGTCGAGCGAGCCGTCGGCGCGCGTCCACCAGGGCCGGTAGGTGTCGGGCCGCGGGACCATGTAGAAGCCCGGCGCACGGGTGGGGCCGTAGAAGGGGTTCATCCGGGCGAGGCTGACGGCGTGTCCCGTCTTGCCGTGGAAGTCCATGAAGCAACTGATGAACTCGTGCTTGCCCGTCGCCGCCCGGCAGGTGCGCAAGCCCGCCTCGACGGCGGTCGTGCCGCTGTCGTAGAGCTGCACGCCGGCAAGGTCGCCCGGCAGGACGTCGATCAGGCGCTCCAGCAGCTGCACCTTGATCCGCGTGGTGAAATCGTGCGCGTTCATGAGGGTGTGGGCGTAGGTGGCGACCGCCTCGGCGACCTTGGGGTGGCAGTGGCCCAGGTTCGTCACGTAGATGCCGCTGGAGAAGTCGATGTAGCGGTTGCCGTCGGCATCGGTGAGCGTGCAGCCCTTACCGCTCTCGAAGGCGACCGGGAAGAGCCGCACCTGCCCGGAAAGCCCCTTGATGAACTTGCTCGCCCGGGCGTGGAGCGCGTTGCTTTCCGGGCCGGGCAGCGTGTCGGTGCCGATGTAGGGAACACTGTGTCAGATCGACTGCGTACTTCGTGGGGTCATAGTGGCTCATGGTTCTCGTTCTTTCACTTGCTGTGCCTCTCACTGTGCGAAGGTTTCCGCAGCCTGCGCAGAGTGAGCGAAGAAGCGAGCTCTGCTCTTCGCATCCGTGATCGTGCGCCATTCTCTATTCTTGGAATTCTCCGAAATCTTCGCAAGTTTGGACATGCTCTCCATCATCTCGACCGCCTTCGTGACGAGGATGTCTCCTGCCTCCGGAAGGAAGAGGCTGATCCCCGCCTCGTAGCCTGCGGCGTCAGGGCGTGACGATGTAGCCCTGCAGGTCGCCGTTGGCCAGGCTGATGACAAAGGCGCGGCGCGGCGCGCGGGCCTTGATGGCCAGCCCGTACTCGACGAAGAGCTCGCCGGGCAGGCCCACGAGGCAGGTGTCGCCCACACGGAAGACCTGGACCTCGGCGGGCGTGTAGCGGTCGACCAGCGCGGCGATTTCGCCCTGTGCCTGGGCGCGGGCCAGGGTCACGCGCTCCTCGGCGCCAAAGACCGCGACCTCAGCCGTGCGCAGGGGGCCGTGGGGCGCGCCGGCGTGGCGGAGGCTGGTCGTAGATCTCGCGAGCCTCATGCAGCATCGCCTCAGCCTCTGCGACTGAGCGGGAAGGTGCGAGCCGGCAGCGTGACGAAGTCCTGGGCGGCTGCGATCGGGAGATCCGTGGTGTAGTCGTCATCTCGGAGCGCTTCGACCGCAGAGAGCACCGCCTGCCCCGAGCATCGTACCCAGCCGGTCGGCCTCGGCGAAGGTCTGCCCCGTCACGAAGTAGCGCGGGCTCTGGTTTCCGCTGGGTCCGGTGTGGTAGATCGTGGTGAGGTCCGGGAAGCGCTCGGCCAGGAAGGCGCGCGCGGCGCCCGGAAAGTCGGCGGTGATGGCGGTCGAGTCCTCGTGGAGCACGGTGGGGTGCATGCTGTAGACCAGGTCGAGTGCGACAAGGCTGCCCCTGTTCCGCGTCGCGCACGGCGAGGATGCCCACCTCGGGATCGCTCGGGCCGTCCTTGGCGTGGCGGTTGCCGCCTACGCCGCGGGCCTCCGCTGTGGTGATCGCAATGCGGGCCGGGCGGGCATTCGCCTGTGCCTCGGCGGCAGCATCGCGGATGCCCTGACAGACCCGGGCAAGGTACTCCGTATCGATCGGCGGCACCACGGGGTCGTCACGAAAAGCCAGGACCTCAGCCGTGACCGGGGCCGAGTGCGTGTGCGTCGCGCTGATGAGGATGTGGTCCTCGGGCACGCCGGTGGCGGCGGTGACCTCACGGCGGAAGTCGCGGGCCGTGTCGGGTGAGAACATCAGCACATCCACCGAAATCAGCAGCACGGCCTGCGAGCCGTCGTGGAGGTAGAGGGCCGACGCCGTCAGGCGGTCGTGGACCATCGTGGCCATCCTCGGCACGTGGGGATAGCCGTAGAGGAACATGGGCTCCCGCGGCGTAATATCGTGATTGGCAGCACCGGCGATCAATGGCATCGTGCCCTCCTATCCTGGCTTCTCCCCCGGCTGGGGATCTCCATCTGTGGACCGCGGGCGTCTCGCCCGCTCGGGGGCACACGAGGGCAACCGCGACGTGGCACCAGCCGTCTGCGCACTGCTCCGGTCGCCAGAGCGGGCGAGACGCCCGCGGTCCAACCCTGCCGACCAACCGGGAACCTCGACTTCATAGCCATAGGCATTCCCCCTCCCCGGCCCTCCCCCACGGGGGAGGGAGTCTAGAATCACGTGTTGAGCCTCACGGGCTGCAGTCCCGGCACGAAGCGGCAGGCCTCCACGAGGGCGGCGGCATAGTGTCCGTAGGCCATTGCCAGGTGATGCGGGAAAGGGCCTTCGATGAGCGTCCGCTCCCAGTGGGGCCAGTTGTCGACCGCCATCCACACGTAGTTATTCTGCGTCGGCGGTCCGTCGGTGGAGTGCCCCTCGCCAACCGCCAGCCGGTAGTCCCCGACCTCGCCGTCGAACCGCGCCACGGTGATGGGCCCATCCTTCAGGCGAAAGTGGGTCATGCCCGACAGCGGGCTCGGCAGGATCCAGTGATGCCCGATCTTCACCTCGGCGTCAGGATGGCGCAGCGAGAGCGGGGCGCCTGCGTGCCAGAGCATCGCGGCGTTGTCGTCGGTGGGGTGGCGTACCGTGAACTCGGCGAGCCAGACCGGGTCGTGCCCGAAGGTGGCGCGCCTGAGCAGCGCGCCCGTAATGGCGCCGTGGACGTCCGATTCGAGCGCGAAGGCATGGCGCTCGGCGACCTCGCCCTCGGCGAAGATGCAGTAGGCGCCCATCGCGTCGACCACCGACATAAAGGTCTGAAAGGCGATGGCCTCCAGTCCGTTGTCCTCGGCAAGCGCCAGGATCTGGTCGCGGACCGCCAGCACATTGATCAGCGCAGGATCAGCCAGCCCCTCGATCTCGAAGGCCTGCCGCATTTCAGCGACCTCGTGCTCGTAGCGGGCGCGATCGGCAAGCGCGCGCTGTTTTGCGGCCTGGATGAACTCGACCATATCGAAGGGCTGCACCTCGACGTTGAAGCGCTGCAGGAGCTCGCTCTCGTTGACGATGGTCGACCAGAAGAAGTCGATCCGTTGGCCGATCAGGCCGACGCGTAACCCGCTGCGCAGGGCATCGGCGACGTTGGCAGCGCGGAGGAAGGTGTCGACGCCGGCCTCGAAAGCCGGGTCGTCGACGCGGCAGTTCTCGATATAGCTGAAGGGGACCCGGAGCTTGGTCAGCACCCGGCTGGAGGCGAAGAGCCCGCAAAGCGTGTCGCGGAGTCGCGTCCCGTCGGGCAAGGGGGCCTCGTCGCGCGGCCCCCAGAGCAGGACCGGCACGTCGAGCTTCTTGGCGATCATGCCGACCGCGCCCTCGGTGCCGAAGTTACAGTGGGGCATGAAGAGCGCCTTGACCCCGGCCCGGCGAAAGTGGGCGACGGCTGCATCCACGTGGGCCTGGTCCTTGACGAGCCCGTCCTCCAGCACGCCTTCGAGGTCGACGAAGGGGACATCCCAGGCCCGTAGCTTCTCCTGGATGGCGCGTTTCTGGCGGACGGCGTCCTCGTTGGAGAAGACGAACTTGCCGATGGGGCAAAGGCCGAGCAGCGGCGGACTATGGGTCATCCTATCCCTCCAACGTACACTGGTGTGACGATTGATCGAGGCTGCGGATCGCAGATCCGCAGGGAACCGAAGACTCCCACCACCGTGTTCCGGACGGATCTATGATCCGTCCGGCGGCTGCATACGCCCGCTGATGACTCCCGGATCCGCAAGACGCCCCGCCTATCGGTTCTGGCTCCAACTCTCGTACAGCGCCTGGTAGTATTTTACCCCCGCCGGCCGTCGGACGATAGATGGGCCGATCGTGCGCTGCTGCTTCGGCGAGGAGGGGCCGGGCGAAGTGGGGGGCGTCTGCCGTCGCCAACGCCGCAGCGCCGGTGCGGGCGTCGCCGGTGCCGCGGCGGACGGGGCAGCCGAGGATGTCGGCCAGCCGTTGGAGCCAGAAGCTGCTGCGGCTCCCGCCGCCGATGGCCGTGATGAGGGCGGGGCGACGGCGTGACCTCGAGGTCCTCGAAGATGAGCCGGCGCAGTGAGAAGCCAATGCCCTCCAGGACGGCGAGGGCCCGACGCGAGGGGCCGGTGGGGCCGATCCAGGCGCCGGGGGTGGCCATTCTGGCGGGATAGAAACACCCCGCATCGGCGCAGGTGGGGGGTCTCCCGGTCGCCGCGGCCTGCTGCCGCGACCTCGACTGAAGGCCTCGACACCGGCGCCGGGCATCAGGTGGGCGCGTGCCCAATCCAGCGCCAGGCAGCCGTGGTTGCGCACGCCCAGCTCGTAGTAGCCGCCGCCGGGGTAGGGGCCCCAGCACCCGAGATGGCTGTAGGGGCCCGGCTGCGCTTCCGGCGTAGCGATAGGCCACGAGGGCCGTGCCGAGCGTGACCACCCAATCACCCTCGCCGCAGCCATTGCCGAAGGCGCCCGCGGTCTGGTCGTTGCCCGCCAGCACGATCTCCAGGTCCTCACGGAGAGGTGAGCTCAGGGCAAATCCGTGACGTGCCTGCAATGGCGTGCCCATCGGCGCGATGCCGGGGAGCTGGGCTGCGGAGAGACCGCAAGGATCAAGCGCCTCGCGCCACCACGTCCCTTGTTGCAGGCTGTAGAGCCCGCTCATCGCGGCGAGGTTGGCATCGGTGACGGCCAGACCTGCCAGCCGTGAGAGGATGTAGGAGGGCAGGAGGGTCAGGTGCGCCGCCCCGGCGAGCGTGTCGGGGACATCGTGGCGCATCCACAGCACTTTGGTCAGGGCCATCTCCGCCATCCCGCTGGAGAAGCTACAATGGCTGTGGAAGTCGCGGCCCAAGGACACGGCGATCTCACCGGCGTAGGGCGCCCCGCGGGTGTCGAGCCAGCTCACGAACGGTGTGAGCGGCTGACCGTCGGCATCGAGCAGGGCGAAGGTCTGTGCCTGGCTGGCTATGGCGATGCGATCGACCTCGCCCGGCTCGATGCTCCCGGCGGCGCACGTCTCGCGGATCAGGCGGACGGTGGCCTGCCAGATGGTCCTCGACGTCCAGTTCGACGTGCGAGATCCCGGCGGGCGTCGTCTCGTTGACGGCGTAGACCACCGGCACGCTGCCCTCGGCGATGCAGCCACGGTCGGCGTGGAAAAGCGCGGCCTTGAGGTTGGTCGAGCCGAGATCCAGCGCGAGGAGATACGTGACGCTGCGCGATGAGAGATCACCGGAGACCACGTGCCCCCCACCTTTTCTCTTCTGCGATAGCGTTGCGCGCCACGGGCACGGTCTCAGCCGCTCCGCTGGACCGCGGGCGTCTCGCCCGCAAGCACACGGGCACAGCTACGACGGGGCAGCAACTACCTGCGCACTGTTCCTCGTCGCCAGAGCGGGCGAGATGCCCGCGGTCCGCATGGCGTCACTGCCCATGGGCGAGACGCCCGCGGTCCAGTATCGTCGGACTCTGATCGATCACGCGGCACTCTCTTGAGGTGTCCCGATCGTTATCAACGCGACGGCGTGGGCGTCGAGGCGGGCGGTGAGCGCGGCGGTGGGTCCGCCGATGTATCCACGCTCCACGACCTCAAGGTCGCTCGCCGCGTCCACGATGGCCGCATGGTAGCTCAACCGCGCGGCGGGCAGGCCAGTGATCTGCACCTCGACCGGGCCCTCTGTCCCCGCGAAGTTGCTGATCGAGGATCGCCATGCGGCCCGTCGCGGGATCGGCGGCGGCGAGACACCGCAGCGCCGCGTCGCCGTCGACGCCGGCGCTCACCCGCGCGGGATAGTCCAGCAGGCTTCGGAAGGCCTTCATCGCGTAGAAGGTCTTCTGCGGCACCCCGTAGGTAGTCGAAGAGTCCACAGAAGAGGGCCATGGGCTGCCCATCGTAGTAGGTCGCGACGTCCACCGGCGCATCCTGGAGCCGGATGAGCGTGTCCGCCACGAAGCCGGCGCCGACCTCGTTCTTCTGCTGCTCGAAGGCCTCGCGCCGGGCGCGCTCCTTGCCCGGTCCCCAGATGTCCCAGTTGGCCGGGCCGTAGTTCCACTCGTTGAGGTGGCTCTCCACATCGGCATACCCGTGACGCGCCATCGTCTGGTGGACGTCCCACGCGTGCGCCTCGATGACGGCGGGATCCGTCGTGTATTTGTGCCACGAGACGAAGTCGAGCGGGCATGCGTGCGCCCTGCAGTAGGCCAGGAAACGATCGAGGAAGGTGGCCTGGGGGTGGGGCGGCTCGTACCGCGCGGTCGCGGGCCCGCCGACCTTGATGGCGGGGTTGTGCGCCTTGAGCAGCGTCGACGTCACCCGGTAGAGCTCGAAATACTGCTCGTCGGTGCCCGACCACATGTGGTCGCCGATGTCGGCCTCGTTCCAGACCTCCCAATACGCGACGCGGTCATGGGTGCCGCCGGCCCAGCCCTCGTTGTAGTGCCTGACGATCCCAAGGCAGATCCGCGCCCATTGGTCGAAGTCGACGGGTGGGTCGGTGTAGATCTTGCGCTCGGTGTGCTCGATGCTGACGCCGAGGCGGTAGATGATCTTCGCGCCGGTCTCGACGATCTTCTGGAGATAGTCGTCCGTCTGGCCGAAGTCGTAACTCGCCGGGTCGTCCGGGTCGGCGCTGAAGTCCGGGAAGACCTGTGGGATGTCGACCTCGCGTGGGTGGGGCCAGTTGGGGTCGTGGAGCCGAACGTAGGGCACGGCAAGGTCACGATAGAGGTGCGACACGTCGACCAGCGTCCCATAGCCCACCGGCCCGTTGTTGACGCCCTGCAACGGCTTGATCCTCCCCGTGGTCTGACCCAGGTTCACACGAATCACGCGATCACCCATCTTGGCCTCCCTTCTCCTGAGCTATGTCCCGCCTATTCCTTCGGCGCGTAGTTCCCCCCGATAGGGATCTCGGTGTCCACGAAGTAGTTGTCGTCGATGATGGAGGGTTTGGAGACCTCCAGGAGCAGCGCCGGACCCTTCCCTGTGAAGCTATGGACCGATCCGGGCGCGACCGGCAGGACGTCGCCGGGGCCCATCTCGAAGACACGGTCGCCGAAGTGCATCGTCACCGTGCCTTTGACGATGAAGAAGGTCTCGTGCTTGTCGTGATGGCTATGAGCAGGGCAGGTCTGCCCATCGAAGACAAAGAGGTACTTGCCGCAGTACCCCGCGTCTACGTCGTTCGCGATCCAGTATTCGATCAGGCCGACCTCGCCGAAGCGCCCAAGGCCGAAGTCGAGCACCAGCGGTGCTACCGGCGGCATCTTCATCTCCCAGGCCGCCAGTTGGGCGCGGCAGGCCTTCAGGATGGGCGCCTGCTGCGCCTCCGCGATGCTGATCGATAGGCCCTTGTCCAGTTCGTCCATATGTCCTCTCCCTTCTGTGCCCTTCGCAAGGTTTCCGCACCTTGCGAAGGATGGTGCTGCTCGGGGCGGCTGACGGCGGCTGGTCGGTGAAGCTGGTTCGTGGTAGCCGATTCATCGGTGATGCCGCCGCCCAGTCTGCCGGGCGCGCCTACTGAGGCAGCGGAACGACTGAAGTCGTTACTACGAACCCCAGATTACAGCCGCTCCGGGTCGTTCTTGTGAACGTCCACCACGGGCGCGACCGGGTCGAGCTCCGGCAGCCGCGCCTTGGCCTTCCGCGCGCCCTCGACCATGGGGTCGTAGACGTCGCCGAGGCCGAGGTCCTCCAGCTTCTCGCGTGTGGGCCAGCCCGTGGCGACGTCCCAGCCGCGGAGGCGCAGGTACTCGTCCATCACGGGATCGAACTGCGCGCGGTCGAGCGCCATCCGCTCGTTGGTCTCCGGGTTGAGCCAGTTCTCGTCGTACTCGAAGGCGGGCAGGGCGCGCTCGTCCATCTTGCGGTCACGCCCAAAGTGGCGAATGGTGATGGCACGCTCCAGGTTCAGCACGCGCTCGGCGGCCTTCGAGAACTCGGCGGCGTCCCAGTCAACGCCGGTGCCTGCGGCAAAGAGGTGCGCCTCGGTCTCCGGGCCGTCGATGTCACCCACCTTGAGGAAGTGGTCCTCGGTATCGGTGCTGTAGATGAGTGGGAAGACTTGGTCGTCGGTCGAGAGGCAGTCCTTGATCACCGAGCGCAGCCCGTGCCAGGCCGCGGGGATCGCCTTGCCCTCGTAGCCGCTCAGCGGATCCAGCGTATCGGCACGCCCGTAGACGCGTTCGCCGATCGCGCGCATATGGTCCCAGGTGATCGGGTTGTCGCCCCGGCCCGCGAAGCCCCAGGGCCCACGGTGCATCACGCTCTGGATGTACCCGTGGGTGCTGCTGGCGGGGTCGCGGGTGTCCATCGCCCAGTGGATCGCGCTGACGATCCAGAAGGGGTAGACGATGTAGTTGGTGAAGCAGGCGTGTCCGTCCCAGTGTCCGGCATAGCCCCAGGCATTGTAGTAGCGGCGCATGATCTCGACGCCGAGGTCGAGCTGGGTGGCTGCGCGCCAGCCCCCTTCGGCGAGCGCGTCGCCGATGCCCCGGCGATCGGCGATCGCATCCAGCAGGGCGACCCAGAAGTCGGGCGAG
Source organism: uncultured Chloroflexia bacterium (assembly GCA_963751345.1). GTDB lineage: Bacteria > Chloroflexota > Anaerolineae > B4-G1 > SLSP01 > PWVB01. The sequence continues at coordinate 13,043 of CAVVUS010000019.1, forward strand.
TTCCAGTCCATCGGCTGACCGTCGAGCTCGGAGATCAGGCCCTGGGCCTGACTCGCGCGAAGCCAGGGCGCCATCCCCACGAGGATGTCCCAGTGGTTCAGCCCGAGCCGGTTGCTGTGCATGTTGAGCTCGAATCCCCCATCCACGCCCACGTCCCATCCGTAGACCCCGCTGCGCCCGCCGCCAAAGAGCCCGCTCACGCACCCGATCACGCCGGACCATTTCTGGTTGAAGTGGCGGCCCTGCATGTCGCGGATCTCAACGCGACAGGGGGTCACACAGTACTGGGTGCAGGGGACCATGCGCGCATGACCGCCACCGCGGGCCGCCAGTTGTTGGTTGGTCCTTTCCAGGTACCGGCGCATGTCGCGCATAGTCGCCACGGCCTTGATCACGTCACCGAAGATGGTCTTGAGGCGGTCGGGGTGGGCCACCGGCACGTCGTCGGTGCCAATGACCGTGATCGCCTTGAGCTTCTTGCTGCCCATCACGGCGCCAAAGCCGCCCTGCCCGGCCACCGACGTGCTGCCGGTGTGGATCGTCGCGATGCGGGAGAGGTTCTCGCCCGCGACGCCAATCGTCAGGGTCTTGGCGCCCTTGCCGTCCTCGGCCTCGATCATCTCCTGGACGACGAGCGCATCCCGGCCCCACAGGTCATCGGCAGGGAGCAGGCTGACCCGGTCGCCGTGGATCAGCAGCCGCACCGGCGTGTCGCCGGCGCCGGTGATAACCACCGCGTCATAGCCGGCGCGCTTCAGCTCGTGGCCCCAGCTTGCGCCGATGTTGGCGCGGGTGAACCAGGTGTAGGGCGAGCCCTGCGGGCCGAAGGTGCAGATGGAGGTGCGCCCGGAGTAGGGCGATCGCGTGCCGGTCAATGCGCCCGGCACGAGCATCAGCGGGTTCCGGGGATCGAAGCAGTCGACGGGTTCGGGATACTCATCCCATAGGATCTTGGCAGCGATGCCGCGGGCCCCGATATAGTCGGGGATCGCGGGTTGGGCCGGTTCGGCCCAGATACGGCCATCCGACAGATCGACGCGCAACACGCGGTTGCGCCACGCGGAGGTGGGTGCAAAGCGCTGCAGGGTGACGGTCTTGCTGATCACGACGTGGGTTCTCCTTGGGTTGCACGTGAGCGGAAACCTTGCGAAGGTTTCCGAAACCTTCGCAAGGTGGGTTTGAGCCTACTCCCGCATGCTCTGTTCCATATAGTACTCGGGCTCGGCCGGGAAGTCTGCCACGCGAGGACGCATCTGCTCGCGGACGATGTGGAACCCCATCTTCTGATAGAGCGCGACGGCGCGGGGATTGGCGATCTGCACCGTCAGGCTCATGATGCCTGGGCCGATCTCGCGCCCGATCTCGAGCAGCCGCGCCATCAGCGCGCGGCCCAGGCCCGCGCCGCGATAGGCCGCCCGCACGCAGATGCCGAAGACGCTCTCACGGCTATCGTCATCCTTCCACTGGTACCAGTTGTATCCCACGATCCGGCCGGTATCCTCATCCTCTGCGACCACGCAGACAAAGGTGGGAGAGGAGGCCCACCTGGTCCGCCAGGCAGCATCTTGCCGGGTGAGCCGCGGCGGGCAGTAGAAGCGCCAGGTGGCGCGGTCCATCGAGTCGTAGAAGTCGCCCAGGGCCTCGGCATCGTCGAGCGACAGAAGACGCAGGACGACCTCGCGGCCATCCTTGAGCGGTGCGGTCAAGGGTGCGTAACGGGGCTGATCCTCAGGACGCATGTCGGTCTCCTATCATGTGGGCTCCAGGTCCCGGCCGGGTTTGATGATGCGATAGAGCGCCTTCCTGGAAGGAGGGGTGACGGCGAGAAGGCCGTCCTCGGCGTGGTAGTGCTCGGCGAGTTCGTCGAAACAGCGCTCCAGCAGCTCGGTCGACCGGCCGCCGCTGCGCTGCATCTCGGCATCGATGGCCGCCCGGAGCCATAGCAGGCGCCAGCGCCACGTCTGCCGGACGCGAGGGGGAAGGGCTCGCTCGACCTGCGCCACCACGGCCGCGACGAGGAGCGCGTTGGGCCGGTCCACCCAGCGATAGAGTGGCTTCGCCAGGAGGTCGTCGGGCGAGCGCACATCGTCGGCCTTGATCTGCTTGCGCACGTCGTCGTGGAGGCCGGTGATCGAGCCCGGCCTCCATCAGCCGCACGACGTCGACCACGTCGCCGGCGACCTCGGGAGAGAAGGCGTAGGCGGCGTACTCTCTGACGATGTCGTCGGCACGCACGATCCGGATCCCAGCCAAGCTGGAGTGTCAGCACCTTGTTGAGATCCTCGAAGATGCCCTCGGAGTAGGGGAATCCGCCCGCCAGCAGTGCACCGTGCCGGCGCTCGTAGGCCTCCCAGGTCGACGGCCTCGGGTTCACGCCGTAGCCGCCCCAGGGGAAGTTGCCCTCCATGCTGATCTCGGGGAAGCTCACCACGGGCAGGCTGCCCGGCACCCCGTGTTGACGCAAGTAAGGCGGGAACTCGCCGCCATAGTCACCCGCGAGCAGCAGGTCCACCCAGGGCGGGGCGCCGTCCGCGAACGCGCGCGACAGCCCCTCCCATTCTCCGGTCGTGAAGTGGTCGAAGTACCACGTCGAGAGCACCACCTGGGCCTCGGGGATCACCTCGCGGACCAGGCCTGCCACCGGCTCGGCGGTCCTCAGGAAGCCGTTGGCGCCCCAGGGAGCGCAACGGCTGCAGGTGCAGCCGCCCTGATCGTAGGGCCAGATCCATGCGTAGGCGATGTCGAGGTCGGCAAAGGCCTCCAACATCTCGCGCCGGGTCTCCAGGATCACGTCCAGGCCGCCGGGCTTGCTTGGGCAGATCTCGCGGTGATAGTGCCCGCCGGGCGGGCTGGTGTAGCCATCGTGTCCGGCGGTCCAATCGGCACGCAGCGCCTCCGGGCTGTTCGCGTAGCCCTCGTTGGCGAGCATCGTCAGCCCGCCGCGGATGCCGACGGCGCCGGCCGCCTGGAGGATGCGGCGCAACCGGTCGATCATGCGCTGTGCTGCGGGGTCCTCGATACCGGCGTATTGGTGCATATCGAACCAGACGCTCAGCGCGTTGCACCCCCAGAGTGCCAGCTCCTCGACGTAGCGCTCGATCTCAGCGACCGGTGCGGCCTCGTAGAAGTTGCCGAAGTGCGTCGCGAAGTACATCCCGCGAATGGGCTTGGCCGGTGCGGAAGTACCCCGCCAGTCCCCGAGCTCGATCGTGCCGTCGCCGAAGCGGGATGACCGCAGGAGCTTCCCGAGCCCGTAGAGCAGCCCGCGTGGGTCGCCGCCTACGACCTCGACGGTGCCGGCGCCGGTCGAGGTGATGCGATAGCTTTCCGGGGCCAAGCCCGGCACCACGGCGACTCGGACCTGGGCTTCGCCGTCCGCCGGCTCGCCGACGCGCGGCGTGATCCCCGTGCGAGCCTCGACCTCGCGGCCGAAGAGCGCGAGGGCTTTGCCGACCAGGTCGGACGACTCACCGGTGATGCTGAGACGAATGGATTGGGCCACTCGCCGTTCTCCTTTGCGGTTGGGGGAAGCCCTCGGGGATGTAATATCGGTATGATCTTGTCGTGGGCAAGTGTACCGCCATCACCTGGCGTGTAAAGAGGAAGCGCAGGGCGTACACATCTGACGTGGTATGCCGTAGAAAGGCGGCGCATCAGAAGACGGGGCGCCGCCCCGTCTCTACCGGAGAAGAGGTCATCGCCGAGGTGGCGTGCAGTGCGCAGCGCCTACTGTAGCCAGAGAGGCGTACGCCCTGGGGGTGCTGCGGTCCAGGTGAAGCATTTTGCCGCAGGAGCGACAAGCCGGCCACGTGCGTGGCCGGCTTGGGTTCCGACTTGCTGCCGGCAGGGGGCTAGGCGTCCTCTGCCCCTTCTGCTTCCTCCGCCTCCTCCGCCTCCGGCTTGGCGGCGGGAAGGGCGTCCGGCTCGACTTCCGGCACCTCCATGGCGGTGAGCTCACGATAGGTGAGGGTCCACGTGGTCGACTGGAAGACCTGGCGGAGCCCGCCGACGAACGTGAGGGGTACGATCATCACCACCAGGAAGGCCAGGATGGCCAACACGGCTGCGACAATCCACGCGGCGGCGACCGGGGCGAACAGCCCCACGATCCCGCGCACCACGAACAGGACTGCGCCGCCTGCGAGGCCTCCGGCGATCAGCACCACGACGACGATCGGGATGATCACGACGAAGAAGGCGATGTTGACGCCGAGCATGATCAGCCACATCAGGCCGACATCCTTAAGGTGCGCGCGGACCACGTCGTAGCCGCGCCGGATGGACATCAAAGACCCCCAAGTCCTCCAGGGCACATGCCCGCCGTGCAAAGCGCAGGAGCAGCTTGACCGCGATCGCCACGACGATCAGGATGAGGATCCCCAGAAAGATCAGGCCGATCGACACCACGGTGGCGAAGATCCCGACGACCGCGTTGCGAGAGGCCCAGAACAGCAGTGGCGCGAACGCCAACAGGAAGATCAGGGTGAAGGCGACGATGAGGGGTAGGACGACGACCAGATCGATCAGGAAGATCCTCCAGGCGGAGCGTGACCAGCCAAGGCGGAAGCCCTGTCCCACGGTAACGCGCTCCCCCGTCTCCTCGAGCTTGTCGACCATCCGCATCAGCGCCACCCGGGAGACCAGCCGGGCGATCACGCCGATGACGACGAGCAGAAGAATCAGGCACGAGAGAGCGATCGCTCCTGCGATGGCCCACTGGGCGAGGCGGGTTGTGCCGACGGAGCTGAAGAACCGGCCCGCTGCACTTATCAGGTTCTGGATCTCGCCTTGGACGTCCTGCGGCAGGTTGCCGAAAGGCGTGCCCTGCGCGCTGCCGCCGTTCCCGCTGAAGCGCAGGCCGCTGTTGCCGCCACCGTTGCCGCTCGATGTGGTGAGAGCGAGGATGATCCCAAAGATCCATAGGGCCTTGTAACTCCACAGAATCTGCCACGCACGTTTCAATACCTTCATATGATCCATTGATTCACGACTCCTTTTGTACCTACGTTCTGCGGCCTGCGTTGGCCCGCACGATGTAACGCGTAACTAGTGACGATTGACCAGAAACGACTCCAAAGGCAGCTCCGACTCCCTACTCCCTGCTTCATACTCCATACTACGTGCTCCTTACTCCGACTGTTCTGCCAATTGACCGCTGAAGCCCGATCGTTGCCTCGCCTGCCGCAGCGCGAGCCAGCTCCAGAGGGCCAAGCCGACGAACACCGTGAACAAGAAGCTTGCGAAGCTGAAGCCGGTAATAAGGCGCTGCGCACCCAGGATGCCGAGCACCGGTTCGCCGATGGCGTTGAGGCCAAGGCCGGATAACGCCCCGAGGATGTCCGATGCGATGCCGGACTGCGGCGCCGCAGGCACCAAAGACGCGAGCGGTACCTTCCCCACGCCCAGCGCACTCAGCACCAGCAGCCCGATCGTCAGGACCGACGCTGCCTGGAAGAAGAGATAGACTGCGACGAGCACGACGGGCGCCGCCCGCCACCCGATGGCGATGGTGCGCTGCACCGGTGAGGGCCTGGGCCGCCGCACGAGCCGCAGCCCCACCTGCGCCGCGAACCGGTCGTCGGAGGCCCGCGTCGGGGCGGGAGGGGCCTCCTGCAGCAGTGACGACAGCGCCTCGATTGCACGCAGCTCTGCACGGCAGGAGGCACACCCCTCAAGGTGCGCCGCGGCCCGCGCGCTGTCGCGCGCGCTCAACTCGCCGTCGTGGTAGGCCTGCAGCCAGCCGCTCGTGGTGATCCTGTCGTGATCCATCATGTTGCCTCCACTAAGCTCGCCAGGCGGTCGCGCAGCTGACGCCGCGCGTAGGCCAGGCGTGACATCACGGTCCCAATCGGGATCTCCAGAGTCTCGGCGATATCCCGGTATGATAGTCCCTCGTACTCCCTGAGGATCAGCGCGCTGCGGCTGGCCTCCGGCAGCGCCAGGACGGCCTGTCGAACCACCTCGACACGCTCGGCCAGCTCGGCTCGCCGCTCGGGGCCCCGCCGGTCATCGGGCAGGGCTAAGTCGTCGATGTTGACGGTTGGCCTGCGACGCCGGAGCTCGCTCACCGCGCAGTTCGTCGCGATGCGGTAGAGCCAGTTGCGGAAGCTCGCGCCGGGCGAGTCCGACCGCGGTCGAAAGCTGTTAAGGTGCTCCCACGCCCGGACGAACGTGTCCTGTGCGGCGTCCTCTGCCAGGGCTGCGTCCCCACACATCCGGTAGACGACGTTCACGACCCCCGGGCGATACGTCCTAACCAGGTTGCCAAACGCCAGACGGTCCCCGGCTTGCGCCTGGGTGATCGCCTCGTCTTCGCGTAGGGATGATGTCTCCGACGTACTCAGGACCATGTGCCTTTCGGTTCGGTGTGCTTCTACCTATACAACGAGGAAGGGTGCAGGTTTATTCGGTGGAATGTGTTCCAATCTTCGCAAGCATCCCCCGGCGGGCCGGAGGTTGGGCATGCTTGCGAAGATTGGCTGCGTGAGCCCTGCGAGGGCTTGCAGATGTCCTACGGTACGCGGGGCTTAGCGAGGATCTCGCGGATCTCCAGGTCGTGGAAGGTGCGGGGATAGGCGGGCTTGCAGACGATGGCGGTGTCCGCACCGCTGCTCGTCCCCGCTACGCCGATGACCTCGCTCGTGATGTCGAGATACCCCGCGTCGGCCGCCATCAGGATGCACTCGACGGCGACCTTCATGCCCTGAGAGAAGCGGTAGAGCGTCTCGCGGACGATCTCCTCCGGGACGCGCCCGCCGCTCTTCTCGGTGAATGCCGAGCCGACGCCATCGCCCAGGGCGTGGATGCCGGTGTGGACGAGGACGCCGATCTCGACGAGATTGGCCTTCTCCGACGGCGTCATCGGCCAACCCAAGCTCGCGAAGCCGTGGCACAGCGTGACGGCGATGACCTGGATGCCCAGCGGCGCCAGAAGCGCGTGTGCTTTCTGGGCCGTTTTGCCGTGCGACGAGGCGACGACGACTTGCTGGATGCCGAGCTGCACGGCCCGGTCCTTCACGATCGCCAGCGTAGCGTCGGTGTTGCCTTCGCCGGCCTGCTCGAACAGAAGCGTACGTAGTTCCATTGGGGCCTCCTGACGAAGTATTCGGTGACGGTTGCTCATTGTCAGTCAACAACCTATGCCTTACTCTAGGCCGAACGTGGCCGCACGCAAGTGGGCGGGCGCCAGGGGCCGGGAGAGAACCGGAATACAGTGGCGCCCATGCGCCCAAGGATTGACATCCACCCGGCGCGCGATATCGTATCAAGCCGTGATGCCAACTTCCGGAGAGAGGTGTCGATGACGAAGGATGAGCAGACAGAGGCATGGCGTGCGTTGGCCGCCCGCGCCAGAGCGTATATGGACGAGGGCTACCATTGTTCTGAGTCGGTCCTGATGGCTGTGGGACCCTATGTCACGGCAGATTGGTGCCCGGCGTGCGCCCGCCTGGCGACGCCATTTGGTGGCGGGGTGGGGGGCACCCGCGACGACATCTGCGGCGCGGTCACTGGCGGCGTGATGGCCATCGGGTCGGGCTTCGGGCGGACTGCAGTGGTCGACGACGCGAAGGCGTACGGCCTGGCTGCCGCCTTTCGCAGACGCTTCCTGGAGGCGTTCGGCACGACGCGGTGCGGCACGATCCGCGAGACGGTCATTGACGTCGAGGGTGGGCCGGGCACCTGCGCGCCGTTGGTCGAGCGAACGGTGACGCTGCTTCTGGATGTGCTGGCGGAGGAGGGGGGACTAGGCGTAAGAAGCAGGGAGTGAGGCGTGGGGAACGGCGACGCATTGTGAAGACGGTCGCCCTCACTCCCTGCCGGTTGGCAAGCGCTTGTCTCTACCTCCCCACGGCGGCCTCAAACACCTCCGCGCCGTCATCCGTGCGCAGAGCGTAACGGTCGAGACAGGCGGGGATGAAGACCGAATCGCCGGTTCGGAGCTCTTCCTGACCATCGTGCCACGCCAGGTCGACCTAGCCCTTTCACCACCAATAGGATCGCGGGGCCGCCGGCATCCTCCATGACACGCTCGGTGTCGGCGGGGAGCGACCAGCGACGCATCTCGAACTCCGCCGCGGGCGTCTCGTAGACCGTGCACGCGTCGTCGACCCGATCGCCGGTCAGCACTTCGGGCGTGCGAGGTGTCGCGTCGACGATGCGCAGCAGCGTCTCGGCATCTCTGAACTTGGGCGTGAGGCCGACGCGGACAACATTGTCCGAGTTTGCCATGCACTCGATGATATTGCCCTTCAGGTAGGCGTGGGGCACGCCTGCCTGCGTGTAGAGCGCTTCGCCCGGTGCCAGGTGGGCGATGTTGAACAGGAAGAGGGCGAACAGGCCGACATCATCGTTGCCGTACTTCCGGCGGAGTTCCAGGAAACGTCTCTCGGCCTCGCCCGGCTCTTCTTTCTGTTAGCCAGCCGTGCGGCGAGCGCGTCGACGGCGTGTCGATATGCTCGGGGTTCGCTGCGGCGTTCAGGATGAGCGCCGCGAGGACCGCCCGGACCCGCGCGGTCTGCTCCTCTGTGGACAGGTCTCCTGCCCCGGCGATCCGGCCTACGACCTCGTCTCCCACGAAGTCCGCGATCTCAGGAGAGCGATCCAGCGTCGTCGCAAGATCGGCAAAAGGCTTGAACCCGATCAGCGCCGTCAATCCGTCGAGGGCAATGGCGATCTCGGGCTTGTGGTTGTCGTCAGGGTAATGTGCCGGGTCCTTCGCGTGGAGCGACTCCGCCTGGCGCTTCGTGGGGTGGGCCTGGATGGAGAGGGACTCGCCCGCCGACAGCACCTTGAAGAGGAAGGGTAGCCCGCCAAAGCGATCAAAGACCGCCTGTCCCAGCATAGCGATGGGATGCGCGGCAATCCACGCGTCCAGCGCTACACTGGTGCCGTCGGGCAGCTCGATCTGCGAGGGAGCCTTGGGGTGCGCCCCAAGCCACAGCTCGGCGTAGGAACGCCCGGTTCGGGGATCATACCGAGCAAGTGGGGAATGAACGCGTCGGCATCGCGCGTGCCCCACGCGTAGGTCTGTATCTGGTTGTGCATCCGGTACGGGCGCGGTGTCACGTCGGCGGTATCGGTCATTGGCTGCTCCTTTGGCGATGTGTGTTCCGACCTATTGTAGCACAGTGGCGCGCAGGGTTCCCGGCATCATTCTACGCCAGCAGTTCCCTCACGTCATCCAGTGGGATCATCGCGCGCCTTTCCGCGAGGTAGAAGCCTGCGCTCGACCATGGATATGTGTCCGCGCTGTCTGCCAACTGCCATTTCGGCTGTAGCGGATTGTTGTGAATGTAGGTGAGTTTCTGCATCAGGAACTCCGGCGTAAAGACGTTCTGGGCTTCATACTCATCTTCCCAGACGGCGTGCTGCTGCTTGGCAGGACGCTTGACGGCGGCTGCGCAGCGTTCCAGCGCTTGTGAGTTTCCCTCGGCTTCGAACTGCCGGAGGATCAGGTTTGAGGTTGCTTTCTTGTAGTCCCTGACGATGTCAGTTGGCGATATGTCGTTCAGAGGTTGGAGGATACAGTGGAGGTGATTGGGCATGATGACGAAGGCGTAGAGGCGGTAGCGGCCAAGCAACCGCCCGATGTGGAGGCTGTCCACCAGGATTCGCCTGGTGACGTCTCTGCGAAACAGGAGCTGCCCCTGGATGGCGCGTGTCGTGATGAAATAGAGGTGACCGGGGTTGACGTGAACTCGCCATTTGGCTGAGGGCATATCGCATCTCCTGTAGAGATTGTGGAAGTCCATTGTAGGCGCGAAGCCGCTCGTGGCCAGCGGCGGTTGTTCCCAGCGGATGGGGGAAACGTATGGCTTGCAGCTCGACGAGCGTGCATATGCGACGTGTCTGCTGCGCTTCGGTGGGTGGCGCCTTGTCGCGGGCGGATCACAGATCCGCCCGGAACGGGCCGTCTGGCCGCCGCCGCGCTGGTTCCCCGCGGATCTGTGATCCGCGGGCGGATGCGGGTAACGGTGGCTTGCAGCTTGACGAGCGTGGGATATGCGACGTGTCTGCTGCGCTGCGGCGTGTGGCGCCTTGTCGCGGGCGGATCACAGATCCGCCCGGAACGGGCCGTCTGGCCGCCGCCGCCGTTTGTTCCCCGCGGATCTGTGATCCGCGGGCGGATGCGGGTAACGGTGGCTTGCAGCTTGACGAGCGTGGGTATGCGACGTATCTCCTGCGCTGCGGCGGGTGGCGCCTTGTCGCGGGCGGATCACAGATCCGCCCGGAACGGGCCGTCTGGCCGCCGCCGCCGCTGGTTCCCCGCGGATCTGTGATCCGCGGGCGGATGCGGGTAACGGTGGCTTGCAGCTTGACGAGCGTGGGTATGCGACGTGTCTGCTGCGCTGCGGCGTGTGGCGCCTTGTCGCGGGCGGATCACAGATCCGCCCGGAACGGGCCGTCTGGCCGCCGCCGCCGCTTGTTCCCCGCGGATCTGTGATCCGCGGGCGGATGCGGGTAACGGTGGCTTGCAGCTTGACGAGCGTGGGTATGCGACGTGTCTGCTGCCCTGCGGTGGGTGGCGCCTTGTCGCGGGCGGATCACAGATCCGCCCGGAACGGGCCGTCTGGCCGCCGCCGCCGCTGGTTCCCCGCGGATCATGATCCGCGGGCGGATGCGGGTAACGGTGGCTTGCGGCTCGACGAGCGTGGGTATGCGACGTATCTCCTTCGCTGCGGTGGGTGGCGCCTTGTCGCGGGCGGATCACAGATCCGCCCGGAACGGGCGGCTCGGGGCCGGCGCCGTCGCTGGTTCCCCGCGGATCTATGATCCGCGGGCGGATGCGGGTAACGGTGGCTTGCGGGTTGACGAGCGTGGGATATGCGACGTGTCTGCTGCGCTGCGGTGGGTGGCGCCTTGTCGCGGGCGGATCACAGATCCGCCCGGAACGGGCTGTCTGGGCCGCCGCCGCCGCTGGTTCCCCGCGGATCTATGATCCGCGGGCGGATGCGGGTAACGGTGACTGGCGGGTCGACGAGCGGGGATATGCGACGTGTCTGCTGCGCTGCGGCGGTGTGGCGTCTTGTCGCGGGCGGATCACAGATCCGCCCGGAACAGATTGGCCGGGGGCTGGATCGGCACGGAACGGGCCGGCTGGGCGTCAATCCGCTCGGTATGCAGGGGCTGCAAATCGGCTATACTTGGGTGTAGAACATACGTTCGGAACGACTTGAGACTGCACGGGTACGGGAGGGGGACGAAGAAGATGGGAACTCTGTCTGGCCTGAACAGGCTCTGGATGCGGGCACACGCGGTCTATACCGTGGCGTTGCTGGCTATGAACCGGAATCGGTTGCCGCAGGGGTTTGACGCGTGGCTCCTGGCGCGGGCGACGATCGTGCGTCCTCCCGTTCGCCGCTTCTGGATCGTCGATACAGGGCATAGTCGAGGACCGCGCGCTGCTCTTCTACAGGCATCTCGCTTACGATCCCCAATAGTTCTCGGAGGGTGAGATTCGACGGCTCGCGGTCAGCCTCCGCCGCACGCTCCGGCACGACTATCGGAGTCGCGCGCAACTGCTTCGACCTCCTCAAACGTCAGGCCGAAGGCGGCGGCAATCGCCCGGATGACCGTGTCGGTGGGGGGCATGCCGCTCCGCTGCCGCCCGCTGATCGTATCGTTGCCGACGTCGCCGGCGCGCTCCACTTTCCGCACCGAGCGAAAGCCCCGCCGGGCCATCTCCGCCTCGAACCACTGCCAGAACTGTCGAGCTGCCATGTGATCTGTCCTCCGGGATGTCGAGATTCCCGACAGTAGGATACACGGGAAGCGACGCGAGACAAGGCTACCCCTGACGAGTGACGATTGACGAGGTGATCGGAACATTTGTGTCCGAAGCCGGCCACTTCGTGTCAATCGTCACCGGTCACTCGTCACTCGTTTTCCTCAGAACACCCACGGGATCAGGATTTTGCGCTCCGGCGGATAGTCGGGGAAGGTCGCGTGGTACCAGCGGTGGTTGGCCACTGCGCGGGGCATCAGATTGGCAAAGGTGAAGAGGGCGAAGGCCCAGCCGGCTGCTGTGCCGCAGAGGATGGCCCACCCGATCCACTCGACGATCTCACCCAGATAGTTGGGGCTGGACACGAAGCGAAAGAGCCCCCGCCTGGGGATGCCATAGCGGGCGCCGTTGCCGTTCTCGCGCAGGTCGCGGCGCAGGCCGCGGATGATCGCGTCCGACCAGATGTTGACCGCGAGCCCGCCGGCAAAGAGCAGCACGCCCACGATGGTGTGCACATTGAGCAGCGTCGCAGGTGCTCCCGTGGGCCGGGCCACGAAGAGCGCATACCCGTTGACGTAGCCGTTCATCAGGTTGAAGCTCAGCGCGAGGAGCGCCACCACGAGCGGGAAGCTTCTGCGAGAGCCGCGGAGCAGAGAAGGATAGATCAGGGTGCGGTAGACATAGTGGACCAGCCACACCGTCAGGAAGAACCAGCTTACGCTGCCGGCTGCCGCCGAATGGTGCGTGATGTACATCACGGGCATCACCATCAGCGCCGGGAGCTCCATCACCAGCCACGCGGTCCGGGAGTGCAGGACCGGCCCCCAATTTCCCTGGTGGTGGCGCCCATAGGGCGCGGTCACGAACAGAAGCACCGGCAGGACGATGCAGGCGAAGGCGAACTCGCTCACGAGCAGGTAGGTGTAGAGGGTGTCGGGCATTCACGCGATCATAGCACAAGCGCCCAAATGCGAAACAGCCGCAGGCGGCGGTTGCAGCCGCACTCCGATCAGGTATAGTGAGGGCGCTTGGATATCTGTTGGGCGTAGGATGTGAAACGTCTCGACGGTATCATTCGCGAGAACGATAGTGGTGAGCTAGCGATATGGCGGATCGGCGGCGGCAGGCGGAATCGTCCACCAGATTTGTGGCGCTCCGGTCTTTCGTTGCCCTGAGGAGGCGTAACCATGAAACGCGCGATCTTCTACATTTCAGCAGCAACCGATCTCGGACGAGGAACGAGAGCTACTGGGCCGGGCGGTGGTCGAGGTGCCGGTGGATCTGGGTTGGCGCGTGGTGCAGTCGCCTGCCGGCAACGGCCCTGTGGATCTGGATGCCGTTGCGTCGGCGGGGGTTCACGTCCTGCTGATGGGCGCCGACATCCGTGCCCCGATCGGGCTCGAATGGCAGGTCGCGTGGCAGGCAGGACGATATCCCATCGTCTATCTGAAGGATGGCATTCTCCGCACGCCCGCGGGGCAGGACTTCGTGAAGCTGGTGGCGGGCGTGCAGCGTTGGGAGCACTACGCGGACGCCGCCGACCTGCAGCGCAAGGTGCTTCGTCGCCTCGCAGATCACGTCTTTGACCAGGCCGTGGCCTACGCACTCACGCCGGACGAGATCGCGGCACTCGTGGCCTGGCGCGACAAGCTGGCGACCGCGGTCCGAGGACGCGGACGAGGAAAAGGGCCGCGGTGCCGGCGACAGCAGCGTGCTGTTGTCGCGCCAACGGCTGGAGCCCCGCGGCGGCGTGGAGATTGGGAAGCGTTAGCACGTTGGAACGTTGGCGCGTTTGCACGTTCGGTCAGTCTGACGTGGGAGGCTCCAGACGTGGAAACGTGGCAGCGCGATAGCGTGCCGCCCCCTTCCAAGGACGGCTTCTGGCGATACGCCGGAGGCATCCTGACCATACTTTTCTTCTGGCTGATCCTGGGATCGGCGCCGATCCTCGCGGCGTTCGCCTGGGCGGCGCTTGACGGGAACCCGGCGACGACGATCGATCCGGCCACGGGGATGCTGCTCGGCGTGGATCCCATCCTGGGCGGGTACTTGTTGCCCAACCTGACCTTTCCCATCTTTCTCCTGGGTATCTTTCCTCGCCGTGCGGGTCTTCCACGGCCGCGGGCTGCGCACGCTGGTCACGCCGCGCCCCATCAGTTCATTGGCACCGCGTCTGGACCGGGTTTTGGCTCTGGTTGCTGTTGGCGGCGCTCGCGACCGGGTTGGAGATCGCGCTCTATCCGGCCGCCTTCTCGTGGCAGGGCGTGGGGGTGGGGCGCTACCTCGTGTTTGTCGTCCTGGCCCTGATCTTCACACCCTTGCAGACGTCGACAGAGGAGCTCTTCTTCCGCGGCTATTTGCTTCAGGCCACGAGAAGGGTGATCAGGGCGCGCTGGGCACTCATCATCGTCAACGGCGCGCTCTTCGCCGCGCCGCACTTCGCTAACCCCGAAGTCAGTCGGGGTCCGGCGCTCCTGATGGCCTACTACTTTCTCCTGGGCGCGCTCTTCGTGTGGATTACGCTGCGCGACGGGACGACGGAACTGGCGTTGGGCGCGCACGCCGCGAATAACCTCTTCGTGGCGCTGCTGATCAACTTCCAGGGCTCAGCGCTGCAGACGCCCGCGCTGGTGATGTCGACGCGCTTCGATCCCGCGTTCAACCTGGCCACGTTTGCCGTTTCTGCGGTGATCTTCGTTGTGGTGGCGTTCTGGGGTAGGGGCCGGGGTCGCACTCGGGCGACGTAGGGCGGCTTGGCCCGCCGCGGGGACACAGCGCCGCCCTTGCGAAGGCGGCGCGAGTCTGCTCTAGGCTTGAGCATTTGCGCAAGGTTTCGTGTGGCTCTGATTCTCAGGCCATGGTATCATAGTGTCTGAGAGGCCCGGTGTGCCGATTTCACGTGGCGGAGGGATGGCGAGTGGGACACAGGTGGATGGGTGTGGTGCTTTCGGTGATGCTCTTGTTCATGGCGGCGTGTACCGTCGACGGGCGACCCGGTCAGCGGGCCGGCGACGTCGCCGTTGCCGACGCCCTAGTCCTTCATCGCTCCCCGATCCTCTGGCGACCCCCGAACCCCAGCCGCAGCCCGGCGAGGATGCGCTGTGGGCCGCCGTCAGCAGTTGGGTTTATCAGTTGTCGGGCTACAAGGATGACCGGCTCGACGAGATCGCGGGGTCGGCCTTCGACCTGGCGGTCATCGACCTCGCGCGCGACGGCAGTACCGATTTCTTCACCCGGTCCGAGGTCGGGGCCGTTCAGGCGACGGGCAAGGTCGTCCTGGCCTACTTCGAGATCGGCGCGATCGAAGACTTACCGCCCCGAGTGGCCCGACGTCCCGTCTGACCTCAAGCTCGGCGCGGTCGCAGGCTGGCCTGACGAGCAGTACGTGGCCTACTGGGACGAGCGCTGGTGGCCCGTCGTCCAGGGGCGGATCGATCAGGCATTGGCCGCAGGTTTCGATGGTGCCTACCTGGACATGGTCGTGACCTACGAGGAGATCCCTGCCGGCGCGGCGGGGACGAACCGGGAGGACCTGGCGCGGCGGATGGTCGCCCTGCTGGCCAGAATCTCAACCTATGCCAAGTCCCGCGATCCGGACTTCAAGATCGTGCCCCAGAACGCACCGGAGCTCTACGTCTATCCATCGTATCTCGACGCCATCGATGGCCTCGGGATGGAGGAACTCTGGTTCATGGCGACCGACCAGCGCTGCAGCGAGTCCTGGTGCGCAGAGAACCTGCAGGCCGCGAAAGCCGTAGGTGACGCGGGTAAGCTCGTGCTGACCGTCGATTACGCCACCCGCCCGGAGAACATCGCGCTCGCCTACCAGGCCTCTCGCGCAGCGGGATTCGTGCCGTACGTAACCGTCGTTGACCTCGATGTGATGCGCGTCAACGCCGGCTGGGATCCGTAGGCAAGGGAGCTGGATGGTCTGTGCCGTTCCCGGCCCTTGGCGCCGGTACCGCCGTACGGGCGAGTCGACGCCCGCGTTCTGACATCCCGGCATCTCATCCCACGTCGCAGAGTAATTTGACAAACCCCCTCGACTATGCTATTCTCAAGATGATTCGCGGTACTTCCATCGTACGGCATTGCAGATAGCATCGCTCCCGCGCTGACGACAAGACGTACGTGATCCGCGTGTGGCCATCCCCCTTCGGGTCGACCGGGTCCCAGCCCTTGATGAGAAGTCATCGAGAGGAGGTTGACGATGCAGGACAGAACCGATCGGTCAAAGTATTCCCTCGCGCTGATTATCCTGTTGTTGGTGAGCTTGATTGCGGGCCCTGTGGCAGGGGCGGCACCGGAGCGGGTGAAGGTGCTGATCTTGTATGCCGGCAGGCCAGGGGCCGCGGAGGAGTCACTCGTACGCCGGATGGACGGCCAAGTGCGCTACCGCTACCGCCTCGTTGATGCATCGCCGCGACCCTACCCGAGACGGCGATCGTCCACCTGCAGGCCGCGCCCGGCGTGGTCCGCGTCGAGCCCGACCTGCCAATGCACGCGATGGACATTGAGCTCGATAACGCGTGGGGCGTCTCACGGCCATTGGCGCCGGCACGGTCCAGGCCGGCGGCAACGGTGGCAACGGTGTAAGCATTGCCATCATCGATTCCGGAATTAACTACAACCACCCCGACTTGGACGGCGCAATTACGTCGAGAATTCTGGGTACGACTTTGTCGATGACGGACGGCATGACCCGATGGACGTCTACGGGCACGGAACGCACGTGGCCGGGCACGGCGTGCGCTGATGGACAATGACAACGGTCTCGAGGACGGTCCCTTTGGCGTCGTGGGTGTCGCGCCTGCGTGCAGCCTCTACGCCCTCAAGGTCCTCGACGATGCGGGGTGGGGAGTGTCGAGCAATTTGATCGGGGCGCTGGAGTGGGCCGTAGAGCACGGCATCCAGGTCGCCAACCTGAGCCTGGGCTGGGACCAGAACCCTGGCTCGATCGTCGAGGAGGCCTTCAACAAAGCCTATGACGCGGGCATCGTGATCGTCGCGGCGGCGTGCAACAACGGCAACCGAGCCGGAAAGGGCGAGACCGTCTGCTGGCCCGGCAAGTTCGGCTCTGTGATTGCCGTGGCCGCGACGGACGGCGATGATCGGCGGGCCACCTTTTCGAGCACGGGTGTGGAGGTAGAGCTCGCCGCGCCCGGCGTCTCCGTCTTCTCGACCTGGAACGACTCGACCGGCTACTACGCGCCCGACCCTGTCTGCCACCTGGAAAACGGGGTGGAGGCTTGTTACAAGGAGGGATCAGGGACGTCGATGGCCTCGCCCCACGTGGCCGGCGTGGCAGCGTTGATAATCAAGGCCGGTATCGAGGACACTAACGGCGACGGCAGGGTCAACGACGAGGTGCGTTCGGTCCTCATAGCAACCGCCCATGACCTCGGCGCTTCAGGGTGGGATCCACTCTATGGCTACGGGCTGGTGAACGCGGTCGCCGCGGTCGCGGCAGTCTCCCCGCCGGTTCCGGTCACCGATATTGCGGTTGAGGGGATAGAGGCGCCGGACTTCGTGACCCGGGGTGGCGTTGCTAATGTTCTAGTGACGGTGACGAACACCGGCAACCAGGACGTGAGCGCGAGTTTCGCGGTGACACTCACCGATACTTCCGATGGCGCGGTGATCGGCACCGGTAGTGTCGAGGGTGGCCTTGCTTCCGGCGCGTCCGCGGCGCTGACCTATGCCTGGGATACGGCGACCGCTTCTGTGGGCCAACACGTGTTGGTGGCCAGCCACGATCTCGTTGATGACAACGCGGTCAACAATGCCGCCTCGGCACTCGTCACCGTGACGGATCTTCCGCAAGAGACCCTCACCATCACCGGCATCGACCCCCACCAGGTGTATGGAGGCACGACCACAGGCGTGACCATTACCGGCTCCGGCTTTCAGCAGGGCGCCGTCGTGACGTTTGAGGGAGGCCGTGGCGTTGCGCCGGTCGCGTCGAACGTGGCGGTGAGTTCTGACGGCACATCCATGACGGTGGACGTGACGACCAACCGTACGCCCAAGGTGGTGACGTGGGACGTGCGTGTTACCAACCCCGGCGGTGCTTCGGTCGTTCTGGCAGGGGGTCTTGTGGTCTCCCCGTAGCTGAGCGCACCCGGACCCGGCTAGGCGAAGATGGCCCGGATAGGCCTGGGCCATCTTCGCCTGTGTAGCGAAGACTCGGTACGACTCTACAGCTGTACGAAGCGCTCCACGGGAATGACGAAGACGTTGGCGCCGCCGGTG
This sequence comes from uncultured Chloroflexia bacterium, assembly GCA_963751345.1. Taxonomy (GTDB): domain Bacteria; phylum Chloroflexota; class Anaerolineae; order B4-G1; family SLSP01; genus PWVB01. The sequence continues at coordinate 31,020 of CAVVUS010000019.1, forward strand.
CGGACGACGACGAGCTCGCTCTCCGGGTGCCACGGAAACTCGGCCTCTGCGTCGTAAGGGATGTAGCGCGTGCTGGCTGGGCACGTGGCCCGCACGATGGCGAAGAAGGTTGGCAGACGTCTCTGTGGCAGGCCGACGACCATCGTGACCATGCCTTCGTGCAACAGTCCGCCACTGGCATCGACCACGGTAGCGCCGAATCCCTGCGCGTTGAGCGTCTCCGTGAGGAGCTTGGATTGCCAACGATAGACGATGACCACGGCAACACGGTCGGTGATCGGGGTTGACTTTGAGACCCGTATGGGTTCAGCGACTTTTTCGACCACGAGAGTTTCCCCCTCTTGTGTTGGATCGAACGACGCCCCAGTGACTGCGAAACGTTTGGTATACCAAATACCCCCGGATTATACGGGCACGTGTGGCGGCGTCAAGCGGCATATATACCTGTGTCTGTCAATGTAGGTTGCTATTGTGCAGTCCTGCCGTACAATATGGCAATCGAACATAAAGATACGCAAGGGGCAACCAAATGGCAACGATAGACCGGAACTCAGCGATTCCGCTATACTACCAACTCAAACTTTTCCTCAAACGACAGATCGAGAGCGGAGAACTGGCTCCCGGTGATCAGCTACCGACAGAAGCCGAGCTCTGCGATCGCTTCAGCATCAGCCGCGCGCCGGTTCGTCAGGCGATGGCGGAGTTGGCCAGAGATGGCCTGATCTATCGCCGCGCCGGCGCAGGTTCTTTCGTCGCCCCTGCTGCGGCCGCGGCCCTGATGGAGCGCACGACCCTGCGCGTGCAGGCGCATTACGACGTCCGCTGGCTATCCTCCCTTGAACAGGCGGTCGGCGCTGTGGAATGAGCGGCATCCACAGCACGAGGTCGAGGTCGACATTCGGATGAGCTCGCGGAACGAGTTCCACCAGGTGCTGCAGCGCTCGACCATCCGTGGGGAGGCACCCTGATCTGGCGGCAATGGATTACGTGTGGCTCAATCACTACGCTAGCGAGGGCTACATAACCTCGCTCAACGAGCTGGATGCGCGCTGGGTGGGCGATACGGCGCAGGATCTGGAGCCGCCGGTGCTGCGCAACAATTCGGTCGACGGGCGCCTGTACGGGATCCCCGTGCAGGCTGATATTCCGGCATGTGGTATCGCAAGGATTGGTTCGATCGGGAGCAGATCGCCCCGCCCGAGACGTGGGAGCAGTGGCTCGCGGCGCTCGATCACTTCGCCGAGCCGGCGGTGATGGAGCGCTATCATCACCACTATTCGTTGGTGATGCCTGTGACGGCCACAACGGGCGAGACGACGGTCAACTTGCTCTACCCCTTTATCTGGATGGTAGGGGGCGAGGTGGTGGACGCGCAGGGCAACCTGGCGCTGGATACAAGCCGGGAAGTGATCAGCGGCGCCCTGCGCTTCCTGCAGACTATCACGCTCGACCGCCGCGCGTATTTGCCAAAGGATGTCTTCCGCAGCCGCTGGTGGCACCTGGCGCGCTATTTTGCGCAGGGCGAGGTGCCGATGGCCCTGGGCGGCAGCTACGAGTGGCCTCGCATCCGCGAGGAGTCGGCCTGGGAGGATGAGTATGACGCGGGGGCCCACCTGGGCTTCATGTTGCTGCCGCGGCCATCAAGTGACATTCCCCCGGTTGGCTCGCTCGGCGGCACGAGCTGGGTGATCTTCCAGCAATCGGAGGAGCAGGAGCTCTGCCTCGAGCTGCTCAAGCTGGTCGGCACACGCGATGCCTCGCGGTCCTTCTGTGAGGAGAACCTCCAGGTCTCGCCCTACGTCTCGGTGAACCAGCACTTCCTGAGACCGGCGCATCCCTGGCTCTCGCAGATCGCGCCGCTGCTGATGAACGTCCGCAACCGTCCCATGCACCGCAACTACATCCGGATCTCCGACTTCCTCCAGGACATGTTTGAGCACGTCCTGTGGGATGGCGCCGATCCCGACGTCGAGATCCGCAAGACCGCGCAGGCGCTTTCGGTGGTGATGGCGGAGACGTAAGTCGTCACGCATCGCGGGCACCAAGATTGGACCAATCTTCCGAGATTGGTCCAATCTTTTTCAAAGAGCCGTCCCCTCCGGTCACCCGTCAATCGCCACCCGCCATCTGCACCTCGTCCCACGCGATCCCCAGCCCCGGCGCGTCCGAGAGATAGATGTAGCCGTCCTCGCGGAAATCGACCGGCTGCATCACGGGGTCGTTGTGCGAGGTCGGGATAGGCCTCGGTGATCAGGCCGTTCTCGACGGCGGCGACGCAGGTGGCGCCGATGTTGGGGTTGCCGTGCGGCGCCATCTTCAGGTGGTAGGCGCTGGCGATGGCGGCGATCTTGAGCCACTCGCTGATACCGCCGCAGAGGTTCGGGTCGAGCTGGATGATGTCGGCGGCCTGGGCCTCGATCAGGTCGCGCGCGCCCCAGCGCGTGAACTCATTCTCGCCGCTCGCGATCGGGATGTCCAGCGCAGCCACGAGCTGCGCCCCACCGCGAAGGTCGTCCGCGGGAACGGGTTCCTCGAACCAATAGGGATCGTAGCGCTCCACCAGGCGTGCAAAACGCAGGGCCGTTGGCGCATCCCAGCCGTTGTTGGCGTCGATCATCAGCTCGACGTCGGGCCCGATAGCGTCGCGGACGGCGCGCACCCGCTCGGCGTCCTGCCGGAGCGTGACGCCCGGCCAACCGACCTTCATCTTCACCGCACGGAAGCCGGCCTTCGCGTAACCTTCAAGCTCCGCTGCCAATTCCTTGAGGCCTTTGCCTTCGGCGTAGTAGCCGCCCGCGGCATAGGCCTTCACGCGGGACTGCACCCCGCCGGCCAGCTTCCAGACGGGCTGGCCCAGGGCTTTGCCGACGAGATCCCAGAGCGCGTTGTCCACGGCGCTCATCGCCGCGATGTATTCGCCCTTGGCCACGGGTTTGCGGGTGCCGCCCATGTAAAGCTTGTCCCACAGATATCCGACCCTCAGCGGGTCCTCGCCCAGCAGCTTCTGCTTCATCGGCCCGAGCAGCGTCGCGCGGTGGGCTGCCGAGGTGGAGCAGGGGGCCATCCCTACGATGCCCTCGTCGGTCGTGATCTCGATCCTGCCCGGCGCCCCTGTGCGTCGTCTTGATGATCGAGTTCCAGAAGGGGGTCTCCAGCGGCCCCAGATCGACAGCGGTGACGGTGACAGTCGGTGATTTTCATCGTGACTCCTTTCAGCGTTGGAACGTTCGCAACGTGCAAACGCTCAAACGTCTGTTTCCGCTAGCGTTCGTGCCACGGCGGCCTGCCATTCGGCATAGCGCGCCTCGCGCTCGCCGGCGCCGGTGCGCGGCTCGAAGCGGTCGCGGGGCGGGACCAGGCCGGCGATCTCGCGCTCGTCGGCCCACAGGCCGGTTGATAGGCCCGCAAGGAAAGCCGCGCCAAGCGGGGAGATCTCGGAGGAGCGGCTGCGCTCCACCGGACAGCCGAGGATGTCGGCCTGGAGCTGCATCAGCAGGTCGTTCCGGCTGGCGCCGCCGTCGGCGAGCAGCGTTGGCGTTGCTCCGGCCCTCACGTCCATCCCGGCCTCCGCTCGCATGATATCGAAGACGTCGCGGACCTGGAAAGCGATGGCATCCAGCGCAGCGCGCGCCAGATGGGCCGGGCCGGTGCCGAGCGTCAACCCCGTCACAGTGCCCCGTGCTGTGGGCGCCCAGTGCGGCGCACCGAGCCCCACCAGCGCGGGCACAAAGACGACCCCGCCCGCGTCCTCGACTGTGTGTGCCAGGGCTTCCACGGCAGGCCCCGGCTCATGAAGCCCCAATAGCTCGCCAACCCATTGGACGGCGCCACCGGTGGTAGTGATGTTACCCTCAAGCGCGTAGGTCACGCGTATGGGTTCGGTTCCTTGTGACGCGTGACCGGATTGGGCCCAGGCCACCGTGGTCGAGAGGCCGTGGGCGGAGGGAACGGCGGTCGGGGTGGGGGTCATCAGCGATGTGCCGGTGCCGTAGGTGGCTTTGACGCTGCCGGGCCGGAATCCACCCAGGCCGTAGAGCGAGGCGTGGGAGTCGCCGATCATGCCGGCGATAGGGATACCGCTCGGCAGCAGGCCGCCGCCGGGCAGCGCCACGGGGACGGTCGCGCCGAAGAGCGCGCCTGAGGGCCGGAGCGTGGGCAGCGCCGCTCGGGGGACGCCAAAGAGCGCCAGTAGTTCGTCGTCCCAGTCCAGCGTCTGAAGGTTGAGCAGTTGCGTGCGCGAGGCGTTGGTCAGATCGGTGGCATGGACTGCACCGCCGGTGAGGTGCCAGAGCAGCCACGCATCCACGTTGCCGAGACAGAGTTCGCCGGCCTCAGCCCGAGCTTGGCCGCGGGCGGTCTGGCCCAGGAGCCAGCGGAACTTGCTCGCCGAGAACATGGGATCGACCTGCAGCCCGGTTCGTGCCTGGATCAGAGACTCCAGGCCCTGGGCTTTCAGTGTCTCGCAGAAGTCGACCGTCCGGCGGCACTGCCAGACAATCGCCGGTCCCAGCGGCAGGCCGCTCGCCCGATCCCAGATCAGGGCAGTCTCGCGTTGGTTGGAGATCGCGATCGCGCTTGGCGGGTCGGACCGGCCCGCGAGGCATTGCGCGACGGCGTCAAGGGTGCACCGCCAGATTTCGTCCGGATCCTGTTCGACCCATCCGGGCCGGGGGTAATGCACGCCGGTGGGCACCGACCCGCGGGCAACGATGGCGCCCGACGCGTCGATCAGCAGTGCCTTGGTGTTGGTCGTGCCCTGGTCGATGGCCAGGATCGATTCAGACATCGCGCCTCCTGCGATGTAGCTTTCCACCTTCCGGGCGCCCAACCCGGTAGGTACCGGTAGGTGACCTAGCCCCGGAGCAACTCCATAGCTGCCCCAGCAATCCCCTCGGGCGTGAGGCCGAAGTGCTCGAACAGAAACTCGGCCGAACCCGTGGGCGCGAAGACGCCCGGGACGCCCAGGATGCGCACCGGGACGGGGCGCGTCTGCACTACGATCTCCGCGACCGCGCTGCCCAGCCCGCCGTAGACCGTGTGCTCCTCGGCCGTGACGATCGCGCCGGTCTCCTCTGCCGCCGCGACAATGGCGGCGCGGTCGATGGGACGGATCGAGGCCATGTTGAGCACGCGTGCCCGGATGTGGTGTCCGGCGAGCAGATCCGCTGCCGCAAGCGCACGCCATACCAGCGTGCCGCATGCGATGAGCGTGACATCCTCGCCGTCACGCAGGCGGGACGCAGTGCCGATCCGGAAGGTGTAGTCAGCCTCGTGGACGGCAGGGACGGGCATCCGGCTGATGCGCAGATAAATCGGGCCAAAGGTCGCAGCGGCCGCGACCGCGGCCTGCGCCGTCTCCTCCGGGTCGGCCGGCACGATCACGGTCATGTTGGCGATCGCCCGGAGCCACGCGATGTCCTCGATGCTATGGTGGGTCGCACCCAGTGCGCCATAGGCCAGACCGGGGCTGACGGCGTAGAGCTTGACGTTGGTACCGGTATAGGCGAGGTCGTTCTTGATCTGCTCCAGCGCCCGGGCGGTGAGGAACGACCCGGCGCCTGCCACGAAGGGAATCTTGCCGCCGATGGCCATTCCGGCGGCCATGCCGACCATCGCCTGCTCCGCGATACCGACGTTGAAGAGGCGATCTGGGAACCGCTCGGCGAAATGAACCAGTTTGGCCGAGCTCACCGAGTCGTTGCAGAGCACAGCGATCGCCGGGTTCTGCTCTGCCAGGCGTTCGAGTGCCGCAACAAAGGCGTCACGACAGTCGTGGCGATCCGCTCCGAAGCTCTCGCGGAGGCGCTTGTCTGCCACGCTCGCCCTTCCTCACTCGCCCCGTGCCAACCGTTGGCGTCTGAGCGCCAACTCGTGGGGGTCGGCGCAGAGCATACGCTGTGAGAGCCAGAAGATCGGCATGATGAGCACCGGCATCTGTAGGACCGGGGTCAGCCCCACATTGAGCAGCGGGATAACCGGCATGTTGTCATTGTAGGCCCACATTCCCGTCGCTACCGCGCCAATCTCAACGCCAACCTGCACGGCGGTCGCCAGCACCAGCACGAAGGCCACATACCGCCACGGCGGGGGCCACGGCCAGTCCCACTCACCCTTGCGGGCAAGGGTCAGGGCGAAGAAGAGGCCGAGCGCGACGACGCCGTCGGCGGTGGCGGCGCCAAAGAGCATCCGGACGAGGGCCGGATAGAGGTTTCCCGACTCGGTGAAGTGCATGAAGTAGACAGAGTGCCAGAGCTCCCATGCCAGATTGAGCAGCATGCTGTAGAAGAAGGCCCACCCCGTGAATCGATAGAAACTGGTCAGTTCGTCGAACCGCACCACCATCACACAACCGAGATAGAGTGCGAAGATGCCGATGAGCGACCACAGGGCCATACGAGCAGGGGGCTCCAAGAGGGCGCCGGTCGCCAACGCGGCGACGAGCAGTCCCGTGGTGAGCCACGTAGGCCCGTGGCGGAGGCGCCTTGCCAGCCGCTTCACGTCCTCACGCTCCGTTGCACGCCGCCTCCAACTCCGCCAGCGCCGCCGCCAGCTCCAAGTCGGTGGGGACGCGATGGTGCCAACCGATGCTGTCCTCGATGAAAGAAACGCCCCGCCCTTTGCACGTGGCGGCGATGATGCAGTTGGGCCTGCCGGGCTCAAAGGGTATGCCGGCGAAGGTGTCGACCAGGGCCGCCTGGTCGTGTCCATCCACCTCGCGGACGGCCCAGCCGAAGGCGCGCCACTTATCCGCCAGCGGCTCCAGGCTCGAGATGCGCTCCGTGCGGTCCATCATCTGGATGCGGTTGCGGTCGACGATGAGCACCAGGTTGTCGAGGTGCTGATGCGCCGCGATGATCGCGGCTTCCCAGTTGCTGCCTTCCTGCAATTCGCCGTCGCCGGTGAGGACGAAGGCGCGCCAGGGAGAGGGTGTGCCGTCCATCTTGGACGCGAGGGCGGCGCCCACAGCGATCGGTAGCCCGTGGCCCAGCGCGCCGGTGTTGGCCTCGACGCCCGGAACGTGGGTGCTGGGATGCCCGCTGAGCCTCGAGAGCGGCTGCATATAGGTCGCGAGCTCGGATTCGGGGAAGAAGCCCGCCAGGGCGAGCGTCGTGTAGAGCAGGCCTGAGCTGTGGCCCTTGCTGAGGAAGAAGCGATCGCGGTCAGGTGCCAGGGGGCGGCAGGGATCGACGCCGAGCACGCCGCCGAAGTAGAGCACGGTGAGGATGTCGGCGGCGGAGAGGTCGCCACCGGTGTGGCCTGCGCCGGCCTCGACGATCAGGCGCAGGTTACGCTTGCGGATCTCGGTGGCCACGCGACGCAGCGATGCCGCACCGGACGAAGCCTCCTGGCCGTGTGGTTGGACACCGCGCCGGCTGGTTGTGACCATCCTGGCCTACGTGCCTGCCTTCACCAGCGCCACCCAATATCCCTCTTCCGTGGGGGTGCGCAGGCGAAGGGTCCGGCCATCCATCTCGACCGAGACTTCCGTAGGATCGGTCGCCCAGCGGCTCGCGCGGATCTCGAGCCACTGCAGGGTGAGGGCGCGATCGGCAGCCGCAGCAATGTCGAGCAGCACGTCGCCGCCGTCGGGGAAGAAGACCGCGTAGGCGACGCCCGGCTGCGCCGTACAGTAGGCCTCGTTGGGGCTGCGATGGGAGACCAGGTCGGTGTGCGGTTCGCACGCGAAGATATCCAGCTCCGCGAGAAGCATTCGCATCGATCTCAGGTGCGCCTGGGCGATCGGGTTGAGCCCGAGCCCCGACGGAGGGCGGTGGAAGCGCGACGAGGCGAGCCCGCCGAAGATGTTGCGCCAGAAGCGTTCCTGGGCGTCGCGCGTCGTGCCGTAGTAGCCGGTGTTTGCACCGTAGATCTTGACGCTGTTCATCGGCCGGACGTGGCCGGAGGCGAGGATGCGGTCGCGGATCTCCTGCGGCTTGGCCCAGTGCTCGTATCCCACCTGGTGGTTGTTCTGCGAGATGTCGATGAAGGCGTAGGTCTCGGGATGGTCGAGCGTGTTGGCGTGCTCCGGCCCGAGCAGGTCGTGGTCGTCCCACATCTCGGTGGTGGGCGCGATCAGGCCCATGCGGTCCGCTCGCTCGGTGATGGTTCGCGACCAGTAGGCGCCCCACTCGGGCGACTCGTTGGTCTCGTTGTCCATGCAGTAGAGCACGTTGCCGTAGGGCAGCGAGATCGAGAGCAGCGTGTCGACCTGCTGCTGTTGGTAGGGCAACACCACGGCGTTGTTCTCCAAAGCAGGGAACGGTGCGGAAGAAGGCGCTCTCGCGCCGGCCCGGATGCGTGTGGATCTCGGGTTTGAGCCCCGACGCCTCTGCCGTGTAGTTGACGTTGTTGACGGGGTTGTAGGGGTTGCTGAGCCAGGGCGTGCGCGCGAAGTCGAAGCGGTCCCACAGCTCGATCTGGAGGATGATGTCCCGCTCCGCCGTGAGGTCGAGGAAACGCCTGAAGCGTGCCCAATACTCGACTCCCGGCTTCTCGAGATCGTAGAGCCCCGTACGATCGTCCCGCTCGAAGGGCCAGACATCTCCCTCGTCGCGGCTCGACATCGTGCAGCGCACGTAGTTGCCGCCCACGGCGGCCAATAGGTTCAGATGCTCCACGATGTCGGGGATCTGGAAGAGGTTGTCCTCGCGGCTCCCGCCCAGCAGGACAACGGGCTTGCCCCTGTACTGCCAGTAGAACGGATTACGGCCATAGGGCTGGATACGGTCATCGGATTCCATGGTTGGTCCTCCCTCGTCATCAAGGCCACGGCGTCGGATTCACATCGGAGCACGTTCGGCCTACGAGGGCGATTATAGGTTGGCTGCTGTGCGCGTCAATGTTGAGGTATAGCAGCATCGCCGCGCTGCACCCATCGGGCAAGACCGCAGCGCGGCGACCGCATGAAGCCGGTGTGGGACGAGCCTACGCCCTGCGCCGCTCCGTCCGGACCGACCGTAGAGGAGGTGCCGACCGGTAACCGTATGTCTCTAGCCTAAGTGTCCGCCTCTATCTCGGCTTCCCACGATTCAGACACGCGCAGTTCATGCGCCCGACACGGCTGGCCTCTCGCATTCAGGTAGGGTGACGGCAGAGAACGAGTCAGGACGGCGCAGAGGAGCTAAGCGATGAGCGGGCTGTACGAGAATACGATGTACGCGAAGGAGACGGACGATCGCGCGCTCGCCAACACGAGCCGCGGGAAGCCGGTACGGCATTGGGGCGCGCGAAGTGTACGGCGTCGCGGCACGCTTGCTGCGGCAGCGTGCGCAGTCGCAGGTCTGGTGACCGCCGCTCGCCGCACCGCTTCCGCGTGCCACTTGGCTGCGACGGTCCTGACACCTCACGCACTGTCGATGACGAGCCGCATCTCCCTGCGGTACGGCGTATGCTCATCACTGAGTCAGGAAACTCACGACCTCATCCACGAAGCCCTCGGGGTCGAGGTCCATCGCGATATGCTGCTGGCCCTCGAGAACGACGATATGGCTATTTGGCAAGGCTGCGTCGACCGTCTCGGTCTGCCGTCGCACGTGTGCCGGACTGTCACCACCCAGCAGAAGCAGCGTTGGAACCTGCATCGAGGCGAACCGCCCGGCGTCGAAGCCATAGGTGCGATCGGCCGAGATCTCGCGCACGAGCGTCGGCGCGAGCTGGATCCGCCGTTGCCACATCGGCAGCTTACGATAGGCGGACAGCTCGTATTCGGGCATCTGCACGACCTCGCGGAACATCACCTCCAGTGTTGCTTCATACTTGCCCTGGTTGACGAGTGACGTCATACGATCCAGGATCTCCCTGGGCACAGTCGGTTCGCCCACGGGAATCGGCGGCTCGTAGAGCACGAGACGGGCGATGACGTTGGTCAGCAGGCTCGCCTCCAGGCTGCAGAGTGCACCGTACGAATGAGCGAGCACGTTGACAGGCGCCGGCAGGGCGTCGACGACTGCGGCGATGTCCTCAGCCTCGCGCGCCGTAGCGTAGTCCGGCGCATCGCCGCTCTCCCCACGCCCGCGACGGTCCATCGCGGCTATGGTGAAATGCGACTCCAGCAGCGGCAGGACGGTGTCCCACCGCTGGTGGTCGGCGGTTGTGCCGTGGACCAGGAGCAGCGACGGTCCCGAGCCCGACACCCAATAGCCGATGGTCGTGCCATCGGTTGATACAACGTGTTCCGTATGGGAACTCCGGCTGTCCATCCCGCCCTCCTTGTCTTCTGTTCTCAGCGGCCACACGTTCTCCAGGAATCCCACCCGGAGCCCAACTCTCTCCATATTATAGACAAGTGTATGCTTTATTCAAGCACTTGCGTCACTCGGGTGAACACAGAAGGAGGTCTCGGGAACAGACGTGCTTGCCTCAGCCGCTACGCTTGGGGGGTACCGGGTCCGGCGGCTTCAGACTCTGCGAGGAGTGGTTGCCCTGAAAGCAGGACGGATGGGTCTCTCAGACCTAGGTCTGTGTATCATTGTCCAGCCCCATCCTCTCTGTCGCGTGGGGGGAATTCCGTCGCTGCACCCGATAGTAGGCCAATCCCTCGATCAGCGCCTCGATGTTCCTCCACGGCACGCCAGGTGTGATCGAGCTCGACGCGCCGAGAACCAGGCCCGTCCGCGGACCTTGCTCGACCAGCCAACGCAGTTCGCGCCGCACGTCGTCCGGGGTGCCATAGGGGAGTGTGCGGGTGACCGAGACCCCGGCGAAGATGATGAGCGGGTCGCCGCCGGCGGTACGCATCCGACAGATTTTCGCGTAGTCCATCCCATGCTCGTACTGGAAGCCCTGGAAACCGTGCAGCCCCACCTCCAGCAGCCGCGGCACCATCGCCATCAAGTTGCCGTCACAGTGCCAGATCAGGCGGATGCCGGCGTCCAGTACGGGCGCCAGGCAGCGGGCGAAATGAGGGAACCAGAGCCGATCGAGCGTCTCGGGCCGGACGAGCAGGCCACGCCCGTCGGCCATATCGTGGTCGAGACGGATCAGGGGAGGGAGCGCCCCCTCCCGGAAGGCTTGCGCCGCGGCCCGGTTGTTGCACAGGGCAAGGTCGGCCTGGAGCGCGAAGTGGCGCTCGATGACGTCGGGATAGAGGGCGTAGGCCGAGAAGTAGGCCTCATACCCGTAGGTCCCATAGGAGAGCGAGGGAAAGGCCACGACCCCGTAGGGCACCTTGAGGATGGTCGGGCCAAGGAGATCCTGCACGTCTCGTTCATCGGCCACGATCTCGGTAGCCCGGCGGCGGACTGCATCCTCGTCATAGGCAGCGATAGCGGCCTTGAGCCTGGGGAACTCGACCTCTTCGAGATGCGCTGCGACTGCCTCGGGCCCGTCGATCGCAATTCCGTCGCAGACGATGGATGCTGCGCCGCTCGTGGGCCGGTCTCGCACCTCGGAGTCGACGTCGTAGCCGAGGTTGCCCATCGTCAGCGGATTGCGGGGAATCCATTGGTCGACCAGGCAGACGCCCGCGGCCTGCTGCATCCGTGTGTAGATGCCTTTGGGATCCTGACGGTAGGCGCCCGGAGGCGCGCCTGCGACTCGCTCGATGTGGGCGTGCTCCATCAGGAAGAGCTGCCACGTCGGGATGCCGCGGGTGGGTCGCTGCAGGATGGCGTCGAGCGCAAGCTGTGCAGTCCGGGTCAAGACGGCGGCAGTCATGGGGGTGCTCCTCTCCGTGCCGGTGATCTCGCCAGCATACCACCGATCGTGCCACGGCGCGATTGGCCCCCAACTACGGCCAACGCAACCCGCCCTGATTACCAACTGAGAACGCCCCGCAGCGTCCATACTGTGGCACTATGATGGTAGGCGTGGAATGTGGGTGCAGAGACAGGGCACCGCCCCATTTTCCGGCATCCGCGGCGTAATAGTTCTGTAATATCTCGATAAGGGCCTCTTAATCTCAACGCTCCATACTGTGTATAGTGCGCGCGGAACTTCCGCGCGTCGCCCCATCGGGTCGTACTTAGCGTGCAGTCAAGGGAGGGTATGATGCTCAGGAGAGCCAGTCCGTGGATGCTGATCGTGACGCTGTTGTCGCTGGCGGTGCTGTTGGCAGCGCCGGCACCCGTTGCCGCGGCGACGCCGGTCGCCGGCGGGGACGTCTCGGGGACCTGGACGGCAGCGGGATCTCCGTATCTTATCAATGGGCACATCACCGTGCCCACCGGACAGACATTGACGATCGAACCAGGCGTCCAGGTCGTCTTTGGGGACGGAGGATATGGGTTCACGATCAATGGGACGTTGTTGGCTGAGGGTACCGCAGCTGCTCCGATCGTCTTCACGACGACGGATACGTCGCCGGGATGGCTGGGGATCCGGTTTGTGAATGCCTCGGACGCCAGCAGTTTGAGCTACGCAATCGTCGAGAAGGGCCACGCCTCTGTCGCCAGCCCGGGGAATATCGGCGGCGGGATCTACATCGAGGGATGTTCGCCCACGATCAGCCACTCGACCATTCGCGACAACTATGCCACGTATGCCGGAGGTGGGATCGCCCTGACCAACTCCAACGCGATCCTGCGCGATAACCAGATCCTGGACAACCACGCGGGGATTCAGGCGTCGGCCTATGGCGGCGGGATCTACATGGTCAAATCGAACCCTGAGCTGACGCGGAACGTCATCCGCGGCAACTACTCAGCGTGGCGGGGAGTTTCTCGACGCCCTACGGCGAGGGGGGGCGATTTTCGCCCGCAGCTCGAGCCCCGTGCTGACGGACAATGTCATCGCGGACAACATGGTCAACGCCTCAGCCAACAGCTACGCCCGCGGCGGTGGGATCTACTTCTACTACGGGAGCCCGGTGCTGGTGAACAACACTCTGGCGAACAACGGCGTGACCACGGGCGGAGGTGTCTACTCGTACTGGGAAGGTGGGGGTCTCTACCTCTACTGGTCACAGGTGACGTTGGTCAACGACATCCTGTCGGGCAACGTCGCCAACAGCGGGGCGCAGATCTACATCGAGGGCCAGACCCAGCTCACCGTGGCCCACACCGACCTGGATGGCGGGACGGCTGGTGTGGTCAACAGTGACGGCGCGCCGATCGTGCAATTGGGCGGCAACCTCAATGCCGACCCGCGCTTCGTCGATGCAGCAGGCGGCGATTACAGCTTGCAGTCCAACTCGCAGGTCATCGACGCCGGAATAGCGCATCTCGAGTACAACGGCACGGTCTACGTGGATCTGTCGCCGGATCAGTACAATGGCAGCGCGCCGGACATGGGCGCGTCGAGTTCGGTACGCCGCGGCCAACCAGCCGCCCGTGGCGGTGGCCACGGCGACGCCGGACTGTGGCAGCGCGCCGCTCACGGTCCAGTTCGGGTCCGATGGGTCGAGTGATCCCGACGGCACAATTGTGAGCTATTCGTGGGACTTCGGCGATGGCGGGACGTCGACCGAGGCCAATCCCGCTGCATACATATGCCAGTGTGGGCTCTATAGCGCCACGCTGACGGTCACCGACGATGACGGCGCCGTTCACACCGACACCATCCCCGTGACCGTTGTGGACGGGACGACGGTCCTGGAGGGGAACGTATCGGGCACCTGGACCGCGGCGGGATCGCCGTACCGCGTCGATGGCGACATCGTGGTGCCCTCGGGCCAGACGCTCACGATCGAGGCAGGGACGACCGTGCTCTTCGAGAGTTGGTGGAAGCTGACCGTCAACGGCACATTGTTGGTGGAGGGGACACAAGCTGATCCCGTACTTTTCACGGCACCCGACACCACGTCGGGATGGCTAGGCATTCGCTTCGTCAACGCGTCGGACAGCAGTCATCTCAGCTACGCGATCGTGGAGAAGGGCCACGCTTCGGGCGCGTCCCCGGAGAACACCGGCGGCGGGATCTACATCGAGGGATCGTCCCCACGATCGATCACTCAACGGTTCGCGACAACTACGCTACCTATGCGGGCGGCGGCGTCTACCTGACCAACTCAAATGCCGTCCTGCGCGACAACCTGATCGAGAACAACCGGGCGGGGATGGGCGGGTCGTCCTACGGTGGCGGCATCTACATGATCAACTCAAGCCCTGAGCTGACACGGAACGTGATCCGTGGCAACTCAACCAACGTGGCGGGGACGTACACGACGCCCTATGGTGAGGGGGGCGGGCTCTTCACCCGTAGCTCGAGTCCGGTGCTGACGGGTAACGTGATCGTAGAGAACATGGTCAACGCCTCGGCCAACAGTTACGCCCGCGGCGGGGCTGCGTTCTTCTACTACGGGAGCCCGGTGTTGGTGAACAACACGATCGCCAACAACGGGGTGGAGCTGGGCGGCGGGGTCTACTCATACTGGGAGGGCGGGGGGCTCTACCTCTACTATTCGCAGGTAACGCTGGTCAACGATATCGTGTGGGGCAACGCCGCCAACAACGGCACCCAGGTCTTCATCGAGGGAACGACTCAGCTCACGGTTGCTTACACTGACGTGGACAGCAGCGCCACGGGTGTGGTCAACAGCGATGGCGCGCCTATCGTGCAGCTGGGCGGTATGCTCAATGCCGATCCGCGCTTCGTCGATTCGGCGAATGGCGACTACAACCTGCAGGCGAACTCACCGGCTGTCGACGCCGGCACGGCATATCTCGAGTACAACGGCACGGTCTACGTGAACCTGACGCCCGATCAATACAACGGAAATGCCCCGGATATGGGCGCGTTGGAGTCAGGTTTCACGGGGACGACGAACCAGCCACCTACGGCGGTGGCATCGGCGAGCCCACAGACCGGCACCGCACCGCTGAGCGTTCAGTTCAGCTCCGCCGGATCGAGTGATCCCGACGGCACCATCGCGACCTTCGCGTGGGACTTTGATGACGGGAGCACGGCCTCGGAGGCCAACCCGACGCACACGTACGGCGCAGCCGGGAGCTATCAGGCGATTCTCACCGTGACGGACGATGGCGGGGCGGCCGCCACCGCGGCGGTGGACATCACGGTGAGCCCGGCCTCGCAGCCCGAGATCCACGTGCAGGCCCAGACCGTTGCGCGGCTCACGAGTGGCAATCGTGCCCGTGGTACGGATACCATCCTGATCGTGGATCAGTCAGGCCAGCCGGTAAACCGGGTGAGTGTCACCGTCTCCTATGCTGGGCCCAACAGTGGGCAGTTGAGCGGTAGGACCAGCTCCGACGGCCTGGTCACCCTGAGGACGCCGTGGCAACGCCGGCCGAGCGGCACGTGGTGCTTCACTGTGACGAGTGTTACCAAGGGAGGATACGCGTACAATCCGGCGGCTAACGTCGTGACGATGCAGTGTGAGACGCCCTGAACCTGGGCGCCGGGCGGGGGACATGCCGAGGATCTCGATCCCCGGCATGCCCCGTTGCCGTGATTTCCGGCCTTGGGCCTATCGCATTCGAACGCGGTATCTGAGTCGCAGTGCCGCGGTGTAATACCGGATCCTGACACATCATCTCGAAAAGAGGTCGGACGATGGCGAACAATCCTATCAACCTGGGTATACGGTTTCTTCTAGAGCTGGTCGCATGGGGCGCCCTTGGGTATTGGGGCTGGGTCCGTCACGCCGGCGCGTGGCGTTTCCTGTTGGCGATCGGCCTGCCGCTCGCAGCAATGGTGCTTTGGGGCGTCTTCCGTGTACCAAACGACGGCGGTCCCCCGGTCGTCGCGGTACCTGGCGTGGCACGGCTGGCGCTAGAGGCGGTCGTCTTCGGGGCTGCGGTAGTACTGCTTGTCGATGCCGGTCAGCGTCCCTTGGGTATCGCGCTGGCCATCATCCTTGTGGCGCACTACGCCGTCTCCTACGACCGCGTTGCCCGGCTGCTCACGGTGGGCTGACACGCTTCTGCCTGCACCGGGGTCTGAGGTCGGACGGGAGCCGAAAACGGCAATGAGGAGCGAGCGCTTGCGCTTCATCGCCCTCTCTCCCCTTTCGTGTTTTCGCCCCGAGAGCAAAGCAGAGGGCCGTTACCGGCGCCGTTCCTCCAGCTCCTCGACGGTGCGGGGCCAGTCGTCCTTGAGCAGCCGCGAGAGCGCCCTGTCGGCCAGCAGCCGTCCCTCGGTCTGGCAGGTCGGGCAGTAGTTAGTCTCGTTGGCTGCGTAGCGGATGCGTTGCACCGGCGTCCCGCAGACGGGACATGGCTTGCCGTAGCGGCCGTGGACGGCCATGTCGTCGCGGAAGGCAGTGATCTTGGTGGGGAGGCCGTCGCCGACCTCGGCACGCAGGGCCTCCGTGAACTCGTTGAGGATGGCGCGGGTGGCGTCGAGGAGCCGCGCGACCTGTTCGTCCGAGATGCTCCGGCTGAGCAGGAAGGGCGACAGCCTCGCCCGGTGCAGAATCTCGTCGGAGTATGCGTTGCCGATGCCGCTCAGGATCGTCGGGTCGGTGAGCGTGCGTTTGAGGGTGTGGTTCTCGAACCGGATGGCTGCGGCGAAGGCCTCCGGCGTGGCCTCCATCACCTCCAGCCCGCCGCGCTCGAAGGCGGCCAACCCCTCGCGTCCCCGGACCACGTGGAGCGACGCGCGTTTCTGCGACGACGCCTCGGTGAGAAGGAGCGTCCCATTGTCAAAGTCGAAAGCCGCCAGCCCGCGTTTTTTCGGAATCGCCTTGCCCAGATCTTGCCAGGCAAGGCGTCCGCTGACCATCAGGTGGAGAACGAGGTAGATCTCATCCTCGAAGTCGAAGACGATTCGTTTCCCGAAGCGCTCGAGGTCGACCAGGCGCCGCCCCTCGACATCGCCGACGGGTGGCACAGCGGTGCGTAGCAAGAAGGGGTGGGCGATGCGGACGTGATCCAGCCGCCGCCCGCCAACGACCGCGCGCAGTCGCTCGATGTAGACGACGACGTCCGGGTACTCCGGCATAGCCCCTCAGGCCGCCTGTGGTATATCCTTCTGTTGATCCGAGCGCCAATGACAGTTCTTGTATTTCTTCCCGCTGCCGCACCAGCAGGGATCGTTTCGGCCGGGCTGCGGTTGAGTCCGGCCCCCGCCGGGCCAAACGGCAGCCGCCCGTGGGGTGAGCTCGACGACGTCACCAAGCGGCCTATCCTCATCCTCATCGTCCCAGTCGTATTCATCATCCCAGTCATCGTCGTCCGCGCGCTCGGCGAACATCGCTCCGACCTGTGCGATGGCATCCTCTGTTGTCATCGGCGTGAACATCATGCTAAAGGCTGCTTCGGCATCGTCCTTGGAGCGGCTCAGAAGAATGTCCGCGATCTTCGCCAGGGCGCTCCGAGATACATGAGGCTCCCGGCCGGCCGACGCACGTGATAGCTCCTCGATGACGGCCCTGCGCCCGAGGCGGTGCGCGACGAGGGTGAGCGCGCTTCCGAGGTGTGTCTCCGGCCCTGCAGCATCACTGTCCATCCACCGGAAGAGCGGAACGAGTGCCCTGCGGCCACCCACGCGACCTGCCATAGCGAGAAGTTCGTCGAACTCCCAGCCGGCTTCGAGCACTTGCGCCACCGCCTCTTCCGCGCGGGGGTCGCCGAGATCGATCAACGCCCACATCGGCCCGATGAGATAGCCGGTTTCTACTGTCATAAGCGCGCTCTGGAAATAGGTCCAGATGCGGTCACTACCCTCACGTGCATCGAGCTGTCCCAGGACCACGCACGCCAGAGCTTTCCCATAGTCATCGAGCCTGTCAAAGACCTCCAGCAGCGCGGGCACAGCGGGCGGCCCGAGCCGCTGGAGCGCGCCTGCAAGACGCTCCTGGATCCACGCGCGATCCCTGAAAACAGCTGTGCCGGGCTCGACAAGCCTCTCGGCGATCAAAGCAGCGCTGTCCGGGCCGAAGGCAGTGATATGCTGCAGCCACTCCGCAACCAGCAATGGGTCACCCACCGGAACGAGATCCAGCAGGTCTGCTGCGGATCCGGCAGTTCGAATGCGGTTGGCCAGTTTCTCATGGTCAGGCCCGAGGGGCAGTATCTCCGTGGGAATGGCTCCGAGCATGATGTCGATCGTGCTGGGGGAGAGCATCTCCCAGCGGGCCGCCGTGAGGGGGTGGAAGGTAGGCCCGGCGGGAACGAGCGCGTCCATCATGTCCAGAAGCGCCTCCGTGGTCAGATCCGGGTCGAATGCCGCGGGATCGAAGTCCTCGCCCGCCCACTCAACCCACGTTCCGTGATCGGGGTTGGCTTTGTCCGCTATGGCCTGCAGAAAGTCCGTGTATCCCCAGATCCCGCCAACATCCTCGGGTGGGCACGCCCGTCTTCCTGTGACGCAGATCGGATAGTCTTCCTCAGGGTCTGCGGGCAAGATCTTCTCCAGCTTGAGGACGTGGCGCCACGAGTCGCCGAAGTCATATTCGTACTCCAGTTTGTCGCCTACCCTCTCCAGGACGTCGCTGAGCGCGAACTCCCGCTCGTCGAGCGTGCCCATGCCCCAGTCATCCTGTGAGACATCGCCGAGCTCCCCGTCGTCGGTGGTGAACATATGGAGATGGTAGTCCTCCCATCCCATCGCCACCTGGATGATATGATGGACGATATCCAGCGTAAGGTCGGACGGCAGGAGCAGCCGTCGCCAGATCGGGGGATGCGCGTCCCTCAGATCCAGGCGAATCTGATAGATGGGCGCTTCCACGACGTCATCCTGAGTTTCTCTTTGATCGGTCATGGCATACGCCTCCTCGGTCGTCTGGTTACCATCTGAATTCTAGTGGCACGCGGTCCGAGGTCAAGGGCAGGTATCGCCCCGCCTGGTTGACGGTGCCGATGAAGCGCATCGGAAGGGGGCGTCAGGCCACGGCCCGGCGGATGGCGAAAAGGGTGACGGCTGCCGTGAGCAACAGCCCGAGATAGAAGAGGACGTCGTGGGCGGCGACAATAGCGGGCGGCGTCGCGGCCTGTGGCGACTGGCCGACCTTGACCTGCGAGAGGTCTACCTGATCCAGGATCGAGGCCGCGAGCGCCGGGCTGTAGCTAGCGGTCTTCTTGAAGATCAGGCAGTTAGGGTGATCATAGACGCTGAACGACTCCTCGGCCTTGGGCAGCGGCACGTCGATCAGTTTGCCCTGGGTCGACGTCTCCGGTGCCATCAACCGAAACGGCGTCTCCTGGTCGGGGAAGGCGAAGGGGCCGATCGTCGGGTAGGAAGTGAACTCTCCGACCAACTCAAAGCCTAACTCGCCCGCAAAGAGGGAGCGATAGTACTCGATCGTCAGGGGGTAGCGCTCCGGGAGCCGTGGGATCGACGCGTAGAGCCGGTTGCTGGCCAGGAAGATGTAGTCGGTCTCATCGAGCCAGGCAAGCAACTCATCGCGCTTCTCGGGCGTGTCCTCGTCGTAGAGCGCCATCGTGATGCCGATGTAGCCGTCGGTGACGCCGCCGCGGGCGTCGACGCGTAGAGGCAGCCCCCAGTCCCAGTGCTCGTTAGCGACGACGCTGTCGACGGGTACGTTGGCATAGATCCAGCGCGAGGCGGCGATGCGCGTATTGGGGCGGAGATAGACGGTGAAGAAGCCGGCGCCCCACGCAGCGGTACCTCCGACCACTAGGAATACGGCGGCCCATGCCATCACCCGCGCGGATTGCCCGCGCGGCGATCCGCTTGTCTGCCGGCCGGCCGTTTCGCCGCTTCGGCGCCTCACGAGCCGCACCAGGGCATAGCTCGCCATCAGGATCAGCAGGGGATAGATAGGCAGGAAGTAGCGCAGTGCCTTCACCCACCGCGTGGCGTAGAAGACGAAGTAGGCGGTGGTCCAGGGCCATAGCACGAGGTGTTCCAGCCTGCCGCGGGCCAGCTCCACACCCATCAGTGCCCAACCCACCCACGCGGCCAAGCCCAGCGGCAACCCCATCCCCCAGAACACGATGTTGACCCACGGGAAAACGACCGGCAGGCGGTCGGTCCACTGCCGGCCCGAGGGGTAGTCGAGCAGACCGCTCTGCTCCTCGCCAATCTGCTTCAGACGCGCGAACCACTCCGGGCTCGGGCGCACGCCGAAGAATCCCGGCCCCTCGAAGGCGTAGGGCTGCGCCACGCGGAAGGCGACGAAGGCAAGCAGACCTGACAGCAGGACCGGCAGGGCGATGGCCAGGATAGCGGCCCACGCCCTCCGCCAGATGCCGCCCGCGCCACCTTCCGGCTGTCCGTCTCCTTCGGCGGGCGGCCCAGCCGCCGCCGTGTGACGCAGGACCCACGCCGCAGCACCGAGCGCGACAAGCCCTGCGGCGACCGCTGCACTGATCTTGGATGCCGTCGCGAGCCCCGTCGACAGTCCAGCGAGGCCCAGGTCGATCCAGGGAGGGTGTCTGGCCTGTGCGGCACGCACCGCGAGATACGCGGTCAGCGTGGTGAAGAGCGTGGCAGCACTATCGACGGTGAAGAAGTGCGCTTGCTGGATCATCAGCACGGTGACGGACGCGAGGGCCATGGCAATGAGCCCCGCGGTCTCACCGTAGAGCCGCCGTCCCAGGAGGTAGATCAGCAGGACCGTGCCCAGGTCGGCCAGTGCGGAGAGATGGCGGCCCAGGAAGGCGCTGTAGGTCCACGTGAAGATGCCGGCAGGGCAGGGCACGTCCACCGGTCGCCCCACGCTTCGGAGGAACAGCGTCGCCAGCCTCGCGTTCAGCGCCCAGGGTGCCGCCTCGGGTCCGGCAGGCTGGGCACACCCCTGTTCCAGCCACTCGGCCAGCGCCCGCGTGGCGAAGAGGGGCAGGGTTCCGTAGCTGTAGACCTGGCCGTTATTCAGCGGGTTGAGGGGCGAAGTGTGGGTATCAAAGTAGCTGCTGAGGCTATCGGGCAGGTGAATCGCCCCGGTGACAGTGCGCATGTGACCTTCATCGGGATGGATCCACTGCGCCATATCCCAGTTGAGGCCGGTGAAGCGCAGCAGCCCGGCGACGACCAGGACCGCACCCACGAGGCTCCATCGGAGGATGGCTCCCCATACGATGTCGGGCGCGCGACTATCGCGGGTCGGTGTGTCGTCGAAAAGGTCGGTCACGAAGTGCAGTCTCGGTCCATTTCGGCGTATTATCCGGTTTCACGCCTCCGAGTCAAGGCACGACGGGAATAAAGCGATTCTCTGTCCGGGCCAACCGCGGCCAGGTTTGTAGACGAACCACGCCTGTGCCGCGGTTGGGCTCAGGGAGCAGGGATGCTGAGCTCCGCGGTGTAGCCGGCCGCATCGCGTGCAGCGATGCGGATGACGTAGTCCCCCGTCGCTGGTATCTCGCCCGTCCACGTGAGGGCGCCGGATCCCGGGGCAAGAAGCGGCGTGCCATCGGGCGACGCCACGATGCTCAGGCCGATGGCCCCTGCGGGGGCGGTGACCTGGAGATTCGCGCTCTGTCCCTCCATCGCGCGGAAGACGAAGTGTTGCACCTGGCCTGCGGCCAGGTCTCCCGCCCACTGCGCCTGGGCGGCGCCCGGCGCGAACGTGATCCGCTCCGGGCTGGCCGGGCCGAGCGCGTAACCGCCCGAGGTCGCGGGCGCGCCGTAGAGGTCGTGAGCGCAGTTGATGGAGAGGGTGACGTCACGGTTCTCCGGCGCCACGTCACACGAGGCGATGGGTTGATCGTCGGGGCAGAGTCCCGGCGGTGGCGACCAGCCTACCTCGACCAGGCAGAGGCCGCCGCCCCGGATGAAGCCCGTGGCTTCCCCCGTCGGCCCGCCTGCCTGGTAAGCGATGCTCTCCTGCCAGCCCTGGTCGCTGAAGTAGGCCCGCAGGAGATTGGCGGTCGCGGCGATGTCCGGGAAGTCCGTGCCATTCCCTTCGGCCCGGACCTGGCATCCCGTGCCGCTGCCACCACTGACATAGTCGTTGAAGCTCACGGTCGACGTCACCACCGGCGTGCCCAGCAGGGGCGCGACGTCGCGCGCGAGGCCGTCGCACGCCAGAGGCGCGAACTGCTGAGGCCCACGGACGACTGTCTTGAGGGGCACCCATCCGAGCTCGGTCGCGTAAGGCCCGTTCTCGCCCATGGCCACGACCGCCCGTTGTGCACTCCACAGAGGCGACGATGCATCCCCTGCCGACAGCCCCGACTGCGGCATGCCGAGGAGCCCGACCAGTTGCCCGCTCTCGGCAGTGCAGAGGTAGTTGATCCGTTCGCCGTTGACGCCACCCGTCGCGCCGGTCGCCACGCCGCACCGGGCGCCGTCTGCCAGCTCGACCAGCCAGGGGCTACCATTCGCTGTGAGCGCGGCCTCGCTCAACGGCAGCGGCTCCGTGAGCTGGAGCGGGAAGCCCGGATCGCCGGTCAGCGGGTCGGGCGTGCAGACGAGGAGGTCGGATTCACCCGGAATCTCAAAGCACGGATCGGCAATCGAGTTGCCCACGGTACATCGCCAGGCGTGCGGGTCCGTCACCGCGAGGGCCCCGCTGAAACACGAGCCCCGCTGAACCGGGCCGATGGGCCGTGTGGGCGCGTAGTCGATGACGTTTGTGGCGGCGAACCCGGCCTGCACCGCACCGTCCAACGGCGAATCGTAGATGCGGGCCTCACTCAGAGGTACGGTCTGCTGCGACGCGATCGCCCATCCGTCGCCTTGGGGCACGACGTGGGCGAGCGTGGCCGTCCATACGTCGCCGGTGGCGGGGCTGCCGAGCAGGACGTCGCGTCCACCGCCGGCAGCCTCGCTGCCGCAGTTGTAGGTGGCAGGTTGGCTCTCGATGGTGATCTCGGGCGTCAGGTCGCGCAGGCAGGTCAAGTGGCGTGACGTCGCCGGTGCCGGACAGAACCGGGATGACGACATACCACGGTGTGCCGGTGGCTTGCTTGGCCGCCGTCGGTTGCGCCGGCAGGGGCTCGGGCGATAGCAGCACGAAGGCATCGCCCGTCGGGTCGCAGACGAGCGTGCCGTCCGGCTGCTGAAGGCAGGGGTCCGCGCCGTCCGTGCCGTCGTCGCGGGGAGTATATGAGCGACACTTCCAGGCCGACAGGCTCGGCACGACGTCTGAGCTGCCGAGGCAAACGCCCTGATGCCCGGGTAGGTTGGTGGCGCTGCCAGCGCCGTCTCGACGACTACGTTCGTTACGGTCACCTGGGCTGTAGCGAGCACAGGGGCAGCGGCGCTCCCCCCGGGCGTCGCCGTCGGGATCGAGGTGGACTTGGGCGACGGCGCTGCAGGCGTCTCAGTGGGTACCAGCGTGGGGCGAAGCGTCTGGGTTGGACCGGCGGAGGGCCCGTTCCGGCACCCGAAGAGCAGCGTGAGTGCCAGGGCGAGCGCCGCCAGGGCACCCGAAGCCGGTTGTCCGATCTGCCTACCTATCTTGCGCATGTCCTCCGTCCTCTCAGTATAGCCGAAGGGGCTGCGGAGACGCGACACGCAGCCCCTGGGTGGGTCACTCGTTACTCGTCACCCGTCACTGTGCGGGAGCGCTTACCTTATACCATATCTCCGAGATGTAACCCTGCGCATCCGGATGGTAGACCTGTTGGACGATCTCGGGCGCACCGTCGGTACAGCGCCATTCGTAGACCGTCTCGCGACCGGTGACAACCGCCGGGATGAAGTCGACACTGGGGTTCTGGATGCAGTAATCGATCTCCGCCTGGGTCGGTGTCTGGTCGGTGTTCGCCTTAGCGTCGCACGGCAGGTTTGCGCCGACGAAGCAGGCGTAGACGCTGCCGTCCATACAGCGCCAGGACATCCCGTTCTCCAGCACGTTCAGGGGCGTGTCGGGCGCGTTGAGCGCCACTTGCAGTCCCTGGGCTACAGACTCGGGGGCCTTGGGGCCGGTGTAGTCGCCGCCGGGCGTATCGACGGTGCCCACCGCCGTGCAGTAAGTGAAGGGATCGCTGTAGGTTGTCGCGGTCGGCGTCACCGCCGGAGTCGCGGTGGCTCCGCAGGCCGCGATGATCGCGGTCGCGAGCGCCAGCACAAGGATCACAGCCATACGTCTTGGTTTCATCGTAGATGTCCTCCTGATTGTAGTTACCGGCTGCGGGCGCGGTTGCTCCCGTAGAGCGGCAGCGTATCGGCATGGCTTCTCACGCCACACGTCCATCATACACGCACGGTGGCCACGCCGCATCAGGGCGATGTGGTATTTCCCTCTACCACAATTCAGGTATGGCCTCATAGCCGGGATGCTGTACCATGTGCAGGGCATCTGGTTCAGCTTCGGCGAGGGGCCATAGCGTCGCGGACGGTTGTGCGCATACTGTGGTCGCGCAAGGGGAGAGACGATGGGAACGATCACGGTGTTGTTGGCAGAGGATCACACGATCGTGCGTGAGGGGACCCACCAACTGCTGGCCGATGTTGAGGGTATTTCCGTCGTCGGTGAGGCATCGGATGGCGCCGAGGCGGTGCAGATGGCCTCCCGGCTGCTGCCGGACGTCGTTGTGATGGACGTGCATATGCCCCGGATGGACGGCATCGCGGCAACGAAGCAGCTCAAGGCGGAGCACCCGAAGATGCGCGTGTTGATCCTCTCCGCCTACGAAGATGACCACTACGTCTTCCCACTGCTGGAGGCCGGGGCGGACGGCTACCTGCTCAAGACGGCCGGCGGGGATGACTTGGTGCAGGCCCTCCGCACCGTCGTCCGTGGTGAGACGGTGCTGGATCCGCTGGTGGCAGACAGGGTGGTCCGCCACCTGACGCAGGATTCGCCGTCGTCCCGCAAGCTTGACGGGCTTGTAGATGCCCTCACTGAGCGTGAGCTCGAGGTCCTGCAGGAAGTCGCCAGGGGCAAGACCAATAGAGAGGTTGCAGAAGCTCTCTGCATCAGCCCTTCTACCGTTCAGGTGCACCTGCGCAATGTCTTCGATAAGCTCGGCGTGGGCAGCCGCACGGAAGCCGTGACCTGTGCCTTGCGTCAGGGCTGGATTCGGTTGGATGATGATCTCTAAACCCCGCTACTCAGGAACCGGGTTCGCTGAGTGGTAGGCGCCAGTGGAACCATCCGGAGGCCTATGTCCCGGCTCAGCACTCGTACACGCATCATGGCCGCGACGTTTGCACCGCTCCTGCTCTTCGTCCTCCTTGGGGTGGGGGCGGTGGTCTACGTCATCCCCGGCATCATCCAGGGCTTGGTCCTGCAGCGCCAGACGGCGCTCGCCGAGGTGGCTGCGGCGGGCGTTGCCGGTGAGATGCAGGGCCATCTGCGGCTCCTCCTGAGTACCGCCGACGACGTTGGCGCCATCGTGGGGGTGTCACCAGCCGAGGACGCTGCGGCGATACAGCAGTTGCTGGCGCGGCGGGCGATGCTCCTGGAGGTCTTCACCGGCGGCATGGCCTACGTCGATCTCGACGGCACGCTCGTGGCAACCGGCCCCGGCGCCAGAGGCCAGGTGGGAGAGAGTTTCGGCCACGCCGACTACCTCGAACGCGTCTTCGCCAGCCGGACGCCCACCTTCTCTTCGGTGATAGACAGCGTGCCAGGTGGCAGCGGGAGCATGATGGTGGCCGTGCCGGTGCGTGGTGGCGGCCAGGTCACCGGCGCGCTGGTGGGCGAGTTCGATCTGCAGCGCAACACCTGGGCGAGCAATCTGAACCTGTTGCGCACGCCCCAAGGCGGCACGGTGAGCCTCATCGATGCTGCGAGCACCGTGATCTACGATCTCGATCCCAAGCAGATCGGGCGCACAGTCCAGCAGGATTCCCCGCAGCTCTGGCAGATGGTCCTCGCAGGGGAACCGGACAGCCGCCTCTTCGACATCGGGCAGCTCCCTCGCGAGGTTATCGCGTATGCGCCCGTGCCCGGCATCGCCTGGGGTCTGATCCTCAGGGAGTCATGGGATGCGATTATGGCGCAGACGCGCCTCTCTTTCTGGGCGATCGGCGGACTGTGGCTGGTGGGGCTCCTGGTTGCGGCTCTGGTGCTCTCGCTGAGCGTCCGTCGGGCCCTGCTGCCCCTCGATGCGGTCATCACCGAGGCCCGGAACGTCGCTGAGGGTGGCACATTCAACCCGTTGCCCGAAGCGGGTCCGCCTGACATCAGGGCGCTGGTCGCGGCGCTGAACCGGATGGTGGCGCAACTCAACTCGCAGCAGGCCACGCTACGCGACTACGCTCGCCGCGTCCTACAGGGCCAGGAGGCGGAGCGCAAGCGGATCTCGCGCGACCTGCACGACGAGACCGTCCAGTCGCTGGTCGGCCTCTGCCAGCGGCTGGAGCTCGTAGATCGCGCACTGGCGAAGTGCGACGCCGCTGCCCATGAAGGCGATGCCCGGGAGGGCGAGGCGGGGGCGGCCG
The DNA here is from genome assembly GCA_963751345.1 of uncultured Chloroflexia bacterium. Lineage (GTDB taxonomy): Bacteria > Chloroflexota > Anaerolineae > B4-G1 > SLSP01 > PWVB01. The sequence goes on from CAVVUS010000019.1 coordinate 57,159, forward strand.
ATCCGCCGATGGCTGCTGATCTCGACACCGAACTCCAGGAGGCCCTTGAGCTTGCCGGAAAGCGGCTCGAGCAGGTCAAGGCGCTGGCCGATGACACGCTCACGGACGTGCGCCGTATGAGTTACAACCTTCGACCCTTTATGCTGGAGGATCTCGGCCTCGCGGCCGCGCTTCAGGGCCTGGCCCGCGATCTTGGCGCCCGCTTCCCCGACGCGCATGTGAGTTGTGAGATTGTCGGCGCGGTGCGCCGGCTGCCGCCGGATGTGGAGCTAACGATCTTCCGGATCGTGCAGGAAGCGCTGAGCAATGTGCGCAAACACGCCGCAGCCGTCGGGGCGACGCACGTGAGCGTTGCGCTCATCTACGAGGACCGTGGGATCCTGGCGCTGGTCGAGGACAATGGGCCGGGCGCGATGCTCCCTTCGACCGACGAGCTGGTCCGGATGGGGCATCTGGGCATTGCGGGGATGGTGGAGCGGGCGCGGCTGTTCGGCGGGTCGCTGGACATCGTCACCGCGCCGGGCGAGGGGACCGAGGTGCGGCTGTGGCTGCCGGACGGATTTGTTCATCTGGCATACGCCAGCTAGAATGGAGGAGACGGACTGCCCGTGAGATCGGGAGGGTGACGATGCCAGAGCCAACGCAGGTGGAGAACGGCGTCCTATGGGCGAGGTTTGATGGCCGGTCGGGAGTCTGGCTGGGCCTGGGATATGTAGGCTCGGAGGAGTCGGTGATTCGGGCGGGAGAGCCCCCGTTCGAGCTGATCGTGGATGGAGAGCCCTTCTTCGGCGCGCGCCGCCGCGTGGCGGAGCGCCGATCCTATTCATGGGATCGCGGCGCCGTGCTCATCTTCGAGCGTGACGGCCTCCAGATTACCCACACCATAGAGGTGGACCCCGTGCGACCGGCGCTGCGACAGCAGGTCAGCGTCCGATGCCTGGAAGGGCGAGACCCACGACTGCTCACGCACGTGGTCTACCGCCTCCCCGGTCTCGCACCCGGCGACCCCGCGGATTGTCTCTACCAAGCGCCCGGTCAGATCGTGCCCGTCGATACACCCTACGGTGACGTCGTGGCCCGCTGTGCACGCGAGGGCTGCCTTGAGCTTCAGCCGTCGCCCTGTCACACGTCCGGCGTGGTGGCGATCGAGAACGCCCGGCTTCGGCGAGTGGCCTCGGCGTGGCTGATTTCGGATGAAGCGGTGGCTTTTCCACGGGTGGTGGGCGACTGCGAGCGGTTGACGGTGGAGCATCGCCATCACATCGCCGCTTGGCTGCGCCCGGGCACCGAGGTCGTGTCGAGGGGGCACGGTGTGTTGCTGACGAAGGGTTCCTTGGAGAAGCACCTGGCAGGGTTCCGTGACGTGGCGTACGAGCTTTACGCCGCAGGCGGCCCGCGGCTGGCCTCGGCGACGGACGTGCCTGCGTGGTTCAGGGACGCGAGGGTCTTCCAGATTGCGCCTTATCCCCTGTCGGATTGGACGCCGCGGCTGTCCGAGATCCGCGAGATGGGCTTCAACGTCGTCTACCTCTGCCCCGTACAATCCACGCCCGACGTCGGCTGGTACGATATTCTGGACCATTTTACGATCAGCAGCCGGGTTGGGACGGAGGAGGAGCTCAAGCGCTTTGTGACCGATGCGCACGCGCTTGGGCTGCGCGTGATCCTCGACTACCTGCCGCAAGGTGTGAGCGTGGAGAGCCCCTTTGTCGATGCCCACCCCGAGTGGCTGGTACGCGATGCGCTTGGGCGCACGGCCGGGTCGCACGGGTGGGGGCCACGCGCGGGCGCGCCGGTCCGCCCGAAGGCCGCCGAGACGCTCAGCCTCGACTGGGGCGATCCCGGCTACCGGCGTTTTGCCGTTGACTGGGCGCTATGGTATGTCCGCGGCTTCGATATTGACGGCTTCCGGTGCGACGCGATGCACTGGAAGGAGCCGAACCTCTCGCCGGACAATCCCCGCCCTGCCTGGGCCACGATCTATGGCGGTATCCGCATCCTTGAGGAGCTACGCCCCGAGCTCCGCGCGCTCAAGCCTGATGCGGCGCTGCTGAGCGAAGTGTGGGGGCCAATCTTCCAGCCGGTGACCGATGGATCGTACGAGAACGGGTGGATCCTACAGGCCTTGAACGCGAGCTGGCTGGGCCCGGACGGCGCGCCGCGGATGACGGCCCGCCAGTACCAGCGTTACCTGGAGGTCACCTGCGCTGCCAGGCCAGAGGGCTACCTTCGGGCGAGCTTTACCGCCAACCACGATATGCAGCCTCTGGGGCGTGCTGCCCGTGATCATCCGCTGGGTGCGGCTGTCAGTTTTGTCCACGCGTTCTCAGGGCGACATCCCTTTCGTGATGTGGTTGGAGCCCGAGGGCCGTGAGGGCTTCTTCACCGGGCTGATGCGCGAGCGGGCGGCGCTGTCGGGCTTTGCTCCCGACTTCGGCGCGGCGAAGAGTGACGCACCCGATCTCTTCCTGACCCTCTGGCGGGCGCCAGGCCGGGCGCCGATCCTGGCGGCGGCGAGTCTCTCGCGGCGTCCGCTAGAGGCCGGCGTGTCGATGGATGTGTCATTGGCCAACCCGCGTGTCCGGTACGGGTCCGAGGGCGTCGCCGTGGCAGCCGACGCGGCAGGCATCCGCGTGAGCCTGCCGTCGGGCGGTTACGCGTTGATCGAGGGACCAGGTTGGTCTAGGTGCCGATTCATCGGTTCCGGGAAGACGGGGATTCATTGCCAGGAGGATCTATGAATCATCGAGAGCGAGCATTGGCAGCACTGCGTCACGAGACGACCGACAGGGTGCCGTTCGAGCTCGGGTCGACGCGAAACACGGGTGTTCTTCAGGCACCGTACGAGGCGCTGGTGGCTCATCTGGGACTCGGCGACGGGCACGGTGAGAGGCCAAGCCTCGATGCCAGCAGACCTTCAGGCCACGGCATCGGCAAGGTGCTCGGCCTTGCGACACCCAACGAGGCCGTGTTGCGGCGGTTGGGCGTCGACTTCCGGGGCGTCTTCCTGGGAAAGGCGGACGTCTCTGCGGAGGCACTGCTCCCCGACGCCCCCGACGGCTCCGCGATGCACCGCGATGAGTTCGGCGTGATCCGACGCTGCCCGCCGGGTGGGCATTACTTCGACGTCGTGCGTTCGCCGCTCGCCGGCGACATCACGGCTGCCGAGATCGCTCGCTACCCTTGGCCCGATCCGACCGATCCGGGCGTCACCCGCGGGCTGCGGGAGAGGGCCCTCCACCTGCGCGAGACCCAGGACTGCGCGGTTGTGCTTCACCTGTCCGATATCTTCGTGCACACGACTCAGTATCTTCGCGGCTTCGAACCCTGGTATATCGATCTGGCGCTGTCACCCGATCTGGCAGGCACGCTGATGGATGCGGTGTTGGAGATCCGAATGGAGGTCGCGCGGCGGGCGCTGGAGGCTGTGGGCGATCTGGTCGACGTGGTGAGTACGGCTGACGACGTGGCCGACCAACGCGGCCCGCAGATGTCGCTGCGGATGTATCGCAGTCTCATCAAGCCGCGCCATGCGCGCTACCTGCGCCAGATCCGGGACATGACCGACGCGACGCTCCTCTATCACTCGTGTGGCTCGGTCGTCGACCTGCTGCCGGACTTTGTCGACATGGGCATTCAGGTGCTCAACCCGGTCCAGGTGACGGCCCGGGGAATGGATCCCGCCGCGCTCAAGGCTCAGTGGGGAGACGAACTGGCCTTCTGCGGCGCGATCGACACGATGCACGTACTGCCCTTCGGCACGCCCGGAGACGTGCGGGCCGAGGTTCGCCGCCGCATCCGCGAACTCGGCGAGGGTGGCGGCTACGTCGTCGCAGCGGTGCACAACATCCAGCCGGATGTGCCACCGGAGAATATCGTGGCGATGAGCGACGAGGCGACGGGTGGATGACCGGTGACGATTGACGAGTGATAGGAGACTCTCCGATCGATCGTCACGCGTCAATCATCATTCTTTCCGTCATCGGCCAGTCGCACAACCGCATCCGCCGCCATCCCCAGCTTGAGCACGCCATCCGGGTTCGGCACGTCGACGTCGACCGCGAAGACGAGGTTGACGCGTTGGGCCTCGGTCTGGACGTTCTCGGGCGTGAACTCCGCCTGCCCTGCGATGCTTGCCACCGTGCCCGCGAAGACGCGATCGGGGAACGTGTCGACGGTCACGGAGACCGGTTGGCCGGTGTGGATCTGCCCGATCTGGTCCTCGGGCACGTAGATGACCAGCCTCAGGTCGGTGAGATCGGCGATCGTGAGCAGGGGCGCCCCTGCGGTGGCTGACTCGCCCACCTCGGCATCGCGGGAGGTCACGACGCCGGCTATCGGCGCCGTGAGCGTGAGGTGCGCGATCTGGACGTCGAGGATGCCCACCGCAGCCTGGGCCTGCGCCACCTGCGCCTGGGCGATGGCGATCTCCTGGTCTGTCGGCCCGGCATTGAGCTCCTCGGCTTTGGCGGAGGCTGCCGCCACCTGCGCTTCGTCAAGCGCGGCCTCTGCCTCGGCCTGGTGCAGCGCCGCCTCCAACTGCAGCGGCGACCGGCGGAGGGCGTAAAGCTGCGCGAGCACGGCCTGAGCACCGTCAAGATTGGCCTGGGCCTGGTCGAGCGCCGCCTGGGATGCTGTCAACTGCAGGTCCCACGTCCGCTTGACGTCACCGCCCTTGGTCCGCGTAGACGTCGCGCTTGAGCTGTGTGGCTGCCAGTTGCGCTCTTGCCATCTCGACGCCCTGGGCTGCCAGGTCGCGCTGGGTCCGCGCCTGCGTGATCTGCTGATCGATGGTCTGTGGTGTCGTGATGGCAGTTCGCGCATCGATGACGGCCTGCATCGCCCCGGCGTACCGCGCCTCGGCCTCGCTCTGTGCGGCCCGGGCCGCCGCGATCTCCTCGGGCCGCGTGCCCTCCTGTACCTGCTGGAGGGCGGCTTCGGCTGCCACGACGGCTGCCTCGGCCTCCGCGCGCTGCTGCTGAAGCGTGCGTGTCGTCGAGCTGCACTACCACATCGTCCGCCAGGACGTCGTCGCCATTGGCCACCAAGATGGCGGCAATCCGTCCGTCTGTGTCCGCGGCCACGGTCACTTCCGTGCCCTCAAGGAAACCCGACGCCTGGATGGTGCCGGACGAGCTGGTATTGGCCCCGGCGCCGGTCAGTCCCGAGATGGCGGGCAATGCACTGCAGCCTGTCACGACGATCGATACCGCTGCCAGGAGGGTGAACGACAACCGCAACCCGAGTGCCCTGGTGCTCCATACGCGCTTTCATCTCAGTTCCCCTCCGTGAGGATTGTGGCCTGGGCGTACGTGCCGGGTTTGAGCACGTGGTCGGGATTGGGAATGCTCACGTCGACGCCGAAGACCAGCGAGACGCGCTCCTGCTGTGTCTGGACGTTGCGCGGTGTGAACTCGGCGTTGCTGGCGATGGCGACAACCCGACCGTCGAAGACGGTGCCCGGCGCGCTGTCGGCCTGCACCTCCACAGGCTGGCCAATGCTGACGCGCCCCAACTCGTCCTGGCGGACGTAGACGGTCAGTTTCACGTCATCGAGGTTGCCGAGCGTCAGCACGGTGGTCCCCGGCGCGACCAACTCGCCGGCGTGGCGGGCTGACGTCGAGGACGAGGCCGCCCGACCGGCGCGGCGACCGTCCCCTGTGCCTTCTGCTGTGCCAGCGTTGCGACGCCCGCCTGCGCCTCCTCGACCTGGGCGGACAGCACGGCAATCTGCGCGTCGGTGGCGCCGGCCTGCAGTGCTTCCAACTGTGCCCTGGCCTGATCCGCCCCGGCCATCGCCTGCTCGTAGCGGGCCTGCGCCGCATCGACCTGCTGCTGCAGATCCTGCGGGTTCGCGCGCATCGCCAGCAGGTCGCGCAGCTCGGCTTTGGCGCCGTCGAGCTGCGCGGTGGCGGTGTTGAGCGCCACCCAGGCCTGCCAATAGGCGTTGGGAATCAGGTGGAAATCCAACTGCGTCTCGATGACGGGGCGCGGCGGACGCTGATCCGCCGGGATCTTGCCCCACGCATCGAGCGCGTCCTGGATCTTCTTCTGTGCGTCGTAGAAGTCGTCGTTGGCAATCGTGGCGGCATCCTTGTTCGCCTCGGCCTGGGCCACGCCGGCCTGGGCCGAGGCGACAGTCGGCCCGTGCCCTGGCGATGGCGAGGTCGATCTCCTGTGGGTTATCGAGGATCGCCTGGGCGTCCTGCAAGTGCCTGGTAGGCACCCTCCTGTGCGGCCTCGGCCTGCTGCACGGCGGCTTCTGCCTGCCGGATCTGCTCGGGGCGGGCGCCCGCGGTGGCCTGGGCCAGTTGCGCCTCGGCCATCGTCACCTTCGCCTCGGCTGCCGCGATGGAAGCGTCCAGCAGGTCGGTGGTGAGGTGGAAGAGCGGCGTCCCGGCTGCGACGTCATCGCCCTTCGCCACTTCAACGGCGGCCAGCCGCCCGCCGATCGGCGGGCCGAGCTGTACCTCGTCGGCCTCGATAAAGCCCCACGCGACCAGGCCCTGGTCCGTGGGTTGGGCCAGTTTCAGCTCGACCAGGGTCTGGTGAACCGTCTCCTGGAACCTGCGGCGGCAGGGTGATGCTCGGCCCACGCGATATCCAGATGGCGGCCCCCGCCGCGACAAGGACGACGAGCAAAGCTGCGATAATGATGAGTCTGGGTCTGATGCGCATATGTGTGACTCGCTCTCTACGTTACGCTGTCTGAATCACGGATTCGATGCAAATCTGTGATTCAGACATCTTCCTGCATCTTCGCAATGAAATACGTCCTCCAGCGACGGGCGGATCGACCTCAACCGACGAGGTCGCGATGCCCGCATCGACCAGGGCTCGGCGGACGCTGATCCTGCTGCTGCGGCAGCATGCTCTCCGACAGCGTGAATCTGGGCGCCGTGGAGCGAGACTTCGTCGAAGAGCCCTGTCGACTGCAGCACGCCCACGGCACGGTTCGGCGCGTCACAGCCGATCTCCAGGATGTCACCCGGCATCGATTCCTGCTTGATCTGCGCGGGTGAGCCGCTGGCGATGATCCGGCCACGCTGGATGAAGGCGAGGCGGTGGCAGTGCTCTGCTTCATCCATATAGTGCGTGGTCACGAAGACGGTCACGCCACCGGCCACCAGCTCGTAGAGCAGGTCCCAGAAGGCGCGACGCGAGACGGGATCGACGCCCGCCGTCGGCTCGTCGAGGAAGACCAACTCCGGATGGTGGAGGATGGCCGCATTGAGCGCCAGTCGCTGTCGCCACCCCCCGGAGAGGTCGCGGGTGGGGGTGTGCTCGCGCCCGGCCAGGTCGGTGCGCGCCAGGGCCTCGCGGATGCGCCGGTTGAGCTCTCCGGGCGCGATGCCGTACGAGCGGCCGTAGAATCGCAGGTTTTGCAGCACCGTCAGATCGTTGTAGAGGCTGAAGGCCTGCGCCATATAGCCCACGCGCGGGCGAATCCGGCGGGGGGCGGCGGCGACCGACAGCCCCAGGACCTCGACGCTGCCCGACGTCGGCCGCACCAGCCCGAGCATCATGCGGATGGTCGTGGTCTTGCCGGCGCCGTTTGGACCGAGGAAGCCGAAGATCTCGCCGCGGCGCACCTCGAACGAGACGTCATCGACGGCGGTGAAGTCGCCGAATCGCTTGGTCAGCCCCTGTACGACAATGGCGGACGGTTGCCGGCTCATCGCCTGCCCCTCAGTTCAGCGCCCTGCGCACGTAGCGCAGCGAGAAGGTGCCGATGACCAGGCCCAGCGCGGCGAGCGCCAGCACCTGGGGCCAGAGCACGTCGAGGCCGGATCCCTTCAGGAGCAGGCCGCGCAGGATGGTCAGCCAATGGTTGGCCGGGATGATCTGTGCTACCCACTGGAGCACCTTGGGCATCGACGAGACAGGCGCGGCGTAGCCGGTGAACATGAAGTCGATCATGCCGACCATCAACACGAGCAGGAAAGCCTGGTGTTGGCTTCGTGAGATCACGGAGATGACGAGCCCCTTGCTGAGCTCGACGAGCAGATAGCCCCACGCAAGCACGACAGAGCAAGGGCAGGGAGCCACGCACCGGCACGCCGAAGGCGAAGTGGATCACGCCCAGCATCAGCATGAAGTCGGCGAAGCCCACGACTGCCGCGGGGATGGCCTTGCCGACGATGATCTCCAGGGACGAGAAGGGCATCACCAGGAGCTGTTCGAGCGTACCCAGTTCGCGCTCCCTGGCGAACGAGAGGGCCGCGAAGAGCAACACGGTGAACTCGAGCATCAGCCCGAGCTCCGCCGGGGTGGTGTAGAGCGCATCGCTGAGCGCCTCGTTGTACCACACCCTGAGGCTGGGGGTGAAGCCCTGCACCACGTCCTTCGAGAGCCCCAGGCGTTCGATCGTGATGTTCTGGCCGAGTTGCCCAATGGCGCCCTCGGCCGCGCGCTGGGCCGCGCCGGCGCTGGTGCTGTCCGCACCGTCGAGCCAGAGCGCCACGGCGGGGCGATCCGCGATAGCTTGATCCTGACAGCACCTCGCCAGCGCATCGCCAAAGCCGGGAGGGATGACCAGGGCCGTGCTCACTTCGCCGCGGTCCATGGCCTGCTCGATGGCTGCCAGGCTGGACGCAGGTGTGGGCGGCCCGAAGGTGTCGGTGTTCTCCAAGGCGGTGATCACCGAGCGGCTGGCGGCGGTGCGATCCTGGTCGAGCACCATCAGGGTCAGGTTGGAGATCGGACGGGAGGTTGCCCAGCCGACGAGCAGCAGCTCGGACGTTCCGCCGATAAGCATGAAGGCGGGCATCCACCAATCGTGCAAGAGGTGCAGGAACTCCTTGAGTGCCAGGGACCAGATACGACGTAACATGGCTTGCCTACCCTAGCCTTTTCTGGAAGAACCGCGCGGACACCGCAGTGAAGACGAGGCCCAGACCCACGAGCGCGACTAGATGGGGCCACAAGGTGCCCATCCCGGCGTCCCGCAGAAAGATCGCGCGGGTGATGATGGCGTAGTGGGTGCCGGGGAGCGCCATCGCCTCCAGTTGCAGCTCCTGAGGCATCGACGAGATGGGGAAGAAGATGCCCGTGAGGAAGAAGCCCGGGAAGAAGATCACCAGGAACGAGAGCGCCAGGGCCGCGGGTTGCGTTTTCATGAAGACCCCCACCAGCGTGCCCATACCCAGCATCGCAAAGAGAAAGACCAGGGAGAAGATGAAGAAGAGTGGGAAGCTGCCATGGAATGGAACCCCGAAGCTGACCATCGCGACCAGGGGGATCAGGAGCACGTTGAGCAGCCCCACCGCGATGTAGGGGATCATCTTGCCGACGAGGAGCTCCGCCCGCGTGATGGGCGTCACCATGATCTGCTCCAACGTCCCGTGCTCTCGTTCATGCGCGATGGCGAGCGCAACGGAGAGCGCCGGGAAGCCGAGGACCAATGAGATCAAGCCCGGTACCAGGTCGACCTGCGACCTGAGGCCGGGATTGTACCGCGCGCGGACGTCGATCCGGATCGGCTGGAGCGTCTCCACCTGGAGGGGGCCGCCCAGCCGGGCGAGGTACTGCGTGGCGAAGGCCTCGGCGCGTCCGCTGATGTGCTGGACCGCAAAGGTGCCGCCTTGAGGCTCTGTGCCATCGATGACCACCTGGAGCGGCAGCCCCCGGCCCGCCGAGAGTTCCTGCTCGAAGGTCGGGGCGATGATCAGTCCCGCCTTGATCTTGCCGCGCATCAGGAGGTCGTCGATGTCGGAGAGTGTCGCGACCTGAGCTGCAAGGTCCAGATCCACGCCGACCGTGACCTGCTGGATGAAGCTCCGCGAGGCCGCGCTGCGGTCGAGGTCGAGCACCGCGATCGGCACGTGCTTGATGTCGACCGTGAGCGCGTAGGCCATCACGAAAAGGGTCGCGAGGGGCGTGAGCAGCACCAAGATGAAGGTCGCCCGATCTCGGAAGATGTGCTGGATCTCCTTGCGAATGACGGCCCTCAGATGGGCGAAGGCGCTCATATGACGGAGCGACACGTCAGGCCTCCTCTTCCGTCTCGAGACCGCGGACGAGCGAGATAAACGCCTCCTCCATCCTGGGTCGGGCCAGGCGCAAGGCCTGGGTCTCCAGCCCGGCCTCGGCGAGTCGCGCACGGATCTCGGGCAGCCGCCGCGCCGCGTCATCGACGATAAGGTGGAGCGACGCGCCGTAGGTCTGCATCTCGCGCACGCCCGGCGCGTTGCCCAGCAGCGTACGGGCAGCCTGCCAGTCCTCGGCTTGCACCTCGATCAGGTCGCCACCGATATCCTGGCGGATGACCTCGGGACGGTCGCAGCGGATCAGGCGGCCCTCGTACATCAGCGCCACGCGGGAGCAGCGATCGGCCTCGTCCATATAGGGCGTGCTGACGATCACCGTCGTCCCACCGGTGTAGAGTTCGGTCAGGATCTCCCAGAACTCGCGACGCGAGACGGGGTCGACGCCGGTGGTCGGCTCGTCGAGCAGGAGCAGGGGGGGCTCGTGGATGAGCGTGCAGGCCAGGGCCAGCTTCTTCTTCATGCCGCCCGAGAGGTAGATGGCGCGCCGCTCCTTGAACGGTGCCAGGCCGGCGAAGTCCAGTAGACGTTCCGTTCGGGCAACTCGCTCGGCAGCGGGGACATCGTAGAGTTCCGCGAAGAAGGTCAGGTTCTCGACGACGCTCAGCTCGCCGTAGAGGCTGAAACGCTGGGCCATGTAGCCGATGAGCGGCTTGACCGCCTCGGCGTCGCGCGCCAGGTCGTGGCCTGCGACGGTCGCCGACCCGGCGGAGATGGTCAGCAGGCCGGCCAGGAGGCGCAGCGTCGTCGTCTTCCCGGCGCCATCGGGACCCACCAGGCCGAAGAGCTCGCCACGCCTGATCTCCAGATCGAGCCCGGCGACGGCGCGCGTGTGTTTGAAGTCACGCGTCAGCCCCTGCGTGGCAACCACGATGTCCTCGTCTCTCATCTACCTATGCCCCCTCCGCGGTGCCGGGCACTGCGCCTCGGACGGCGGGAAGTGCCAGGCACCCGGTCCGGCGAGTCCACTCATGCGTCCACCTCCACGAGCAGACCGCGCAGTAGCGTATCGACGAAGGCCGCGGTGATGCGGGGCAGATCCAGGTCCGGTTTGAACATCGCGTAGGCTGCCAGGCCATCGTAGGCCGCCATCAACGCATAGACGATGCTGTCGGCGTCGACGTCACGGAACTCGCCCTGGGCGACACCGCGCTCGATGACGCCCACGAGCACTTGCTTGTACTCATCCAGCACCTGAACCCACAGCCCGGCAGCGTCCTCGCGGTTAGGGGTCGAGGCCCAGTATTCCAGAAAGAGGCCGAAGAGCCCCTCAGCCCAGTCGGCAAGGCGCGTCATCGCCGCGGCCAGCGCCCGGATGGTCTCGGCTGCGGTGGGGTGGGCCAGGACCTCGCCGAGCACCTCTTCGCCGAACGCTGTGTCGAAGGCCGAGAACATCGCGGCCTGGAGCAGATCCTCCTTGCTGTCGAAGTACCAGTAGAGCGTGCCTTTGCTGGTCTCGCTGGCCGCGGCGATCTCATCCATCGTCGTCTTGTTGTAGCCGTTGCGCTGGAAGCACTCCAGGGCAGCGGCCAGGATGCGGCGGCGGGCCTCCGTGTCGGTGGTGGACTTAGGTGCCATCCCCTCTCCGTTCTTGCGACCGGTGTCTTGTAGACTGACCGGTCAGTCTATGAACAGTTTACGACTGATTGCACTTCGTGTCAATAGGGAACCTACGCAAAGGTGTGCGTCAGATTTCCGGAACCCGTGCTGCTTCTTGTAGAGACGGGGCGGTGCCCCGTCTCCGGACGCCGCTTCACCCCGATACCGGGAAGCTCGCAACGGAGATCAGGCCGGGGTTCAACGATGTCTGCGCGCCAGAAGACGCGCCACCGGCGCGTCTCTACGAAAGTTGTGGGGGCGATGCCGAAAACTGACGTGCGCCACCTTCGCAAGGTTGGCGTACTCGTTGGATGGGGAGTAGACTCCGGGAATCGGCGCCGGCTACCTTCCGGGTTGCTGCGCGGTGAGTTCGTCTGGTAGGCACCCGCGCCAAGCAACCCGGAAGGTTTCCGGGCGCTTATGTATATCGCTCTCACCCAGGAGGCTACCTGTGACCAAGATCACCGCCGTGAAATGCATCCGCACCCGAGCGACCGGGATGTGGGCGATTGTGAAGGTGCTGACCGACCAGCCGGGGCTCTACGGCATCGGTTCGGTGAGCGACGTGCGCCACCCTGAGACCGTGATCAAGGCCGTCGAGACGATCGCGCCCATGTTGATCGGGCGCGACGCGGGCCGGATCGAGGATATCTGGCAGTCGGTCTACACCAGCGCCTACTGGCGCAACGGATCGATCCTCAACACCGCGCTCGGGGGTATCGACATGGCGCTGTGGGACATCAAGGGCAAGGAGGCCGGGATGCCGGTCTACGCGCTCCTCGGCGGACCGTGTCGGGCTGCGGTGCCGGCGTATGCCCACGCCGGCGGTCGCGACGTCGACGAGCTCGAACAAGATGTCCGGCGCTATATGGCCGAGGGGTACGAGGTGATTCGCTGCCAGCTTGGCGCCTATGGTGGCGGCGGCTTCCGCGATCCGGCGACGGTCAGTATGCCGAAGAACGCCTGGCCGATGCGCCACGCCTTCGACGATGAGGCCTACCTGGAAGCGATCCCCGCGATGTTCGAGGCGTTGCGCGACCGGCTGGGCTTCGGCGTCAAGTTCACCCACGATGTCCACAGCCACCTCCGTCCGCAGATGGCCGTGCAACTCGCCAAGCGGCTGGAGCCCTACCGGCTCTTCTTCGTGGAGGACATCCTGCCGCCGGAGCAGGTCGCCTGGTACCGGCTGATCCGCGAGCAGTGCGCCACGCCGCAGGCGGTCGGCGAGCTCTTTGTCAACCCACAGGAGTACGTCCCGCTGATCAGCGAGCGGTTGATCGATTTCATCCGCGTGCGGGTGTCCAAGGGCGGCGGCATCACGCCGTGCCGCAAGATCGCGGCGCTGGGCGAGTGGTTCGGGGTCCACACGGCCTGGCAGGAGGGCGGCGACAACGACCCGGTGAACCAGATGGCTGCGTGTCACCTCGATATGGCGAGCTGGACCTTCGGGATCCAGGAGGAAAACGACTTCCGGCCTGAGGAGAAGGCCGTCTTCCCCGGCCACGCGGTGCTGGAGGGGGGCTATCTCTATCCGAATGAGCAGCCGGGACTGGGCATTGACATCGACGAGGAGGGCGCTGCGGCGCTGCTCGATCCCGAGCGGATGAAGCGGAGCTTCCTCCACGGTGAGCCCGACCGCAAGGCGGATGGCACGGCGGTCCGGCCGTAGGGGAGGCAGAACGACAGAGGGGGAGGCGAAACGACTGAAGTCGTTACTGCGAACCTGGGCGGTTCGGGATCGTGGCACCGCCTCAGCGTTTCCAACGATGGGCGCGCGAGCTGCAACTCTGGCCTGCTTTGGTATGAGCACCGGGCTGCGGCGGGACCGCCATGCCCGTTGACGGGGCACTGTCCCATCCCTAGTGCAAGATCAGGCGAAGTCTTCGGGACGGTCGGCGAAGACCTTTGGGGTTTCCTCGTCGAGTAGGCACCTGCTTGTGAAGGCCCGAGGCTACTCGGGCATGACCCCAAAGGTCTCAGCGCGGGCGAGGAGGTCCTTTCCCGAGGATCTCTTCTGTCTTCGACTAGGGGAGGTAGGGCAGGACCTTAACGGGGATGGTGATCCGGCGCCGGACGGCCATGCCGTTGTCGGCCACCGCGGCCAGTGTGGCGGTGAAGAGCGCCTCCATCGGCGCCGGCAAGTCACGCGCGTAGAGCGTCCAGCCCGGGCCGGGCTGTGTGTTGGCATGGAACGGCACCTTGGGGCTATCGTGCCAGTCCACGACCAGGTCGAGGTCTGGGGGCCACATCACCCAGAAGGGAGCGACCTCCTGGTGGAGGTGAGACACCGCGCCGAGGTCGACCGTGACATTGGTGTCGTAGGCCTCGGGTGGCTCCCAAAGTCGTGGTGGGCGCCCCGCCACTACCCATGGACCTGGGCATGTCAGCGTGACGTTCACGTCCTGCAGGTCGAGCCCGGTACCGTTCGCCACGAGCAGCCGCATCGTCAGGGGCATGGCATGGGGATCCCAGAGTGCATCGAGTTCCCAATGGCCCCATAGCTGTTCGGGGCCAAACCGCTTGAAGACGATGCCGTCCTGGCCCATCGCCGCCACGGCCTTGGCCACCATGGCCGTCTCGGTGAGACTCTCGGGCTCGCCGCCATCCAGCGCGGCGTGCAGCATCTGCAGCGTGGCCCCAGGGGCGGCCAGTCCGGCGCGCCAGGCCATCGTGCCGGCGGCACCGGTGTCCGGCGGCCGCAGGCCCACCTTGACCATCCACGGCTCAGTGTTGTGGTTGGTCACCTGGACCAGGGTGTAGCGCTCGTCGGGCTCGTCGGTCTGCCAGGGGGAGACGGCTCCCGTGTCAACCACGCCCGCACGCACCTCGTCATCGCCGTCATCATTCGGCCCCTCGTGCCAGAGGATGTCAAAACGGTACGGGCCGGCGCGGAATCCGCGCCACGTCACACCCGTCAGCAGGCCGCGAGGTGCCACGGTCAGCGTGTGGCTGGCTGCGTCGACCTCCAGCCCAAGCCACTGCCTGAGATAGTGCCAGGCAAAGGCGCCCTGGCCCTGGCTGCAGCGGGTCAGAGAGCGCTTGTACTCCAGGCCGTGCGGCCACCAGAAGACGCTGCCGGTCACCTCGTCGACGGCGCAGTCCCAGAGCGTGCGGAAGGCTTCGACCATCTCCTGGCGCGTGATGCTCCCGGCGAGGCGCGAGAAGAAGGCCGTGCCATCCAGCGCACCGGCGGAAAAGCCCCGCGGGGTCCAGCGGAGCGCCCCAAACTCCGGATCGAAGTTCGCACACCACGGCGACCGCGCGAAGCGATGGTAGTTGACCCACGCGGCGTCGCTGAATTCGATCATCCCGTAGGTGGGGGCCAGCATGCTGGAGGTGTCCTCTCCGTCGTAGTACGGTGCTCCCTTGCCGGTCGCGCTTTCGGCGAGGTAGAACGTGCCCGGATCCTCCCCGAGATTGGTGCCCCCGACGATCTGCCGGCCGAAGGGCCCGTTGCCCGTCATCCTGAGGGCGATCGCATCGCGGAGGGCGGTCGCCGTCTCACGGAGCGATTCCGCGCCGTGTGTGTCACCGACCCGCTCCAGCAGGTAAGCCATCGAGTCGAGCGCGTACCAGACCTTGACGTTGGTTCCATAATCATACCGTCGCCCGACCGGGCCATCGCTGGCATAGCGCGTCGGGAAGAGCGTCTCGTCCGGCGCCTTGAGCGCCATCACATCGGCGACGATGCGGCGCAGACCGCTCATGACGGCGGTCTCGTGGACGAGGTGCGCGACATTCCCCGTCACCTGCAGCCACTGCCGGGCAATGATGACGGGGGCGACGAGGATCGGGACCGAGTGGTCCTGGGGCCCTCTTGGCGCGTGACTTCGCTCCAGGAAGAAGCGCAGGGCAGCCCAGGCAAGCTCCGGGCAGATGATGGACGATGCTGACGGCGGTGGGTTCCACATCGATGCCCCAGATGGTGCCGTAGCCGTGGGAGGGGGCGCCCTGCCAGTGGGCCAGCAGGTTGCCCCCGGCATCGGTCTGCAGGCAGTTGAAGTTGTCCAGCAGGCTACGCACGTAGACGTCACGGCTGCACAGCGCCTCGTCGGTCGCGCCCTCCGCGCTTACCGCGAGCGATCCCAGCCGCTCGCGCCAGAAGCCGACTGTCGCGTTGAGCCAATGCCAAGGCCGGCTGCATATGCAGGTCGAAGATCGTGGGAAGCACGCTGTCATAGCCTGCGCCCAGGGCGACGTAGGCCTCAAAGGCCTGCTCGGCTCCTGCTGCGAGGGAGAAGGCGACCTCGGCCTCGAAAGGGCTCACAAGCTGCGTCCACTTGCCGTCGTGGAGGTGGATGCCCGACGGCGCCCCATGCCTGCGACAGGATCAGCGTGTTCTGGCGCAGGCTCACGGCGGGGCGGGTGAAGTCGCGGCGGTCGGGCAGTGCATCCTCGTAGTGGCCGAGGAGCAGATCGCCGCAGCGGAGCACGACCTTACCCCGGACCGGCGTGGCTCCGGTATTGCGGACGTGCAGGACGTAGAGCACGCCCGCGGGTCCGGGCAGGGGAGCGGGCGCGAGGGGGGCTGCGTACGGGTCGGTCGCCACGGGAGCATAGCTAACGATAGCTATGTCGAGGCCGTCGGCCGATGCCGTGGAGATCGGGAGGAAGTCCTCTGCGTAGCCGGTATCGCCGCAGACGCCGGACATTGGGTCATAGGAGGAGGCCGTCACGATGGGATCGTCTCGGCCCTCGATCTTGAGCCGGAACGTCAGGTTGCCGACGTACATCACGGTGTCGAAGTGATGGTACATCCCGGGGCCCAGCCCGAACTCGCCGGCCCCGGTTGGCGCGGCGTAGACCTGTGTCGGCATCGCGACAAACCGGAGCATACCGTTGGCTGCATGGCCCAGCAGCACGCGGGCATTCGACTGGGTGAAGAGCGCCTCGGTGTTGGGTGCCGGGACCTCCGATGGGCCGCGACCGTGCCGGGAGCGATCGAAAGCGACATCGGCCTTCTCGCCGCCGAAGAACGGTGAGTGGCGAGCCCGGGACAGATCGGACCAGGACTTGAAGGCAGGTTCGGTTGGCGGCATCCGCGGCCCTCTCGATGTATGTGACGCTGTAACCCTGCCACAATGGTCGGAGCCCGGTGCATTGCCGACGCGCCCGGACCTCACGCCCGTGCAAGGTTTTACACTCTTCCGTATTCTACACTAAAGTTAGAAATACGGAAATCGACGTGACCGTGAAGAGGGCCACGATCCGGCGTGGGTCCGTGCCGGCACGACCCATAGGGGCCAGATGTTGTGGTACCTGCCTTCTACATCGCAAGATCTATACGTCGCCTTCCGTCCGGCGCCAGCAAGAAATATGTGTTCCATCTCCTTCGGCATCAAAGGATAGTGCGAGAGGGCCCCAACGTTCGCAACGCGATCCACCGCCAAACCCAACCAGGCCCAATCCGGCCCTGGTCCGGTCCATGGTATCCTAGATGGGACGTATACGAGAGGGAGGCTACCTTGGACCACGTCGACCTTGCGGTCATCGGCAGTGGACAGGGCGGGGTGCCGCTGGCGATTGAGTACGCCGACCGCGGCTACGATGTGGTGCTCTTCGAGCGCGGCGCGTTTGGCGGTAGCTGTATGAACTACGGCTGCACACCCTCGAAGATGCTGCTGGCGTCGGCGCACGCCGCGGCTGCGGCGCGCAATGCGGACGATCTCGGCGTGCATGCCGAGGTCACCGTCGACTTCGACGCCGTGATGGCACGCATCCGCGAGACGACGTCCGCGTGGAGCGAGCGGACGCGGCGGCATCTGGATGATGCCGGCGTCCGGGTGGTGGCTTCGGAGGCGCACTTCGTTGGCCCGCGACAGGTCGCGGGTGGCGGGGTGACTGTCGAGGCGGATGCCGTGGTCATCGACACCGGATTGTCTCCCCGTGTCCCGGAGGTCGCCGGCTCCCCCGGGCTTCGCGCCTCACCCTATCTCACCTATCGCAGCATCTGGGACCTCGCACGCCTGCCCTCTGTCACACTCGTGATGGGAGCCGGATTCGTGGGTATCGAGCTGGGCCAGGCGCTGGCCCGACTGGGCAGTGAGGTGCACTTCGTCGAACGCCGTGACCGTCCCGTGCCCGAAATGGAGCCGGACGTGGGCAAGACGCTGCAGTCGGCACTCGAGGCGGATGGGGCAGCCTTTCACCTGGACTCGGTGGCGTCGTGGGTGGACCACGATGGTGCGATGTTCACGGTTGGCCTTGATGACGGTGAGGTGTTGACGGGCGACGCGCTGCTGGTTGCCACCGGGCAGCAACCCAACACGGCTGCGCTGAACGCCATGGCGTCCGGCGTTGAGCTCGATCCGCAGGGCTACGTCCTGGTCGGCCCCCACTTCGGAACCACGTGCCTGGGCGTCTACGCCATCGGGGATGTCACCGGTCAACCCGCGTTCACCCACGTCTCTGTGGAGGACTACCGGCGGCTCCGGGAGATTCTCGACGGCGGCGTGCGGTCCCGGATGGACCGTGTGCTCGGCTATTCGCTGTTCACCGAACCCCAGGCGGCGCACGCTGGGCTCACGTTGGCGCAGGCCAGGAAGGAGGGACGCAACGCACGCGAGGAGACGATACAGCTCTCCGAGGTCGTCCGTGCCACCGAGATAGGTCGCACCCGCGGCTTCTACCGGATGGTCGTCGACAAGAACACGGACCGCATCCTCGGTGCGACCCTGGTCTCGCCTGCGGCTGCGGAGTTGATTCACATCATCATCGCGCACATCGAGGCGGGCTCGACCTGGCATCTGTTGGATCAGTCGGTCCACATCCATCCCACGTTAGCCGAAGGTCTCCCCGCGTTGGCGCGGCGCTTTGCAGAGTAGTAGGTGGTTCATTATGAGCATCACTGTTCTATCCCCGGTCCTGAAGGGCGCGCGCAAAGACGCCGGCGATCTCGTCGAGCTGCGGGGGTTTCTGAAGCCAGCCTGCAAGTCCCCGCGCCTGTAGCGTCTGCCACTCCTGCTGCATCGGGTGGCCGCTCATCAGCACGATCGGCACCGTGACGCCCTTCTCACTCAGCACTTCAAAGAGGGCTTGCCCACCCATGCCGGGCATCACCATATCGCTGAGGATGAGGGCTATGCCTTCGCCCTTATGGTCCGGATCGGGCTGCTCGCTCCCTGCTTGTTGCTCGAGGATGGCGAGGGCCGCGAGGCCGTCGGTCGCCTCCAGGGCGCGATAGTTCAGCACCTCAAGCGTGCTCACCAGCGCCTGGCGCAGGGCGGCGTTGTCCTCTACGACGAGAACGAGCTCGCCGTGGCCGTGCTGCAGATGCTGCTGCGGTGCGTGGGGAGCGAGGGTGCCCAGTGGACGAGCGCGGGGAGGTAGACTGTGAAGGTTGTCCCACACCCGGGCTTGGAGTCCAGCGCGATCGTGCCGTTGTGTTGTTTGACGATCCCATAGACCTGCGCCAGTCCTAACCCGCTGCCCTTACCGGGCTCCTTGGTCGTATAGAAGGGTTCGAAGATGTGCGGCTGTGCCTCGGGCGCAATGCCCGTCCCTGTATCGGCGAAGGTCAAGCAGATCCATTCGCCCGGCGCCATGTCGCGCAGCGGCGGGTCCGTGCCCGGCGCCACATTCAGGGCGTTGACGCCGATGGTGAACGTTCCGCCGTGCGGCATCGCGTCGCGCGCGTTGACGGCCAAGTTGGTGACCATTTGCTGCATCCGCGTTGGATCGGCATGCACCATAGCCTCGGAGCAGCTGAGATGGAGCGCGATCCTGATGTCCTCCGGCAGCGTTCGTTCGAGGAGCTTGGTTTGCTCCTCCAGGAACGGCACGAGGTCCATCGGGCGAGGCTCAAGCATAGCGCGCCGGCCAAAGTCCAGGATCTGTTGCACCAGGTCCGCTGCGTGGTCCGCCTCCTGCGCGATCACGCGAATATCGGACCTGAGCCGCTGCGGCAGATCCTGCCCCTGGAGGGCCATCTGTGCGTAGAGTACGATGACCGCCAGAATGTTGTTGAAGTCGTGGGCGATGCCCGCGGCCAGCTGACCGACCGCCGCCAGACGTTCCTGTTGGCGTAGTTCAGCCCGCACCTGCCGTTCCTCGGTCACATCGTTGATCACCAGTACGTACGCCTCGGTATGGAGGCCATCTTCGACGGGCCGGGCGATCACCTCGTAGTGGCGCGACTCGGCGTCCACCTCGTGCCACAGCCCTGTGGGGGGCGGCGTGAGTATTTGGCCTATCGGTCGGCCGCCGAGGTGGGCGAGCCGCCCGCCGACCTGTGTCTGGGCCAAAGAGGCGAGATTTTCCTCCGCGACGGGATTGGCGAGGAGGATCCGGCCATCGGCACCGAGGAGCACGACGCCCTCGGGTACGGTGTCTAGGATCGCTTGAACGCGGCGCACCTGCTCGCGGATCTCCGTCAGGAGCTGTTCGCGCTCGGTGACGTCCTGGTTAAGCACGATGGCCCCATACAGGCGACCTGTATCGTCCATCACCGGGGCCGCATAGTTGAGGATGGCCTTCTTCCTGCCGTCGAAGGTGTCGATCTCCAGGAGTTCATCTGTGACCGTAATTCCCTCGCTGATCACGTGGGCGAGCGCCCCGTCGTCGGGTGCGATCGGCTCTCGCGACGGCAGGCGGCGCGCACTGAAGACGCCATAGTCTGCCGGTGCGACCGCCGGCCCCGCACCCCAGATCTTCGCGCCTGCTGCGTTCCCACGAAGCAACTTGCCGTTCTCATCTGCGATCCACAGCCCGATCGGCAGGATGTCGAAGATCTTCTGTAGAAGGCTCTCGCGAGACCGTAAGTCATCTTCAGCACGCCGGCGCAGGGTAACATCCGATGCAAATCCGAGGTAACGGGTTGGCGAGAGTCTGACCGCGTTGATCGCCCACGTACCGATGCGGCCGTCCTTGTGAAGGAACGGCAACTCCCCGCTATACCGGCCGGCCTCAACAACCGTCGAAAACGCCTCTATGACCATCGCCAAGGACTCCGGCGGCGTCATGTCTGAAATACAGCGCGACAGCAGCTCCTCGTGTCTGTAGCCGGTGATCTCGCCGGCGGCGGGATTGATCTCGAGGTAGCAGCCGCGTTCATCCGCGATGAAGACGCCGTAAGGGGCGTTGTCGATATAGCTGCGATAGCGCGCCTCGCTTTCCCGCAGCGCCAGCTCCGCCTGCTTGCGGTCGGTGATCTCCGTGAGCAGGTTGAGCGTAGCAACTCTGCCTTCGTAGTTGACTACGCTGACGGCTAATGCCACCCAAATCGGATCGCCGCTCTTCGGGATAATCCTGATATCGCAGCGGGATGGGAGTTCGGCGCCTTGCTGTTTCTGCACATCCGGCTCCATCACGAGTGCGCGATCGTCAGGATGGACGAACTCGATGAAGGGTCTGTCCATCAGTTCCTCGCGTGCGTGACCGATGAGCCTTTCTGTACTGCGATTGACCAGCCTGAATCGCCCGTCCTGAGCCACGAAGAGCGCCGCGGGTGCGCTCTCCACAAGGTCACGGTAGCTGACACCCGGCTCTCCCAATGCGGCATCGGGCGTTCTCGGTTCGAGGCGGTCGTGGTTGGTGTTATGGCCTGCAGTGTTGTCTGTCATACGTGCCATCCTCCACTGTTCGAGCTGACGCGCTCCGGTGGAAGCAAACCTTGGTGTCATGGGGCCCGGCTGTCTGAGCGAGGGGTTGGGCGCACCATCGGAATCGAGCCTCCATTCATTATAGCTTGGTTTCACCGACGAGCATCACGCTGGGGCTAGCTTGACACAGTGATCGTGCTTCTGTGTCACCGAGACCTAATGGTTCGCCCCGTGGATCGACCGGTAGACCTGCGTTGTCAGCCAATTGCTGCACTCGGGCGCTACCCGCAATGCAAAGGGCGCCCTCTGATAGGCGTGTCAAACCACATTTCCATCGCTATTCCAACTCTACGATCTCTTTCCGTAGGGGATGCCAACACGATCCGGCGCGTGCCGGGATCTTTCTGGGGGATAATGATTGATGATCACGAGCTGGGGTCGAATTGTGTTTCGGATCCAGTGGGTCGGATCACCCACATTATGCGGTGGAACGTAATGTCGCCGCTGCAAGAGGCGGTCCCAAGGTATCTCACTCTATCCTGGGGGGTAATTTGTACTATTGCATTCTTTTCAATATTGTTTTATAATGTATATGATTGAGTGGGAATTAACGTGACGCAACATGCATTGCTCAAACTTTAGGTGGCAAGTGAAAAGGCGGAGGGTGTGCGATGAACCGTAGGTATCGAGTGGGCCTTCGTATCGTGTATGTCGTGGTTCTTCTGTTGTCGGTGTCGGTCGGACAGGTACGGGCCGATCCGATCGATACGCCAATCGGGCCGCCGTTGCCGCAGCAGCCCGATCTGCCGTTCCACCTGCAGTCCGGTCCCCTTACACGGGTACCATAGCGCCTCTGGCCGTCACGTCGGCGCCGCCGCTGAAGGTGATCACGGACCCGACGCTGGATATGAGAGTGCTCGTCATCATGGATAGCGAGATCCAGGTCATCGACTATACGTCCGACGGCGTTAACCAGATGATCACTGGGCTATCTGGACATCCTGGGTATCCCCTATGACGTCCATCGATATCAACGGTCGGGACCGGGCGTTCCACTGTTCACCGATGCGGAACTGTGGGACGGGGTGAACCACGGCAACTACTACGCGATCTTTGTCGGCACCTACGCTGTCTGGTTGTATGGACCGGACAAGCTCACCGCTGACGAGCGTGCTCCTGATCCAGGCCTACGAGCGCAATTTCGACGTGCGACAGGTGACGTGGTACGCGTACCACTGAGGCCACCCAATGGGGACTTGATCCTGGGCCAGACGGCGGTCAGCCGTGACGACGACGCTGACAGACGCAACGGCGAGACGGTCTTCAGCTACCTCAAGTCCGACATCGAGCTACCGATCACCGATGCCTACACCTATCTCGGGACACGTGCTGCTGGGGCCGTCGTCACACCACTGCTCGAGTTCCGCGATCCGGCCACATCTACACGGACAGTCGATAGCTATCCGATCGTGAGCATCTTCGAGCCCACCGATTCCGGCGACCAGATGGTGGTGACGGCGGCTGCGTACTATCCCGCGACGCCGCCAGTGAGCATCCAGGCCGGCTGTTGCCCTACGGCATCATCAACTGGGCGACCAAGGGGGTTTTCCTCGGCCAGCGCCACCTCTACTTCACGCCGCAGCCCGACGATATGCTCTCGTATCGGCGACCGGTGGGATGCGACCACACACACTACGGTCTTTGATCAGGGCTTCCGGCTGAAACCGAGCGATGTGGACAATCTGATCTCGTGGATGACTGCGTTCCGCGCCACGGCCAACGCAGCAGAACTTCAAGATCGAGATGCCATTCAACGGCGAGGGTGTGGAGTACGATACCGAGATGGCACGATGAACGGTACCATCCTGCCCAACACCCTGACGGCCAAGGTCATCAAGCAGACGTAAAGGACATTCGTCTGGCTCAATCACACGTGGAGCCATCCGGATCTCTACACGTCCACGTACCAGTTCGCATACGATGACATCTACAGCAACACCCTCACGGCCCAGCTTCTCGGCTTCACGGATTACACGACCACCACGCTGCTGACGGGGGCCTACAGCGGGCTGACAAACACCAGGTGATCAGCGCCGCCTACGACCTGGGCGTCCGCTACATGGAGTCGAACGCATCGCAGCCGGGCTTCAACAATCCCAGCCCCAACACCGGGATCTACACCGGCACCGGCGGGGCGATGCTCCTGGTGCCGCGCCTGGCCAACAAATCTTCTACTTCGCGGGCACGCCGGACGAGGAGGTGGACTACTACAACCTCGTGTACGATGCAATCAACGGTGCTGTACTATTGCGAGCCTATTACGACCACTCCGATTCCGGGGCACCTTTGCTACAACTACAACGAGATCCTGGATAGGGTCACAAACCAGGCGCTGGGCTTCCTGCTCGACTTCAACGTCGACGCGACGATGTTCCATATGAACAACCTGAACCAGTACTCGGGTGGCACCAACACCTTGATGGGCGACTACGTGACCGCGCTCTACAGCAAGTACAACACCTACTACAACACAACGTGCCGATCCTGAGCCCGCGCACGCAGGAGATCGGCGACCTGATGCAGCAGCGGATGGACTACAACGCTTCCGGCGTATCGGGCATCATCGCCTGCGCCAACCAGATCACGGTGACCATCCCGACGACCGCGACCACCGGCGCCCGGGTACCGGTCACCGGCGTGGACTTCGGCGGCGACACCGAGAACTACGCCGGGCAGGACATCTCCTACGTGCAGATGGGCATCGGCGAGACGGTGGTGATCCCCGGCACGGGGTCGGCTTCGACGCCGGCGCCGTCACCAATCTGCAGGTCACACCGGGGACGCCCACGACGCTGACCTGGGACTGCTGACCCGAATGCCTATGGCTACCGCGTCTACGGCAGCACGACGTCCGGTCACACCTGGCCTACAACCGAGCTGGGCGTGGTCACGACAGCGACGTACTCCGATGACTCCGGCAGCACCTACTACGCCGTGACCGCGATCGCCAATGACTGCTGGAAACACGAGTCGGCGGCGTCCTTCGTGAATATACCCCCCACGGCACTGACGCTGGTCGGGATAGGCGCCACATCGGGCTCGCTCGTGCTCGTGGGCCTAGTCCCGCTGGCTGCGGTCGCCCTGGTGGTCCTGAGTCTCGTGTGGAGCAAGCGCAGGCATCAGGTAAGGTGACCCATCATGAGTGATCGCGCAAACGAAGTAGACGTTCGGGAACCCGATGGTGACGGCGGAAGCAGCATCTTCCGCCATCACCCCCTGCGCGTCTGCCTCGTGGCCGAGGGAAGCTATCCTCACTACCGCGGCGGGGTCAGCACGTGGTGCGACATGCTGGTGCGCGGCATCACCGAGGTGCAGTTCTCGCTGGTAAGCATCATCGCCGACCCGAGTGTCGAGCCCGTCTACGAACTCCCCGGCAACGTGCGGGAGCTGCGGCCGGTGGCGCTCTGGGGAACCGGCGAGGTGCTTGAGCTGCATCGCGACCTGGGGTTGCTGGACGTGATTCGCAGGAAGCGCAGCGCACCCGCTCGCGTGATCGAGGGCGAGTTCCTGCCGTCCTTCGCCGAGTTCGTGGATCTGCTCTGGCAGGAGGAGGCGGCCCCGGACCGCGTCGCCCACACACTGCAGTCGATGGCGGCCTACTTCGTCGGGCACGACTACGACATCACCATGCGGTCCCGCCTGGTGTGGGAGACCTTCCTGGAGCGCAGCGTGCCTGCGTATCAGGCCAGCCACGGGAGCGCGGCCCCGGTGGCGATGAGCGACGCTACAGACGTCATGCGATTGCTCTACCGGTGGCTCACCATGCTCTCGATCCCGGTCCCGGACGTGGACGTGATCCACGCGGCGTCGGCAGGGCTTGCCAGCATGATGGGCATCGTGGCTGCGGCGCGACCGGGCATCGCTTTCCTGCTGACCGAGCACGGCATCTACCTGCGCGAGCGGCTGCTGGCGCTCACCCGCAGCGAGAGCAGCGTCTTCGAGCAGGCCTTTCAGGCTGCTTTTGCCCAGCGGATCACCGAGGCGAGTTACTGGTCGGCCGACCAGATCGCGCCCGGCAGCAACTACAACCATCGCTGGGAGACCTACGTCGGCGCAGAGCCCTCGTTGATTCAGACCATCTACAACGGACCGGATCCCGCGGAGTTCACGCCGACGGTTCTGAATCGCCCACCGGGCGAGGCGCCGATCGTGATCTGGTTGGGCCGCATCGATCCGCTGAAGGATCTGGAGACGCTGATCCGGGCGGCCGCCATCGTTGTCGACCAAATGCCCGATGTGCAGTTCGTGCTCTACGGCAAGGCTCCGAGGGGCAATGAATGGTACTACGACCGGTGCGTGGCTCTGAGGGATAGCCTGGGCATTGCGGACAACGTGACCTTCGCCGGCTTTGCCGCGAGTGCCGCGGCTGCCTACAACGAGGGGGATTTTGTGCTCCTCTCGAGCATCTCGGAGGGTTTCCCCTATAGCGTCGTCGAGGCAATGATGTGCGCGCGAACGGTCGTAGGCACCGATGTGGGGGGGGTGAGCGAGGCACTTGAGGATGTTGGGCTGGTGGTGGAGCCCCGGAACCCGGAGCAGATGGCCCAGGCCTGTCTCAAGCTGCTGCGAGACCCGGACCTGGCCCGAGAGATGGGGCGGCGGGCGCGGGAGAAGGCGCTGTCGCAGTTCAGCCTCCAGCAGTGCAATGCTGCTTATCTGTCAACCTATCAATCCCTGGCACGCCGGGCCCGGCTCGGGACAGGGCGACCGCCGGATCGCGGAATCGGCAGCCGTGGCAACTCCGGTACCGCAGGTGGTGCGGCGATGAGCCAGCCAAGCGGTCCCGTGAGCGCTCTGCCGTCGTCGCTGGAGGCCTACGAGTCGGTCCAGCTCCTTGCCGATGACATTCGCGACACCTGCCCCGCGCCTGTCAACACGCTGCAAATCGCGGCGCTCCTGGAGTCGGCCGGTGTGACCGACGCCATTGCCGCGCACCGCTACGGGTATCGCGATGTCTTTGGCGTGGCGGACACTGTCGCGGATCTGCTGGATGGGCGCGGCGTTTGACTGCGAGCCGCAGAAGGAGCCCGTTGCAGAGCCATCGACGGATTGGCGGTCGGCCACGATGAACTATCTGCGCGGCCCCCTGGGGGTCGTGCCGCTGGTCCTGCTGATGTCGATTGTCGGGGCGTTGCAGAGCTTCGGCCAGTGGCAAGGACCGCGGGTGCTCACGTTGAGCGCTGCAACGATTGGCAGCCTGCTCATCACAGGTGGGTTCGTGCAGATCGCTTCGCGCAAAGGCTCCAGCTATCTTAGCCAGGGGTACGCCAGGGCCGCCGGGCGGTTCGTGGTCAGGATGCTCGCCGTGGCCGTGGCCGTCGTCGTCGTGACTGCCTTCCCGCTCGCCTGGATGGGTCGGGCGACCGGGTGGCTGGCGGCGACTGATGCGCCACTGATGATGATCGCCTACGTTGCGCTCTCCTGTCTGTGGTTGCTGTCGGCGGTGCTCTCGATCTTCAAGCGCGTACACTGGTTTGGCATCGCCCTCGCATTGGGCGTGGGCCTCAGCCGTCTGTCGCTGATCGGGCTCGCGCGGTCGACGCTGCTGCCTCAGGTGACGGTTGGGGTGGCTGTGGGGGTGGGACTCCTGGTGACGATCGGGGTGGGGGCTTGGGCTGCCCTGCGGGCGGTGTCTGCGGAATCCTCCGCGTCGGAGAGTGGCGACCACGTCGTCCGGACGCCGCCGCTGCCCCAACTTGTGGTCAATCTGACGCCCTATTTCATCTATGGCATCATCTATATTCTGGCCGTGCTCTCGGGGCACGTGGGGGGATGGCTCGGGCGGCTCCCCGCGGGACTTGACCGTATGGACGCGATTGCGAGAAGCGAGCTGGGCCTCACGGTCGCACTTGTGGCGTACATCCTGGTCGGCGGCGTGGCAGAGGAGACAATGCAGCGCTTCTGGCAGTGGGTTCACGTCTATCAGGCGGAAACGATGGCGGCACAGCCCGGTGGCTTCTCGGCGAAGCTGCGTGACTTCCAGCGTACCGAGCTCAGGTGGTTTGTTGTCGCGTTTCTGGCGTCCGCGGGCCTGGTGCTCGTGCTCGTGGCCGTGAGTCGTGGTGCTTTCCCCAGACGGCATGCTGCTTGGGTTGCCCTGGGGACCGGACCTGGGCCATCGTGCTCGGCTTCGGCCTGGTCGGCTGTGGCCTGCTGGGTATCAGTGCGTTCGACTGCATGATGCTGATCACGCTCTCCCGCCCGTGGCCCGCGGTGCTGGCCCTTACTGCCGGCACGGTGACCACGCTCATTGCGAGTCTTGGCTGGGGGCATTGGGTGGGCTTCGCGTATGGTGCGGCCGGGATGGTTTTCGGGAATCTGGTTGCTTTTCTGGTGGCACACCGCGCCTTGCAGCGCGTGTTGCGTCACGCTGATTACTACTACTTCACGTCGTTTTAGAGCGCGGGATGCCTCCCGCGACATCTACCACACCAAGCAGCACAAGGAGGCAATGATGGATTGGACAGGGAAACGAGTTCTCGTGACGGGCGCGAGTGGGTTCATCGGTAGTCATCTGGTTGAGGCCCTCGTAGGTGAGGGCGCCACGGTGCGCGCGCTCGCCCACTACAACTCACGAAACGATGCCGGGCTGTTGCGCCGGCTGCCGCCCGACGTGCAGCGCGAGGTCGACGTCTTCTACGGGGATCTCAAGGATCCCTGGTCGGTGCATCAGGCGATGGAGGGGACGGAGACCGTCTTCCACCTCGGCGCACTCATCGGGATCCCGTACTCATACGTGAATCCCTACGACGTCGTGCAGACGAATGTCCTGGGCACCTACCACGTGCTGGCGGCTGCCCGGGATCTTGGCGTGGGCCGCGTGGTCCACACGTCGACGAGCGAGGTGTACGGGTCGGCGCAGTATGTGCCGATCGACGAGAACCATCCGCTGCAGGGCCAGTCGCCCTACAGCGCGAGCAAGATCGGCGCGGACAAGCTTGCGGAGAGCTTCTATCTCTCTTTCGAGCTTCCCGTCAGCACGGTCCGGCCCTTCAATACCTATGGGCCGCGCCAGTCTGCGCGGGCTGTGATCCCCACGATCATCACCCAGGCGCTGACCCAGGATTTCGTCAAGCTGGGCGCGCTCTATCCGCGGCGCGATTTTACCTATGCGACGGATACGGCGGCGGGCTTCATCGCGGCTGCCGAGAGCGATGCTACCGTCGGGCAGGTGGTCAACCTCGGCACCGGTGATGACATCACCATTGGGGAGCTGGTCGACCTGGTCGTTGAACTCATCGGTCGCGATATCGAGGTGCGAAGTGACCAGGGGCGGATTCGACCGGAGGGAAGTGAGGTGGTACGTCTGCTGTCCAACAATCAGAAGGCGAAGGCGATCATGGGATGGGAACCGCGGGTCGGATTTCGTGAGGGCTTGGAGAGGACAATTTCGTGGATTGGCGAGAACCTGGACCTCTATCAAACGGAGCGGTACACGATATAGCGCTGGATCTTTTTGGAATGATGCTTGTGCCGAATTTGGGGGGTGTGAAATGAAAGCAGTGATTATGGCAGGCGGGAAAGGGACGCGGCTGGCGCCTTTTACGAAGGTACTTCCGAAACCACTTGATACCGCTGGGGGACTATCCCATCCTGGAGATCATCATCAGCCAGCTCAGAGAGGCCGGATTTGATGAGATCATCCTGACCGTCAATTACCTGGCCCATCTCTTTGAGGCCTACTTCGGCAATGGTGAGCGGCTGGGGGTCAACATCCGGTATTCGCTGGAGGAGCGGCCTCTGGGAACGGCAGGGCCCCTGGCACTGATCGACGGCCTCGATGAGGAGCCGTTCCTTGTGATGAATGCGGATTTGCTGACCGACATTGACTTCCGGCATCTCTACTCGACGCACCTCGCACAGGACGCCGCGGTCACGATGGCGCTCTATGCCAAGGAGTACAAGATTGACTTCGGCGTGATCGAGACGGATGACACCGGGCGGGTGTTGGCGTGCCGGGAGAAGCCGGTACTCAATTACCTGATCAATATGGGGGTCTACGTCGTCTCACCCTACGTCCTTGACGAGATCCCCTACAACAGCTTCTTCGACATGACGGACGTCATCGCACGGGTCAGTCCCAGCCCGAGGGGTGTCTATGGCTACCGGTTTGAGGGCACGTGGATGGATCTGGGCAAGGTCGATGACTTCGACCGGGTCGCGTCGAAGTTCCAGCACCTGATCTCGGTCGCGGAGACGCGGATCCCGCTCGAATCGTACATCCATCTCCTGTCGGCAGCGCCGGCGGAGGCATAGGCTGTGGAGCGAATGGCCGGCCCGGTGCTGGTGACCGGGGCGACAGGGTTTGTGGGTCGCCACATGATCGACTTGCTGTTGAGCCACGGGTACGAGGTAGCCGCGGCGAGCATCCCCGGCGATCCCCTTCTCGCCGCGCTGCCGCCGGGCGTCTCCCGGTTGGCGTTCGACATCCTCGACCTTGACGCCACGACCGGGGTGCTGGCCCAACTGCACCCGTCTGTCGTCTTCCACCTTGCGGGGCTCGCGCGCGGCGGTGACCTCCAGCGGCTGCTGGCAGTGAACGTCATAGGCACAGAGTGTCTGCTCAAGGCAGCACGCGCGCTGGATCAGCCCGCCACCGTGGTCATACCGGGCTCCGCGTCGGAATATGGGATCCTCCCGGCTCCTGAGCCGGTGAACGAGGACGCGCCCCTCGCGCCGATCTCGGCGTACGGCGTGAGCAAGGCCGCGCAGACGCTGCTCGGGCTGAGCTATGCGCGGCGCGGTGACGTGCCTGTGGTGGTGGGGCGGATCTTCAACATCACGGGGCCGCGTGAGCCGCAGGCCATGCTCGTCGGGGCGATGGCCGGGCAGGTCGCCGCGATTGAGCGAGGCCGGCTCCCGGCCGTGGTCAGCGTCGGCAATCTCGATCCCTATCGCGATTACATCGATGTCCGCGATGCTGTGCAGGGTCTGTGGCTGCTCTGGCGCTATGGCGAGTCGGGCCGGGCGTATAACCTGTGCAGCGGCACCGCGATCCAGGTGCGTGAGGTGGTACGGAGGGTGGTGGCGCTGTCGAGCGTGCCGATCAGGATCGAGCCCGATCCCGACCGCCAAAGGCCCTCTGACATCCCGTACTGTGCCGGGGATCCGCAGCGTGTAGCATCCGCCACGGGCTGGCAGCCGCAGTATTCGCTCGACGAATCGCTCCAGGCTACGCTTTCGTGGTGGCGAGAGGCGTCGCAAGCCTAAGGCAGCGTATCGAGCCGGTAGTTCGTGACGAAGGGCACGAACCCGTGGGCCAGGGCACGCTTGATCGCTTTGGCCCTCAGAGCGTGGTCGCCGGGCGCCGCGTAATCGAGCGCCAGCAGTACATGCCGGTCGAAGGTCGCCCGCAATTCCAGGGCTTTCTGCGTCGTCCACGCGAGGTCCGCGCCGAGCCACGATCTGTAGCGTGTGCCGTCGTAGTGGCTGGTGAACGCCTCGAAGACCACGCCGTCCGCCACCTCGCGGACCGTCTCCAGGACAGTGAACCCACGATTGACGAGCAGGCCGGTCTCCGGATAGGCCGCCCGGATCCGACGCATCAGCTGCTCAACCCCTGGTCGTGTATCCGCGACTCGGTCCTGCACGTCCACTGTGTCGAGAAAGAGTCCGCTGAAACCTACGCCCAGCAGGCGTGGCACCAGATCGTCGAGCACGTGATCCTGCCACAGCAACGACCGGCAGTCCACCAGACCCGTACCCCACTTCAGATTCACCATGGGTCTGCCGGTATCGGGATCGAGGATCTGCCACGGGCCCTCCGCTTCGGATCCGAAGGCTTCTCCCAACGATAGGTAAGCGAACGTCCGCGTGCCTGCCGCCTCGAGGGAGGCGATCTCCGGAGGCGTGTAGTGGGCGGCCTGCAGGATCACCAGATTGTAGGCTGCCAACTGGACGAGGCGGCCCATACCGTAATAACACGCGTATCGCGTAGGTAGTGCCAATCGCATACGTATTTATTCCCCCCACATTCCCTCCGCTCTGCCCGGTCCACGTATTATAGACGATGTCGATCGGGTTGTCCGCCTCTCCTGTTCTAACCGTAATCCTCCTTGTGCTTGCGTTATGGTTGTATTATGACTATAATGCGCGGCATGGAGGTATTACATGATGGTAAGCGAGATGTGTTTCAAAGTTGGCCGTTGGATGCGGCCCGCGGCGAAGAGCACTGTGGTGCTCATTCTCCTGCTGGTCCTCACACCACTGGCACAGGTCTCGGCACTGGCCGCAGCACCCGACATCGAGACACCAGCAGCGCAAGCCGCCGATCCGCCGTATAGGGTGTTTGTGCCCCTTCTGCGGCGCGATCCGGTACCCTCTCTTTCCACACCCACACCAACTCCTTCACCTACACAGGCTCCAGGCGGGGCCGACTGGTCCTCAGTAGAGACTTGGGTTTATCAACTATCGGGTTACACGAATGACTCACTGGATGAGATTGCAGCAAGCGGCTTCGACATGGCCGTGATCGATCTGGCTCGCGACGGTGGCAGCGACTACTGGTCGCGCAGCGAGATCAATGCACTCCGGGCAACCGGTACGATCGCATTGGCCTACTTCGAAGTTGGGGCCATCGAGAACTACCGGCCGGAGTGGGGGGATGTCCCGGCTGATATGAAGCTGGGGGCTGTCTCGGGATGGCCATCAGAGCAATATGTGGCCTACTGGGACCCACGTTGGTGGCCGATCGTGCAAGGACGCGTCGACCAGGCGATTGCCGCGGGTTTCGATGGCGCCTACCTCGACATGATCGTGACCTATGAGGAGATCCCCGCCGGTGCAGCCGGGACCAACCGCGCCGATCTGGCCCAGAAGATGGTGGATCTGATCGCGCGCCTTTCGACGTATGCCAAGGCGCAGGATCCGGACTTCAAAGTTGTACCGCAGAACTCGCCCGAGCTGCGGAAGTACAATGGTTACCTGGATGCGATCGACGGGCTGGGCATGGAGGAGCTGTACTTCAAGGCTACAGACCGCGCGTGCACGCAGGCCTGGTGCTACGAGAACCAGGACAACGCCGCCGCGGTGGCGGCTGCCGGCAAACCGGTCCTGACCATCGATTACGCTAACGATCCGGCCAATATCGACAGCGCCTACGAGCAGTCGTTGGCGGCCGGTTTTGTGCCTTACGTGAGCGTCGTCAACCTCGATGTCGTGCGACTCAACTGCCCCTGGAGACCACACCCGGTTCATCCGCCGCACCCGGGCGACCCGAAGTCCACCCCGACCCCAACCGGTACACCTGACCCAACCGCTACACCCGTGCCAACGTCGACGCCAACAAGCACGGCCACAGCCACCTTGACACCCACAAGTTCACCTACGGCATCGCCGACGCCGACGAGCCCGCCCACGGCGACGCCGCAGCCCACCAATACACCGACGCCGACGGCGACGCCCACGGCAACCCCGACACCTACGAGCACGCCTACGGCAACGCCGCAGCCGACCAATACACCTACGCCGACGGCGACGCCCACGGCGACCCCGACACCTACGAATACACCTACACCCACCCCAACCGCACCGGCGGGCGGGGGCAACTGGGGGTCGGTATCGGACTGGGTCTATCAGCTGAGCGGGTACCAGAACGACAGCCTGAACCAGATCGCCGCAAGCAACTTCGATCTGGCGGTCGTGGATCTGGCACGTGACGGTGAAGCAGATTACTTCACGCGAGCCGAGGTGCAGGCGGCACAGGCTACGGGCAAGATCATACTGGCCTACTTCGAAATCGGGGCCATCGAGAACTATCGCCCGGAGTGGGGGGACGTCCCGGCGGATATGAAGCTGGGCGCCGTGGACGGATGGCCGTCGGAGCAGTATGTGGCCTACTGGGATCCTCGCTGGTGGCCGATCGTGCAGGGCCGGGTTGACCAGGCCCTGGCAGCAGGCTTCGATGGCTGCTATCTGGACATGATCGTGACCTATGAGGAGATCCCCGCGGGCGCCGCAGGCACCAACCGTGCCGATCTGGCACAGAAGATGGTGGACCTGATCGCGCGCCTTTCGGCCTACGCCAAGGCAAAGGCCCCTGACTTCAAGGTGGTGCCACAGAACTCACCTGAGCTGCGGACGAATACGGGTTATATGAGCGCCATCGACGGTCTGGGTATGGAAGAGCTCTACTTCATGGCGACGGACAAAGCCTGCAGCCAGAGCTGGTGCATCGAGAACCGAGACAACGCTGCTGCGATCGCAGCAGGCGGGGAAACTCGTGCTGTCGATTGACTACGCCAACAATCAGGCGAACATCAGCAGCGCCTACACCCAATCGCGTGCTGCGGGGTTTGTGCCCTACGTGAGCGTGGTGGCCTTGGACGTGATGCGCATCAACCCGGGGTTCGAGCCCTGATCTCTGTCGTTGAGAATCACTGAGCCGACCGGGTCGGGAGCACTCCCGTACGTCGCTTCCGGCCCGGCCGTGAGATGGCACCCATCGGGTGCCATCTCTTGCTTATAGTTGCATTCTAATTATAATGGCGTAATGGGTTTGCGAATGATGACCACAAGAACCACGTTCCTCGTCGGGAGCCGCCTGCGTGCACTTGGTGCAGTCCTGGTTCTGGCGGGAGTCACGCTCGCGCCGGTTCCCTTTGCCAGGTCGTCCGATCTGGGTGGGTCTACCTCTGGTCCGCTACCTGCCGCGCTTGCCGCCGCCGCGGAGGGGACGCGCGTCTACTTGCCGCTGGTTCAAGGTCAGATGCCCCCCGCGGTTTCTCCGCCGACACCGGTCCCGCCGTCCGACGATGGGAGCTGGAATGGCGTCGCGAACTGGGTCTACCAACTGAGTGGTTATCCCAATGGTTGCCTTGACCAGATCGCCGGTTCGGGCTTCGATCTGGCGGTGGTCGACCTCGCCCGCGACGGGAGCGATGACTACTTCACACGCGCCGAGGTCGGGGCTGCCCAGGCGACGGGCAAGGTGATGCTGGCCTATTTCGAGATCGGCGCCATCGAGGACTATCGTCCCGAGTGGGGTGACGTTCCGGCGGATATGAAACTCGGCGCTGTGGACGGGTGGCCCTCCGAGCAGTACGTGGCCTACTGGGATCCGCGCTGGTGGCCGATCGTGCAGGGCAGGGTCGACCAGGCGCTTGCGGCGGGCTTCGACGGCTGCTATCTGGACATGATCGTGACCTACGAGGAGATCCCGGCCGGCGCCGCAGGCACCAATCGGGCGGATCTGGCTCGAAAGATGGTCGACCTGATCGCGCGTCTCTCGGCTTACGCCAAGGCGCGGGATCCGGGCTTTAGGGTAGTCCCACAGAACTCACCGGAGTTACGTGAGGTCTCAGGCTATCTGGACGCGGTCGACGGGCTGGGCATCGAGGAGCTCTACTTCCTGGCCACGGACAAGGCGTGCACCCAGACCTGGTGCTACGAGAACCGGGATCACGCTGCGGCGATTGGGGCCGCGGGGAAGCTCGTCCTGACCATCGACTACGCCAACCAGCAGGCCAACATCGATAGCGCCTACAAGCAGTCGTCGGCCGCGGGTTTTGTGCCCTACGTGAGCGTCCGGAACCTCGACGTCGCGCGACTCAACGTCGGATGGGAGCCGTAAAGACGATTCGGTAGCTCTATCTGTAACCTTTCGAAGGTGGCCCGAGGATCGGCGCTGATGCCGCCGACCCTCGGGCTTGACCTATCGCGAGGTCGGTTGAATGATAACCTTGCGAAGGTCGTGTCGCGCCTTCTCTTGTGGGCGCCGGCGGTTACGCAATCATCGTCGATGCGAGGCCCGGTCGCAACCTTGGCAAGGTTTGCAGCTCCCTTAGGAGGCGACGATGCGACGTCGGTGGTTATTTGGCATCCTGATTCTGTTGGCGCTGGCGGTGCGCCCGACGTACGCCGCGCCCGCTCCACCGGAGGACTTCGGCGGCGGGCCGATCGAGCCCCCGCGGTCCGAGATTTCCGACGCGGAATGGGCCTCGATTCAGCACGACGTCGATGCGGCCATCGCGCAGCTCGAGGCCGACGGTCGCCTCTCCGCGGCGAGTGGGGAGGCCGTCTCCTTCGGCTGGCCGCTGCGCGCGGCCAACGGGCTCACCGACTACGGCTACCACGGCGTCTCGGGCTTCGTCGATCACAACCCGGCGACGGGCGCGTGGCTCGACTACACCTGCGGCAATAGATCCTACGATCTGAGCAGCGGCTACGATCACCAGGGCACCGACTTCTTCACGTATCCCTATCCCTGGTACAAGGTGGAGCACTCCGAGGTCGAGATCGTGGCCGCAGCAGCGGGCACCCTGGTCTCCCGACACGATGGGGAGTATGACCGGCAGTGCGCGATGACCGGCGTCACCGCCAACTCCGTCGTGATCCGCCACGCCGATGGGACGCTGGCCTACTATCTGCACATGAAGAAGGGGTCCGTTACGCCCAAGGGTGTCGGGGCATCCATCGCGGCGGGGGAGTACCTCGGCGTCGTCGCGAGCTCCGGCAGCTCGACGGGGCCCCACCTTCACTTCGAGGTGCGGTCGGCGACCAATCAGGTGCTCGACCCCTTCCACGGTGCCTGCAACGCGCCGGCGTCCATGTGGGCAGACCAACCTCCCTATTACGATTCGGCGGTGATCGCGGTTCACACCGGTGATGCGCCACCCTACCGGCCCACGTGCCCCGGCGTCGAGACGACGCACATCGAGGACCATTTCGCGCCCGACGACACGGTCTATTTCGTGACCACCTATCGCGACCAGCTTGCCGGACAGCAGAGCACCTACCGGGTTATCCGGCCTGACGGCTCCACGTACCAGACCCGGACCTATACCGCCACCTACCCGCACTACACCGCCTCGTACTGGTACTGGTCGACGGGCCTTGATCTGTACGGGACGCCGCCCCTGGGCACGTGGCGCTTCGAGGTCGACTTCGAGGGCCGGACCTACGAGAACGAGTTCCACGTCGGCGTGCCGACGGCGATCACCGTGACCTATCTTAACGGCGGGGAGGCCTGGCCTACGCGCGGCGTACTCCCTATCACCTGGGACGACACGGTGCCCGGCAATGTCGGGATCGATCTCTACGCCGGCGGGGCGCTCACCCGGCCGATCACCACGTCCACGCCCAGCGACGGCGTCGTCTTCTGGGGGATTCCTGCAGATCTGGCGCCAAGGACCGACTACCAGGTGCGGATCACGGAGCTGGCCAACCCCGCCGTCTTTGACGAGAGCGACGCCGCCTTCACGATCGCGCCCGTGCCGGTGGCGGACTTCGTCGCGGCGCCGGTCACGGGGATTGCGCCGCTGACGGTGAGCTTCACCGACACTTCCAGCTCGCTCGTGGATGCGTGGCGGTGGGGGTTCGGCGACGGGATCACGGCGACCCTGCAGTACCCAACGCACGTCTACACTACCACCGGCGTCTATACGGTTACCCTGTCGGCAACCGGCCCGACGGGTACCGGCGTGATCACCCGCACGGATGCCATCACGGTCACGCCGCCGCCGCTTGCCGCGGACTTCACGGGCTACCCGATCCTGGGCACGCCACCGTTGACGGTCACCTTTACCGACCGCTCGGTTGGCCCGCCGGTTGGGGCGTGGGCGTGGGCCTTTGGCGACGGCATCACCAGCACGCTGCAGCATCCTGTGCACGCCTACACGCAGACCGGCGTCTACACCGTCACGCTGGGCGTCATCGCGGCGGATGACGATGATCTCGTCGCGCGCCCGGCCTACGTCCACGTCGTTGACCAGGTGTGGGGGGTGTACTTGCCGCTGGCCTTGCGGTAGTCGTCTCCTCCTCTACCTGCGAGGCCGAGATGGGTCCAATCTTCCGAAGATAGGACCCATCTATTCTTACGGTAGCGCCCACCTCGTCCAAAGCAGACTGCACGGCTCGCCTTCGCGCACCTTCTGATAGTAGACGGTGAAGAGTGAGCCGCCGGGCAGCTCGACGCTGGCAGGATAGCCGAGGTCGCCGTCGGGGCCGTCGTCGCGCAGCACGTAGCCTGCCTCCCAGCTTTCGCCCTCGTCATAGCTGACCATCGCGCGTTGCCCGAAGGGGGCCAGCCGGTAGCCGTAGACGGCGACGAGCGCGCCGCCGGAGTGGCGGATGACGTGCGGCGGAGAGCCGTGGAAGCCCAGCGGCTGCGCCGTGGTCCACGTGCGCCCGCCGTCGCCGGACGTGGTCTGCATCATCGAGAAGTCGGGGATCCCGGCGTCCGCCAGCAGAGGCGCGGTGCCGTGGTTCTGGATGCGGATGAGGCCCAGGAGCCGGTCGTGCCCAAGGGCGACGACGTGGGGCTCGTGGTAGTGCTCGGCGACCGTGTGCAGGGCCAACGGCACCGTGCCCAGCTCGTGCCACGTGAGGCCACGGTCCTCGCTGCGCCACGCCTGGATGGCCTCGCCGCGCCCGTGCGTGAAGACCTTGCCGAGGTAGAGCAGCGCGTGCCCGTCGGGGAGCAGGATAGGACCGTGCGGGGCGGTGACAGGGACGTGGCGTGGGGGACCCCAGGTGTCGCCTCCATCGTCGCTGACGCGCGTCCACGATCCGAGCCAGCGGTCGACGGCAGCGTCCGTAAGGCGCCGGAAGCCATCCTCATAGCGGCGGACCGCCGCGGGATCCGCCAGGCTGTGATAGCTCTTCGCGACGTCGTAGCGGCGGGTGTCGGACGTGAACCACGTGACGAGCAGCGCCCCGCCACCGAGGCTGACGATGCCGGCGTCGCGGTCGTCGATGGGCAGGTCGTTGATGACCGTGGGTGTTGTCCACGTGTGGCCCTCGTCGCGGCTGCGCAGGAGCAGCGTGCGCCCGAAGGGGTCCACATGGGTGTGGCGGAAGCCCCGAGGCCACGACCAGCAGGGCGCCGTCGTCGGTGCGCGCGACGCTGGGCCACCCGAAGTATCCGAAGAACTCGCCGGGCAGCGTGCAGACGACGCCGTGTTCCGCCGTGACGGGCCGCGGCGCGTGGTTCACGACCGGTGCGGACATAGGAGCCTCCTTAGGATGACGATGGTGGTCAGTCTGTGCCAATTCGATGGGACGTGCATCAGGTATCCGGAGTGCGGTGGCCTACAGCGCACGAAGGCGTGGGCACTGGGGCGGAAGTGTCGTGACATACCCCCACCGTTCAGAGCGGCACGTGGGGCATCCTGATCGCAGGTCGGGTCATTCGGCGGCGTCACCCGCGGCCTGTAACTCCACGTCAGGCCGGTTGATCCCCGGTCCCTTCAGCAGGTACCATGGACGGTGCATATCCAGTACCTGGGGCCGGATCCCTTTGACGAGACCGATCACGACGAGCATCGCCAGGCCACCGGCGAACCCATTGTTGTAGAGGTTAATGAAGCCGTGCAGGCTGCCCACGTGCATCACCATCGGGAGGTGCACCGCTCCGACGACCAACCCGGCGAAGAAGCCGAACTGGCCGGCGATCGGCGCGAGCGTGGTGCAAAAGAGGGCTGCCAGCAGCGGGCCCGGCTCAGCGTGGGTCCAGACCTTGGGAATGCACATCAAGTACACGCCCAGCATGATTGGGAAGATATTGCGCAGGTGCTTGCCCAGCGCACCAAAGGCGACGATGGTCAGCACGCCTGCCAGCGTCGCCCCGTTGACGTCGCCGCCGACGATCAGGATGTAGGCGAGACCCAGAAGCCCCACGAGGCCCATGTTGACCAGTGTGGTCGGCAGGCCGGCGATCTCGACAAAGTCCGTGGAGAGCTTGCCCGTCTCGTCGCTGATCTTCCGGTACGAGGACCAGTTGGCGCCCCAGATGAAACCCAACGCGATGAGTATAAGGCAGACCGCGAGGGCCAGGGCCGCCAGGAACTCGGTGTACTGGGTTGACCAGTAGAAGGCCGGCGTGATCTCGAGGCCGAAACCCCGCATCATCATATAGGCTACCATCCCCACAAA
Organism: uncultured Chloroflexia bacterium; assembly: GCA_963751345.1. Classification (GTDB taxonomy): domain Bacteria; phylum Chloroflexota; class Anaerolineae; order B4-G1; family SLSP01; genus PWVB01. The sequence continues at coordinate 96,274 of CAVVUS010000019.1, forward strand.
CCCACCGGTCGTCCCGGTGTTGTAGAGGTTGTATCCGAGATGCATACTGTAAATGTGTCCCATCAGCGCGGCCAGCAGGAAACCACCGAGAAGCCCCACGGCAACGGCACCGATCAGGCCGGCGAGCCCGAAGTCAAAGCCGAAGGCCATCTGTCCGACCAACGGCCCCAGCGTGGTCCCGAACAGATAGGGGGCCAGCAAGTCCGCCTGTTCACGTCCCGCCACAACCCCGTAGAGATAGATGCCCCCGAATATGGGGAGGGTGTTCAGGGGATTCTTACCGAAGAATGCGAACCCCATCATCGTGAAGGCGCCGGCGAGGAGGTAGCCCGTGAACTTAGCACCAATGGCCCAAGGAATGGCCAGCGCGATCAACGTGACCAAGCCGGCGTTCACCAAGGCGGCCCCGAGGTTCGCGAGCGCTACATAGTCCGTGATCAGGATGCCGGGTGAGGTGAAGATCGTGCCCAGCCCCGCAATGACATCGCGCGGCGGTGTCACGAGGAATCCAAGCGTGATGAGGCCGCAGCTGAAACCCAAGAGCAGCATGGTGATGCGACGCCGGTTCTGAGCAGCCGGATCCATATGTCCCCCTTCTTTGGTGGCACGCAGGCCAGGAGAGCACGACATTCCAGACCCTATGCAGCCCCAGGCCCACTTGCGGGTCACGGTTGCCCCGAGAATCTACGGAGCGGTTGTCAAGCAACGCAGCAGACACCGTGGCTGAGATCATAGCCGACTCGAGCGATTTGGCAAAGGTCATGTCCGAGCCTTCAGAGGCGGGCGGGTTGACGGTCGACGACTCCGGGCGTATGCTCGGTGCTATCGACTGACGATGCAAGGAGATCAGGAGGCGGTTCCGATGGATCACGTCGATGCAGTGCTGCGACCCTACCGCGAGGGCGACCTACCGCGGCTGCAGGATATCGCCGTGGCGGCCTGGGAGCCCGTGTTTGCGTCCTTTCGCTCTAAACCGCCGTCCTCGACGAAATGCGCGTCGCGGGGTTGCGTTGCGTCCAGGTGAGTACCGGCGGCGACGATTCGCACGCCCCGCCCGCCGAGCCTACGAGAAGGCCGGCTTCCGTCCGGGCGTGCCGAGCCTGACGCTTTACCGGGAGCTGACGAACAACGATCCTGCACCCACGCCGGGGCAGGTCGACGATTGAGCGCGATATGCCAACGTGAAAACGTCGCAACGTACGGGCGTGTAACCAACAACCTATGACCGTGAGCTGAAGACTGGAGTGAGGTGAGCCATGCAAATCATCCCTGACGTGTTTCAAGTCAACGGTGCCGTCTACGGGCAGCACCAGAACGGCTACGTCGTCCGGCTGGGCGACACCTACGTGATGGTCGACTCGGGCGACCTGGAGCACCCCACGCTGGACCTCGTGCTGGCCAACTGTGCCAGGTGGGGCATCGGTGTGGAGGATCTCTCCTATCTCCTCGTCACCCACGCCCACTTCGACCACGCCAGCCACGCGGCGGCGCTCCAGCGCCAGGGCGTCAAGATCGTGTCAAATGCCGCGGGCGCCGAGGCTATGGCTGCAGGCGACGATCGCTGCGTGGGGTACGCGGTGAACGGCGTCTTCGATCCCTGCGAGGTCGACCTGGTGGTCGCCGACGGCGAGGAGCTGATCATCGGGGGGAGGAAGGTCCGCTGTTTGGAGGCCCCCGGCCACGCGTCGAGCTGCGTCGTCTACGAGATCGAGCTGCGTGGCGAGTGGCTCTGGTTTGTGGGCGACGTGATCCTCACCGGGCCCGAGGGCGAGTCGGTGGCGTTGGGCTGGCAGGGCGGTCCGGACTATGACCGCGCGACGTACGTCGAGAGCCTGCGCCGCCTCGCGCACCTAGCGTGTGACCATCTCTTCCCCGGGCATGGGCCCGCCTCCATCGGCGACGGTAAACGCCTCGTCTCGATGGCTTACACGGAGGCGATGCTGACGCTGAGGTAGACCGCTCGCCCGTGAGGGCCTGTGGTCTATCGTGCATCAAAGATAGGTCATCACTATGAGGATTTCAACAGATAGACGTCGCAACCTCGGCGTGATCGCGGGTGCGGTGATCCTGCTGGTGGCGCTCGTGGTGCCGGCGGTGCTGCCCTGGCTCACGGACGGCCTCGCCGAGATCCCGGACTTCTACGTCACGTCGGTGCCCGAGGACGTGCGCGGCGCCTACGCGATCACGGACCGTGGCGTGATGCAGCTCTTCGGATGGACCATGATCATGCAAAGCGCGCCGGATGAAGCTCCTACGTTCGCCGTCGATGAGCTTCAGGGCCTCGCGGTGGTCATTGCGAACGTGGGCACGGCGGACGCCTACCCTCTCATCAGCCTGGCCACAGGCGAGCGCATCGCCTGGCAGAGCGCCGTCCAGGACGGGCAGCGTCTGATGCTGGACCCGGGCCCGCTTGCCGCGGGCGATTACCTGCTCGAGGTGTCGACCGGCAGCCTGTTCGGTGCCGCAACCTATCACTATTTCCACCTGCGCTGATCGCGCTCGGGCGCCGGGGCTGCTCGCTACGTCCGGGCGGCGGATCACAGATCCGCCTGGAACGAAGCCTGAGCCGGGGCTGTTTGCTTCGTCCGTCAGGCGGATCACAGATCCGCCTGGAACGAGACCTGAGGCGGAACGAAGGCTGAGCCGGGGCTGCTCGCTACGTCTGGGCGGCGGATCACAGATCCGCCTGGAACGAGACTGAGCGGAACGAGATCTGAGGGGAACGAAGGCTGAGCCGGAACTAGAGCTGAGCCGGAACGAAGGCTGAGCGGTGACCTCAATCACCTTGCCATTTGCCGATTCCGGCGTCTGCGTTACAGTTGAGGCATATTGTCGACAAGTGAGGGACAAGCATGACAACGCAGACACCGACGGTACAACAACGCATTGAGGCACTGACAAAGACGAAGATCGAGAACACGCTGGCGAAGACGGAGCGCGACGGGTTCCACGACGTGGACGACCACGGGATGATCTATTGGCCCGAGCCCATCGAGTTCGAGCGGACCTCCAATCATCCGTCGGGTGGGTGCTACGGACCACGCTGCATCGGCGAGAACTTCCGGGCGTTTCTGGCGGCGCACCCCGTTTACATTCACCCGATGAGCTCGCTGGCCGGGGCGTGGGCGGCGTTCGTACACGGCATCGGGGGGTGGCGGCCCGAGGACCGGCCCACACACCTGTATGAGCTCCACAAGCTGTACGACCTGCAGAAGAACGGCATCGGCGCGATGAACCACCTTGGGCCGGATATGCGCATCGGGCTTGAACTGGGGTGGGGCGGTATTCTGGAGAAGATCCGCTACTGGCGCACGTTCAACCAGCCCGAGGACACGGGTTTCTACGACGGCGAGGAGGCCCTGGTCCTCGGCATCCAGGACTGGATCCGGCGCCACATCGCCTATGCTCGCGAGACAGCGGAGGCGACGGACGACGCATTTGTCCGCCAGAACATGCTCGACATCGCCGAGATGAACGAGTGGTTGGTCGACAACCCCCCGCGGACGCTGCGCGAGGCCTGCCAGTTCCTGGCCTGGTTCCAATCGGTCGATCGGATGTGGCGCGCCGGCGGCGCGCTGAGCCAGCTTGACGAGCTGCTGCGTCCCTACTACGAGGCCGACCAGGCCGCGGGCATCGGGAACGACGAGGCCGTCATCTGGCACCTCGCCAGCCTTTTCTACAACGACACCCACTACTCGCAGGTCGGCGGCCAGGCGCCCAACGGCCGGGATCTGACGAGCCCCATGTCGTTCCTAATCCTGGAGGCAGCGCACCGGCTGGCGATTCCCTACAACCTCGCGGTGCGCGTCCACGAGGGAATGGATATGCGGCTGCTCCACCGGGCGCTCGAATTCCATCTGGCCGACGGAACGGGACCGAGCTTCTCCTGTTCCGGCGGGCTGGACGCGGGTTACGCCAAGAGCGGGGTGCCGATCGAGCTCGCGCGGATGCGGGCGAAGGTGGGCTGCAACTGGACCGCGCTGCCGGGTATCGAGTATCCGCTCCAGGACATCACGCGGCAAAGCCTTATCAAGCCCTTCCTGCTCGCCTTCCGGGAGACGGTGGACGACGAGCCTGAGGCGCGGTCGATGGAGGCGCTGTGGGAGCGCTACGTCCACCATCTGCGGATCTCGTGCGACACGATGAAGCAGGGCTTCGACTGGCACATGACCTACCAGGGGCGCAACTCGGTCGAGATCGTGCTCAACCTCTTCTGTCACGGCCCGATCGAGCGCGGCCTCGACGTCGTCGAGGGTGGGGTCGACATCTACCGGCTGACTGCGGATGGCGTGGGGCTGGCCACGGTGGCGGACTCGTTCGCGGCGATCGAGCAGCGGGTTGTGAACGAGGGCCGGCTGACCTGGGAGGGCCTCAAGGAAGTGCTCGACGCGGACTTCGAGGACGCCGAGAACATCCGGCTGATGCTCAAGAACATCGCGCGCTTCGGCTCCGGCCACTCGCGGGCCGATTTCTGGGCAAAGCGCATCTCGCAGGCCTTTGTCGCGTGCTACGACGCGCCCACAGCCAAGGGCTACAGGATCCTGCCGGGGCTCTTCTCGCACGGCGACGTCGTCGATCTGGGCAAGATCGTGCCCGCGACGCCCAACGGGCGCCACGCAGGCGCGCCGATCTCGCACAGCTCCGAGCCCGACCCCGGCTTCTCGCGCATCGGTGCCGCGGCGCCCACGGCAAAGGCCGTCGCCGTGGCGACGGTACAGCCGGGCCGCGGGAACTCGGCCCCGCTGCAGCTCGACATCGACCGCAAGCTGATGAAGGACGCGGGCGGGATCGAGAACGTCGCGGCCATCATCATGACGCACAACCAGCAGGGTGGCACGCTGATCAACCTCAACATCATCTCGAAGGAGCAGATCCTGGAGGCGCACAAGGACCCGAGCAAGTTCCCGGACCTGGTGGTGCGGGTGACGGGCTACAGCGCGTTCTTCCACACGCTCTCGCCGGAGTACCGGCAGCAGGTCGTGGACCGGATCCTGTCGGAGGATTAGCGGCGGTCCTCCCGCCCCGCGGACATGCGATTGGACCAATCTTCCGGGATTGGTCCAATCTTTCTCGCCTCGGGTAGGTGGCGCTAGTCTGCCCGCGCTGAGCGGGTGCTGTCCTCGGCAGCGGACCTCACTCGCCCGCGCAGGGCCCCCGGATGGCCTTCCGCGTCCCGGGTAGACCTTTGAGGTTTTGCTTGTATTGAAGGCATCACCACGAGAAGGAAAACCTCAAAGGTCTCTCGCTCGCGCAGGGCTCCCGGATGGCCTTCCGCGTCCCGGGCAGGCCTTTGAGGTTTTGCTTGTTTTGAAGGCATCACCACGAGAAGGAAAACCTCAACGGTCTCTCGCTCGCGCAGGGCTCCCGGATGGCCTTCCGCGTCCCGGGTAGACCTTTGAGGTTTTGCTTGTTTTGAAGGCATCACCACGAGAAGGAAAACCTCAAAGGTCTCTCGCCCGCGCAGGGCCCCCGGATGGCCTTCCGCGTCCCGGGTAGACCTTTGAGGTTTTGCTTTTTTAAGGCATCACCACGAGAAGGAAAACCTCAAAGGTCTCTCGCTCGCGCAGGGCCCCCGGATGGCCTTCCGCGTCCCGGGTAGACCTTTGAGGTTTTGCTTGTTTTGAAGGCATCACCACGAGAAGGAACCTCAAAGGTCTCTCGCTCGCGCGCCCCCGGATGGCCTTCCGCGTCCTGGGTAGACCTTTGAGGTTTTGCTTGTTTTGAAGGCTTCTACACGAGAAGGAAAACCTCAAAGGTCTCTCTCTCGCACACGCGGCGAGGATGGCTGGACGAGCGTCCGGGGAGGGGGGAGGGCCCGCGGTCCATCATCGCGAGCAGCCCGTCCCAATCCTGAAAGCACCCACCCACAAGGGGTGCTCCTACAGATGACGATCGTAGCGTAGTGGGCAGGGCTTGTCCTAGCCCTCTGGGCCTACTCGACCGAATAACTCAGGGCGTCCCTGCGTTGTATCCATGACAACTCAATCCGGAGGTCTATCCATGCCGTTGCTGTCCGTGTTCCTTGCCCCCGACGCCCACCAGGTGGGCGCGATCCGTGTGAAAACCGTGCTTCTCATTCTCGTTGCGGGCCCGCTGCTGCTGCTGGTGCTCGCCGTCGCGGCCTCAGCCCTCAGTAACATCGGCCTGCCCACGCGCTCGAGCGTGCTCGACCACCTCGCCGACGTGGAGAAGGCCCGGGTGGCTGAGTACCTCAACCTGGTCGCCGGCGTGGGTAGCGACGTCTGGCCCGGCAGCGCCGACCGGCCGGGGTGGGGTGATGTGACCATCCCGGTGATCGTGCACAACGAGGCCTATGCCTTCCTGCTGGGCTATCCCGGCACGCCGCCCGAGGGATGGGTGATGATGCCGAGGAGAGAACAGCGGGGTGGGGCATGGGAGCCTGTGCCGGACGACGCGTTCATGGGACAGGTCTACTATCGCCAGCCGCTGCCCGCAACGGGTGAGACACCCGAGAACTTCGCCGTGCTGGTCGGAGATCGATGGGTGGCAACGCTCTACACCAAGGAATACGCGAAGGTTGAGTTCTTTCAAGGCTTCCGGCACGACCTGCCGCCCTTCCTGCAACCGATCTTTCCGTATCGACTGGCCTGGGCGCTGCTGATGGGGTCGACCGAGAACTACGTGGGTGGGCTGGCGCACGAGGCCTTTCATGCCTATCAGGGCACCGTAGCACCCGAGCGGCTGGCTGCGGCAGAGCGCGCCAATGCCGCCGAGGCCGGGTATCCGTGGGATGCGTCGCAGGATGCGTGGAGCGCTGAGCTTTCGGCGCTCTACGACGCGGCAAAGGCAGCCGCCGATCCGGGCACGTCCGAGGACGAGGTCGCGGCGCCGGCGCGCACGTTCCTGGATCTGCGTGCGGAGCGTCGCGCGGGGCTTGGCTCAGACCTGGTCGCCTACGAGCAGCAACGTGAGTGGTTGGAGGGGCTGGCGAAGTACGCGGAACTATCGATCGGCCTGGCGGCGCAGCACGCCGTCAGCGCCGGAACGTACGTGCCGCTGCCCGCGCTGGCGGATGACCCCGAGTACAAGGGCTACCGCACGCGCGAGCGATACTGGACCGGACAGCTAGGCGAGGTCCAGCGGACAGGCGGACGGAGTGGAGAGACCCGCTTCTACTACGCGGGCTTCGCGCAGGGCGTGATTCTGGACCGGCTGATGCCGGAGTGGAAGGCCCGCGCGATGGACGACGGCGTGTGGCTGGAGGCGCTGGTGGCGGAGGCGGTGACAGAGTGAGGCGGATCCCGGATGCCGGATGCCGGATGCCGGAAGCCGGTTGCCTCAGGCCAGGAACCCAAGACCTGAAGCCGGCTGACGAGTTCAGGTTCGTAGTAACCGATTCATCGGTTCGGGAGAAGGAGCTGAACGGAACGACTGAAGTCGCACCTACGAACCTGGGATGCGTACGAGACGATTACTCGACCAGGCTCACGGACCTTACATCGCCGGGTTTGGTAAGGCCGCCCCCGGTCCACCCCAGCGCGCTCGTGCAGGCTGCGGGAGGATTGCCGTCGTCATCACACGGGATGCGCGTGAGCAGCACTTTGTGACGGCCGTGGCCCAGCACGAGGTAGTAAGGGCCGGGGATCGTGTCGATCTCGTAGACCTCCAGGCAGGCGACGCCGGTCGAGGGGAGGGCTAAAGGGGCCCCAGTCATCCTGGCAGGGCAGAAACATCGCGATTTCCAGTCCTCATCGTAGAGGACGCAGCAGTTCCACGTCTCACAGTTTGCGGCGCCGACTTCCTGGAGGAGGATCCAGTCGCCGCATTGGGGGTCTTGGGGCCAGTTGAGGGTGTTGTGGGCCATGGGTCAGACGTGGCCCGCGCCCTGAGTCACGCCGCAGACGGCGGCGCCATCGGCGGGGTCGCCAAAGCCGAGTTCGTGGGCGAAGGCGAGAGCGCCACGACGATGAGGACCAGGCCACGCGTGGGGATGCTCTGATTCGCAAAAGCACTGGAAGGCGACGCAGGTCGGTGGTGGCGGATAGCCTCTTCACCGATGCAGCACACGCGCGGCGATCGCGTGTGGGCCTATCCGACGGCATCTAGTAGGGCATCGAGCCTCGCCGGTTACTCCGACAGCTGCACTACGATCGGTTCCTCAGGATCACCGGTACGCCGCTGCCTGGGGTCAAAGCTGTGCACTCATCGTAGCGGTCCATCTCGTTACCGTTCGAGTCCTTTGCGCACATTTTCTGGACGATCACGACCTGCGCCTTGTTTTCCTTGCGGTCGTCGGGGTCGGCGCCGCACATTAACCACGCATTGTAGTAGCCAATGACTCTAATACAGCCGAAGCCGGAGATGTGGTAGTAGTCCACGCCAGGGTTGATGTTCTGGCTGCACTGATACCAGTTGCTCAACGTATCGCCTGCGTTGCACTCGCGATCGAAGAGAAGAAGATTGTGGATTTCGTCACATTCATCGTTGATCGGTGTTTGAGGGCGGGCATGTCGCCGGACTCTCCGGCTACACAGTCGCGAACGAAGATTGGACCTGGATGACCATTCTCGATCCAGCATTCCACGTTCTTCACTCCGCAGTTCTCGTGGCAGAAGCTAGGGTAAGGGTCAAGCGGAATCTGCAGGTCCAACCAACCCCTGCTGTCACTGTCAAGGTGCTGAACTTTGTCGATATCCGGCAGTCCGTCGGTGTTCGAGTCAAAGGCTTCCCCCAGGAACGATACGTCGCATTCATTCTGCCCCGGGGCGCGCTGTAGGTCGACAGCAGGAAAGTCGCAGTTGTCCCAGGAGATCGTCGGGTCGCTGATGTAGGCATAGTACAGCTCCCCGCACGCGATGCACTTTTCCGGATCCGTACACGTTCGATCATACACGTCCTCACCGACGGCGAGTGGCCATAGCCCCCCGCCGGCCACCGGACCCTCGCAACTAGCCGAGGCCCGCGCCGATACCTCGACCTCGTCGAAGCCGATGGCCCGCGCGAAGAAGGTTTGTGCCGTTTCTGTTGCAACCACGGTGACAGTCACCGGGGCCGACACCGTCACGACAGCTCCGTCCGCGCCATTCAGCTCGACGGCATACTTGTCGGCAGCCTTCGTCACGGTCGTCAACGTCGAAAACTCATTCAGGCACAGCTCCCGGGCGCCCGCCAGCGCGCCGGCATCAGCAGCGTTCTGCATCTTCCGGCGTTCAGCATAGAGACTTCCCCCGTCAACTGCCAGAGCGACGATCGCGACCAGGACCAATAGGGCCAGGGCCACGAGCACCAGCACCTGACCCTTGTGACAAAGTATATCATGCCGTAGCATTATAATCCTCCCTGCGTGCCCAAGTGCACGCCGCCGGCTAAGTCTCAGGCTCCTGCGTACTGCCGAACATGACCATGACATTCTGACTGTGCATCGGTATCGTGTCCAGGCCCACAAGGCCGGTGAAGATGGTCGTGATGGTATAGTTGACGGTGACCGTGATCGGCTCACCTGCCACCCTGGTGGTGAGTCCCACTGCGCCGGATCGATCGTAACGGCAGCGATGGCGGGAACCGCGGGAACGGGATCGCCGGGAGTCGTGCAGTGCCCGATATCCACTCCGCTGTCGGCCGCCTCCTGGTACACCGCACAAGGATGTAACCGTTGATCGTGTCTGTGTGGTCGTACCGCGCGGCGAAGCGCGCTCCCTCGCGGGCGGCATTGTTGATAACAATGTAGCTGTTGAAGGCACGCCCGAAGTCAGCGACGGCGGCGACCAAAAGCAGCAGCACCGGCAGAATCAGCGCCATCTCCACGAGGCTCTGGCCACGCCGCCAGCGTCGCGCCGTTACTTTTCCCTTCCTTCGATGCTGTTCCATAGGGCCTCACTTTGCCAAAACCCAGGTTCGTCGCCCTGGGTAACGCCACAGACCGCGGTGGCATCAGCCCCGATGTCCACACTGTTGATGCCGACCATGCCGGCGAAGATGGTCCCGACCGTCTCCCGCGTGGCCACCGTGACGGTGATGTCGTCGGTCACGCTGACCGCAGCAGTGCCGGCTTCGTCAGGGCGCCACCCTCGACCGGCCAATGCCGGGCTCAAAGCACGCGCCTTCGGCGACCGCGTGGGGCTCGAGGCGCTGGTGGCGGATGCTGGGTGACGAATCCTGATGTATGTAGCGCTCGTTTCATCGGTTCCGGCGAGTTCAGAACCGCCCGCTGCTCTCCTGAGAGTTCTGGACGCTTCCGAACTCCGAAGTAGGCTACTCGATCAAACTCACGGCTTTGACGTCACCGGGATTCGCAGGATCACCTGTTGTCCATCCGGGTGCGGTGAAACACTCGGGCGGGGGAGTATGATCCGCTGTGCACGGTATGGTGCCCACTATTACCGGGGCCGGGGCGGTTTTCGTGTCGACAGGAAACGCGCGCAGGTAGCCTGCTGTGATCCATTTGTCCTCGTCTTCGTGGTAGACTCCGACTTGCAGGCACAAGAGCTCATCAATGTAGTAGGCCTCGTTACCTCCGCTGTGAGAGTCCGTGATCTTGCAGACGTTAAGATCCGGGTCAGTGTCGGAGTCCCCCTCGGAGATCGTGATGGTCCCGGGTACATTTTTCCCCGAGTAGTCAGGATCGTAGAGTGGTATATGTACGATGCGACCGTCGGTGATCTTCTCGGCTGCGATCCAGCCTGAGGAAGCTACGCCCGAGCCGACACCCCCCGCATAGCAGTCGGGTAGGCTGAGATAGGGCGTGCACGCTTCGCCGTGAGCCTCGCCGGCGATCCGGTACTTGATCTCATCGGCGCCGACGCCCGCACTGTCGTTGCCCTCACAGGGGTCGTACTGCAGCAGACCGGCGGTGAAATCGACCATGCGGCCCGGTCGAGCGGGTACATCTTGGGCACATAGTTGGCGTTGCAGTCCAGGTACTCGAGCACATCATCCTTATTCTTGTCCTTGTACAGCGTGCAGCAGTCGAGCCCTCCGTCAGTTGGGTTGCCGCAGTTGATCTGGTTTGAGCCTTGCCAGATGATAACCCTGTCCCCACACCCGATCTGGCTCTGGTCAACTGCCTGCTCCCAGCGATTCTTGTCGAATCCCACAGGCCACAGGTCGCCAACCGCCTCTGACTTTCCGCATACCGCTGTCGCGTCGGCATCGACCGGGATCTCGTCGAAGCCAATCAGACCCGCGAAGTAGGTGGCATAGGTCTGGGTGGCGACGACGGTCACGGTCGTGGGGGCCGTTACTGTGACAAGAGCGCCTGCGGCACCATTCCTGTTGATGGTGTAATCACGGGCCACGCTCTCTGCGTTAGCTTCAGACCCAAAACACATCTCCCGCGCGCCAGCCAGCGCGCCGGCATCAGCCGCGTTCTGCATCGCTCGTCGCTCCTGGTATACACCACCGACGTCGACGGCCAGAGCGACGAACGCAAGGAGCGCGAGGAGCGCGACGGCTACGACCACCAATACCTGCCCGTATCGGGGCTCAGTCTCCTGCGTCACTGGGTAACTCTCCTTCGTCTCACACTGCGTGCCACAATCCGGTGTGCGAGCCCAACACTAATTGCCAAAGATCACCATCTCCGTAGAACTCCGAATCGGGAACTCCGGGAGGCCGATCAGACCGCCGATAAAGGTGGTGAAAGTGTACTGGACAGTCACGGAGATAGGATCGCCGCCGGCCAGGCCCTGGCTGGCCCCGATACTGATGATTGTGTTGTCCTCGGTTAGATCCATCCCGTTGTTCGCCGCGTCTTGTTTGACTGCCGTCTCGATGATGTCAACCGCCGGCACACAGACTCCCTTCTTGTCACAGGTCGTAGGTATGTGTGATGCCCGCCGCGCCCCTTCTCGCGATGCGTTGGTGATGACAATGTAGGAGTGGAAAGCGCGACCCATATCGACGACGCCCATCAGAAGTATCGCAAGCAGCGGCAACACGAGCGCCATCTCAACCAGGCTTTGGCCACGCTGCCTACGCCTCCGAAGCTCTACAGTGGTTCTCCTCATTCTTGTCTTTCCCGCCTCATACCCTTGTTCAGGTCAATACAGCCTTGCCGTCGACGAGACGCTCGCGCACGAAGTCGCCCTGCGGCACGATGCGGAAGTGGGTGGCGTCGAGGGCGAACTCCATGTCGACGGCGTGGCGTCCTGCCCGGTTCTTCTCCACACTCAACACGACCCAGCCGCGCATCGTCTCGGCGTCGGACAGGTTATAGATCAGGTGCTCGCGGCTGACGATGTCGTACTTGCTGTTGAGGACCAGCCCTATGTCGGTCTCGTACTGAAGGGCCGAGCTCCCCCGCAGGTCGGACAGCCGCATCCGCTGCGATTGCAGCCCCAGCCGGTCGGCCGCCGCGACGGCGATGACCTGGATGCCCTCCGAGAGCGCCAGATCCTTGAGTCCGTGGGTGAGATAGGTCGTGATCTCGTCCTCGGTGCGCAGCAGGTCGCGGTTCACCGGCACCTTCTGCAGGTAGTCGACGATCACGGCGGTGTGCCCGTCCGGGATCCGACTGCATCGACCGGGCCCACTGTTGGATCTCCTGAAGCGACGTGTAGACGCCGCTGGCCTTGGCCAGGATCAGGCGATCGGCGTAGCCGTCAATCCGGGCGATGAGGTCGTGGTAGCGGGCATCCTCGCGCAACTGAGCGATGACGCCGCTGGTCTCGAGCGGGCTGAAAGAGAGCTGGCTGAGCTTGCGCAACGTGAGGGCGCTGTCGCGATCGCCGGCTTCCGCGCTCTCCAGGCAGAGGAGCCGCGTGAGCAGATGGGCGCGGTCGTGCTCATAGCAGATGTACATCGCCTTGTTCTGCTCGGCGGAGACCACGAAGTTGCGCGCGATCTGGAGGGCCAGGATCGTCTTCCCCACACCATACGGCCCGCCGATGACGGCCAGCTCGCCCGGACGCAATCCCGCCGTTGAGGATGTCGTCCAGGGGGCTGAACCCCGTGGCCATAGGGTGGAACTGGGACAGGCGGCCGCTCTGGGAGAGCATCTCGAACTCTTCCATGACCCGGGTCACCGACGCGGGTCCCGGCGCCTCACTCAGCCGTTTGTGGTGCTGGGATCGAGCCAACTTCGTTCCAGTCCGTCCATTGTGTTCTCTCCCGGAACCGCTGAAGCGGCACCTACGAACCTACGCAGCTTAGTGCAAAAACGTAGAGCCGTTCGAGACAGGCCTCGAGCGGTACGTCCGCCGGAACCTGCTGAAGCGGTTACTACGAACTGCTAGCGTCCGCGCCTCAGGTACGCGCGCTCGGGATTGAGAATCGTCGGGGGGAGTTCGATCCCTGAGGTCTCGATCCTGTCCATGAACTTCGGGCGCACGCCCAGGGCCGTGAAATAGCCCTCGACCCGGCCATCGTGATAGCCGGTCTGCATGAAGCGGAAGATATCCTGCATCACGATCGTCGGCCCCTCCAGCCCCTGGACCTCTGAGATGTAGACGACCTTCCGGGAGCCGTCCGCCACGCGATCCACGTGGACAATCACGTCGAACGCCGAGGCAATCTGCTCGCGGATGGCGGCCAGCGGCAGATCCATCCCGGCCATCAGTGTCATCGTGGAGATACGGCTCAGGGTGTCGCGCGGCGAGTTGGAGTGTGCCGTGGTCAATGACCCGTCGTGACCCGTGTTCATGGCCTGGAGCATGTCGAGGGCCTCGCCGCCGCGGACCTCGCCCACCACGATGCGATCGGGCCGCATACGCAGGGCGTTGATGACGAGCTGGCGGATGGTGACCTGGCCCTTTCCCTCAACGTTGGGCTGGCGGGACTCCAGCCGGACCACGTGGCGCTGGTTGAGCTGCAGCTCGGCCGAGTCCTCGATGGTGATGATCCGGTCGGTGTCCGGAAGGTAGTTCGACAGCGCGTTGAGCAGCGTCGTCTTGCCGGTCGACGTGCCGCCCGAGATCACGATATTGAGCCGTGCCTGAACGCAGGCGCGCAGGAAGTCGGCCATGTCGGGCGTGAGGGTGTCGACCTTGACCAAGTCGTCCATCGTGAAGAACGCGCGCGCGAATTTCCGGATGCTGATCGAGGGACCGTCGAGGGCGAGCGGCGGGATGATGACGTTGACGCGAGAGCCGTCGGGGAGCCGGGCGTCGACCATCGGGCTGCTCTCGTCGATCCGCCGGCCCAGCGGCGTGACGATCCGGTCGATCACGTGCATGACCTCGTCGTTGTCGCGGAACTGGACGTCGGTCTCCTCCAGGATGCCGCTGCGCTCGATGTAGATCTGGTTCGCGCCGTTCACGAGGATCTCTGTCACGGTGTCATCGCGCAGGAAGGGCTCGATCGGCCCGTAGCCGAGCACGTCCGCAACGATCTGCTCGAAGAGCATGGTGCGGTCGGTGCGGCTCATCGGGAGACGTTCGTCCTGCAGCGTCTCGACGAAGATCTGTTCGAGCGCTCTGCGCACGCTGGTGGCGTCGTTCGTGTCGACGACGGGGCTCAGCTCCGCCAGCAAGCGGCGCTGCACGCGCTCGCGCACCCGGTTGTAGGTCTCGGTTTGGTGCGAGCGGACGGCCCCCGCGCCTCGTGCCGGCCCTTGGCCCACCGCGGGCTCGGCGGCCGGCTCACTGTATCCGTTGGTTCGTCTGCGCATCAGAACTCCTCTTATTTGATCCAGATGGGGTCGTACTCGTCCCACGTCGTGTTGCTGATATTGGTGACCTCGCTGCCGTCCACGTTCATACTGTAGATCTGCATCAGGCCCGAGCGGTTGGACCAGAAGATGATCTTGTCGCTATCCGGCGACCAGGTCGGGTGCCGGTCCCACTCCCAGGGGTTAGGCGTCAGCGGCTGCGCGAAGTTCCCGTCCCACTGCACAATCCAGATGTCATCGCTATCGATAGCCGAAGAGACAAAGGCGATCCAGTTGCCGTCAGGCGACCAGACGGGCGCGGTGCAGTCGCCGTCCAAGCTGGGTGATCTGGACGAACCACTGACCTCCGGTGCGTTCCGCAACCGGGATGGTCCGGAAGATCTGCTGCCGGGGATCCGTGGACGAAACAGCCTGGCTGAAGACGAAGCTGTCGCCGTCGGGCGAATAGCGCTCCTGGTCCTCGAGGTCGTCGAACTGCGCCAGCAGATCGGAGTTGCGGCCCAGCCGCTGACGATTCCCCCCGTCGGGATCCATCACCCAGATCTCGCCGCGGTTGGGGTAGTCGGCCTTGACGACGATGCGATCCTTGTAGCTGGAGAGCGGTCGCGGCGTGGCCGGTGGCCCGGCGTATTCGGGGCGCGGCGTGGCGGTCGGCGTCGGCGTGGCGGTCGGCGTGAGCAGGGGGCGGACGTAGAAGAGCCGGCCCTCCGCAAAGGCGGTGTCCTGGACCGGCAGCTCGCTGGCACTGCGGTATTGCTCGTAGGCCAGGTAGTTGTCGCCCGCATCGCGGTACTGGTCTCCGCTGCGGACGTAGGAGTCATAGAGCTCGGTCAGCACCGTATCGCCGAGGTAGTCGGGGCGCGCGTCATAGACGACGCGGAACGCCGCAGACGCCTCGGTCCACCGCTCCGCATAGTAGGCTGTCTGGCCCTCCAGGAAGAGCTTGAGCAACTGTCGCTCCAGGCTTGCTTCCTGGCTGCGGGGTTCCAGGGCCAGGGCCTTGGAGAAGTAGCTCAACGCCTGGGGCAGTGCCTCGAGCTGCGGCGGATCCTGTCGGACAATGGCCTTTCCCTGGCCGAAGTAGAGCTCGAAGAGCCGGCTCTCCACCGTTTGCCTGTTCGTAGGCCTGGTTCTTCTCGCGCAGCGCCTCATAGCCCGCGATCGCTGCCTGGGCGTCGCCGGCTTCATAGGCTGCGTTGGCATCAGCGTAGAGTTTTGCGACAGACCCTTCCTGGTTGATCTTGGCCATGCGGCTGTCGACGTCCAGGTAGCCGGGGCGAAGCGCCTGAAGCTCCAGATAGAGCGCCATCGCCGCGTCGTCCTCCCCGCTATCGTCGAGCGAGATCGCCTGATCGTAGAGGGCCGCAATATCGCGCTCTCGGCCGATCACGGCCAGCCCGGCGAGCGCCTGCTCGTTGTCACTCTCGATCGCCAGCACCGCGTTGAAGCGCTGCTCGGCTGCTGCATACTCGCCGCCCTCCAGGAAGGACTGCCCTTCCGTGAGCAATTGGTCGCGCTCTCTTTCGAGCTGTGCCTGGCGAACCATGGGCTGCACGCGCTCGACGAGCAGGCGCCCGCCGGTGTAGACGAGATAGCCGATCAGCGCGACGACGGCCAGCCGCAGCAGGATCGGCCAGAACCGGAGCGTGATGCGCCGTCCCCGGATCTTCCTTCCGGTGTCGACGCCCGATCTCAACTGTGCCTGTTCGAGCGCGCGCGCGGCCAGATCGCTGTCGGGGTACTTCTCCTGGAGTTGCTCGAACGCGTCGATAGCTGCTTGCCATTCGCCCCTTTGCAGGTGGTCGGACCCCTCTCTATAGAGAGGGTCTTCCCGTCCGGTGGGCACGGTGTCTGCAAACGTCGTCACTGTTCTGTCCTCTTTCCTCTGAACCCTTCGCAAGGTGCGGCCTTGCGAAGGTCGGTGGGCCTGTGCCCGGACACCGGGTGCAGGTGCGCCTGCACCCAAAGAGCCAGGTGCCGCGTCATCCGCTCAACGAGCCCAAGGCTTCGAAGATCCGCGGGATGCCCGGGCCCAACAATACAACCAGCAACGCCGGGAAGACCAGGAACACGAGCGCGATGATCATCTTGATGCTCGGCCTGCCGGGCCAACTCCTCGGCACGCTGCCTGCGGCGTACGCGCACCTGGCTGGCCTGCGTGTGGAGCGTCTGGGCGATGCTGACACCCAGCTCGCTGGACTGGATCAGCACACCGACGAAGGTGAGCACCTCCTGCACGCCCGTCCGCTCGGCCATCCGCTGGAGCGCGGTGTTGCGCGGTGTGCCCACCCGGATCTCCCTCACGGCGCGATTCATCTCCTGCGTCAGCGCATTGTCCCACCGCTCGCAGACCCGCACCATGGCGGAGTCCAGCGCGAGGCCCGCATCGACGCTGACGCTCAGCAGGTCGAGGGCGTTCGAGAAGTTGCGGATGATCTCGCCCTGGCGCTGTCTCACGCGTCCGCGGAGCCACACCCGGGGCAGCAGATAGCCCACCAGCGCCAGGAGCGCGCCGTTGCGAAGCGTGACGAGCCACGACCGCCGACTGTAGCAATCCGAACGCGCGCACGACGAGCAGATAGAGCGCGACAAGGCCGACGGCGGAGAGGATCTGCAGGCCGAAAATGTCGGGTGCCGTTAGCCCACCGGGCTCTCCGGCCTCGATCGAGCATCTGCTGGACGCGCCGCACGTCCCTGCCGGGTGACAGGGAGGCGAGCGAGTCGAGCCCCTTACGGAGGGCCGGCACCACCACCCGCATGAGGAACGACCGGCTCATCTCGAGATCCTCGATGATGTCGCGCCCGTGCAGATAGCCGTCGAGGCGCCCGTCCTTCTGCGCCTGCGTGCGTGTGGGGGCGACGGCCAGCCACACAAAGGCCGTCGCCAGCCCGGTCAAGGCGGCAAAAGTCAGGGGCGACGAGGTAACGGGCGAGGTCAGGACCCACCGGATGATCGTCTCGAACTGGCTGAAGTCCATGCTCACACCTCGATGTCCACGATCTTGCGGATGACCAGGAACCCTATCACCTGCATCACCAAGGCCGAGATCGGCAGGATGCGCACCCAGCCCGGCGCGAAGAGCTCCCGCACGTAGTCGGGATTGATCAGAAAGACGACCAGACCCACGAGGATGCGGGAGCGCCGCCAGCAGGTAGCCGGTGAAGCGCTGCTGCGCCGTGATCACGCGGATCTCGGCTGAGCATACGCAGCCGATCGCGCACCGTGTCGCTGATGATGTCCAGCGTCTCCGCCAGGTTGCCGCCGGTCTCATACTGGACGTCGATGGCGACCACGACCAGGTTGAAATCGTCCGACCCAATTCGCACGACGGCATCGTCGAGGGCGCGGCGCAGCGGAATGCCGAGGTTGATGGCGCGCACGACGTCGGCCATCTCATCGGACATCGGGCTGCCGATACGCTCGACCACCAGGTCCAGGGCCTGGTTGAGGCCGTAGCCGGCGCGCAGGCCGCCGACGAGCAGCGTCAGCATATCGGGCAGTTGCTCGGTGAACGCGCGCAGGCGCCGCCTTTTCTTCGTGTTGAGGTAGATGATCGGCAGAAACGCGAGTGCGGCCCCCAGGACGAGGCCGAGCGCGAGATTGAGACGCCAGGTGCCGATAGCGACGCCGAGCAAGCCCAGCCCGATGCACGATCAGGCCGAACTCCGCAGCCGTCAACGGGAGATCGGCCCGGCCAAGGGACAGGGCCAACTTCGGCCCGAGGCCGAAACCCGACAGGAATCGCCGGAAGCCGGAGCGATGGTAACGGCGGGTGCTGTCGCCGACCGCGACCGAGCCGGCACTCGCGGCGAGCAGGCCGTACTGATCCAGCCGCTCCTCCACGGCGTCCGTCCGCTGGAGCAACAGCCAAATCGCCATAAAGATGAGCACGACGGAGAAGCCGACCAGCACTCCGACGGTGAGCGGGAGACCTACTGCCATCGCTTACCTGCCTTCCTCTTATGAGCTTGATGAAGGAAAGAAGCGCCCCAGAAGACCGCGCGACTCTTCTCTTTGAACCTCGCCGACGTAGCCGGGGCCCTCACGACGTTCCTGGCTCAGTTGCTGCGCGATCCTGCGGATGCCGCGGGCTACCGCCGTGCGCCGGTGCGTGAGCATCAGGGGCACGCCGCGGTTGACCGTGTGCGTCACGAGCGCCTGATCGTCAGGGACCTCGAAACCGATCGGCACCTTCAGCCGCTGCTCGATGTCCGCCCGGGTGATGCCCCCACGCAGCGTCGAGCGGTTGAGGACGAGCCAGGTCTTCTCCTGCGGATAGCCCTCATCTGCGAAGTGGTTCAGCATCAGGCGCGTGTTCCTGAGGCCCACCATCTCGGGAATGACCGTCATAATCACCCGATCGGCGCCATCCAGGAAGGCAAACGCCGTCTCGTCCATCGGCAAGCCCAGGTCGACGATGACCCACGGGAACATTCGCTTCAGCATCACCAGGATGTGCTGCACCTGCGGCAGCGTGAGCGGCGCGTGCAGATCGGCAGGCGGCGGGGCCAGGAGGACTTTGAGGCCCGACGTGTGCTCCGCCAGCACGCTTTCAATCAGCACTTCGTCGAGGCGCGTCAGCCTCGGAAGCAGGTCGGCGACGTTGCGCCCGGGATCCAGGTTGAGCGCGACGTCCATCGCCGGGGCAGCGTAATCCGCATCAACGACGACCACCGGTCGGTCGTCGATCTCGCGTAGCGCGATGGCGGTGTTGACGGCCAGGGTGGTGCGGCCCGTGCCCCCTTTGGGCGCACAGAAGACGACGATCCGGCCGTTGACGCCCTCGACGACGCTCGGCTCGACTGTGGGCTGCCCGCTGGTAGGCCATCACCTGATGCAGCGTCATCATCAGTTCGTCGGTCTTGAGAGGTTTGGTGATGAAGCTGCGTGCGCCGACGAGGACAGCCTGGCTGGCGTCGCTTGCGTTTTCCTGGCGGACGAGGAAGAGGATGACGGCGTTGGATACCGAGGATGCGAGGCGGCGGATCGTCGGGATGGGATCCGCGTCGCCCAGGTCGTCGTCCACGATGATGATCTGGGGCAGCAGGTCCTGCGCACGTACGAAGGCCAGGTGCGGCTGTGCCACCCAGTGCAGCCGATAGGGCCGCGTCATGCCGGCCGCAAGTGCCTGCCCGACCTCTTCCTGGACGCTGTCACTTGCGCTGACAAGCAGAATCTGTAGCGTCTGTCCCCGCATTAACTCAGCCAACGATACCCCCCTCAAAATTCGTTTAATCTGGTGGTCCGACGATATCGAGACCTTTGGGGTCTCTCTGTGGAGCCGGCGCCTGGTTGACAAGAAGACCCCAAAGGTCACGACCGGCACTCTGCTAGGGCAATCCCTCGCCGGGCACGATGTAGCCGTTGATGACGTAGTCCAGGTTGACCGGGTCCACGGCAAACTCACCTTCGGCGCCCGGCGCACGGAGCACCATGTCGACGGTCGCGCCGACGTCCTTCATGTACTTGAGGACCAGGGCGTCCTGCGGGTCGATGGCCAGCAGCAGCGCCCGCGGTGCCCCCGTCGGCTGCCCGTTGTCATCGAGTTGGCGCACGATCTGGGCGATCGTCACGTTCTGCAGCAGGTCGAAGGTGAGCGTCTCGACGGGCTGCTCTTCTGTCGGTCGTCGCTCCCCCTACCGTCCCTTGCGGGGAGACGGGGAGGAGTCCGGTCTCGCGGTCGACCGGCATCTCATAGGTGAAGAGGAAATCGACGTGGTCTCCCGGGTTGAGCACGTTCACCTGGTTGAGGAGGTCGCCTGCAGGAAAAGCCATCAAGACGTTGTCGTCGGCGAGCACGAGCGCCATCCGCCCGCCGGGCGCCACCACGTTGGGGTCGAGCAGGCGCTCGCTCAGCACGATCTCGCCGGGGTAGAGCGAGACGAGCGAGATCTTGCCGAGTGCCTGGTTGATATCCCGCACAGCGCTCTCGGGGATGCTGTCGACCGGCATCTGCTGGACCTCGACGTTATCGGTCGTCAGGACGCCGCTGATGTCCACGGCCCGCGTCACGACGACCACGCTCTCCTCAGGTGCGACCAGATCCGACGCGCGAAATCCCTGTGCCGTCGCCCGTGAGAGTGCGATAAAGGCAACGCCGCCCGCCAGGGCTGCCACGACGACGCCTGCGATCAACCATAAGAACCCCCGGAGACGCCCCATCCTATCCTCCTTATCGCTGAGAACCTACGGCTTTACCGTCTATGTACATGGTCGTTCGGCGAACATCGTCGTCACCGTCTGCATCTTCACCTCGTCCTTGCCGCCAAGGGCCAAGATGACCGGGCCGGTCAGGAAACGATGCTCGTACGTGACGGTCACCTGCACCGTGTTTGAGATGCCGGCTGTCGGTGCAGGTGGGTGTGATCAACAGTGTACTCGTGATCAGCCCGGTTGTCCAGCGCTGGATCTCCGGGCTGAACCCACTGCTTCGGCATCGATGTAGACGATGGCCGTGGGGTCGGGATGCACGACGCCATATCTGGCGACTTCGCGCCCGACGTTCGCTGTGGTGTTGTAGGCGAAGACCGCAATGCCGAACTCGATGATGCCCAGTAGAAGAAGTAGAAGCAGGGGGAGAAGCAGCGCGAATTCGACCAGTCCTTGGCCATGGGTATTTCTCTGCATGTTGCCCGTCCATTCCCGCCTTTCCTGGGCTGCCATTATACCATGCTTAACGACAATGCGCCCAAGTCGATACGGGCTCTAACAACGTGCGGTGTCAGGTAACGCCTGGATCCTTGGGCCAACTTGCAGAGGAAACTGCCGATGGTGGGAGTGTCGGGCGCCTGAGATGGCCGGACCCGCGCTTTGACCTCCGTTACGTCTGGCGTACACTGTCCGCGGAAGCTCGTCTGAGGGGGGAGGCCAAGCCGACATGGCAAGATCAGAGTGGACGCGTTGGACGCACTTCGCGATCGCAGAAGCGCTGCCGGGTGCCGCGTGGGGTACCGGCGGCATCGGTCTGGCGGACTTCGACGGCGATGGCCGTCCTGAGGTGATCGTCTCGCGCCGCGAGACCCAGACGGCCTACCGGTTCGTGCGCGTCGACGATGCGACGTGGGAGCGCTACATCGTGGCCGCGGCACCACAGCTTGCCCAGACCTTGGGCGCCGCGGTGTTGGACATCGATGGCGACGGCCTCCCGGACATCGCCTTCAACGGCGTCTGGTTCCGCAATCCGGGGCGGCTCGACATCGACCCCGATGCCCCCTGGGACGCGCACCTCTACGACGGCGGCGGCCACGACGTGATCGCGGCCGACATCAGCGGCAACGGGCGGCTCGATCTGGTGACGTACGATGGGATCACGCTGGCGTGGTTCGATCCGTCGAAGGGCCTGGCCAAGACCATCATCGCGGACGGGCGCGACGACCACGGCGGCATCGCCCCGCACGGCTTCGGCGACCTGAACGGCAACGGATGGCTCGACCTGGTGGTGGCGGGCGTGTGGTACGAGAACCCGGGCCCCGGCGGCGGTCCGTGGACCCGCATCCGTGGCCGCACCGGGGCGTGGACCGGGCCTCCTACGGCACGAGCATCCGCTCGTGGGTGGCCGACGTCAACGGCAGCGGCCGGGCCGACATCGTCTACGCCGACTGCGACACCGGCAACGGCCACGTCTATTGGGTGGAGAACCTCGGCGGCGGCGAGTCTTGGGCGCTGCACCCTCTGCCGGATCCCGGCGGGGCCACGGGCGTGCCCCACGCTCACGATGCCAACACCGGCTCGTGGCACTCGTTGGCCGTCGCCGACTTCAACGGCGATGGCCGGCTGGAGATCTTCGCGGGAGAACAGGAGGACCCCGACACGATGATGACCGGCTGGGGTCGTGTGCCGATGAAACCCGCGGGTCTCAAGGAGCGGGGCGTCCTCTGGGTGCGGTCGGACAAGGATGAGGTGGACTTCGAGCCGGTCGTCATCCACGAAGGGCGCCCGGGCTGGCACGACGTCGTGCTGGGCGACATCGACGGGGACGGCGACCTCGACCTCGTGTCCAAGATCTGGAATGCCGACGGGCCGAACTACAGCGTGGATTATTGGCGGAATGACTTGCGGATGACGAGTGACGAGTGACGGGTGATCGGATAGCGTCCGGTCACTCGTCACGTATTCTTCTTCGGAGAAAGCTGGGAGCTATGGAAGAGATCGTTCGTTCAGCGGCCTACGTCACGCCCTCCGCCCGCCAGGTCGCCTGGCAGCGGCTGGAGTTCTATGCGTTTGCTCACTTCGGGATGAACACGTTCACGAATCGCGAGTGGGGCGAGGGGACCGAGGATCCGGCCTGGTTTGCCCCGACGGAACTCGACGCGCGCCAGTGGGTTGGGGTGCTCCGGGACGCCGGGATGCGCGCTCTCATCCTCACGGCAAAGCATCACGACGGCTTCTGCCTGTGGCCCAGCGCGTATACCGACCACTCGGTCGCATCCAGCCCTTGGCGTGGCGGGAAGGGTGACGTCGTGGCGGAGGTGGCCGAGGCCTGCCGCACGGGCGGGCTGAAATTCGGGATCTACGTCTCCCCCTGGGACCGGCACGAACCGAGCTACGGGGACAGCCCGCGCTACAACGCCCACTTTCGGGCGCAGCTTCGCGAGCTGCTCACCGGCTACGGCCCGCTCTTCGCCGTCTGGTTCGACGGCGCGTGCGGCGAGGGCCCGAACGGCAAGCGCCAGGTCTACGACTGGGAGAGCTACTACCACACTCATCCGGGAGCTCCAGCCCGACGCCGCGATCAGCATCTGCGGTCCGGACGTGCGGTGGTGCGGCAATGAGGCGGGGCGCTCGCGGGCCAGCGAGTGGAGTGTGGTGCCCGCCGCGGTCCGCGATCCCGGCAAGATCGCCGAGGAGTCCCAGCAGGCCGAGGCGGCGCCGCCGATCGACGCACGCGAGGCCGACCTGGGCAGCCGCGAGCGCATCCGCCTCCGCCTCGTCGCAGCCTGATCTGGTATCCCGCGGAGGTCGATACCAGTATCCGTCCGGGGTGGTTCTACCATCCCGAGGAGGACGACCGGGTGCGGCCGCTGGACGAGTTGCTGGACGTGTACTACGGCGCCGTGGGCGGCAACGCCACGCTGCTGCTCAACGTGCCTCCGGACCGGCGGGGGCTCATCCACGAGGCTGATGCAGCGCGGCTGCACGATCTCGGCGAGGTGCTGCGCGAGACGTTCGCTACCGACCTCGCGGCAGGGGCCGTGGCGACGGCGAGCCATACGCGCCAGCCTGAGGCGCGGTTTGGTGCCAAGCAGGTTCTTGATGGCGATCCGGATACCTTCTGGACGACGCCTCCCGGCCAGGAGACGGCGACCCTGACGCTCGATTTGCCCGAGCCCCGCCGGTTCAACGTCGCCAACCTGCAGGAGGCGATCACGCACGGGCAGCGCATCGAGCGTGTGCAGGTGAGCGTGTGGGAGTCCGCAGGGTGGCGCACGGTGGCCGAAGCCACCACCGTCGGTCACCGGCGGCTGCTGCGCTTCCCGGCCGTTGTGGCGCAGCGCGTGCAGGTCGAGATCCTCGCCTCGCGCGTCGCCCCGACGCTGGCGACCGTGGCCCTCCACCTCGCGCCGACGTGTAGAGACGCCGCGCGTCGGAACGCGTCCGCGGAGCGTCCGCGCGTCGGAACGCGTCCGGCGGGGCGTCTTCTGCGCGGTCAGTGCGTGCGTCGGGACGCGCGGCATCCCGCCCTCGCGGAAGACGGGGCACCGCCCCGTCTCTACGGCAGAGCGCGCGGCAGAGACTGCCGCGCGTCGGAACGCGTCCGCGCGTCGGAGCATGCGCGTCGGACGCGCGGGGGCGTCTTCCGCGCGGTCATTGGGCCGTGGGACGCGGCAGTGCCCGCCTCGCGGAAGACGGGGCGCCGCCCCGTCTCTACGGCAGAGGGCCGTATGACGCCCGGCCGGGGCGCTTCCTGCACTCTCACGCGTCACCACGATAGTATCGATCCTCAGACCATTTCCCGGGGTTTCCGATGATGTAGGCACGAATGCGGTCCAGTTCGTTCTGATCGCGGATAATGTGGTCGTGGAATCGTGGCTGCCACGCGAAGTCAGCTTCGCCCAGGCTGCGGATCCGCTTGGTACATACTGACTTGATCTGTCCGATGATCGAGCCCAGCGAATCGGCCTGTAGCCGTGCGCCGTCCGGCTCTGGCGGTTCGTCTTCCGTCTCCAACCGGCGCGCTGCAATGACGAGGATACCGTGGAAGTGGTTGGGCATTACGCGCCACTCATCCAGCTGCACGTACGGGCGCACATATGGGGTTCGCAACCACTCCTCCACGAGTATCAGACCCAGAGGCGAGACGTAGGCCCGCCCATCCCATATGCGCCCCAAGCAGTTCACGTGATCGCGAGTGCAGAGCGTGACGAAGTAGTGAGATGGGGTGGTATAGTCCCAACCGGCCATGCGGGCGCTCTCGGAGCGGTACTTGTCCTGGTAGTAGTGTGCCATTCTATGCCCTCCTTGTGCATATGGGCCGCCTATGAGCAGCGGTGATGCGTGCGCCGGATGCAGAAGACGGGGCACCGCCCCGTCTCTCAAGCCCGCCGCTGTCGCGAGACGCCGGCTCGCTCGTTAACATGTTAGCGAGACGCGCGTAGGTCGCCTCGGATTGCGGAAGACGGGGCACCGCCCCGTCTCTACGCAGAGCCTTGCCGCCGTCGTCGGAACGCGGACGCGGGGCGTGTTCTGCGCGGCTCAGTTGGTGAAGCCGGCCTCGCGCAGCAGCGGTGTGGTGGGTCGCCCGACGACGAGGCCGCCGTTCTGGACGTAGCCTTCCTCGCGGCCCGTCGAGTTCCTCGATCAGGTGCCGGCGCCATTGGCGGACGATGTCCGGGTGAGCCGGTGCGAGGTCGTGGGTCTCCTTCGGGTCGTCACCCAGATTGAAGAGCTGCTCTGCGCCTAGCTGCGAGTACCAGATGTACTTCCACACGCCGTCCGTCAGCCATTGGTTCGAGTATTGGCCCGCGGTGTGTTCTCCGTGGATGTAGGTCGCGCCATGCGGGGGTCTCACCACGACAGAAGGGCAGGACGCTGCGGCCCTCGATGGTTTCCGGGACCGCAATGCCGGCGACCTCGCAGAGCGTGGGCAGCACGTCACGCATCTCGATAGGGGCATCCACCGTGGCGTGTTGGAGGCCGCCCATTGACCTCGGCAGGCGGAGCAGGAAGGGGACGCGCGCAGAGGCGTCGTAGGGCAGGGCCTTGGCCAGCAGGCCATGGTCGTAGAGCATCTCGCCGTGGTCGGAGCAGAAGAGGATCGCGGTGTTGTCCAACACGCCGTGCGCGTGGAGCGCGTGGATGAGGCGGTTGATCTGGTGGTCGATGAACGTGATCTGGGCGTAGTAGGCGCGGCGCGCGCGGTCGCGCTGGACGGGATCGAAGGGCGTCGGGCTGTCGACGCCGCGAAGGGGCATCGGGTAGTCCGCGTCCCAATCGCCTGCGACCGGAGGCGGAAGCTCGACCTGCTCATACATCCGGACGTAGGCCTCGGGAGGATCGAGCGGCGGGTGGGGCCGGTGGTAGGACGCGTAGAGAAAGAAGGGCTTGGTCGGGTCGCGGCGGCGCAGGAAGTCGACGGATTGGGTGGTGACCCAGGCGGTGGGGTGAAGCATCTCATCGTAGATCCACGGGCGTGTCACGTAGCCATTGCAGCCGATGCCGGTGTCGGTGTAGTCTGCGGCGGGCCCGTGTGCGGCGCGCAGCCAGGGAAGGTAGTCGTCAACCAGGGTGACGTCCTGGGTGGGCCGGCGCTCGTGGTGCAGGTAGCCGTCGTGGAGCACGACGTTGTGGAACCCGATGAGGTTTCGGGGTGGGTAGACGTGCATCTTGCCCACGGCCTGCGTGTGGTAGCCGCCCACGGGCCAACAGGCCGGCCAGCGTGACCTCGTAGGTCCACGGCACGCCGTCTTGATAGCCAACGCGACCGTGGCTGCGCGGCGTGAGGCCGGTGTGGAGCGACGCGCGCGAGGGGATGCACGTCGGGCAGGCCGCATAGGCCTGGCTGAAGGCGATGCCCTCGGCAAAGAGCCGGTCCAGGTGAGGCGTCTCGGCGGGCGTATTCCCGGCAAAGCCGAGCGCATCCGCGCGCCACTGGTCGACGTGGATGAACAGAATGTTGGGCTGTGGGGCGGTCATAGGTCGGTGACCTCCTTTGGATGGTCTGTACGGGATATGCTCGTGATGGTAGGCGCCGCCCGGCGCAGGTCAACCCAGCGGTGCGACGCCGGAAGATCGTGGCTCGGGTTCACTGACCTAGTGCTGCTGCACCGCCCCCGCTCGTCCATGCATCCTCTTTTGCGAGCAGTGCCCTCTCGGCTTTAACGACCTTGTAACAACAGCGTAATCCCTCCCACTGCGATACCACCTATACTGGAAGTGTGAGTGAAGACCGGTCCGCGTGACCGACGTCCACCCGGAGGGTTCAATGGCATCGTCTCTATCTGCTCGGCCTAAGGGCGGCCGCATACCGGCACCGGCAGCATCCGGATCCGTAGCGGAGCTCGTCGAGGCCCCTGAGTGCCCCGACGTAGGGGGTGCTCCTGCCCGATTGTCGATTGATATCGAACGTGCTTACACACTGGCAGACCGAGTCCTGGCGCTGGACCAGCCATGGCGCAGCCACTTCATTGAGTATATCGCGCTGCGTGCCAATGCGACTCCAGTTGGAGGACCGGCCACCCTCCCGCTCTCAGCTCGCAGTGTGGCTGGCAAATCAGGGACTACACCGGCTCATCACGGTTCTCATGCGGACCTGGGACCCTAGCGCGTGATCATTGAGATGGCAATTCGCGAAGGGACCAATCCCGCGGAGCGGGCGGCTACAGTGACCGACGGTATCCTGTCACTTGCGGAGCCGTGGCGCACCCGGTTCGTGGTCTTGGTCGCGCGTTATGCCGGGGTAGATCGGGTGGCCGAGTCGCCCTCGCGCGAGGACATTATCGCGTGGTTGGAGGATGAAGACGTCTATGACAAGATCCGGCTCATGTTGAGGACCTGGACTCACTCCGGCTAGCAGCGGATCGCGGTCGCGGGCCGTCAGGGAGCCCGGAAAGAGGGACGACGCGGACGCCGCGCCGTCCCTCTTGTCGTCTTGGCAGGATGGTGCAGTACGATATACTTGTCAGTATCTCAGATATGTGAGCTGCCGTCGTGATGCGATTGCCTATCATGGAGCTGCAAGTCCGCTATGAGTGACGATGAGTCCCGGCTGATCCGCCAGGCGAAGGCCGGGAACCGAGACGCGTTTGCCGCGTTGTACCGGAGCTATCACCCGAAAGTCTACCGCTACATCCTCTTCCGGGTCGACAGCGTGGCTACCGCAGAGGACCTCGCCAGCGAGGTCTTCGTGCGCCTCGTGGACCGCATCGACCAGTTTGACGAGCGGGGCCGCCCGATCCTGGCGTGGCTCTACACGATCGCCCGGAACCTCGTGTCGGATCACTATCGTCGCGAGGGGCGGGCCGAGCAGACGGAGCTTCACGATGGGCTGGTCGACGATACCGTAGATCCTTCTCAGGCGGCGCATTACTCGCTCCTGGAAAGCGACCTGGCCATCGCGCTGGGCCAACTGACCGAGGAGCAGCGCCAAGTCATTATGCTGCGGTTCTTTGAGGATCTCGACAACGCCGCGACGGCTCGCGTGCTTGACAAGAGCGTGGGCGCCGTCAAGGCGCTGCAGCACCGGGCGTTGGCCGCGCTGGCTCGCTGCCTGGGGACCGGGGAGCCCTGATAGCTGCTGCGCCGTATCCTTGTGGGTGGAGCGACGTTATTCACATTAAGAATGCGTTGGTCTGTCGCTGTACGTGGACGAGGGAGTTTGGGCCGGTGCGATGCTAAGCCTAGATGAAGTGTTGGATGAGTGCTTGACGCGGTTGGCAAGAGGCGAGCCGTTGAGGTGGGTCGTCGACCGCTATCCCGCGTATGCACGCGAACTCATGCCCCTCCTGGAGATGGCGGAGGAGTTGTGGCGCGTACGTCTACCGCAGCCGAGCCGCGAAGCCTATGAGGCTGGGCGGGCAGAGATGCTCACGGCCCTGGACCGCAAGGATGCCAAGCGCAGCCGCCGCAGGTTCGCCTGGGCCGTTTCGTTGGGCGGGGTCGCCCTGGTTGTCCTCATCACGGGCCTGTTCGCCCTGCAGTACCGGCTGCCTTTCGACATCCGCTTCGGCGCGGGCCCCGACGATCATTCTGCGCAGGTCGCGATGGCTGCGGGCACCGTGCTGCGTCTGCCTGCCCAGGCAACGATTTGGGAGCCGCTGAACGCAGGCGACACCGTCCTGCCGGGCGAGAGGGTGCAGACCGCGGGAAGTGGTTCGACCGAGCTCCGTTTTGCGGATGGCACCGTGGCGGAGTTGAGCCCGAACACGGAGATTGCCGTGGCCGGTGTGGCGACGACAGAGACCCCCGGGTCGCCGGCTAACGTGATCTACGTGGAGCGGGGTGAGGTGGCCTACGACACTCCGGAGAGCGAGGGCTCTGCCACACCTCGACGGCACCTCGAGGTCCGTACGGCGTCTGCAGTGGCCGTGCCGGAGACACCCGGACGTTTCTCCATGACGGTGTCGTCGGCGGGTGCGACGTTGCTGGAAGCTGATACCGGACAGGTTTCCCTCACGAGTGCTTCCGGCGAGATCCAGGTGGTCAAGCCTGGGCACAGCGCCGAAGTGGCCGCGTCATCTTCGCGGCCTGAGCAGCCGCCGGGGCAGGAGAAGCAGGAGCCGGGACCCGCCGGCTCGGTGGCGACGCCGACGCCCACGCCAAGGGCTCATCCGTCCCAAGGAACACAGCCGACGCCGAAGCCGTCCCACACACCCAAGCCCACGCATACGCCCAAGCCGTCCCGGGATACGGGCCCTCCGGTGGAACCACCGGGGCAATCGGGCCGAGATCACGTGCCACCTGGGCAATCCAACAAAGACAAAGACAAGTGAAGGATCCGGCAGATGCCCGCAACGCCGGGGTGGAGTGCCGGATCGACGGCTATGGCTGACTACCTCGTCGACGTACTCGACCAAAGCCTTGGTTGCATGGCACTGGGCGAGCCACTGAGCCAGTGTGTGGTGTGTAGCCCCGAATACGCAGACCAGCTACTTCCTCTGCTTCAGGTGGCGCAGATCCTGCGGCACTGGGCATCGCTGACGGCACGTGAAGAGGCGTTCGAACGTGGTTACGCCAGGACCATGGCGGCGGTTGACGCCAGGCTGGACAGCCTCAACCGGCTCCAGGTCGCCAAGGGGTGCCTGGAGCTCACGCCCGAGATGCTCGGCGCCGACCGTCTGGCCCAGCGTATCCTGGGCCTCGATGAGCCGTGGCGATCTCGGTTCATCGCCTTCGTCCTCTCTCACTGCAGGACCAACGGGGTCGCGCCGCCCGACGATGGCCTGAGGCAAGAGCTGGTTGCCGGCCTTCTTGACGACGAGCTCTATCCCCTGACCGCAGCGCTATTACAGACGTGGTGTCACGACAGAGTCGACCAGGCTTAGTCGAGCACTTCGTGTGAGAGTTGTTCACCGGATCGGCTGCCTATCCGGTTCCCTGCACTGCGACGTGCTCGCCGAGCTTGCTTTTTCGGGTCGCCTGCCGATAATGCGTTGCCAGACTCCTGATCAGGGTCACGCGGCGTTGTAGAGACGACGACCGCGGGGGCTGCGTCGCAATACGCAGCCGAGTCGAAAGGGGGGGCAATGGCACATTGGGAGATGGTTCAGGGCGATGAGCCAATCCGGCTGTTCAAGTCTGACGTGCTGGAGTTCTTCACTCACATCCATCCTGCAGTGGTTGTAGCGATCTGGCTTCCGGTGGGGGTCTATGCCCTGGTGCGCGCGATCCTAACGCCGGGCCTGGGTGTGGGCAGCTTGGTTGTGGGCGTCCTACTGGGCGTCTTCGTGTGGACGCTCACCGAGTACACGGTGCATCGCTTCGTGTTTCACTTTCCTCCGCGCACGCCCCGGCAGGAACGGATCTCCTTCCTCTTCCACGGTGTGCACCACGCGCAGCCGCGCAGCAAGACGCGGCTGGTCATGCCCCCGGTCGTGAGCGTCCCGCTATCCTTGTTCTTCTATGGGCTCTTCCGGTTGGTGGTCGGCGTGGCGCTGGGTGCCCCTGCCTGGATCGCGCCGCTCTTTGCCGGGTTCGTCTTCGGGTACCTGACCTACGACATGACACACTACGCGACGCACCACTTCCCGATGAAGTGGGGTTATTTCAAGATGGTTCGCCGCCATCATATGCTGCACCACGCGCGTACCCCTGACCGGCGTTTCGGCGTGAGCTCGCCGCTCTGGGATTACGTGTTTGGCACGGAGCCACAGAGCTAGCACGCAGGCTCGAGACCTTTGGGGTTTCGCCGTCGAGCAGGTGCCTACTCGACAAGGAAGCCCCAAAGGTCTTTCATGTAAGGAGATGCATGCACCAACATCACGAGGGTCGCCTGACGGCCCGCGACTGCAAACGCTACATCCGCCACGAGTTCACCGCGCCGGAACTGGCGCGGCTGGAGATCGATTTCCGGTTTTCCCCGGAGCGCGTCCACGATATACGCAACTTGCTGACGCTCACTCTCTTCGATCCCCACGGGTTCAGGGGGGCGGGCCATCGCGGCGGGGCGCATCACCACGTCTCTATCGATACGGCGGCGGCAACGCCGGGATATCTGCCCGGCCGGCTTCCCGCGGGGCGATGGGTCGTGGAGATCGATACGCACATGATCATGCCGGGCGATCCCGTGGCCTACACCCTCGACGTGACCGCGATAGAACGTGCGGGGGAGGACGGGGTCGCGCCGGATAGAGAGCCGCCCGTGCGCGGGCCGGCGAAGGGGCCGGCGCGCGGACCCGGTTGGTACCGCGGTGACCTGCACACTCACACCGACCACTCGGATGCGGATGACTTCCCCGTCGCGGCCCTTCTGGCGACGGCAGGGCAGGCGGGCTTCGACTTCGTCTTTCTGACAGATCACAACACGATCTCCGGCCTGGCGGAGATGGACGCCGCCTCGTCGGAGACGCTGCTCACGGCGGGCGGGATGGAGCTCACCACGTACTGGGGCCACGCGCTCTGCCTGGGAACGCGCGACTGGGTGGATTGGCGGGCCGGCCCGGGTACGGGCGAGCTGCCCCGCACGGCGGCGGAGCTCTATGCCCGGGGCCAGGTCTTTGTGATCGCCCATCCCGGATCCGACGGCGACCCCGGCTGTACGGGCTGTACATGGCGGGTGCCCGAAATGTACCCCGGCAACGCGCGGGTGGTCGAGGTGTGGAACGGCCCGTGGCGCGGTGACTCCGGCAATGAGGAGGCTCTCGCGCTGTGGTACGACTGGCTCAACGAGGGGCTGCGG
The DNA here is from genome assembly GCA_963751345.1 of uncultured Chloroflexia bacterium. Taxonomy (GTDB): domain Bacteria; phylum Chloroflexota; class Anaerolineae; order B4-G1; family SLSP01; genus PWVB01. The sequence goes on from CAVVUS010000019.1 coordinate 128,173, forward strand.
CTCGTCGCCAGCGCCGGGTCCGACTACCACGGTGATGTGGACGAGCTGCTTCCGGAGGCAGGCCCGGGGTCCGAGGCAGATGACGGGACCGACGAGGTCGACGTGGTAGCCGTCGCTGCTGCGGCGAACGTTGGGTTCAGCGTCATCTACGCGGAGGCGCTGACAGAAGCGGCGCTGCTCAAGGCGCTCATGGCCGGCCATCTCTATCTCAGTGCGGGGCCCCAGGTCAGCTTCGAGGCCCGCGCCGCAGGCACGGTCTCGATGATGGGCGATGAGGTGCCGGCGAGTGCCGCCGAGGAGGGGATCACGCTAGCGGTCACGTGGGACCATTGCGCCGCAGATGCACAGGTGCGGACGATCGTGAACGGCCGACTGTTGGATGCGTGGCCCGCGGAGGGGCGTGGCACGCGCGAGTGGACGATGCAGGTCGACGAGGCCGACTGGGTCGTCGTGGAGATCCGCGATGCCCGCGGGGCGATGCTGGCGCTCACGAATCCCATCTTCCTGCCGGCGCCGGTACGGTGAAGCCCTTCGACGACCTCACCCCCCGCGGGAAGGCCCGGCGGCTCCGGCGTGTGGCCCTGGCGGCGCTGCCCGAGTTCGGGCTCAACGTTGAGAGGTTGGAACTCCTCGGGATGTTCACCAATGCGCTCTTCCGACTGCGGACAGGCGACGGCGAGGCCTACGTGGTTCGCTGTTGCGCGCCCGGGTGGCGGACGGACACCGATCTACGGTCTGAGGCGATGTGGCTCGAGGCCCTGGCCCGCGACAGCGACATTGGGGCACCCGTTCCCCGGCGAGCGCGCGACGGCGACGCCATCGTCCGGGTCGCGGTCGAGGGCGTGCGGGGGCCGAATCGCTGCACGGTGATGAGTTGGATCCCCGGCGTGCCGTTGGGCCGGCGGATGTCGATTGAGAATCTGGCCAAGATGGGCGAGCTCTTCGCCCGGATGCACGCTCACGGGGCGGCCTTTGACCCTCCACCCGGGTTCACGACCCGCCGGATGAGGTCCTATCTCGGGCGCGATGAGCCCGACGTGCTCTTTTCGGACGAGACCCTGGCCACGCTCCCGCGCCGCCATCGTGAGCTTCTGCAGCTCACACGTGCGGCAGTGGACACTGCCTTCGCCGATCTCTACGCCGATCCGAGCGGCCTGCGCGTGATCCACAACGATCTGTGGCACGACAATATCAAGGTGTCTCGTGGCCGGTTGCGTCCGCTCGACTTCGAGGACACGATCTGGGGCTACCCCGTCCAGGACATCGCGATGGCTTTCCAGGATCTGGCCGACGATGCTCCGCCTGAGGCGTACGACCCTTACGTCGACGCTTTTCGAAGCGGATACGAGCGCCTCGCAGCGTGGCCCGAGCGGTCGCCGGGGCAGATCGACGCCTTTCGCGTTGGGCGTCTGCTGTGGGTGACCAACTGGGTGGCCCGGCACGAAGGGCCGTATCTGGTGGACCACGTCAGCCGCCTTGCGCCGCGTCTCGAGGGTTTCCTCGCCACCGGCCGCGTCCGTACCTCCCCTGGCTCCTGAGGATACGAGCCCGTAGACCTCCGGCGGTGGCCGTGGCAGAGACGCGTCGCCGTCACTTACCCTCTGTGCGAGCTGCCACTCCCGAACGGATTCCGCCGGAGCGTTTCTCGTAACCGCTACGTTTACCGTTTCGTAACCGGCATCGTATATGCTTCTACTCGAAGCTGGGAGTAGAGCTTTCGCCCTGCGCTGTGATGTGGGTCCGGGGGGCGAAGCCGGAATGTGTGGAGGTCCTTTGAAGACGAAACGAACGATCATCGCAGCATCAATGACACTTGGCCTGCTGTCATGGGGCATCGATTCGATATTGGGTGGCGCGTTGTTGGGACCGTGGGGTGCCGGGCCCCCGACGGCCTCGGGTGCTGCGACCTCTGTGTGGCTGGGTCGGGCGCTGGTGTCACTGCTCTTTGTAGCCTTCGGGCTGGTGCTCGGGCGGGCCGTCGAACGGTGCCAGGATGCCCAGCGGGTGCTGGATGCCAGCGAGCGCAGCTACCGGGAGCTCTACGAGAACGCTCCCGTGGGTATCTTTCGGACGACGCTCGATGGACGTACGCTCTCCGTCAATGCCGCTATGGCGCGTATGATGGGCTGCACGTCATCGGACGAGGCCGTGCGCTACTTCACCCACCCGGCCAGCCAGCTATACGTGCGGCCCGAGCGGCGTGATGAGTTTCTGGCAGAGATCGAGCGTTCCGGCGCCGTGCGGGACTTCGAGTACGAGGTTCGCGGCAAGGATGGCCGGCGCACCTGGCTCTCGATGAGCGCCAAGATTCTGCCGGGGTCCGGCGGCGGAGAGGGTGCGATCCTCGGGTTTGCCAGGGAGATCACCGACAGCAGGCTGGCCGCCGACGAGCGGGAGAGGCTGTTGGCGCAGGTCCAGCAACAAGCCACGACGCTGAACGAGCAGGCCGTGGCACTTCGAGAACGGGCGACCCAGCTTCAGCAGATCATGAGCACGGTGCCGGAGGGTGTCCTGCTGCTGGACGCCGCAGGGCGCGTCCGGATGGTCAATCCCGCAGCCGAAAAGGCGTTGATGTTTCTGAGTCCCTCGGAGATGGCCGGCGGCCGGCTGACAAGGCTGGGGGATCGCAACCTCAATGAACTGCTGACCTCGCCTCCCCGCCGGGGGGTGTTACACGAGATCCGGCACGGTGGGCGAACCTTTGAGGCCATCGCCCGTCCGGTCGAGAGCGGTCCTAATCCCGAGGGATGGGTCCTCGTGATCGTCGATCACACGGCCGAGCGTGAGGTCCTCCGGCGCACGCAGCAGCAGGAGAGGCTTGCAGCCGTGGGGCAACTGGCCGCCGGCGTGGCGCACGATTTCAACAACATCATGGCGGTCATCGTCCTCTACAGCCAGATGGCGCTCCGCACGCCGGGCCTTGCACCGAAGCTTCATGACTACCTGGCGACAATTGTGCGGGAAGCTGACCAAGCCGGCGCGCTGATCCAGCAGATCCTGGACTTTGGCCGCAAGGGCATCCTCGAACGAACGGCCATCGACCTGCTGCCGTTTCTCAAGGAGCAACACAAGCTGCTGGCGCGAACCCTCCCGGAGAGCATCCGCGTGGACCTGGTCGATGACAGCAGCGGGCCATACGCCGTCAGCGCCGACCTGGGGCGGCTGCGGCAGGCGATCATGAACCTGGCGCTGAACGCTCGCGACGCGATGCCTGATGGGGGCGAGATGACGATCGAGCTGGGTCGAACAAAGATCGTGGATCCAAAGGACGCGCCGTTCGCCGACATGGGAGTGGGCGATTGGATCACAGTGCGCATCGTGGACACGGGCATAGGGATCGCGCCGGATGTCCTGCCGCGGATCTTTGAGCCCTTCTTCACCACCAAGGGCGCGGGGGGGAACGGGCTGGGGCTCGCCCAGGTGTACGGAATCATCGGTCAGCACGGGGGCCACATCGGGGTCGAGAGCGACGTGGGCGTAGGAACGGCGTTCACGATCTATCTGCCGGCATTGCCGGTGCTCCCGGATGGCCTTAGGCCGGAGGGTGCGGTGAGCGTGCCTCGGGGCGATGGGGAGGTCATCCTTATCGTCGAGGACAACGAGGTCGTGCGCCAGACACTGGCGAACACGCTGGAGTTCCAGGGCTACCGTGCGGTGAGCGCGAAGGACGGGCGCCAGGCGCTGGCACTCCTGGAAGCGCAACCCGCTCAGGGGGGGCAACCATCTCCGAATTCGCGCTCTGTTGTACCCAAGCCTCCACCAGGTGGCGGTGACGCGGACCAACGGATCGCCATGATCCTCTGCGATCTGGTCATGCCCGAGATGGGGGGGCAGGCGCTTTTCCACGCTATTCGCGAACGAGGATGGCAGATCCCGATGGCGATGTTGAGCGGCCATCCAATGGGAAAGGAGTTCGAAGCGCTCCAGGACCAGGGGCTGGCCGGTTGGTTGGCGAAGCCGCCGAAGCTGGACGAGCTCGCCGGGCTCGTCGCCAAGGTGCTGGGGAAGGTCTAGGTGAGGCCTCTGAACCTGCGGGGTTGACGCCGTACCCGTACGCTTGTGTCCCCTATTCCCCCTCGTATAATGGGCGCACAGAGCTTGCTTATGCCGCCCGCGCGATCGGGTGCGGGTGGATCTAGCCCAGCGGAGGTAGCCATGGGTAAGAAGAAGCACGCGTCCTCAGCGTCAGATGCCCGACCCCTGCCCATCGTGACGGCGGGATCTGGGACGATCCTCGACTGCAACGGCGAGCCGGTGGTCGCCGACGTCACCTCGGAGGCACTCCGCGAGAAGCACCTCAGGATGAAGGGCCGCGTCTACAACCGTGAGCTGCGCAGGCTCTACATCGAGCTGGTCAAGATGCAGGAGTGGGTCCGGCACACGGGCATGAAAGTCGTGATCCTCTTTGAGGGGCGGGACGCGGCCGGCAAGGGGGGGACGATCAAGCGCATTACGGAGCCGATGAACCCACGCTACGCGCGCGTGGTGGCGTTGGGCGTGCCGACGGAGCGGGAGAAGGGGCAGTGGTATTTCCAGCGGTACGTGGCCCACCTTCCGGCAGCGGGCGAGATCGTGCTGTTCGACCGCAGTTGGTACAACCGCGCGGGTGTGGAGCGGGTGATGGGCTTTTGTACTGAGCTGGAGTACCGCGAGTTTCTGCGCTCGTGCCCCGAGTTCGAGCGGATGTTGGTGCGGTCGGGGATCACGTTGGTCAAGTACTGGTTTTCGGTGAGCGACGAGGAGCAGGAGCGGCGCTTCCAGGACCGGCTCGACGATCCGACCAAACGCTGGAAACTCAGCCCAATGGATATGGATGCGCGCCGGCGGTGGGTGGAGTATTCGATGGCGAAGGACGAGATGTTCAAGACCACGGACATCAAGCAGGCGCCGTGGTACGTCGTCAACGCGGACATCAAGCGCCACGCGCGACTGAACTGTATGGCGCACCTGCTGAGCCTGATCCCCTATGAGGACCTGACGCCGGAGCCTATCGAGCTGCCGCCGCGGCAAGAGGACACCGGGTATGTCCGCCCGCCGATTACGGATCAGACCTTTGTGCCGGAAGTGTATCACGGCGGGTGCAAGTAGCGGACGGTCATCGGTTATCGGTTTCCAGTTGTCAGTTGCGGACTCCCCGCTTGGCCGGCAGTGCGCGATGAGGGTGGCGGCGGCTCTCTTGTTAGCTGCAACGCAGTGCGCTGCCCGTTGACGCTCGATTCCGCCTGAATTCCCCGATAGAACATAGGTTCTATTCATGTGACATTCCTCACCCATTTCGCGTGATATTCCTCCTGTCATGCTGTCGACGTCGGCGCTATAATGTGGCCATAGTGTCGAGATTGTCGACATACTGTGAGTGTGCGGGCGGGAGGATGACGTGGTGGTGCGGCGATGGAATCATGCCCAGACGGCAGACGCAGTGGTCACTGTGGGGATGACCTACGATCACTACGCATCGGGGGAGGTGGTGATCGTGACCGTGTACCACTATCCCGGTGGAGGGACGCGGGACGGCGACAGCCATCGGGTGGCTGTGGGGCCCGGGCATGCATCTGGTCGTGCCGCGGATCTGGGACACGCTCTTCGAGGAAGTCGTGCGGGTCCAACAGGAGCGTCCGAAGTCGGTGGTGCTCAGGGTGGACAGGGCGAGAATGAAGGGCTGGCGGGTGCCGGTGACGACGCTGGTGCGGGTGGTGGCGCATGAGCTGCGAGTGCCGTTCAATCTTGGGTGAGGGGCGCTTGCCGGCGTTGTCGCCGGAGACCCCAGGGCTATCGCATTTGGACGTCAGAGAACCTTCCGGGAAGCTGAGAAGCGCCTTACGATGCAGGACCGCTTGCGACCCCGGGAAAGACTGCCGCTGGAGAGCACTATGCAGCTTCCCGGAAGGTAGAGTGCGATTGCCCTACCGGAGACCCGGTACCGACGAGTTCCGTGCTATACTGAAGGTCAACTGCAGACTGCTAATCACTGAAAGGTGGTAGCTAGGATGGCTGAACAACCGTTCGCACAGCCCAAGCACAAGGCCTGGAAGAAGCACCTGCGCCAGCCACTACCCAAGTGGCAACGGCAGCAGGGCGATTCCAACGACTGCGGGCCCTATTCGGTGATGATCGTGACGAACGGCCTGCGTGATGCCCCGGTCGTGGATGGGGACGCGCTGGCCCGCCGAATGGAAGGTCCACCCGGCACGCGAGGATCGCTGCTGCCGCTGCGGATCAAAGGGTGGGCCACCTTCCCGTGGGGTGTCGCCACCGCGCTCCGCCAGCAGGGCCTTCGCGCGCGCTGGCGGGTCTGGTCGTCATTTCGTACGCTATGGGCGAACCTGAACCGCGGCTGGCCGACGATCGTGCTCGTTGGGCAGCCGTTCCGTAGGGTCGATGGCAAGTACGCCGGGTGGTCGCACTACAAGGTGCTCTATGCGTGGGATCCGGCGGAGGGGTTTGCCTTCGTCGACCCTGCCGCCGCCAATGGCGTGGCTTACAGCACCCAGGACCAGGCGACGTTTCTGAAGGAATGGACGGCGATGGGGCGGCAGATCGTCGAGGTGCGAGTAGCCGGAGTGTGACCGACGAGTGGCGATTGACGGGTGACGGGTGAACCGGAAGGAGCAAGCTATGGGACAACGCCCGGCGAACCGGTGCTCCGGCTAAGCATTACTCGTTGCTTGACATCCTGCGATCAATCGCCAATCGTCACTGACAGGAGGATACCAGATGGACATCAACATCATGATCGAGGCACAGGCCGGGGTCTACTGGCCTGAGTGGCAGCGCATCGCCCGGATGGTGGAGGACCTGGGCTTTGACGGGCTCTATCGGTCGGATCACTTTCCACACGTCACCGAGACAGGCGGCGCGGGGCTGGAGCTGTGGACATCGCTGACATGGCTGGCGAGCCACACCCAACGGATCGCGTTCGGCTCGCTGGTGAGCCCGGCGGCCTTTCGCCCGCCGGTGATCACCGCGTGGATGGCGATGCAGGTCGACGATCTGTCGGGCGGACGGCTGCGGCTGGGGCTGGGGGCCGGGTGGAACGCTCACGAGCACCGCGCGTTTGGCTTGCCACTGCTCGAGACCAAGGAACGGTTTGACCGCTTTCACGAGTACCTGGAGGTCGTCACGCGGTTGATGCGGGTGGACAGCCCGGTCAGCTTCGAGGGCGAGTACTACGAGTTGCACGACGCGATGCTGATGCCGCGCCCGGAGCGCCCGGGTGGCCCCCCGATCACGATCGGGGGCAACGGCCCGCATCGCACGCTGCCGCTCGTGGCCCGCTACGCCGACGAGTGGAACTGCTCCTGGCGATCGCGAAGCCAGCTGCTAGCGCTGAACGAGCGGCTCGACGGATTGTTGGCCGCGCAGGGGCGCGCGCCGGAGGACGTCCGCCGGACGATGATGACGACCGTCTTCTTCGGACGGGACGACGCGGAATTGGCCGCCATCCTGGCGCGACGCGACAGCGATGCGGAGAGCCTGCGCGCCGCGGGCGCGGTGGTCGGCACCGCCGGCGCGATCCGCGATCAGCTCGGCGAGCTGGCCGACCTGGGCCTCGACGGGGTGATGTTCCAGTGGCTCGGCGTGCACGATTGGGACAGGCTGGAGGCGCTGGGAAAGGCGCTCATTCGGTAGCCCTCGGTGTTCAAAGATGGGTCCAATCTCCCGAAGATTGGACCCATCACGCTTACCTCTTCAGGAAGAACCTCACGCCGGTGATCACGTGGTACCGGTCGGCCCACTGCCGCCGCGGGTCGTAGAGCGCGATCCTGAGCGCGCGCGCTACCTGGTTGTGGAGCAGGCCCTGCCACCAGTGGGCGGCTACGAACTCGGGCAAGACCACGGTGACGTAGTCGCCTTCCTCACGCACAAAGGTGTCCATGTAGTCCACCAGCGGCTCGATGACGGCCCGGTAGGGCGAGGCTAGTATCTCCAGCGGTATGGCGGGGAAGAGCTTTTTCCACCGGCGCTGCACCTCGGCCGTTTGGTCCGCGTCCACGGCGACGGTCACCACACGCAGATCGCCCCTGATCGCCTGGGCATAGTGGAGTGCCTTCACGACGCCTCGGTGGACGGACTCGATCGGCACGATGACCGTGTGGCGGCTCATGCGCTGGGGCCACGCCTTATCCAGCGAGAGCTGCGCGTCGACCGACTCGTAGTGGTGCCGGATGCGGCGGAAGAGCACCACCGAGAGGGCAATCAGGACAAGCGTGATCCACGCGCCCTGGACGAACTTGGTCGCCGTGACGACGACAAAGACGATGCCCGTCGTCGTCGCCCCGATGGTGTTGAAGACGGCGGAACGCTTCCAGCGTGGCGGGCGTAGCTTGCGCCACCTGAAGATCATGCCAACCTGCGAGAGCGTGAATGAGATGAAGACGCCCGCGGCGTAGAGCGGGATAAGTGCGTGGGTCTCCGCGCCGAAGAGCACAATGAGCCCGCCGGCAGCAATGGCCAGCGCCTGGATCCCGCTTCCCAGGACGAGGCGATCGCCGATGTGCGTGAACTGCTCGGGCAGGAACCGGTCCTTCGCGAGGAAGTTCGCCAGCCGAGGAAAGTCCGAGAAGCTCGTGTTGGCCGCCAGCAGCAGGATGAGGACCGTGGCCGCCTGGACGGCGTAGTAGAGCGGCCCGTCGCCGAAGACCGCGCGCGCCATCTGCGAGACCACGGTCTGGTCCTCCTGGGGCACGATGCCGAGCCGATTCGCGAGCAGCGTTAGCCCGAGGAACATGGTCCCCAACAGCCCGCCCATCCACAGCAGGGTCTTGCCGGCGTTATCGGCCTCCGGCTTCCTGAAGACGGTGACGCCGTCGCTGATCGCCTCGACGCCGGTCAGGGCCGTGCAGCCGGAGGAGAACGCGCGCAGGATAAGGAAGAACGTCAAGGAGGCCATTGTGTCCTGCGGGATCACAGTACCCGCGACCCCAGTCGCCGCCAGGCTCCCCGTCAGGATGCGGTAGAAGCCGACGATGACCAGTGCCGCGATCGAAAGCATGAAGAAGTAGGTCGGTGCCGCAAAGACCCGCCCGGTCTCGCGCACGCCCCGCATATTCACGATCGTCACCAGGGCGAGCGAGCCCAAGGCGAGCCAGACGCGATAGCGTTCGGCCCCCGGAAACGCCGACGTGATCGCAGCGATGCCCGCCGAGACGCTGACGGCGACCGTGAGGATGTAGGCGATGAGCAGGGCCGCGCCCGCCGTGAGGCTCGCAATGGTGCCCAGGTTGTCCTTTGTCACCAGGTAGGCTCCGCCGCCGGTGGGGTAGGCGTGAATCGTCTGGAAGTAGGAGCTGACGACGATCAGCAGCAGCGCCGTGATGGCCACAGCAATGGGGAGCGTGTAGTGCAAGGCCCCGCTTCCCGCGACGACCAGCACGAGGAGGATCTCCTCCGTGGCGTAGGCCACCGACGACAGTGCATCCGACGACAGCAGGGCCAGTGCCTGGACTTTGCCCAAGCGCTCGTGGGCTGCTGCCTCGGTCGGCAGCGGGCTTCCGATGAGAAACTGCCTGATCTGGTCAATCACACCGGTCATCCTCGATTCGATACTCTCTGCGATTCATATGTCCACGCCACCCTTGTCCCGCACCACAACAGAAAAGGCCGCAACTCGTGTGCGGCCTTGGCTCTCAATCGAACTGCGCGTTTGGCACCCCTCGGGGCTATCTCGTATGCCGGCGTGCCTTCACCGCGCGTGTGCCAAGGTCGGCAGCACGCGCGCCCTCAGGGTCATCCTCGACCGGGTAGACGGGATCGATGGGCTCCAGAACGTTGTAGGCTCTTCGTGTTTCCATTTCGACTCATCATTATGCCACAGGATCCGGTTCCGTCAATCGCCGCAGCCGTCGGAAACCTTGCGAAGGTTCCGCAGCGCCTTCACTTGCAGGCAGCGGCGCTGCTCCACGTGCCCGCGATACCGGGCATGTCACTAACCTTCGCAAGGTTGGGCGCCACCTTGCGCCGCCCTCCGAACCATGCTACACCTCCAGCACCATCTTGACGAGCGGGCAGCGAGGAGAGGGCGACGATGAAGATCACCGAGGTCAAGACGTACGTGGTGGGCAACCCGTGGAAGAACTGGGTCTTTGTGAAGGTCTGCACCGACGAGGGGGTCACCGGCGTCGGCGAGGCCACGGCCGGCCTCAGCGCGAAACCGGGTGAGGCGCAGGTCCACGAGCTTGGCCGGTTCGTGGTCGGGGAGGACCCACTCCATCCTGACCGGCTGTGGCACCGGATGCACAAGGGGCTGTTCCTGGGATCGAACATCGGGATGAACGCGATCGAGATCGCCTGTTGGGACATCCTGGGCAAGGTGCTCGGGGTGCCACTATGGCAGCTGATGGGGGGCAAGCACCGTCCTGAGCTGCGCGTCTACGCCAACGGCTGGTACAAAGGCCCGCGCGATCCGGTCTTCTTTGCCGAGGCGGCGGCCCAGGTGGTCGCGATGGGGTACACGGCGCTGAAGTTCGACCCCTTTGGCGCGGCGTACCGTTTCATGGACCGCGCCGAGGAGCGGCTCTCCCGCAGCATCGTCGCCGCGGTGCGCGAGGCTGTGGGTGATGACGTCGACATCCTCATCGAGGGCCACGATCGATTCAGCGTGTCGACCGCGATTCGCATCGGCCATTGGCTGGCACCCTTCACGCCGATGTGGTTCGAGACCCCGGTCATGTCCGATGACATTGCCGCCACGGTGGCGGTGGCCCGCGCGATCCCCGTGCCGGTTGCGGTGGGCGAGCGCTACCACCGGCTCGAGCAGTTCATCGATCTATTGGCGCATCGCGCCGTCGATATCGTGCAGCCCGAGACGCTCTCGATCGGCGGCGTTTCGGGCGTGCGCAGCGTGGTGGGGGTCGCGCAGGCTGCCAACGCCTTCGTGGCGCTTCATCAAGCGCAGAGCCCGCTCACCACCGCCATCAACGCCCACCTGCACGCCGCCATGGATAACTTCCTGATCCAGGAGTGCTTCGACGACTTCCTCGTGCCGTGGGCGCGCGAGATCATGCACGGCGTGCCGCGCGTCGTCAACGGCGCCCTGCCGGTCCCCGACGCGCCGGGCATCGGCGTGGAGCTCGACGAGGAGGAGATGGCCCGGCACCCGTATGGGGAGAACGCCTTCCTCCGCCTCTTCGAGGATGGCTGGGAGCGACGGGAGGCGTGAGCCGGGGAGCCTTCCGGACGCCGTCTGAGGCGCGGAAGCTCCCCGGCACCAACGGCAGGTCTCACGAATCCAGCAGGTACGGACCGCAGCGGGCAGGAACGCCGAGCGTCAGCTACGTAGCCCTCACGTACCGCCGGTATTCTGCCCGATCCGGGAAGTAGTACGTCACTAACGCCTGATCCACGAGCGTGCCTGCTCGCAGACCGACCCACTCAAGATAATTCGAGTAGGGCCAGTCCTCCGACCGAGTTACGAGACCAGCCTTGGCCGGGTTCGCATGGATGTAGCAGCAGAGGTGAATAAGGTACGGCTCATCATCAACCTGGACGGCCCGGAAGCGATCCTGGAACAGCGCGCCGCCGCGATCGTAGCGCTTGTTGTATGCCTTAGCGTAGGCGTTGAAGACGGATTGGGCCACCTTGCCGGCTGGGGTTTCGCCATCCTGGCGCAGAAGCAGGTGGTAGTGGTTGGGCATCAGACAGTAGGCGACCAGGTGAGACTGAAGGCGGCAGCACGTTCCTTTAGTGCACGCACGACCATGTAGAGGTAGTTGTCGCCCTCGCGGAAGACGGGCTGTTTGCCAACCCCGTGTAGATGTGGTAATAGCCACCCTGCGCGAACTGGATCTGTCGACGTGGCATGGTCATCTCCGTCTAGCTCTCGGCTGCCAGGAGCTACGCGGAGGTCACAAGTCGCCGGACGTCAGAGCACTGCGGCCGCGGTAGGTTTGGCTCAAGTGCCGGGGACTTCAGAAAGCTCCCCGGCACTGGTTGCGCGGCCGCGGTGGGTCTGTCTCCAAGTGCCGGGGACTTCAGAAAGCTCCCCGGCACTGACTACGGCACGACCGGCAGGATGATGTGCGAGGGGTGGGCGGCGTCGTGCAGGATCGGTCTGGACCGCGGGGCGGAGCTCGATGTCGTCGCCGATCGGGCGACCCGTGTTGGGATTGCGGCTGATCTTGGGGAAGTTGCTGCTGCTGATCTCGACGCGGATCCGGTGGCCCGCCTTGAAGACGTTGCTCGTGGGCCCCAGGTCGATGGTGAAGAGATACGCCGCATGCGGCTCCAGGAGCACGGCCTCGGCGGTGGAGGCCCGATGGCGCCCGCGGATGACGCCGTCGCAGACGTTGCGCGCATACCCACAGTCGCTGTGGGCGTACCCGCAGTCGCTGCGGGCGTACCCACAGGGGCCGACGTCGACCAGCTTCGCGGTGAAGTCGGTGTCGCGGGCGCTGGTGGCCGCGTAGAGGTGGACCTCGATCGGGCCGGTGACCTCCAGATCGTCCTGCAGGACGGCGGAGGTGTAGACGAGCACGTCGGGCCGGGCCTCGACCTCGCGCTGGTCGAACGCGCCCGCCGGGAGGCCGGTGGCCGAGCAGCAGAGCCCGCCGCCGCGCGTGGGCACGGGATTGCGCGGGTCGTAGACGAAGGTGTCGACCGGCTCGTCGCCGGGCACGACGGGGGTCAGCCCGCCGTCACCCCGCAGCGAGTTCGCCGCGCCGCCGCTGTGGAGGTAGTAGGGGGTGGCGACCGCGCGGGCGAGCGGCCAGCTCTCCTCGTCGCGCCAGACGTTGGCGCCCATCACGAAGAGCCGGACCGGCGGACCTTCCGCGACCCCGTTCTCCACGCCCTTGAGCCAGCGGTCGAACCATGCGAGCTGGAGCAGATCGGAGAGCACCGCGGCGTCGGAGGCGCCGAAGCCGAAGTCGACGTCGCCGACCAGGCCCGAGAGCGGCCCGTGGAGCCACGGCCCCATCAGGACCTTCTGCCGGGTGTTGCCCGCCTCGTGGATCGCGGCGTAGTCGCGCAGCGTGTGGCCCGCGAAGATATCGTACCACCCGCCGACGTGGAAGATCGGGATCTTCAGCGTCTCGGGCGCGACCCGGATGTCCGTCCAGTGCGCGTCGTGCGACGTGGCGTTCGCCAGGAGTTCCGCCACGAAGTGGCTCACCTCGCCCTTGCCCACCAACGGCATCGTCTCCAGCGGCAGGTGACGGAAGGTCTCGCCACGCCCGGCCATCCCGTCCATCGCCGCGATGAACTGTCCCATCAACACGGCCTTCTGAGGATCACTGTCGGGGAGGCGCTGGATCTCCATTGACGCCGCGGAGCCGATGCCCCAGCTTGCCGCCAGGCCAACGGCGAAGGCGCCGCCGGGATAGAGCAGGTCGTAGCCATCGCAGAAGGTGACCGCGGGAATGATCGTCTTGAGCGCGGGCGGGCGCTGGGATGCCGCGGCCATCTGGGTGTAGCCGACGTACGAAGCGCCCCACATCCCCACGGCGCCATTGGCCCACGGCTGGGTGGCGGCCCACTGGACGGCGTCGTAGCCGTCGGCCTTCTCGTGGACAAAGGGCGTGCCGTCGCCCTCCGAGGCCCAGCGCCCGCGGGTGTCCTGGATCACGACGGCGTAGCCGCGCTCGGCGGCCATCAGGGCGAAGACGGCGCCGCCCGCCTTGCCGTAGGGCGTGCGCTGGAGCAGCACGGGCAGCGGCTCGTCTGTGTCGGGACGGTAGACGTCGGCACGCAGCGTCACGCCGTCGCGTGTGGTCATCTCGACGTCGCGCTGGACGATCAGGGGCTTGGTGGGCATGGTGACCTCCTCGGGTGGTATGGGGGCATGGTATGGCGGCGGGCGTGGGTGT
>CAVVUS010000020.1:0-39530 GCA_963751345.1 uncultured Chloroflexia bacterium
ACCTACCTGCGCGGGTCAATTAGTCTTCCGTCGCAAATGACACCTAAAAGGTAAGAGATGCTCAAGCCGGTGTACTGATGAGTAGGCAATTGCGGCTCCGGACAATTCATCTCCATGGTGCAAAAGTCGAAGCAGAACATAGCCATTGGGTTCTTGGACTATATCAGACGCCGGCAAAGTGGTTGCGAAGGTGGCTATAAGCATATCATCATTTACCAGAGCGGGAAATCTCACCTGTTCAGGAAGCAGATTGCTTGAGGTGCGCTGTGGAAACTCGGCGGAAAGTGAGCCATCAGCTTGAAAAGTTAATGTCCAAAGCAAATCGTTTGCACCGAGAACGATTCTTCCCTCCCAGCACCCAAGCAATTCAGTCTGATCAGTATATCTTTCGAATCCTTCAGTTGCATCGAATGAGATGGCGTGGTTGCTCGGTTCGAGTACTTGAATCAAGGAACTAGCAATAGCCTGCGCTTGGGAATTTGCATCTGTTGCATTAATTACCACGCTTACGACGATATCTTGCTGGGGAAGAAGAAGAATCAACGCACTTGCACCTGGCATGCCCCCTTCGTGCCACACGATAGAGTTTCCATCGGAATTGGTTCGGAAATACCAGCCAAGACCATAGTGTGATGCGTTGTAGTACGGGTATCTTGCCGTTGGCTCTACATAACTCCGCATTAGCAGCTTATTTTCTTGACTGAGCATAGATTGCGAGTCTTCAGTACTGCTTAGATGAAAGAGACCAAATAGAGTTAGATCATGAGCGCTTGCAAACACATTGCCCGCACCGGGAGTGTCGTTATACGTCTCAATAAGAGGCAACCCACTCGCGCTATACTTCCTCGCTGCCTTTGCAGGAGATGAGGATGCATCAACCATCATTGAGTTTATCATACCGAGGGGTTCGAATACTTCGGTCTTGAGGAAATCTGTTAGGCTAATTCCGCTCTGCTCTTCGATGATGTGACCAATAAGACCGTATCCAAGATTAGAGTATTCAAAGAGTGTTCCGGGCGGCTGCGCTAGAAACCCATACTTGTGAAAAGCGTCTTCCAGGCTTTGAACCGGTAGATCCTGGTCATTCCAGTAGATACGGGCGTATGTCCCAAGTCCTGAAGTGTGGTTGAGAAGTTGCCTTAGACAGTAGTCAGGATGTGCTATAGCCAATTCTTGATGAGAAAACCAACTACCCGCATAGTGACTTGCGGGGGCTTGAATATCGACGATACCACGCTCGTGTAGCATCATCATTGCAGTAGCAACGATGGGTTTAGACGCAGAGGCCAATGGATAGGGTGTCCCGACTGTACCCGCAATCTTCTGTTCCCTATCGGCCCAGCCAAAAGCATTCTCATGAACAATCTTCCCGTTCTTAGCAATCGAGAACGCAGCTGATGGGATTTTTCCGCTCTCGACTTCAACGGAAATTTGTGTTTCTACAGCTTTGAAGTCGAAACTGTCGTACCTCATGATTGGTTCATATCGCTAATTTGGCGCACAACTCAGATCCGCCCATATTCTCAATGCCTTTGGTTTTCCCCATCGTTATTCTCCTTGAATTGGCTTATTCTGCAGGAAAGCACCCAACGGTTTGCGTTACCTGCCTGTGGGTGGGACATCGACTTAGCTCATTATCCGGCAAGATATTTCGAGAAGCAAAAATCTCAATATGGCGGAACGAGTTCCACAGGTCGGGTGCACGTTAGGAGATATACTCGTCCGCACTACCGGAAATGGTCAGCAGCCTTGAGGATGCTGTATTGCCACTGGAACGGATAGGCAAAGCGGAAGACCCATGGAGCAACGGCTCTGCCGCTCGATTTCCGACGGAATAGGCCGCGCTCGAGGAGGTTTGCTCTCCTCGCTGTCGCAGGCCCCTGGCTAAATCTCCCGAGAACGTCTGATAACTCAGCATAAAGGAACTAAATTACTGGTGGATGAATTATGGGTCCCCCACAGCCATTTTTGAACCCCACGGGTTTCCATCTCGCATAACAGGCAAAATCAGAATCGGAGGGACATGCAGGTGAGCCCCCCGTCCATCTTTTGGGCTTCGTTGGTGTCTAACTCGATGATATCGGCTCCTAGTTCGCGAAGTTTTTCTTTGGTTTTAGGGAAACCTCTTGGCATGAGGATGCGCCCGTTTACCCACAACACATTTGCGGCATATGATTCATCCACGTCCACAACGATCTGATCATACCTGGACAGTTCCGGTCGCCCGGCAAAGGCTTCTGTGACAAGAAGTGTGTTTCCGCCCACGTAATTGACATCCGATTTGAAATGCAACCCGTCAGCGATGAGAACGGCCGTCCATGTATTCCCGTATTGCTCTAGAATGTTCCCCAAATTCTCGGCCCCTGCCTGATTCGTGCGCTCCGAGATGCCAATGAAGAAATGAGTCCCTACCATCAATACATCGCCGCCATCCAGTGTTCCCGGAGCTTCGATACGGGCAATGGGCCGATGCTGGGCGAGGACAGGTTCCATTGCAATTTCTTCCCCCCGTCGGGCCGGCGCACCAGGACGGGCAATTACGGCTACATCAGGCGTAACAACTGCGACATCTTCCACGAAGTACGCATCAGGATATGCGGGCAGACCCGCCAATTCAATGACAGTCAACCCAGCATCCTGAAGAGCAGCGATATAAGCTTTGTGAAGCGCTTGCATTCGGGCATAGATAGGTGCACCCAGATTGGATGTAGTAATGCCTTGCCCAAAGTTTGGGCAGGGCTTCCTTGTTATCGCTTTTGTAAACATGGTACTCACCTTTCAGTTTCAAGCTCGGGTGATTTTTGGTATAAGGGTACATGAGGATGGTGTGGACGTCAACGGTGTTTTCTGCTTCGAGATGGAAGATCAAAGCAAAAAACCCATGAATTCCTTGACGCCAACGTTGCAATAGCCAAACCTGTTCAGGAGTCACAATCACAAGGACGTGAAAGCAACGATAACCAACGTCTGCGTCGGCTTGCACCCACGTGCTCAAGCGCGGTGAACTTGCCTTGCGCAGTCCGTTGGGTGAGGATTGGCGATCCCTATCGGTAACCTCGTAACCCTGGATCGAAAACTTCACGACGAGACGCTTATAGGCCTACCAGGGATCTTCCGAAAACTTAACCAAAACAAAAAGAGCCCTCTATTGCTAGAGAGCTCTTGATGTCCCATAAGGACTTACTATAGGCGGGAGCGACGGGATTTGAACCCGCGATCTCCGGCTTGACAGGCCGGCATGTTAAACCCCTACACTACGCCCCCACAACGGTCAGCATCATACCATAGGGCAGCTTTTTGTCAACCCACGTAGGAGAGATTTGGCAGTGAGCACTACCGGGCTCCATACTTGATTGACGACCGCCTCTGCCCTATAATAGAACATATGATCGATCAGATTGGGCGGAACCAGCCTACGACGCCATAGGTGAAGCAAGCGAAGATGAGAGACATGACCATCGACCCTCGTTCTACGAAACGAACCCATTTTGCTTCTCCCTCTCCCTGGTTGCTCTATCTCCCTAGCCCCAGTAGAATGGCCCACACGGAGGTAAGACAATGACAAACGAACTCGCATTCGAGAACAAGGTAGTCGTCGTCACCGGGGCAGCGCAGGGCATCGGCCAGGCCACGGCCAAGCTCTTCGCCGAAGCCGGTGGGAACGTCATTATCCTCGACAAATTGGCCACGGAGGCAGAGACCGCGGTAGCAGAGATCATCGGCAACGGCGGCAAGGCCGCCGCGATTGTGATGGACGTGACGGATGGGCAGCAGGTCAAGGATACCGTTGAGCAGATTGTTGCGGACTTCACGCGCATCGACGTGCTGGTCAACAACGTCGGTTGGAACCAGCCCACGCCCTTCCTGGAGTCCGACGAGGCGTTTTGGCTCAAGCTGCTTGACATCAACCTGATGGCGGCACTTCGCTTCTGCCGGGCCACGCTGCCCCATATGATCGAGCAGCACTACGGCCGGATCGTGAACATCTCGTCCATCGCAGGGGTGCACCCCTGGCCCGGTTCGGTGCTCTATGGCGTCGCCAAGGCAGGGATCGTCTCGATGACCCGCTCGCTGGCGGCTGCGATGGCGGAGCACAACATCCGCGTCAACTGCGTCTGCCCTGGCCCCACCGAAACGGGGCTGTCCAAAGCGCTGCGCATCACCAACCCGGAGTACGTGAAGGCAATCCACGGGATGGTCACGCTGGGCCGCCTGGCCGAACCCGCAGAGATCGCCCGCGCCATCCGGTTCCTGGCATCCGATGACGCCTCCTTCGTCCTGGGCGAATGCCTCGTCGTCGACGGGGGATACAATATGACGTAAGGAGCGTTTACACGTTGGCACGTTGGCAGGTTCAACGTGCCGAACGCTGCCCCGTGTCGTTCGCACGGCTAGCCGAGGATGAGCATCACTTGAGGGCGCGGCCCGTATGTGCTACGGTGGTGGAATTCGTCTTGGAGGAGCCGGAGGCAGGTATGCGAGACCGAGGACTACATCCGGCTTGAGGACACGTATAACACGCACAACTACCATCCGCTCGACGTCGTGCTGCAACGCGGCGAGGGCGTCTGGGTCTGGGATGTGGAGGGCAAACGCTACCTCGACTGTCTCAGCGCCTATTCCGCTCTCAATCAGGGCCACCGCCACCCTCGCATCATCCGCGCGCTGGTCGAGCAAGCCGGGCGCCTGACCCTCACCTCACGCGCCTTCCGCAACGACCAGGCGCCCCTGCTGGCGCAGGAGCTCTGCCA
Source organism: uncultured Chloroflexia bacterium (assembly GCA_963751345.1). Taxonomy (GTDB): domain Bacteria; phylum Chloroflexota; class Anaerolineae; order B4-G1; family SLSP01; genus PWVB01. The sequence goes on from CAVVUS010000020.1 coordinate 4,752, forward strand.
ACTGACAGGCCAGGACTTGGTGCTGCCGATGAATTCCGGTGCCGAGGCCGTGGAGACCGCGGTTAAGGCCGCACGACTTTGGGGCTATCGGGTAAAAGGCATCCCGGATGGCGAGGCCGAGATCATCGCATGCGAGAACAATTTCCACGGTCGCACCATTACTGCGATCTCATTCTCGACCGAGCCACGCTACCGCGACGGCTTTGGCCCGTTCACACCGGGCTTCAAGACCGTCCCCTTCGGCGATGCCGGCGCCCTGGAAGCCGCAATCACGCCCAACACAGCAGCCTTCCTCGTCGAACCGATCCAGGGCGAGGCCGGCGTGATCGTGCCTCCCGACGGCTATCTCAAGGAGGTCCGGGAGATCTGCACCCACAACAACGTGCTGCTGGTCGCCGATGAGATCCAAACCGGGCTGGGCGCGGACGGGACAGCTCTTCGCCTGCGACTGGGAGGATGTGACGCCGGACCTGATGACGATGGGCAAAGCACTCTCGGGGGGCATGATGCCGGTCTCGGCGGTCGTCGGCTCGCGCGAGGTGATGGGCCTCTTCAAGCCGGGGATGCATGGCTCGACGTTTGGGGGCAACCCTCTCGCCTGCGCGGTCGCGCGGGAGTCGATCAAGGTCATCGTCGAGGAGGAGCTTCCGCGCAAGGCCAGGGAGCTGGGGTCCTACTTCCGCAACGCACTCAGGGAGCTCAACAGCCCTGACGTTCAAGAGATCCGCGGGAAGGGTCTGCTGATTGGGGTTGAGCTTACGCCCGAAGCCGGTCCGGCGCGGCCCTTCGTTCAGCAGCTCAAGGAACGCGGCGTCCTGGCCAAGGACACGCACAGCACGGTGATCCGTTTTGCCCCGCCGCTCGTGATCACCCAGGACGAGATCGACTTCGTGGTGGAACAGGTGGCCGACGTCATCCGGCGTGGGCCAGATACCAGACCAGCAGACGCGGTGTTATATTCACCTCGACCCACGCGGCAACCACCAACAGCGGCAGAATAACCACCAGGAAGAGCTTGAGGAAGTGGCCGATCTCTCGCAGGATGCCATAGATGCCGCCCCCTTCTGAAGGCGGGCTGAGGATCACGTCGCCCATCCGCATGGCCTGTGCGGTCCCCAGAATGGCTGCAGGTAGCTCAAAAAGCCCGTGTGGCAGCACCGCAATCCCTATGAAGATCCACGGGTTGACCCCAATCTGCCCGATCTGGAACCCGATGTAAGCGATGATGGCTGCCGGGGCCATCAGTAGCAGCAGAGACAGGGTACCGAGCGAGAGTAGGCCGGCCGCGGCCGCTATCAACAGCGACCGAGCGTTGTTCAAGAGCACCGCCCCGGTCGAGAACGACGGGAGCAAGCCGCTCTGAGCGACGAGGCTATTCATCGCCGAGGTGTCGCCAATCGCGCCCAACTGGAAAGCAGCAAGCGGCAGGGGGAATTCATGCCACCCCCACAGCCCCAACCCCAGCCCGCCCATGACCACCACCAGGAGCGTGACGACCAACTCAGACCGCATGCCCCTTACGATCCCCGGAATATCGTGACGGATGAGCCAGGAGAAGCCGCGGGTAGGGAATAGCGCCTGCCGGAACGTTCGCCAGCCCCCGGCAAGGTCGATCCGATCGAGATCGCGTCCCAGAAGGTGTTCCCGGTTGAAGACTCTGACGCCAAGCCGCACCAGCAGGATCGCGACGACAAACAACCCAAGCGCCAACAGCCAGAGGGCATGGTAAGCTCCGTAGAGCAGCAGCCCAGCCTCGACCTGCAACAGGAGGGTCAGGGGCACGATGATGAAGCTCGCCACCAGGTTCGATGCGCGCACGCTCGTCGACTGGCTGGAGACAATCACCGCCGCGGCCACCATGACGATGGATGTCAGAATGGAAAGCACAGCAGCCAGCAGGATGAGCGACATGGGCGTCCACCAACTGACCGTGAGGCCAAGCAAAATGGTGTAGAGCCCTATCCCAAGGCAGCTCGCGAATATCGGGGGGATAGTCGAAGCCAGCAGCTTGCCCAGATACAGTTGGACGTCGGTCAAAGGTGTGGCGAGCAGCGGTTCGAGGCTGCGACGCTCCTTTTCGCCTACAAACGTCTCCAGGGCAATGACCAACGAGAAGGTGCTTGGGAAAAAACCAACCACAAGGGTCAAGAACGGGAAAAGACGCTCGACCACGATGTCGGCCCCATACTGCCTGACAAAGCCGACACCTCTCGCAGCCACGTAGTTCGCCAATACTGGGAAAACAGGCAACCAGGATAATGATGGGCAACACCATACGCCAATCGCGCAGCTCATCACGGAGTTCGCGCCGTGTGACGATCAGCGCGAGTCGCAGGTCGCCGACACCACGCTTGAGAAGATCGCCCGCACCCTCACGCTGTCCAGCCGGGCTATTCGCGGACACCATCGCCTCCTGGGATCTGCCGACCGCTCGGCGCGGCAACGGGGCTGGGGGTGCCAAGGGGTTGGCCTATGGGCTGAGCATCTGTCCCATCCCCAATGGCACGCAGATAGGCGCTCTCCAGGCTCTGGGGCACCGCGCTCAAGGTAAGGATCGGGATTCCGGCCTCCGCGAGCGCTGCCAGCAACCGCGGGTTGGTGGACATAGGATCCGGCGTCTGGTACCGAATCCAACCATCGCCGCTATCTACGACCGTCGCGAAACGCCGGACCAGGTCGCGAATGCCATCGCCCGACAGATGCCGGTTGGTTCTATGGCCATCGACCTGGTCGCCTGTATCCCCGCTCGCTACACGGCCCGTGACCAGGCGAAGCTCCATTAGGGGAGGACCAAGCAAATGAACCTTGAGTTCTGCGGAGCTGCCCAGCGCGGCGATGCGTCCCTGCTGGATGATCGCGATTCGATCGCTCAGGCTCTCAGCCTCAGGAAGGTTGTGGGTACAGAGGATGATCGTGCGACCTGCAGTGCTGCGAAGCTGGAGGATGGCGTCACGCACAAGCCGAGCGCTCTCGGGATCCATCGCCGAGGTCGGCTCATCCAACAGGAGGACCGGGGGATCGTGGAGCAGAGCCCTGACGAGCGCTATCTTCTGCTGCATCCCCTTGGAATACTCACCCAGGCGTCGAGAGAGCGCAAACTCGATACGGAATTGTTCTGACAGCAAGCGGATTCGTGCGGACCGAACGTGGGAATCCAAACCGTTGAGCTGGCCAAAGAAGTCGAGGTACTCCAAGCCGCTCATCCGCGCGTAGAGCCCGGGCACCTCGGTCAGAACCCCCACCCGCCTCCGCACTTCCTGACCCTGGGTGGCAACATCATAGCCGGCGACACGCGCCCAGCCCGCCGTAGGCGTGAGGATCGAGGCGAGCATGCGCACCGTCGTGGTCTTGCCTGCGCCATTAGGGCCCAGGAGCGCCAGGACCTCCCCCGATTCGACCGTGAGTGTGATTCCGTCCACGGCGACCAGGTCCTCGAACCGCTTTGTCAACCCCGCCATCTGAATCACGGCATCTCCTCACTTCGTTGCGCATGGATTATGCCATGCTTTCTACTTTGCGGATGCAAGGCAAGAGAAATCGCCTCCCTGCGCCGGAGTGCCCAGGGAGGCGATCCAAGGCCCGGATCATCCGCGGCGGCGGAGGAAAGCCGGAATCTCGATATTGTCGCGGTCTGCGACCTGCGTGCTGAACAGATCACCAGGCTCAGCGCGATGCTGTACGGGCGTGTTTACCGTCCGAGGCGCAGCAGCCGCGTGAACGATCTCGGGCTCGCCATCGTTATCAAACCCGGTCGCGATCACCGTGATGCTGACATCCTCGCCCATGTTATCGTCGATTACGGCGCCGAAGATCAGGTTGACGTCGGGATGCGCCGTCTCACGGATAATCGAAGCAGCCTCGTTGACCTCAAACAGTGTCATGCTGGGGCCACCGGTGATATTGAAGAGGATACCCCGCGCACCATCGATCGTGATGTCCAGAAGGCGGCTGGAGATCGCCTGTTGGACGGCCTCGATCGCGCGCTTCTCACCGGTTGCCCGGCCAACAGCCATCAGTGCGGCGCCACCCTCAAGCATGATCGACCTGACGTCTGCGAAGTCGAGGTTGATCAAGCCGGGTACGGTAATCACCTCGGTAATCCCTTGAATGCCCTGACGCAGCACGTCATCGGCCACGCGGAAGGCATCGGTGAGACTGACCCTTTTCTCGGTGATCTCCAGAAGACGGTCGTTGGGGATCACGATCAGCGTGTCCACCACCTGCTTCAGCGCCTCAATCCCCTCCGCCGCCACCCGGTTCCGCTTGGCGCCCTCGAAGGTGAAGGGGCGCGTGACGACACCGATCGTCAACGCCTTGATCTCTTCCTTGGCAATCCGACCGATGACCGGGGCGGCTCCGGTTCCGGTCCCGCCCCCCATCCCAGCGGTGACGAAGACCATGTCCGAGCCCTGAAGCACCTCGCGGATCTCATCCTGAGATTCCTCTGCCGCTTTGCGGCCCTCGTCAGGATTGCCGCCGGCGCCTAGGCCCCGGGTGACCGAGTCGCCGATGCGGAGGCACTTCGGCGCCTGGGAGAGTATCAGGGCTTGAGCGTCGGTGTTTACCGCGACGAACTCCACACCCTGAAGGCCCTCCTCAATCATGCGGTTGACAGCGTTGCTGCCTCCGCCACCGCAGCCAATGACTCTAATCTGTGCAAAATTCTCGGCTAGACCGGCCATATCAGATCCTCCTTGTTTCACCTGTGGTGCCCACAAGCCTGAATTTCCGCCCCTCGACGATGATGCCTTCGATCCTTTTCCATCGCCCGACCTTCCGAAGTCGCTCGACCTTCCGAAGTCGCTCGACTTTCCGAAGTCGCTTGACCTTCGGGAGTCACTCGATCCCATCGATAATCCACCGCTGCCTGATCTTGATCCCATATGCCACCACCCTTCTGCGAGTCCTGAGGCGTATCAATGTCCTAACGCTCTCACGTTCCAACGTTCCCACGTTCCAGCGTTTTCCGTCACGGAAGCAGGTTACGCAGCCAACCCGCCGTTCGCTTCAGCCATGGAGTCCTCACTGTGCGCCATCCACCTCCCTCTTCCCATGTCGGCGTCCACTTGACAAGCCCGACTGCAACAGCAGCGTCGGGGCCACTCACCTTGTCGGTCAACCCGGAGATCCCCTTGGGGATCCCGATCTGCACCGGTAGTTCAAAGATCGATCGCGCAAGGTCCCGCAACCCCGGGAGCTGCGCCGTCCCCCCGCACAGGACCAGCCCGGCAGGCAGCAAACCGTCATATCCCGATCGCTTGATCTCCTGTTGTACGTTTTCCAGGATCTCCTCACATCGCGCCTGGATGATCTCCGCCAACTTCCAACGCGGGATCGGTATCGGGTTCCCCTCCCCATACGGCGAGACCGCGAACCGCTCGTCCTCCGCCACCTGGTTCGAGACCGCGTGCCCATGGCTGAGCTTGACCGCTTCCGCAACCTGCGAGGGCAGACGCAGACCAATAGCAATATCGTTCGTCACGTACTCCCCACCCAGCGGAAGCGATTTAGTGTGCCACACCGTGCCCTCAATGAAGATGGCGATGTCGACGGTCCCCTCGCCAATGTCCACCAGGACCACACCCATCTCCTTCTCGTTGTCGGTCCAGCACCGAGCTTCCCGCCGCCAGGCTGGCCATCACCATCTCGCTGATCTGGATGCCGGCTCCCTGGACACACTTCCGCAGGTTTTGGAGCGCCGTGCTCGATCCCATCACGACGTGCGCTTCCACCTCCAGCCGGAAACCGTGCATGCCGAGAGGATTCCGCACGCCCTCTTGGCCATCCACCGTGTAAGTGCGCGGCAGGATATGCACCAGCTCCTGGTTCTGTGGGAGCACGATGGCTCCGGCGGCCTCCAACACCCGATCGATGTCGTCCGGGGCAATCCCACGATCGCGCCGGGTCACGCCCACCACGCCGGTGCTGTTCCGAGACGTGATGTGCGCCCCGGTCACACCGACAAAGCCCCGCTCGATCTGGTAGCCACTGCTCTGCTCGGCCTGCTCCACCGCCTCGGCAATCGCGGCGGTGGCCTGTGCCACGTTGACCACCACGCCCTTCTTGATTCCCCGCGCAGGGACGCGCCCCACACCCACAATGCGCACCGCTTCGGCGTGGCCTCCGGTTCCCGCAGACTCAACTTCGCCGACCAATACCAGGATGCGATGGGTGCCAACATCAATGCCAACAACAGATCTTTCCACGTATCACCCCCCTACCACGAACGATCAAGAGAATAGGTAGCCCCATCAGAGAAACGCACATCTACGACTTGTGGGGAGATCCCGTTGGCGGCAAAATCATCCAGAAGTACCTGGTACATCTGCCAGCGCGGGGCCATATCCGGGCCCACACCAAACGCGACCCGCCAGCCGGCTGGATCCGTCCAGATCAGCCCGTGAGCGGGGGCGTATTCAAGCTGGTCCGCGGGAACGCCCAGAGCACCTAGCGCAGCCACACCCTGCTGGATCGAGTCGATCGAATGTGCACCCCCCTCGACCGGCCGGATGCCACGGAGCACGGGGAGGTCCGGGCGCTCGCCCTGTGCCGGGAAGAAAGTACCCTCCCGGTCCACCCAGTACTTGGTGCTCCCATCCACCCACACCAGCACCGGGACACGCTCCGCAAGTGCGATCTGGCACTTCGTCGGGAAAAGACCACAGGTGACCTTGACGTCGACGAGCTGGGGCATCGCCGTCGCGATGGCCACCTCGGCCTCGGCCGGATGAAGCGCAAACCGGTGCCAGCCCAGAAGATCCGAGACCAGCTTCACCTGCTGCTTCATCTCGGGCGAGTAGATTCCCGTCACACTCAGATCGTCCCACAGCAGATACCACGCGTTGCCCAGCGCCACCCACAGACCCAGGCCGACGATCGCCACCAGCACGAGAACGGCCTTCAGTGGGATCTTGATCGGACGGGACTCAGCGTGATACGCTGCAAACTGCTCCTTCGGCCCGAGCAGTGCGGCGGTCCGGTAGTAACGCTGCTTCTTGACGAACGGTTGCGTTCGCCCTGACGTCCGCGTTCGCTCGAACGTCCGCGTTCGCTCGAACGGTTGCGCTTGCCCGTACTGCTGCGGACGCCCCGATCTCCCAGCTCGCTTCATAGAATCCCTCCTCCCGTCGCCGATGGCGTGGTCAGCGGTGACACGTTCGTGTGCAGAAACGTTTCCACGTTCAGGCACCAACGGCGTGCCCCGAGCACACCATAGGTGGAACATGAAAGCGTGTCAACGTTCAGACGTTCCAACGCTTACGGCCTAAACACCCGCTCAGATCGTTCGTTCTCCTGGTGACGATCCAGGGCCAGATCGATCAGCCAGTCCAGAAGCTTGTCATACGGAACACCTGAGGCTTCCCACAGCTTTGGATACATACTGATCGGCGTGAACCCCGGTATCGTGTTGACCTCATTAAGATAGATGTCGTCGGTTTCCCCATTGAGCAGGAAATCTACGCGGGCCATACCTGCCCCATCGATGGCTTTGAACGTACGTACCGCCAGATCCTGGATCAGCACACGGGTTTCCGGCTCGAGCGGCGCCGGAATCAGCAGCTTGGACGCGTTCTCGCCCTCATCCAGATACTTGGACGCGTAGTCATAGAACTCGCGACTGGGTATCACCTCACCCGGCAGCGACGCACTGGGCTCTTCGTTGCCCGAGAACGCTGACCTCGATCTCCCGGGCCGCCGGTACCGCCCACTCCACCAGAATGCGTCGATCGTAGCGGGATGCATCATTGATGCCACGCAGGAGTTCCTCGCGATTCCTGCACTTCGAAATACCCACACTGGAGCCGAGATTGGCGGGCTTGGTGAAGACGGGGTAGCCCAGATGCGTCTCGATCTGATCCATCCGCGCGCCGGGATCCGCCAGCCACTCCCGCCGGGACATCCACACATAGTCCGTGATAGGAATGCCATGTGCTTTCATCACGTCCTTGAACGTGATCTTGTCCATCGCCAGTGCCGAAGAAAGGACGCCTGCGCCCACATAGGGCACGCCGGAGAGCTCCAGCAGCCCCTGTACCGTGCCGTCCTCACCGAAGGTCCCGTGCAAGACGGGGAATATCACGTCGACCTGGGAGAGCGAGGCCAACCCGCCCACTCCCTCTCCGGCAAGCGCCATGTCCGGGCCTTATCGCCTCCTCGGGGGAGCCCTGCGACGCCGGCGCTTCACGCGGCGACCATAGCCCCGGCTTCGAAGGATCGGCGAAGATCGCCGCGGGCCGCGTCCCGGAGAGGTCCTCCTCCATCAGCGCCGCCATAGGATTCCGACCGACAACCCACGCGCCCTCGCGCGTGATCCCCACCGGGATCACCTCGTATTTCTCGGGGTTGAGCGCGTTCATCACCGACCGCGCCGACGCCAGACTGACTTCGTGTTCACCCGACCGCCCACCGAAGATGACGGCCACCCTAAGTTTCGCCATAGTAACCCTATCTAGCTTTCCGCCACGGTTTCAATTTCCGGTTCCAACAGCACGCCGAACTGCTCCTGCACCTCGGCCTGCACCCTCTCGACCAACGCCCTGAAGTCTGCCGCCGTGCCCTCTCCCGTATTGATGAAGAAATTCGCGTGATGATCCGACACCACAATGCCGCCGCAACGCGCGCCCTTGAGTCCGGCAGCCTCGATCAGGCGTCCGGCGTAGTCACCGGGCGGGTTCTTGAACGTCGAGCCCAGCGTCCGCCCGGGCGGCTGGGTACGCTGGCGGCGCGCCGTGTAGTCGGCCGCCTTGTCTGCCAACCTGGCCGGATCGGACGGTCGGAGCTGCAATTCCGCTCGGAGCACCAGCCATTGCTGCCCGGCCCCCTTCAGCTTACTGCATCGATAACGAAATCCAAACCAATCTACAGGCACCCGCACCACTGCCCCATCCGATCCCAGGACGTCGGCTGCTACCAAGACGCGAGAAATCTCCCCGCCAAAGGCCCCGGCGTTATTGACGACGGCCCCGCCCATCGTGCCCGGCAGCCCAACGGCCCAGGTGAGCCCTCCCCACCCGCGTGCTACCAGGTCCCGAGCGAGCTTCACGACCACAACCCCGGCATCGGCCAAGAGCCGATGCCCCTCTCCGTATGCGACCTCACGGCAGCGATTCAAGATGACCACGCCGCGCAGCCCTGCGTCGGGCAGCAGGATGTTTGTCAGGCCACCGTAGACACGCCACGGAACCTCATGGTCCTGCGCCAACCGCACTGCCTTGACCAATACGTCTCGGCTCTGCGCAACGACCAGGAGATCCGCCGGTCCGCCAACGCCGACCCAGGAATAGCGCGCCAGCGGCGCATTCGGCTCGGCGACGTCGCCCAATGCCTCTGCAACGGCACCGATGGCCACCACATCCCGTTCACTCAATCGTGTCACCATGTCTCATTCCAGAACCGATGGATCGGTTACTACAAACCAGGGTCGTAGTAACGACATCAGTCGTTCTCCTTCTGCAGCGCCTCCAATCAGGCGCCGTCCGACGACATACTCGTTCCCGGCACCCATCAGCAGCACGACGTCACCCGGAGACACGATCCCCGCCAGATGTGCCACGACCTCATCCAGCGAATCGGCCCCCCAGACTGCAGGGTGGTCGAGATCCCGCACCAGATCACGAGTCGCAAGCGACCCATCGTCGACCTCGCGCGCCGCATAGATCGGCATCACGACGACCCGATCCGCATCGTGGAAGGCGTCCATGAACTCGTCGTAGAGCGCTCGCACACGACTGAACGTATGCGGCTCCCACACGGCGACCAGCCTCCGCGCCCCGTATCTTCCCCGCGCGGCCTGCAGGTTCCCGCGGATTTGCGTAGGATGATGCGCATAGTCGTCGATGACCGTCACGCGGTCCACTTCACCCAACACCTCAAAGCGCCGTGCCGTACCCTCAAAGGACTCCAGCGCCCTGCGGGCCACGTCCCAGCCCACCCCGACCTCCGTGGCGACGGCCAGCGTGGCCAGAGCATTAAGGACGTTGAACGTGCCCGGGAGCTGAAGGTTGATCTCCGCCGGCGCCCCGTTCCCTGTGAAAGCCATCCCGCCATGTTCAGCCTCAAAACTGACGCCGCCACGCTCATTCCCGTGGAGGTGCGTGGCGCACCAATCCAACCCCGCAGTAGGATCCAGCCCGTACATCACGACACGTCCGCCGTTGGCGTGGTGCGATGCCGCCACAGCCCTTGAGATCTCGTCGTCGCTGCAGGCCACCAACAGCCCACCCGGGACGATGTTTCCGACGAACTCCCCAAAGGCAAGGCGCACGTGGCCCAGATCCTCAAAACAATCGGGATGGTCGAACTCCACATTCGTGACCACGGCGATGCTCGGCTTCAGCGCGAGAAAGGTCTGACGATACTCATCCGCCTCTATGACAAAGTGCCGGCCCGTGCCGGCGTGAGCATTTGTTCCAAGATTGGCCTGGACGCCGCCCACCACGTAGGTGGGATCGAGTCCCGCCTCCAGCAGAGTGAGCGCGATCATGCCGGTCACCGTCGTCTTGCCGTGCGTCCCGGCAATCGCGATCACGTCATATCCGGCAGTCAGATCCGTAAGGAACTCAGGTCGCCGCATCACGTGGATCCCGCGCTGTCGTGCCGCCACGAGCTCGACATTGTCATCGGTGACTGCAGAAGACGCCAGCACCAGGTCCGCCGAACCGACATCCCCTGCGGCATGCCCAATCACCACGTCAATTCCCTCGGCCCGCAGGGCCGTCGTCACCGGCGAGCCCCGCCGGTCAGAGCCGTGAACGCGCAGTCCCCATCCGTGGAGCACCCGGGCGATGGCCGACATGCCGGCTCCCCCGATGCCCACGATGTGGATCTCGTGGACACCCCGCAGCCAGTCGCTGCTCAGACTATCCATAGCTCGTACGTTACGCTGCACAGGTCACTCACACGAAGACGATGAGAACGAAAGCAAACGACACCGCGACCGCGACAAAGAGCGAGGGTCCCTGCAACCACTGGGTAGGCAGGTACTTGAGCAGGTTCAATGCAGCGGCGGACTGAGGTCCCGTGATCCCCCAGATCGCGTAGCCCATCTCGTTCAGAAACCCCCACACCATTCCGACCACCAAGAAACCGTTGATACCTCCCAGGAACAGACCTAACAGGGTATCCTGCAGCTTCTCCTTCCGGGCACGAGCACCCAGCCTGGCCGAGATCACCGTTGTCGCATACCCGAACGCCACCAGGATCGCGAAGATCATCATCCGCACGTAGAACCACGTCTTCGGATCCGACTGCTCCAGCGACTGCAGCGCGGTGCTGAGCACCGGCACATAGACCAAGGCCACGTACTCGATGAAACGGGCCAGGATCACGCTGAAACTGACGAGCAGCTCCTTTGCCCATCCCCGCAGCGCACCGATGATACCGAAGAGAAGGACCAGACCGAGAAACCAGGTCTCCAGAGGTACCATTGACTCACCCTTGTCCTTGTGTGTTCTGACGGCCCCGGCCTAGCGCAACGAGCAACCGCGCCGCACGCGCGGCGGCGTCCGGTCTGGCGAGCTGACGCGCGGCCTCGGCCATCGCGTGCAGCCGTCCCGGTTCGGCGCCCGCCGATCCGTCAGAGAAGAGATCACGAACGGTGGGAACGATCACATCAGACAGCTCCGCATCCTCAACGATGACTGCAGCACCGCGATCCGCCAGCCATCCCGCATTGACGCGCTGATATCGCCACGCGTATGGGTAGGGCACCAGGATTGCGGGGAGGCCGAAGTGGGGGAATTCCCCAAGCACACTTGCCCCCGCGCGGCATATGACCAGATCGGCCGCTCTCATCGCAGCGCCCATCCTCGTGTGGAGATAAGGGAACGCGTGATACCGGGCGAGGACGTCGTCGGGCAGATCCTGACGAGCCGCCTCGATCTCCGGCCAATCCAGCGTGCCGCTCACGTGTACCACGTCACCCAAAGCCGTCAAAGCCTCCAGGTTCCCAAGGAGCGCGCGGTTGATCGACCTCGCGCCTCTGCTACCGCCAAAGACAAGGAGCACAGGCTTGCCGGCATCGTCGTCGGCCGCCGGAGCCAATCCCAGGGCCTCGCGCGCCTCGGCCAGCGTCTGCTCCCCGGGGCGCGTCCATCGCGTGATCCGCTCACCCAACGGGTACCCCGTCACAACCGCCTTCCCATCCGGGAAATAGGCGCACGAATCCGGCACGGTCACGGCAACCTGCGCCGCCAGCCGGGAGACGACCTTCACCGACTGCGCAGGTTCGATGTCCGGTACGTAGACCAGCATCGGTACACCCTCCAGGCGCAACGCCACGGCCACAGGTCCGCTCACAAATCCACCCGTGGTCAATGCAGCCGCCGGACGCTCGGCCCTAACCATCCGGCGGGCGACGAAAATCGCCCGCACCAGGTCATAGCCATTGCGAATCGCGTTGAGCAGAGCGACACCGTGCAGACCTCCTCCAGGTATCCCCACAAAGCGAATGCCCTCCCTGCGGATCAGGTCACCCTCCATCCCATCGAGGGTCCCGATCCAGGTCACCTCAGCGTCAGGAGCGATATCGGGAAGAGCTTGTGCTATGGCGAGGGCCGGATAGACGTGCCCACCCGTCCCGCCACCAACCATCCAAAACCGCATCCCAATCTCCCTTTGGCTTTCCATGCGATATACCTAACAACAATCCCACCCCCGCCAAGGTCATCAGCATCTCGGTGCCGCCATAGCTGAAGAAGGGAAGGGCCGTCCCGGTGGGTGGAAACAGCCCGATCATCACCAAGATATTGAGCAGCGCCTCGGTCAGGATCATCGTCGTGACACCGAAGGCAACCAGCGAGCCAAAAGGATCCGGCGTTCCCAGCGTGACCCGATAGCCTCTATACGCCAGGAGTATGAAGAGCAGGATGACGGCCAGACATCCCAATAGTCCGGCCTCCTCGCCTACCACCGCGAAAATGCTGTCCGTGTGGGGGAAAGGCAGGTACCCGAACTTCAGTTGGCCCCCTCCCAACCCCACCCCGAAGATGCCACCCTCTGCAATGGCCTGGACCGACCGATGCACGTGGTAGGGCATAAGATCCGGATTGTTCAGGGAGGCCAGATAGGCCTCCAGGCGTCCACGCGCGTGATGCATGTTCCAGGCCAGGAGACCAAACGTCGCTCCGCCTGTCAGCACCGACACAAAGATCTGGATGGGATCGCCGCCGGCGAAGAAGAACATCGCGACTGCAGTGACAATGATCAACAAGGCGGTGCTCAGATCCGGCTGCAGGATGACCAGTCCTCCCACCAACCCCACAATCATGCCGAAGGGAATCAGACCGTATTTCACCTGGTTGAGTTGTTCGCCCTTGGAGGCAAGCCATGCCGCGATATAGATCACGGCGACCAGCCGGGCCAGCACGCCAGGCTGGATAGAGCTGCCCAGGCCGAATAGACTGCCTACCTGCGTCGTCGGCTGCGACAGATCGATAAGTCCCCGCGAAGCGCCAAAGACCGGCTTGGCAAAGAGGTCTGTCACCAACAGCAGGAGCAGATTGGCCAGCATCAGGAGCGGCGCGACCTTCTGCCATATCGGATAAGGGACGCGATACAGGATCACCGCGGTGACGATACCCATGCCAATCCACACAAGCTGGCGCGTCCAGAAGCTGCCGCCGATGTAGAACGTGGCGCTGTACAGGGCCAGGAGCCCATAGAGAAGCAGCAAGATGACAACGGCCAATAGCACGCCGTCTACCGCGTAGCTTGTGACTCTATGCTTCGACATCGCCCCCCCTTTCGTAGGTGCTCCGCAAAGCCGATCAGAGCTCCGGGCTTATGTATGCCGGGAAAGACTTCGTATAGACTTGGCCCTGTCCGGGCTCAGACAACAAGGGTATCCACCAGCTCGCGAAACCGGGCACCTCGCTCGGCGAAGTCGCGAAATGCATCAAAGCTCGTCCCCCCAGGGGAGAGGAGCACCACGTCGCCGGGCCGCGCCCGCGCGGCGGCTAACTCGACGGCATTCTCAAGGGTGCCGGCCATCACGATCTCCTCAAGGCTTGCAGCCTGCGTTGGCCGAACGTTCAAGGGCCTCGGTGACCCGGTCACGAATCAGCGGCGCTGCTTCGCCGAATAGAATCAACGCCCGGACGCGCTCGACGGCCTGTGCGGCGAATCGCTCCCACGGCAGGTCCTTGTCCCGTCCCCCCGCCAGCAGAACCAGCGGCTCATCAAAAGCCCCCAGCGCTGCGATCACGCGCTCCGGCGCCGTCGCGATCGAGTCGTTGATCCAGAGGACGCCGTTGAGCGACCGGACCTCCTCCAAGCGGTGCGGCACTCCGTCGAATCCGGCAATTGCGTCACGCATGCCGTCCAGCGTAGCGCCACCCGCGTCGGCCAGCACAATCGCCGCCAGCACGTTCATCACGTTGTGGTAGCCCCGCAGCCTGATGGTGTCCCGCGAGACGACGGGGACTTCGCCCGACGCCGTCCGCAGCACCAAGTGACCTTCGCGCAGGAATGCCCCCTCGACACCCGGGTCCTCGCATCCGCTGAAATACCGCACATGGGCCGGCGTAGCCGAACTCAGGGCGCGCGCATTGGCATCGTCCAGCCCCAGCACAGCAATGTCGTCGGGTCCCTGGTTCGCGACGATGTGCCGCTTCGCCGCGATATAAGCCGCCATGGTCTTGTGCCGATCGAGATGATTCGGCGTGATGTTCAGCACGCCGGCCACGTGCGGGCTCGTGTGCATAAGCTCCAGTTGGAAGCTGCTGAGCTCCATCACCACACGATCCGTCGGTCGGATATCGAGCAGCTCATTGATGAGGGGGTTGCCGATGTTCCCCCCCACGAAGGTCCTCAGGCCCGACGCCTCAAGCATTCGGCCGACCAGCGCCGTCGTCGTCGTCTTTCCGGCTGATCCCGTGATGCCGATCACCGGGGCTACGCAGCGAGCCATGAACTCCTGGGCGTCATTGCTGAGCGGTATGCCTCGGCGCAGCGCCTCCTGTACCAACGGAAGGTCCGGCGGCACGCCGCCACTCAGACAAAGCAGGTCGCACCCATCCAACAGGGAAAGCGGGTGCCCTCCCAACACGTACGTGACCTCCAGGTCCGCCAGCTCTGCCAGCGGCTGAGCCAGTTGATCCGCCGTGCGGGTGTCCGACGCCACGACCTTCGCCCCCTGCTCCACAAAAAAACGGATCAGGGCGGTGCCCTGGCGGGCAAGGCCCAGGACGACGACGGTCTCAGCCATGGCGTTCGTCCGTCAAGGCCGCCACAATATGCTCCATCTTCACGCCCCGCGATCCCTTGATCAGGACCAGATCTCCGGGCAACAACAACGAGCGCACAACCTCGATCGCGGCCTCACTGTCGCTCGCGGGGTGTATGTGTGCCGGGGCGAGACCGCATTCGGCAGCGCCCTCCCCGATCGTCTCTGCGGCCCCCCCGACGACGACCAACTCGGAGACGATCCCCGCGGCGTGGCACCCCACCTCCAGATGCCCCTCCCGCTCGTAGTCTCCGAGCTCCAACATGTCCCCCAATACGGCGACCTTTCGTCTCCGCGCCGCCGTCTCCATAGGGCGGCTGCTATCGGCCAGATCGTCGAGCAACGTCAAGGCGGCCAACGCAGACGGGGGACTCGAGTTGTAGGTGTCGTCGATGATCATCGATCCATCGGGCCCCGGTACGGTGACCAAGCGCAATTGTTCGCTTGGCGTCTGCAGTCCTGACACAATCTCGTCCCAGTCCATACCCTCAACCAGCCCTATCGCGGCGCCCCGCAGGACCGGGAAAATGCTGTGTCGGCCCAGCATCGGCACCTCTATGGGTACCGTCTCGCCTCCAAAGTGCAGCCGTGCACGGATACCGTCCATCCCCAGGCTCTCGACCCCATCGGCCCAAAGATCTGCCTGGGGAGAGAGACCGTAGAAGAAGCAGCGCGCCTGTGTATGCTCGGACATCTCGCGTACCCGACCATCGTCGTAGTTGAGAATCGCGACACCCTCCGGGGCCGGAGGCAGAGCTTCAACAAGCTCCCTCTTCCCCAATGCGATCGCCTCGATCGTCCCGGCCCGCTCCGCGTGGACCGGCTCAACGTTTGTGATAATACCCACATCCGGATGCGCGATGCCGCTCAGGAATCGAATATCGCCGGGCACGTACATACCCATCTCCAGGACCACGCGTTCGGACTCACTCGTCAGCCCCAGGAGCGTCAGCGGCAGACCGATCTCGTTGTTATAGGATCCCTGACTCTTGGTGACCCGATAGCGGCATCCCAGGACTCTTGCCACAATCTCCTTCGTGGTGGTCTTGCCCACACTCCCCGTGATCCCAATAACTCGCACGTCGAGGCGCAATCGCCACCACCGTGCGGCTTCCTGCAGCGCCGCCAACACGTCAGGCACACGAATCAGGAGGGGCAGAGAAGCGCCGGCGGGGGATAGTGTGAGCCTAGGCTCCTCCTCATCTCCGACCTGTGTCAGGTCCAGCAAAGCGCAGTCGCCGGCCTGGACATCGTGTGCAACGACCGCAGCGGTAGCCCCACGTGCAAACGCATCGCCTACATAGGCATGACCGTCAACGCGCTCACCCTCAAACGCAAAGAACAGAGAACCCGGCACGGCTTCACGCGAGTCAATAATAGGCATAGCCGGCACCTCAAGAGAATCGAGATGCCAGCCGCTCAATGCCTCGACGAAATACGCTAGCGTCAGCCGGTCCACTGATCTGCCCCTTCGTTCTTCTGCCTTACGCTCACGTCAACGGAGCACCTACTGCCCATCAGCGATCTGCGCATCGATCGGCTCGGATGGGGGAATGCCCAACAATACGAAGAGACGACTCGCCACCCGCTGGAACACCGGCGCCGCCGTCTGGGTTCCCCACCTCAGGTTGGGGTCATTCTGAGGCCGATCGATTTTCACCAGGATGAGCACCTGGGGATCGGGCATAGGCCCAAATCCGATGAAGGACGTGATCACGTTCGCCGCGTCGTAACCGCCGGAGACCGGTATCTGTGCTGTGCCGGTCTTGCCTGCCACACGATAGCCAGGCACGCGCGCATTCTCGAGCTTGTCGGCCACGTAATTCTCCATCATGTGAGCGACCAGATCGGCGGTTGCCGGGGAGACGGGTTGACCCAGCGAACGGTTACTCATAGGTATCACACGTCCATCGGGATAGCGGCGATCGGCGATGATGTGGGGGGCCATCATCGTCCCGTGGTTGGCCAGGGCAGAGACCGCCGTAGCCATCTGCAGGGGTGTCACCGCGATGCCCTGACCAAAGGGATTTGTCGCCAGTGTGCTGTCCGTCCAATCCCAATCGGTCGGCAGGTGGACAAAGCCGGCCACCTCGTCCGCAAGCCCGATCCCCGTCTTCTGTCCGAAGCCGAACTCCCGCACATAGTGATAAAAGACGTCGGCCCCCATGAACTGGGTCGACAGCGTCGCTACGCCAACGTTGAGCGACAGGTTTAGAACGCCCTGGAGGTTCTGCTGCCCGTACGCCCCCCGGTCCCAGTTCTGGATCACAGCACCGCCGTACTCAATGCGTCCGTTGTCGTAATATGACCAATCCTGACCAACACTCCCCGAGTCCAGAGCCGCCGCGACGGTGATGACCTTGAAAACCGATCCGGGTTCATATGGGATGCTGACCGCCGGATCGACAAAGACGTTGCCGTCGTCGAGGGTATACTCGGCGTAGTTGGCGGGATCGTATCTGGGGCTGCTGGCCACAGCCAGGATTTCGCCGTTCCGCGGGTCCAAGACCAGGATCGTGCCGCCCGAGGCGCCGTATTCAGCGATCGCTCGGTCCAGCTCTCCCTCGATAAATGCCTGAATCGTCCGGTCGATCGTCAACCGCAGATCCGTGCCCGGATAGGCCCGCAGGTCGTCCTGTGCCAACTCGTCGGCGAACGGTGCAGACGCTGCATCCACCGGACCCTCACGCACGACAGGCTGAGGGCGCAGGAAACGTTGCTGGAGGGCCTCAACCCCATAGCCGTAGCCATCCGCGTTCACAAACCCCAGGGTGTGACACGCCAGGTCCCCTTCGGGATAATAACGGCGCCATTGCGGCTCCAGGGTCAGCCAGTTCCACTGCTCCGACTTCAGCCTTTCGAGCTCTTGTGCCGCCTCGCCCCCGATCCCTTTCGCCAGTGGCCACCAGATGTACCCCTGCATAGCCGGAAGCGTACCGGAAAGGACCGCCTGGAGCGAGCCTGCATCTTGCCCGAGCAAGGGGGCCAGCACCTGTGCCGCTGCAACCGTATCTGTGATCAGACCGTACTCGGCCCCGACGTCGTAGATCGGGAGGTTGCCCACCAACAGATCTCCATTGCGGTCCGTGATGACGCCGGAGGGCGGCGCGGGCAACGAGTAAGTCCGATCGATCAGATCCGTTACCTCGGCATTCCAAATCGGGCGCTTGACAATCTGTAGCCAGACAAGCCGGCCCACAATCGCCAGCGTGACCAGCGCCAACAGCGCGGTCACCAACCGCAAACGTGCTTCGGGCCCGCGCAGCATCTCAGCGAGATCCTGTCTCTACAAAGTCGACGGCACCGGCCGGAGCGAAGCCAAGCTCGGTGGATCGTCGTTGGAGCACGGCAATCGAGCTCGCGTCCGCGATCTCGACCTGCAGCCGGCTGGTCTCACGCTGCCTCTCCGCCATCTGGTTGTGCAGCGACCATACCTGGCTCGACAGCCGCACGTTGGCTGCACTCAGGGCCAGGTAAGCGCTGATCAATACGGTCGCTATCAGCACAACCAGCAGAAACGCCCTGGCCGTCACGCGGCTGAGCTTTTCCTCTCGTCGCGGCACACCGTGCGTGCTCTGCTGCCACACTACGCTCATCTCACACCTTCTCCGCCACCCGCAACTTGGCGCTTCGGCTGCGTGGATTCGCTTTCACTTCGTCCTCGGTCGGCACAATGGGACCACGGGTGATCCGGCGCAACGTCTGCACGTGATCGCACTGGCAGACTGGGTACCCGGGCGGGCAAATGCAATCGCGCGACTCCTGCTGCATGAAGCGCTTGACGATCCGATCCTCCAGCGAATGGAAGGCAATCACCGCCAGCCTGCCGCCGGGCCGCAGCGCCGTGACCGCATCCGGCAATGCCGCCTCAATCCCGGACAACTCTTCATTTACCGCGATCCTCAGCGCCTGGAAGGTTCGCGTCGCCGGATGAATAGGACCGCGCCGTCCCCCCACCGCATCGGCCACCACGTCAGCTAACTCGATGGTCGTCTCGATCGGACGCGCCCGGACAATCGCCCGCGCGATCTGGCGACTCCGCGGCTCCTCACCGTAGCTGAAAAGCAGCTCGACGAGTTCCTCTTCGGTCAACCGATCGATTAGCTCCGCCGCGGTCACGCCAGAGCCGGTATCATACCGCATGTCGAGCGGTCCCGGCAGGCCAAACGAGAAACCTCGGCGCGCATCGTCGATCTGAAACGAAGAGAAACCCAGATCGAAGATCACCCCATCCAGGGGGTAGAAGCCCTCGCGCCGCGCCACCTCGAGCAACCCTACGTAAGATGCATGCACAATCGTGACGCGATCCCCGAAGGCCAGTCAGCCGCGCGCGTGCCCGGGCTGCAGCTTCTGCATCACGATCGAGCCCGAGGACACGTCCATCAGGACCACTGGCCTCGAGAATAGCGACCGTGTGACCGCCCCCCCCCACCGTCGCATCGAGGTAGGTCCCCGCTGGACGAACAGCCAGCCCTTCTACGACACGCTTCGCGAGAACAGGGATGTGCTCGTGCTGCTGATCCTCGCTCTCGCCGCTTGAGGCACCACCCTCATCCGGGGCGCCCCCACCGTCACAGGGACGGTCTGGAGCCCCATCCGAGGCGCCGCCTAGATCTGCAGGTCTTCCCATAGCGCTGGATCGTCGCCCATGATCTCTATCTGGTTGTTATTCTGGCTCTCCCACCGGCCCCGGTCCCAAAGTTCGATAAAGCGATCGAGCCCAACAATCACAACTTCAGATGAAAGATCCAATCCAGCGTATTCACGCAGTCTGTCAGGGATAAGCACCCGTCCCTGCTTGTCTAGCTCGGCATCGGCCGCATCGGCAAAGAAAACTCGGCGCAGTGCGCGCCCGCGAGGATCTGTGATGGGCAGGGAGGTAACCTTCTGAGAGATTTCCCTCCACACCTCAATGGGGTATACTACCAGGCAGCGATCCAGCCCTCGGGTAACGACAATCTCGACCGGCAGCTCCTCCCGGAAGCGCGATGGGATGGTAAGCCGGCCTTTGCTGTCAAGAGTATAGGAGAACTGGCCCAAGAACATATAGAATGATTCCCCACCATTAGGTGCGCTCTTAGGGAAAGAAGTGTCCCGCCTACCCAACATGCTCCACTTTCCCCCACTGCCGCCCACATTATACTATAGTTCCCCAGGCTACGCAATAGTAATCCCAACTTTTCGTGGCAGAACATGTGTGTTATTTGGGATAATGCATGCATGCCAACTCCAATGTTTCTTGTTTTCCGGTCTCGACCCCGCTATAATCACCGCATGCAATACACGCTGGCTCGAGGAAGGGTGCGATGCTTCGTATAGAACGAATGCGGGAAGATATCGCCGCTCTCGGACAGCGCGCTGCATTGGAACGCGCCCAGCGGCAGGGAGCGCTGGATCAGGCACTACGGTGGCTTGCGGAAGCGCCGGATGCCGGCGATCTGCGCGCCCACGTACAACCCCTGGTCAACCAACCGGACCGATGGCGCGGCGCGGTACCCACTTCCTCACAGCCGGTTGGGGCCACGATCCCCTGTCCGCAGGTGCCCCTTGATGGCCTGGTGTTGATCGGGGTAGATGGCTCCCAGATTTACCCGGATCGTCACGCCCTGATCCTCTACTACCTGCTGCAGGTCGGCTCGCTGATCTTTCGATACAATCGTGAGGCTCCCGGCGCGCAGACGTCCGAATGGCTGCGGTACGAGGAGAGTGACGTCTATGACGACCGTGGCTATCTCATCGGCGCCGAAACGCTGGCGATGGAGCGGATGATAAAGGAGATCGCCGTCCTCGCCGATCTCGTAGAGGAGGAACGTCACCTGTCGGAGCGTCCGTCCGGAGGCGTACCTGCAGGCCAAGCTGCAGGCGTACCTGCAGGCGCGCCTGCAGGCATGATCCTGGGCCTAACGGATGGGCCGCTGCTGTGGCCCTATCTTGCCCGCAACCAGAAAGCAGCGCAGGCGTGCGGCACCTATCTCAGTGCGTTGCGGCGGGTCCAGCTTGGCGGCGGTGTGCCGGTCGGATACGTGGACCGTCCCGGAGGACGCCCTCTGATCGATCTGCTCTGGGCCGGCCAACTCCCGTCCGCAGAATTGGTGGAGAGAGCTGACGACAATCCATTGGGGACACTCTCGGATGAGGATCTGATGAAGGCAGCGCTGACACCCGGCGCCAGGACGGGCTGGTTCACACGTCCGACACCGACAAACCAGCGTCATGCAGAAGAAGGGCAGGAGATCTGGTTCTGCTACACTGATCTCGGTACCGCCGAGAGCCCGTCCATCGCGCGTGTCGAGGTGCCCGCCTGGGCCGCTGTGGATGCGGCCGTTATGGACCGGCTCCATGCCGCGCTACGTCAGCAGGCCGAAGTGTTGGGTGGCTATCCCTACGTCCTGGCCCGAGCCCACGAAGAGGCGCTGGTCACCACACAGGACAAGGCCGCACTGGAGCAGGCCATCCAACGCGAGATCCTGACGGCGACCGGCGAGCTCGCCGAACCATCGGACAAGGCCAAACAGAAGGCGCTGCTGGGCCAGCGGTAGCGCTCAAGGAGTCACTATGCCCGCTCAAAGCCAGGCTATCGCCATCGGCAACGTGCTTCGCGCGGACATCCGCGGTTTCGTCGTGGCTTCCCGGATCCCGGCGCCCGAGGTGCCTACCTTCGGCACCTTTGTCCGCGCGCCCATCCAACAGGACACCGCCGAGCTCATCGGCCTGGTCTACGACATCCGGCTGCAGGACGATCCGTTCCTGCGTAACCTCGCCGCTACGGTCACGCAGGGCGATCCGCGGTACACCGAGATCATCCGCGATCAGCGCGAGAACCGCGCCGTACCGGTAGAGATCTCCGTGGCATCGGTCGGCTACTGCTACACCGGCGACTCGAGCTATCGCTACGGCTTTCCGCCGCAGCCACCCATGGTCCTGAATCAGATCGAGGTCTGCTCCGACGAAGAGATCGCAGAGATCACGTCCTCACCCGATTTTCTGCGCGCCCTCCTCGATAACGTCGACATTCCTGCCGACGAGCTTATCCCGACCACGTTGCTCAGGACCGTTGCCCACCATCCCGGCGATCAGCAAGCCTACCTGATTAGCGCAGGCCGCTACCTCGCCCGGCACCTGGGACGCGATCCCATTCGCCTGGAGAAGATCCTCCGCCGCATCGACGTAGGGCGGAGTCACGCCGTCTGAGCGAGCAGGGACGCTAGACCTTGTAGCAGGCGACCCGATGGGCGCCACCCTTGTCTTCGAGCGGCGGAGCAAACTGCCTCCTACCGGAAGTCGACTCGGCGCGCGCTACCCGCCGCGACCTTCCTTCACCGCAGCGATAAAGGCCGCCGCCCGGCGCGTCAGCTCGTCCATATCGCCGGTATCGAGCAGTTTCTGGTTGACGAGGCTGCTGCCCACCCCCAGTGCGGCGGCGCCCTTACGGATGAAGTCGGCAGCCGTCGCAAGGTCAACACCACCGACGGGCACGATCTCCAACTGCGGCAGCGGAGCGCGAATCGCCTTGATCAGATCGGGTCCGCCAACGCTAGCAGGGAAGAGCTTCACCATGGCAGCCCCCGCCTCCCAGGCCGTGAGCGCCTCGGTCGGCGTGTAGATCCCCGGCATGACCGGGATGCTGTATCGGTTGCACAGCTCGACGACCGCGACCTTGAGCGTCGGCGCCACGACGAACCCTGCGCCCGCCAGAATCGCCGCGCGCGCCGTCTCGGTGTCGAGCACCGACCCGGCGCCGAAGAGCACCTCGTCGCCATAGCGCGCCGTCGCCTCCTCGATCACGCCGAGCGCGCCCGGCGTCGTCATCGTCACCTCGATCACGCGCACGCCGCCGGCCTTGATGGCGTCCGCAGCCGCGATCAACTGATCCGAGCTCTGCGCGCGCATGATCGCGATCACGCCCGTTGAGCGGATAAGGTCGAGTTTTTCGGTTCTGTTCATGGATAGGTTGCCTCCAGTTCTACGTATGAGCATAGCGTTGAAACGTTTGAACGTTCAAACGTTTCAACGCTCCTTACCTTGACGTCCGCTTGCCGCCGCCCAGCACGTCCGACTTCATCAACGCCTGGACCTCGTCCTTGTTGACAATCGGCAGGTCGAACATAAGCGTCTGCTTGATGCGCGTGGCGGCGTCACCGACGAGGACGCCCTTCTCGATGCCGGAGGCGTTGAAGCCCTCGGTCAGCAGTCCGTAGTAGAAGCCGGCGTTCCACGTGTCCCCGCCACCGAGACGATCCCACAGCGTGATCGGCTTGACCGCGGGCGAGCGGAAGAAGTTGCCGTCGGCGTCGGTCGCCGCCGACTCCCACCGGTGCTGCTCGAAGGTGTCGGGGTAACGGATCGTGATCGCCACGATCTTGGTGTTGAAGCGCTTGTGGATCTCGGCTGCGAAGGCCTGGATGTCCTCGTCCTCGACCGCGCCGATGTCACCATCCACAATCTGCTGAGCGGAGTACTGGCCGCAGTCCAGGCCGTAGATCAGGGCCATATCCTCGATCGACGTGATGAGCACATCCACGTGATCGGTCAGGATCGGCGTCATCGCGGCGCGCGCCTGCTCGACGTCCCAGAGCGTCGACCGGTAGTTGTAGTCCAGTCCCACCAGGCATCCCTCGGGCTTGTGCCGGATGGCCTCCTCGAAGGCCGCCAGCAGACAGTTGTGCGTGTAGCCGCTGTGCGGTGCCAGCCCGAAGCTGATGCCGGAGGTATGGAAGAGCGTGCAGTCCTGCAGCGCGGCCTCCCAGTCCACCATCCCGGCATCCAGGCGCGAGGCCGCCGAGAACATACGCTGGTACGTACCGGTGTTCTTCCGCGGCGTCCTCCCGATCTCATAGATGAAGCGCCCGATGGGCTCGGTCTTCTTTGCCCATACGAAGTGGTCGGTGTTGAGCCCGTTCTCACGCGCGATGTTGCGCAGCATGAAACCATACGGGTTGGCCGGGACGCGCGTGATGAAGCCGGCAGGGATGCCAAAGCGCGACAGCCCCATGCGCCAGCGTATACTCGCTCCCTGCCATCGACAGATGGACTGTGCGCGTGCGCTCCGGACGCTCATCATCCGCCGGGGTATCACGTACCATCACCTCGCCAAAGGTGACAAAGACCGGCCCCTTGCCCTGGAACTGCGTGAGATCGTCCTTCGTAATGTCGTACTTCAGAACCGGTTGCTCCATGTCATCTCCTCCTCAGCGATATACAGATCCATGTTCGGCATAGGTCTCGCCGTCGATTGTGATCCATTCGGCCCGTCAGCCGTAGACAGCCCTGAAACTGTCGGACGTTCCGCCTGACGACCCAGTATACATTACCCCCGGCGATCATGGTAACACGACGTGCAGGTGAGTCTTGTTGTCGTAGGCTTGTTTGACAGTCTCTTGAGAGTTCTATGATGCGTGCGTGCTATGGTTGGATTGTCTTGACCTGGGTTCGCAGGCATTCCATCGGACGCCTACGATCGACTTGGGAGACAGAGTCACAGGATGTGCTGCGTCGTTTGGTGGCCATAGAGGAAAGCATAGGAGGGCGATATGTCCAGGATGCTGAGGGTAGTCAGTCTCTTCACAGTTCTAGCCGTAGCGATTTTGGCAAGCGTAGGTACCGTAGTGGCAGGCAGCGACACTCATGTCTATGGTCTGGTGTTCGTCGACACCAACCTCAACGGCGTCTGGGATCCGGGCGAACAGGGCTTCGCAGGAGCCACCGTCATGTTGACAGCAGGGAATGAGACGAAAGTCATCGACCTGCAATCTGCGGGGACAAGGGCGCTGAACGAGGGTGAGAAAGATCTGTGCAGCCCACAGGATTTCACGATGGTGGACAGCGAGGGTGACGTCCAGGTCAATCCCGCACCGGATCGACCTTGCGTCGGCACGTGGGGCCTCCAGCCCGCAGGTGAGAACAAGGCCGTCTGGCGCATCGAGTTGGCCGTGCCGGCGGGATACGTAGCAACCTCCCCGAACCCACAGTACCAGACCGCCAGCACGAGCCCTGCCACCGTGGATTTCGGCATCGCGCCCGCCGGTGCGGGTGGGCCTACGGCAGCATCTGTACCCCTCCTGCCGGTCACCGGCACGGTAATCGAGGGGGTGGTCGCAGCACTGTTCGTGGTCGGCAGCTTCACTCTGCTGGCCGGCCGCAAGCTTCGCAAGTGAATTGGCCTGGCCGCCAAACGACGTTACTTCCGCCAGCCCCGGCTCGGAATCGAGCCGGGGCTGCTGCTGTCGACGTCTCACAGCAATCACACGGTCAGAACCGCCCCACCCGCTCCAGACCCTCATCCACCGCCAACATCGTCGCGTCGAAGAGCTGCTTCATCAGATCGAGCTTGAGCGGCTGCATCGTCGGGTGCATCCCACAGATTCCGGAACTCCTCGGGATCTTCCTGCAGATCGTAGAGCTCACCGGCGTCCATGCCCGTGGTAGACGACGAGCTTGTACCGGTCGTCGCGCAGCATGCTGGCGTGGCTGGCGAAGCGCTGGGCAAGCGCGTCGTGGTACTCGCAGCGCACGAAAGGACGGTGGATGCCGGCGTCGGCGCGACCCGGTGAGGATCGGCAGCGAGCGACCTGCCCTGGACGTGCGGCGAGACCGGCAGGTCGAGCGCCTCCAGCAGCGTGGGCACGATGTCAACCAGCTCGACCAGAGCGTCACTTCGCAACCCCGCCTCGAAGCGGCCAGGCCACGAGAGGATCAGCGGCACGTGCACGGCCCCCTCGTAGAACCGGCATCCCTTCCATAAGAGACCGTGATCGCCCAACATCTCCCCGTGGTCGCTCGTGAAGATGACAATGGTGTTCTCGCGTTGCCCACTCTCCTCCAGCGCCGCCAACATCCGGCCCACCTGATCGTCGATCAGCTCAATCTCGGCATAGTACGCTGCGACCATACGACGAGCCTCATAGCTGTGCGGCGATTCGGGGATCTCCGTCTGGAAGTCAACGCCATCAAACGCACGCTGGCTCTCAAGCTCCGCCTCCCGAAAGAGCGGCAGGGGGATCGATTCCCAATCCATACGCTCCAGGTAAGAAAGCGGCGGGTCAAGCGCGGGATGCGGGTCGAAGGGATTCACGCTCATCAGCCACGGCCCCTCGCGTGGCTCCTCAATGAAGGCGATGGCCTCCTCTGCGCACCACGTCGTCTGGTGGAACTCGGCCGCGATGCCGGGGCGACAGTAGCCGGGCACATTCCACGGACGCCCGGCCTCCGTGTCTAGATCGGCGTCGTGTGCCTCATCCCAGTCCACACCCCGGTCCTGCAGCCACTGCTGATAGTCGTGCTGCGGCGTGGGCCAGAAATCCTCGGGCTGGGGATGGTGGCTCCACTTGAGCACCCGGTAGCCATAGCCGTCCTCCGGGAAGACCTCTACCCGGCCATCGGCAGCCGTCAGGTGCAACTTCCCCGCCAGCCCGGTGTCGTACCCCACGTCACGCAGCATTCGTGTGATCAGGCCGGGTCGCTCGGGGAACCAGTCATCGCCGTTGCGGTTGACGTGAATCGTACTCGGGTATTTGCCACTCAGGAAGCTGGCCCGGCTGGGGGTGCAGATCGGGCTCTGGCAATAGGCCCGCGTGAACGCCACCCCCTCCGCCACCAACCGGTCGAGGTTAGGCGTCCGAATGTGCTCGTTTCCGAGCGCCGCGATCGTGTCGTAGCGCTGCTGGTCGGTGCAGATCCAAAGAATGTTGGGACGACTGTCGGGCATAGACGGGATTCCTCCTTTGACTCGAAATTGCGCGATCGACTATACATGACGAGTGGGGGTGATCGGAGATCTCCCGATCAATCGTCACCGGTCACTCGTCAACCGTTCACCAATCCGCCACCGACCCGTCCACGTGCCACAGCCGCGGCGTCTCCCACGAGCCGTCGTCGAGCTTGTCGACGAGCGCGTCCTCGTCCAGCTCGATGCCTAGCCCGGGCTTCGTCGGCAGGTCGATGTAGCCATCTTTGATGACGAAGGGCTCCTTGAGATAGCCCTCACCCAACGTGACGTGCTCCTGTGCCAGGAAGTTGGGGGTGCAGGCGTCCAACTGCAGACATGCAGCCAACGCGATCGGCCCCAGCGGGCAATGTGGTGCGACGGCGGCGAAGTACGTCTCGGCCATCGCCGCGATCTTCTTGCACTCCAGGATACCGCCCGCGTGGGAGAGGTCGGGCTGGAGCACAGCCGCGGCCTGCTTCTCCAGCACCTCGCGGAACCCCCACTTCGTGAAGAGCCGTTCGCCGGTCGCGATGGGGATGGTCGTGCTGCGGGCCACCGTCACCATCGCGTCGACGTTGTCCGGGAGCACCGGCTCCTCGATGAACATCGGGCTGTAGGGCTCCAGCGCCCTCGCCAGCCGGACGGCCATCGCAGGGCTCACGCGTCCGTGGAAGTCGATCCCCACGTCGACATCGTTACCTACCGCCTTGCGAATCCCCGCGAAGCGCTCGACGTTTGCGTCGACCACGGCGGGGGTATCCACGATGTTGACCGCGCCCAGGATGCCCATCTTGAGCGCCGTGAAGCCCTGGCCTGAACTGACCTTGGCGCTCTCAATATAGTCACCGTAGGTCTCGCCGCCCAGCCAACCATACATACGGATCTTGTCGCGGGTCGCGCCTCCGAGCAACTGGTAGACGGGCACCCCCAACCACTTCCCGGTGATGTCCCACAGCGCCTGCTCGACGCCCGAAATGGCGCTGCTGAGCACGGGGCCACCCCGGTAGAACTGGCCACGATAGATCGCTTGCCAGTGATGCTCGATTCGCCGCGGGTCCTGGCCGATCAGATAGCGCCCGATCTCGTGAACGGCAGCCGCCACCGTCTGCGCCCGCCCCTCGACCACGGGTTCGCCCAGCCCCACGATCCCCTCATCCGTGTGGACCTTCAGAAAGAGCCACCGCGGCTTGACGAAGATGGTCTCCAGCTTGGTGATCTTCATAGGCACCTTCTTTGCGTGAAATGATGACGTTTGCGGATAGTATAGGCCGCCTCGGGGGTTTGCCATGTTGAGGGCACTGTCTGAATCACGGTTACGCTGCTCGGAAGCGGGCGGACGCCACGGTTGCACGGATGGCACTGATACTCCCGGTCGCACGGCTGTATCCGGGTAACCAGTCAATCCCTTGAATCCGCGATTCAGACAATTGACGCCAGCCCGCAGTGGTGCCATAATGACATTGTGATCATTTCGGCTGAACCAGCCAGACGTTCAATAACGTGAGATTGCCGAGCGCGACCCATATCGCCCTGGCGACGGTCCTATGTTTGGCGGCATGCGT
This sequence comes from uncultured Chloroflexia bacterium, assembly GCA_963751345.1. Taxonomy (GTDB): domain Bacteria; phylum Chloroflexota; class Anaerolineae; order B4-G1; family SLSP01; genus PWVB01. The sequence goes on from CAVVUS010000020.1 coordinate 33,241, forward strand.
GCCAATCAGCCGGGCCGACCACGCAACTATGCTGCCTGCTCAGACACCAATCCCGGATCCGACAGCCACATCGACGGCGCCTGCCGCACTCGGATGCCCCGTTGCTCGTTGGGGCGTATTGGTACCCATGGTACGGGTCGGGCGGACGCCACTGGCAGGAGGGCTACCGCGGCACGCCGCTGCTCGGCGAGTACGATTCGGCGGATCCGGACGTGATCCGTCAGCAGATCGCGTGGGCGTCCGACTACGGGGTCGATTTCTTCGCGACTAGCTGGTGGGGACAGGATAGCTATGAGGATGCTGTCACCCGCGGGCCCTTTCTGGAGGGTCTCGCTGGGCAAGAGCTGCGCTTCGCCATCCTCTACGAGGCGCCTGGCCTGCTGGGGATGGATGGCGGGAAGATTCCGGTCGACGATCCTGGCGTTCGGCAGCGGTTGACGGACGACTTCACCTACCTGGCTCAGGTCTATTTCGACCACCCCGGTTACCTGCGGATCGATGACCGTCCCGTCGTCTTCATCTACCTCACGCGCGCTTTCGTGGGCAACGTTCGGGAAGCCCTCAGCGAGATCCGGGCGGCGGTTAAGGCGGAGAGTGATATCGACCCGTTCATTGTCGGCGACGAGGTCTACTGGCAGTCGCCCACACGGCTGCGGCTCGGCCCCTATGACGGCGTGACGGCTTACAACATGCACACCTCGGTTCCGGGCATCGCGGACGGGTTCGCAGCAAAGGTCGGCGACCAATACTCGGTATGGGCCAGCGCTGCTGCACGCGAGGACATCGCCTTCGTACCCGACGTGATTCCCGGCTTCGACGATACCGCCGTCCGGCCTGAGGCCGGGCACCCAACGATTCCGCGAAGCCCGGAGCTTTTCGCCGAGCAGCTGGAGGACGCCCTGGTTCTCGCCAGCGGGCCGGCACGAATGGTGATGATCACGTCATGGAACGAATGGCACGAGGACACCTCCATCGAACCCGGCGATTCCTTCGGCTTTGACTACCTCGAGATCCTGAGGGACCAGGTGACTGCCGCGAGGGAGATTCCATGACCCCCCGCGAGCGCCTGCTCACCGCACTGCGCGGCGGCACGCCCGATTGCGTCCCGCTGGTGCTGCCCGGCTTCGACTTCCCCACCCGCGAGGCCATCGACGCGCATCCCGATCCGAGACGGCGCGAGATTGCGCACCGCGTCTTCAGCCACCTCGCCTACCGCGTCGAGGTGCCCAGCTATACGAACCGGTACCTGATGACGCCGTCCCAACGCATCCACGAGACGACAGAGGTACTCGGGAACGGCTTCCGTGAGACCCACGGCATCATCGAAACCCCGAAGGGCGACCTGACCTTCCGGACCCTGCTCGATCCGGTCTCAGGCACGACCTGGACGCTGGAGTACCCGGTCAAGACGCTGGACGACATCGACCGGATCGCGTCGGTTCCCTGGGAACTACCCGAGGGATTGGCGCCACCCGACGAAGACCGCCCCGTCGATTTCGCCACCCGCGGCATCCTCGACACGCGCATCTCCTCGCCCTTCGTCTGCGCGGCAGGGATGATGCCTTTCGAGCGCTTCCTGGAGCTGACCGCGACCGAACCGGCCCTCATCGATGACCTGACCGAGATCTGCCTGCAGCGCACGCTGGACGTCCTCGACGTCCTGCTCTCCAGACCCGGCATCGAGTACGTATGGATCGGCGGCAGCGAGTGGGTCACGCCGCCGATGGCTTCCCCACGCACTTACGACCGCCTCGTCCAGGCGCAGGAGCGCGCGCTCATCGAGGCCATCCACGCCCACGACGATCCCGTCGCGGGCCCGCCCCTTGTCCACGTCCACTGCCACGGGCACGTTCGCCACGCGCTCCAGCGCACTATCGAGCGCGGCGCCGACTACACCGAGCCCGTCGAAGCCCCACCCGACGGTGATCTGACGATGGCGGAGGCCAAGGCTCTCGCCGCAGGCCGCATCACGCTCGGCGGCAACGTCGAGTGCCGCATCCTCTGCAACGGCACGCCCGACGACATCACCGCCGCCGTCCACGCCGCCTACGCCGGAGGCACCCACCGCTTCATCCTCCGCCCCACGGAAGGCCCCTCGCCACTCATGAACGAGCGCGAGGCGGCGAATTGGGGGCGGATGGTGGAGGAGTGGCTACTGGATGTTGGATGCTAGATGGTGGATGGTGGATGGTGGAAACTAGAAGCCGGATGCCAGATGCCGGGAGGCATGGCACTTGGGTATAAGGAGAGGTAGGCATGGCGGTACAGAGCTACCGGGATCTGGAGATATACCAGCAGTCGTTCGATCTCGCCGTCAATATTGACCGAGTGTCCAAGCAGCTTCCCAGGCACGAGATGTACGAGGAGGGAAGTCAGCTACGGCGAGCAGCGAAGTCTGTGCCGGCCAATCTCGCCGAGGGATTCGGGCGACGACGATATACCCAGGACTACATTCGTTTTGTAGTCTATGCACTGGCATCATGTGATGAAACACTGGTGCACCTCGATCTGCTTTACCACACCCAATCACTGGAAGAGGAGGCGTATTCGGACCTAAGGAGCAACTATGACATTCTCAGCAAACGCATCAACAAGTTCCTACAAGGCATCATCAAATACCACCAGGAGCCATATCGTTACGTAGCTCGGTATCCGGTATGTCCGGTATCTGGTATCTGGTATCTGGCATCCGACACCCGGCATCCGGTTTTCCAATCCCACACTATGGAGGACATCTATGTTCATCGACCGACCCGACATTCCTTCCGGCATCAAAATCGCGGCGCAGACCACGCCCGAACCGACCGCCGACGACATAGCGTTCGTCAAGCAGATGGGCGTCGACTACGTCGTGCTTTGGACCGACGGCGCCCATGCCAGCTATGACTATTACGCCAGCCGGCGGAAGCTCTTCGCAGAGAACGGGCTGACCGTCTACGGCTTCGGCAGCTGGGCGGTCCACAACCAGCCCGTGATCACGCTGGGACTCCCCGGACGCGACGAAAAGATCGAGGAGTACAAGCAGCATCTCCGCAATCTCGGCAAGGCAGGGATTCCCTATACGACCTACGCCCACATGGCCAACGGCATCTGGAGTTCCGAACGGGAGACAACCCGCGGTGGGGCTCCGGCCCGCGCCTTCAACGTCAATGCCAACCCCAAAGGACACTGGATCGGCGAGCTCTATGAGGGTGAGCTGACCCACGGCAGGAAGTACTCCGAACAGGAGATCTGGGACAACTACGAGTATTTCATCAAGCAGGTCGTCCCCGTCGCCGAGGAAGCCGGCGTCAAGATCGGCATCCACCCGGACGATCCGCCCATGCCCGAGCTGGGCGGGATTCCGCGCTGTATCTTCGGCAACTTCGAGGGATACCGGCAGGCGATGGAGATCGCCAACAGCCCCAACGTGGGAATCTGCCTCTGCGTCGGCTGCTGGCTGGAGGGTGGTGACCTGATGGGAAAGAACGTGGTTGAGACCATCAAGTACTTCGGCGAGCGGGGCAAGCTCCACAAGATCCACTTCCGCAACGTCCACCAGCCGCTGCCCTACTTCGTGGAAACCTTCCTCGACGACGGCTACATGGATATGTACAAGGTCATGCGCGCGCTGCGCGAGGTCGACTTCGACGGCGTGGTCATCGCCGACCACATCCCCGGTATGACCGACGATCGCCGCGTGGGCACCGCTTTCTCGATCGGCTATATGAAGGCGCTGCTGGAACGCGCCGAGGCGGAGTTCGCGGCATGAAGGAGACGACAATGACAGAGGAGAAGACACACCCCTCCGTTCTGGAACTGCAGGCGCGCTGGGACAAGATTCGCATCGCCAACCTGTACGACACCCTGGACAAGATGGGATATCCCAACCAGTGCATCGACCTGGGCATCCGCCCGCTCTTCCCCCACCAACACCTGGCCGGGGTGGCGGTCACCGTGCGCGGCGCGCGCGATCCACGATCCCGCGAGGAGCGGGAGGCCGACACGGAGAAGGCCAAGGCAGAGGGCAAGGAACAGCCGGGACCGAGGCTGCACGACCTGCTCTTCCCCGGCTGCGTGGTCGTCGTCGACGGCGGCGGCGAGCCGCTTACCGGGAAGTTCGGCGAGATGACGAGCTGGGGGCTCCAGCAGAGTGGGGCCAAGGGCATCGTGCTCGACGGCTTCATCCGCGACCTGCTGGGCCTGGAGGTGATCCCGGACTACACGGTGTGCGCGCGGGGCACCTCGCCCATCGAGTCGGCTCAGCGCTGGGCACAGGTCGCCGCAAACGTGACGATCGGCATGCCCGGCACCCTGACCAGCCAGGTCGCGGTGCATCCGGGTGACTGGATCATCGGCGGGCCCGACGGCGTGATCGTCGTCCCGCAGGAGATCGCGATGGAGGCCCTTGAAAAAGCCGAGGACATCGAGACGCGCGAGCAGGGCATGCGCGAGGATCTGGCCAAGGGCATGTCCTTCAGGGACGCCTTCGAGAAGTGGGGACGCGCCTGACGCAAGGCAAGAGACCTTCCGGGGAGCCGGCTGCGGCTCCCCGGAAGGCGAGAATCCGGAGGGGGAGATAGAGAATGGACTACGTCGATTTTGGTTCCACCGGGCTCAAGGTCTCACGCCTGGGCGTCGGCACCGGGACTCACGGCTGGGCCGGCCATTCGGATCAGACGGCACTCGGCCTCAAGGGACTGTCGGATCTGCTGCTCAAGGCCCTCGACCTGGGCGTGAACTTCTGGGATGCCGCCGACCAGTACGGCTCGCATCCCCACGTCGCGGAGGCGCTGAAACACGTCGACCGCGACAAGGTCGTTATCGCGACCAAGACCCCGGCCAAGCGGGCCGGACAGGCCGCGCGCGACGTCGACCGGTATCTCAAGGAGCTGGGCACCGACGTCCTCGACATCGTGCTGCTCCACGGTATCCACCGCGGAGATTGGCCCAAGAAGCTTGAGGGTCCCATGGAAGCGTTGAGCCGGGCGAAGGAGGAGGGCAAGGTGCGCAGCGTGGGCTTCTCGTGCCACGATCTGGGCGCCCTGCGCACCGCAGTCACAACGCCCTGGGTAGACACGGTCCTCGTCCGCATCAACTACTCCGGCGACAATATGGATGGCCAACCTTCCGACGTGGTCCCCGTGATCCGGGACCTCTACGCCGCCGGGAAGGCGGTCTACGCGATGAAGGTACTGGGGTGTGGGCCGTTGACCCACGACGTGCGGAAGGCCTTTGAGTTCGTCCTCGGTCTGGGAACGGTGCACGCGTTGAGCATCGGCACGACAAGCATCGCGCAGTTGGAGGAGAACGTAGCAGTGATGGAGGAGCTCGCGCCGGGCCATCCGCTCGCTGCGCGATAGATTGCCTTCGACCGACCTTCCGGGTAGCCGAACCAGCTACCCGGAAGGGAGAACAGGAGACCACGATGGACCCAGAAGTTCGCTACAACATGCTCCGACCGGCGCAGATCGTGGCACGGCGCAACGCGTGCCCCGTCGTCTACATCCCCATCGGCACGCTCGAGTGGCACGGCGTCCACAACCCCGTGGGGGCCGACACGCTGCAGGCTGAAGGCCTGGCCCTGATGTGCGCGCAGCAGGGGGGCGGTCTCGTCTTCCCGCCGCTTTACTATGGCGAGACGCGTCTGGAGGCTCTGATGGAGGCGAATGCCGGAGACAGGGAGGCGATCGCCGCGAAAATGGAGCTCTCCCCGGACAATTTCCTCCCCGACAGACAGCCCTTCTCGGCGACCGAACAGGCGCTCAATTACCACAAGTTGCTGTTGCACATCCTCGCCGAGGCCGAGAGTCTCGGATTCAAGCTTGGCGTCATCGTGGCGGGCCACTATCCGCTCATTGACCATGCGCGCGCCGCCGTGCTGCAGTTCAACCAGCGCGAGTACAGCAAACGCCAGGGGATGCTCGCCTGGGCGTTCGTCGATTACCTGCTCGTCCAGCCGCAGTACCCTCACGCCGGCGACCACGCGGCGGGCTGGGAGACCTCCCACGTGATGGCCCTCCATCCCGAGACGGTCGACCTGAACATGCTGCCGCCGAAAGGCGAGACGCTCATCGGGGTCGGCGGCACGATGCCGCCGCAGGACGCCACGGCAGCTTTTGGCCGGGAGACCTTGGAGGCCGCCGCGGAGATCGCGGTCAAGGAGGTCCAGCACCGGCTCGACCACCCCATGCTCTACCGGGGCCACGGCAACGGCCTGCGCGAGGGACTGTGGAGAATGTAAGAGTCGGTTTCCAGTCGGCTAGACGTCCAAACGTGTGACTTTACCCATGGACGCTGCCTTCGATAGC
>CAVVUS010000021.1:0-129692 GCA_963751345.1 uncultured Chloroflexia bacterium
CCAACTGCTTGACAATTGACAGTGGGCACATGACATAGAAAGGACTTTACCGTGACGACGCTCAAGAGAGTTACCACGCCATGGTCGTACTCCCTGGCCGTAGCTGGCGGTGACTTTGTGTTCCTGGGTCTACACCGCGGCGGTGGTTCGGACTTTGCCGCACAGTTCGATGATGCGATGAGGTACCTGTCGCAGACCCTGGCAACCTTGGGTCTGACGCTTGTCGACCTGGTGAAGGTCAACGTCTGGCTCAAGCACGTTGAGGACCTGCCCGCGATGGAGAAGCGCTTCCTCAACTATTTCGCGGAAGGCACTTTCCCGGCACGGATGACCGCGACCACTGAGTTCATTGACGACGATTGCCTCCTCATGATCGAGGGAACAGCCTACCGAGGAAGCGCGTGATGCGATCGCGCTACAGACGATTCCACAGGAGGTGAGCTGGATGGACCCTATGCGATGGAACGTCAGGTGGAAAGCTGCGCCTATTGCGATGACTTCGTCTGCGAGAAAGTTAGCCACCTGATGTCGGAGCGGCTGGGCATGCGCATCTTCCTGCATCGCCGTATGGCCGACCTGACGGAAGCGGAGTCTGCCCTCTGCATCCGCTAGTTCGAAAGCATGCCCAACATCTCGGAGATGCTGGTGGATGCAGGCAAGCTGCCCAGGGTAGCCGAAGCTTAAGGCTAAGCGTGACGTCTATGCTAGGACAAGGAGACCATCGTGAAACGTTCGATCTGGTCGGGTGTCGGTTGGATAGTGCTGATCCTCATGACGTGGGTGCTGGGCGGCTGTGCGGCGGTACCGACAAGCGAAGTGCCGGCGGCGACGGGCCTGCCGCCTACCCTCACACCGACGACCGTGCCCCTATCTACGGTGACACTCGCCCCCGAGCTCACCGTGGCTCTGCCTGTCGATCCGGCCACCTTGATCAGGTGGACCTACGCCACCCAGGGCGCCATCTGGGGAGCGCCCACCGTCGCTGGCGGCGTTGTCTATGTGGGCAGCGACGATGGCTACCTCTACGCCGTGGACGATGCCTCGGGCACGCTGACCTGGGCCTTCGCCACACAGGGCATCATCCGTTCCCAGCCGGCGATCGCTCAAGGCCGCATCTTCATATCCAGCGATGATGGATACGTCTACGCGATCGATTCCGAGCGCGGCACACAGGTCTGGCGGACCGACATCGGCAACGTACTGGCGCGCGACCTGCGCGAGAAGCTCGGCGGATCAGACCCCAGCGACTATGATTACCGGCAGTCCTCCCCTGTGGTAGCGGAAGACAAGGTCTTTGTCGGCAGCTTTGACGGCAAGATCTACGCTCTGGCCCTCGACACCGGCGAAGTGTTATGGACCTACCAAACCCGGGATAAGGTGCGTGCCACGCCGGCGGTGGTCGACGGCACAGTCTACGTCGGCAGCTGGGACCGCTCGACCTATGCCCTCGACGCCGCGACAGGTGACCTACGCTGGAAGACAAACCTCGACGGTCAGATCCAGTCGACGGCGCTCCTGGCGGGCGATTTGCTTTTCACTGCGAGCCGCAGGGCCGCTGTCTTCGCACTCGATCGAGGGACCGGTGAGAAGGTGTGGGACTTTGGCTATGGGCTCAACCTGTGGGTGGAATCTTCCGCGGTCCTGGCCGCCGACACCATCTACATCGGTAGCTCCGGAAGCAAGATGATCTACGGATTCGGCACAGAGAAAGGGTCCCTGCAGCTGATGTACGCCACGGGTATGTTCTGCTGGGCAACACCGGTTGTAGCCGGTGAGACCCTGCTAATCGGCTGTACACACACTGAGGGCAATCCACAAGGGCTCTTCGCCTATGCCTTTGGACCAAAGCCGGATAACCCTAACCTGATGGCCTTGACAGAGCAATGGCATCTGCCGATGACGGAAACGCTGGAGGCAGAGGGCACCTGGTATGGGGCCGCCTCCGGTCCGGTGCTGTCCCAGGGCGTGCTCTACTTCGGCGGGCTGGATGGCGTGCTCTACACGCTCAGCGAATAAGGCAGTGTGACGCCGTGTTCTGATGGAGGATCTACGCTCTGGGGAGGAAAGACCTGAAGGAAATGGACGTCCTACTCACCGGGCTTTTCTCACTGGGACAGAATCGGGAGTCTTCTGAGGGATCTGGACTACAATCAACGCCACAATCCACTATTGGAGGAAGGCCCATGACCCTTTCGCAGACAGACAAGACAATCCTGAGAGAACTGGGGCGGCAGATCGCCGAGATCGCGGCCCTGCCGGTTCAGCAAGAGACGATCAACCTCTGGAAGGCACTCAACGGCCTGAAGCCCGTCCGGCCGATGGTTCTCATCGACCAGGTTTGCTGGCACGAGATGGACGTCGATGGCGAGCTAGCCCTACGCACTGAGAATCCATTCTGCCGCGCCATCGAGACCCGACTGCGCAGGACCCTCTACGCCTGGCGTCACATGCGCGTCGACATGGTGGTCGACCCGTGGATCGACATCCCTATGAAGATCGATGGCGCACACCTCGGCATCCAGCCAATCGAGGACCGGTCGGTGCTCGATCCCGCTAACGACGTCGTCGGGCACTATTACATCGATCAACTCAAGACCGAGGAAGATCTTGAGAAAATCCGCATGCCCGAGGTCTCACTCGACGAGGAGGCCACGGCTCTAGCGGAGGCTCAGGCCCACGAGATCTTCGACGGCATCCTCGACGTGCGGATGCAGGGCATTGAGCCGGGTTTCGCCGTCTGGGATCGTATCGTGGAATGGCACGGCGTCGAAGCGTCCCTCGTCGATCTGATCGATCGCCCGGACTTCATCCACAGGATGATGGCGCGCATCACCAATGCCTACTTATCGATGCTCGATCAACTCCAGGACCAGGGCCTCCTACACCAGCCGCAGTCGCTGATTCACTGCACCGGCGCCTACACCGACGAGCTTCCCGCGCCGGGCTTTGACCCCGCGCGCCCGAGGGCGAAGGATCTCTGGACGATGGGCATGGCCCAGATCTTCGTCTCGGTCTCGCCCGCGATGCACCAGGAGTTCGATGTAGACTACGCCGTGAAGTGGTATGAGCGCTTCGGCCTCGGCTACTACGGCTGTTGCGAGCCGCTCGACACCAAGATCGACATCGTTCGCAAGATCCCCAACCTGCGCAAGATCTCGATGAGCCCTTGGGTGAAGGTCGAGCGCGGGGCCGAGCGCATCGGGGGCGACTTTGTCTTCTCGCGAAAGCCCAGCCCCGCGCTGCTAGCCACCGACACCTTGCACGCCGCCGCCGTCCGGGCGGACCTTGAGGCAACACGTGACGCCTGCGCACGCCACGGCACGCCGCTGGAGTTCATCCTCAAGGACATCAGCACCGTCCGCTACGATCCCCAGCGTCTATGGGAGTGGGCTGACATCGCGATGCAGGTCGTACGGGCCTGATCCGCTCCGCCGGGGCGGAGACCTACACGCCCCGGTCCCACTCCATCGTCGGATAGCTGCGCCGGAAGCCCAAGGCTTCGAGAATCGAGGCCCCGTCGCTATCCAGGATCGGCTGACCATTCCATGTGGCGACGGTGATACGACGCTCGAATCCAGCCAGGTGGTCGAGAAGCTCGCCGATCGCACGCTGGACGAGGCCGTCGTCCGCGCCCTCGATCGTGGTCAGATCGGCCCCGGTGCTGCTAGCTACGAGCAGCGGCAGTCCCCGGTGCAGCACCAGCCAGGTCGAGGGCAGGCGCGAGAACGCGATAGGCTCGCCCGACGCGCTGACCGGCCCGTCCTCCCGCGTGGGGCCGTATAGATTGGCCGGATCGCACGCGCTCATCACGACGACCGCGGCGTCCGCCGGGTCGTCTCGCAGGGCGCGCAGCCGCTCCACCACGTCGGGCAGCGCGAACTGCGGGCCGGGCAGCCCCTGGACGAAATAGCCGCGCCGCAGCTCACCGCGCAGCTCCATCCGCTGGAGGTGGCTGTAGATGAGTGGCCAATCCCACGCGCCCGCCTCATCGGCCAGGCTCTCGCGCGTGACCACACCATAGCGTGCCAGCAGCTGCCGTGCCTGCCGAGCCGCACGCTCCGCCTCCGTCACCGGCTTGCCAAGGATACCGAAGCGGTGAACCGATGTCCAGCGGCCGACCCAGCTGGGCGCCGCCGAGGCGGCGACGTGCGAATAAGCCGGACGCTGATGCTCGAGCCGCTCGCGCACGCGGCGCTTGGCGGAACGGTAGCGAGAAGGGTCCGACAAGCGCGTGACACGTCGGTCGGGCACGCCCAGATCCGCCTTGCGTCGAGCCAATTCCTCCTCCAGCGAGCTGAGAGGCCGCCTCGGCTGGCTACGTGACTCGCCGTCCGATCGGACTGTGGCAACCGGCGATGCCGTCTCGACGATCGTGCGCATCGCCTCCAGGCTATCGTTGGTGACCAGCCCCGCCATCACCAACTCGACGAGCGCGCCCTCGACCCTCGATGCCTCCAGCTCCAGCGCCGAGACGAGGTCATTGAAGAAGACGGCACCTTCCGACTTGAGGAAAGCATAGACCGCCTGCGCAGCCTCACCGAGATCGCCGAGATCCGGCGGCGACTCGAGGTAGGTGTGGCCCTCCCCACGGAAGAGGAACTGTACGCGGCTTCGCCGCGGATCGACGCCGCCCGAGCCGATCCAGGCGACCTCCCCGCTCTGGCAAAGGCTGTCGAGCTCTGAAGGTTCGTAGGCACGCAGCCGCAGTGGAAGGACATCGCGCTCCCAGACGCGGCCCACGACCGGGGCGGCACGCAACTGCTGCAACACCGTCACCAGGGCGCCGTCGCCGGAAAGCCGCTCGCGGGGATGGAGGTGCTGCCAGCGCGCCAGAAAGTCCGCATAGGTCGTGAAGGGGACCGGCTGTACCTCCGCGCGCAGGATGCCCATCGTGCGGCGGTGGATCTGTTCCAGGGCTCGCCGGTCGACAAACTCCGCCACGGCGCCGTCGGTGGCGGAAGAGGACGGACGAGGCGTGAAGCGCCCGTGGACGAGCTCGCGCGCCTCGATGAGCCGCTCCAACTCCGCCTGTAGCCAATCCTCAGGGAAGCCATAGCGTGCCAGGATGGTCTCCAGGGTCACGGGTCCGGCCTGGCCAAGGTACCGCTCCAGGATCGTGCGCCGTGCTACCCCTATCTCCTCTTCCCCCCGTGGAGAGAAGGCGGCGGGGGTGGAGGCTGGCGCCAGGTCGAACGCCGCCACGTAGTCCGAAACGTACTCCGCAGGGACCCATCGGTAGTCGCTGCCGCGGCGCGTAGGGATCTCCAATCCGTAGAGACGTCCCTCCCCTGTAAGTCGGGCGATCCAACTCGAGGGGTCCACAGAGGTCCGCTGCGCGATCTCGCTCGATGACAGATCGCCCAGTTGCAGAAGCAGCACAGCCAACTCCTCCGACGTGCGGGCCCATGCCGTGGGAGCCGTGTGCTGCAGGCGATCCTGGACGGCCTCGATGGCCTCGGGCCGCAGCAATTCGTCGAGCGCGACGTCCTTGAGCAGATCCTGCAGCAGATCGCGATTCACCGCCAACGTCTGGAGCTGGCGCTCGGCCCGCGGCGTGTCCTGCTCATACATCCGGGTGCTGACAAAGTCCCAGAGCAGGCTCTGGGCGACCGGGGAGGGCGTCACCGATTCGACGGCCACGATCTCCATGGTCCCCTGCTGAATGGCACCCAGGATCTCCTCAAGGTGGGGCAGATCCAGCACATCCTCCAGACAATCACGATAGGTCTCAGCCACAATCGGGAAATCCTCAAAGTGGCGGACCACTTGCAGGAGATCCCTGGCCCTCAGCCGCTGCAGCCAGAAGGGCGTACGCTTTCCTGGTCCTGAGCCCGGCAGCAACAAGGCACGCGCCGCATTCTGGCGGAAGTGCGCCCCGAAGACGGCCGAGTCGGGCAGCTCGTGCAAGATGCGTTCACGCGCTTCGGTCGGCCCCATGTCGGTGACGACGTCAAGGGGGAACTCGGCCTCCGAATCCAGGAGGCGCAGCAAGATGCCGTCGTCGTTGGTCTCGACCTCGATCTCGACACCCGTGCGCTCGCGGAACGCACCCGCCAGCGCCAGGCCCCACGGGCCGTTGACGCGTCCCCCGAAAGGGGAGTGGACCACGAGCCGCGGGTCGCCCAGGGGATCGACGAAGACCTCAACCAGGATGGCACGATCGGAGGAGAGGGTGCCGGCGTGGGCCAATTGCCCGGCAAGATAGTCGACCGTGTGCCACGCGGAGCGTGCATCCAGAGCGTAACACGCCTGAAGCCATGCCAGCAGATCCTGCACCTCCGGGGTGTCGCGCAGACCTCCAAGCTCGCGGAGATCGTCTACGCCAAGCTGGCGCCCGACCACCTCGATATGCTCGGCGACGAGACGCCGGAATGCTCCCACCTTGACGCCGAGCTCGTAAGGCCGCCAGGGGAAATCGCCCCGCCAGAAGGGCATCCGTGGGGTTGCGCCCGGCGCAGGTGCAACGAGGACCCGGTCGTCGGTGAGATCAATCACGCGCCAGACCTGGGAACCCAGCATCATCGTGTCGCCGATGCGCGTTTCGAAGATGAACTCCTCGTCCAGCTCCCCCAGCTTGGTCTTGCCGTCGCCAAGATAGGCCCCAAATGCACCCGAATCCGGGATCGTGCCCCCGTTGGTCAGCGCCATCATCCGCGATCCGGGCAGAGCAGCCAGCTTGTTGTTCACACGATCCCAGCTCAGCCGGGCGCGAAGCTCGCGGTAGGATTGGCTGGGATACCGCCCTGCCAGCATCTCCAGTGTGGCCTGGAACGCACGCCAGGTCAGGTCGTTATAGGGATAGGCACACCGAATCAGGTCAAACAGCGCTTCGACGTCCTGCGTCTCCACCGAGACCATCGCCACAATCTGCTGCGCCAACACGTCGAGGGGATGGCGCGGCGTATACGTCGGCTCGACCTCGCCCCGCAGCATCCCGCCCGCAATTGCCGCGGCCTCCACCACATCCTCGCGGTGGGTAGGAAAGATGCGGCCTTTGCTGGTCTGCCCCACGAGGTGCCCCGAGCGCCCCACACGCTGCAGGCCCTGGGATACCGATTTGGGCGACTGCAGTTGCACGATCAAGTCGACGGAACCGATATCGATGCCCAGTTCAAGGGAAGACGTGCCGACAAGGACGGGCAATTCGCCGGCTTTGAGCTGGCGCTCCATCTCCAGGCGGGCTTCCTTCGCGACACTGCCGTGGTGAACGCGGACCGGCACTCCCTGTCCCGACGCTCCCGCAAGGCCCTTCCCGGTCGCCATCAATCCGATACCCTTGACGACGCCGTCCTCGATCAAACCCGTTGCCCTGCCCGCAGCCTCCGCCGCCATCTGTTCGTTCAGTCGGTCGGCGGTCTGCTCGGCCAGCCGGCGATTGTTGGTAAAGACGAGCGTGGTTTGATGTTCGCCGAATGAGCTCCAGGACCCGTGGGATGATCGAGGGCCAGATGGAGTCCCCGGGCAGATTACGGAAGTCATCGACAGGCGTGACAACCTGAAGGTCGAGCGGCTTCTGATAGCCGGCATCGACGATCGTGACCGGCCGGGGAACCAGAACGCGCTCCTCGCCTCGGGCCTCCCACTGGCTGCCACCCAGGAAATGGGCTACCTCCTCCAGCGGCCGGATCGTCGCCGACAGACCCAGGCGCTGGACGCCCTGATCGGCAAGGGCCTGCAGCCGTTCAAGACTCAGGGCCAGGTGAACGCCGCGCTTGTTGCCCGCCAGCGTATGGATCTCATCCACGATCACCGTGCGCACAGAGCGGAACATGTCACGGGCCTTTGGGCTGGTGAGCAGGAGATAGAGGGACTCCGGGGTCGTGATAAGGATGTCCGGTGGCTGCTTGAGCATCGCGCGCCGCTCGCGCTGAGGCGTATCCCCAGAGCGCACAGCGACACGGATCGGCGGCAGATCCAGCCCCATGTCCTTGGCCTTGTGACGGATGCCGGCCAACGGTCGCCTCAGGTTGCGGTGGATGTCGTTGTTGAGGGCCTTCAGGGGCGAGATGTAGAGCAGCCTCACACCCGCGTCGTCCTCGGCTGATGCTCTCTCCTGCCCCTGCGGCTGAGACGGCAACTCACGAAACAACTGGTCGATCCCCCACAGGAACGCAGCCAGCGTCTTGCCCGAGCCGGTAGGCGCCAGGATCAGGGTATGCTCACCACGCTGAATTGCAGGCCAGCCCTGCTTCTGCGGCGGCGTGGGTGCACCAAACGTCTCGCGGAACCAGGCCGCTACCGGGGCGAGAAACACGGAAAGGTCGTATTCGGGCGCGTCCGAATCTGTAGACAAAGATAACCGCTCCCTCTGCTGTGATCTACGTTCCCCAAGTATACTACGCAACCTCTCGAACATCGCGCCTTTTCGGAGCGACGACCTCGCAACGCTGAGTCGCAGAGGGAGTAAGGCGAGGAGGCAGAACCGAAAACTGCTCCCGCAGATGGTTGCACTTAGGCGAATTTGTTGTAGGCTATAGGGCAGTGCCACGCGCCGGATTCCATGCGATGCGTGGCACTCAGCAGCGAATAGTTACAGGGTGGGCCCGCCCTGGATATTCGTGTCGAGCACGAGGTATCGATACCAACCTGGAAGGGGATATACGCTATGACACTGTCCTTTATGCAAGACCCGCAGTACTTCCTGACGTCAGAGTCCGTGACGGAGGGACACCCCGACAAGATGTGCGACCAGATTTCCGACGCGGTGCTGGACGCAATACTTGCGGAGGATCCGGATGCTCGCGTGGCGTGCGACTGTGTGGCGACGACCGGCCTGGTGCTGGTGACCGGCGAGATCACGACCTCAGCCTATGTCGACATCGCCGATCTTGCCCGGAAGACAATCACCGACATCGGCTACGACCGGGCCAAGTATGGTTTTGACGGCGAGACCTGCGGTGTGATCGTCTCCATCAAGGAGCAGAGCGCAGACATCGCATTGGGCGTTGACGAGGCTCTGGAGCACAAACAGGGCCAGATGAGCGAAGACGAACTGATCGAGACCATCGGTGCCGGCGACCAAGGGATGATGATGGGATTCGCCTGCACAGAGACACCGGAGTATATGCCGCTCTCGATCTCATTGGCACACAAGCTGGTACGGCGTCTGGCCGAGGTTCGGAAGAACGGGACGCTGCCCTACTTGCGCCCTGACGGCAAGAGCCAGGTGACCGTCGAGTACGCTTACGGCAAGGTGAAGCGCATCGCCACGGTCGTCATCGCAACCCAGCATCACCCGGATGTGACCCACGACCAGATCGAGGCTGACATCATCAAGCACGTTGTTCGGCCCGTGATTCCGGAGAAATACCTGGACGCGGACACGAATTTCCTGATCAATGCTACGGGCCGCTTCGTTACCGGTGGCCCGGCGGGGGACGCAGGCCTGACCGGCCGCAAGATCATCGTCGACACCTACGGTGGCATAGCACGCCACGGTGGGGGCTGCTTCTCCGGCAAGGATCCGACGAAGGTCGACCGCTCCGCAACCTATATGACCCGCTACATCGCCAAGAATCTCGTCGCGGCCGGCGTTGCCGAGCGCATAGAAGTCCAGGTGAGTTACGCAATCGGCGTGGCTCACCCGACCAGCGTAGCCGTGGAGACTTTCGGGACGGGCGTGATCCCCGATGAGAAGATCGTCGAGCTCGTCAGGGACAACTTCGACATGCGTCCGGGTGCCATCATCCGTGACCTCGGCCTTCGCCGCCCCATCTACAAGCAGATAGCCGCCTATGGCCATTTCGGACGCGATGACCTGGATCTGCCCTGGGAGCGCCTCGATAAAGTTGAGACACTGAAGGCGCAAGCAGGGATCGCCTAAGCCAATCTGTCACGGCAAGCCATTCAGGAACTCCCTCCTCGATTTGAGGAGGGAGTTCTTCTTGTCACGAGAAGTATGAAGTACGGGGTAAGATCGCTCTCCCTACTGCCTACTCACCTCCTTACTCCTCTGCTCCTTGAGTCCGCGCCGTCCGATGCTAAGATAGCATCACTATGCCCGTGCCGATCCTGCCGACCAAGCTGTACATACCGCCGCAGCGGTCCGATCTGGTGCCGCGCCCGCGCCTCCTTGACCGGCTGGACGACGGGACTGCAGCAGGGACGCCGCGCTCTCGCTGATCTCGGCCCCTGCAGGGTTCGGCAAAACCACGTTGGTTACCACCTGGCTCTACAGTGCGAATCGCCCCATCGCCTCGCGTGCCGCGGCGTGGGTGACCCTCGACGAAGGCGACAACGACCCGGCGCGGCTGATCGCTCACGTGATTGCCGCACTGCAACAAGTCGACGGCACCATGGGCCGCACATCTCCGGGACCAGGTCTGCTCGGAACGCTCCAGGGGCCCTCCCCTGGAAGCGCTGATGACCGGTCTGATCCGTGACCTCGTCAGCGTCGACACGGCCTTCGTGCTGGTATTGGATGACTATCACCTGATTCAGGCGCCGGAGATCCATCGTGCGATCGATTTCCTGGTGGCCCACCAACCACCGACGATGCACCTGGTCGTGACGAGTCGTGATGAGCCGCCCTTCGCCCTGCCCCGTCTTCGGGTGCGAGGTCAGGTCACCGAGATCACGGCGCAGGATCTGCGTTTCACCAAGGAGGAGGTCACGCAGTTCCTGCGGCAGACACAGGCCCTATCGCTCTCAGACGACGAGATCGCGGCGATCACCGCCCGCACCGAGGGATGGATCGCGGGGCTGAGACTCCTGACGCTGACGATGCAGGACGATCAGGAGGGCCGGACATGGCGCGATGACGGCGGCGGACCGCCCCCTGCGCCTGAGGATCCGGCCGGAGGTAGTCGCTACGTGGCCGAGTACCTGGTTGCGGAAGTGTTAGCCCGACAGCCGGAGGCTATTCAGGCGTTCCTGAAGGCCACGTCGGTCCTTGACCATCTCACCGCGTCGCTCTGCGACGCCGTGACGGGGCGGACCGACAGTGACGAGCTTCTCAGAAACGCTGGACGAGGCCAACCTCTTTATCATCGCATTGGATGACCGGAAACAATGGTATCGCTATCATCGCCTGTTTGGCGAAGTCCTGCACGGCATGCTGAGTACGCAGGAAGACATCGACCTACACGGGAGAGCTATGCGCTGGTATGAGGACGAGGGCATGCCGGATCGCGCCGTGCTCCACGCCCTGGCGGCAGCGGCCCGCACCGGCGTGACCGCGGATGCCGAGCGTCTGATCCTATCGGCGGCCGAGGAGACGACAACCCGCGGCGAGGTGCTCACGGTACGGCGTTGGCTGGACGCGCTGCCCGAGGCGCGGGTGCGGGCCAACGGGGAGCTCTGTGTCTACAGAGGCTGGATCCTGGCCATGACGGGGGATCTGCCCGAGGCCGGCGACTATGCCCAGGCGGCTGAGCTGCTCTTCCAGGCGTCCGGCGCCGGTACCCCCAGTGCTTCCCCCCATCTCCGACACAGCTTGGGCAAGCTGCGCGCGCTGAGAAGCTTCATCGTTCTACTCAACGACCAGGCCTATGATCTGGCGACCCGTTACGCTGAAGACGCTCTGGACCTGCTACCCCAGGACGCTACACAGTGGGCTGTGCTGGCCCTCTGGGCCAAGGCTGAGGCATTGGAGCGACTGAACCGCGCGAGCAGAGGCAATCGAAACGCTGAGGGAGGCGCAGCGGGTCAGCAGGAAGATGCACGAGGGGCTCTTCGGCATCGTGGCGGAGGGCGGCCTCGTGAAGTTGCTCAACGACCGAGGTCGACGCCTGGATGCCGTGGCGATATGCATGGATGCGCTGCATCACTACGCAGATGCCGGGGGCGCCCCGCTGCCCCTTGCCGGGTTCATCTACAGCCAGTTGGGCGTCCTCAGCTACGAAGCCAACGAGTTGGTGGATGCACAGTGCTCACCACGATCAGGCATTGGCACTGGGGGAGCGTCTCGGGCTGGACTACCAGATGATCTACGCACGCGCCCTTGCTGCTCCGACTTGGTATGCCCTTGGCGAGACCGATAGAGCCCTGTCCGCACTCAGGGATGGCTACCGGCACGCCAGTGAGAAGGGCTACGCTGATGCAGACTGGTTCCTAGCCTGGGAAGCCAATATCCATCTCTGGCGAGGCGACTACGTTTTTGCACGAAGCTGGGCCGATCGTGCTCATCTATCACCGCAGGACAGCCCTCGTCTGCTGCGTATCGAGCAACACATCACTTATGGTCGCGTGCTGATTTCCCAGCGCCGGCTCGACGATGCGCGCCATTGGCTCACCCGCCTGGGAGATTTCGCACGCGAACACGATCTCGACCGCTGGCAGATCTCGGCCAGGCTGCTTCAGGCGATCGTAGCGGACCGCCTGGGAGATAGGCAGTCTGCGCTGGATCTCATCGCGGGCGCGATCGGATTGGCAGCCCCACAAGGATACGTACGTGCCTTTCTCCAGGAAGGACCACGGGTGCTGACACTCCTTCCGGAACTCCGGGACGTGGACCCCGGATTTGTGGACAAGATCCTCCTTGATGCCGGATCCTTGGCCGAGGATCAGGGCGATCCATTGACCCTCGCCCCCCTGCACCTCATCGAACCGCTAACCGGCAGGGAGATGGAGGTTCTGCACTTGATTGCCGCCGGCTACTCGAATCGAGACATCGCCGAACGCCTTGTCATCGCCGTAGGTACGGTCAAGCGCCATATCAACAACATCTACAGCAAGCTGCAGGTTGGCCGCCGGACCGAGGCAGTCGCAAGAGCGCGAGAGATGGGCATAGTATAAGGAGTTGAACGTGACATCGTTGAGCCGCACGGAAACAACCACGTCTCGGTCAGGACGATCACCTGGCGCGGATGGCGTCCACCCTCTGCATCACGTCGGCTGCCCTTATGGGGTGGCTATACGTCAAGCCGAAGACGCGGGGACTCACAACCTACCTGATTGGCTACGGGTTGAAAATCGTGGCGGGGGCCCTGTCGCCCATCCTCTCCATAGCGGGCTTTGCCGGCGCGGTGTTAGCCCGGCGCACGCAACGTCCATTTGCTGCCGTCCTTGGTGCGGTTGGTTCTTTCCTGGGAGCCCGGTTCATCCAGCGCGTAGTCACGCCGGTCGACGACTTCGATCGCGCTTTCGGCTTCGGGTCCCCTCGGTCCCCACTTCCTCCAGCTCAGGAGGCCGAAGGGGTATGCTCCTTTCCTCTCGGGGCAGAGGCTGCCGAGGGAGGCTCGCTCCCCCTACAGGGGCATGGCCCGGCGAAGGTCGCGAGTAGGGCAGGAGATGAGCACCGCCTTTCCAGGCGCTGGCATTGGGGCCAGGTCACGATGGCGGCCTCTCCCCGGATGATCAGGAACCTGGCTTTCGCCACGGTGCCGGGGACCGACCGGGCGCTCCTATGTGACCTCTGGCAGCCTGGACACGGCACGAAGCGGTCGGGAGTTGGCGTGATCTACCTCCACGGCGGCTCCTGGCAGGCTTTCGACAAGGATGTCGCCACACGCCCCTTCTTCCGCCACCTGACGGCGCAGGGTCACGTTGTGATGGATGTCGCGTACCGGATGGTTCGCGAGACGGATATGCGGGGCATGCTCGGCGATGCCAAACGCGCCATCGCATGGCTCAAGGCCAACGGCGTCGCTTTCGACGTCGATCCTACGAAGATCGTGATCGCAGGAGGATCAGCGGGGGGACACCTGGCCCTCCTGGCGGGGTACACGCCTAATCATCCCAACTTCGACCCGGAGGATACCCGAAGGGCGGACACCTCGGTCAGCGGCGTCGTCGCGTACTATCCGGTCGCCGACCTCCGTACATTGGCCAAGCTTTGGTCCGAGCAGTCGATGCATCCGCTGGCAACAGCCGTTGGGCGGATTCTCGGCTTCTTTCCTCCGGAAGGCTACTTGCCCTGGTCAAAGCTGGCCCCGCGGCTCTTCGGCGAGCCATTAGCTGACATTGGAGATGACCTGCTGGCCTATTCACCGGTGGCTCACGTGGGGCCCCACTGCCCTCCCACCTTGCTCATTCAGGGCCTTCACGACCACATCGTCCCGGTTCAAGACGTGATCTGCTTGCACAGGGCACTGGTCGACGCGGGGTGCCGGGCAGCTATCGTCGAGCTGCCCATGGTCGAACATGCCTTCGATATGATTGCCCTGCAGATCTCGCCGCCGGCACAATCGGCGCTCTATGACGTGGACCGGTTCCTCGCGCTGATGGCGTGAGAGACGGGAGAACATATAATGAGGCTGCAAAGGTGCTTGATCACCATCCGTGAGTAGCATCTCCACGAGAGGAGACAGTGGCATGGCATCGACGAAACCGCCCCTGCGCGTCGCCATCGTCGGCACCGCGCGACGCTCCAGCTATATGTACGGTCCGATTCTCAAAGCCTTGCCCCGAGATGTCGAGTTGGTCTCGGTCTGGGGGCGTAGCGAATCCTCGGCACAACGTCTGGGCGACGACTTGGACGTGCCTTGGTTCACGAGTCTTGACCAGTTGGTCGAGGAAACTGAGCCGGAGATCGGTATCGTCTCCGTCGCCTATGGTGCCAACGGCATTGTCGGGCAGATGGCGGTATCTCGAGGGCTTCACGTGCTCCTGGAGACCCCCATCGCCCACGACCTTGAGGAGGCGGACGATATCATCCGGATCGCCGAGGAGAAGGGGCTGAAGGTGGAGGTGGCAGAGCAGTTTCACCGGCGTCCGCTGGAACAGCTAAAGCTCAAGCTCATCGATTCGGGCCTCTTCGGGAAAGTCTATGTCTCCTTCAACGATTACGCGGGCCACGGCTACCATGGCATCAGTGTGATGCGAAGCTACCTCGGGTTTGATGCCAGGCCCCTGCGAGTGACCGGCTCGGTGCACAGTTACGATCTCCTTCCACACTGGTCCATGAACGCCAAAGTCTTCGGTCCGCGCCGCGAGACACAGGAACACGGCATCGTCGAGTTTGCAGGCGACCGGCTCGGCGTCTTCCATTGGACCGACGTCGGCTACGATTCGGGCCTACGCTGGTGGCGCAGCAGCCGCTTCATGGCAGAGAAGGGGATGGGCGTCACCGTCGGGACCGGTCTCGACGTGGAGGAACGGCTCTCGCTGCTGGCACCGGGTGGTGAGGCTCCGCAGTTCATCACCGTGGAGCGCCGCTGGGAGCGGTGTGATGGCGGCGCGCTCGTGGCGATGGTCGCCCATACCGGGGACCCGGCGCAACCGATTGTGTCGTGGGAGAATCCCTTCCGTCCGGAGACCCAGGGACACGGCCCACAGTGGCACGACGACGAAATCGGCGTCGCCGGATGCCTGATGAGCCTCGTCAACGCGGTCCGCGACGATGCGGAACCCACCTACGGCCCCTACCAGGCCAGACTCGACCAGGAACTGATCCTCGCCATCCGCCGCTCGGCAGCGTCCGGCGGGCGGCCCGTGGAGCTAGAAAGCAACGGGTAATCCCGGCGATTTTGAGTTACCATCCACGTCATCTATAATCACCGGCGACACTATCAAGGAGGGCTTTATCTATGGAGTATCGGAAGCTAGGACGGAGTAACCTGGAAGTAAGCACGCTTTGCATGGGCTGCTGGGCCATTGCAGGCGATCGAGTCTGGGGCCACCAGGACAAGCAAGCGGCGATAGCGGCCCTGCACACGGCAGTCGACGTCGGCGTCAACTTCTTCGATAGCGCAGAGGCCTATGGCGCTGGTCGGTCGGAGGAATTGCTGGGCGAGGCATTCCAGGGAATGCGCGAGGACGTCATCATCGCGACCAAGGCCTCGCAGGATCACGCGCGCCCCGCCGATCTACGACAGGCGTGCGAGGATAGTCTGCGCCGTCTGCAGACGGACTATATTGACCTCTACTATCTGCACTGGCCAAACTGGGATGTACCCTTCGAGGACACCCTGGGCGAGATGGCCCGTCTGAAGGAGGAGGGAAAGGTACGCTTCGCCGGCTGCTCGAACTTCGGGAAACAGGACCTCGAGGCAATCCTCAAGATCGACCACATCGAGGTCAACCAATTAGCCTACAATCTGCTCTTCCGCGCCATCGAATATGAGATCGTGCCGACCTGTCTGGCGCACGACGTCAGTGTAGCACCCTATAGCCCGCTGTTGCACGGCATCCTCACCGGCAAGTTCGCTACGGTGGATGACATTCCCGACGAACGCGCCCGGACGCGCCACTTCTCGTCCGAGCGCCGCCCGATGACCCGGCACGGCGGCCCAGGCGCGGAGGACCTGACGGCGACTGCACTTAAGCGTATCCGTGAGATCTGCGATGGCGCCGGGCTGCCGATGACCAACGTGGCCCTGGCGTGGCTGCTGGCGCAGCCTGCGGTGACCACGGTCGTCGCCGGCGCACGCAGTCCCCAACAGATCACGTCGAACATCGAGGCTGTCGAGTTGGAGCTCTCCGACGACATCGTCCTCGCGCTAACCGAGGCCACAGACCCCTTGAAGGCCGAGTTTGGGACCAACGCCGACATGTGGGAGAATGAACAGAACGTGCGCGTCCGTTAGCGATGCGAAGGTGAAGAAGACCGGCGCACGATAGCTCGTAACGCACGCCGGCTGCACTCCAAGATAGGAGAGGTCCTGCCCATGACGCATAAGAACTTGGCGCACCCGCAGACGATGCGCGCCCTCGGCCTGTTTGGCCTACACGATCTGCGGATGATCAATCTGGATCACCCGGGCCAGCCCGGGGCCCGGCGAGGTGCTATTGAAGGTGGCAACCGTCGGTATCTGCGGGTCCGACCATCACTACTATAACGAAGGTGGGATCGGAGACGCCATCGTCGACCAAGGCATGGTCATGGGCCACGAGTTCGCCGCCTGGGTAGCCGAGACGGGCAAAGGCGTGGAGGGATTGGAGATCGATCAGCTCGTAGCTGTCGACCCTGCCATCCCGTGCGGCACCTGCGAGTCCTGCCTTCACGGTCACCCCAACCTCTGCCCCAACGTCCTCTTCTGCGGGTCTCCCAACCACGTTGGGGCCATGGCAGACTATATCCGCATGCCGGCGGAGAACTGCTTTCCGCTGCCGGCAGGGACGACGCCCGCCGAGGGCGCGATGCTCGAGCCGCTGGGTGTTGCCATCCATGCGGTGGATCTCGGCCACCTGAAGGTGGGCGACACCGTCGCCGTCCTTGGGGCCGGGCCGATCGGCCTGCTGACAGCGGCTGTGGCGCGCGCAGCAGGTGCGGGTGCGATCTATATGACCGAACCGCTGGCATCTCGCCGCGCCTTCGCACAGCGCCACACGGCTGACCTAGCCCTCGATCCGTCCACAGAGGACGTAGTCGGCGCCATCCTCAATGCCACCGGGGGGCGGGGGGTCGATGTCGCCTTTGAGGCAGCCGGTGCCGCCGAAACGCCCGATCAAGCCGCGCGGGTGACACGCCCGGGCGGAAAGGTCGTCCTGGTGGGCATTCCGGACGACGACACCACGACCATGACGGCGTCAGTGATCCGCCGCAAGGGCTTGACGATCAAGGTCGTGCGCCGGATGAAACACACCTATCCGCGTGCCATTGCACTCGTGCACTCGGGCATCGTCGATGTCGCCCAAATCGCGACGCATGTCTTCCCCGCAGAGAAGGCGAAAGATGCCTTCGAGTTGGTCGACAACTATGGAGATGGCGTGTTGCGCGCGCTGATTCAGATGAGCGAGGAAGCGGAATAAAGGACTAGGGAGGAGGAACAGATGACAAAGCTGCGCTTAGGCGTGATGGCACCGCTGGAAGTGGGACCGGAAGCGACGATTAGGGAAGTTCGAGACTTCGAGCTACCCACGTGTCAGGTGAGCTGTTGGCAACCGGATCTACTCAATGCCGAGATGGCTGACCGTCTGGCTGCTGCATCCGACAACGACGGCGTGGACATCACCACGATCTGGGTCGGGATGGCAGGGCCCCACGTCTGGGACTTCGTCCAGGGTCCCCTTCTGATCGGGCTCGTGCCCCTGAAGACCCAGCAGGAGCGGATTGCTACGCTCAAACGTGGGGCGGACTTCGCGGTCCGCGCTGGGGTGCCAAGCATCACCACCCACGCGGGTTTCATCCCTGAGAATCTGACCAACCCACTCTACCCCAAACTCCTCGACGCGCTTCGCGAAGTCGTCGAGTACTGCGGCGAGCACGGCATCGACTTCTGGATGGAGACAGGCCAGGAGACACCCGTGGTCATGCTGCGCGTGTTCGAGGATCTGGGATACGACAACATGGGCACCAATCTTGATCCCGCCAACTTGCTGATGTACGGCAAAGCGAATGCTCTGGACGCCCTGGATATCCTAGGGGCTTACGTCCGCGGCGTCCACGCTAAGGATGGCGAGTATCCCACCGGTGGTCGCGAGCTTGGCGTCGAAAAGCCCCTGGGTGAGGGACGCGTCAACTTCCCTGCGTTTATCGGCAAGCTGAAGGAGCTGGGCTATGCCGGCGCGCTGACGATCGAGCGGGAGATCACCGGACCGCAGCAGATCAAGGACATTCGTCAGGCCATCAAGTTCCTCTCCGACCTGGTCTAGGGGAGACGGCGATGATCCTGGATAAGTTCTCGCTGGCAGGTCAGGTCGGAATTGTGACAGGCGGGGGACAGGGGCTCGGCAAGACCTTCTGTCACGCCTTTGCCGAGGCAGGAGCGGACATCGTTATCGCGGAGATCAACGACGAAACCGGACCGGTGGTAGCGGAGGAGATCAAGGCAAAGGGGCGGCAGTCGCTCTTCGTCCGGACGGACGTAAGCGACCAGACCAGCGTCGACCGGATGGTAGAGCAGACGTTGGCCACCTTCGGGAAGATCGACTTCCTGATGAACAACGCCGGCATCGTCCAACACTTGGAGGCCGAGGAGGTGGAGGCGGAGGATTGGCGCCGAGTCCTGGATGTGAATCTGACGGGGGTGTTCTTCTGTTGCCAGGCCGTGGGGCGGCAGATGATCGAACAACAGCGAGGTAGTATCATCAACATCGCCTCGATGTCAGGGCTCATCGTCAACTTCCCGCAGTGTCAGGCGTCCTACAATGCCTCCAAGGCAGCCGTCATCCAACTGACCAAGTCGTTAGCATCCGAGTGGGCGCCCCATCACCTTCGGGTCAATGCAATCGCCCCGGGCTACATGAACACCGCGATGGCACGTCCGTTCTTCGACGATCCCGCTTACGGCGGGGTGTGGATCAATGCAATCCCGATGAAGCGCCCCGGTGAGCCCGAGGAGCTGGGCCCTGCGGCGGTCTTCCTGGCATCGGCGGCATCCAGCTACATGACAGGCACCACGATCGTCGTCGACGGCGGCTACACGATCTGGTGACAAGAGAGGACCATCTGAGAACAGCGTGAGTATTCTGCAAAACGTTCGCTGGTGGGTCGTCGGCCGGTTCGCCCCCTTCTTTCGAGGCCCCGATCCCCAGCACGTCCGGCAGAGGAACATCTGGCACCTCTACCAGGACTTGGTGTGGTTAGGTCTCGCCTCAGCGGCAAGCACCTACATCAGCGTATTCGCTATCCGTCTCGGGGCGTCAACGCAGCTTATTGGGCTAAGCGCGTCTATCCCTGCCCTGTTGGTCGTGCTGCTCCGGATCCCGGCAGCCCAGATGATCGAGCGCTCTCCGAACCGACAGTCGCTGATCGTCAAGGGGTTGCTGGTGGGCCGCTTCGTTTACTTGCTCATCTTCCTGCTCCCGTGGCTTGCGCACCTGCCACTTCTGCGGCGGATCCCCGAGGCACCGCTCTTGGTGTGGTTGGTGATCTTGATGGGCATCCCGGGCGTGCTCTCCGCAGCCGGCTGGGACACCTTCTTCGCCAACGTCGTGCCGGATCGGCAACGGGCCCGGGTCGTCAGCACGCGCAATGCCCTGTCCAGCCTGATCACACTGTCGATTGTGCCGCTGATGGGCATCTTCCTCGACTGGGCCGCCTTCCCGTTCGGCTATCAGATGATCTTCCTGGTGGCGTTCCTCGGTGCGATGGTCAGCACCTGGCACGTGAACCACATCAAGCCCACTCAGGCCTCGGAGCCGTTGGACAGAGAGCGGACCTTCAGGCTCCGGGAAGTGCCCGCCATCGTCAAGGGATCGCGGGAATTCGCCCTGATCCTGGCTGGAACCTTCGTCTACCAATGGGCGATCTCCATCGCCTCGCCGCTCTTCAACATCTACTTCATCGACGATCTCGGCGCATCGGATAGCTGGATCGGGTGGCGCACGACGCTGGCCAGTATGGCCTCGATCGTGGCCTACCGCTTCTGGCCCAGGCAAATCGAGAGCCAAGGCGAGTCGAAGATCATCGGTTTCGCCACACCGATGATGGCACTCTTTCCCCTCCTCACGGGGCTCAGTCGCTCGCTCACTGCGAATCTGCTGATCGTGCTGATCCCCCAGCTCTTCGGTGCCGGCGTGATGCTGGCGCGATACAACATACTGCTTCGGGTCTCTCCGGCTGAACGCCGGCCCACCTACATCGCGGTCTATGCGATTCTGGTCAACATCGCGGCCTTCCTGGCCCCCCTCGCGGGCGTGGGCCTGGCGAATTGGATCGGTATCCCTGGTGTGTTCTTCGTCTCAGCAGCGCTGAGGCTCACCGCCGGCCTGATCTACGGCCGATTACCCGAGGTGCCGTCGGCAGGCAAGGAGGTGCTCGTGGGTGACAGATCTCCCCCCTGACGCGTGAGCTCTCGTGGTTGTCTCAGAGCGTGCTCCTGATATACTTCATACAAAGCTGGCGTTTCGACCATCCATTCCATTCCCGCACAGAACTGTGCTACAGGTAAACTGATTATGCTGAAACTTGTCTACAGAGTTATCGGCGTCATCCAATTCGCCATTGAGCGGCTGGTTCACAACCCTGGGTTGACCTTCCTGGCCCTTCTTGGCGTCATACTTGCAGTGGGGCTGGTCAGCAACGCTGCGTTTTTTGCTCAAGCTGTGGACCAGGTCATCCTCAACCAGGAGCTTGGCGCGTTCAGTAAGATGACAGGCCGCCCCCCGTTCTCTACTAGCGTCTACACATTCCCCTCAGTGGATTCACCTATCTCCGTCTCCCTGGGTGAGGATCTGGGGAAGAACGTTGCCGGTACCGTCTCATCCGAGGTCGGGTTGCCCGTCGACTCCCTGAATATGGAGATTCACAGCGGGAACATGATGCTGAGCCCTACGGCGGAGGACACCCAATACGGTCAGGGCGATTCACTGGGATCTGCGGACATGGTGTACATCCAGGCCGTGTCCCCGCACATGACGATCCTGGCGGGTGATCCTCTCGATCCGGACGGCGTCTCAGGCGACGTTATCGACGTATGGATGCACACGCGATTGGCAGAGAAAATGGGGATCAACGTTGGGGACGAGCTGAACATCGCCGCCAACGTCAACTCCACACCTTCGACGGTGCGCATCGTCGGCATCTGGCAAGCAACCGACCCGAGCTCTGACTTTTGGTTTGAGAATCCGGATGCGACGCTGCAGAACGCGTTGTTGGTTCGACGCACCGACTACATCGATCGCATTCAGCCCCTGATCCCATCGCAGAGCTGGTATGTCGCCTGGCACATCATCCTCAATGGCGACAAAGTCTACCCGGAACTGGCACAGGACTACCTCCAAGGGTTCACTCGCGCGCAGGTCATCATCGACAAGTATCTGCCGAAAGCGAAAATCAACACGCCGCCGCTGGATCCTCTCAAGTCCTTCGTCTCACGGGGCGACACGCTCACGGTCATCTTGTTGAGCTTCAATCTGCCCGCCTTTGGTTTCCTGCTCTACTTCCTGGTCCTTTCCTCAGCGATTATTGCTCAATGGCAGCAGCGCGAGACGGCGATGCTGGTCGGACGGGGAATGCGTCCATCCAGCATCTTGACCCTCACGATGTTCGAGGAGATCATCCTCTTCGTCCTCGGATATCCCTTAGGGATCGGACTGGGGATGATTCTGGCAAGAGTGATGGGGGACACCTCAAGTTTCCTGGCCTTCACCTCTCGTCCGCCGTTGCCGGTAGCCCTCAGGGGGCTGAACATTCCGGTCACGCTCATCGCCCTCCTGGTCGCTTTCGCGGCCCGTATGATCCCGTCTGCCCGCGCGACTCGGATGAGTGCCGTGGAGGTCGATAGGACCCGGTCGCGACCCACTAAGGGGCCGTTCTGGTACCGGGCATACCTGGACTTCTTGCTCCTGGCCCCGACTTACTATCTTTACCGGCAGGTCTCGCTCAAGGGCTCATTGTCGGCACTGGTGCAGAACTCTCCGGCGGATCTCTACCAGGACCCGTTACTGATCCTGGTCCCGGCTCTTTTCATCCTCACGGCATCGCTGATGACCCTCCGGCTCTTTCCGTTCTTCATGCAGGCGCTGGACTTCGTCGCCAATCTCATCCCCTGGGCCACGCCACACCTGGCACTCCGGCAACTCGGACGCCGCAGCCATACCTACATCAATCCACTCTTGCTGGTCATCGTCTCGCTGGGGCTGGGTGTCTACACGCTTTCGATGGCGGCCAGCCTCGACCAATGGTTGATCGATCGGGTGTACTACCAAGTGGGAACTGACCTCACGTTCGTCCCATTGCCGCCAGCCCAGGGTGATTCGTCAGAAGGGGTCACGGTCGTCACGGGGGAGTGGATCCCCTTGCCGGGGAACTTCGAGCAACTCGATGGGGTGAAAGCGGCGACGCCTGTCGGGGACTATCCAATGTCGGTGAGTCTGATGAACAGCGGCAACGTCCACGGGCAGTTCATGGCGATTGATCGTCTGACCTTCCCCAACGTCGCCTGGTTCCGCAAGGATTTTGCCAAGGATTCGCTTGGGGGACTGATGAACCTCCTCGCGTCATCGCCGAATGCAGTGCTGATGTCACAGGATCTCTTTGACAAGAACGACCTCTTCATCGGAGATCAGGTCAACATCAGCATCGGCGTCAACTACGAGTTCCACATCAGTGATACCTTCACCGTCGTTGGGACTTTCGACTACTTCCCGACCGTGTACGAGGATCAGGAGGTGTCGATCATCGGCAATCTGGACTACCTGGATTTCTACGTTGGCATACCGGTGCCCCACGGCGAGTGGCTCAGCGTGGACAAAGGCGTGAATCCCGAGAGTATCATCAAGCAGATTCCAGGGGCACTGAATATCAGCGCGGGAAAGCCGGATGATGCCGTCACTATGATTCAAGACGAGCAGGGGAAGTTCGAACGGGTAGGCGTCTTCGGTACCCTGTCGGTGGGCTTCCTGGCTGCCGTAGTGATGGCGGCGATGGGCCTGCTGATCTATACCTACGCCTCCCTTCGGGAGCGACTGGAGCGCTTCACGATCCTGAGGGCAGTAGGGATGCTGCGCAGCCAAATCACGGCCCAAGTCGTGATGGAATACGCCTTCCTCACAGCCTATGGATCGATCGCCGGGGCCCTGATCGGTTCCTTCGCCTCGAGCCTCTTCGTCCCGCTCTTCCGGATCACCGGTGAGCAGGGAGTACCGCTGCCGCCGCTGATTCCGGTCATTGCAGTGGATCAGGTGCGCTGGCTCATCGTGATCTTCGTAGGCACGATTATCGGACTTGAGGTGTTCGTTATCACCAGAGCGCTATCGAGACGGGCCTTCAGCCTCCTCAAGGGCGTCTTTGGCTAGAGAAGTGCCGAGGCCATCTTAGGGCCAGGGTGAAGGACGCTCTCGCTGCGCATCACCCTCACTCAAGGCATGCGCCGAGCGACGTTGATGCAGCGAACCGCATTGACGCCGCTCGGTCTTTTCTGTCTCGGAGCATCAGGGGCAGCAGCGATCGGCATCGACGGGCACGCGGAAAGGCCGTGGGGTTTGTGAAGCCCGGGGATGCGGCTATCATCAGTCGTGCGTCGAACAATGCAGAGAGAGGCCAATGGAAAGACAGCTGAGAATCGCGATGATCGCTTCCGAGTGCGTACCTTTCGCCAAGACCGGCGGTCTCGCGGACGTTGTCGGTGCCCTGCCCAAAGCGTTGAAAGCCTTGGGGCACGATGTCCTGGTCGTGATGCCAAAGTACCGATCCATCGATGCCGCAAAGTACGGGCTCCGCCCCTTCTTCGGACAGATGTGCGTTTGGATGGGGAACACCGAGGAATGGTGTGCCGTCCAGGTCGCGAGTAGCGGCGGTGCGGACACAGACGGAGACGTGCCCGTCTACTTTATCGAGTCGGACAAGTACTTCGATCGTCAAGGGCTGTACCACGACGCGGAGCTACATGACTACGGCGACAACGCCCGCCGCTTTGCCTTCCTGACCCGCGCCGCGCTGCAGTTGTGCCGCGACATGGGATTCGATGCGGACATCGTCCACGCCCACGATTGGCAGACCGCGCTGGCGCCCGCCTATCTCAAGATCTGGCATTGGAATGATCGCTATGCTGGGTGACGCGGCTAGCGTATTGACGATCCACAACATCGGCTATCAAGGCATCTTTCCGCCCGAGCACTACGACTACGTCGGGCTCCAGTGGGGTAATTTCACGCCCGACAAGCTTGAGGACCATGGCCACATCAACTATCTCAAAGGTGGCATTGCCTATGCGGATCTCGTCAACACCGTGAGCCCTACCTATGCCGATGAAACGCGCACGCCCGAGTATGCGCAGGGCATGGCGCCGTATCTCACCGATCGTGGGGACGACTACGTGGGAATCCTTAACGGCGTCGACTACAGCCGTTGGAACCCCGAGACGGACCCACTCATCCCCGAGCGCTTCTCGCGGCGCGATATGCACGGCAAGGGCATCTGCAAAGAGGCACTGCAGAAGCGGTTCGAGCTTGATGTCGACCCCGCTCTGCCCATCGTTGGCGTCGTGAGCCGCTTTGCGGAACAGAAAGGGCTCGATATCCTGGCGCAATGCATCGAAGCGATCGTGACCGATATGAAGGTGCAGTTCGTCATCCTGGGCTCAGGGGCCAAGAAGCTCGAGGCGTTCTTCGGCGGGCTGCCCGCGCGTTATCCTGGACGGATCGGGGCACACATCGGCTACAACGAAAAGCTTGCGCACTGGATAGAAGCCGGCGCGGACTTCTTCATCATGCCGTCCCGCTATGAGCCTTGTGGCCTCAACCAGATCTACTCGCTCAGGTATGGCACCCTGCCTATCGTGCGGAACACAGGCGGGCTCGCCGACACCGTGGAGCAATACGACGAGCGCCTCGGCACCGGCACGGGGTTCAAGTTCCAGCGCCTCGACGCCAAAGCTATCTACTATGTCGTCGGCTGGGCTGTGAGCACCTGGTATGATCGTAAGCACCATATCGGCAAGATGCGGCGAAAAGGCATGGCCATGGACTTCTCGTGGGAAGAGAGCGCAAAGGCCTATCTGCGGGCGTACGAACAGGCCATCGAGAACAAGAGGAAACTTAGCCATACAGGAGGTTGACCGATGAGACTCGGGGCACCCGTCTTCGTCAAACAACTGACACCAGAGAGCTGGGTTGCTGCGCTGAAGATGGCCGGATACCGGGCGGCCTACTGCCCGATCGGCGCTGACGCCGACGACGCGACTGTCCGGGCCTACGTCAAGGCCGCCGGCGACGCCGACATCGTCATCGCCGAGGTAGGGGCGTGGAGCAATCCAATGAGCGCCGATGCCGGTGAACGGAGAGCCGCGCTTGAGACGTGCCAGATCCAGCTTGCCCTGGCCGATGCAGTCGGCGCACGGTGCTGTGTCAATATCTCGGGGTCGCGGGGACAGCCGTGGGACGGACCCCACCCTGCCAATCTCACGAGCGAGACCTTCGATGCGATTGTGGAGAGCGTGCGTACCATCATCGACGCCGTCAAGCCCAAGCGCACCTTCTACGCCCTGGAGCCCATGCCCTGGATGTATCCCGACACGGCTGACAGCTACCTGGCGCTGCTGAAGGCTGTCAATCGCGACCATTTTGGCGTCCACATCGATATGGTCAATGTCGTCAACAGCCCGCAGTGCTACTTCAGCAGCGGCGACCTGATACGGGAGTGGTTCACCAAACTGGGCCCCCATATCCGGAGTTGTCACGCCAAGGATACGCTGCTCTCGACCAAACTGACCACACACCTGGACGAGGTGCGTCCCGGAATGGGCAACCTTGATTACCGCACGCTTGCTGCGCGAGCTCGACAAGCTGGATCCCGACACTCCGCTCATGATCGAGCACCTCCAGACCGAAGAGGACTACCGGCTCTCTGCTGCATATATCCGCGATCTCGCTGACGAGATCGACGTGAAGTTGGGCTAGCCATAGAGGAGGCTGACGATGCAATACGGTGTATGTGCTGATCCGGACTCCGCATCCGTCCTCGCCGACGCCGGATTCGATTTCATTGAGCTTAACGTGCAGAAGCATCTCAAGCCCTTGGCGACCGAGCCGGTGTTTGCGACTGAGCTCGCTCGCATCAGGGATGCGGCCCTACCGGCACTTGCTGCAAACAGCTTCGTGCCCGGCTCACTGAAGATCACAGGTCCATCGGTCGACCGGAGCGCCCTTGAGGACTACGCCGTCACGGCATTTGCGCGCGCGGAGGCTGTAGGCGTGAAGACCATCGTCTTCGGATCGGGGGGCGCGCGTCAGATCCCCGATGGGTTCGATCGAGAGCAGGCCTGGAGCCAACTCGTGTGGTTCGGAAGGATGATCGGCCCCCCGGCGCAAGTGCACGGGGTGACGGTGGTCGTCGAGCCGCTGAATACGACCAGGGGCGAGTGCAACGTGTTGACGTCGATTGGAGAGGGCGCCCGGTACGTCAGAGAGGTCGATCATCCCAGCGTGCGGCTCCTGGCGGATGCCTATCACTGGGGCCTGGACGGCGACAGCTTCGACGCCCTCGTCGAGAATGCGCCGCTGCTCTGCCACATCCACGTCGCCACGGTGAACTCACGCGTCCCGCCGGGTTTCGAGCCCTGCGATTTCTCCCGTTTCTTCCACGCGCTGACCCTCGGCGGCTACGACGGGACGATCTCAATCGAGGCTCGCTGGGACGACATGGCGATGCAGGCGGGAGCAGCGTATAGGACGCTCAGAGAGCTCGTGATAGCGTAGTAGGAGGCACCTATGACCGCAACCCGCGTTCACGTGTGGGAGAAGGTTGAGATCGTCCTGACGGCTCATGAAGCCTACGAGAACCCGTATACGGATGTCACCGTATGGGTAGATCTGGAGGGCCCGGACTTCAAGAAGCGCGTCTACGGCTTCTGGGACGGCGGAAGCACCTTTCGGGTTCGCGTGGTGGCAAATGCACCGGGCGATTGGGTATGGCGTAGCGGCGCCAACCACGCCGACGCCGGCTTGTGCGGTGAGCGCGGGCATCTGGAGGCCACGTCGTGGACAGGAGCTGAGCTTGCTGAAAACCCCAACCGCCGCGGTTTCCTGCGCCCCACCCCCAACGGCCACGCGCTGACCTATGCCGATGGCACGCCCTGTTTCCTCATCGGCGACACCTGGTGGGCGACGCCGACCTATCGCCACCGCTGGACCGACGAACCCGAGGGCGTGCCGGTCGGGCCGGGGATGGGATTCAAGGATATGGTCCGCTACCGCAAGGCCCAGGGATACAACCTGATCGCGATGATTGCCGCGCTCCCTGCATGGGCCAACGACGGCAGGCCCGCCCGGATCTGGTACGATGAGGCCGCAGGGATCGGCATTCGAGATGCCTGGCAGCAGGCGGGCACCTCATCCGCAAAGGATATGCACAACGAGGGGGGACGGCCCTTCGAGTTCCCCGGTAGGGTCCCCGGCTACGAGGACGTCGTCCCGGACTTCGACCGCATCAATCCGGGGTATTTTCAGGCCATGGACAGGAAAATCGACTATCTCGACGCCGAGGGTTTCATACCCTTCATCGAGGTCACGCGGCGAGACGTGACGACGGCTTGGCGTGCCTTCTATGACTGGCCCGAGTCGTATGCCCGGTATGTGCAGTATGTCTTCAGCCGCTACCAGGCGCATGCCTGTATCCTGAGTCCCATCCATTTCGACTGGGTAGGGATGTCGGTCCCCTCACGTGACTACAATGAACCGGTCGGCAGGGTCTTCGAGCAATTCGGCCCACCTCCCTTCGGCACGCTCTGCTCGGCCAACTGCAGCGGATCGACCCTGATCAACTTCGACCAGCCGTCGTGGCTCACGCTCCACCAGATCGGCAACTGGCGGGACCACGACAGTCACTGGCTGCTCACTGAGATCTACCACGAGGCCGACCCATCTCGCCCTGCGCTCAACGGCGAACCTTACTATGCCGGATGGGCCGACCACCGGGGCTGGCCCACCTATGAAGGATGGTCGCAGGGCGACTTTATAGGTGGCACAGAGGCCGACGATGCAGGCTGTCGATCGGGCATGTACGGCAGCTTCCTCTCAGGCGGATTGGCCGGTCACATCTACGGGGCGCAAGGCATCTGGGGTGCTGACATCGAGCCCGAGGTGGTGAAAAACACGCTCTGGGAGGCGCTCCAGTGGCGCTCCGGCGCCCAGATGGCGCATCTGCGCACCTTTGCACTGTCGGAGAGTGCCCGATACCAACACCTGGTGCCCTGTGCGGACCTGGTGACGCCGAGCAAGACCGCGGAGACCAAGGGAAATGAAGGATGGGCCTACGCGGCCAGAACACCCGAGAAGGACCTCTTTCTCCTGTACTTCGAGCGAGGATACGCCATCCACGCCGTTGAGGCGCCCGTCGTCCGCGGCGCGCTCCCGTCCGAGGTCTACCACGCAGATTGGTTCGACCCGCGGGCCGGCGTTTGGCACGACGCCGGTGCACTCACCTCGGATGCCTGGTGTCAGATCGCTTTGCCGCCCCTTCCTTCCGGCGAGGATTGGGCTTTGAAATTGGTCGTGCAGCGGGCACGTGAGTCGGAGATAGGGTAAACGACAGGACCACCATCCGGTAACCTACAAAGGAGCCACCTATGACAACCGGAATCCCCGAGAGTCTCGGATTCTCATCGGAACGGCTGAAGCGCATCGACGCACTGATGAAGCAGTACGTAGACGAGGGCAAGCTCGCCGGCATCGTGACGACCGTGGGGCGTCGTGGCAAGATCGTCCACAACGCGGCCTGCGGTATGATGGACATCGAGAAGCAGAAGCCGATGTCGCTCGACGCGATCTTCCGCATCGCGTCTATGACCAAGCCGGTGACGAGCGTCGCCGCTATGCTGCTCTACGAGGAAGGCCGCTTCGACCTGCATACGCCCGTCTACGAGTTCATCCCGGCATTCAAGGACGTGAAGGTCCTCCAGGGCACGACACCCGATGGACTCGACCTTGCGGACGTAGCTCACCCCATAACGATCGGTCACCTGATGACCCACACATCAGGTCTGAGCTATGGATGGGACCCGAACGACCCCGTCGACCAATGCTATCAGGCGGCTCGAAGCAAGCTGGTCGAGCAGAAGCCAGCCCCGGACCTCAAGGACATCGTCGATTTCGTCGCGGCCCAACCGTTGGCTTTTGAGCCGGGCACGAGTTGGCGCTACAGCCTCGGCATCGACGTATTGGGGCATATCGTTGAGATCGTCTCGGGCAAGCCGCTCGACGAGTTCTTTGCCGAGCGCATCTTTGAGCCGCTGAGGATGGTCGACAGCGGCTTCTATGCTCCAGAGGATAAGCTGGCGCGTTTGGCAGTCCTCTACGGGCACGTATCCGACAAGCTGACGCCGATGGGGGCGCCGGCGGGGCTACGCGGCTCGGAGAAGCCGAGTTGGTTCTCAGGCGGCGGGGGGCTGGTCTCCACAGCCTCGGACTATGCACGCTTCGCGTCGATGCTGTGCAACGGCGGCAGGCTCGACGGCGTGCAGTTGCTCAGCCCCACCACGGTGGCGCTCTACAGGATCAACCACGCTTCCGACGAGGCCCTGCGGACCTACCGTGGTCTCTCAGACCATAACGCCGGATATGGGTTCGGCCTGGGCGTCCAAGTGTTGACGGACGTGGCGGCCTCGGGGAAGGCCGGGTCGGTGGGGGAGTTTGGCTGGAGTGGGGCATTCAGCACCTACTTCTGGATCGATCCGGCAGAGGCGCTTTACGGAGTTCTGATGACCCAGTATACGCCAAACAACATCTATCCGATCTGGGGGCAGTTCAAACAACTGACGTATCAGGCGATCATCGGCTGACGGCGGATGGGCAACTTCATCCTCGCGCACGATCTGGGCACCACAGGCAACAAGGCCACACTCTACGACGCCGATGGCGTCCTCATCGGAAGCGCGTTCCACGCCTATGCGACGCGCTATCCCGCGACCGGATGGGCCGAGCAGGATCCTCAGGACTGGTGGGCAGCGGTCTGCGACTCGACACGGCGCCTCCTCGCCGAGACGGGCGCGGGTGGCAGCGACATCGCTTGCATCACCTTTAGCGGTCAAATGATGGGATGCGTCCCGCTGGATCGGGAAGCACGCCCCCTGCGCTCGGCCATCATCTGGGCCGATCAGCGTGCCGTGGCCCAAGCGCTCTGGGTTGGCGAGCGCGTTCCTTTCGAAGAGATCTACCGCATCACGGGGCACCGGCTGAGCTCATCGTATTCGCTGGCCAAGATCCTGTGGTTGCGGGATCACCAGCCCGAGGTCTACCGCCGCGCCTACAAGTTCACCCACGCCAAAGATGCTATGGTCGCCCGCCTGACGGGAGCTTTCGTCACCGATCCTTCCGACGCTTCCGGGATGAACCTCTACGATCTGGCGACGGGGGCCTGGTCGCCGCGGATACTCGACGCCGTCGAGCTCGATCCCGCGCGCCTTCCCGATGTCCGGCCCTCCAGCAGTATTGTCGGTCACGTCCTGCAGGGGATTGCCGACGAGGCGGGCGTGCCCGCGGGCACCCCGGTCGCCATCGGCGGGGGTGACGGCGCCTGCGCCGCCGCAGGGGCCGGCGTGGTTGCCGAGGGATCAGCGTACAACTACGTCGGCTCATCCTCTTGGATCGCCCTGGCGACCGTGGCGCCGATCTTCGATCCCGACTACAAGACGTTCACCTTCGCACACCTCGTGCCCGGGATGTTCATGCCCGACGGCACGATGCAGGCGGCGGGTGCCTCGTACCAGTGGACGCGCGATCAGCTTTGTCCCGGCGAGATCGACAGTGCCGACGGTACTGCAGACCAGCCCCTACGAGCTGATGAACGCCCAGGCCGCGCAATCGCCGCCGGGCGCGAACGGGCTGCTCTTCCTGCCCTACCTGATGGGAGAACGCAGCCCCCACTGGAATCCCAACGCGCGAGGCGCCTTTGTCGGGCTGACGATCCGCCACACACGGTCAGACATGATCCGCGCCGTCCTGGAGGGGGTGGCGATGAACCTGCGCCTGATCCTGGAGGCCTTCCAGGCGCAAGGCGCCGAGGTCGAGGCGATGCGTCTCATTGGCGGCGGAGCTCGCGGGCGAATATGGAATCAGATCATGGCCGACATCTACGGAATCCCGGTGCAGCGCCTGGCGATTCTGGAGGAGGCGACCTCAATGGGAGCGGCCCTGGCGGGCGGCATCGCCGTGGGGCTCTATCCGGGGTTCTCCA
Source organism: uncultured Chloroflexia bacterium (assembly GCA_963751345.1). GTDB lineage: Bacteria > Chloroflexota > Anaerolineae > B4-G1 > SLSP01 > PWVB01. The sequence goes on from CAVVUS010000021.1 coordinate 31,436, forward strand.
TGGCCACCGAGATGAACCCCGTCGCGGAGGTGATCGACCCGGACCCCACCCACCAGGCCACCTATGCCGAGCTGACCGAGATCTTCAAGGAGACCTACCGGGCGCTCGCACCGGTGTACGAGCGGATGGCAGGGATATAGGCACGAAGCGCCAAGACAGATCCTGAGTAAGCCGTAGAGACGCCCCGGTGGGGCGTCTCCGGACGCGGCGTCATCGCCGATGTGAAGGCGTGCACGACAGCGCGCACTGCCGTTCAACGGTATCCGCACGCCAGAAGACGGGGCGCCTCGGACGGCAGGCACCGGCCCGTCCCTTCAACGACTGCGGTAAGCAGTGCCTGATGCCAGCGCACGTCTTTAGCGTCGGCTACCCACCTACTCCGACTTCAGGGCATCCGTCACGAATGCCGCCAGATCCGCCTTCAGCTTCGCCAACGATGGCCCGTGCAGGTACATCATATGGCCCGCCCCGTAGTATCCCATCGAGACGTGATCCCGCAGCGTCGGATCCAGTTCCAGGTGGTTGAAGGTGTACTGCGTGGCAAAATAGGGCGTTGCGAGATCGTAATACCCGTTGGCAACGAAGACCTTGAGATAGGGATTGTAGGTCAGCGCCTGCCGGAGATTCTCCGCCACGTTGACATACTGGTTCTGGTACTTGCTGTAATCCCAGGGCTGGACCTTGCCCGTAAGGATCTCATAGGACTGGTCGCTCTTGTAATCCAGCACAGAACGGACGTAGTGATTGAGGGCAGCAGTATAGGCGCCCTGGACCGTGGCATAGCTCGGGTCGTACTCGTGCCGCTCCCCGGCAGCATCCCGGTCGATGCCCGTGATCCGCGAATCGTACCGGCCGATCGTCCGGCGCTGGTCGCGCAGCAGTTCCTTGACGAAGCGATGGATATTAACCCGCATGTTAGTCTGCTCGACGTAGGTCTCGGTGAGCCCGGTGTAGCGCGCGAGGGTTGACACGACCTCGGCGCGTTCTCCATCCGGCAGATCCGCACCTTTCATCAGGGCGATGTTATAGGTGCCACGCGCGAACTCCTCGACCTGGGCCAGGAATGCTTCTAGGGTGAGGGACTGCAAGTCCGCCGGCAACTTCTTGTGATACCAGGCCGTGGCTGCATACGTGGGGAGGAAGAGAATATAGGGCAGATCGTTGCCCAACACAAACCGTGCGCTCTGGAAGTTGAGGATGGCGGAGACCAACATGATCCCGTTGACATAGATCCCCAGGTCCTCATGGAGATAAGAAGAGAGCCCCGCGGCCCGCGTCGTGCCGTAGCTCTCCCCGATCAGGAACTTCGGCGATTCCCACCGCTGAGATCGGGCGGTGAACAGACGGATGAACTCTCCCACGGATTGTATATCCTGCTCGACGCCGTGGAACTGCTTGGCCTCCTCGCCGGGCGCTGCGCGGCTGAAGCCGGTGCTTACCGGGTCGATAAAGACCAGGTCTGTCAGGTCGAGCAGCGAGTACTCGTTGTTGACCAACTTGAAGGGCGGCGGAAGCGGGTGCCCATCCTCGTCCATCGCGACGCGTCGCGGACCGAGTACACCAAGGTGCAGCCATACGGAGGAGGAGCCCGGCCCACCGTTGAATGAGAAGGTGATAGGCCGCCGGCTCACGTCCTCCACGTCATTCTTGGTATAGGCGACGTAGAAGATAGAGGCCTTCGGATTGCCCTCGTCGTCTTTCAGGATCAGGGTCCCGGCCTTCGCCGTGTACGCGATCTCCTGCCCATCGATCGTCACGGCGTGCTGCGTCTCCGAGGATTTCTCCTCGATCTCCGGTTTCTTCGCCTCGGTCTCGTGCTTTCCTTCGCCCGCACGCTCGTTCTTGTCCCCAGCCTTCGTCATCAGAACCTCCTGATCGAGTCCTTCGTGTAAATTCTGTGAGTGCCGCCAGTATAAGCCGCGCAGAGGCCTAGTCAACAGGACCCGCCGGCGGGTGCGCCGCGTCGGTCGGGTTGTAGCACGCGTGATTAGGCCTACCATACGCGCAACGGAACACTCCACGAGTACCGCGGTACAACGCGGTAGAAGACGTGCCTGCTACCGGCGCCATCGTTTGTGGTCACCTTCGTGCTGTTAGCCTGGTGCTGAGGGCAGTCGCACGTGGACTTCAAAGCAGCCTGACCCCACCACGGTAGAAACTAACCTCCTAACTGCCCCTATCCGAAGCTCCTGAGGGGAGTCGATCGTCTGGCGCACCAGTCCAATGCGGTGTAATATGGGTACAGTGAAAGGAGCTACAATGCGAGGAGCAGTTCTCCTAATAGTCGATGCATCGGTCAACCTCGTATTGGGCTTGGCGCTTCTCCTGTTCCCACAGCCTCTCACACAGTGGCTTGGGGTACCCATCCCGAGCAGTGCTTTCTATCCCAGCATCCTGGGTGGCGTACTTATCGGGATCAGCCTGGCACTGTTTCTGGAACACTACCGGCGCCTCGTGGGCCTCACCGGCCTCGGTATCGGCGGGGCCCTTGTGATCAACCTTTGTGGGGCAAGCACACTCGTGGTTTGGCTGATCTGGGGCGACCTGCACCTCTCGATCCGCGGCTTCGTGGTGCTATGGGGGATAGCTGCCATTGTGCTCGGAGTCGGTGGCCTCGAGCTGATCGACGCATCCCGGCACAGCCGGCGGTCCTGACCTGTCCAGCGTGGCTGAACCGCTGTATGTGCGTTTCGCCAACGTTGGTGAAGGTGACAGTAGGCAATTGCGCGGGTGTTGGGATAGGAGTGAGATGATGGACCTACAGACGAAACGCGTCTACGAACCAGCAGATCCCGATGACGGGTTTCGCGTCCTCGTCGATCGGGTGTGGCCGCGTGGCCTCAAGAAAGAGCAGGTCCAGGCTGACCTGTGGTTGAAGGAAATAGCCCCGAGCACGGCGCTTCGGAAATGGTTCGGTCACGACCCCGACAAGTGGGAAGCGTTCCAGCAGCGCTACTTCTCCGAACTCGACGAATCACCAAGAAGCCGTGGCAACGCTCGTGGAGAGGGCGTCGCAAGGGCGGCTGACGCTGCTGTTTTCAGCGCGGGACATCGAGCACAATCAAGCAGTAGCGTTGAAGCGCTACTTGCTGAAGCGGGCAGAATGAAGGATCGGAAACACAGCACCTCAGGACGCTTCAGGTGGACTCGGCAACCGGCGCTGGTCTATTCGCTGGTCGCCCTCGTCGTACTCATGCTCATACTATGGCGAGCTGATCGCCTGATAGCGGCCCGCTTCGGCGCATTCGAGCCGTACCAGCAGATGCTGTGGCTCTATCGCATCCTGGGGTTGATCATCGTGGCCGGACTGCCGACAATCGCCTATTTGCTCGTCCTGCGCCGGGGTGAACTGGTGTCGATGGTCGATGCACGGACCAGCGAATTGCGTGCGGCCAATCAGCAATTGGAGCGCCAGATCGCCGACCGACTTCAGACTGAAACAGCGCTGAGAGAATCGCAGCAGAAGCTGCAGGCGATCTTTGATCACGCCTTTGACGGGATCAGCATCTACGAGGAGATTCCTTCAGACCGCTCCCACCGTCTCATCGATTGCAACGAGCGCTACGCCGAAATGGCCGGCCGGACCCGTGAGGAGCTCCTGGCGACCTCGGAGACCGGTCCATTCCAACGCAAGGTCGGGCCTGTGCGGAGCCGGGAGGAGAACCTGGACATCCGCCGCAACAAGCGGCCCTATCGCGGCACCTTCTCGTGGATACGGCCAGACGGGAAAGAGAACGTGGTCGAGTATTCGGCGACCCCAATCGAGATGGAGGACCGGCCCTTCACCGTGGGGATCGACCGAGACATCACAGAGCGTATCAAGACAGAGCAGGCTTTGGAGGCAATGTCCCGCGAATGGCAGACCACGTTCGATGCCGTGACCGACGGCCTCTGTCTGCTGGACGCGGAACAACGGGTCGTCCGGCACAATCATGCTATGGAGGCGTTGTTCCCGGCGCACAGGGGCAAACTGACAGGGATGCACTGTTGGGAGTTGCTGCAGAATTCGGATCGGTCTATCACGGCGTGCCCCTTTGAGAGTATGAGAGAGTCCCTGAAACGGGAGACTATGGAACTCCCGTACGAGGACCGCGTCTTGGAGATATCCGTCGACCCGATTCTGGACGATGCCAACCAACTCACCGGCGCGGTCCATCTGATTCGGGATATCACCAAGCGCAAGCAGACAGAAGAGCTGCTCCGGGACTACACGGAGCAGCTCGAGGATAGCGTAGAGGCTCGAACGAAGGAACTACGTGATGCCCAGGATCGGCTAATCCGTCAAGAGAGACTGGCAGTTCTGGGTGAGCTGGCAGGAGGCGTGAGCCACGAGTTGCGAACGCCGCTCGGGGTCATCACCAACGCCATCTATTACCTGCACATGATACTTCCCGATCCGAGCGACGAGGTGAACGAGTACCTGGATATGATCGATACGGAGGCCCGCAATATACTGCGCATTGCATCGGATCTCCTCGATTACGCCCGAGTCAGACCGAACGCCCCTTCGCCCACGGACCTCCTCGATCTGACCGTCGACGCGGTCAACCGGCATCCCACGCCAGACAGTGTCAGCCTTCAGGTAGACATCCCGAACGATCTACCACCCGTCTTGGTCGACCGCCATCAGATGGGGCAGGTCTTGGACAACCTGATTGCGAATGCCTATCAGGCAATGCCGGGGGGTGGACACCTCACCGTGACGAGCACGCGACCTGGGGGTCGCCGGCGCGCGGTGTCGGACGGCACAGGCGACGATTGGGTGGAAATCGCGGTCTCGGACACAGGTACAGGCATCCCGCAGGAGAACTTGGAGCGCATCTTCGAGCCGCTCTTCACCACGCGCGCCAAGGGCATCGGTCTCGGACTGGCGATCAGCAGGAAGCTCGTCGAGGCGAATGGCGGCACGATTCGCGCGGAGAGCACCGAGGGCACAGGTAGCAGGTTCATTGTCACGCTGCCGGCCCACAGGGATGGAACGCCGGCATAGGCAGAGTTGGTGGACACGAACGCGACAAGTAAAGGAGGGCCCGGTATGGGGGATCTTGTCCGCACGCCGTCCGTCATTGAGGTCCGGCCCAACGCGATCACGTATCTGGCCGTGATATGCACCTATTCGAGCGGCCTGGTTGCCCTAATCGGCATCACGGCGATGGTCATCTACTACACGGTGGGTGGGGTCTGGACGCTCCTGCCTGACGTCAGCGTGACCGTGCAGTACGTCCTGATGCTTCCCATTGCCATCGAGGTCCACCGGCTGGTACGTCCCGTGAATCCCATCCGGAGCGGGGTGCTGCTGGTGACCGGATGCGTCGGCATGGCGTTAGTCATCATACTGGAAGCCCTACTGCTGGCCGACGTGCTGCACCTTCCCGAGCAACTGCTCATGGTCACCCCGGCCTTCGTCGTCGTGGTGGTATGGTTCTGCCTGACGGGTCGACTCGGGCGAGAGACGGGTGAGCTGCCTCGGGGGATTGGGCTTCACATCCTGGCCGGGCTCTACTTCGGCTACCCGGTCTGGGCCTTCATCTTCGGGCGGCGCTTGATGCAGCGACTTCAGCCACCGAACGAGTAAGCTCGGAGCGCCGGTCGCACCTAGCCGATGCGCTACGTTCCGGCGCGCTACGCGTTCCGACGCGCCACCACCGCGCGCAGGACAGCGTAGTGCCACGCATACATGTCCTCCGGCCCGATGTGGAGCAGCGCTTCACGATCCAGTACGATCCGGTCTCCGTCCACCCGGATCACGGGGTAGAACGGGTCCCCGGTAGGCACGGTCCCGCCCGTCCTCTCGCGCCACGTCTCGAGGGTCATACTGCCCGCGCTGGCCAGCAGGGCCAGGTGCTCATAGACCGTCCTCTGCATCACGTGGACCGGCAGATCGGGAGCGGAGACCTCCCTGATATGGGCATCCACCTCCTCCCACAATCCTCGCAGGGTCGCTTGCCGCGCGATCAGCGACGTGCGTGTGAAGTCGCCGGTGCTCATCGCCGCGCACAGCCGCTCATCCCACTCCATAGGAACCCATTCGAGGCTGCGGCTCATGTGCAGCAGCCACTTCTCATGGGGAATGTACTCCCGATTGGCGACAAAGAGAGCCTGCACCAACGGGGTGACCGCCTGGGTCAACATATAGTGTCCCTGCAGGGCATCTCCACGCTCGATCCAGATCGTGCCCGCCAGCTCGAAGTACCACCAACAGCTCATCAGCAGCCCTTCGACCAAGCCCGTGCCCGGATCGGGGCGCCTCGCGAGCTTCTCGGAGAGCAAAGCATGCAGCAGCCCCTCGGGGTCGTAGAGGATCTCGGCATAGGAGGCATCCCAGAGCGTCACCTGCTCCCAGGGCCGGTCGCGCTCCTCGGTGTAACTCACGGCCTTGACGTCATAGAGCCGGCCATCCAACACGGTAATGCCCTGTGCTATGGGTGCCCGGCCGCTCTGCCAGGCATCGTACGCCTCCGGCGTTAGGAAGATCGTGACGTCGATCTCCGAGAGATGATCCGCATAGCCTCGCGAGAGCCCACCGTTGAGCGTCAGCCCGACCACACCCTCAAAGGCCGTAAAGCGTGGCAATTGGCCTTCGAGATGCCGGCGAAGCGCATCGATCTGGTTTGGCGCATCAATCTGCACGTATGGACGAGCCACGATATCTCCCCCTGCTCTACCCACCGGGGAAGCCTAGACTGGACCAATCTCAGAGATTGGTCCGGTCTAGCACCGGGAAGAGAGCCGCTTGTGCGCTATTGCAGCTTGCCCACCAACTCCGTGACCTTGGAAGGATCAAAGCCCACGTTCGGCGTCATCTTGAAGTGGACCCCGCCGTCCGCAAAACGACAGCTCAGGGTCAGGCTGAAGGGCGTCTCATAGAAGAAGAACTTGACAGCCAACGTGTCGTCGGCGGTCCAGGCACCACTTGCAGCGACGCGATTGGGTTCATTCCTGGTCAGCATCGTCTCGCCATAGCGCCACGATCCAAAGTTGAAGGCGATCGAGTTATCACCGCGGCCATCCCGCACTGTGATCGTTCCGCCATCACCATCGAGTTCGACGGAGACGGCGTGGATCAACTGGGCCTCCGCGTCGGGATTGTGCCGGTCGATCACGGCTTCCTGATCCGCCGTGTCGAAAACATACGTGTTGCCCGACACGTCGATCGCCAGCGGCGACGTCGCGGCCCCCTGAGCAAGCGGCAGCGCAAGGCTCGCCAGCTTTTCCTCAAGTGCCTTCTGCGCCGCCGCGTCCTCGGACAGCGCGCCTTCTCCCATAGCGGGGAGCAGGAGGTCCCAGACGAGATTGAGCACGGCCTGCATGTCGCTGACGCCGCTCGTGATGGCGAGCACAGCGTCCTTGTCGGGCATCACGATGCAGTATTGGCCGAAGGCGCCGTCCCCACGATAGGCGTTGTGCCGGCAGCGCCAGAACTGGTAGCCATACCCCTGCTCCCAGTCGGAGTTGTTATTGGGGGCATTGTCCACCTGGCGCGAGGTCGCCTCCGCCACCCACGCCTCGGGCAGGATCTGCTGCCCGTTCCAGGCCCCCTTCTGCAGGTACATCTGACCCAAGCGGGCAATGTCCTCCGTCTTGACGTTGAGGCCAAAGCCACCCATGTTGATACCCTCGGGATTCGCATCCCACACGGCGCCCTCGATGCCCAGAGGCTCGAAGACGCGCTGCGTGAGGTAGTCCAGCAGCGTCTTGCCGGTCAGTTTCTGCACGATCGCCGAGAGGACGAAGGATGCGCCGGTGTTGTAAAGGAAGTGTGTGCCGGGCTCGTACTCCACCGGGAGCGCCAGGAAAGCCTTGACCCAGTTGCCGTCCTCGGCCCGGAAGAGATGGCCCGTGGTATCCTCGGCATGGCCCGTGGTCATCGTGAGCAGGTGGCGCACCTGCATCGCGGCCAGGTTGTCGCTCACCTCGTCGGGTGCGTCGTCCGGGAAGATCGAGAGCAAGGGATCTGTCACCGAGAGCAGGCCGTCGGCGACGGCCAGGCCTACGCCGGTGGAAGTGAAGCTCTTGCTCAAGGAGAAGAGCATATGGGGCACATTAGCTGCATAGGGCGCCCACCACCCCTTGGCCACCACGTGGCCGTGGCGCAGCAGCATCACGCTGTGCAGTGCATCGATGGTCTCCTCGGCAGCCTCGAGGAAGGCCAAGATTGCCCCGGACGCAATGCCCTGGGCTTCCGGGAGAACTCGTCGGTAGTCTGTTATCCATAGTGATACAATTCGCTCCTTGCCGTGTAGGTGTGGCTTTGCCCTTCCATCGGAGAAACAGCATATCATAGGACCTCAGGGGCGCCACGTGCGTGGCGCTCGCGTCAGCCTGGACCCGAGCTCTCATGATCTGCCCGCCTCGCCACCTCCAGTCGGCACCAAGCCAGAAGCGCGTCGTACACCTCGAATTGCCGCTCGAGGTTCTCCAGATCGTCAGGGAAGCGCAGGCTGAAGCCGACCGCGATGGCCTCCAGGCCAGGCGCGATGGCATCGGTCTCGCGATCCTGCGCGACATCGGCGGCATGCACGATCTCTGCCAACCGAAGCAGCGCGGGGTCGGTTAGCCCGTAGGTCTCGATGATGGTCTCAAAGGAACACTTCCCGTCGCGATGGCCTAGTGCCACGTCAGGCGCATCGAAGGGCGTGCCGCCGGTCTCGTCGGCGACGAGCGACACCTGGCTCTTCGGCACGAACAGGAACTCTGCCTCAGAGTCGATAAACCGTTGGATGAGCCACGGGCAAGCCACTCTGTCCACGTGCACGTGAGAACGTGTGATCCACAACATTGCCACCTCCTGATGATGATTCGGAGCCGTCGGCCCCACACTCTACACCGTCAAGACGAGCGTACAGGCGAGTCCGCCGGCATCCGCTTGGATTGCGAGATCCCGCCCAAACCATGCAAAGTAGGCGGTACCCAGGACGCCAAAACCGAAGGCCGTCAGGAAATTAACAGCCGGTGAGATGTTCCACAACAACGCGCCGCCGAAGGCCGCCAATGAGACGATGACGTCTCGGACGAGATAATAGTAACCGAACATCGCTGCCTTCTGGTCCTCAGGCGCTAGATCCATGATGAGCGCCTTGCGTGTCGGCTCACCAAACTCCTTCAGGCCCCGGATCACGAAAGCCACAATCAGGAGCGGGAGGGATCGCGAGAAGAGCAGGACCAGGGGAAAGAGCGAGAAGTTGATAAAAGTGATCACCACAAAAGGCTTCTTGGTATTCTTGTCAGCCAGGTAGGCCACGGGAATGTAGACGAGCATCGCCGTGATCATCTCAATGGTGGTGAGAAGGCCGAACTGAGGGGCGGAGATCCCCACGACCTGCATCGCCCAGACGACGGCGAAAGCATAGGGAATCTGCTCACAGAAGCGAATCAGTATGTCAGAGACCAGAAGGTTGCGCAGATCGGGCGACATCACGCGATGCATCACCAGCGGATTGCGCTCCGCCTTGTGCGACCCGGGCACATCGTCGATCAGCACTTGCTGCAGCACAAGGGCCACGACGCCCAGGACCAACGCCGCCACGAATGCCAGACGCACCCCGTCACGTTCTCCATAGGCGGCGATGAGCAACCCACCGACCACCGGCCCCAGAGCCATCGGGATGCGCCGGACGAGGGAATGCATCGAGACGCCCATCGTGCGCTTGTTGGTGGGCATGGCTTTGGAGACCACACTCATCGTCGCGGGCAGCGAGATGGCAGTCCACGACAAGAAGAAGACCGATCCGATGATCACGGCATACCAGACCGGGAAGAGAATCACGATCACGTACCCACCCATTGCGATCAGGTTGAAGAGCAGCAGCGCTCGCTTGTGACCCAGGCGATCGCTCAGGTAGCCCCCCGGGAACGAATAAAGGGCACTGAGGAGATTGTCCATTCCGTTCAGAAGCCCGACGGAGAGCGTGCCACCACCAAGGGCCAGAAGGTAAATGGGTAAGAAGCGCTCGGCCATCTTCTCGCCCATACCGACCAGGATGACCATCGTGAGCAGGGCCGCGATATTGCGGCGCAGGCCCAGGAATTCGATCAGGCGCCTGGCTAGACTCGGCTTGTTCGAGGATTGTGCGGTAGGATCCATGGGAACCTCTCTTGTGACGTTGAAAGAGGGCGCGTGAGGTCACGCGCCCTCTTTCGGATTCGTGAGGCCTTACACAGGCTCCAGGGCCGGATAAGCGGCTTCTTTCCTCTGGGTGAGGAGGGAGACGGCGACCAACGTAATGAAGCTCACCGGTATTGAGACGATGCCGGGATTGCTGAAGGGTACCGGTGAAGTTGCGGGGTCAAGCCCGTAACGCGTGTACATATCGGGGGACAGCGCAATCAGGCCGAGCGCCGACGACGATCCCACGGTGATGGAGGCCGTGATGCCCTTGGCCGTCGTCCGTTTCCAGAACAGCATCATGATAATCGCAGGCAGATTCGCGGAGGCTGCGACCGCAAAAGCCCAGCCTACGAGGAAGGAGACATTCATGCCATCAAAGAGAATGCCCAGGGCGATGGCAATGAGCCCCACGACGAAGGCAGAAAGCTTTGCCGCGCCTACTTTCTGCGTCTCTGTCATGCGCACGTTGGCGTAACGATCCAACAAATCGTGAGCTACAGCGCCGGACGCGGCAATGATCAGACCGCTCACCGTGCCCAACACCGTCGCAAAGGCCGTGGCTGAGATGACGGCGAAAGAGTAACTCACCAAACGAGCGGGCCAAGAGCGGAGCCGACATGTTATTGTCAAGCGGGTTGACGACACCGCTGGTCATCGCCCCCAACCCCATGAAGAGCGTCAGCACGTAGAAGAACCCGATGGCCGCGATGGCCACGACGGTTGACTTGCGTGCCGCCGCCGCGTTGGGTACCGTGTAGTAGCGAATCAGAATGTGGGGCAGCGCCGCCGTACCGCAGAAGAGCGCCAGCATCAGAGAGGCGAAGTCGAGCCTCTGGAAGAGCGTGCCTTCCACCTTGAACTTCAGCCCGGGACGCAGGACGCGGTTGCCGGACACGAGTGAGGCATAGTGGACCGAGACAGGGTTTCCCTGGGCGTCGGTAATCTTGGCGACACTCCACAGTTGGACCTGGGTGGCCTTGTCATCGATGAGCGACAGGAACCGAAGGGGACCCACGGGCCCTGTGGTCGCGGCCTCACCGGTCTTCCCGGCGATTGTCTCCAGGTTGCCGATCGTGCGAAGCTGATTGTCCGAAGACGCGGGCGCGCCATTGATCCACTCCGCACCATCCGGACCGACACTCTGCCATTGTGTCTCGGTCAGGATGACCCCGCCATCTGTAGCAGCGCTCTGCTTCCACCAGGAGGTGACACCCCCCTTGGCAAGCGCGACGAAGACATTCGCCCCACTGTCGACGGTCTGAACGTACGTATACGCTGCATCCTCCACCACAAGGCCGTCTCCCGTCTGGGCAGCGGCAAGCGTTGCCAGAGGGTGGAAGGGGACTCTTGCCGCCCTGGTCCGGCGTCGTCGAAAGACCGCGAATCAGCACGGCGACGACGAGCACGATGGAGAAGACGATGAGCAGTGACCCCTTGAGAAACTGAACGTAGGTGGTCGAGGCCATCCCGGCCGTGGCCACAATCGTGATAACGATAGCACCCACGATGATGACACCGGCATAATGCGGAAGCCCAAGGAGAGGCTCCACCAGCACGCCCGCCCCCACCATCTGGGGGATCAGGTAGAACACGGACACGATCAGCGTGCTGATTGCGGCAGCCAGTTTGATGCCACGAGAATCGAACTTCTGATCCAGCGCATCAGCGAACGTGTATTTTCCCAGCCGCTTCATCGGTTCAGCCACGATGAAGAGCGCCACGATCCAACCGGCAAGGTACCCAATAGAATAGAGGAACCCATCGTAACCCGCCGTTGCGATCATCCCACAGATACCCAGGAAGGACGCCGCCGAGAGGTAATCGCCGGCAAACGCGATACCGTTCACCGACCAGTGTATCTTCCCACCCGCGGCATAGTAGCCACTGGCAGACTTCGCCCGCTGTGCCAGGTAGAAACTCAGACTAAGGACAATGATGACGAAAAGGACAAAGATCGCGATGGCCATGACTCACGCCTCCCCAGTTTCGTCGCAGCCGTCGCCATTCGACTCTTCACGCGTGCACACACGCGTGTAGATGAACGCCAGGACGAATGCCAGACCAATCAACCCCATACCATAGACAACGGCCAAGTTGAGTCCCAGGAATACGGTGCGCTCCATTGCCAGGGGAGAAACCACGTTGACCAGGACGAATCCCCCGTAGACAAGAGCATAGAGCAAGAACATCTGAACGCCCACGCGCACTTTGTAGCCGATCGCGCGGTCCTCGCCCGCAGGCTGAGCCGGTTCATGAAGCATGAGGAAACCTCCCATCAAGACACTAGGTGGAAGAAGGACGACACCTGCAATGCATGGCCGCAGTGAGGGGCTTCGACGCAGCGCAGCGGGGAGGTCCCAACGCATCAGCTCAACAGGTGCTTATGCCAATATAACATACATTCGGCGCCGCACAACAGACACTTGTCACCTGTGTAAGAGTGGATCACCGCATAGCCGTCTCAATGAACGCCGCATAATCGTCGATCGAGGCGTAGTCGCTCGTGGTGTCGTAGAGTTGGTCGTCAAAGGCCCAGAAGAGGCCGGTGAGGCCAAACGCCTCCAGCCGGTCAAAGCATAGCTGCATATCGTCGACGGTGCCCTGCCCCGTGTTCTCGCCCCAGACCTGGAGCGCGGGTCTGTGATCCCCGGCAAGTTGTGCCAGGTAATGCACGGGACTCCACCGCGTCGGATCGTCACCGGCATCATCGCCGAGGGTCGGCGACGTGTCCAGCCACGTCGTGTAGACGATGACCTTGGAATCCTTCAAGTTGGCGACATGCCGCGCAAAGTCGTGACCACGCTGGATCTCCCCGTTCTGCTCGGGCGAAGTGAAGCCGCTCAGATCCCTGGAGATCGCGGCGTCGAGCTGGCCAGGGCGTAGGCCCCACGAGGGGTAGAGCACGGCAAGCGGGCCCTTGAAGTCGCGGCGGACGGTCGCAATCTGCCAGTTCTGATAGTCCGACATCGCATCGAGATACCACGCAGCAAACTGGCGGGCCGATTCGTGGTCCTGGCTCGCCGTGCCGGGGATCCATCCGGGCACCGGGTTGGGCGTGAGCGTCGCTGCCAGGCCGGGTACCCGGCCCTGGGCTACGTCGCCGAAGGCCCAGTAGGCGTTCACGCGATCGGCATAGTCGTTGATCGGGTAGGAAAGCTCGCCATAGAAGCCCCAGCCGAGACGAACAGCGTAGAAGTCGTTGCCCAGTTCCTGGAACACGCGCGCCGCGTAGGCCGCCTGAAGATCGCGGATCTGCTGGTTGAAGACCGCATTCAGTCCATTGGCACCGGGCCGGTCGTCGACGTAGGCGTCCCCGTATTGATTGACGTAGCGGCTGTTCGGGAGATCGAACGCCCATGCCGGCGGATATTGGATGCCGAGGCTTAGCACGATCTGCATCCCGGCATCACGAAGGGCCGCCAGGTCGCCCCGCGCCTGGTCAAACTGGGCCGCATCAAAGCGGTCCGGTGCAGGCTGAAGCCGGTCCCAATAGACCTCATAGGTCACGGCCCGGAGACCGGCCGCGTAGTCGGATTCAGCGTGATCGACTCGGCTCGCGACGGTGCCAAAGATCGGGCTGGCGGTCGCCCTGTGGTCGAGACAACCGGCCATCAAGACAACGACCGCCACACCGGCCAGCAGCAGAACCCGGGTACGCCCTCCGGCCTTCACCGATCAGGCCCAACCCAAGGTGCGGAACGCACCCAGCGGGCACGTGACGGTGCACATATAGACGGGGTTCTGCCGGTGTCCGCCGTCGGGATGCATGCACTCCCACGGTGCACCGAAATCTGCGCCCTGGCGATAGTCGCCCTTGCTGAGGTCCGTCACGAAGTCGATGGCCAACTCGCGCACTATGCTCGCGTCCAAGCGCACCACCGCGGCGCAGACCCAACCGACCGGGGTGCCCCAATAGGCGCCGTTCTGATAGCGGTTCTTGGGCCGGCCATCGACCACGCGCTCCCACGCCGTGGTAGCACTGTAGTCACCATCGGTGGGCACGTGGCGGATGTTGCCGTGCCAGGCGATGGTTCCTGCCCTTAGCGAATCGAGCAGCGCAGCACTAACGGTTCGGGCCGCCGACTCGGGAAGCAGATCGGCGTACACGGCGAACGCCGAGCCCCAGACATCGGGCTGCGCGCTCGTTCCGGTGCTCGCCCGCAGCAACCCACGACCGTCTCCGAACGTGTCGGGGATCGATCCCGCGACCTTAGCAGCGATCCCCTCGTACCGGTCTGCGCTCTGGGCATCTCCCACTCGGCGATAGAGATCCACCATTCGCCGCGCTGCGCGCTCGCGCAACAGCGAGCAGAACAAGAGCTTTCCTGTGTGCACAACGATGTCCGTGAACCCAAAGGAGACGCCGCGATCTTCCGCGTCGCAGATCACGAGCCCGGTCTCGCCGTCGGTCCTCGGCACCCAGAACGCGAGGGCCAGGCGGTCGATCAGCCGGCACCCCTCCGATCTCAGCGTTCAGGAGATCCTCCCGCCCACAGGTGACGGCGACGTACCACGCCATCTCGATGAAGTAGTAGTGGTCGTCCAGCGACGGATAGTACCCCCACGGCTGCCCCTGGCCCTCGACGTCATCAAGCGTGCCGGGGTAGAAGATAGCCTGACCATCAAAGGTGATGTGGTCGGCGATGGCACCGCGGGGCACGAAGCTGCCGGTGGGCAGCAAGCGATCCTCGGCAGCCTGAAGCTGCGCCGTGAGCAGCAGCGCGTGGATCGCCTCGTCGGGCCGAAATCAGACCGCTGCTCAGCGACATAGCAAAGTCGCGGATCCAGAAAGCCGGGTAGCAGTCGCGCCCACCGGGGCGAATCAACGTGCCGCCCGTGGCATTCGGCCCGTGGCCGGCCACACTCTCGCCCGGCTGCACGCGCGACGCCTCGACGACGGCTGCCGCCAGGTGCTCCAAATCCTGCATAGCTTGCATCAGAAACATCGTGACCTCCAGGTCAGGTTCAGATAAGAGCGCATGAAAGGACATCGGCGGCTAGCCGTGGTTCTCAACAGCTTCTCAGTAACATCGTATAAGATGCAGTCCATAACAACCTGTCGGAGAAGATCAGACATTATGAACCAAATCTCAAAGCAGTTTCTACCAAAGATATCTGCCCCGGAGGCTCTGTCAATCCAGGGGCTGAAGCAGCGGGTGCTATCGACGGTGGAAATGGCCGTTGACACCTCAGCACCGGGCGATGATGGCCGCGCCGATCGCCGCGATGGTTGCCGCTGGCGTTTGGGTATCTACCGCGTGCACGCGGGTCGAGGGTTTCGAGACGTCCACCCAGAACTCAGTCGCGCCGGGATGGCACGCAGGGCGACGCGCACGCTCCACCGGCTTCGGAGCGATGCAGGTGGAGTTATACGACTGCGGCTAAGCGTGAGGACCGCCAATGAGATGCGGGCCTCATAGGTCGCGTCATCGATCGGAAGCCACCAACTCGGTGCCGCAGCTCGAGCACCGCGCGATCGACCTGAGGTAGGATAGGCCGCACGCAGGACAGGTCTTGACGCCCTCACCCGCGGCGACCTCGACCGTATGCGCTGCGCTGGCCTCGTGGATGCCCTCGTTGAGCAGCTTCTGCCTGGCCATCTGCAGCGGCATGCCCGATTCCAGATCGCGGCGGACGGTAGCGGTCAGACGGGCGATCTCTGTCGGCTCGGGAGGTGGGCCGGGCAGGTGGGTCAGCACCTCAGGCGTGTAAGCCCGACGGCAGGTCTGGCACTCGATGAGTTCCCCGTGGTCCTTGATGCGGAAGAGCGGAATGAAGAAAAGGGTGAAATAGGTGCCGACCTTTTTCCGCACGTACGCTCGCTCCACGCCGCAATACGGACAGACGAAGGTGCCCCTGTCAACTTCGACCTCGCGGCTGTTGGTGCCAAAGATGATGATCATGTCCGAAGCAGTGCGGGCCGCAGGCGCTAGCGTGCGCCAATGGCGGTGAGGAGCACGCCCAGACCGGCCAGAATCAGGAGGATCGGCAGCATCAACGTCCAACTCAGGCCGAGAAGAAAGGTTAGCGCCACCATCGTCATCGCCAGCCCCCCGATGAATAAGCCGGTGACCAGGCCGTTGATGCGATGGCCGTTGTCCGCGTACGCGCGCCCCCCCCGGACAAACGAATCGATGGCCGGAATCAGGATGAAGAGCGCCCACCAGTTCTGTAGTGCAGGCACATTGACGCCCATGCTCTCCACCAGAGAGACGATGCCGGCAACGATCAGGATCAGTCCCCAAAGCCACGGACTCGTCCAATGCCGCCCTCTGCGATAACGGCGGTATCGCTCCCGGCCCCACGCTCGATCTTGCTCCTGCTGTTCCTCAGGTTGCGATTGCTCCTCAAAAGGCGAGACGTCGTTGGTCATGGTCCCCTCCCTGTCGAATGGACTTGATCCTATGATGATGCGGCCGATCAGACGTTACCGCACGTTGGCACGTCGGCGCGCTAGTGAGCGGGCCCGAACTTGCCATAGGGCAGCATACCCACTGCCGCGCGCACCCCGGCACCCTCGGTCTGCTCGACCACATGGTGCCAACAGGCCTCGATGGAGCGGAAGGCCCGTCGGGATGCGCAGCTAAACTGTCGCATTCCCTCGCCAGGACGACTGCGCTACACTCGGAATACAGGATTGTTGTGCTTAGCCAATGTATCAGAGATCGGGCGGAGATGCAAACCGATTTGTCGCCGCGCCGATCGTCGTCTGCACCGCGGGATCGTCTTCCCCCGTGAGTGCTCCCCGCACCAACCGTATCCACACCGGACCCGGCCATCAAGGGCCCTGGATCAGCCGCAGCACCTCAGGGAGCAGCGCCTGCGTGGTCGAAAGGGCCTCGCCACCGTGGATGGTGGAGTTGCCGGACCAGTCACCGAAATAGCCACCCGCCTCGCGAAGGATCGGCGGGAAAGGGCCGCAGTCCCACACGCTGACGATGGGGTCGAGCATCAGCTCGGTGCGCCCGGTCGCCACCAGAGCGTGACCATAGGCATCGCCCCACCCCGCGCGGAAGGTCGCCGTCTTCTGGAAGCGCTGCCATGCGGGACCGCGCCCATATGGCTCGAAGTTGGCCAGGTCGGTGAAGGTGACGCATCCCTGACTGAGGCTGTCCACCTGGGAGACGTGCGACCTACGCCCATTCCACCAGCAACCCTCCCCGGTAGCTGCTCCCACCATCATTTCCAGCGCAGGAAAGTACGCCACGCCGACCTCGACCGAGCCCTCGATCTCCAGCCCAATCAGGACGGCGTAGAGGGGCACCCCACGGATGAAGGATTTGGTCCCATCGATAGGGTCCACGAACCAGCGATGCGTGGCATCGCCCCGGTCCTCCGTGCCGTACTCCTCCCCTACGATGGCGTGCGTCGGGAAGCGCTGCTCGATGCGCGAGCGGATCAGCCGCTCCGACTCCCGGTCGGCCACGGTGACCGGCGTGTCATCGGCCTTGATGTCGGGACGGATGCCGGTCTGGAAGTAGCCCAGCGTCAGCCGGCCGGCGAGATAGGCCGACTCAACGGCGAAGTCAAGATAAGCGCGATAAGAAACCGACATAGAACTCCTTTACCGGACCATACGCAAGGCCGGGATCAGCAAGAGCCACGAGAACCTGGCCAGGGCCGAATCGATGAACGCGATGCCGATGGAAAGCAGGAAGACGCCTGCCGTCGACCAAGGGGCCGATCAGTTCCCGCCGTCGCTGTCGAGCGACAGATGCTCGTCGACCAGTTGGCCCGCGGCCAGACGCATGCCGCCAGAGCGCCGCCGATAATAAGGCCCGGCGACGAGCATCGTCAACGCATAGAGAATCGTGGCAGTCCGTGGTTCCCGATTCGCTAAGCACCGCCGTCGGAAACGGCACGAACGCAACGTCCATCAACAGGAACAGATTCAACCACATAAGCCATCTGTCCACGTGCACGATAGCAGCGAACTTGCGATGGTGTCCCGTCCAGAAGAGCCCGATCACGAGGAAACTGATCACGTAACCCATGTATTGGTGCCAAATTGAGAGCAAGCCACGCATTAGGTCGGCGTCAGAGCCCATATCGATCGTGGTCGGGAGACGGATATCCAGGGCCAGAAGCGTGATCGCGATAGCAAAGACGGCGTCGCTGAAGAATACCAGGCGCTCGACGCCGTAGATGTCCTCAACGGGCACTTCCGCGGTTTGGGGGACGAGGCATCCTTGGCGCCTGGTCGCCTGGCCATCTCAGTCCGCGTAGTACCGTGCCTCGATGAGATTCCGCTCCGGGTCCCGGAAGTAGATCGAGGTACCGGAGCCGCGGGCTCCCCACCGGGGCACCGGGCCGACCTCGATGGCGACGCCGTGGGACGCAAGCCGCGATCCGAGCGCATCCCACGCATCCTTGGCGAGCGTCATACAGAAGTGGTTCATATTCTCATGTCCCGGCCCAGGGGCGCTTCCCCACCCCACATGGCCTTGGGGAAGAGATCGATGATGGTGTCGGAGTTGAGCCTCACGGATGGGAAAGGCGCCTGCCCGTGCCGGAAAGCCTCAACCCGCGCCGGCGCGAGCTCCAGCACCTCAGTGTAGAAGCCGATCATCTTCTCAATATCCTCGACGTTGATAACGATGTGATCCATTCGTAGCGATCATAGGTTCGCCCCCCTCTCAGCTAAATAAGTCGTGCCTTGGTCACCGCCGCTTCGTAGTCTGCCTCGCCGAGCACCGCACGCAGCATCGCGAGGACGTTCTCGGGCGGAGTGCCCATCTGGATAGCGTGCGTTGGCGCCGCTATGTAGCCACCGCCCTCCCCAAAGACGTCGATCAGGTTCCGGCACTCGGCGAAGACCGTCGCCTCGTCTGCATTGGGCAGCAAGGACTGGACGGCAATGCCGCCGTGGAAGGCGAGCCGGTCGCCATAGGCCGCCTTGAGCCGTTCCGGCGCCATGCCATCGGCGTCGGTCTGGACGGCCTCCAACACCTCGACCCCGGCCTCCATCAAGTCCGGCAGGATATCGAAGACCGCGCCGTCGCTGTGGTACATCACGGCGGCACCGGGCGCCAGCCGCTTGCCGAGCTAAAGAGCCGTGGCGTGGGAGGGCATCAATACCTCACGGTAGGTGCGCCTCGACATCAGCAGCTTCCGCTGTCCACCGAGATCGTCCGCGAAGTAGAGGATGTCCACAAGGTCGGCCACCTCAGCGAGCGCCAGCGGCCATCGCGGTGGCGAAGTAGCTGGCGATCCGTCCAGTGCCGCCCGCACCAGCTCGGGGTTGAGCAGCACGTTGACAAGCGACTCCTCCAGCCCGGTCATCCAGCAGTAGATCTCGAAGGGATTGCCGCACATACTGATGGAGAGCTTGGCAGCGCGATAGCGCGGCTCGCCCCGCGGGCCGCGGACCTCGTCGAGAACCCGCTCCCGAAACCCCGCGAAATCGTGGGCTGAGGGATCGGGCCACGGGACGTCGTCCAGCGCCGCAGGATCCGTCAGCCCCGCCAGAGGATAGTGAACGATCTCGTTGTAGGAACCGGTGCCGTACGACTGCGACCGGCGGCGGATTCCCCAGATGTCGGTGTCGGGCGGGAGCTCAGGGCCCACATAGGGTGGGGCGACGCCGCGAATGTCATCGACCTCGTCGCGCAGGGCCAGCCAATCCACACCACACCCGACAAGATAGTCCGCCAACACATCGGACATCTCAGCCGTCGGGCCGAAGTTCCACGAAAACGGCACGCGTCCGCCGTGCGGAGGTGGCTCGTGTCGCAGCGCGGTCAGAATCCGTTCGCGTGGCGTCATAGCTCTCAGTCGAATCCTCGCGCTGTGGTCACGCCCAAGGCTAGTCTCCGACAAACGGAGCCAAATCGTTGAGCTCCGTCCTACCGCCGAGAGCCACGATGGCCTCGTCGGGGACGCCGCTAAGCCGCAGCGGTCGGACGACGTTCTCAGCCAGGTCGGGCACGTAGGTCTTGAGGAGCGCACTGGGCTCCGTCGGCACGAACGTCACCATCCCCAGGTCAGCGGGGAGCAGCACCGTGTTCCCCGGTCTCAATACCTCCCGGCGGTCGCCATACACCACCGTGCAGGCACCCGAGATCAGCGAGAGCACGTAGAAGCGGCTCCCATCGCAGGTCAGCATCGTCGGTGCCATAAGGTCGAGCCGCTCCAGTGCGAAGTAGCGACAGGCAAAGACGAAGGTGCGCGTGTTGGCGCCACCGCCAAGTGTCACTGGCGTGGTCTTGGCCTCGAAGCCCTCCTCGACATGGACGCCGGCCATCCTCTCCTCGACGGCCTGTTCCCGTTCCTCCGGAGACAGCGCCGGATCGGGCGCCCGCAGCCCGATGTAGACGTCCGAGTTCTGCATAATCTCATAGAAGAGCACGCCGCCCGCGGAATAGTGCATCGTACCGGCGTAGAGCAGAAACGCATCGCCGGGACTCACCTCGTACTCACGCATCAGGTCCTTGATCGTGCCCGCCAACAGCGCGTCGTGCACCATCGCGGGCGTCACACCGGACCGGTTGCCCACGCGGAGGGTCGCTCCTTCCCGCACGTTCAGCATGTACCAGGCCTCGGTCTTGCCAGGGTCCTGCAGACCCCGGGCAGCGGCCAACGCGTCGCTGTGATGCGCCTGCTCCGACAGCGTATTAGAGGCATCCAGGAACTTGATCAACAGGGGGAAACGCGTGCCACAGCGCGCCACGACGTCGGTGCCGAGGAGGGTCTCGCCATAGGCGTCGATCAGCGCGTGCAGCGTCTGCCCGGTGAGCGGCCCATTGATCACCTCGCTGGACTCACCGGTCGGCCGGTCGCACACTTCCCACGTTTCTCCTACATGGTGAGGCGCATCGGGCAAGCCCGTCTTCTCATAGGCTTCGACGATCCACCGGTTGCCGAAACGGTAGTCGCGCAGGATCTCTCTGAAACGCAGCGGATACAAAGACTCGACCATGTCTAGCTTCCGACTCCTCTCTTACGCCAGCTTCTCCGAGCCGCTATAGACCTCTTCAACACAGAGCACGGCTGCGGCATGCCCCGGACGCTCGCCGTTCCAGCACTTCATATCCCGGTAATAAGCACCGTCGGTATCGTAGTCAATCGAGCCCTTGATCTGGTACGACTTCCCTTCCTTCGTGATAAAAAGGAGCGACCCTCTGCTGCCTTCCTGAATGTTTGCCTTCGTCTTTGAGAAATAGTTGTCGGCGACGACCAGGTGCTCGTCGTCGAACTTGCTGATGCAGGTAGCGTAGATGGCGTTGGGCATCCCGCTCTCGTTCACGGTGGTCAATACGATGGGGCCGTCGCGGTTCTCCCAGGCTTGTAGTACGGCGTCAGGCAACTTGGTCACTTCATGCTCCTTCTTGGATGAAGACAGATTGTGTGTGGCACTCTACGTCAAAACTCGCGAATTCTGCAACGGGCTCCGCCGGTCCGGCCGCGGGACGGCACGTCTAGAGGACGTCCAACCGGACAGTGACATCGAGGAACCGGCTCAGATCGCGCCCCTCCTCTTCGAGGGCCAGGATTGTCGCGGGCTCCAACGGCTCGAAAGGCGTGACCTCGACGGTGACACCCCGTGTCCGTCGCACCAGGCGCCATATGCCTGCCGCAATTCCATCCACCAGAACCACCGGACGGATCATGCCGCCGCCTCGGTTGACCTCCCGGTCGTATTCCGGCGGGACGATCCAACTGCGATCGCGGTAACCGAGCATCGTCTGGTCAAACGCGGAAAGTAAGATCGCCCGCGCCGGGTCTCCTCTTTCTCCAACAGACGCAGCCCCAGATTCGCGAGGCATCCAGACGCGCACGTCCCCGTAGTGCAACTCGACAAGCCGATCCGCAACCGTGGCAAACCCGGATCGGCTCTCCCGTATACCAAGTCCCGACCACGCAGCGAAATCCTCAACGCCGGCAGGACCGAAGGCAGCAAGATACCGCAGGACAAGCCGGCCCAGGGCGGTCTCCTTGTCGAGAGTGAAGGAATCTGCCGTCACCCACTCGTCAAACAAGACGTAGGTCGGCTCCGCCCCTTGGTCCGGACCAAGACAGACGATGCGCTCCAGCGCCGCGCGGCGAACGATGGATGCAATGGCCTGGCCCGCAACCGGAATGTCTCGTCGGGCGAGCTTCTCTGCCAGGACGCTGCGGATGAGTGGTCCCTCGGCCCCCAGGACCTCGCGGATGGCGTCCACCGCGTGTCCGTACGTTTCCTCGCTAAGCCCAAGTTGGGCCGATCGCCGCCGGCTTTGGCGGATCATCGTGGGGGCCAGAAGATCGAGGAGCCAATGTACGTCCTCCGTCGCCACCAGATGAAGCGTCCCGCGCATACACCAGGTGCGCACGAACGACCTCGCCGTGACACGGGCGTCCTCGACATCCACTGCCGTCACGCCCTCCGTCCTTGGCCGAACTGCCAGGACCGCCGCGGCACGATCCTGCGCCTGGATACCGCAGAGGTGGTGCACGAGGCCCGCTGCAACACGCGGAAGGTCGGCCACATCCCGGGACCGGCCCGACGCTTCGGGGATGAGACGCTGAGAACGCAGCCTCAGTCGGCGAAGGTCCTCAGCGTCTACGCTCGCTGCCATCGCCGTCCTCTGCCGCCGGCGCCGGCCCAGCAGGACGGCAATGAGGGCCGTAGCTGCCACCACGACGCCACCTGCCAACAGCTTCAATCGCTTCAGATCGCCGCGAATACCGACCTCCGACGGCCGGCCATCGGCCGACACGTAACGCGCGACGGCGAGCTTGAGGAGGGCATTGGCTGCACCGGGGGCCAGGCGTCCGGCCAGGACCATGAGGCGATCGCGGAGCGTCTGCGAGGTGCCTGTGCTCCTTCCCGTACGGACTGCCTCCCAAATCTCCTCCGCCACACGCTCCGGCGGGATCGCTGCAGCCATGTCGGCCTGCGCCACCAGGCTGTCCAGGGAAGCCCCCAGGCCGGAGGTGCGCGTATGGGGCCCAAAGCCGGTATCGGTCAGTCCCGGCATAACCTTGACCACAGCAATATCGTCGCGGCACAGCTCGATCGCGGCAGCGTCTGAAAGGTATCCCAACGCGGCCTTACTGGCGCCATACCCCCCCACATACGGCACGGGCAGCGCCTGGGCAATCGACGAGACGTTGACGATCACGCCTCTGAGCGGTCTACCGCCTCGGCCAGGCTTACGCACGGGCTGCGGCGCATGCCAGTGCTGGCGCACGCCGGTATTCTGGCGCACGCCAGTACTCTGCGCATGATTTGCACCACGCCCTGTATCATAGCCACCGGCGCCAGCACGTTCAGCTGCATCACGTACTCGAGATCCTCAAGGTCGAGCGTCTCCACCGTCCCCGAGAGCCCCACGCCGGCGTTGTTGACGAGTGCATCGACCCGTCCGAACACCTCACACGTCATCGAGACCAGACGGGACCGGTCCTCGGGCTTGGTCACGTCGGTGGGGACCACGAGTGCCGTCCCGCCCCTGGGCTTGGATCTCTCCCGCAATCCGGTCGAGACTCTCCGTGGAACGGGCAGCAAGGACGACGGCCCAGCCACGCGTGCCGAACAAGCGGGCCGCGGCCTCCCCTATACCTCCACTGGCGCCCGTGATGATGACCACCGGCTTCCGTTCCATTCGCCCTCCCCGCCCCTCGCCAATCCTCTTGAGACGCTGAGAAGCCACAGCTATGTCAGTATAGCATCCGGAGTTACGCACGCAACATCACGCACGGCGGATTGCCGATCCTGGAAGCCAAGCTCACTTGTAGGCATCGGCAGACGAGCTACCACCGAAGGGACACGGCATGCTGCAAAACAAGCGCATCTTGGCCATCGACGACGACACCCTGATCCGGGAGTACCTGCGTGTTGTCCTGACCCGCCAGGGAGCAAACGTGGTCACAGCGAGTACGGGCGAGGACGGGATTGGCGCTATGGAAAGGTCCAGGGAACTTCGACGCGATTCTGCTGGATATGATTCTGCCGGACCTCGATGGTGTGGAGGTGCTGAAACGCATTCGTGAGAAGGAGACAGTCGTCACGATCGTGATTCTCACCGGCGCCGGCGACATCCGGTCGGCCATTGCTGCGACGCACCATGGCGCGGACGCCTACGTGCAGAAGCAGGACATCCCCTGAGCGATGACCCTGCTGCACTCTTCTACGCCCTGGAGCAGGCATTTGAGCGCCGGGCTGGGATTGCCACCCGACAACAGCTCGAAGACGTGAGGGCCGATCTCTATGCGATCGTCACCCACGACCTGCGCAGCCCCGCCAGCGTCATTCAGACGTCGGCCGAGATGATGCTGGATGGGGAGTTCGGACCGCTGGCACCCGAACAGGTGGAGTTGATAGAGATCATTTCAAAGTCTGCGATAAAAATGAATGCGCTGATCAGCGACTACCTCGACTTCGCCCAAATCGATGCAGGGTACCTTCGGCTGACGTTTGAGGATGTCGATCTGCAGGAACTGATCCAGGAATCCGTCAGAATGGTTCGGCTGCAGGCGCAGGTAAAGCGACAGTCCCTCAGTGTAGAGCTGCCCCCCGAGCCACTACCGGGCCTACTGGACCCGGATCGGGTTCAGCAGGTTCTCGACAATCTCCTGACAAATGCCATCAAGTACACGCCGGAGGGCGGCGCCATCAAGCTCCACCTACGGGAAGAGAACGACACCGCCACGATCACGGTCAGCGACACGGGAATCGGCATACCGGCGGAGCATCTGGCGTTTCTGTTCACCAAATACCATCGCGTACCGGGGCCCGCTACCAGAGCCATCCGGGGCACCGGCCTGGGCCTACTGATCGTCAAGGAGATCGTGGAAGCCCACGGGGGCACGGTCACGGCCGAGTCGCCAGGCCCCGGCAAGGGCTCGACGTTCACAGTTCGGCTGCCGCTCAGACACTCAGGAACAGGAACACGTTCCCTAGCCTGACGCGGACCGCGGAGTATGATATTCAGCGACCGGGTCGTGCCTTTCTTCGCTCTTCCCGGCCATACCCGATAAGCCTCACCGGCGGTCCCGCCGCCGACTATGCCTCTGACATCGTTGCGTTGTTGGCCTCAACGGGCTGCGAGGTCGCCCCAGGCCTGACCTGGGCCAGAACCATTCCGGCCATCATCAGCCCAGCTCCGAGAGCACCACGCCCGCCAAGCTGCTCCCCTAGCATCAACCACCCGCCGAGTGCGGCGAAGGCCGACTCCATGCTCATGATGATGGCGGCAGGTGTGGGACGCGCGTGCCGCTGAGCTACGGCCTGAAGGGTATACGCAATGCCCACGGATATGAAGCCCCCGTAGAGTATCGGGCCCAGCGCCGCCCGGATGCCCCCCCACCCTATGGGTTCCAGGATCAGGGCAGCGATCCAACTCAACACAGAGCAGACGACAAACTGCCCTGCCGCCAACGGCAGGGGATCGATACGACGCGTAAGGTGCGCGATGAGCTGGATCTGCACGGCCCAGAGAAGCGCGCTCAACAACACCCATGCGTCGCCCGGTGACAGCGTCAGGCGTTCGGTCACACTCAGAAAGTAAAGCCCGACCACGGCCACAAGCGCGCCCACCCACGTGATCCAGGACGCCCGTTCGCCCCACACAAGTGCGAGAAGGGGGACAAGAACCACGTAGAGCCCGGTGATGAACCCGGATTTGCCCGCGGTCGTCGTCACAATGCCGATCTGTTGGGCAGACGCGGCGGCAAAGAGGACCGTGCCGACTGCAAGCCAGCCCAAGATCCGTTGTCTGAGAGAGGGCGCGTGCTCTCGCCGCTTACGCGTCCCCCAGATCAACGGAAGCAGCGAGAGAGCCCCCAACCCGAAACGAATCGCGTTAAAGGTGAAGGGGCCCACGTAGGCCATGCCCACCCGCTGCGCGACGAAGGCAAAGCCCCAGATTGCCGCGGCAAGGAGAAGAAGAAGATTCGCTTGGATTCTAGTCATAATAGCTTTCGTCAGAATACCGTCAGATTCGCGTCAAGCACTGCATCACATCCGGAGTATAGTAAGAGTGTAAGTGAATTGGGGCCGCTAAAGAATTCTCCTCCTTCTGGAAACCGGGGGCACCGGGACAAGCCCCCGGTTTTCTCATGTCACCGAAGCATCACCAGCCCAACCGTCGCGAGCGTCACCAACCCCACCGAGGGCACGATCCGCCGGTAAATCGGGACCCAGCTCGCCTTGAAGTATTCCTTGGTCAGCGCCAGGCAGAGATGCAGCGGCGATAGCATCACCCCCATGAACCCGGCGACAAAGAGCCACAGCCCCACCGTCATTGGATCCATCGCGCCCCCAGCCAGAAGCGGCGCCACGAGCGGAACGCTCAGTGCCAGCGTCGCTGCCGCCGTCCCCGTGAGCAGGCCGGCGATCATCGGGACGACAAACGCCACGAGCATCGCCGGGAGCCCCAGGGCACTCAAAGCCTGCGGGATCTGCGTGACGGCACCGGCGTCCTCCATCACGTGCTTGAAGATCATCACGCCAAAGATCGCCGAGAAGGTGCTGAAGGGAATACTGCGTCGTGCAATGTCCCACCATTGATCGGGGCCAATGCGCTTCACGATGACGTAGAGCACGATCACGCCGATCAGGCTGAGGATCATGTTGAGCTTCAGGAGGACGACGGAGAGCATGACGAGCAACAGCGGCCACGTGCTATTGAGGAGCATGCGCCACGCCTGCCCAGTTGCCGGCCCGACGACTCAGCGGCCTGTCTCCGAATGCCAAGCAACCCCCAGATAACTCCACTGCCCAGCGCCGCGAAGGTCAAGGGCCACGAGACCCGGACGAACTCAAAGACGGATACATTGAGAAGCGCCGCAATCATCAGCAGCGACGAGTAGAGCGGGAAGACGTACTCCATCGAGTGGCGAAACCAGTAGTTGATGTAGGTCTTCCGATCGGGGCTCAGCTCCAGACGCTCCGCCACCTTGCCGACCATCGGGGCCGAGAACATCGCACCGCCTATCATCGGCATCAGTCCAATCATCAAGGGCACAAGAGCCAGCGTCAGGCGGCTGTCGGGCACCAGATCCTGCAGAGATCGGACCATGCCATCGGAGGCCTGCGTCCGGCGCAGCAACTCGGCGAGAACGAGGACGAGAGCGACGGCACCCACGAGGCTGACCGTGTCGGCGGCTACCAGCGCCCCCAACACGGAACGCACCCAATCGATCGCGGGGTAGGCAAAGAGCGCGGCGACGATGGCGGTGTTGAGCAGCAACACGAGACCGAGGTCCCACTTCCTCGCCAGAAGAAAGACCATCAGTCCGAGTATAGCAAGCAGTTTCAGCAGATCGATCATAGGATGTCGGTTACCTTGCATGACATAACAAAGACGCCTCGACGAGGCGTCTTCGCCAGACGGAAGTATCCTCTCGGGCCGGACGAAGTCAAGTCCGATCTCGCCGAGAGCGACGGCGCTACCAGCGGACCTGCACGACGCGCGGTGCGCCGCGCTGCGGATCTTCAGCTACGCTAAGGCTCAGGTCGCCCGAAGCATCGCGGGACCAAGCGTCCGGAGCGAGCGGCTCGCCATCGAGGAGGATCACCGACGGCGTGCCCACGCCGTGAATGCAGACCTCGTAGCTTCGAGTCTCAGGCATTCCGGCATAGGTTCCCAGGCGCGGCCCGATCGATAGGCGTAGCTGCGCGCCGTCGGCCTCGCAGATGATCTCCGCCCGTGCCACAGCGCCATCGCGGTAGGCGAAGGTCTCGCCGTCGTCCTCGACCAACACGAACCGGCTCGCCGTCGCGCCTTGGGGATCGGCGTAAACATGAAGTCCCACCGCCACGATCGTTCTCTGGTCGACGTAATCAACGTCAGGCCAGGTGGGAACAATCGCCCCCGCCCGCACAAACAACGGACCTGCCGGCCGGCTCCCCTTACTGGTATCGTCAGGCAAGCACGTAGACGAGATCCTGCGGCCCCTCATAGCGCCGGCCCGTCCAATAATCGAACCAGGTTCCCGACGGCAGATGAACGTGATCCTCGAAGGCAACCGCTAGAAACGCATCGCCCAGCATATACTGCTGGATCAGGTGATCGGCTTGTGGATCCTCTGGGAAGGCCAGGGCCATCGCGCGCATCATCGGCAGGCCCGTCTCGGTCGCGACGTACGCCGCCGCGTACAGATACGGCAGCAGATGGTAGCGAAGTCGCGCGTAGAACTTGAAGATCGGCTCCAGTTTCTCACCCAGGAGCCACGGGTGCCGCCAATAGGCCCAACTACAGACCTGCGACCACGGCTGCAAAAAGCCGAAGTGGATGCCCTCCGGTGTGAAGACATCCATGTCGCAGCTCGTGTTCGAGTGGCCCGAGAGGCCGTGGTTCAGCATCGAGACCAATGGCTTTGGCCCGCCTCCCGTATCACCGGCCCACGTCGCCGTGAACTGCTGGATACCCGTATAGCCACCGGAGCTGTAGATCATGGGCCGGCGGCCCGTGTGCTCCCGAAATCCAACGTGCATCTGCTGGTTGAGCAATGTCGGATAGAGGTTGTGCATCTCCTCGTCATCCATGCCGTTGCCCCACTTGCGGTCGGGATGCTCGTTCACCTGGCGCGCCCCGTCCATCTTAAATGCCGACACGCCTTGATCGACAAACGGCTTGAGGTGGTCGAACCAGGGCTCCTCCGGACGCGTGAGCTTGTCCATCAGGATGGGCTCGTGCTGGTGGTAATCAAGCTCGAAGTCATCCGCGTGCTGGGCTCGTAGTTCGGGCCGCGCATACCCCGCCGCGCCCGCGCGCCGCTCCGCCTCGTAGCTCAGGTCGTAGTCACAACAGAGCCAGAGGCTCATATGAAACCCCAGCCTCTCGGCCGCGCCCAGGAAAGTCTGCGGACCCTTGGGTGCCCACGGGGGCAAGTAGAACCGCTCGGGATCCCACCGCTTGTCCACCGAGTAGTCGTAAAAAGTCTCCATCCAGCCCGGCTCCAGCCCAACCAGGTCGCAGGGGATTCCCTCGCGCCGGAAGTTGAGGCAGTCGTCGAGCATCTCCCGTGCGTTAGCCTGTTGGTTACAGACAAACGTCAGCCCGTAACCCCAGAGAGGCAAAAGATGAGGCTTTCCGGCGATATCGGTATAGGCATCCAGCAGCGCGGGCATGTCGTCGCCGACGAAGAGGAAGAAATCCAGCTCCCCCGCATCAGCCTGAATCTGTAGGCAGCCGGGGTCCGTTGCCCCGAGATCGAAGACGTGGCGCCAGGTGGTATTGAGTAGCAGCGCCCAGCCGCGGGTGCTCATCACATAGGGGATCGGGACGTACGACGCCACGTTGCGGACCCACATCTGTGTGCGATAGCCGCGCTTCTGGATACGGTCGCGGGTCACGTCGCCCAGACCGTAAAGCCTCTCGCCGTCAGCCAGGGTCAAGCTGACCTCGAAGCCCTCGCCGGAGCGAGGCGGTGTCGCAGTCCGCGTCAGCGTGCCGCCACCGGGCCGTGTCAGGGTGAAGGTGCCGTCGAGGCGAGACACCGTCAGGGTTGCCTCTGCCGTCGCCAATGTCACCTGCGCAGGCTCGTCGATTACCTCCGCAGTCACCGCTGGGTCGCCCTCAACGTGCAGAATCCCGTAGCGGACGAGCGCCGGCTCGGCAAAGTCGCCGTCGGATCCCAACCGCAGCCGGAAGGTGCGTGGCCCCAGGACATCGACGCGCAGCAGAGCGCCGGTCGCCAGTCGTATCGTGTAACCTGTAGCAGGCGAGTCGGGCATATCGTCCCTCCGAGATCGCATCTGTTGAGTGCTACCCTACCCGGCCCGTGATGTAGGCCTCGGTGCGCTCCTCGTCAGGATTCGTGAACAGCTTGGCCGTCGGCGCGAACTCGACCAGCTCCCCCAGCCAAAAGAACGCCGTCCGGTCCGAGACGCGCGCCGCCTGCTGCATATTGTGCGTGACGATGACGATCGTGTAATCCTTGCGCAGCTCTCGCATGAGCGCTTCAACGCGGCGCGTGGCAATCGGGTCCAAGGCCGAGCAGGGCTCATCCATCAGGATCACCTCCGGGGCGACTGCCAGCGTCCGCGCGATGCAGAGCCGCTGCTGCTGCCCCAGGCCCAGGTTGAGCGCCGGGATCGACGTGTCGCCCCCAATCTCATCCCACAGGTCAACGCGTTTCAGGTACCCCTCGACGAGGTCGCGTACTTCGTTGCCCCGGGCGATCCCGAGTGAGCGGGGGCCCATGGCCACGTTGCTGAAAACCGACTGGGGAAAGGGATTGGGCTTCTGGAAGACGAGGCCGACCCGCTTCCGCAGATCGACGACATCCGTATCCTCCTGGTAGATATCCTCTCCATCGATCAGGACCTTGCCCTCCAGGCGCGTCTCGGCGATCTCGTCATTCATGCGGTTGAGACACCGCAGGAAGGTCGACTTCCCGCACCCCGACGGGCCGATGAATGCCGTGATCTCCTGCTCGTGAACGGAGAGGCTGATGTCGAAGAGGGCCTGCTTGCTGCCATAGTAGAAATCCAGATGCTCCACCTGGATCTTGGGACGTATTTCACTCTGCATTCATGTCACCCTTGCGGAACCATCTCCCACGGACTATGTTGGGGCGAAGTATAGATGACGGCGAATCCATGTCAATGTATGATCTAGCGTCCACTTGCGACCCGTCGAGATCCGTGTAGAATGGGCCGTCGTGAGAAAGTCTATCATTATCCCTGTTATCGCCCTGCTGCTGATTGTCGCCATCGCGGCATTGGCCGGTTGTCGCCCTCAATCGAGCGGCGAGCCGGGCACAGCCGGTGGCAAGACCATCGAGAACAAGGGATCGGACACGATCGTCAACCTGGCGCTGGCGTGGGCCGAGCGGTACCAGGAGGTCCAGCCCGACGTCAGCATCGCGGTCACCGGCGGCGGCTCCGGTACCGGCATCGCGGCACTCATCAACGGCACGGTCGATATCGCCAACGCCTCGCGCCAGATCAGCCAGGAGGAGATCGAGGCCGCACAGGCCAATGGCATCGATCCCGTGCAGTTTGTCATCGCCAGGGACGCCATCGCCGTCATCGTCCATCCCAGCAATCCGGTCGACCACCTCACGCTCCAGCAGATCTCGGACATCTACAGCGGCAAGATCACCAATTGGCAGGGGGTCGGTGGAGAGGACCGGCCCATCGTCAGGCTATCGCGCGAGACCAACTCCGGCACCCACGTCTACTTCCTGGAAGCCGTGGTCCGGTTGGGGGACCCGAATAACAAGACGCTCTTCTCGCCCGACACGCTGCTTCTGCCCTCGTCCGAGGGCATCGGCACGGAGGTGCGCCAGAACCCGAACGCCATCGGCTACGACGGACTTGGATACGTGACGGAAGGTATGAAAACCATCGCCATCGGCCTCACACCGGATGGGCCCTTCTGGCAGCCCAGCGTCGACACGGTGAACAGTGGGCAATATCCCATCGCGCGGGATCTTTACATGTACACGGCAGGCGAGCCCACTGGGGCAATCGCAGCCTACCTCGATTGGATCATGAACCCGAGGCCCAGAAAATCGTGCTGGAGTTGGGCTTTGTGCCCATTCTGGAGTAACCCATGAGGTTTCGAAACCAACCCACCGACCCCAGAACGCAACCGTCAAGTCTGGCCGTGCGCCAGCGAAGGATGGGCCTCGTCGATACGCTGATCGAACGTGGCATCCAGACCACCGGCATCGCGACCGTCGTGCTGGTGGTGATGATCTTCCTCTTTCTGATGCGGGAAGGCCTGCCCGCCTTCCTCGAAGTGCCGCTGTCCAATCTCCTGGCCACCCGGTGGTATCCCATTGAGGGACACTTTGGCCTGATGCCCCTGATCGCCGGCTCACTGATGGTCACCTTAGGCGCGGCGATCATCGCGCTTCCCTTGGGCGTGGCGACAGCGATCTTTATCGCGGAGATCATCCCCGACTGGGCCCGCGAGATCCTCAAGCCATTCGTGGAGATACTCGCCGGCATTCCTTCAGTCGTTATCGGCTTCATGGGCATGGTCGTGATCGCGCCTTTCTTCCGTGTGGCGCTTAACATCCCGACCGGGCTGACGGCGTTTACCGGAATCGTGCTGTTGGCGTGGATGGCGTTGCCGACCGTCGTGAGTGTCGTCGAGGATGTGCTTGATACCGTTCCGCGGACCTACCGCGAAGCCGGACTGGCATTGGGAATGACACAGTGGCAGACCATCGCCAAGATCGTGCTTCCGGCGGGTCGGTCAGGGATCCTCACCGCCCTGATGTTAGGCGTCGGGCGCGCCATCGGCGAGACGATGACGGTGATGATGGTGACCGGCAATGCGCCACGCATGCCCAAGGGCCCCTTCGATGTCTTCGCACCCGTGCGAACGATGACCGCGACGATCGCCGCCGAGATGGGCGAGGTGGCGCAGGGGAGCACCCATTACCACGTCCTCTTCGCCGTCGGCCTGACGCTTTTCGTCATCACCTTTATCGTCAACCTGGCAGCGGCGTCGGTGGTCTTCCGAAGCACCAAGCGCGCCGAACGGATGCTCTCGTGACCCAGGACTCGGACCAAGGTTGACGTTATGAATCGACGGATCTCCCAGCGACTGGCCTTTGCCTTGATCTCCCTGGCGGCTGCCCTGGTGATTCTGCCCATTTTCTACATCATCGGCTACATCGTGGTCCAGGGCGCCGGGGCCATCTCGTGGTATTTTCTCACGGAGATGCCCCGCGACGGTATGAAGGCGGGAGGCGTGCTGCCCGCGATCGTCGGTACGCTGCTCCTTACCGGCGGAACCGCGATTGTGGCGGTGCCCATCGGCGTCGGGGGCGCGATCTACCTGGCGGAGTACGCTCACGACTCCGGCACGACGCGCGCGATCCGTATCGCCATCATCAACCTGGCAGGGATCCCCTCGGTCGTCTACGGGCTCTTCGGGCTCGGCCTCTTCGTGATCTTCCTCAACTTCGGCACCTCAATCCTGGCAGGGTCGTTGACGCTCGGGATCATGACGCTGCCGGTAATCATCAGCACCGCGGAAGAGGCGCTGCGCGCCGTCCCGCAGTCCTTCCGCCTGGTCAGCACCAGCCTGGGCGGCACGCGCTGGCAGACGATCCGCCGGGTCGTGCTCCCGCAGGCGCTGCCGGGCATCATCACGGGCGTCATCCTGGGCGTCGAGCGGGCTGCGGGCGAGACGGCGCCCATCCTCTTCACGGCGGCGGCCTTCTTCCTTCCCAAGCTGCCCAAATCGATCTTCGATCAGACGATGGCGCTGCCCTATCACCTCTTTGTGATCAGCACCCAGGTCCCCGGCATGCCCATCCAGATCCAGTACGGCACGGCGCTGGTATTGCTCACGTTCGTGCTGTCGATCAACCTGGTGGCAACCTTTATCCGTCGCCACTACCGTAAGCAGCGCGTATGGTAAGCGCATCGCCTGACGTCAAGATCCGCATCGACGACCTGACGGTCGCCTACTCGGATGGCACCGAGAGCCTGACGGGCATTACGATGGATATCTACGTCCACCAGGTCAACGTGCTCTTCGGGCCGTCGGGGGGCGGCAAGAGCACGCTGCTCAGGACGCTCAATCGCCTCAACGACCTCGCCGACGTGGCTACACAGCGGGGGCGGATCTTGGTCGACGGCGAGGACATCCTGGATCCCGACCTCGACGTGATCCAGTTGCGGCGACGCTTGGGCATCGTCTTCGCCAGCCCCGTGCCGCTCCCGTTCTCCATCTACGAGAACGTGATCTACGGGCTGAGGCTGGCGGGGATCAGGGACCGTCGGTGCTCGATGCCGCCGTGGAGCGGGCACTCAAGCAGGCCGCGCTTTGGGACGAGGTTGCTGATCGCTTGCCCGATAGCGCCTACACGCTCTCCGGCGGGCAGCAGCAGCGGCTCTGTCTCGCGCGGTCGCTGGCGCTTGAGCCCGAAGTGATCATGCTCGACGAACCCACCTCCGGGCTCGACCCCATCTCCACCTTCAAGGTCGAGCAGACGCTACAGGAACTCAAGAAGGAATACACAATCCTGATCGTGCCCCACAGCGTGCAGCAGGCTGCCCGCATCGCCGATTGGGCCGCCTTCTTCCTCCAGGGCGAGTTGGTCGAATGGGGCGACGGCCACCAGATCTTCACCACTCCGAAGGACACACGCACCGAGGAATACATCACGGGCCGCTTCGGGTAGGCGGGGCAGCTGCGACCGCTTAGGCTCAGAGGTCTCACTCATAGCCTAAGCAAACTCGCGCTCGTAGGCCTTCGAAAGATCCGCGAGCGCGTGGGCAGCCTCGCCCTGCAGCTCGGCCAGGACACGGAAGTCATCCCTGAGAGCTCTCCCGAAAGCCTGAGCTCTCCCAGGCCTCGTGGAAAGGCTGCCATCCACAGTACGCCGACGTGATATCCGCCATCGCACGATAGCGATCGATGGCGGCCTGCCAGGGCAGATCCCACGCGATGACCGTGCTGGCATCCTCCAGGAAGCGCACAGCGCTGCGCTGGGTGCCCAGCATGCGCATCAGCGTGCGGTGGGCACAGCTATCGCCGTGGGATTGGCACGAGGGACAGAAGACCGACTCGTCCATCTTCTCGGCAGCCTCCGCGTAAAGCGCCGGGCCATAGCGAAGGTTCTCCTCCGGTCCGTGGCCTGCCGCGACCCTGGCACCGAACTGAAGCGTAGCGCTAACACTTCTCTCCAGATCGAGCGATGGCGAGATGGGATTGAGCACATAGGCGAGTTGCGCCTTCGCGGGTCCCCAGATCTGCTGGACGAGGTCCTCAAAGCCGGGCACCGTCGCAAAGGGAAGCTGGTCCAGATCACGGTCCCAACCGACAAGCACGCTCCACGCAGGCCAGGTGCGCATGATCACCGCGTCGCCGCGGTCCAGGGCAGCCCGCAGTCGCGCGAAGTGGTGCTCGTGCGGTTCGGGCAGCATGCCCGTCTGCTCGTAAGTCTGACGGGCAGCATCGTCCCACGTCGCCTCACGCGTGACCCGCTCCACAGTGAAACCCAGCGCGCGGCCCAGGAAACACATGCGCGCCTCCGAACCCGCCTCCATCCACCACGCGGTGCACTCCTCATCGGGGTCAAGCACAGGGGAGAAGGCGATCCCCGCCAGACCGGCGACCCAATCATAGCCCACCGGGTGATCCCAGACATCCAGCACGGCGACCAGACACGCGGTTAGTGAATCGATCTGGTTAGGGTCGCCGCGAACACAAACACGCTCTCGAGCGACAGTCATCTTTCCTCCTCTTGTTCCGCAACGTCTCCGACCCACCGGCGACTACCTATTCCACAGCGCAGATGATGGGGCATCCGCATCTGTATAGCCGAAATTGTAGGCGCCAGCCGGAAAAGTGCAAAAAGCGAGCTCAAACCGATCCGGACTCCGCGCCGCCATCGTGTCGCAACCCGGTAGCTAACCCAACACGCATCCGCACCGGGCACTGGCAGCGACGCTAGTAGTACACTGTGACTAGAAAGGTAAGAGACGACAAGGAGGGAACAATGGCACCTATTCTGATCTGGATCATCGTGGGGATCATCGCCGGGTGGCTTGCCGGCTTGGTCGTGAAAGGGCGCGGCTTTGGTATCGTCGGCGACTTGATCGTCGGCATCCTGGGCGGCATCCTGGGCGGCATCATCTTCCGGGGGTTGGGTCTCGGGGTCTCGGGCATCTTGGGCGAGATCATCGTGGCCTTTGTCGGCGCGGTCGTGCTGGTCGCCATCGTCAGGAGCGCTACGGCGGGTGTAGAGGCTCGTCATAGCTGAGTCTTCAGCCCTGAGTAGCGCGTCCCTTTTCCATGCGGAGGCAACCGACCCGGAACCCATACGCCTCATAGAAGGCGATAGCGCCTTCGTTGTGTGCTAGCACGTCGAGGCGAACCGGTTTGTCGGTCCAGACGTTGGCAAAGAGCCAGTCCAACAGGTCGGTGGCGATGCCGCGCCGGCGATAGCCACGTTCGACGTAGAGATGGCGCATGTAGTAGGCTTCGCCATCGTCGCGGTAGAGCGCGTAGGCGACGATTTCGCCCTCCTGCCGGGCCAGATAGGCCGTGTACCCGCCGTCCAGAAACCCCGCCATCCGCTCTGCCAACTGTGAAACTGTCATTGGGTTGGGGTGGCGCTCATCCTCAATCAGCCGCCTGTTCATCGCGGCAAGGGCCGGTAGGTCCGCTGCGGTCGCCGGCTCGATCTGCATCGGCTCGCCCTCTACCGGCTCCAGAACCACATCGCGTCGAAGCCATTGGCCTCAAGCCAGGCCTCGTCCGGCCCCGACCAGCCGAAACGCTTGAGGTCGATCCTATCCTTCGCATCGAACTCAACCCCCTCGGCCTCCAGGAGCCGGCGCTGGTCGCTGCCTGGGAGGCTGATCTTGCCCTGGCTGTTGACCACGCGCTGCCACGGCACCTTCATCGGCTCGCGCACCGCTGCCAGAGCGTACCCCACCTGCCGCGCGCTGACGGTGCCCACGATCTTGGAGACTTGCCCATACGTGGTCACCTTCCCTGCCGGCACCTGCCGGATCACCATGTAGATCCGCTCGTTGACAGACTGTCCCTGCGGCCCTTCCGGCGTCATCTTCCTGCCTCCGTTCGTCGCGCTAGTGCACGCCCATATTCCGTATCATCGCCGTGTGATAGGTGTCGTGGGTCGCCATCCACGCGATCACCTCGCCATACGTGCATCCCCACGCCATCTTGTCGCCGAGCCGCTGTTCATCAAAGGCCTCCAGCGCAGCAATGTAGGCCGCGTGGACCTTATCCATTTCCGCGAGCGTCCGACCCCACGCCGCCTCGCTCGTGTCTTCGGGCAGCGGCGGGAAGTCACTGCCATCGAAGCTCAACGCACCCACTTCGCCGCCCAGAGCGGCCGCAAGCTGATGCTTCCAGTAGATCAGGTGAAGCACGACTCCCCAGACCGTATACCCCTCGAACGTATTGGTCGAGGTGACCTGGTCGAGCGAGTATTCCGCGAGCGTCTTGACAAGATTTGGGCTGTTGAACGAGCCACCGTTATACTCCGACTCGGTGAGCCACAGGATCAAAGGCAAGTCGATGGACATAGATAGCCTCCTAAGTTTCAGAGTGGCGACAGGCGATCGGGAATTCTGCCGGCAACGAGTCCCCCCTAAGGAGTAACCATATCGTCGCTGAGATCGACGGGTTAGTCCTCAAGGTAACGACTGCCCGGCACCTGTCACACCCTCCACGATTCGCGCCATATTCCCTCCCAGGATCGCCCGCTTCTCCGTCTCGGAGATCTTGGCATGGGTGACGCGGCCGATCTGGTGAGCGTTGTCGTTGAAGGGCACGTCGCTGCCGAAGAGAAGCCGGTCGGCGCCCACCGCCTCCACCCATTGTTCGAGGTCGCCATAGTAGACGCGCGACAAACATATGTCGAGATAGATGTTGCGCCGCCCCTCCATCACCACGGCATAGGCCTCGGCGGTCTCGGGGTCGTAGGTCGCCGCGGTGTGCGCCTCGATAAAGGTCACGTCGGGATAGCCCGCCGCGATCCGCTCCAGGATGCTCGGGCTGCCAAAGGTGTGGCTGAGCACGATGCCGCGGCGCACCTGCATTGCAGCATAGACACGGTGGTAGGCGGGGGCATCGGGCGAGGTCTCGTGCCACGTCGGGTGCAGCTTGACGGCGAAGAGCCCAGACTCGTCCAGGCAGCGGGCCATCTCGCGCTCAATGTCGTCGGGATAGGTCGGGTTGATCGTGGCGTAGCCCCAGAAGCGCCCCGGGAAGCGGCGCACGGCGTCCGCAACAGCGTCGTTGCCGCGATGGTAGTCGCCTCCCAGCGCCTGGAACGACGAGATGCATGTGGTGTCGATGCCGATGCTGTCCATCGAGGCCAGGATCCCCTCGGCGCTGCCGTAGGCAGCATGGACCGTGGGGCAGCGCCCCAGGTGCCCGTGGGCGTCGATGACGCGCGCGGGAGCACGATGCGGCATATCTGCGCCGGGGCTCACACGATGCCGTGCCAATCGCCCCCTTCGAGATCGCCCAGAAAGATCTTCCTATCCTCAGGATCGGCGATAGCCTCTCCGGCATGCGCCAAGGCGAGCGTCGCGCCTCGTCGTCATCGCCAGCCAGGGCGCGCGCTCGCGCGATCCCTTCATAGGCATAGGCAACGTCGAAGTCCGTCATCTGGTCGCGATAGGCCTCGGTCAAGGCGAGGCAACGCTCAGCGTACTCAAGCGCCGGTCGCGCGTTGCCCAATACGGTGAAGACGTGAGCGATCATCCACTCACCGCGCTGATGGTTGACCTCGGCACCGGCTTGGAGCCAGTGATAGAGTGATGCGAAGGCTGCGAGGACCATCTTCTCATCGTCGTCCTCCGAACGGCCTCCTTGCCCAAGAGCCCCCAAACCTCCCCATTGGTTCGTTTGGCGAACTCAAGCTGGGCCTCCTCAAGGGTGTATTTCATCGTATCACTCTTCCCGCCCCCTCTTGCCCTCATCAACCGGCACCATAGTCCTTGCGATAGATCCACACGTCCCGAACGACACGGAACCCAACGGATTCGTAGAGCCCCAGGGCCGGACCGCGGTAGTTCTCTGTCTGCACGTAGGTGCCCGTGGCACCCCTACCGCGCAGACGCCGCAATCCCTCTGAGACCAGGGCGCGCCCCACCCCTCTGCGGCGGTGCCCCTCACACACACCCATCGGCTCAATCTGGCCCCGGAGCCGACCGGCATCGTCGACAGCTATCCAACATACGCAGAAGCCCACCAGACTATCATCCGGTGCGACCGCCACGAGGTCCAGCTCGGACCGATACTCCGGGCGCCGCAGCGTCCGGAGGCGCCAGTCGACAGTCATACTGCAGCTTTCGAACACTGCGCGATGCATAGCCACGTAGGCTGCTACCTCGGCTGGCCCCGCAAGAGAGCGTATTGCATAGCCTGCCGGCAGAGAGTTCGCCGGAATCGGTGCCCGGATATCGTGCCATAGCAAGCACGTCGGTCCAGGGATCCACCGGCACACTTGCTTGACAGGCGAAGCCGGCGCTCTCCAGATCGGGGATGCGGGCCTCCTGGCCACTCAGCACGTTCACAAACCACGCGGGATGCCCGCTCGGCGTCCCTACGACCTCGCGGGCTCGCCGGTCACCCCAGGCCAGGATACGTCGGTGAAGATCCCGATCCACATCCGGTACATAAGCGTAATCCAAGGTCCAGAAAGGCGTCTGCAGCACGGCCCAGGCCACAACGTTACCCTCGCCATCGGTCCATAACCCGACGTTGTTCGGATCGTCGAGCGCCGGCGAACACACGCGGTAGGGCAGATCCACGAGGTGAAGGTTATCGCCCGGGTAGGCACGGACAAGTGCAGCCATCTTCTCGATGTCCGGATCCCCCGAGAAGGGGCGCCGCAGAACCGCAGTCTTGCGCATCAGTCTGTCGTTCGACCGCCGTGCGTCACGCTCAGTCTCACAAACTCCTCGGACATTGCCACAATCGCATCCTGGCGATGGCCCGCGCCGGCAGGATCAGAATACCATTGGGCGATGAAACCGCCATCGGGCCTCCCGAGCGTACGCACGAGCCTCCGGCAATAAGCGCGGATCTCGTCGAGGGTACCACGCACCATCGTCTGTTGGATATCCACAGGACACCAGAAGGTGATCCTGCCGCCGAAGCGCTCCCCAAGCGCCTCCACCCCCATATTCTCCTGCTGATCCATCTGGATCACATCAAGGCCGATCTCGATCAGGTCGTCGAGGATCTGCGTGATGTCGCCGCAGCTATGGAGCATCGTCAGCAGTCCGGCATCGTGGGCAGCCCGGTACACCCGTGCATAGCGCGGCTTCCAGAGCTGGCGCCAGGAGTTCGGCGAAATCATCAGCCCATGCTGGAGGCCCCAGTCATCCGCGAAAAGATAGCCATCAACGCCGGCCTCGGCATAGCGTTCGATGGCATAGAGGTTCATGTCGACGAGCAGATCGATCAGGCGGCCAAGCTCGTCGGGTGCGAGGTAGATGTCCATCCAGACGTTTTCGAGCCCGCGGATGAAGTGGGTACGCTCGTAGAGTGAGATCCCGCCGCCAATCAGGAACTTGCTGCCGGCCCGGTCGCGAGCGCCATCCAGGTCTTGCCAGCGGCGTGGCTCGCGGATGTCCGGAATGGACAATGTGTCCCAGTCTGCCCAGTCCTTCAGTGGGACTTCCTTCACCTCGCCGAGGTTGGAGATGCCGATGTTCTCCCAGACCGAGCCCCATTCGTCCACGCCGGTCCTGGGTCGGGCGTCTGGAGAAGGCGTCATCCCGGTCCACGCCAGATCGGTGCCGAAGGGCTCCGGCAGGTTGTAGGGAATGCGATCCGCACCCTCAAAGCGGATCGTACGTGTCAC
Organism: uncultured Chloroflexia bacterium; assembly: GCA_963751345.1. Classification (GTDB taxonomy): domain Bacteria; phylum Chloroflexota; class Anaerolineae; order B4-G1; family SLSP01; genus PWVB01. Next base: position 71,799 of record CAVVUS010000021.1, read on the forward strand.
GACCTCTCTTGGCGTCATAGACATGGGTCGTCTCCTGATTCTACTGTGATCTAGGCGGATCCGACTTGTAGTCGGCTAAGCTGATACCTGGCGTTCATAGGGCGGGGCGCCCAGTTTGCTGGGCGCGCGCCCAGTTTGCTGGGCGCGTCTGCTGCCGCTTCGGCTTCAGTCGTTCCGGTGCCTCAGGAAGCGGCGGCAGAACCGATGAATCGGTTAGGGCGAACCAGCTTGACTGACCACCAGCAACGGGCACTGGGCCTTGGGTGATGGGAAGCTTTGTCGTTAGGGCTTCCCAGGTTCGATGAGTGCTGTCTCGTCATGGCAGCTCGCGGTCTTCGCCCGACGGGCCCGTGCTATCGACGCAGAGCGACCGTTACCTCGCTGCGATTGTGAAACAATTGGCGTACCCCGGCAATCTCGTAGCTATCACGCAGCAGCGCCAGAGCAGCATCCATAGTCGGCTTGGTGCCTCGTTTGGGCAGCTTCAGCGTCATCAGCGCCCAGCCTCGCGGGTGCAGGCTCTCGGCAGCCATGGCCATCAACCGCGCCGAGTCGCGGGCGTCCATCCGCATATCGTTCAAGATGATGTCGAACGCGCCATCGACCTGCGGCAGGTAGTCCTGTGCCAGCAGTCTGACGTGCCGGACACCGGGGTCGGCGCGCAATACAGGAGCCAGATCGGCCGGATCGACGGCGGTCACCTCGATGTCGAGCTGTCGCAGGACCCTGGTCCATCCACCGGGCGCCGCACCGAGATCGAGCGCCGTCCGCGCCTCTGAGGGGTCGAGCTGAAAGACCTCCATGGCCTCCAGCAGCTTGAACTCCGCCCGACTGATCTGCTCGGGCTCACGCCGGAAGCGTCGAGCGCCCCCTGCCCAGTCGCTCAGGTTGTCCTCGGCGCGCGAAAGGCCCAGGAAGCCCCGATCCGACGTAAGGACGACGGACATCACCTCCACCGGCTCGCGCACATCCAAGCGCGCGCCGCTTCGCGCAAGTACCGTTGCCAGCCGGGTGTTGACGTCATACGGTCCGTAGGGCCACCCACCGCCCAGGGTCCGGGTCTGTACCGAGAAGGGCTCCGGGCCGCCCAGGTCATCCACAAATTCATCGGCAACTGCCGCCAGAAGCTCCAGGTCGTCGTCGTTCTGCATCAGTGGCACCGTTACCTGGACAGGACAGATGTGCCGGCAGAAAATGGGTGGCTGTGCCCGAAGCCGCCCTGCCAATGCCGCCCAACTGTCGCCCAGTGCGACCCACCCTACGTCGGATGCCAGCCAGCGCCGTAGCTGCGAGCCGGGAGCGGCATTAAGGATCTCCGCAAGAGCCAGATCGCGAGAGGCAGGATCCGCAGTCAGGAGCAACTCGTCCCTTCGCACGTTAGCCATCGTTCGACCGCCCCGCACCGGCGAGCAGCCGGCTGAGATTCCCACCTGCCACCAGCGCACGCGCATCCTCGTCGATCAGGCTGTAGGCCAGGGCCGTGATCGGGGGACCCGGCGCGCGGTGGGGCAGCCCGGTGCCGAAGAGGACACGCTCGGGCCCAAATGTCTCGCAGACCAGCTCGATGCCGCGGTGGACCGTGTAGTACGACGTCTCGAAGTGCAGGTTAGCATGCTGGCGCAGCAGCGCGAAGAGCCGGCGGTCGCTGCCGATGTTGGGCCTCACCAGGACGATGGGCAGCTCCGGAAATGCCTCACATACCTCGTGGATGCCACCGAAGTCGATCGTCCGCTCACTCCAGCCTTCGTGTCCGAAGTCGACCCAGAGCGGGACGCGGTACGCAGCCAATCGCTCGATCAGCGGCGCCAGATTCCACAACCTGAAAGCGAAGCGGAAGTCCACCGGAAAGACGCGGGCCGCCCGCACGCCCGAGGCCAGCATCTCGCCGACTGCCGCATCAGGAGCCGGGAACTCGCCGGTATCGTGGGGAAGCAGCACCCAGCAGGGCTCGAACTCGGGATGGCCGGAGATCTCCTCCAGAAGCTCCCGGTTGCCCACGACAGGATCGTACCCCGCTGCGTCGGCATGGTAGACAAGCGCGCGACCGATGCCATTGTCGTGCAGCACCGCTGAGAGCTCCTCTGCGGTGCTGGGCGCACCCGCCCGGTGAGCGCGCGTCCGCCCCAGGCAGCACTCTGCATCGAACCACTCAGTCCCGAAGGGCTGGGTCTCCACGTTCCTCCGCATCCTTCAGCTCCTCGACATTGACCCCCGACATCACCTTATGGAACGCATCGATGATCTGATCCAGCAGCGGGAACTGCGGCTCGGTGAGGACCGGCAGCGCGACCAACTGCGGGTGGAAGGCCTCACTCACGGGCAGGTCTCCCGGGGCATAGGGCGCAGACGCATACTCGGAACTCACCAAGGGCGCCAGGTAACCATCGTAGGCCCGCTGGCGGTTCCGGTAGTAGGGCGTCATGTGCAGCAGCGGATAGCGCTCGACGTCGCAGGGCACGCCCTCTGCCTGTAACGCCTTGAGCAGTACACCGCGCGGTATATCGACGAGCTTGGCACTGTCGTAGAGGATCCGTGTGCCGTAGTATCCACCCCGCGTGCCCGCCTCCGGTGTCTCGGTGACGCTGATTGCGGGCAGGTCCTGAAGGCCGGCCATCAGGTAGTCATAGTTGTCGCGACGCCCGGCGTTGAAATCATCCAGACGCTTGAACTGCTCCAGCGCAATCGCCGCCCCCAGCGGATGGGGACGGTATTTGAAGCCCAGGCCCGTCGTCAGCTCGCGCAGGGCCTCGTCGTGAACATCGGACTGAATCCGGCCATGGCTGCCCAGCACGAGCGCGCGATCGTAGACATCGGCCCGATTTGTGATCAACATCCCGCCCTCGCCCGCCACCAGGACCTTGCTGCCCTGCAAGCTGAACGCGCCGACGTCACCGATGGTACCCACGTGCCGCCCGTGCCACGTCGCCCCGTGGGCGTGGGAGCAGTCCTCAACCACCGCCAGACCGTGCGCGTGAGCCAACGCCATCACGGCGTCCATGTCGGCAACGTTGCCCCACATGTGAACCACGGCGATAGCCTTGGTCCGGGGCGTGATCCGCCGGGCGGCGTCCTCGACATCCAGGTTGAGCGTCCGTGGGTCGCTCTCGCAGAAGATCGGAACGGCGTTCGCCATGACGACGGCGCCCGCGGTTGCGTGCCACGTGTAGGCTGGGACCAACACCTCATCGCCCGGGCCCACCCCCACGCCATAGTAAGCAGCGTGTAGCGCTGCCGTTCCGCTGTTGTGCATCAAAGCGAACTCGGCGCGCGTATAAGCGGCAAAGACTGCCTCCAGCTCGCCGATCGGGCCCGAGCCATCCCCGATGGAGAGCCGGCCCGCGCGCATCAGGGCCACGACGGCGTCGATCTCCGCCTGGCCAATCCTGGGCCAGGCATCATCCACCGGCAGCGTCACGGCCTTTGGGCCGCCAAACAGAGCAAGTCTATCGGTCATGGATTCTCCATTCCCAGATCCTGCTAGATCGTATCGAACTCAGTCCGCAGGATCAACTCATCCTGCATCTGAGGCGAGAGACGGGTGAAGTAGTCCGCGTAGCCGCCGATGCGGACGATCAGATCTCGGTAGGGCTCCGGGTTGGCCCGCGCGGCCTTGAGCGTCTCCCCGTCGACGACGTTCACCTGGACCTCAAAGCCGCCCCGGCGCAGGAAGGTAAGGATCAGGGCCTTGAGCCCGGTATACCCGTCATCGGATCGGAAGAGCGAGCTGTTGAACTTGAGGTTGTACGCCAGCCCGCCGATCATACGACTGTGATCCCAACCGGTCACCGAGAGCACGGCTGCGGTGGGTCCGCAGGTCTCCCTCCCCTGCGCCGGGCCGCAGCCGTCGGCGAAGGGAAAGCCGGCGTGGCGCCCATCGGGCGTCGCCCCGGTCTCGCGGCCCAACTGCTCGTGCATCACCCAGGCGAAAGCACCGGGGACGTAGGCGCTGTCGTCCGGCGCGACCGAGAACCCCGCGCAGGTATCGGCTACAAAGCGGATGGCCTCGCCGAACAGGGCGTCGACGTCGGCGTTGCTCTGCCCATACTTCGGGTAGCCGTTGAGGAAGCGAAGCCGCGTGGCCTCGAGCCCCTCGAAGTCGGCATCGAGGATCGCCTTCAGTTGCGCCAGGGTCAGCCGCTGCTGGCGATAGACCTCCTCGCGGATGACGTAGAGCGCGTCGGCGAGGTTGGCGAGGCCGATGAAAGAGCACTCGACCCAGTTATACCGCGCACCACCATCCTCGATATCCCGCCCTTCGGCGACGCAATCCCGCGTGAAGACGCTCTGAAGGGGTCTTCGCATCGCCCGTTGGCGCTCCAGCCGGGCGGCGTTCTGCGCAGCCACGCCATCGGCAATCGCCGTCCCCAACCGCAGCCGGTAAGCGGCAACGAAGTCATCGAATGAAGCGGGCGGCGCCTCCGCCTGGTCAGCAATCTCGTCGAGGAGCAGGCCGCGCTCTGAAGAGGTCTCCGCATCGCCCGTTGGCGCTCCAGCCGGGCGGCGTTCTGCGCAGCCACGCCATCGGCAATCGCCGTCCCCAACCGCCGCCGGTACGCAGCAACGAAGTCATCGAAGGTAGCGGGCGCCGCCTCCGCCTGGTCGGCAATCTCGTCGAGGAGCAGGCCACAGGTGTTGTAGTAGGGAGAGGCCACCCAGACGTTGCTCGCGCCGGAGGGCGTGATCTCCACGCAGGTGGAGTTGATGTACCGGCACGCCTCGGCCCCGGGCACGCCCAGCGCAGCCAAGCCCTGCTGGATGGTCGCGTCACCGAAAAAGGCGGGGGTCGGGTAGCCGTGACCCATCAGGTCCACCGTGAGATCGACCAAAGTCTGGGTGTACCCTCGTGCCAGCAGACGCCCACGGTCGGATAGATCATGTGGGTGCTGCGGATCGCCTCCAGGCAGAGATATGAGAGCTCGTTAGTGACATCGTTCCCGAGCTTATCGCGCCCCCCGACCATCACCGACATCGCCAGCCCGTCCGGGACATAGGCGTTGACGTAAATGTAGAGCTGCTCGATCAGGTGCAGCGCCTCGTCACGCGTCAGTCGCCCCCGGGCGACGTCCACCTCATAGAAGGGGCCGAGCGTACGGTCGAGATGACCCGGTACCACCAGCCAGGCGCGATCGGCGTTCATCACACCGATGAGCACAAACCATAGGAGTTGAATGGCTTCAATATACGAGGTGGGTGGCTCGTGGGCTATGCGCCGGCACGCAGCGGCGAGCGAGTGGAGCCCCGCCTGGCGAGCAGGGTCGGCCCCCGCGATGGCGGCCTCGACCGTCCCGGCCGCGGCTTCGATCATCGCAGAGAGACCGTGCAGGCCCAGCAGGAAACTGCGATAGGTGTCGCCCTGTCCGTGCCTTCCGGGTAGCTTCGAGCTGCCCGAAAGGTCATCCGGAAGGTGACCCTCGATCTCCGCCGCCAGTCCATCGATCCCGAGGCGCATCAAGCGATCCAGATCCAGCTCGCAATGTCCCGTCTGGCCGGGAAAATCGAGCTTATAGTCGGCCAGATACGCCTGCGCTGCCTCGACGTCGGCCTCCGCGTGCTCCGGCGCGCGCAGACGCCCGACGAAGAACTCGAGCTCGTCGAAGTCGAAGCGCATCGTAGCCAGGCGGTCGCGCGTGATCAGGCCGCGCCGTATCGTCCACGATGACTCTTGCTCGGACGCTCGCAGGGATGCCGCGTCGACGACCGAGGTGTCGCGGATCCGCGCCAGGTCGCCGGCGTTCTTGGAGGTCATCACGCGTTCGCGCAGCGTCGCGATGCGCTCCGCACCGGTAGAGAGGACGCTGTCGCTCACTCACCATCAGATCGCCACCCCTCTGCCTCCTCGGCACGAAGTGCCTGGGCTGCCTCAATCATAGCCAGGTACCCCTCGACAGGCACGTACTCCGGGATCGAGTTTCCTGAACCGAGGGCATAGCCTTTCGCCTGACGACGGAAGCGTCGCCCCATCTCGACGACCCGCTCGAAGATCTTGTCGGGCGCCTCGCGGCAAAGGATGTCGACGTCCACGCCGCCGACGAGGGCGATGCGATCGCCAAAACGCTCAATCCAGGTGCCGAAGGGTGCGATCACATCTTCATTCGAATGCTTGGCATCGATCCCAACATCGATCATATCGTCCATGATGCTGAGAATGTTGCCGCAGGAATGCCAGAGGAACGGGCGTCCGGCAGCATGGACGAGGTCGATCACCCGGCGATATTGGGGCACCATGTGGGTGCGAATAACGCGCGGTGCGACCAATGTGCTTACCTTGTACCCTTGATCGTCGCCGGCGCGGCACACGGCGAAGAGATCGGTATATCGCTCCAGAAATCTCCGCCAGATCGTGACCATCAGATCGCCAATCCTGCGATAGAGGTCGGCGTAGAGCTCCGGGTCGTCGTGCGACATGTAGGCGAGATATTCATAGCCCACCAGATCCTCGCTGATCTCGAAGATGCCGTTGCCCACCCCACCCAACGCCCTCATCCCCGGCGGCATCGCCGCGGCCAATGCCGCAAACCGGCGCTCCGCGGCGGCCCAGAAAAGGTTGGGAAGCTCATCCCAGGGATAGCGCTCGAAATCTGCCCGATTCTGGATCGGCCCGGGGTGCTCGCCCAACAGCGCGCCGCCGCCGGGCAGGATCTCGGTGATGCAGACCTCGTAGGAGACCGTGTCGTAGGTCATTCCGTGGTAGAAATCGCAATAGTGCTTGAAGAACTCCGCAAGGTCGGCGTCGTCACCGCCCGCCAAAGCCCCGAACTGAGTATTCGTGGCCTTCTCCATGAATTCGGGGTTGATCAAGTGCTCGTAGACCGGCAGGCGCTCAGGCCGTCGATTGTAGGCTACGTTCACCATATGCCGGTAGTCCGGCTGGAACCGCGCGTCAACGTAAGGCGTCATGCATACTCCTTGAAATGTCTGAATCCGTGATTCAGAATGGCCACAGGCAGCCGCGGCGTCGTGGGCGGAGCGGTGGGCCCACGAGCGGTCCCCTGGGCGGCACGCGCCGCAGCCGCCACAGCCCGCGGCGCATCCGCATTCCGGCCAGCCGTCCGCGCTCCAACCCACGGTTGATCCTACGTGCAATCCGTCTCGGTCGCATTGAAGACCTCCTCGCTCGTCACTGATTTCTGATCACGCGTCAACTCGTCAATCTGAACTCACCATCTCTACCATCTGGTGCCCCTCGACCTTCGGCACCGTGAAGGTGACGTGACCGTCGTTCCGGTCGAAGTCGATGGCCTCGCCCTGCGGCACGAGGGCGACCCCGGTCACCGGCGCATCCGTCTTGATGGAAACCCGAACGCCATAGAGCGGCACGACGTCCTCGATGACGTCGAAGGCCTCCCCACGCCGCTCCGGCACGTAGTGCAGCAGGTGCAGCACAAGCCGGCCCTGGTCCGGCTGGCGGTTGAGCGCAGCAATCGTCGCCGTGGGAGCCTCAACAGTGACCACCGGATCAGGCAGCAGACGTGCCAGCGCGTTGAGGAACAGCTGCTTGCACCACCTCGGCGCCTTGGTCTGATACTGGCTGAAGATGGGGTGGCTGAAATAGATGACCCTGCCCGACTGGACGACGGCCGGGTGCGAGATACGGCCCGACGAGGGGGCCTGCCGGTGCGAGCAGAAGTGCTTGTAGGTGCGATCGAAGTAGGGCGCCACGACGTCGGCCAGCACCTCGGTGCCGGGCTTGGCCTCGATCAGCATGCCGCGCATGGTCATCACGTGCTCGGTGGGTGGCAGGCCCTCGCCCACGGCCTCTCGGGGCACAACGTACTCGGCGTAGTTGTGCGCAGGATACTCCCGACCGCGCACGAGCGCCCCGCTCGGGTCGCGAGGGCCCTCCCCCACAAGCCGCACGCCCAGGCTATCGAAGCTGAATGCCGTCTGCGCTCCATCCATCCCCGACGCGAAGGAGGCGATGATCGCACCGCCGCCGGCAAGATAGGCCTGCAGCTTCGCCCCCAACTCGCCCTCGACGGGCACCTTGTCTGGAAGCACGAGCACGCGGTAGCGACCGAAATCGCCCTGCGCATCGATGACGTCGAACTGGTGCTTGCCCTCCTGCAACATCCGCACGGCGCCCATCATCGGCCTGAAGTCGATCTGGCTCCGATTGAGACCGGGGTCAAAGGCCTCGGGCGTCAGGACGCCTATCTCGGCTACCTGCTCCGCCCCGACGCACCAGGGCTCCTTGGCCTCGACCTGTGCGTAGACGGGGGCGATCAGGTCGTAGGTGTAGGGGTCGAGCACGCCACGGGGGTGGAGTTGGTCGCCCACGCAGACCTTGGCGTTGAGCGCCAGCATATGGTAGCACTCGAACGCCAGCGCCGCCGGGTTCTTGTACGAATGAAAGTCACCCCACGACGTATGGAACTTACCCGTCATTCCCAGGAATTCCATACCGAGCGTCCGGGTGTACCGCGCCGTGATCGGGAAGTGGAGATAGCCCCACCCGCCGCTGGGCAGCGATTCCAGCTCCAGGTGCGTGAAAGCGTCAAGCATCTCACGATGGCGCGGGCCGACGTGTCCGGCGTTGAAGAAGACCAGCGCATCGGGATGCTGCGCGTGCACGTGGGCGCTCAGTTCGCGCACAAAGGTGTGGAGCACCTGCCGCGCGTAGGCCATCCGGTCCTCCAGCTTCGAGGGCTCCAGCCCCTGGGCGAGCATACCCTCCCGGCAGTAGTGGCACGAGCAGTCTCGCGCATCGACGATGTCGAACCAGAACCCGTCCACGGGCAGACTAGCCATGACATCGTCGACGATAGCCTTGAAGTGGTCGACATAGGGCGTGTTGAGACACAGCAGATGCCAGAAGCCGTCCTCGTAGGGTTCGGGGCCGACGAGCCGCCCCTTGGCGTCCATCACGCGCCACTCGGGATGCAACTGGGCGAGGTGCTCGTTGGTCTGCACCGACACGTAGATCGGTGTCGCGATCCCACGCGCGTGGCACGCCTCGATCTGCTCCGTGAGCAGGTCCCGCGTCAGATGTGGATGGCGGTACTCGGGAAATCGCTCCGAATTGTAGTAGAGCCAGCCGTGATGCCCCAGCGCAAACATGTTGATGGAGTTCACGTGCGCCCGCGCTAACGTCTCGGCGAAGACCTCGGGGTCGAAGTCGGCTCCCACGCCGTCGATTGCCTCACTGGTATGGAAGTCGAGATGGATCTGGCGGAAAGGAAGAGCGTGTTGCATCGAAAGACCTCCGTGCTAATCGCTTATTGTTCTCAAACTGACAAGGCCAAGGAATGAGCAACCTCGGCAAAGCCACCGCTAATCGCCACCCGTCACTCGTTAGGTGCCGCCACCGGGCTAATGCGCAGCACTGCCACGTCGTGGCGGTCGACGTACGCAGTGAAGCTGCTGGTGAAGACGCCGAGATCCTCGTGCGTCCAGAGGTCGCGGACGCGGCAGGGCCGGCGGTCGTGGAGACCGAGCGTCTCCCACGCGACGGCGATGCGGCGGTCGTCGCGCTCGCCCAGGTTGAACAGCCCAACGGCCACCGAACCATCCTGCAAGGGCTTCGCCCAGGTCACGGCAATGTCGGACGCCCACGGCACGCGCCCTACCTGGTATCCCTGACGTCCCAGGGGATCCTGATTCACCGCGATGAGCTCGGGATTGAGCAAGATCGACTTCGTCACAGGGCTCATCGCGCGCACATCACAGCCGATCATCAACGGGGAAGCCAACAGACACCACAGACTGAAGTGGCTGCGGTACTCGGCGTCCGTACACCCGCCGCGGGCGGCGTTTCCCTTCCCGTACATACCGACCACGAGCATGTCCGGATCGTTCCAGCGCCCCGGACCTGCGTACGCCTCCAGACCAACCTGCTGCTCGAAGCCGATCCGCAGGATCGACTCCCAGGAGTCGTTGATGTCGCCGGTGGTGCGCCACATATGGCCGCCCGTGCTCGCACCCCACTCCCACGGCTTGTGTGAGCCCCACTCGCAAAGACTGAAGAGGATGGGACGACCGGTGGCGCGCAGCGCCTGGCCCATTCGCCGGTAGAGCATTGGGCCGTCGACGCCCGCGGGCGCGTAGCAGTAGTCATACTTGAGGAAATCCACACCCCATTCGGCGAAGGTCTGGGCATCGACTTCCTCGTATCCGTAACTGGCGGGCTTGCCGGCGCACGTGTGGCTGCCCGCACAGGAATAGATCCCGAACTTGAGCCCTTTGCTGTGGACGGCGTCCGCAAGGGCGGGAATGCCGTGGGGGAAGATAGCGGGATCCCAGGTCAGGCGCCCGTTCACGCGCGCGTCCGCCTCCCAGAGATCGTCGATCACGACGTACTCGTAACCCGCGTCCTTGAGGCCCTCTTCGACCATCGCATCAGCAGTCTCAAGAACGACCGCTTCACTGATCCTGCCGCCGAACGTGTTCCAACTGTTCCACCCCATCGGGGGCGTCAGGGCAAGTGTAGACAAGAGATCGGGCATCGTTGGCACCTCCGCACGTAGATGATCTGACTAACGTAGCTTACGCCGGTGCTGCACAATGGCAAATAACGACAGTGAGGCCAACGGATACCCGTTGGCCTCACGTGAAGCTTGCTCAGACTGCCGAGGACGTTCGATGCTAGGGTGCTGCCTTGGCGACAATCGGCAGATAGAGATGAGAACCTACCTCGACAACCGCCGTGTCTCCGACCGCCTTGTGTGTGTACTCGTCCATCGCCTCGACGTACACGGTGTAGAAGCCGTTTTGGAGATACTGATGCTCGGCAGACGGCGCTGTCGTGTACTGGATCGGCGAGCCATCGCCGAAGTCCCAGGCATAGTAGATGGCCTCCGTGCCGATGGTCGCGGACATTGTGGCCGTCACGTTGACGAACTTCAGCGGCCCTGCGGCCATATACGATGGCTGATCGAAGGAGACCATCACCTGGTCATCCAACCAGTCGAAGAGTGTACCCACCAACTCCTCCCGGGTATTGTAGCCCGTGTCGTTGTTCACACCCTCCACCCCAAAGCCCAGGTAGGCCACGCGCCACGAGTATTCCTCGTACACCAGCGGATTCTGGATGCGCTCGATCGTCGGCTCATACGAGCTCTTGACACCAACCACACCATCTTGAACTGCCGAGACCGTGTTCGGGATCTGGAAGAGCGGGCCCGTGTCGATGTCGCTGTAGTAGAGCGGGTCGAGTTCGTCGACATAGGCTTGATTCCCCGCACCATCACCACCGGGAAGTGCATCGAAGACCATGTCCTTCAGGAATGGCGCGACATCCTGCATACCCACAGCCATCGGGAAGGTGCCGTCCACCAGCGGTGTGTTGGCCGCGCCACGCATGAACGGCCAACTGTACAGACCATCGTTACCCAGCGCATCCTGTCCTGTGATAAGCATCTTGCCGCCCATCGCGAGGTACATCCGGATATCGTCAGCGATGGGGTCAAGCCAGTAGACGTAATTGTCACCCGTGAAGACAATGACCTTATCGTAGAGGTCAAGTACTGCACGGTCAGGATAGTAAAGGAGAGCACCGATATCCCAGGTGTCGTAAGCTACGCTCAAGCTATCGAGCGTGCTCGTGTAGTAGCCCTGATAGTTCCCGCCTCCGCCGAGCTGATTCATATCGAAGTCCACCAGCAGGACATCGGCCGTAGCACCAGGCGTCACGCGCACCCAGTAGGGGATATGCGCGACGTGTTCCGTGCCGCTGATGACGATATCGCCCTCCAGGTCCATGAAGGGCGCACCGGGGCCTACATCGACGGTAAGGGTGAAGGGCATAGTGCCCCCGGCAGCCATCGCAAGGTCAGCAGCACTAAGGGTGAAGGTGACCTGGCCAGTGGCCGTGACCCACTCATCGACACTCAAGGTATAGGTCTCCACGGTCCCCGCCACATCAGCAGCCGAGATGACCTCACTCATTTCCCCGCCCTGTGGCACCACACCGAAGCTGACGCTCGGCTTGTCAAAGGTGAGCCCAGGATCCGACGCCTCGCCCAGGTCGATGCGACCCGAGCCCTGCGTCATGATGTCGGCGAGTGTGGTCTCGTCGGTGTCGAGGATCGTCTGGCTGGCAGTGCTCATCAGCGCGCTCTTGACCTGCGCGGGCGTCCAGTCAGGATGGGCGGCCAACAACAGGGCCGCGGACCCCGTCACGTGGGGTGAGGCCATGCTGGTGCCGTTGAGCGGCTGATAGGTACCGCCGGGCTTGGCGCTGAGGATGTTGACACCGGGGGCCACGAGATCAGGCTTGATCAGCAACGTGGCATCCGGCCCTCGTGAGCTAAACTCGGCGATCACGTCCGGCGTTTCGACGGTCCACGCCGAGACCGGATAGCCGATATCGGTCCTGGCCGTATCGGTGTAGGTCTCCCACCAGTCGACCATATCCACGCCTAGATCATGGGCGATCATGACCGTGTAGATGTCACGGTTGCCCGCCGTAAAGCCACCCTTCCACGTCCGGGCGGCATCCGTGTACATGATCACGGCCGATGCACCCTGGTCGATAGCGTTGTCCAACTTGTCCGTGAAATTGTACGTTCCCCGTGGGATCAGAGCAATCCATCCGTCAGCGGTATACGGCGCCGTCTGGGTGATACCGACGGTGACGCCCGCCAACGTAGTGTCGGGGATCCCCAGCAGATCGCAGGGGATATAGGGCAGCGGCCCGATCGTCATCGTGGGATAGGCCGAGGGTGCGATGTCCGCGAATTGGTTGCCGGGGAACATCTGTAGTGTGTCGGTCACCGGCGTGGGCGCCGTCACGTGCAACGTGTTGTAAAAGGCGCGCGACGTGGTGCTCGCGCCCACCTGGATGAACTTGTCCGATGTGGGATTGCCGACGGTATTGTAGTTGGGTCCGGCATTCCCGGCGGAGAACACAATCACGATGCCCGCATCGGCGGCAGCCTCATAGGCCTGCACGAGGGGATCATTAGAGGGCATCACGAAGGTATCGCTGCCCCAACTGTTATTGATGACGTCTGCGCCATCGGAGACGGCATCCTCCAACGCACCGGCAAGCATGATGTTGGAGCCACTGCCATTGCCATCAGGGGTAAGATAGAGCCCCTTGTAGATCATCAGCCACGCCCCGGGCGCGACACCTGAGATGACCGGACTTGCGGTGCCGTACGTCGCGGTGACCGTATTGCCGGCTGCGGTGCCCGCCACGTGTGTGCCGTGGTCAACCGCATCCATCGGGCTCAGGAACTCATCCTCACTGACGTCGAAGGTTGGCATAGAGTTGTTCGCGGCAATGATCTTGCCGTTGCAGAACCCGTCATGATCCGCACAGTAGCCCTTGGGCCACGTGCCGGTAGTCGGGTAATCGAAGTTGGTCCCGTCGAACATCGGGTGCGTGGGATCGATACCCGTGTCGACGATCGCGACCTTCACCCCTTCGCCGGCCATGCTACGACCACCAAGGGACGACCACAGCGCCGGAGCATCAATCAAAGGAAGGCTGTAGTCCATGTCCACAGTGTAGATGGTCTGAGGGGTCACGCGCGTCACACCCGGCAGTGTCATCAGAGCTTTGATCGCCTCTAGGCCATTGCCGGACACCTTGACTGCCACGGCGTTGAGCACGACTTGGAAGCTCCGACCGACCTGGGCGCCGGGTATCGCCCGGGCGAGGTCAAGGGCGAAGAGTGCTTGCTCACCCTTGAGCTTGTTGACGTAGGCCTGACTCGATGCGGTCTGGACGTTAAGTTGTCCGCGTACGGTCATCATGCTCTGCGCGCCCAGCGACTTCGCCTGAGCAGCAAGCGAGGGCTCCGCGAACTGGACAACGTACCAGCCATCAATGGCCGTTTGCGCCGTGGTTGCCGTGCCGTCGTCCTGGTTTGGGGCCTGGGCGGCGACCGGCACGACACCGGCAAACAACACAAACAGAAGCAACGTGCTGAACCAACGCATTCCACGCATGCGGCCTGCTCCTTTCGGTACCTTGGATTGCATATCGAAACCACACCAAGAGCATGTCTGTCGTGAAGAAAATGTCCTGACCTGCACACCTCCTTTCACAATCAAGCCGGGTAGTGTCCGGATGCGTAGTATCGACGAGGGTAGGCAATAGAAACGCGGACGAACGCGCAATACTCGATGATCTTCCCCCGCCGACATATGCTGGATTGGCGCCCCCGCGCCTTCCACACAGCTACCATGAGTCTAGCAAGGTAATCTGAGATTGTCAATTTGCCAATCCGGCCGAATGTAGTTCGGGAGGGAAGAACGGCCGTAGCTCGCTTCCTCTGAACACAAACCTCCCAAAAGCCCCTGGTGTATCAGTGATCGCTCAACTCCGCCTCGGCACGCTCCATCAGCGCCCGCATATAGCCGATGGCATACGCGGTGCCGCTGCCCTTGGCGTAGTCTCCGACAAACCGTGGGGTATGATCCAGCGTCATCGATCCGGCATAGCCCACCTCACAGAAGGTTCTCATCACCTGGTACATATCCATGTAGCCGTCATCGAGGAAGGTCTCGTTGAAGACCGGCAGCGGCGACGTCACGTTGCGGAAGTGGACGATGAAGATCTTGTCCATCTCGTGGAAGTGGCGGATGCCATCCAGCACGTTGCCGAACTGCTCGCCGCCCTCAAGCCAACATCCAACGCAGAACTCCATGCCCAGGTAGGGACTATCGGCGATGGCGAAGGCACGATCATAGGATGCCCAATCCCGGATGAGGCACGGAATGCCGCCCAGGGCGTCGGTCGGTGGATCGTTCGGATGCAGGGCCAGCCTGACGTCAGCCTCCTCACACACCGGGATCATTCGCTCGGATGAAGTATTCGAAGTTCTCCCAGATCTCGTCCTTGGTGTAGACCCGATCGTGGGTGAGAGGTCGCTGCTTCATCTCCGCCAGATCGACGTAGCGGGCCTGGGCGCCGCCGCGCGTCGTGCGGGGCTGCGAGCTCCAGACCTGGTCGGGCTCCCACGTGAACGTCGTATACCGGATACCCGCGCGTCCCAGGTTCCGAACGAAGTCCTGGAACTGCGCGATGACGGCATCGCGTCCGGGCAGACCCAGGTGGATCTTGTCCGACTTGCCGACGTCCATATTGCCGGTCATATAGAGTTCGAGCCCTGCGCCCTCGACCTTCTCCCGCAGTCTCGAAAGGAACTCGTAGCTCCGCTGCTCGGGTCGCACCCAGGTGTAGACGCACGGAACGCCAAGCTGCGCCGCGAACTTCAGCTCTTCTTCGTCGGCTTCGGGCCGAATAGCCATCGAGAACTTCACTTTGCATCCCATCGTCGCCACCTCCGAGCTGTAGGATCATAGCGTTGCGCAAGTGTACGAACATCCGCGCATTCCCGCAAGGAAGCCCGACGCCCACGGTGAACCCAAGGACGGTTGTTGATGACCCGCTCTATGGTAATATCGCGCTATGGATCAACCTACGCTGGCCAAGGACGTGCAAGCACAGATCAAGAGCGGCGACCCGATCGCCCTGGTCTACCTATTCGGATCACGGGCTGATGAGGCAGCTCTTGACCGCCTTGGGCCTATGAGTGACTATGACTTCGCCCTGTTGATCGACCGTGATGACGATGGCAGGCAACTCAAAGCAGATTTCGCTCATGCGATGGCGACGCTGCTTGAGACAGAGGCTATCGACGTGGTGCTGTTGAGTAACGCTCCCATCGAACTGGCCTATGCCATCATCGCGAAGGGAAAGGTGCTCTATCAGCGCGATACCGCGACCCGCGTGGAGTATGAGGCATACGTGATGGGGCGCTATGGCGATTACCTGCCCGTCCTACGTGCTCAGCGCCGAGAGATCCTGGAGGGGGCCGACTATGGAAAGAGAGTTCAGCGGTATCGAGAGGCGCTTGGACGAACTCGACGAACGCTTGGCAAGATTGCGCCCGATCCAGACTGAGTCACGCGCTATATTTGATCAAGATCTATATCTGCGTGATATTGTCGAGCGCAACCTCGAGATTGCGGCACAATGCTGCATCGACATCTGCCACCGAATTATCGCCCTCGAGGGGGCAGAAAAGCCGATAGATTACCACGATGCTATCGTGCGCGTAGGACAGCTCGGCGTGTTGCCGCCCGAATTCGCCAGGGAGTTGGCGCCCATTGCGGGTTTCCGAAACATCCTCGTGCACGAATACGTTCAGTTGAATTGGGACGAGGTCTACCGCAATCTCCAGCAACTGGGTGACCTGGAGCGGTTTGCGGATCTGGTACGACACTGGTTATTGGAGAAAGACAAGAATAATGACTGAATCGATCCACCTTACATTGGACAATCTTGACGAGATCCTGGCGGGCAAGCTCGACCCGGAGCAGACCGCGCGGGTGAAGACGCTCTTCCTCAAGCGCCTGTCCGAGCAGGCACACCGCCTCTACCGTGGCAAGATGCAGACGGTGCCCAAGGCCGGGGTCTTCGGCTTCAACTGGTTCAACGTCTGGTACACGCCGGGCGTCTCCGCGATCTCGACGGCGATCCGCGACGACAACGATAGCTCCTACGAGCTCTCAAATCGCGGCAACCTCGTCGCCATCGTCAGCGACTCGACCCGCGTCCTGGGCGACGGCGACGTGACGCCGCCCGGTGGCCTCGGCGTGATGGAGGGCAAGGCCTTCCTGATGAAGATCCTGGGTGGCATCGACGCGACCGCGCTGTGCATCGACAGCCGCGACGCGACCGGCGCGCACTCCGCCGACAAGATCATCGACTTCGTGCGGATGGTCCAGCCCAGCTTCGGGGCCATCAACCTGGAGGACATCTCGCAGCCCAACTGCTTCAAGGTGCTCGACACGCTGCGCGAGACGTGCGACATCCCCGTCTGGCACGACGACGCCCAGGGCACAGCCTCTGTGACGCTCGCCGGACTGATCAACGCGCTGAAGTTGGTGGACAAGCCGATGTCCGAGGCGAAGATGGTCTTCCTGGGCGCGGGCGCGTCGAATACGACGATCGTCCGGATCATCATCGCCGCCGGGGGAAATCCCGAGCGGATGGTCGTCTTCGACTCCAAGGGCGGGCTCCACACAGGACGGGCCGACATCGAGGCCGATCCCCGCTTCTACCGCAAGTGGGAGCTATGCCAACAGACCAACCCCGGTCACATCGACGACTTCGACACGGCGATGACCGGCGCCGACGTCCTCATCGCTGCCTCCCGGCCCGGCCCGGGCATCGTGAGCCCGGCGTCGGTGAGCCTGATGGCGCCGAAGTCCATCGTCTTCGCCTGCGCCAACCCCGTGCCCGAGATCTATCCCTACGAGGCGAAGGAAGCCGGTGCCACCATCGTCGCCACGGGTCGCGGCGACTTCCCGAATCAGGTGAACAACTCGGTGGGCTTCCCCGGCATTCTCAAGGGTGCGCTCCTGGCACGTGCGCGCGCCGTCTCCGATGGCATGGCGATTGCCGCCGCCAGATCGCTGGCCGGTTTTGCCGAACGGCGCGGGCATCGACCCCGAGAACATCATCGCACGGATGGACGAACCGGACGTCTTCCCGACCGAAGCCGCCGACGTGGCGATGCAGGCGGTGAAGGAAGGGCTCGCGCGGATCAAGATCACCCACGACGAAGCCTTCGCCCAAGCCGAGGCGGATATCGCGTCGGCCCGCAAGACCGTTGACACGCTGATCGCGGAGGGCCTGATCGCGCAGCCACCCCAGTCCATGCTGCAGGACGCGCTCGACTGGGCGCTCGCGCAGGTCGAGTAGCTGCATATCGGGAGGCACCGTGGTCCATATCACCGTGAGGCCGCAGGAGCAACTCGGTCCGCTGGAACTCTGGCGTCACACGATCGGGCACGGCGGCATCAACCCGTTGCCGCTGCCCGATCGTGTAGTCCGCGGGACGGCAGCGCTTGAGCCGCGGTTGGTTCGCATCTTCATCCAGGAGTTCTTCCAGGTCTACCCGGATCACGGTCGATTCGACTGGTCGCGCCTCGATCCCTACATGGATGCTCTAGCACGAACCGGAGCGCACGTCGTCGCGGCCATCACGATCAAGCCGCCTCCTCTCTACCCTACGATAGACCACAACCTTTGGCGGCCCACAGACGTAGGCGAATGGCAAGCGGTCATTCGCGCGCTGGTGCAGCGCTACTCGGTCGAGAAACCGATCGTGACCCATTGGGAGATCGGGAACGAGCCCGATATTGGAGAGGCCGGTGGCTCGCCCTATCGGATACAAGATCCGGCGGCCTATGCCGAATACTACGAGTATCACGGCGCGCGCGGTGCTCGAAGCCTTTCCGCAAGCCAAAGTGGGCGGCCCGGCGATGGCGGAGATGCACGCTGAACCTTTGCTCGGGCTGCTCAGACACTGTGCACGAACCGGCACACGGCTCGACTTTCTGAGCTGGCATCTCTATCACAGCGACCCGGGACGCCACGGGTATCTCACGCGCGTTGCGCGCATGCTGGCGAAAGAAGCAGGGCTGCATCCCGAGCTGATGGTGACCGAATGGAGTTGCGACTTTCCTCCGGTCAGCGTCGAGGACGATGCCTACGTCCCGCGGCGAGCGGCGCTCGTCGCCGCGGCGATCATCGAGATGCGCGCCGCGGGCCTCGACCGGTCGTTCTACTACCACCTCTGGGACCAGGTCTGTGACCCCGGCGATTTCGCGCCATTCTTCTCGGAGCGCGGTGTTGCAGCGATGGTCCGGCACTGGAATGAGATCCCCCACCGCTTCGGCCTCTTCGGCGTCAACGGTGACGTGAGACCGCAGTATTTCGTCTTCAAGATGCTCTCGCGCCTCGGCGACGAAGCCATCGCGGTCCACTCGGACAACCGCAACATCCGCGCCATCGCCGGTACCGGGCCCCAAGGGGTGTCGCTCGTGATGGTCAATCACGGACTCGACGTGAACCAGGACGAGGTCGCGACGCTGGAGGTCTCCGGCCTGGCACCCGGACCTCGACGATTGACGGTCCGCCGCATTGACGAGGAGCGACGCTGGAACGCCCTTGATCTTGAGCTGATACCGGTGGAGCAGCGCGACACCTACGTCTTGAGTGACTACGAATGCCAGGTCTTGCTGCCGGCCAACAGCGTGACGATGGTCACGCTATCGCCTCTGTAGCGAAATCGAGGGGGACGCGATGCGTGATCTGATTATCCTTGGCGCGGGACCCCACGCGCAGGAGATGACGGATATTGTCCGCCAGATTAACGAGCGGGAGCCTACCTGGCGCCTGCTGGGGTTCCTCGTGCCTGACGCACAAGCCGACCAGGTGGGGCAGCCGACGGGCAGCGGCTATGAGGTGCTCGGATACCTACGCAGCGCTGGCGGGGTACGGTGGCGCGTCCTTTGCCATGGAATATGGCTGCGGTCAACCCGATATCCCCCGCGAACGAATCATCTCACTGATAGCGCCCACAGCATTCGTGGCGCACACGGCGACCATCGGCGCAGGATGTGTGATCTACCCCGGCTGCTTCGTGGGACACAATGCCGTGTTGGGCGACCGAGTCTTTGCCCTGAGCGGGGCCGTCATCAACCACGACAACCTTCTCGAGGACGATGTCACGGTCTGCACCAACGTGAGCCTCGCCGGCTTCGTCCACGTGGAGTCGGGATGCTACCTCGGTCAGGCGTGCAACATCCGCCAATACCTCCGGATCGGTAAGGGCAGCCTCATCGGGATGGGAAGTGTGGTACTGCACGACGTTCCGCCGAACAGCGTGATGGTAGGCAATCCGGCACGGCGCCTGCGGGCGAGAGAGAGCAAGTGAATGACCCGCTGCGTGGGGAAGCGTCCAAGCTGATGGCTCGGTACGCACGAAGAGAGGCGCTGATCGAAGGATTCCCCTATACCAGCGCCTCTCTGATGCAAATTCTGTTTATATCAGCCTACGCTTAGCATCGAGCCTCACGGGAGCCGACGTACGGCGACCTCCTAGAGAGCGTACGCGCACTCGCGTGAACTGAGCGATCCCTCAGGCAAGAACGAACGGATCGTGCAACTCACACTGTCAAGTACGTCTGCTAAGGGACGCCGCGAAATCGCAAGCCTGATTGGCTCTCGCTTACCCGCAAACGATCGTGCCCACCGTTGTTGCGACTCGCGTGCACACTGAAGCATATCCATGGCCGACTCCTTTCCCGAAGTGGCTCCGACAACTCATAGTGGTCACGTCACGTCACTTATTTGCTATTTATATCATAAATATATCGTCTTGTCAATGGCGCCGTCACGCCATACTCCGCCGCGGGCCTCGGAAGAGGGCCACCGCGTACACGACCAGAAGCCCGCTGCGTAACACTACGGTCCCCCATCCCATCAGACTTACCACCCCTGTGAGCTGGGCAATCCAGACAAGGACGACGCTGACGAGATAGTAGGCGAACATCGTGATGACTGTGGTTCGGTGCACGGCTGGGTCAGAACTCGACCGGGCGGCCCACAGAAGCACGACGAGCGCAAACAGTGCTGATCCAAACAGTCTGGTCAACAGAACACCAAAAGGATCCAGCATTTCGCCAAAGAGCCCCATCATCGTAGCCGGTATGCCAACTAGCCCGATAACAAAGAAGAGCTCAATGACAAACGTAACGGTAAACAGCGTCTTCATCGCAGCCTCCCGGACCATGCGCCCTCAACCGGCACGAGCATCCGGGTGGTGACCGGGAGGCGCGGACCCGGTGCAAGCCACCCAACCTATTATGCTCCGGAAACCAACGCCCGGAGGGACGGGGCCGGTTGGGCTTAGTTGGCTTCGGGTTGGCGGCCGCGCAGTTGGAGCCTGACAAGCGGCGACGGAGTCAGCGTTGACGCCGGATCAGGGGCTCGGCTCGGCCCGCACGGCCCAGGTGTCGAACACCTGGGACCAATCGATGTATCCGTAGTAGCCGAACCACGGCTCGCCGGGACCGGGGAGCGGGCCAATCGCGTCGACGACGCGCTCGGGTACGCCGCTTGAGAGGTCGAGCCACCAGAGAGAGGCCCGGCTTTGGGCGTCCATCCGGGCGAAGAGCAGGGCACTGCCATCGGGTGACCAAGTGGGTCGTTCGTCGCGGAAGACGGCGTCGTCGGTAAGCTGCACAGGCCCGGAGGCGTCTGGGCGGATAAGCCAGATTCGGCGCCCATCCAGCGCCTCGCGGGCTGCATCACCGCCGGTGACGTCGGGGACATCGGGCGTCGCCGCGTAGGCGAGCTGTGTGCCGTCGGGCGACCACGAGGGCGACGTGACGGCCTGCACTACCGGCGTGGAGAGCTCGACCTGGCCACTGTCAACATCCTCGACGCGAAGTACTTTGTTCGCCCAAGTGTTGCGTCCGCCCCCTTCGACAATCGCTACCAGGCCGGGCGCGCCGGCAGGTGCCGGGACCACAAAGTCCTCATGGAACAGGACGGCATCCCCTAACACGATGGGCGCGCCACCCTCGGCGGGCAGCGCGTAGAGCGGCACGCCGTCAGCAAGCGCGGAGGCGGACACGACTTCCCCCTGCCAGAACAGAAGATACCTCCCATCGACCGTCCAGCTTGCCGGCAGGGCCTCACCCATCTCAGGAACCCCACTGGCATAGAGCTCGGTCGTCGGCCCGCCGGTTGCAGGCACGGTCCATATCCCCTGGTCACTTGTCCCCTGCCGCCACTCGTAGGCGATCGTCTCCCCGTCCGGACGCCACGCGATCCGACCGAGCTGCCCCTCGACCCCGAGCGACGGAGGAATCACCGCGTATTCCTGGGCGGTCGCGGGGTTGACGATCATCATACGGGGAACGCCCGAACCAATGACGTAGGCCAAGAGATCCCGGCTCGGGGCCCATGCGAACTCGTCCACCGGCCTGGCCCACGCCAGATTGTCTCCCGCGACGGTGTCAACGGTCCTCAACTCGATGTCCTCCAGGTAGGCCACGTAGCGACCCGAGGGTGACCAGAGGGGCGCCGAAGCCAGCCCGTTATTCGTGAGTCGCGTAGGCACCCCCTCGGGGAGATCCTTGACCCACAGATCGCCGTTGAGCACGTACGCCACTTTTCCTCCGCCTGCTGACTGTACCAACGGTGTGACAGTGACCGTGGGCTCCACCTGAGCTGAAGTTGGCGTAGTCGATAGCGACGGGGACACCGATGGCTGCGGCTGGCCCGCCGAGTTGCCGGTACACGCCGTGGTAACCAGCAGCAGAACAGCCAGAGGGAAAATCACAGACGGATGGAATCGCTTGAGCATTTCCGGTCTCCTTGGTCACAGATCTCAGGATCGATCATAGCACCGGGTAGGTCGCGGGCAATGCCGGACCGGCGAGACTGCGGCTGTTACTTGACACCGCGCCAGTCACCGGTACACTGTATGCACACGTGTGCATACGGATCAGAAAGGCGACAGTATGACACGATCCGATCACGGGCTGCTGGCGGTTTTCTTCGACCTTGGTGACACCATCATGATCGAGGAGACCGAGGTCAAGGATGCGGAGGAGACGACGTTGGAGGCGGAGTTGGTCCCTGACGTGGCTGCGCTCCTGCAGGATCTCGACGCACACGGCATTCCCCTGGCCCTCGTTGCCGACAGCCGTCCCAATACGCCCCCGAACGTCCTGCGCCAGCACAATCTGCTGGATCTCTTTGCCGCCGTCGTAATCTCAGAGGTCGTCGGCGTCAGCAAGCCTGACCCGCGCATTTTCCAGGTCGCACTGGACGCCCTGTCCATTCCCGACGATGCCCACGACCGCGTCGCGATGGTGGGCAACAATCTAGAGCGAGACATCGTTGGGGCCAACCGGCTGGGATTGCTCTCGGTCTTCTTTCAGTGGAACGAGCGCCGTCGTACAGAGCCGCAGACGTCCGACGAGATTCCCGACTTCACCGTGCACACGGTCGCAGCGCTCCGCAACGTGCTGTTCAGCCTCGATCGAATCGTGCGCCCGGCGCCCACCGATTCAAAGGATGTGTTTCCACGATGAATGCGCCAATCGCCGTGCCCTCCCGGCCTCATAGAATTGAGATCGTGTGTCATAAAGGCGCCAACGCGGTAGCCCCTGAGAATACGTACGCGGCGGCCGGCCAGTGTATCGCGTGGGGTGCCGGTACGGTCGAGGTGGACGTCTGGACCAGCCGCGACGGCGAGATGGTCCTGCTCCACGACGCCACCGTGGATCGAACGACCGACGGCAAGGGCCACGCGCTTGCACTCACAGCAGATGAACTGACGCAGCTCGACGCGGGGAGTTGGTTCGACCCGGCTTTCAAGGACGAGCGGATTCCGAAGTTGTCCGACTTCCTCCGATGGATTAAGGGCAAGGCCAGGATCTTCATCGACGTGAAGTTCGCCCATCCGCAGCAGCTCATCGACCTGCTCTACGCCACCGGGATGCAAGACAACTGCTTTCTCTGGTCGGGAAGCGACGAATTGATGAAGCTGTTCCACGAACTGGACCCGGCGATTGCGCTCAAGATCAACGTGAGTTCCGCGGAGGACGTGATCTCGGCAGAGAAGGAGTTCGGCGCCCGAATCGTGGAGGTCTCGCTCGACGACATGAGCGAGGCGCTGGTCAAAACGTGTCACGACCGTGGTATCCAACTGATGATCTTCGAGAAGGATCCCAAGCGGTTCCCGGAGGTCATCGCGTGGCAACCGGATATGGTCAACCTGGATCACGCGGATGCGTTTATGAGACGTTGGAACGTTGCCACGTTTGAACGTTATCACGTTGGGCAATCCGACGTTGAAACGTGTCAACGTGCCAACGTTCACCGAGTGTTCTATGAATGAATCCGAGGATAGGCTAGAACGTCCCGAGCGAGTCTCAATCAAGGATATCGCCCAGGCGATGGGTATCTCGCATTCGACGGTCTCCCGCGCGCTGAACGATAGCGAGTCTGGTGAAGGAGGCGACACGCGAGCGCATCAAGGCCCTGGCGATCGATATGGGTTATATCCCCAACGCCGTGGCCCGCAGCCTCAAAGCCCAGCGCAGTGGCACCGTGGGTCTCGTGATGACCTCGTTGACCGATCCTTTCTTCGCGGAAGTGATGGCGGGCGTCGATGAGGTGGGAGCGCAGGCAGGCCTCAGTATGTTCGTGGCGGCATCGCATAACGACCCCGAGCGCGAGATGGAGATTGTCGAGACGTTCCATCGCCGCAGGGTGGACGGCATCATTGTCGCAGCTTCACGGCTCAGCAGCCGGTATCGAGAGCGGTTGGAGCGCATCCGCGTCCCCATTGTCGTCGTCAATCAGCACACCGACGAGAGCCCGGAGTTCCGCGCCGTGGCCTTCGATGAATACGGCGGCGCGCGTCTTGCGGTAGGCCATTTACTCTCGCTTGGACACCGGCGGATCGGATATCTGGGCCTGGGCAACCGGCAACGCTCGAACCGCCTGCGACTAAGCGGCTATCGCGACGCCCTGCATGAGGCCGGCCTCACCCCCGGCCCTGCCTGGGCTATGGTCGTGCCCGAAGCCGACATCCGAGAGCAGGGCGACACGGAGGTTGGCCGGCGCGCCCTCCCCGCCCTTCTGGATGCGGGCGTGACGGCCATCTTCTGCTACAACGATCGGGTGGCCGTAGGGGCGCTGCTGACGTGCCGGGCACGGGACTTGAGGGTACCCGAGGATCTCAGCATCGTTGGCTTTGACGACATCGAGTTCACCCGATGGGTCAGCCCTCCCCTCACCACGGTGCGGCAGCCCAAGCTGGCCATGGGGCACAGAGCAATGGCGCTGATGTTGGACTTGCTGGAAGGCCGCGAGGGCGAGGATGCTCTGTTGGCGCCCACGCTCGTGGTGCGTGAGAGCACCGCACCGCCGCCGTGACCCAGACCTTTGGGGTTTTCCTGTCGAGAAGATACTTGCTCGGCAAGAAAACCCCAAAGGTCTTAGACGGTACTGTTTGACCCCATGGAGGTGATATGACGGAGAGAACAAGGATTGGTATCATCGGAGCCGGGCGGATAGGCTCGCTCCACGCAGCCAACCTCGTCACGCGAATCCCCGAGGCGGAAGTCGTCGCCATCTCGGATATACGCAGAGAGGCTGCAGAACGCTGTGCCGCCGATCTGGGCATCCCTGAGATCTACAGCGATCCGGGGCCGGTGTTCTCACATCCCGACGTGGACGCCGTGCTGATCTGTTCGAGCACCGACACGCACGCCAGGCTTGTGGAGCAGTCAGCCGCGGCTGGCAAGCACATCTTCTGCGAGAAGCCGATCGACCTCGACCTCGCGCGCGTTGATAAGGTCCTGGAGGCTGTCGATCGGGCCGGTGTGAAATTCATGGTCGGCTTCAATCGGCGGTTCGATCACAACTTTCGCCGGATCCACGACCTGGTGCAGGCAGGGGCGATCGGCACGCCGCACCTGCTCCACATCATCAGCCGCGACCCCTCGCCACCGCCCGCGGAATACGTCAAGGTCTCCGGGGGCATCTTCCTCGACATGACCATCCATGACTTCGATATGGCGCGCTTTCTGATCGGCAGTGAGGTCACCGAGCTCTACGTCGAGGGCGGCGTGATGGTCGATCCGGCGATCGGAGAGGCCGGCGACATCGACACGGCTGTCGTCGTGATGCGCTTCGAGAACGGCGTCATCGGCACGATCGACAACAGCCGTCAGGCCGTCTACGGCTACGATCAGCAGGTCGAGGTCTTCGGCAGCGGCGGATCCGTCCATTCGGGCAACGACTTCCCGAACACGGCCTCGATCAGCGATGCGGGAGGCGTCCGGCGCGACCTGCCGCTCAACTTCTTCATGGACCGCTACGTGGAGGCCTACGTCGACGAGCTCCGCACCTTCGTCGCCTGCATTCGCGAGGACAAGGCCCCGCCCGTGACCGGCATCGACGGTCGCCAGGCGATTCTCATGGGCTATGCCGCGAAGCGATCGTACAAGGAGCACCGACCGGTAAAGCTGGCGGAGGTGGATACGGCAGCCTGAGGAAGTCGCAGCTTGTGACGAGTGACGGCGTGCGCAGACGCACGAGTGACGATTGATCAGAGAACGATCCGATCACCCGTCACTCGTCAGTGTCACGGGTTGCGGATCGTCACTATTTGCATTCACGCATCTTCATATTACCAGGAGGTCACCAATGAAAGGGTTAGTACTGGACGCAAAGTGGGACCCGAAGCCGGATTATGCGGTCTCGGATTGGGAGAAGGCAACGGGCAAAGCCGTCACCGGCAGTGCCATCTGGCGTTACCCGACGCTCAAGGTGCAGGAGTGGCCCGATCCGGAGCCGGGCCCGCGGGATGTCGTCATCGAGGTCAAGGCGTGCGGCGTCTGCGGCTCGGATATGCACTTCTACGAGACGGATAAGGATGACTACATCCTCTACCCCGGCCTGACGAAGTTCCCCACGATCCTGGGACACGAGTTCGCCGGCAAGATCGTCGAGGTGGGCCCGGAGGTCGAGGATCGCAAGGTCGGCGACATCGTGACAGCCGAGGAGATGATCTGGTGCGGGCACTGCATCGCCTGTCGCAATGGATATCCCAACCACTGCACGAACCTGGAGGAGATCGGGTTCACGATTCCCGGCGCCTTCGCGAACTACATCGCGCTGGATGAGAAGTACTGCTGGCCGATCGACGCCATCGCGGAGCGGTTTGGCAGCGAGGAACGCGCGTTTGAGGTGGGCGCGCTGAGTGAGCCGACGAGCGTCTCCTACAACGCGATGTTCGAGCGTGCAGGCGGCTTCCGCCCGGGACACTACGTCAGCGTCTTCGGTTCAGGCCCCATCGGCCTGGCCGCCACCGGTCTGGCGCGCGCCGCAGGTGCGGGGACGATCGTCGCCTTCGAGGTGTCGGCACCACGTCGGGAGCTGGCGAAGAAGGTCGGGGCGGACTACGTCTACGACCCACGCGAGGTCAGCCCCCACGAGGTGATGATGGAGCTGAGCAAGGGCGAGGGATTCAACTTCCACGTCGAGGCCGCCGGTGCGCCCCACCTGACCATCCCCGAGATGGAGCAGGCGCTGGCCATCAACGCCAAGATCGTGCAAATCGGGCGTGCCGCCCAGCGCGTGCCGATGTACCTGGAAAGCTTCCAGGTTCGCCGTGCCCAGGCCTTTGGCTCGCAGGGACACTCCGGCCACGAGACGTTCCCCAACGTGATTCGCATGGTGGGCGCCGGCCGGCTCGACCTGAGCCCGATCATCACGGCGACCTACGAGTTGGACAACGTCGTCGACGCCATCGCGCAGTCGACGACCCGCACCGACGGCAAGATCATGGTGAAGCCGAACGCGTAAGTAAGACCGTTGGCACGTTTGAACGTTCAGACGTGCCAACGTTATAACGTGGAAACGTTCAGACGTGCAAACGAACAAAGGAGACCAATCATGACAGAGATAACGAAAACGCCGCCCGGTCTGCTGGCGACCGACCAGCCGGACCTCTTCTTCGAGGACAATACTGTCGGCAGAATGAAGAAGGAGATCTGGGAGTCCAGTGACACCGAGATCGACGCGATCTTGGACGAGTACGGCATGCCCTCTCCCGTGGAGTGGGGCAAGCCCGGGTCGTACATCCAGACGACGGTGCGCTGGCAGGTGGAGCAGAACCGCAAGAAGAACGACATCGTGCTGATCCCCATCGGCAGCACCGAGCTCCACGGACAACACATGCCCAGTGCCTCGGACACGCTCTACGTCAGCCAGATCTGCGAGGGCGTGCGCCGCTACACGGCGAAGCAGGGCGCGCCGGTCAACCTGGCGCTGCCGCCGGTGATGTACGGCGCGCATCCCTATCACCACCTGGGCATGCCGGGCACGGTGATCATACGGGAGAATGTCCTGCGCGAGCAGTTGATCGACGTGATGCTGGGTCTATGGAACGACGGCTTCCGCAAGCAGATCCTCATCAACAACCACGGCCAACTCTGGGTGCTGGAGGCGGCGATCCAGCAGTTCACCAAGCGCTACCAGCTCCCCGGCCTCTATCGCGTCATCGACTGGCACCGCGCGGTGCGCGAGTTCTTCCGCACCACGGACCGCGGTGGCAAGTGGGACACCAACTTCGTCCACGCCGACGAGTCGGAGACCTCGCTGGGGCTCTACCTGCACCCGGAGATGGTTGACATGGCCTACGCCGTCGATACCGAAGGCATCAGCTATCTGCCGGACGGGCACTTCGATAAGTCCGTCGACCCCTTTAGCCGGGCCAGCCGCTGGTCCGAGGGTGAGGGACAGTCCGCCATCGAGCTTGCGGGCACACCCGCGGGTGTAGTGGGTAAGGCGACCCACGGCGATCCGCGAGAAGGCCAAGCGTCCCCTGGCGGCAATCCTCCGCTATCTGACGCTGCTCAACGACCAGATTCTGGAGGCCTTCCCTCCCGGCACGCTGCCCCCGACCGAACAGGTCAGTCTCCGCACCGACGAAGAGATGGCTCCCTTCCTCAAGGAGCCCTTCAGCGAGGGCTGGCGCCCGGTCTACGCGCTCCCGCGCATCGGGCAGGATACGTTCAGCGGATAGGGACTGGCAATCAGTGATGCGGGAGTGGGCCGGGGTATCCGGCCCACTCCCTGATCCACCAGTCCTCGATGCCTTCACCATCCTCAGGAGGGCTACCATGAAACTCAGCCTCGTCCTTTCCACCCACCAGGCCCAGTTCGAGGCCGTCGCCCTCAAGGGCGACTTCGAGACCAACGTCGCCAAGATCGCCGGCTGGGGCTACGACGGGGTAGAGCTCGCGATTCGCGACCCGGCCCTGGTCGACGCCGGCGAACTCGCGCGCGTCGTTGAGCGCTACGGTCTGGCGGTGCCCGCCCTCGGCACCGGGCAGGCGTGGGGTGAGGAGCACTTGTCGTTCACCAGTTCAGATCCTGCGATACGGGCGGCGGCAATTCGCCGGATACAGAGTCACATCCCGCTCGCCGCGCGGTTCGACGCCGCCGTCATCATCGGCCTGATCCGTGGGATCACGCCCAAGGGCCAGGACCACGCCACGTCGATGGCCTACTTCGTCGAGGCGATGCGCGCCTGCGGCGAGGCCGCACAGGGCACCGGCGTCCGCTTTGCCATCGAGCCGCTCAACCGCTACGAGACGGATCTCCTCCACACGATCCAGGAGGGGCTGGACTTTCTCGACCAAGTGCAGATGGAGAACGTCGGCCTGCTCGTCGACACCTTCCACATGAACATCGAGGAGCCCCACATCGCCGACAGCATCCGCGCCTGTGGCGAGCGCACCTTCCACGTCCACTTGGCCGACTCCAACCGCTGGTATCCCGGCGCAGGACACGTGGACTTTGCGGAGGTCGTGGCGACGCTGAAGGGGATAGGCTACGACGGCTGGCTCTCGGGGGAGTTCATGCCCCAGCCGGACGCCGACACAGCAGCCCGGAAGGCCATCGCCCACATGCGCCCGCTCCTCTGAGCCCGCGGCGCCCGCCGCCTGGGCGAGATGCAGTCGCCCGCCAATCGTCGGAATCCGAGGACACTCCCGGCGGACTTCGCCGGCGTTCAGTTCCTGTCGATTCTGGCTGATGCCCGCCATCATGCACAAAGACGCCCCATACGGGGCGTCTTTGGTGGCAAAAGCGGACTAGCCGCTCGGTTCCGGCAGCGTTTGCAGACCTTGAGCTTGCTGCCGTCCTCGGCGGTCCGTTCGTAGAGGAGCTTGATCCCGGTCGCGCCACAGATTGGGCAGGTGCCCCGTCCGCCAGTGGTCAGATTCCGAATTCCCTTGCCGCGATGCTGCTTACCCATCGATGTTTGGTGCCTTTCTTGAGCTCGAGTGTGAGGACGCTACAGGTCCACCGCAAGATCGACAGCCACGGATTCGGCTCCGTGGCTGTCAGTGTCCTGAGTTGCAGCCATGATACGACCGATCAACGCCATGTCAAGCCGGCGTAAGCGTCGCGTGGACCGTGCCCTGGATGTCAACTGTATGCGTCGACAGACAGGGCGCCGCCCGGTCTTTGCTGCGACAAGCCGTTTTGTTCTGGTGGAGACACTCGGTGGGACCTCTGATGCCCACATGCCGTCGAAGACAGGGCTCACGGCGCGGTGCCGGCCTCGACTTCCGCCAGAACCGCTATCGCCTCGGTCCGCATATCGCTCAACAGCACGGCCTGCTTCGCTGCTTCGATCTCAGCGGGTGAGAGCGCGCTCATCGCCGCCCGGTAATCCGGGCCGGCGATATCCTGGAACCACTGCGACCCTGCCACAAACTGGCAGCACTGCATCACAACCGTGATCAGGGCGTGAGCGCGTTTAGCGCGTCCGGCGTCGGCGTAGAACATCGCCATCCCCGGCAGCGCACAGGCCAGGATGGGCGGTGTCCCTATCTTGACGCCGGTCTCGAGCTCCTCCACAAGGCAAGCTCGTGCCAGGTCGCGGTCACCCTTCGTGCGGTAGGCGTACCCGAGGAAGGAGTGGATCATTCCCAGGTAGATCCGCTCTTGCAGCGCACGAAACTCATCTGTGCTCTGCGAAAGCTTCGCCACCGCCGCGTCGACATCACCATGCACCAGCGCAAGGCTGCCCGTTACGTGTTCGGTCCAGGCAATAAGCCGTCGCTCGCCCGCGATGTGGGCGTCCTCCAGCGCTCGCGCTGCCAACTCACGCGCATCATCGTACTTCCCGTTGAGCATCAGGCCCCAAGCCTGGACGCCCCGTGGATAAGGCGCCGGCAGGCCTAAGCGATCCATGATCTCGGCCGCTTCGTTGTAGAGCGGCATCGCTGTCTCGAGCCGACCGGCGAGCATCCACCGCGTACCAAGGTATTGAAGACCCACCACGGTCTCCAGCGGGTTGCCGATCTCCCGCCGGACCGCCAAGGCCTCCTGCGCGAACTCGATCGACTGATCGAGATGCCCCTGATAGAGCGCTAGGCCGTCCAGACCGTGCAGGGCCCACGCAATCGCGTGGAGATCGCCGCGTGCACGGCCGCTGGCCAGCAACTCCTCGGCATAGCGGCGCGCCGCGTCGAAATCTGGGAGCAGCAAGGTCAAGTCGACCAATCGATCCAGGGTGCGTCCCTCCTCCCAACGGTCGCCCGTCTCACGCAACACAGCCAGGCTCTCCTCGTAGAGGGACATCGCGCGCGTGCGATCCGTGTTCCACGAGAGATTCCCCTTACGGCGCAGGGCCATACCCAACTCGACACGCACGTCGGTCGATGACAAGCCCGGCGACCGCAGGTATAGCTCAGCGCCCGGTTCACCGATGTCTCGGCGTCTTCCCCGGTCTGCAACTCGCTCTGCCAGATCAGGAGTCTCGTGACGACCCGCAGCCGTTCCGCTTCGTCGACCCCGTCCGGCATCCGCGATCCCTCAAGCCGCATCAGGGCCGCCTGGCACGTCCGTATCCCCTCCTCGCGCCGGACGCGCCGAACATAGAACAAGCACAAACCATCGACAGCCTGCGTGATCTGCGCCAGGTCGCCCTGCCCCACAACCCAATCCCACGCTGCCTGTGCATTGTCGATCTCAGAATCCATCGCGGCAAGCGCCGCGACTTGGCGTGGCCCCTTGGCGTCCTCGAACCACCGGTGCAGGACGTGCACGTAATAGGCCGCGTGGCGGTCACGTGCCTCGCGGTCAGCGACCGGGGTCCGGGCCAGTCGTTCCTCCGCATACTGACGGAGCAGTTCGTGGATGCCGTAGCGCGCCCCCGAGGCACGCCCTACCAGCGATTGCTCCACCAGGCGCCGGATCTCGGCCAGCGTCGCACCGGTGACGAAGTACGCCGCCTCAGCCCCGAAGCCGCCGCGAAAAACCGAGAGCGCCTGCATAAGAGCCTGCTCGCGGATGCGCATCAGGCGCCACGAGTGATCGAAGACCGCCCGCATACTCCGCTGGCGGGCAGGCACATCCGCCCACCCCGCACTGAGGAAATCGATAGGTTGGTCGGCTATCTCAGTCGTCTCGCCCGTGAGGCGATCGAGGATCCCTTTGGGGGCGAGGACGTCAGCCCACGCGGCAGCCAGCAGAAGGGCCAATGGCATCCCCTCAACCTGCCGGCAGATCCGTACCACCGCGGGGCTGTTCTGATCTGTGAGCCGGAATCCGTGCGCCACCCGTTGGGCGCTCTGGATGAAGAGCTTCACCGACCCCACCTCGATAAGCTGCTCCAGAGGGAGTGTGTCGCCATCCGGAACCTCGAGCGCATCGACCATGAAAGTGGTCTCGCTCAACACCCCGAGACGCACACGTGAGGTGGCAATAATCGACAGCCCCGGCGCCGATGCGAGTAGGTCAACGAAATGCGCTGCATCAGACCTCAGTTGCTCGACGTTGTCCAGGATCAGCAGCATCGTCTTGCCCTTGAGATAGCGCTGCAGTTGCTCTTCGACAGAGCCCGACTGCTCGGAGGCCACCAACCCCACCGCCTGCGCGATCGCCGCAACACAGCCATCCCACGACGTCGTCGCTACAAGGGGAACCAGATACGCGCCATCGGCAAAGCGTGGCCCGTGGATTGCGCCCAGCTCCATCGCCAGACGCGTCTTGCCGATGCCGCCCGGACCCACAAGCGTGAGCAGTCGTACGTCGGCATCCCTGAGACGCTCATCCAGCTTCGCCATCTCGAGCTCGCGACCGATCAACGGCATGAGCGGCGCCGGGATCGTCTGAGATGGCGTCTCGGTTACGATCCGCCGGCGTGACACCGGCTCGGGGTTATCCCGGCCTCATCCCGTCCAATGTCTCGGCGCGAATGCCCTGGATCAGATCGCGGGTCTGCGCGTCCGGCTCGACACCTAGCTCCTCCTCGAGGATGCCGCAGCAGACATCGTATTGCCGCAAGGCGGCGCCGCGTTCGCCGGTCAGCGCCAGCAGGTGGATGAGCTGTCGCTGAGCTGCCTCCCGCCACGGATCGAGCTCGACCTGGCGCCAGGCATATCCCAGAGCGTCTTCGTAGGCCCCTTGCGCTGTGTATCGCTCAACCAGCGTGGCGAGTGCGTCCATCGCCTGTCGATGGAGCCGCTCCCGCTGCAGAAGCTGCCACTCCTCGAACGCCGGCGCATCACCTAGCGAGAATCCCCCGAGGAACCTGCCCTGGTAGAGCGCCACGGCCTGCGCTAGCCGCTCCAGTCCATTGCCGCCGGACACGGCGGGGGCCGCGCCCCCCCGGCGCAGATGCGCTGCCCCCTGCTGCAGCAGCGCATCAAGCTGCCTCACATCAACCCAGGTCTCGTAACTGCCGCTGAGTCTCACGGTGGCGCGCGTAGCCTCGACGTAGGGGATCGCCCGCTCACGGTCGCCCAACACACGTCGGAGATCGGTTAGCGCCTGGCTCAAAGTGTGGCGCGCGTTTGCCTCAGGATACTCAGGCCAGAGCATGCCGGCCAGTGTCTCCCTGCGGTGGGGCTTGTCTGCTTCAACCGCCAGATAGACAAGCAGCGCGCGCTCCTTTTCCGTACGGAACCCGAGGATGGGCTCGCCTGCCGACGTGATGCGAAGTGTGCCGAGCGTGGCGATCGAGAAATCGGCCATTGCGACTCCTTTCCAACAGTAGCAGGGCGGGAGACACGGTGGGCCAGGCTTCGATGCGGAGCAATGACGGGCCGCACAGTGTGACGGTCATTGGCACGACAGTGGGACTAGACTGCGTCCCCTCACCCCCATTCTAGTCCCAGTTTCACGGTGCAGCAAATCGTCTCTGAGCGTTTCTTGAGGATTCTTTGATGATCGTTTGGTAGGCTGGGAACAGACTCAAGATCGGAGGCTGGCCCATGACGGTAGACGCTCCGAGGTACTACGCGTATCTGTTCCGGATGTGGCGGACGGGACCGCAGGGGCCGTGGCGAGCCAGCCTCGAGGATGTGGATACAGGCGAGCGGATTGGGTTCGACAGCATCGCGGAGGCGTTTGCCTATCTGTTGGAGAAGGACGAGGCGGCTGCGATTACAGCAGGTCGGTCGCAACCCATGGTGGAAACGGAGGTGTCGGGTCGGGGTGAGGATTCTGGAGCGTGATGATCCACAGGTTCGCTACCCTGTAGTCGTTCACAGAGAGAGGAGATGGGAGATGAAAGCACGGATTCTGTGTCTGGTGGTGTTGCTGGTGTCGATCTTTGGCGCTATGCCGGCAAGCGCACAGGCGCCGCCTAGCATCAGGGATGCGGTCGGTGAGTACCTGCTTGTGTTTGGGAACGCCGGCATCCCCGCCCGTGCTGCCGCTCAAGTGCGGACAGCAGGGGGCGACGTGGTCAAGGAGATCCCACAGATCGGGGTCATGGTGGTTCACGGTAGCCCTGAGTTTCTAGCGCAGGCCAGGCGCATCCCGGGCGTCATTGAGGTGGGACCGAATAGAATCTGGCAGATACAGACGCCGACCACGGGGCAGGGTGCGAAGAGAGCGATAGCAGGTGTTGAGAACAACGACCTCTACACTGACTACCAGTGGGATATCAAGCGGGTCGGCGGTGTGCCGGAGACCTGGGAAATCGAGAAGGGTGCCGGGGCGATCGTCGCCGTGTTGGACAGCGGGGTGTACTGGGAACATCCGGATATCGCGCCGAACTACCTCTACGGAAAGAGCTACGTGGTGGACCACTTCGATCCGTCAGGCACCCTGTTGCCCGCGGAGGATGAGAACGACTACTTTGGGCACGGCACAGCCTTGGCCGGAACCATCGCCGCGTCGATCACGCAAGGGAGGATCATCGGCGTCGCCCCGGAGGCCGAGATCGCAAACTACAAGGTCTTTGACATGTACAGCTACGGCTACAATGACTGGATCCTCCAGGCGATCGTGGACGCAGCAGACGACGGGGTGAATGTCATCAATATGAGCTTCAACTACAACGTATCGATGTCCGAAGGTGGCGCAGCCGTCTACGTTGCCTTCGTTCGGGCTACCTCGTATGCCCGGCAGAGAGGGGTATTGATGGTCGCCTCCTCAGGCAACGATGCAGCCAACCTTGCCGAGCTCCGACCAATCGTCAACCTGCCCCCGGCAGCGCCTGCGGTGATCTCCGTGAACGCCACCACATCGACGGATGAGCTTGCCGGCTACAGCAACTACGGGCCGGGCTCCTTCATCTCCGCGCCGGGAGGAGGCGATTGGGACCCTTATCCCTTTGGGGACTGCCTCGTCGCCTGGAGCCCCATTACGTGGATTCCGTTCTGGGCGGGCCAGATGTACGTATCTACCTCAGGGACAAGCCTGGCGGCGCCCAAGGTGGCGGCGGTGGCGGCACTCATCTACGCCCAGAACCCGCACTTCGGCCCCGCTCAGGTCAAGGCACGCCTGTTCCAGACCGCCGAGGACATCGGCGTGCCTGGCTTTGACTACGAGTTCGGTCACGGGCTGGTTAACGCCTATCGGGCGCTGACCGTTCAGCGAGCGCCGTAGGAACTAGGAGCCGCCACCTGCCTTGGGGCGTGACTGCCGACGACCACGCCCCGTCAATAGACGTTGACTCGCAGTCCCGCCCAAAGGCTTCGGTCAGTCTTTGGGCGGTGGCCTCGCAAAGTCACGCTGCAAGGCACACCCCGATGCCCCTCGAGACGGGTCACCAACGCAGCGAAGAGCCCAAGGCGATCGGGCTCTGACGCGCCCTGTCGCCGGGCGGGTGTGCCGTGCAACTCAGACCCGATCGCTTGTGACAGAGATGCAGCACGGCGCCGTGCCGGCCTCCACCTCCGCCAGGACCGCCAACGCCTCAGTTCGCATATCGCTCACTAGCATAGCCTGCTTCGCCTCCTCGATCTCCTCGGGCGAAAGGGAGGCCATCGCTGCTCGGTAATCGGCACCCGCGACATCCAGGAACCACTGGTTTTTGGCCAGCAACGCGTAACTCCGCACCACGGCCGCCATGAGCGAGGCGGCACGCTGGACGAGCCCGGCGTCAACATAAAGCAAGGCCATCCCGGGCAGTGCCCAGGCTAGAGCCGCTGGCGCCCCTGTGTCGACGCCCACTTGGAGTTCCTCAACGAAGCAGGCCCGTGCCAGTTCGAGTAGTCCCTTCATACGATAGGCATACCCAAGGAAACAGTGCATCATACCCGAGTAGATCGGTTCTCGCAGCGCACGAAATTCGCCGAAGCTCTGCGAGAGCTTCGCCACCGCTGTATCGACGTCGCCGTCCGCCAGTGCGAGACCACCCTGCACGTGCTCGGTCCACGCGATCATCCGCCGATCCTCTGTGACCTGTGCATTCTCCAGCGCCGTCCCGGCCAGCTCGCGCGCCTCGTCGTACTTCCCGTTGAGCATCAGGCCCCATGCCAGGACGCCCCGCGAGTAGGACGCCGGCAGGCCCAAGCGATCCAATATCTGGGTGGCCTCGTGGAAGAGCGGCATAGCTACCTCGAGTCGCCCAGCCAGCACCCACCGGGTGGCCAAGACCTGCAGCCCTCCAGCCAACGTCAGCGGCGTCCCAATCTCACGCTGGACCGCCAACGCCTCCTCCGCATACCTGATGGACTGATCGAGATGTCCCTGGTAGAGGGTCAGTCCCATAAACCCGTGCAAGGCCCACGCGGTCGCGTGGAGATCGCCGCGTGCGCGCGCACTCGCTAGCAGCTCCTCAGTGCACTCGCGTGCGGTGTCGAAGTCCGCCAGGTACAACGCGAGGTTGAGGAGATCATATAGCGTGCGGCCCTGCTCCCAGCGATCCCCTGTCTCGCGCAGCACAGCCAGGCTCTCCTCATACAGGGACATCGCGCGCATACGATCCGTGTTCCACGATAGATATCCCTTGACGCGCAGGGCCATGCCCAGCTCGATACGCACGTCGGTCGACGACAGCCCGGGCGACCGCAATACGCTCAGTGCGCGATCCACGGTCGCCTGAGCGTCCCCCTCCGACTGCACCTCGCTCTGCCAGATCAGCAGCCTCGCTATGACCCGCAGCCGTTCTGCTTCGTTGGCCCCGTCCGGCATTCGCGAACCCTCGAGACGCGTCAGGGCCGCCTGACATGCACGTCCCGCCTCCTCGTCTCGGACCCGCCGGATGTAGTAGAGGCAGAGACCGTCGACGGCTTGTGCCATCTGCGCAAGGTCGCCTTGATTCACGATCCAGTCCCACGCTGCTCGCGCGTTGTCGATCTCGCCGTCCATCTCCGACAGTGCCGCAACCTGCCGCGGCCCCTTAGCGTCCTCGAACCACCGGTGCAGGATGTGCACGTAGTAAGCCGCGTGGCGGTCACGCGCCTCGCGCTCAGCGACGGGAGTCCGCACGAGCCGTTCCTCCGCGTACTGGCGGAGCAACTCGTGGATACCGTAGCGCCCCCCAGGCGCACGGCCCACCAGCGACTGTTCCACGAGACGCCGGATCTCGGCCAGCGTGGCGCCGGCGACGAAGTACGCCGCCTCAGCCCGGAAACCACCACGGAAGACCGAGAGCGCCTGCATCAGCGCCTGCTCGCGGATGCGCATCAGGCGCCACGAGTGGTCGAAGACCGCGCGCATGCTCCGCTGGCGCGCAGGCACGTCCGACCATCCCGCACTCAGGAAGTCGATCGGCTGCTCACTCGCTTCCGAGACCTCGCCGGTCAGCCGGTCGAGTATCGCCTGCGGGGAGAGGACATCAGCCCAAGCAGCAGCCAGCAGCAGGGCCAACGGCATCCCCGCGACCTGCCGGCAGATGCCGATCACAGCCTGAGCGTTCTCATCCGTGAGCCGGAAATCGCGAGCCACCCGTTGGGCGCTCTGGATGAAGAGCTTCACCGCCCCTGCTTCGGCAAGCTGTTCCAGGGGAGCATGTGTCATCGTCGGGCACGGCAAGCGCATCGACCGTGAAAGCGGTCTCGCTCAACACCCCCAGACGCACACGTGAGGTCGCGATGATCGACAGCCCCGGCGCCGACTTCAGCAGCTCGACGAAATGCGCTGCGTCGGGCTTGAGCTGCTCGACGTTGTCCAGGATCGAGCAGCATCGTCTTGCCCTTGAGATAGCGCTGCAGTTGCTCTTCGACAGAGCCCGACTGCTCGGAGGCCACCAACCCCACCGCCTGCGCGATCGCCGCAACACAGCCGTCCCACGACGTCGTCGCTACCAACGGGACCAGATACGCACCATCAGGCAAAGCGGAGCCCGTGAGTCGCAACCAACTCCATCGCCAGGCGCGTCTTGCCGATGCCGCCGGGCCCCACAAGCGTGAGCAGGCGCACCTCAGGGCTGTTGAGTCGCTCGTCGAGGTACGCCATCTCGGCCTCCCGACCGATGAGCGGCATGAGCGGCGCCGCGATCGTCTGCGCTGGCGCACTCTGACCGCGAGCTGCCGGCTTGGCGCTGGCCCGGGACCAGCTGATCTCATCCCGTCCAGTGTCCCGGCACGTATGCCCTGGATCAGCTCGCGGGTCTGCTGATCCGGCTCGACACCGAGCTCCTCCTCGAGGATGCCGCAGCAGATCTCATACTGCCGCAGGGCGGCGCCGCGCTGGCCCGTCAGCGCCAGCAGACGAATGAGCTGTCGTTGGGCCGTCTCGCGCCAGGGATCTTGCTCGACCTGGCGCCAGGCATACCCCAGGGCGGCATCGTACGCCCCTTGCGCGGTATATCGATCGACCAAACTGGCCAGAGCGTCCATCACCTGTCGATGGAGCCGCTCGCGGTGCAGAAGCTGCCACTCCTCAAACGCGGGTGCGTCACCGACCGAAAAGCCGCTCAGGAACGGGCCCTGGTACAGGGTCACTGCTTGCGCAAGTTGCTCGAGACCGTGATCGGCCGAATCAGCGTGGTCGCGCGCCACTACGGAGGGGGCCTGCACTTCCTGCCGCCGGTTCGGCCCCCTTCTCAACAGGGCGTCGAACTCGCTGACATCCACCCAGGGCCGGTGGTCAGCGCTGAGCTCGACCGTGGCGCGGGTGGCCTCCAGATAGGGTGACGTACGCCCACGGTCACCCAACAGGTGGCGCAGATCCGTGAGCGTCTGGCTCAAGCGTATGGCGTGCATTCGACTCAGGGAACTCGGGCCAGAGCAGGCCGGCGAGCGCTTCGCGCCGATGCGGCCGGCCGGCCTCAACCGCCAGGTAGACCAGCAGGGCGCGCTCTTTGTCCGTACGGAAGCCGAAGAGGGGCTCCCCCTCGGATGTGATGCGCAAGGCACCCAGAGTCTGAATCGACAGGTCAGCCATAGCGCTCCTTTGGGCCGTCCTCGGTGCAGGAAGCCAGCGGTGGCCTGGGTCCGATAGAAGGCAGTGGCGGGCCGCGCTGTGCACAGGTTAGTGACAGCGGGAGAGAGACGTGTTCGAAGATGGATGGGATGTGCCCTTCAGGCCCATTCTAGCCCCGGCCTGCGCCTTCAGCAAGTCAGCGAAACCGTTGCTGATGCTCTTATGAGACTTCTATGATGGTGCGCTGCTACGATGGAGGTGAAGACAGGATCGGAGGCTGACCCATGGCGGGAGACGCTCCAGCGTACTACGCGCTTCTGCTTCGGATGTGGCGGACGGGACCGCAAGGACCGTGGCGGGCCAGTCTCGAGGATGCGGAGACCGGCGAAGCGGATAGGGTTCAGTTGCTTGGCCGAGGTTTGCGCGTACCTGCTGGAACGTGCGGACGAGACCCAGCCGCCAGCACCGAACGAGGCCCACGAGGCGATCGAGGGGACGGCTGAGTCGAGCGGACCAACTCGTCACTCTAGCCAACTACTCGCCAGGACTACGATTCCCGCTCCGCCGGATAGGAAGCATTGAAGGAAAGGAGGAGAGAAGAGAGGGAAGTTCGGGTCAGGCTGATACCCAAGCTATGGAGGTTAGAGATGAAGACAAGGACGTATGCGATGTTGATGGTTGTGCTGCTGGTGTCACTGCTGGTGCCCACGTCCGTGGGCCTGGCCAAGGGCAAGCCGCCGGAGCTTCCGCTCGAGCTGACGGGCGACATCGACGGCGCGGCCTTCGTGATCCGCGTGCCCGAGAACTGGAACGGCACGCTGTTGCTCCACGCGCACGGGTACAGTTCTGGCCCGGTTGACCCTCCTGCAGCAGCCATTTTGGACGACCCAGGGGCCTGGGTCGACCCAGAGGCCTTGAACGACTCAACGGCGACGCTGCTGCTGGAGAACGGCTATGCGCTCGCGGCATCGGGGTTTCGAGCTGACGGCTGGGCTATTGAGGAAGGCATCGTGGACATGAAACGTCTCCTGCTCTACTTCCAGCAGCACGTTGCCCATCCGAGTCGTACGGTCATCTACGGTACGTCGATGGGCAATGTGATCGCGCTAGGAAGCATCGAGAAGGGTCAAGGGCTCTACGACGCCGCGGTCTCTATGTGCGGGGCCGACGAGGGTGCGACCCGTAATGCCGATCTAAAACTCGACTTCACGTTGGCCTATGCAGCCGCCTTCGGCTGGGATCCGAGTTGGGGTCCCATCGGGGACCCGCCCGACGGCGATGAGGGTTTCGCGGTCTACGGGCAGATTGTGGACGACTTCAACACCCGCTTCTGGTCGCTGCCAGATCCCTCTCAATCTGCCGAGTTCGAGTTCATTCGCCTTGTCAACGACATGCCCCTCGGCGCATTCTACGACGGCCAGTCTGTGCAGTTGCCCTACCCGGGCGCGATGCTCAACACGATGCTCGGGTATTACCTGCGCTACGAACTCGAGTCCCGCGCCGGCGGGCCGGTGGCCCAGAATGTCGACCACGTCTACAGCCTCAGCGCGGACGACCGCGACCGGCTGGCAGACCGCGGGATGACCGAGCAAGAGATGGATGACCTTCTGGCGTGGATGAATAGCATGACGAACATCGAGGCCGACAAGTCCGCAAGGAAGTACCTTGAGCGCTACGTCGACTACAAGGGGAACATCCACGTGCCCGTCCTGATTTTCCACAACATCGAGGATCCGTTAGTCCCCGTGGAGGCGACGGACGCCTACTATGAGACGTTGGCCGCGAAGGGGAAAGAGGGCTTTCTCACACGAGTCTATACCGACAGGCCCGGCCACTGCAACTTCACACCTGAGCAGGTGCTGGTCGCTTTCCAGGCGATGGACGGATGGCTGGACACTGGGACGGCGCCAACGGCCAACGACTTCCCCGTTGAGTTGGAGTTCGTGTTTGACTACGAACCGGGGCCCTGGCCACAGCCCTCACAGTAGGTAGACGAGGGGATCTGCCTCCCCGAGAGGCGTAACGCAACCCCACGGGTATCGTTGCGGGCGGGGACGACGGACGGGGGCCTTTTACGGCCCCCGTCTTCTCATCGTGTGCTAGATCGCGTGTGCCCTTTCCGTCCTTCACCGGAGCATCCTTGGCATGTCCTGGGGCCGTAGGGTGCATTCAGTCCTTGGGGCATCCGGTGCCTCTACCTTCCGGGTTGCTTACGCCGTCTGAGGCGCGCAACCCGGAAGGTTCCGCGCGTTGGGCGTCGGCCGTGTCGACCGGCCCCCGTCCTGAAAAGCACCCGCGGACGTGCTCAAAGTGGCGCACTCGATCCGGTGTATCTGCAATTGGGAAGCGCCGGTTTGACCCCAGGAGGGGATATGGCGCTTTACGCACATGCTCTGAAGCAGAAGACGTACGGTTAGGTTGCTGCCCTGGCAGAGGCCGATGCCTCCCCGCCCTCCGCCTCGTCTTCAATCGAACCGGTGTAGCCCCGCGGCGCGGGCCTGACACTCGGCCTCGGCAACCTCGACCGGCGTGATGCGACGTCGGAGGGGTTCGCACTCGTGGGCCCGGTACGCCGGATAGTACTGCGCCATCAGATTGACGTAGGTGTTGGGCGAGATCTCTGCAGCGAGGAAGCGCGCGACCTCTGCCGTGCCCGCCAATCTCTCGGGCAGCACGAGGTGGCGCACAAGGAGCCCGCGCACCGCCAGGCCACGCTCGTCGAGGACGAGATCGCCGACCTGCCGGTGCATCTCGCGGACGGCGGCCCGGTTCACAACAGGGTAGTCGCGCACCCCTGAGAGCTGCCATCCCACGTCGGGATCCGCGTACTTCATATCGGGCATGTAGATGTCGACCAGCCCGTCCATGAGAGCCAGGGCCTGCGGCGCGTCATAGCCGCCGGTGTTGTAGACGACGGGCACGTGAAGACCGGCCTCGATCGCCAGGGCCAGCGCGGGCACCAGGTGGGCAGCCACGTGGGTGGGGCTGACGAGGTTGATGTTGTGACACCCCTGCGCCTGCAACGCCAGACATGATGCGCGCGAGCTCCCCGGCGGTGACAGGGTCGCCTACGACGTGCTGGCTGATGTCGTGGTTCTGGCAGGTGATGCAGTGCAGGTTGCATCCGGAGAAGAAGATCGTACCGGAGCCACGCCGGCCGCTGAGGGGCGCTTCCTCGCCGTGGTGCGGACCATAACTCGCCACATAGGCGACGTCGGCGATGCCACAGGGGCCGGCACGCTCCGTCCGGTCAAGCCACAGTCGTTGCCGCACAGATGACAATCGCGCAGCGCCGCGGTCGCATCCCGGATCCTGGCGGATAGCTCTGAGGATGACAGTGGCATGGCTATGGCGCCGTCATCAGTCGGTCACGCTGCGTGACCGCAACACATCCTCGGGCCGCTCGGGGAAGCCGGTCACGCCGCGCGAGCGGTCGAACTGGTAGATCCGGGTCAGCGGACGCGGCGTGTAGGGAAAGACCTTGAGGTCGCAGCCCCCAGGCCCGCCGCCCAGGGCGTCACGGGCGCCGGGAACGTCGCAGACGTACGCCGCGGTGTTGTGCAGCCTGCGGACGACCTCGGGATGCTCGTCTGCCAGGTTGTGCAGTTCGTGCGGGTCACTTGCCAGATCGAAGAGCTGCCGATAGCCGCCGTTGGCCATAAAGATGTACTTCCAGCCGCGGCTCTCAGCCGCTTGGCCCTGTGCCGCATCCCCCTCCCGCACCATCACCTTGAAGAGCGGCGTGCCGGGTTCGCCGTACATGCCCACGAGACACGACCGCGGTGAGGCCTCGCCACGGAGCATCCCCAGCACGTCCATCCCGTCCCGGGTCTCGACCTCGCCGGCAGCGCCGGTGGCGGCGCCAACTGGCGATGCCCAAAGAGATCGGTCAGGGAGACGAGTTCGCCGCGCCGCACGTCCGCCGGCAGCATCGCGGGCCAGCTCACCAGGAACGGCACATGACACGACGGCTCGAAGAAGCTCTCCTTCTGCCACGCGTGATGGTCACCCAGGTGATCGCCGTGGTCGGCGAAGAAGCAGATCAGCGTGTTGTCGGCGTCGCCGCGCGCCTCGACCGCATCCAGGATGCGCCCGAGACAGTCGTCGATGTAGCTGATCTCGCCGTAGTAGCGCGCCTTGAGCGAACGCGCACGCGCGTCGCTGATGTCGTCGGCGAAGATCGCGTAGTTCATCCAGCGGATCTGCTCGTCCATCAGGTCGGTCTCGGGTTCGCCCCGCACGGGGTTCGGCATCCGGTCGGGGTCGTACATCCGGTTGAAGGGCACCGGCGGGGCAAAAGGCGGGTGCGGCCCGATGAACGAGACAAAGCCGAAATAGGGCCGACCGTCGGGGACGCCGAGCTGCTCCACGGCGCGATCGGCGGCCCACCGCTCGACTGTGAACTCGGCGGGCAGGGGGCTGACCTGGGGCATGTAGTACATCTCGGTGCGCTCGCCCATCAGCGCTTCGATGTAGTCGAACGCAGGGTGCTCCTCGGCAATCCAGCGCGCGTAGGCGTCACGGTGCCGCTGATCCGGGCTTCCGTAGAGCTCCTCACTGTGCAGGTGCACCTCGTAGCCCAGGCGCCTCGTCCCAGGGCTGGGTGTGAAACTTGCCGATACCAAAGGTGCGATAGCCCCGATCGTGCATCGCTTGGGCGAGATAGGGACCGCAGCGCTCCGGCAGCGTCTCTGCTTGCCCTGCGGCCGGGCCTGAGCGGCCGTTGCTGAAGACGCGCGTCGTCGGTGGCTCGTATCCGGTCCGGACGGTGTAGCGCGCCGGCACACAGACCGGGCAGGTGGAGTAGGCGTTCGTAAAGCTCACGCCCCGCCGCACGAGGCGGTCCAGGTTTGGCGTGTAGATATCGTGCGTTCCCCAACGCCGCGATAGTGTCGAAGCGCTGTTGATCGGTCATCACGAAGAGCACGTTCGGGCAGTCGGGCATAGGGGGTTCCTTCTCCTGTGGTACAGAACCGTCAGAGGTTCGATACCGGTAGATGTCTCAACGCTGACAGCTGATAGCTAAGAGCTGACCGCTATCAGCCTTCAGCCTTCAGCTCCGGGATTTCCATCTCCAGCCACAGCTCTGCGATGCGGACGCCGCGCGCTCCAGCCTTGGCTTGCCAGATAAGGGTCAGTGTGCCATCCTGGATCAGGTGGGCCGGGATCGTGTAGATGCAGATGGACCCTTCACAGTCTACGCCGTGCCGCGTGAGGGCCACGCCGTTGGCCGCGAGGTTCACGCTCTCCCCGCTGCCACCATACGCCACACGGAGCCTGAACGCCCCCCCTCGGGGGCTGCATCCAGGTGTTCCAGCCGCAGCGTCAATGGTGTGTCATAGAGTGTCGCTACCTGGCGGATCC
Source organism: uncultured Chloroflexia bacterium (assembly GCA_963751345.1). Lineage (GTDB taxonomy): Bacteria > Chloroflexota > Anaerolineae > B4-G1 > SLSP01 > PWVB01. The sequence goes on from CAVVUS010000021.1 coordinate 116,059, forward strand.
GGGCCAGGGGCACGGCTTCGACGCCGACATGCGCTTCCCCGGTCTTGTGGAGATCCGCGATCGCCGGTCCATCAAACCCGATCATCGGTGAACTCAGATAGCCGGGATCTTGGTTCGCGCCTGCGGTATCCAAAACGTGACGCAAACCGCCCGGCGCGCCCAAGTCGATGTAACGGCCACCCGGGCCCGGATCGGTACGATGCAGCAGTGCCTCCACCGCGACAAGCTGGGCGACCTCATCAGGCAGCGCTCGTATCTCGGCGAACTGCTGTCGCAACCACGGTCCGTCGTTTAGCGGAAGATCGATGCCATCCAGAAAAGCACCGCGGTTCCACGACTGAGCCCTGTGCCTACTCACCGAGCTCTGCAGGCCAATCGTACGGTTGAGTGCATCCGCAAGCTGCTCGCACCACGCCCGCAGGCGCACGCGGAGGTCCTGAGATATCTGCGATGTATGGGCAGAATCCAGAATCGCCGCCGCGCGGGCAAGTGCATAGTGGACGCCGAGCCTCCCCGCCTGGCGAAGGGTATCAAGCGCCCACTCCTCCAGTTCGGTCTCGTGGAGCAGACGCCGGTGAACGTAGGCGTCACAATAGGCGCGCAAGAGCCCCATCTGGAAGCGATAGTTCTCCAATACATCCTGCGAGGCGTGGGTCGCCACGGACTGCCATTGCTGCAACGTGGTCTCAACGCCACCGTTGAGCGCCAGAGGTCCCTGCCAATTCTCCTCCAGGGCCAGCAGGCCCTGGGACACCGCAGCGGTCCACCTCCGGCCCTATGAAAAACCTCACGTAGTCTCGCAGCGTGCTGACCACCGGTGTGTCCGGATCCCAATCCTGATCCGCCCACACGAACTTGTTGACGTCGTCGTTGATGCCCTCAGAATAGGTGATGCTGCCGATCGCGTAGTCTTTGTAGACATTGTGGATGTGCTTCATAGCCACCGGGCGAGGGTTGATCCCCTCACGTCCGTGCGTCAGGGCAAAGGCGACGTCCCACTCCGGGACCGGATACTGGCAGTGTAGGCTGTGCGTGATGTCCGGGTAGCGCCGAATCGGATAGCGGTCGGGCACCCGACGCCGCATCTCGGGGAGCGGCGTCCTGACCCAAGGGCCGAAGACGACACCGCCAAGCCATTCGGGCTCACGTGCAACCTCGGCGTAGAATCCGTCAAGCCATCTCTCTGCGGGACGGAAGGCCTGCGGCGAAAGCCAGATCTTGGCATGGGGATGGTACCGGTGAGTACGTCCGCGACCCGGGCCGACCAGGCGAAGAGCCCGCGGCGAGAGATCGCCCGGATCCCCGCCGGGGATAAAGACGTGGTCGACCCGGGGCAAGAGCGCCAAAGATAGTATCGCGCTCCGCCAGTTCCGCCTCAATGCGCACCGGGTCGCCATAGTCCTCGCCCACGTTGGGGTACCAGATCCAGACGTCGAGGCCGTAGCTATCGATAATCCGATCGAGTGCCGACCATCATCTCCATTGGCGACACCGGCATCAGGTCGTTGCTGAGCTCGTCGTCGGTTCGTGGAGGCAGGATCTCGATGCTGTTTGCCCCAAAGAGTGCTAACTCACGGATGTACCGGTCGATCTGCGCGGGCCCCCAGGCGTCGAAGGTGTTATTCTTCGGCCGGTAGCCCAATTGGTGTCCTCTCAGGCGGGCGAAGGGTGTCGTAGAGAGACGGAGATCGGAGGGCACCGAAGACCTCACCGCGTAGCATCGTCATAGAGCGGAGCAGGCGCCCAATACCGTAGAGGACGCCGCGGGCATCGCTGCCGATGATAAGCACGGTGGGGTCGGGCGCAGGGAACAACGGCGAGACGGAACCCCTCGGGGCCGGGGCGACCGAGACCCGTAAAAAAAAGGGGGGTGAGAAAAAAAAAAGGTCCGAAGACAGTAGTGCGTCCGGGGGCCGGGGACCTGCTGAGCAACTCATCCTCCGTCCCGACTACAATCCTCGCCCCCGCATCGCCCTCCCCCCCCCGGGCACGATGGGCCACCGAGTGCCCGTACGACGCTCGACCTCCTCGACCAGGACCTGAACCGCACGACGCTCCGGCCCCGACGTCGTCGACGGGACCACCACGACGGCTTGTGCGAGATTCAAGGCGTATCCTCTCATTGTGCTCCCCTCACCACCTGCCCCCGGCAGGCCTCACACCGCCAGGTCTACCCAGAAGGGGCTAAGCCACGCGCAATGGCCATCGACCTGACGTGCCCTTACGTAGTAGATGACGTCACGCAGCGGGCGACCCGGACGGTCATCCATCCAGGTGACATCGAAATCCGGCAATCGTCTCAAAAATCGGGAAATCAGCCAGAATGGAGCCCATCGAAACGATCTGGACAGCCGCCAGCGGCGCGGTGCCATGGATCACAATCTGGAAGATCCTTGGTGCACCGGGGGCCAGGCGAAGCTCGCTGCCCAGGGGATAGCCGTTTAGCGTGCATCCGCTACGATGCGCGCGCCACTGGTGGCGTAGCAGCGGCGAGCATAGAGCGCGTCAAAGAGCGAGCTGGTATCCAGCCGCGGGGCCTGGATAGCAGCCAGCCCTCCGTATCCCACCTTGCCCGTAAGTCGCGCAGGCCACCCGGTGTGATTGTCGGTGCCCCCGACGAACCCAAACGATAGCCTCGTATCAACGCCGTCTGCGCGCTTCCGCCAAAGCCACCCCAACGGCCGCGCCAGTCCGGATCAGGCGCCTCCGCCTCGAACGCCCCTCGATTCTGGACGATCTCCACCAGGCGCGTGCCCTGTCGCACCAAGGGCGCGGCGGCGGCCAGTGCAGCGCACACCAGAAGGGGCGTCCGTCGCTTGCACGACCCCGGCGTCCACCCACGAGTCCATATTCGTATGGTGGGTCACGACCATCGCGCGCCCTCCGGGCAGAGCGCCACAGGATGTCCAGGGGATAGTCATTTAGCATCTCCCGCCAGGCCGGAAGCAACTCGTAGGGAAAACGTTGAGATCTGAAGGAACGTATCGAAGTCCGCGGCGTAGAGATTGGCGTGGCCGTAGCGGCCACTGAGCTCCGCCCCCGGAATCGTGCAGAAATCGGCCCGGGTCGTCAAAGTGTCTGCAGATTCGGCCTGTTCCACAGGAAGACGATGGAGTAGGTGCCGTCCGGTGCCAGATGGTCTGCGGGACCGGCAAAATCCAATCCGAGCTCGTCCCGAGCACTGGTGAGCGCGGCCTGAAGGGTGCGCTCTCCGTCACCGCTGAAGTCCGTATGCCAATGGAACTCACCGAAGTAGATCGGGGTCTCGTCGTGCGCCACCGGCAGCGCGTTTGACGTCGCAGAGCGCCCGGCCGCATCCAGGACGTGGCCGCGAGTCCCCTGGTGCGGCTCATCGAAGCGACGACGCCGTGGCAGCGCGGCCGGGGGCCGAACGGCACCGACGAGAGGCGCCTCCCAGGACCACCTGGAGGTCACCGTGTCCGTCGGGCGCGTCCGGTGCCGTAGACGTCGAAGTCGCCACAAATATCTGTCCGTCCGGCTTGAGCACGGCCTCGAGGTGATCCACAGGCCCGGCGGAACTGCAGCTCGATAGCTTCGGACACCGGCACGAACTCGATCGATCCGGCCTGGCCACCTTGCCAAGATAGAGAACCCAGGTCAGGTCGGCAACGGTGGCACCTTAAATGCTCGATCCGGTCTCCGCTGACCGCCTTGCAGGCAACTGCCACACGGGAACCCTTGGCCAGCTCGGTGGGCACCGACACGACGGCGATTGAGAGCGTCCGAAGGTGCCACATCCAGTCACGCTGCATCGCCTCCCACGAGAACCTGTGGAACGACCGGGAGAGCAAGACAGAGCCAACGTCATCGTCGACCGTCACAGAGGCTACGGCAATCGCGCGCAGCATCGTCACAGAGCTGGCTCGCAGCCGAAGCAGAGTTCCGGCCGGGACCACCTGCGTCAGCGTCAGTTCCAGCGTCGACGGGATGCCGTCGGTAACCGGTACCAATACGCTTTTCAGCGATGACGACATACAGAGCTATCCTGCAGAGAAAGTGATTGTACCGAACCGATCATCGGAAAAGGCTCCAGACGTGACGAGTGACGAATTATGTGTGCGCGCGTCGTTGAAGAACGTGAATCTACTATAGGCCGAGGACGAGAAGATGCCAAATCGTACACACACGCGCGGCCCGTCTAGGTCCAGAACTCGAAGGCGGCCTGGCGCACCGCCGGCGGCGGCGACCGCGGGCCTCCAGCAGGATGCGCCGGCCCTCGGCGGTGCGGGTGTAGATGAGCCGCCCGCCACCGACGTAGCGCTGCCAGTGGCGGGCCAACGCCTCGGCCCGCTCACGGCGCGTTGCCAGGACGTCGGGCACACGATGGTAGGCGCGGAGATCCTCACCCAGCCCCAAGACGCCGCGGACGAGGCGCCAGAGCGGGCGGTAGATCAGGGTGCGCAGGCTCGTGCTATCCCGCTCGATCAAATAGCGCGCGTCGCCAATGGGGCCCATGAGCTCACGATACGCGCGGGCAAAGATATCGGAATCCTCGGGCGATGCGTAGTCCACAAAGACCTGCAACCCGCTGCCCGGCGTCTCGACAACCCGGACGTACTTCCCATCCAGGCTGCGACTGACGAGACCCGCGTCGCGCAGCGCTGCCAGCAGCGCCCGTCCGATGTCAAGCAGGACGGCGTCGGCGGGCAGCTCAAGAAATGACTTCTTGAAGACCCGCCAGATGGCCCTGGCATTGACGATCAGGGGCCACGACGAGGCCCAGGACGAGGGCCCCACGGCATAGCCCACAAAGCTCGGGTCGCCCACGCCGGGAAGCTCCAACAGGCCATAGACCCAGATGGTGCCGGCAACGCCGACGAGGCCGGCCAGGAGCCGCCGCGTGATCGCTTTGAGCGAATCGGCCACGGTGTAGACGGTGCGGAACTTGAGGTCCGCCGGTTCGAGCTGGGTGGCGCTGTAGGCGAAGTTCGAGTAGGGGTCGCCGACGCGCCAGAGGTCGTAGACCCGGTCGCGCTGCGGCACGGCAGCCAGCATCCGCCGCGTGTACTTGGAGAGCTCCAGCTGCTTGAAGGGCTTGAATGCCAGTTCCTGCGCCAACTCGACGTCGACGTGGGAGACCCCGCGCGTGATCTGTCCCTGCAGCGCCGCGCCGACCGTCAGTCCCTCCGCCGCAGCCTGGACGGCGCCGGCCAGATCCCGAAGCCTGGGTTGAGACGATGATGCCCCAGGTATGGCGGTGCCGGGCCGCGAAGCGCCGCAGATCGATGTCGCCCTTGTCGAACCGCCGGCTGGTACAGACGACGTCCCAGTTGTGGGCGACCTTGCGCGGCCAAGCCGGGTCGAGCCGGAGGCTGCGCCCGCGGATCTGGCGCACGCCCGTGCGCGTCGTCACGGCGGTCAGGTTGACGAGGGTGTTGAGGGTGAGCGCATCCCATCCCTCGCCGAAGAGCCCGCGCGTGCCCACGAGACAGCGGGTGACGCCTTGTTCGAAGAGATCGGTCACCAGCGAGACGTAGACCCGGGACCCCACCCGCCGCCGCTCCCGACCAGCTGCACCACACGGGGGTCGTCGGTCGGCTGCCATTCCCAGGTGAACGCGGTCCGTTGCGCTCCACCCAGCGGCGCAGCTCCGCGTCAAGCGCGTCCACGTGGTCGGCATCGGCCAGGACGACGCCACCGGTGACCAGCACCGGGCCCAGCTGCCGGGTCTTTTCGTCGTGGACCAGGCGGCGGAAGACCCGGACGGCACTCCCCGCATCGGGGTCGAGAACGCCTTGAGCCTCCGGGTGCGGGCACTCATACGCTCGTAGTCGGTGATGACGACGGCCCGCAGCCGCGGCCCCATCGCCGCCGCTTCGGCGCGCAGGATCTCCACGGTGGCGTGTCCTTTGACTCCGACAGGGTGAGCACCAACTCGCCGGGGAACGCTGGTGGCGGACGCCGCGCTCGGTGATGGTGATGCCAAATCCCAGCAGCGCCCGGCGCAGGTCGCGATAGAGGCGTGATCGGCACCATCCGCACTGACCTTGAGCACCTGCAGCCCAAAGATCTCCAGCAGCGTGAGCCAGTCGTCCATGTTGAGCGATGCCTGCATCTCCTCGATCACCACCACGTCATCGGGCAACGCGATGTCGCGCGAGCAGCAGGAACTTCACACCCGCTACGCAGAGCGCGGGCTCGCGGCTGAAGAAGGCGTCGAAGGGCTCCGGCGCGCCGCCGGAGTCCGGGCGCATCGGCCAAGGCGCTCGGCGCATCGCGAGGGCGCGACGTCCTCTCCACCACCATCCGCCACACCCATCGCGTAAACGCCGGCGTCTCGGTGATCCGCGCGACGGCGTCTCGAAGTGCGCCTGGATGTGCCGGAGATAGCGAGCTCGCGAGCGGACGGCTCGCAGAAGTAGACCAGATCCCGATAGGGGGCGAGGTTGCCTTCTTTGACCACCGCCGGGGTCGGCACCTCGAAGTCGACGTCGCCCAGCAGCGAGGCGTAGTTCTCGTACTCGTTCTGGTTGGCGGGATCGGGCAGCGTCGCCGTCAGGCCGACGACCCGCACGTCGGGGAGCGGCGTAATCAGGGTACGCAGGATAAAGGCCCAGTAGTCGAGCAGGTGATGGCACTCGTCGAGCACGAGCGTCTGCACGCCTCGTGCGACGATGCGGTCGATGAGATCGCGGGCGTTGGGGTGCAGGAACTGGCGCCCGTCGACGTCGCCGCTGCGCAGCAACTCGCGCTTCACCCGCCGGTAGCGTTTCGACACCTCCCGCCGGAACTGCGCGGGGTTGGTCTCCTGGAGCGTGGCAATGCGCGCGCGGGCCTCGTCCTCGGTCCTCGCCCGGTCGCTGGCCAGCAGGTCGTCGACCCAACGCTCGACGGCGACCCGCTCCACGAACGCCAGGTGCTCGCCGGGCGTCGACAGGACCTGGTAGGTGAGGACGTTGATGTCGGCCAGATGCTTCGCATCCAGGCTGCTGTGGCGGGCGATCCAACCGGGATCGTCGGTAAAGAGCGCCAGCTTTTCCTGCCACTGCGTCTGGATCGTGGTCGTCGGCGCGAAGATGACCGCAGGGCATGCAAAGCGCCGGACCAATTCCAACCCCACGATCGTCTTGCCCGATCCAGGCGGCGCCACGATGTGGAACTTGTCCTCGGTGGCGGCCTTCTGCGCCACCACCTCGAGGATCATCTCCTGGTAGCGCCAGAAGGAGTAACGAAAGTGCAGATCGGAGAAGAGCATAGGATTAGCCGTCAGTCATAGCTATGATCGCGATCTGTTTTCTGTACGTCCGCCATCGCTTGTAGACTTCGCCGCCCATGTGGTCGGCGATCAGCGGTGTCTGGGGATTGTCCTCGGACGTGATGGACAGATCCAGCCAGGTGTAGCCCTTGGCGCGGGCACGCTTGACCATCTCGGCCCCCAGCACGGCGATCACGCCTGTGTTCCAGTACTCGGGTGCAATCAGCACACTCTTGATGGCGAGACAGGCGGGTTGGTAACCGAACCGTGGGCGCAGACCCAGATGCCAGGCAAGCCGCGCGTAATCCCACGGATACCGCAGCCCATTGACGTGGATCAGGGCCTCGTTGAGATTGGGGATGCCCGGCAGAAACCCGACGGTCTCGCCATCCACCTCGGCAAAGAGGACCAGGTCCATATCGGCGATCTGCCGGAAGGGCGCCACGAGCGCCTCGACGGCGGTCCGGTGCCAGCCGATGAAGTCATCCAGGTGGACTAGCGCCGTGTTCAGCAGGTAGTGCAATCGGTCGACCTCGTCGTCCCAATGGTCGAGGTCGGGCGTGCGGACGACAATCTCGCGCCGCCGCAACACCGTTTCTGCGAGGCGGGCCAACCGCCGGAGAGCCGGCGTCTGCTCGGAGATATCGATGGCCAGCGCCATGTTGTCGGCGCGGGCTTGCGAGAAGCCGAGTCGCTCCATCGTGGCCAGATAGTAGGGTGGAGTGTGGCCACACATCACCGTGGGCGGACGATCTCTCCCCTCAATCAGTACACCGTAGGCGTCCTCGTAGTTGAGGTTGAACGGCCCGAAGAGGGTGTCGAGACCGCGATCCCTGCCCCACACGCTTACCCGGTCGACGAGTGCTTTGGCCACGTTGATGTCATCCACGTAGTCAAAGAAGCCAAAGACACACTCGTGCAGATCGCGCAGCTCGTTGGTGTAACGGTCCTCCGCGGCACAGATGGTACCCACGGGCCGGCCACCTCGCCAGGCCACAAAGAGCTCGGCCTCGCCACGCTTGAAGAAGGCGCCCTGCGCGGGGTCGATCTCCTTGGCCCGCTCGGGAAGCAGCGGCGGCACCCACAGCGGATCATCCCGATAAATGCGCCAGGGAAACGTCAGGAACGTACGGCGCTCCCGAACGGTGCGGACGGGTCGGACGTCGACGGTTGTAGACTCGACCATCTAGCGTCCCTCCGCCTCGCGCAGTTGCAGCTCCTGCGTGATCCGCCGGTACTCCGCACGATCGAGCGGGTAGCGCAAGGCAATCACGATCCCCAAACAGAGCAGGACTGCAGGAATCGGGCCCATCACGATCCGCAATCCGGTCAAGGCAGCGGGAGACTGCTGCGCTGCATTGGGAACGTACCCCGTGAACTGCAGGACCAGCAGCACCAGCGGGATGGCAATCGACGACGCCACCTTGTGGGTCAGCGTCGTCAGGCTGTAGAAGATGCCCTCGTGCCGTTCCCCGGTCCGCCACTCGTCCCACTCCACAGCGTCGGGGATCATCGCCCAGGGAATGACGTGCACCGCCGAGACGCCGATGCCCGCGAGCAGGCAGAGGAACAGGATCACCGGCAGACCGGTGCCGGGGCTCACCAGCACCAGCACGATCTGGACCACCGCCCAAAATGCGACGCCGGCTACATAGGCCCAGCGCTTGCTCCAGCGAGCCGAGATCCACTGCCACAGCGGCAGCGCGAAGATGGCCATGACGAAGATCGTCGCCATGATCAGGTCGCTCTCCCCCTCGCGGTGCAGCCAGTACCTGACGTAATACAGGAGCGTGGTCTCGACCACGGTGATCGCCATCCACGCCGCCAGAAAGAGCCCCAGCCCATAGAGAAACGGAGGGGTTTTCCGGGCCGCCTGCAGCGACTCGCGCAGACTGGGCTGCGCCATCTCAGTATGCGCCGGATTTTCGTGTGTGCCGAAGAAAACCAACAGAAGTGGGAGTGCGGAGACGACGCCGAAAAGGATGCCCATCGTCAGGACCTTGCCGGCGTGTCCGGGCTCGAAGGTTCCCACGATCAATAGGGGCACCGTGAAAGCGATCAGACTGCCGAGGATGGAGAAGAACATCCGGTACGTCGTCAGCGACGTCCGCTCGTCGTAATCGGAGGTCAGCTCGGGCGTCAGGGCGAAGTAGGGCATGTAAACGAACGTGGCGGCTCCGTCGTAGACCACATAGGCGAAGGCGTAATAGGCGACGAGGAGCGCGGGGTTGTCCCACGGTGGGCGCCACCAGAGCAGCATGAACGCCAGGGCAAAAGGAAGCGGCCCGAAGAGCAGGAAGGGACGCCGCCTCCCCCAGCGTGATCGCGTCCGGTCGGAGATATGGCCGATGATGGGATCGTTGATCCAGTCCCAGCTCTTGCCGATGAGGATCGCAATCGCCGCCATACCCGGCGAGATCCCCACGACATCGGTCAGAAAGATGGCCAGGTAAGCACCGACGATGGTGGACGTCAGACTGAACCCGATGTCTCCGGAACCGTACAGGAGCTTGGTGCGACGGGATAGCTGCACTGGTATGGCTGTCATGGGTCCTCCCGGCTGTGGTGATGGGGAGAGTATAGGGAGGCTGAAAGGATTAGTCAATCAATGCAAAAGCGACAGAGCGGTTGAGCGGAGATCAAGCGATACAGGAAACATCGCGTCACCCATACATAGACCGGGCGACGTTCGGGGTAACTACATCTTCAGGGATGAGCGCCGCGTAGGACGAATATCATATGGGCTGCCGGAAGCAACACCTCCGAGTTCTCGGCGCCGCTCAGCCATTATCTCATCCTACGCCGTTGTATCTGCTCCTTGTGCTATCAGGTAAGTTGGCAGACTGTAGACGACTTTCGCCGGTCCGCTTTTCCTCACCGCAGCCAGGTCTCGACCAGCTCGCCGTACTGGCCGGACGCGCGGATGGCCTCAAGCGCGCCGTTGACACGCTCCAACTGATCGACGCCGCCCTGGGGCAGGACGATGCCGTAGAGGTCCTCCGTCAGCGGGTCACCGACGATCTTGACCCGAGGCCCGGCAGCCTCCGGCGCCCGGACCCGCCGGGCCGCGGTCACGAGATCGCAGACGACGGCATCGACGGCGTGCTCGTTCAGCGCGATGAAGGCAGCTTCCGGGCCGTCGAAGGGCCGGATTGCGACCTCGCCGATGCGCTCCAGCGCCACCATCCCCGGCGTGCCATCCTGAACACCCACGGGGCGGCCCCGCAGGTCAGGCGCACCTCCGATGTCGCTGTCCATCGGGACGACAATGACGTAGCCACCATTGAGATAGGGCTCGGAGAAGAGGAATCGCTGCCGGCGTTCGTCGGTGATCGTCACCGACGAGATGACCGCGTCGAAATCGCCCCGCTCAAGCCCCGGAAACAACTCACCTCGTGGCACGGTGACGAACTCGACCTCGAAGCCGGCGCGCTCCCCGACGAGGTGCATCAGGTCGATGTCGAAGCCTACCAGACTGCCCTGGGATTCACGAAGGCCATCGGCGGCAGATCCGGTGCGGTTCCGACTGCCCACACATCGGCGGGGCCGCCCGCTTCTCCGGCGGGGACGCTGGGACGAGGCGTTTGCCTCACAGGATCCCGGCAGTGGGGCGCGCGGGCAAATAGGGAAAGACTGTCGAGGGAACCCAGGTACCAGAGGCCACCGGCCCCCACGACAGCCAAGACGATCACGGCACCAAGAGCCCACAGCCATCTCCTCTTCCGTTGGGTTGCACCCCGTCCGGTGGATCTCGGCACCTCGGCGCCGGCGCGGGGCGTCGCAGCAGAGGCAAGGGACGCCCGCGCAAGGTGGGGAGGAAGGGCCAGTGCCGCTCGCGGGGCGCCCAGCGGCGAGCGGCTCGGGCACGGGCAGTCGACGGCAGCCGTCGGGACAGACACCTCAGCCGCCGCGCCCTGGGGGCACGGCGTTCGGCTTCGGCGCGGATGGTGGCGGGCAGGGGCTCGACCGCATGTCCCGAGACCTGTGGTTGGGCTTGTGGCGAGGGCTCCGGGGATGCTTCGGGCAGCACGTCGGTCGGCTCGGGCATACGGACAGGCGCAGGTTCCGGCCCGGACTGCGCAGGCGAGTTGAGAGCTTCGAGCATCGTTCGAGCGTTCGGGAAGCGGGCGTCGCGTGCCAGCTCCATCGCCTTCAAGATGACGGCCTCGGTATTGGCGCTCACTTCGGGATTGAGGCGACGCACGGGGACGAAATTGGCCGGATCGGCCATGCGGTCGGTCGCCGTCGGCGGCGCCTGCCCTGTGAGCGCATGGTACATTGTGGAGCCAAGGCTGTAGAGGTCGCTGCGTGGATCGGTATGGCCGGAGCGCAGGCTGTACTGCTCGGGGGGCGCGTACTCCAACGTTCCCATCCCGCGCACGACCGTCTGCGTCACCGGATTGGCCGGATCCCACAGCTTGACAAGCCCGAAGTCAACCAGGATAGCGTGGCCGTCAGAGGTGATGATGACGTTGTGGGGCTTGACGTCGCGGTGGAGGACGCCCTGGCCATGGCAGTAGTCCAGCGCGTCGAGCAGCTCGGCCATCCACGCGACGACCTGTGCCTCGGGAAGCGCGCCGTCCCGCTTAATGCGGTCGGCAAGGCTCTCGCCCTCCACGAAGTCCATGACCAGATAGGCGTTCGGGTCCTCGATGAAGAAGTCGCTGACCCGCACGAGATTAGCATGGCGCAGCCGGGCGAGGGTTTTTGCCTCCTGCTCGAACTGCCCCCGAAGATCGTGCAGCATACCCTCGTCGAGGCCGGGCTGGACGGTCATCTCCTTGACAGCCACGGAGACGTCCAGCCGCGTGTCGTAGCCGCGGAAGACAGCACCCATGCCGCCTTTGCCAAGGAGTGATCCGACGCGGTACCGTTCCTGAAGTAGATCCCCCGAGGCCAGTGTCATTGCGCCCTCCTACGGCGAGTATAAGGTGGTTCGTGGGAGGCACAAGCGCGCGGCTAACCTTGCGAAGGTTTCGTGCGCGTGCGAGGACACCTCTTTGTGGTCAAAGTGGTATAATCGCTGACGGCCTCCCCGAGACCAAGACATACCCACCGACCACCAGGAGGATCCTGTGGATAACAACCAAACTTTAGCTACAAGCGACGCGACAGAACTCGACAACGCGGCGTTCGATTTCGATACGGTCGTCCACCGTAGGTGCACCAGTAGCATGAAAATGGGGCATCTACGGGGAGGACGTCCTGCCGATGTGGGTCGCCGACATGGATTTCGTCTCGCCGCCGGCCGTCATACGCGCACTATGTGAGCGCGCCGAGCACGGCGTCTTCGGCTACGAAATGAGCCCGGGCCACTTGGCCGAGTTGATCACCGATCGCCTTGCCAAGCTCTACGACTGGTACGTGGAGCCCGACGCGATCGTCTTTCTCCCCGGTATCGTGTCAGGGTTCAACGTAGCCTCTCGCGCCTTTGTCAATAGGGACGAGGCCGTGCTCATCCAGACCCCCGTCTACATGCACATTTTCACGCGGCGGCGGACGCCGGCGTGCTGGGTCAGGCGATGGAGCTGACGCGTCAGTCAGACGGTCGCTATAGTCTCGACGCCGATCGGTTCGAACGAGCGTTCACGGAGAAGACGCGCCTCTTCCTGCTCTGTAACCCGCACAACCCCGTAGGACGCGTCTTCTCCAGGCCCGAGCTCGAGACCATGGCCGAGCACTGCCTCCGGCACGACACCATCATCTGTTCGGACGAGATCCACGCCGACATCATCTTCAGCGGCCATCAGCACACGCCCATCGCCAGCCTCGCTCCCGAGATCGAGGCGCGGACGATCACGTTGATGGCCCCAAGCAAGACCTTCAACGTCGCGGGGCTCCACTGTGGCTTTGCCGTCATCCCCAATCGCGACCTCCGCAAGCAGTACGAGCGGGGACGAGGGGGGTTGGTGGGATCACCCAACCTGATGGGGTACGTCGCCGCCGAGGCCGCCTATGACAAAGGGCAGCCGTGGCTGACAGCGCTTCTCCGCTACCTCGAAAGCAACCGCGATTTTGCGAGAGACTACCTGGCAAAGCACATGCCGCAGTTGAAGATGGCCTCGCCCGAGGGCACGTACCTTGCCTGGATCGACTGCCGTGAGGCGAACCTCGGCCAGTCGCCGGAATCCTTCTTCCTGGAAAAGGGCTGCGTCGCGCTCAACGGCGGTGCCGCATTTGGCCCGGGTGGAGAGGGATTCGTGCGCCTGAAACTTCGGGTGCCCGCGGAGCCTCCTGCAGGAAGGTCTATCACGAATGAAGACAGCCTTGACCCTAGGCTAATTGACGACAGCACCGGTAGGTGTATGGTAAGTCAATGGAAGAGGCGACGTTGGATACTGCTCGCAAGGCCTTGGCCGTCTCGGTCGAGATCGCACATCTCGCGATCTCGACCTTGCCGATGGACCTGCTACTGCGA
>CAVVUS010000022.1:0-226969 GCA_963751345.1 uncultured Chloroflexia bacterium
ACGAACGTGGCGGCTCCGTCGTAGACCACGTAGGCGAAGGCGTAATAGGCGACGAGGAGCGCGGGGTTGTCCACGGTGGGCGCCACCAGAGCAGCATGAACGCCAGAGCAAAAGGAAGCGGCCCGAAGAGCAGGAAGGGACGCCGCCTCCCCCACCGTGATCGCGTCCGGTCGGAGATATGGCCGATGATGGGATCGTTGATCCAGTCCCAACTCTTGCCGATGAGGATCGCAATGGCCGCCATCCCCGGCGAGATCCCCACGACATCGGTCAGAAAGATGGCCAGGTAAGCACCGACGATGGTGGACGTCAGACTGAACCCGATGTCTCCGGAACCGTACAGGAGCTTGGTGCGACGCGATAGCTGCACTGGTATGGCTGTCATGGGTCCTCCCGGCTGTGGTGATGGGGAGAGTATAGGGAGGCTGAAAGGATTAGTCAATCAATGCAAAAGCGACAGAGCGGTTGAGCGGAGATCAAGCGATACAGGAAACGTCGCGTCACCCATACATAGACCGGGCGACGTTCGGGGTAACTACATCTTCAGGGATGAGCGCCGCGTACGACTGTGACGACTTTCGCCGGTCCGCTTTTCCTCACCGCAGCCAGGTATCGACCAGCTCGCCGTACTGGCCGGACGCGCGGATGGCGTCGAGCGCGCCGTTGACACGCTCCAACTGATCGACGCGGCCCTGGGGCAGGACGATGCCGTAGAGGTCCTCCGTCAGCGGGTCACCGACGATCTTGACCCGAGGCCCGGCAGCCTCCGGCGCTCTGACCCGCCGGGCCGCGGTCACGAGATCACAGACGACGGCATCGACGGCGTGCTCGTTCAGCGCGATGAAGGCAGCTTCCGGGCCGTCGAATGGCCGGATTGCGACCTCGCCGATGCGCTCCAGCGCTGCCACCCCCGGCGTGCCATCCTGAACACCCACGGGACGGCCCCGCAGGTCAGGCGCACCTCCGATGTCGCTGTCCATCGGGACGACAATGACGTAGCCGCCATTGAGATAGGGCTCGGAGAAGAGGAATCGCTGCCGGCGTTCGTCGGTGATCGTCACCGACGAGATGACCGCGTCGAAATCGCCCCGCTCAAGGCCCGGAAACAACTCACCTCGTGGCACGGTGACGAACTCGACCCCGAAGCCGGCGCGCTCGCCGACGAGGCGCATCAGGTCGATGTCGAAGCCTACCAGACTGCCCTCAGGGTTCACGAACCCCATCGGCGGCAGATCCGGTGCGGTTCCGACCGCCCACACATCGGCGGGGACCCCCGCTTCTCCGGCGGGGACGCCGGGACGAGGCGTTTGCCTCACAGGTCCCGGAAGTGGGGCGCTGGGGCAAATAGGGAAAGACTGTCAAAGTAACCCAGGTACCAGAGGCCACCGGCCCCCACGACAGCCAAGACGATCACGGCACCAAGAGCCCACAGCCATCTCCTCTTCCGTTGGGTTGCACCCCGCCCGGTGCTTCTCGCCACCTCGGCGCCGGCACGGGGCGTCGCAGCAGAGGCAAGGGACGTCGGCGCAAGTGGGGGGAGGAGGTGCCGTGCCGCTCGGAAGCGGGCCGCATCTGAGCGGCGCGGTCGGGCACAGACACCTCAGCCGCCGCACCCCTGGGGGCACGGCGTTCGGCTTCGGCGCGGATGGTAGCGGGCAGGGGCTCGACCGCATGTCCCGAGACCTGTGGTGGGGCTTGTGGCGAGGGCTCCAGGGATGCTTCGGGCAGCACCTCGGTCGGCTCGGGCATACGGACAGGCGCAGGTTCCGGCCCGGACTGCGCAGTCGAGTTGAGAGCTTCGAGCATCGTTCGAGCGTTCGGGAAGCGGGCGTCGCGTGCCAGCTCCATCGCCTTCAAGATGACGGCCTCGGTGTTGGCGCTCACTTCGGGATTGAGGCGACGCACGGGGACGAAAATGGCCGGATCGGCCATGCGGTCGGTCGCCGTCGGCGGCGCCTGCCCTGTGAGCGCATGGTACATTGTGGAGCCAAGGCTGTAGAGGTCGCTGCGTGGATCGGTATGGCCGGAGCGCAGGCTGTACTGCTCGGGCGGCGCGTACTCCAACGTTCCCATCCCGCGCACGACCGTCTGCGTCACCGGATTGGCGGGATCCCACAGCTTGACAAGCCCGAAGTCAACCAGGATAGCGTGGCCGTCAGAGGTGATGATGACGTTGTGGGGCTTGACGTCGCGGTGGAGGACGCCCTGGGCGTGGCAGTAGGCCAGCGCGTCGAGCAGCTCGGCCATCCACGCGACGACCTGTGCCTCCGGAAGCGCACCGTCCCGCTTAATGCGGTCGGCCAGGCTCTCGCCCTCCACGAAGTCCATGACCAGATAGGCGTTCGGGTCCTCGATGAAAAAGTCGCTGACCCGCACGAGATTAGCATGGCGCAGCCGGGCGAGGGTCTTCGCCTCCTGCTCGAACTGCCCCCGAAGATCGTGCAGCATACCCTCGTCGAGGCCGGGCTGGACAGTCATCTCCTTGACAGCCACGGAGACGTCCAGCCGCGTGTCGTAGCCTCGGAAGACAGCACCCATGCCGCCTTTGCCGAGGAGTGATCCGACGCGGTACCGTTCCTGAAGTAGATCCCCCGAGGCCAGTGTCATTGCGCCCTCCTATACAGAGGATAGGCCTGGACCGAGTATAGGTCGATCCGTGGGCGGCACAAGAGGACGCTCCGCGTTGGGTCTGAGCTAACAGGTCGGCTCGGCAGCCCCCGTGAGCGCGGCACGGATCATCGCTGCCGCGCAGCCGACGCCGCTGTCGACCATAAGCGCGCCGGTCGGGCAGTTACGTTCGCACGCGCCGCACTCCATACACGCATCCGCTCGAACGATCTCCACAACCGCGCGCCCCGACTGCGCTACGCCGGGCAAGAAAACGCCGTGAGGACAGACCATCGAGCACAGCCCGCAGTTGATGCACAGCTCGGCCTTGAAAGCCAGCGTGTTCAGTGCGCTGACAGGAACAAAACTCTCGTCTCGCTCATCCGAACATCCGCACGTGGTCGTCGTCTCACAGCAACTCGTGGTTCCACAGCAACTTGCCATTGTGTCTCCTGTGCGCTTGGTGAAGCCACCTCTCCGAAGGCGTCGAGATTGGGCCATTCTCAGAAAGATTGGGTCCAATTTCTCTGAATTACGCAACCCAGCCGTAGATCGATAGGCTAACCGTCAACAGAATCCCGGCTCCGAAAAGCCCGGCCATGACGCGCAGGTATGCCATCATCTCCCGGCGGACGCCGGTCCTGGAGGTGAACGTCGTCGATCCGGTGAAGTTGAGGGCCAAATAGGCAGTGATCGGCGGCATCGCCAGCAGATAGGCGACCGGCCAGCCCACGTGCTGCCACAGCGCCCCGCCCGGCGATACCACTGCCACCGCTGCAAAGACGACCGCCACGACTGTCCCCAGGATAAAGCCCTTAGCACTGAAGGTGCGCGCGGGCAACCAGGGCAGCAGGATGGGGAATAGAACCGCGCCTGCAAGCACGGCTGCCATCGCCGCCCATCCCGCCAAAGGCGAGACGAGCAAGCCCAGCGCCAGGGCTGCCACAAGTGCCGGCAAGAAGACGTGCACGAGCTCCACCGGGACCAGGACCAGACGATCCCGCAGTGTGAAGCGCACTCGGCGCATCTCAGGCGTGGCCGTTCCGGTCGCCAGGTAGTCCGGCAGGTCTTCAGCACGCACAGGCCCGTAGGTGACCTTGAAGCCCGTGCGCTGCTTGACCTCGTGTGCGGAGACACCGGGAGCGCCGAGCTGTGGCAGGATCAGGTTCCGGTGCGAGACGACGTCGGCCAGGCCGGATGACTCGATCCGGTGCACCACCTCGTCGGTGCCAAAGGTCCCCTTCCCCGCCGCACACCAGACATTGACACCCTGGGTATCGAGCACCAAGATGTAACCGTCCACACCCACCAGCGCCGATCGCAGAGCGTCGAAGCTAAGGCTGTAGTTGGCGGTCACGAAAACGGGCGAGTCGGACGTCGGCGCGCCGAGCGCATAGAGACCCGGCGTGACGCGATGATTGCCGCGCTTGTATCCCCACCGGGCCAGTGCATGGTCCCAGTGGTCGGCCAGCGTCAGAGCGCTGGTGGTCGTCACCGTGTGTTCCGCAGTAACCATAGATCTCTCCTACAGAATATGATCCACCATCTGCCTGAACCAGGCAATGCTCTCGGCGTTCAGGCAGTAACAGCGCGCGGGACCTTCGGTAATTCCGGTGATCCAGCCGGCCTCTCGCAGCACCTTGAGATGCTGTGAGACGGTCGCCTGCGCGATGGGCAGATAATCGACGATATCACCCGTGATGCAGCCGGGGTGCGTCACGAGGAACTTGAGGATCTCGAATCGGATCGAGTTCCCCATCGCCTTGGCCATGCGCACGAAGCGCTCCTGAGCTTCGCCTGAGATGTCCAGGCTGCAGCACGCTTCGGGTACGGAACAACATGCGTCCGGTGAGGACATGGGGGCCCTTTCATCGTAATTTTACGATATTAAGTGTACAACGAAAACGGGGCCCTGTCAATGGGGAGAAGGAGCAGTTGAGTGGGGGTTCCCGGGCGCGTTAGGACGCCCGGAACCGACTTACGGGCTGCGCGGCTGCATCCACGTTGCGACCGGGCACGACGCCCGCCAGCGATGCGTCCGTATAGATCTGGATCTGCTGCCCGACGGCGTTGAGCCGATCTGCCGTGACGTCATCGACCTCACCGGCGATACCGTTGCGGATCATCCAGGCGCGTCCGCCATCGGCGACACCCGCGCAATCCGCCACCAACGCGAACCTGCAGTCGTCTCCCTTGCAGACCAGCACCTGCTTGCCAACGTCGTGGCAGTCGAGCAACGCGATGTGCGCTCCGTCATATTCGGGCAGCTGGCTTGGCAGACTGCCACTTCTCTGGCGCACCTGGACGACGCTTTGAAACACACCGGGATCGTAACGACTCGCGATCCCCGTCACAGCGATTACGGCAATTAGCACTCTACCCATAGAACCTCCAACAATATGAGGGGGCCGCTCCACAGAGGAGCCGGCCCCAAGTCGGTCGTGGCTCACGACCGTAGCCCACGACGCAGGCGGGGATCTTACCACGGAATCCGGCCGAGCGTAGACCGGCCGAGACGGCCGCCGCATAGACAACCGTCCGGTCCAGGGATAGAATGCGGACAGCCTGATCAATACTCGACTGGCAGAACGGACTCAATCGGAGGTTCACCGATCTATGAAGACAATCGATCTGACCGAAGTCAGCACCTACCCACTCGCGGAGCGGCGAAACCTGGTCCACCTCTCCGATCTGCTGAACCCGGATGACCCGGCACCCGTGTTTCCCCCAACGCACGCCGTCGACCTGCAGGCGCTCAATGCCGTCGCGGATGCGATTATAGCCGCGCGCCAAGTGGGTGCGTCGGTCATGTGGATGATGGGCGCGCACGTAATCAAGAGCGGGCTCTCGCGGCTGGTCATTGACCTGCTGGAGCGCGGCATCCTCACCCACGTGGCGGGCAATGGCGCCGTGTCGATCCACGACGTGGAGTTAGCGCTGATAGGGGAGACCAGCGAGGACGTGGCGACGAGTATCGAGGACGGCAGCTTCGGTATGGCCGACGAGACCGGCAGGCTGATGCACCTGGCCCTACGAGAGGGGGTCCGTGATGGCCTGGGGTATGGCGCCGCCATAGGCCGCTATATCGACCAACACCCTGAACGGTTCCCGCATCGCGACGTGAGCGTGCTGTGGCACGCATACCGGCTGGGTATTCCGGCCACAATCCACGTCACCATCGGCACCGACATCATCCACCAGCATCCCACGGCGGACTTCACGATCCTGGGCACCGCCACCGGGCGCGACTTTGTGCGCTATGTGACCTCCGTGAGCCAGCTGGAGGGCGGGGTTTTCGTCAACTTCGGCTCGGCGGTCACCGGCCCCGAGGTCTTCCTGAAAGCGCTCACCATCGTGCGCAACCTGGGATATACGGTCTCGCACATCACGACGGGCAACTTCGACCTGATCTCACTGGGTGACGACATTCACGGGCGCCTTGGCTACGACGACCCGCTCTACTACTACCGCCCGCGCAAGAACATCGTCAACCGCCCCACTTCCCTCGGCGGCGCGGGCTACCACGTCACCGGAGACCACGTGGTCACGATCCCCAATCTGCACCATCGCGTGGTGGCCGCACTGGATCGTGTGGCGAAGAGCGACGTCGCAGTCCGCCCGAGATGCCGCTGCCAGCGGCGGCGGATGACGATATCGACGGAGCTGCTGACCCGCCAGCCGGAGCTATCGACGGTGAAGGCCGACTTGGTGCGCGCCTTCGGGGAGCTGATCCGCGCCTTCAAGTCCGGCGGCACACTCTATCTCTGCGGCAACGGCGGCAGCATGGCCGATGCCCTTCACATCTCCGGGGAGCTCCTCAAATCCTATGCCCATGCCCGACCGCTCACCGAGAGCCTCCGCCGACGCCTGGCGGGCGTGCCCGACGGCGACCTTCTGCTGCGAAACCTCGAAGGTGGGCTGCGGGCCGTGGTGCTGGGGGCGAACCCCTCGTTGGCAAGCGCCGTAGCCAACGATCGCCCCGACCGTGACGTGGGATTTGCGCAGGAACTGGTCGCGCTGGCCCGGCCGGGCGACGTCCTCTTCGGGATCAGCACCAGCGGAAATGCGCGCGACATCGCCTATGCCGCCCAGGTGGCGCAGGCTGCCGGGCTCACGACCATCGGCCTCACGGGATCGGGCGGCGGGCGGCTCGCTCGAGCTTGCCGACGTCGCGATCCGCGTGCCCGCCGAGCGGACGGACCGGATCCAGGAACTGCACGAGCTGTGCTACCATGCCCTCTGCGAGATGATCGAGGTGACACTATTTGCGGCGTAAGCAGTTCCCGGACCCGTAAGCCGCACGGGGATGAAGTCCCCGTGCTATCAAGCGACGCCCGATCAATCGGGCTTAGGGAGCCTGTGGACGCGTAGTGAAGCCCCATTGATGGGGCGACTGTATGTAAGCCCGGCGACTTCATCGCCGGGCAGTGGATCGCACTAGCAACGGGGAGGGATGAGGGTTGGACAAATCGCTGATCGGACTGGCTCCCCCGCGAGCGGCTGCAGGCGCTGCTCGACCGCGCCCAATCGTGTCGTGTGGGCGTGATCGGCGATCTGGCCCTGGATGGCTACTGGACTGCCGACATGACCCGCTCATTTCTCTCGCGAGAGACCCCGCGTTTCCCACGTCCTGTCGTGGCCGAACGCTACGCACCCGGTGCGGGCGGCAACGTGGCGCAGAACCTGAGCGCCCTGGGTATCCGGCAGGTCACGGTCTTCTCCGTGCTCGGCGACGATTGGCGCGGCAGGATCCTGCAGCAGGAGATGGCGGCGCGCGGCATCACCGTCGACCGCCTGGTGATCTCGTGCGACCGCAGCACGAGCACCTACATCAAGCCGATCCTGACCGGTTACGAGTCGGAGCAGGAGGATTCGCGGCTCGACTTCGAGAACGCACAACCGCTGGCAGCCGATCTTGAGGACGCCCTGATCGCGAGTGTGACCGACACAATCGCTGACCTCGACGCGCTCTTGGTAGCGGACCAACTGGAGATCAACGGGGTGGTGACCGATCGCGTCCGGGAGGCGCTGATCGATCTGGCGGTTGAGCATCCGGACACGGTCTTTGTCGCGGACTCCCGCAGCCGGGTCGGGCGTTTTCGCCACATGGTGGTGAAGCCGAACTGGGCGGAGGCGTCAGCCGCCGTCCTGGCGGGCCGCAGCGTACAGTCGGCCAACAGGGACGACCAGGATGCGGTCGTGAAGGTCGCCCATGCGCTGGCGGAGCAGACCGGGCGGGCAGTCTGCATCACGTTGAGCGCCCGAGGCGCCATGGTCTGGGGGGATGGCACCATGGCCCGGATACCCGCTGCCCCGGTGACCCCACCCCTCGACCCGGTGGGCGCGGGCGACACCTTCGGCGCCGCGCTGGCGACGGCGCTGGCCTGCGGGGCCACGCCACAGGAGGCGGCGGCGTTCGCTAACCTTGCTGCCGCGGTCATCGTCGAGAAGCTGGGCCAGACCGGGACCGCGACGCCGGAGGAGATCCTGGCCCGGCACGCACAGGTCCGACCTTCCGGGTTGGTGACGCCGTCAGACGGCGCCCGCAACCCGGAAGGTCGCACGACGGCAACGGAAGATGTAGGTATCGACAGACACCTCGATTGGCTGGAGGTCGTCAACCCCACTGTGCGGGTGGGCCACGTGCGCCACGCACTCTTCGACTTCGACGGCACGATCTCCGTCATTCGCCGCGGGTGGGAGCAGGTGATGATCCCGCATGATGGTCGAGATGATCTGCGATGGCCACCCCACCCCGCCGGGGCTGGAGGAGGAGGTCGCCGATTACGTCGACCGCTCTACCGGAATCCTCACGATCAAGCAGATGCGGTGGCTCGAGGCGACAGTGCAGCGATACGGCATGGCCGCCGAGGTGAAGAGCGCCCGCAAGTACAAGCACATCTACAATGAGCGTCTGCTGCTGCCGGTGCGCCGGCGTCTGGCGAAGATCGACGGGAGCCAGGCGGCGCGGGACGGCCTTGCCATCGCCGGAGCGCGCCGGTTCTTAGAAGGCCTTCACGAGCGGGGCGTCAGGCTCTATCTGGCCAGCGGCACCGACCACGTCTACGTGGTCGAGGAGGCCGAGGCCCTCGGCGTCGCCGGCTACTTCGAGGGACGCATCTACGGCGCCCGCGACGACAGCCGAGGCCTATGACAAAGCTCGCGTCATCGAGGACATCCTGACCGAGAACGACCTGAGGGGTGAGGAACTATTGGTCGTGGGCGACGGCCCGGTGGAGATCCGCCACGCCAGAGCGCGTGACGCGGTCGCGCTGGGCGTGGCTGCCAATGAGGAGCGGCGCTATGGGCTCGATGCGCGAAAACGGGAGCGGTTGCTCTCCGCAGGTGCCGACCTGATCGTCGCGGACTTTGTCCACCACGCCGCGCTCGTCGAACTGCTGACTCGGAATCGTGAGTAGGGGCTGAATGGAGGGAGAGATGGACATCACGACGGTACACGTGGTCTTTAAGACACACCTGGACATCGGCTTTACCGACCTGGCGGCAAACGTGGTCGAGCGGTACTTCAACTCTTTCATCCCCGGATCGCTGGCCCTGGCAGAGCAAATGCACCAGCGAGGGGGAACGGAGCAATTCATCTGGACGACGGGCTCGTGGTTGATCTACGAGTATCTCGAACAGGCGGGGCCTGCCGAGCGCAGGCGAATGGAGGAGGCCATCGAGCGCGGGGACATCGCCTGGCACGCGCTCCCTTTCACGACAATGACCGAGGCCGAGGACGCCGACCTCTTCAGGTTCGGCCTCTCCCTGAGCCAGAGACTGGACGCACGCTACGGTCGAACCACCATCGCTGCCAAGATGACCGACGTGCCCGGCCACACGCGCGCGATCGTGCCGCTGATGGCGGAAGCTGGGCTGCAGCTCCTGCACATCGGTGTCAACCCGGCCTCCAGTGCCCCGGACGTGCCCCCCGCCTTCGTCTGGCGGTCGCCGGACGGCGCCGAGATCCCTGTGCTCTACTCGGCCGGCAGCTATGGCACGCTCCATCTTGTCGAGGGACTGGAGGACGCGCTGCTCATCTCCCTCACCAACGACAACCTGGGACCGCCGCCGCTTGAGGCGATTCTGGGGGTCTACGATCAGATGCGGGAGCAGTTCCCCGGCGCTGAGGTCAAGGCGTCCACGCTGGACGCGTTCGCGCGCAAGCTGGCGACGGTCAGGTCATCCCTGCCTGTGGTGACGGGCGAGCTCGGCGACTCGTGGATCTACGGGATCGGGTCCGACCCCAAGAAGATCAGCCGGTACCGAGAACTCCTGCGCCTCGCACAGGTGTGGCGGGCCCGTGGCGTGGATCCTGCTGCACTTCATACCCTGAACCGTAACCTCGCGCTGGTCCCTGAACACACCTGGGGCATGGATGAGAAGGCCTACCTTGGAGACTACGTCAACTATGCCACCGCGGACTTCGCGGCGGCACGCGAGCGGGACGTCGTCGATACTCTCGATGTGCCCGAGGCGTACGTGCGCTATAGTTTCTGGGCGCGGCCCGACAACACGTACAGCCGGTTCGAGTCCTCCTGGCAAGAGCAACGGGCCTACGTCTCGCGGGCAATCGACGAGCCTGGAGGATAACGCACTGAGGGCCGAGGCGGCCGAGCGGTTGGCGATGGTCGAACCCAAGCTGCCGGATAAGGATGGCTATCAGCCGCTGGACCCGGCCGGGGTGATCGAAACCCCACAGTTACATCGTGGGCCTGGACCCGGACACGGGCGGCATCACGCGACTGGAGCAGCGGGAGCCGAGTCGGACGCTCGCTGCTCCCGATCACGTGCTGGGCCTTTTCCGGTACGAGAGCTTCTCACAGGCCGACTACGACCGCTGGATGCACGACTATGCCATCAACATGGAGGGCAACGCCGGGTGGGCCTACGCTGACTTCACCAAGCCGGGGATGGACGCCGCCCGACCCCAACCCGAACACCAGATGTACGAACCCCATCTGGTCACGGCAATGCAGAGATCCACAGACAATGGCCTGGATCTACTGCTGGAATTGGCCATGCCCGAGGCATGCGCGACGCTGCTGGGTGCCCCGCGTAAGGTCACCATCGAGTACATGTTCCGCAAGCAGCGCATCGACATCCGCCTGCAATGGTTCGCCAAGCAGGCATGCCGGCTTCCCGAAGCCGCGTGGTTCTCGTTCAGCCCCCTGGTCGAAACGCCGGAGAACTGGAAGCTCGACAAGATGGGGCAGGCAGTCTCACCGCTCGAGGTCGTGCGTCACGGGGGGCGGACGCTGCACGCGATCGGGCGGGGCGTCGAGATCCGGGACGCGTCCGGCTACCTGGCGATTGACAGCCTGGATGCCCCTCTGGTGGCGCCGGGAGCGCCGCGGCTGCTGCATTTCGACGATACGCAGCCGTCGCTTGAGGGCGGCATGCACTTCAACCTGCACAACAACCTATGGGGAACTAACTTCCCGATGTGGTATGAGGAGGATGCGCTCTTCCGGTTTGCGCTGCGGCTATTGCCCACCGAGGGAAATCACGTATAATCCGCCGTTGGCTTGGGTTAAGGCGTTGTGGGGTCAGCCAGCTCCGCACGCGATCAAGACTATTCTTTAATCCGACGAGGAGAACATTAATGGCATACTTCATAAATGACGACTGCATCAGCTGTGGCGCCTGCACTTCGGAGTGCCCTGTCGACTGCATCTCGGAAGGCAATGGCAAGTACGTAATCGATGACGCCCAGTGCATCGACTGCGGTAGCTGTTCAGCCGTCTGCCCCGTGGACGCCCCGCAGCCTCAGTAGGCCGCAAAGCTTTCATAGGTCAGCTACAACCGCCCCGTGCCATCAAGCCGGGGCGGTTGTGCGTGGACCGGCCCTATGCCTGGTCCCCGTGCGCCTCGATTCCGCCATCCGATCCACCATCGGAAGCGGCAGTCACTTCCGGCACATACACCTCCGCCTGTGCTTTGGCAATCCAGCGCGTTGCCTCACAGATGAGATGGGCGCCCAGTGGCACCGAGACTAGCGTCCGAGTTGATCGAAAGATGGTACAGCCCTGGATCGTCCCACGCTATGCCAAACTGGCGCTGCAGATAACGCGCGCGGCTTCGATCGCTCCGCTGAATGGCATCTACCGCCTCTTCCTGCGAGATGCCCTCGGCCGCCATCAGCGTCCGAGCGCGAACTGCACACGAACCGTAGATCCGCACGTGCAGAGCATTCCGCCGGTGACGCAAGATGGCCTGGCCACCCCGACCTGCGATCACGACGTTCCCAATCTCCGCGTAGCTCTCGATCACCTGGCGAATCAGCTCGGCGTATCTCTCAGCCGCAGCCGCCCGCTCCTGCTCTGACCATGAGCCGCTCGTCAACCAACGAGCCCATCACTTCG
The DNA here is from genome assembly GCA_963751345.1 of uncultured Chloroflexia bacterium. GTDB lineage: Bacteria > Chloroflexota > Anaerolineae > B4-G1 > SLSP01 > PWVB01. The sequence continues at coordinate 11,973 of CAVVUS010000022.1, forward strand.
GCGTAAGCCTGCCCCTCTCGCATGGTCGCGCTTGGCAGCAGTCGGCACCGGTGACATCCGCCCCAGCGTTTCCAGGACCCTGAACATGAAGCTGCGACTCCGCTCCTGCTCGGCCAGGGCCTCGACCATGCGCTCATCGGGATACCCCGCATTCGCAGCCGCCCTGGATAGTATCTCGCGGTCCAGATACCGAAAGCCCAGCCGCTGAGCGACCTCGGTGCCGATATAGCTTCCGCGGCTACCCAGTTGCCTCGAAATGGTGATGACGATTCCCATCGAAGCCTCCTCTCGCATCCTCTGATTGGCCGTCGACCTACGACCCGCATTGGTCCGGGTATCCCTGTGGGAGCTGTGCGTGCGTTGTGATTGCGAGGAAGATACAGAAACTGCAGTCACTTTTAGAATAGCATACAAGGCATCGGAAGTCAAAGATCGTTGGCGCGACGAACCTTGCGACGTGTGCACCATAGGAATCGTGGTATAGTCGAAACACACACGCAGACCCGTAAGGAGTGACCCCAATGGACTTGACCATGCGCGAGGCTCGACTCCGGAAGCTACAGGCAGCGTACGAGGCCCTCGTCACCCAGCCCAACGAGATCGACGATCGGTGGACGGGAGGACCCGTCGATCGATACAGGTACCCCATCCTCACGGCGGCACATACTCCCCTCAGTTGGCGCTATGACCTGGACCCCGCGACGAACCCCTATCTCGTGGAACGGCTGGGGGTTAACGGCGTCTTCAACGCCGGGGCCATCGAGCTTCACGGCAGGATCCTGTTGGTCTGCCGTGTGGAGGGCTCCGACCGCAAGTCCTTCTTCGCCGTAGCCGAGAGCGAGAACGGGATCGACAATTTCAGGTTCTGGGATCTGCCCGTTGTAATGCCCGAGACGGAGAATCCGGACGTCAACGTCTACGATATGCGCCTGACGCAGCACGAGGACGGGTGGATCTACGGCGTCTTCTGCACCGAGCGCAAGGATCCCGACGCCCCACCCGGCGATATGAGCAGCGCGGTCGCGCAGGCCGGGATCGCGCGGACCCACGATCTGGTGGATTGGGAGCGGCTTGATGACCTGCGGACGGCCTCCCCCCAACAGCGCAACGTCGTGCTTCACCCCGAGTTCATCGACGGCAAGTATGCCTTCTACACGCGGCCGCAGGATGACTTCATCCAGGCCGGCAGCGGTGGGGGCATAGCTTTTGGACTGGCAGACGACATCGAGCACGCCGTTGTCGGAACTGAGGAGATCGTCGACCCGCGTGCCTACCACACGATCAAGGAACTCAAGAACGGCGCCGGTGCGACTCCGATCAAGACGCCCGATGGCTGGCTGCACATCGTCCACGGCGTGCGGGCCTGTGCCGCCGGGCTGCGCTACGTGCTTTACGCCTTCCTGTGCGCCCCGGACGATCCAAGCAAGGTCATCTACGAGCCGGGCGGCTACCTTATGGCGCCGAAGCTCGAAGAGCGCGTCGGTGATGTCTCCAACGTGCTCTTCTGCAACGGCGCGGTCGCACGGAAGACCGGCGACCTCTACGTTTATTACGCCTCGTCCGACACGCGGATGCACGTCGCCACTACCACCGTCGACAGAATGCTGGACTATGTAAAGCACACGCCGCCGGACGCCGGGCGTTCTGCCGCCTGCGTCGCCCAGCGCATCGCGCTCATCGAGCGGAACCGGGCGTATATGCAGAACATCGATAGGGAAGTTTCGAATAGCACCCCATAGGAGGGCAGATTATGCCAAGCAAGTACGATCCGAAACCCGAGCACAAGTTCACGTTTGGCCTCTGGACTGTCGGCAACGTTGGCGCCGACGCATTTGGCGAGGCGGTACGCGCCAAGCTGACGCCTGCCGACCTGGTCTATCTCCTCGGTGAGGTCGGCGCCTACGGCGTCAACTTCCACGACAACGACCTGATCCCCATCGACGCCACGCCAACAGAGCGTGCCGCGATTCTCAAGGCGTTCAAGAAAGCGCTGGCCGACACGGGCCTCGTCGTTCCGATGGCGACGACCAACCTCTTTGGCAACCCGGTCTTCAAGGATGGCGCTTTCACCGCCAATGACCCGCAGGTCCGCGCCTACGCGCTGCAGAAGACAATGAACGCGATCGACCTGGGTGTCGAGCTGGGCGCAGAGGTCTATGTCTTCTGGGGAGGGCGCGAGGGCATCGAGACGGACGCAGCCAAGAGCCCGGTCGCCTCCACGAAGCGCTTCCGTGAGACCATCAACTTCCTCTGCGACTACGTCATCGATCAGGGTTATGACCTCAAGTTCGCCCTGGAGGCCAAGCCCAACGAGCCTCGCGGCGACATGTACTTTGCCACCACGGGGGCCTACCTCGGCTTTATCGAGACGCTCGATCATCCGGAGATGGTGGGCGTCAACCCGGAGATGGCCCACGAGCATATGGCTGGCCTCAACTTCCTGCACGCCGTGGCGCAGGCATGGGAGGCCGGCAAGCTCTTCCACATCGATCTGAACGACCAAAACTACGCCCGGTTCGATCAGGACTGGCGATTCGGCGCGCAGAACCTCAAGCCGGCTTTCTTCCTGGTGAAGTTTCTGGAGGATGTCGGGTATCAGGGAAGCCGCCATTTCGACGCCCACGCCTACCGCACCGAGGACTACGAAGGTGTCAAGGATTTCGCTCGCGGCTGCATGCGCACCTACCTGATCCTCAAGGAGAAGGCCGCGCAGTTCAACGCCGATTCGGAGATCCAGGCGCTGCTGGCCGAGATCAATGCCGACGATGGCGCAATGGACCCGTTCAAGGGCGCCTACTCGGCCGACAAGGCCGCCGCACTCAAGGCCCACGCCTTCGACCGTGAGGCGCTCGCCTCGCGCGGCATGCAGTACGAGAAGCTGGATCAGTTGACGGTGGAGTTGTTGTTAGGCGTTAGATAGGTGTTAGCCATCAGCTATCAGCGATCAGCTCTCAGCCAGGAGTAAGGAGTAGGGAGTAAGAGTAGGGCTCTGCCTTATTGCTTCCCCTTACTCCATACTTCTAACTTCCTCCGATGTCTTGCTGATTGCTGAAGGCTTATAGCTGACCGCTCTTCCGAGGAGGTCTGCAATGCGCGTTCTCGTCACCGGGGCCAGCGGTCGGCTGGGCCCGCACGTCGTCAGGGAGTTAGCGGAGCACGGGCACGAGCTGGTGCTCTTCTCGCGCCGGGAGCCCGTAGCCCGAGCTGCGGCGTTGGCCCTGGATCCAGGGCGATCTCAACGACTTCAAGGACTGCCTGCGCGCGGCCGAGGGCGTCGACGCGATCCAGGCACTGGGCGCTGAACCCTCGCCGTCGGATCATCCCGACCTGCGTCCGCAGGTTCGAGGCACGTGGGATCCCCTTCGACCAGACAATGCGGTCACGAACATCATGGGGCTCTACTACCTGCTTCAAGCCGCGCTCCGGAACGACGTCGAGGTCTTTGTGCAGACGGGCAGTAATTGTGCCCTGGGCCACGGCTACCGGATCAGCGACGGCCCTTTCCCATTTGGGAGCTTCCCTGTCGACGAGACGCACCCCTCGGACGTCGAGGACGCGTATTCCTACAGCAAGCTCGCAGGCGAGATGCTGCTGGCCTCCTACACGCGGGCTTACGGCATGCGGACCTACGCGGTGCGCGCGGCCGGCATCTGCGATGTGGACCGCCGCCGCGCGATGGCCGAGAGCGCCAAGCCCGCCACGGGATGGAATCCCTGGCTTTGGGCATGGGTCGGCAGCGAGGATGTCGCCTCGGCGCACCGGCTGCTGATGGAGAAAGCCGAGGCTATCGAACCCCACGGCGTCTACTACTGCAACGCCGACGACACGACCGCCCTGGAGCCGTCCATAGAGCTCATCGAGCGGTTCAAGCCCGAATACCTCGACCTGGTCCCGACCTGCCCGGCCACGCCTCTTTCTTCAGCAATCGGCAGGCTCAAGGACGTGGTCGGATGGGAGCATAGGACGAGTTGGCGGGAACTACGATAGTTATCGGTTGTCGGCTAACCTACTTCGTGAAAACTGTCATGCCTGAGCCGAAGCGAAGGATCTCAGTCCTGCAAGGCGGAGATCCTTCACGCGCCCACTGCGTGGGGCGCCCGTCTCAGGATGACAGCTCCCAAGAATCAGGTTAACTGAGCCCTACAGCGGCACTCGACGGGGAACTGATAACGTCAACTGACAACCGACAACTTCCTTCCGAGGAGGTGTGACGATGGATAGCACCGTTGGCATAGGCGTCGTGGGCGCGGGAGCGATTGGGATTCGGGGCGCGTTGATGCACCTGACGCAACCCGACGTGCAGGATCGGGTCCGGGTGACCGCCGTCTGCGATCCGGCCCCGGGCCGGGCAGAGGCCGCCGCAGCGAAGTATGGCGTGCCCGCGCACTACCTGACCTATGAGGAGCTACTGGCTGACCCGAACGTCGATGCGGTGACCCTCTGCTCTCCCGATCGGCCTGCACTACGAGCAGGGACTCCAGGCCATCGAGGCAGGCAAGCACCTGCACGTCAACAAGACAATGACGACAACCGTGGTCGAGGCCGACTACTCATCGAGGCAGCCGCTGCTGCGGGGGTGCACATTGTGGCCTCGCCGGGCATGATGCTCTACCCACACAACCGCCGCGTCCGCAAGGCCGTGCTCGAGGGCAAGCTCGGACGCCTGGTGTGGGCGGTAACCGGCACCTCGGGCGTGGGTAACTACCACATGAACGAGGAGTTCCGTACCGGCGATGACGTGCTGACCGATGTGGACCCCAGTTGGTACTTCCGAAAGCCAGGTGGCGGCCCTCAGTACGACGTCACTGTCTACTGCCTGCACAATCTCACCGGCATTCTTGGGCCCGCAAAACGCGTCACGGCGATGTCGGGCCTGGTGATCCCGGAGCGGGACTACCATGGCAAGACGATCACGTGCGATATGGACGACAACACCGTGCTGCTGCTCGACTTCAGCGACGCCTTGTACGCCTTCGTTTACGCCACGCCGACCGGCAGCCTCACCCAAGGCTTCCAGCCCAATATCTACGGCACGTCCGGCGCGATCGTCGGCACCAAGCTCGGTGACATCGACCTGAAGCTGCCGGACGACTATTCACCGCACGTGAGCGGGCCACACACCCAGATGAAGGAGTATCATGTCTTCGAGGACATGATGCAGCTCGTGGACTGGATCCGTGACGGCATCCCCTCCGTCGCCACGCCGGAGCACGCTCGCCACGTCATCGACATCATCGAGTCCGGCTACCGCGCCGCCGAGACCGGCGAAACGCAGGCCCTGCGGACAACGTTCGAGCCGCTGTCGGCGGAGGAGCTTGATGTCTGATACCAGAAGCCGGAAGCCAGATACCGGATGTTTGGTGCTGGATGTTCGACATTGCATGCTGGGCCTTGAGATCCGCCGATGTCGGCAACTCCCGAACCAAAACGGAGACTGTTATCCAACATCCGGCATCCAGCATCGTTTCTCATGTCCTTAGGGAGGCACCCATGACTCGCAATCTCACCCTCGGCCTCGACGTCTCCACCACCGGCGCGAAGGCGCTGCTGATCGATGACACCGGCACGGTTGTCAGCAGCGCGACGACGCCGCTGCCGCTCTCCACGCCCAGGCCACTCTGGTCCGAGCAGGATCCCCACGATTGGTGGGACGGCATCGTGATGAGCATCCGGCAGGCGCTCGCCTCCGCCGGGGCCACCGCCGACGACGTCAAAGCCGTCGGAATGACGGGCCAGATGCACGGGCTGACGCTGCTCGACGGCGCCGGCGAGGTGCTCCGCCCGGCGATCCTGTGGAACGACCAGCGCACCGGCGCCCAATGTGACGAGATCCGCGCGCGTGTGGGCAAGCAGCGCTTTATCCATACTCACCGGAAATGATGCCCTGACCGGATTCACTGCGCCAAAGATCCTGTGGGTGCGCGAGAACGAGCCCGAGGTCTATTCCAGGGCAGCGCAGATCCTGCTGCCCAAGGACTACATCCGCTACAAGCTCACGGGCACCTATGGCACGGACAAAGCAGGGGCGTCGGGCACGGTCCTTTTCGATCTGAAGGCGCGTGACTGGTCGCCCGAGATACTGGAGGCATTGGAAATCCCTGCGGCGTGGCTCCCGAAGACGTACGAGGGGCCCGAGGTCACGAGTGCCATCAGCGAGGCCGCCGCCGAGCTGACCGGCCTCAAGGCAGGCACGCCCGTCGTGGGCGGCGGGGGTGATCAGGCAGCGGGGGCCGTGGGCGTGGGCGCCGTCGAGCCCGGCATCGTCAGCCTCGTGCTAGGCACCTCCGGCGTCGTCTTCGCCTCCACGGGCGAACCCTATATCGAGCCCGAGGGGCGGCTCCACGCCTTCTGCCACTCGGTGCCTGAGACCTGGCACCTGATGGGCGTGATGCTCTCGGCTGCGGGAAGCCTGCAATGGTTCCGCGATACCGTGGCGCCGGATCGTTCCTTCGACGATCTGACCGCAGCAGCAGCCGGGGTGCCGGCAGGCGCAGAGGGACTGCTCTTCCTGCCCTATCTCACCGGCGAGCGGACCCCCTACCCCGATCCGCTGGCGCGGGCGGGTTTCGTGGGGCTGACCCTGCGCCACGCCCAGGCGCACATGACGCGAGCCATCCTGGAAGGCGTCGCCTTCGGGCTGCGCGACAGCATGGAGCTGATGAAACAGGCCGGATTGGGCGAGATCACCCAGGTCCGCGTCGCGGGGGGCGGCGCCAAGAGCGCGCTATGGCGCCAGATCCTCGCCGACGTGATGGACAGCGAGCTCGTGACGGTCAACACCACCGAGGGCGCCGCCTACGGCGCGGCCCTTCTTGCCGGCGTCGGCGCGGGCGCGTGGGCGAGCGTCCCGGAGGCATGCGCCGCCGCAATCACCGTCGTCGACCGCGTCACGCCGCAGCCCGGCGCGGTCGCCATGTACGACGAGCTCTACCCGCTCTACCGCGGGCTCTACCCGGCGCTCAAACCGACCTTTGACGCGGTAGGGGAGGCGTAGCGACGTCATAAACGACACACTGTCTGTAGGAGAACAGCGTCTGCTATAGCGACACTGAGATCCTTCACTTCGTTCAGGATGACAACGTAGGTGCATCGTGAACAACTGAACCGTGCCCGGCTACGCGGGGAACACCTAACAGCAGACAGCCAAGATCGAAGGGAGGGCAAACTTGAACTTCGGCTACTTCGACAACGACCGGCGTGAGTACGTCATCACCGACCCTCGGACACCGGTGAAGTGGATCAACTACATCGGCACACTGGCCTTCGGCGGCTACATCGACCACACGGGCGGGGCGGCGCTCTGCAAGGGTGATCCCGCGCTCAATCGCATCACGTGGTACGTACCCCAACGCCCGGTCTCCGACTTCCAGGCGACGACGCTCTACCTGCGGCTGCACGGGGCCGATGGCTTTATGGTCTTCTCTCCCTACTTCGTTCCCACATTGGACGCCTACGATCGCTACGAGTGCCACGTGGGCCTGGGCTACAGCCGGATCGTCTCTGTGATCCACGGGATCCGCACCGAGGCCACGATCTTCGTCCCCCTGGGTGAGAGCCGCGAGCTCCGCGATATCCGGATCACCAACGTATCGGACCTGCCCGTGACGCTCGATGCGATCCCGGTGGTGGACTACTCCCATCCCGAGGCGATCAAGCAGTTCGACAACAATGACTGGGTGCCGCAGACGATGGTCAGCCGCGTCATCGACGAGCCCGACGGCTGCAAGGTCCTCTGCCAGTACCCCTTCATGTTCCGCGACATCCGCCGAAACTTCCTCACGTCGAACCTACCCGTCTCCTCCTTCGAGTCCGACAGGGATGCCTTCCTTGGCTATGGCGGCTGGGCGGCGCCCGAGGCGCTGCGGCGGCCCGAGCTTGCCAACTATGAGGCGCAGCGCGGGCAGAACATCGGCGCGCTGCTGCATCACCTGGGCACGCTGCAGCCCGGCGAGACGCGGCGGCTGATCACCCAGCTTGGCCAGGTGCCCGACGTCGAGGCAGCGCTGCCCGAGATCCGAGCCTATCGCAGCCCGGAGGCCGTCGAGGCTGCCTTCGGCAGCCTATCTGAGTTCTGGGACGTCTATCTCAGCCGTATGCAGGTCGAGACGCCTGACGCCGATATGAACGCCATGCTCAACGTTCACAATCCGCGCCAGTGCTATACCACGCTCAACTGGTCGCGCTTCCTCTCGCTCTACCAAACCGGGCTCGGGACACGCGGCATCGGCATGCGCGACAGCTCGCAGGACGCGATGGGCGTCGTGGGCAATGCGCCCATTGAGGCCCGCGCGCTGATGGTGAAGCTGCTCCAGGTACAGCGCAAGGACGGCGCCGGTATGCACCAATTCTATCCCTCGACGATGGAAGCCACCATTGGTGACGCGGCAGAGGGCGTGGATCGTCCCGACTACTATGGAGACGACCACCTCTGGCTGGTCCTGGCGGTCACGGCCTACGTCAAGGAGACCGGCGACCTCGCCTTCCTCGACGAGGTGCTGCCCTACTACGAGAAGGACGCCGACGGCGTCCCGCAGTCCACAGGGACCGTGCTCAACCACCTGCAGCGCGCGCTGGCGTTCACGTGGCTTCACACCGGCGCACACGGGCTCCCACTCCTGGGCTTCGCCGACTGGAACGACACGATGAACCTGCGCAAGGGCGCCGAGTCGCTCTTCAACGCCCACCTCTTCGGCGTCGCGCTGCGCGAGATGACGACCTTGGCGGACCACCTGGGCGACGCCAGGCTGGCGGCGACCTGCCGCGAGCAGTACGCGACGATGCGCGAGCGGGTGAACGAGACGGCGTGGGACGGCAACCTGGGCGGCGGCACGTGGTACGTCCGCTACTTCGACAGCGACGGCAGCCCCATCGGCTCGGCGCAGAACGACAAGGGCCGGATCTACCTCAACGCCCAGTCGTGGGCCGTCCTCTCGGGATTCGCGACGCCCGCGCGGGCACGCCAGGCGCTCGATGCCGCCCGTAAGTGGCTGGACACCGCCAACGGGCTCAAGGTCGGCACGCCAGGCTACGATGGCTTCGACCCCGACAAGGGCGGGATCACTACTTACCCACCGGGCACCAAGGAGAATTGCGGCGTCTTCCTTCACACCAATCCGTGGATGATGATCGCCGAGACGATGGTGGGGCACGGCGACCGCGCCTACGACTACTACTCCCAGATCAACCCGGCGACGCGCAACGATCGCATTGACGCCTTCGAGGTCGAGCCCTACGTCTACTGCCAGAACATCCTCAGCGACGAGCACCCCCAGTTTGGGCTCGGGCGCAATAGCTGGCTGACAGGCACCGCCTCGTGGGCCTACCAGGCGGGCACCCAGTACATCCTGGGCATCCGGCCGACTTACGACGGGCTGCAGATCGATCCCTGCATCCCGGCGGCGTGGGATGGATTCCGCGCGCGCCGCATCTTCCGCGGCGCCGCCTACGAGATCACCGTGACCAACCCCGACCACGTCAGCAAGGGCGTCCGCGCGATGGCGGTCGATGGCCAACCGGTCGGAGGCGCGATCGTCCCGATCTTCGACGACGGCGCGGTGCACGTGGTCGAAGTGAAGATGGGGTGAAGAAGTTGTCAGTTAGCAGTTGTCAGTTATCGGTTGCGGAGACGGAGGGGGCCGATCGGTGCCTGAAGTGGCATCTACCTTTCGGGAGCTGACAACCGCCAACTGAAAACTGATAACCGGTTGCGCGGAACTGCGTCAGAGGAGCATAGGATGAAAGTCTTGGTGACCGCCTTCGAGCCCTTCGGCGGCGAGGAGATCAACCCCGCCCTGGAGGCCGTGGCCCTGCTGCCGGACACGATCGCCGGGGCAGAGATCGTCAAATTGACGGTGCCGACCGTCTTCCACGAGGCGCTCGATGTACTCAACGTCGCCCTCGACCGCGAACGCCCCGACGTCACCATCGGCGTGGGCCAGGCGGGTGGGTACACCGGACTGGCGATCGAGCGGGTTGCCATCAACGTCGACGACGCCCGCATCGAGGACAACGCCGGCAACCTGCCGGTCGACGCGCCGATCGTGCCGGACGGCCCCGCCGCCTACTTCGCCACCCTACCCATCAAGGCGATCGTCGCCGCGATCCACGAGGGCGGGCTGCCCGCGTCGGTCTCCAACAGCGCGGGCACCTTCGTCTGCAATCACCTCATGTACGGCCTGCTCCACGCCGCCGACCACCGCTTCCCCGCGATGTGCGCCGGCTTCATCCACGTCCCCTACCTGCCCGAACAGGCCGTTGAGAAGCGTGACCAGCCGAGTATGTCGCTTGGCGACATCGTCAGGGGGCTGACGTTGGCGGTGGGGGTGATAGTGGACTCTCGTCCTGACGGCGTAGCCTTGTAGGGTGGCGTGATTCTTGCATCGCTCCTGCTTTGACGGAGCGATGTCCTGAGTGGGGAACCGCAGAGATCCTGGCCGTGCAACGTAGCGAAGCGCGCTCGCTACTCGGTCGCGCCCTCGGCAAACACCTTAAAGCGCTCCATGTCCTTCTGGGTCTGCTTGGGAAAAGCGCCTCGCATGAAGAGGGCCATCACCGCCATGAGCCCGGTGAACCTGAACTCGTTCTCCATCCGCCAGTGAGTCTTTGTCGGATCGGCCTCCTCGAAGTAGTTCTGACTGGCATTCCACACGCCCTTCGCCTCGTAGACCGCGGAGAACTCGTCAGGCAACCTCCGGGTGGTGATCGTCTCGGTCATCTCGGTACGTCGCCCGCCCTGCTCGTAGACCAGCCGCGATTTCGCTCCCGGATGTCCTGCCTCGCCGCTGACAAGCTCGAAGCTCTGAAGCCCAGGCTGCCACTTCGCCAGATTGTCCGGGTTGTCGAAAAGCTCTATAACCCGCTCACGCGGCAGATCGATGATGACCTCATTCGTGTACTTCATCACCGTCCCCACCTATGGGCTATGGAGTATTTATATAATAAGTATAACACAAATCTGGCGAATAGATAGTCAGCGGAGTGCTGATGGCCCCGGGCGGTCAGATGGCGTGTGCGGTCCGGGTGCCGGAGCGCGGTCGATCGCGTACTTGCGCAGGGTCATGCCGAAGTACTCGGCCTCGACAAGGAACGCCATGCCACACTTGAGCAGCACCCGCTGAGAGGCGACGTTATCCGGGTGCACGAGCCCGATGATCGTGGTCAAGCCCAGGGTCTCGAAGCCGAACTGCAGCCCCGCCCGCGCGCCCTCGGTGGCGTATCCCTTGCCCCAAGTGTCTTTGCTCAGGAGGTAGCCCACCTCCACCTCACCGGTCTCCGGCAGGTACTGCAGTCCGTTCCAGCCGATGAGCGTGTCCCCGTCGCGCGGCTGCACGGCCCACCACCCCAGCCCGTGTTCCTCCCAGTGCGCCAGTTGCCGCTCGATGAGGCGCTTCGCCTTCTCCAACGTCGGCGGCGTCGACGGAGGGAAGTATTGCGGGATGTTCTCCTGGAGCAGGATGCGATAGACTGGCTCGGCGTCTGTCGCCTCGAACGGGCGTAAGGTCAACCGCGGTGTTGTAACGGTCGGAATGGGCACTAAAACCGTCCTTCAGCTAGAGAGGGCTGCTAGCAACCGGAACTCCGCGAAGGTCGTCCCACTCGTGTATTCCTCGATGCGCTCAATAGCTTCCAGCATATCGCTAATACGGAGACGCCAGTCCCGCCGAGCGCTTCTAGGGGGTGACAACCACAGACTCCTCAAGCACACTCTCTCGCAGCTCGGGGCGGAGGGCATCTGGCGTACCCAGATCGACCGGGCAGCCAAGGATCTCTTCTAGCTGGTGCTTCAGAGCGACCAACTGGAAGAGCCCTACCGGTCGACCGAACTCGACGAGAAGATCAACGTCGCTGTTGGATGTTGCCTCGTTGCGTGCCACGGACCCGAATAGGATCAGTGAGGTGACGCCGGCAGCCCGAAGACTGTCCGCAGAGCCCTTTAGACGCGCTACGACATCATCTTTTTGCATATCGGCACCGTCATCATCCTCTTCTCCACCAGTATACCGCACGTTCGGACCAAAGTTACACGACGCTTGACAGCCCCCTTGCGGATGCTACAGTGCCGAGAGACAGCTAACAGCTTCTCGCTATCTCGAAAGGAGGCACTCATGCCACCGATCCGCATCGGTCTCTACGGCACCAACGGACACCAGATCCACAACGCGCTGATCGATAACCCGCTCGGGGTCTGCGTCGCGACGGCAGCGTTCGACCGCGACCGGCTGCCCGAGCCGCTGCGCGCCGATCCGGGCATCCGCCATTACGCGACGCTCGACGAGCTGCTGGCGGACGACGAGGTCGATCTGGTCTCGCTCTGCTCGCCGCGGCGGCGCGACCAGGCGCAGGAGTCGATCCGCGCCATGGAAGCGGGCAAGCACGTCTACGCCGAGAAGCCCGCGGCGATGACCGAGCCCGAGCTGGACGCGCTCCTCGCGGCGGTCGACGCCACCGGCAAGAGCTTCCACGAGATGTGGACGGGCTCTGCCTGCGCCCAGCCCTACTGGGCGATGCGCCAGATCGTCCAGGCGGGCACGCTCGGCGAGGTGATCCAGGTGCTCGTCCAGAAGTCGTACCCCCTGCAGCACAACCGCCCCCAGGACGAGGACGTCGACGGTGGCCTGATCCTGCAGGTCGGGGTTCACGCGCTGCGCTTCGTGGAGTTCACCGCGGGCGTGAAGGTCGACGAGATCTGGGCGATCGATACCCAACTCGGCAATCCGGGCGAGGGCGACCTGCGCGTCGCGGCCTCGATGATGTGCCGCCTGGCCAACGGCGGGGTGGCGAGCGTGATCTGCAACTATCTCAATCCGCCCGCCTTCGGGATGCACGGCAACGAGATGGTGCGCATCTTCGGCACCGGAGGGCTTCCTGGAGTCGACCGACGGCGGGACGCGGACGCGGCTGGTGCTCAACGAGGAGGACCGCGGTCCGCTGGAGATCACCGAGCCCGGCAAGCGCTACCTCGACCTGGTCCTGGCCTCGCTATTCGGCCACGATGTGATGCCGCTGACACTGGAGGACGAGCTCCACCCCACGCGCATGCTGATGCGCGCGGCGACGGGCGCGAGCAGATCGCGAACGCGCGCGGACTCACAGGCGCCGGGTAGCCGGGTAGCTGTGACAACCTTTCGCTTGGCGGTGATCTCCGACGTTCACGGCAACCTCCCGGCGCTGGAGGCCGTGCTGGCGGACATTCGAGAGCAGGGCGTGGACGCCATCGCCTCGGCTGGTGACATGACCAGCGGGACCGATGCCGAGGAAGTCGTCGCGCGGGTCCAGGAGCTTGCGCGCTGGTCAATTGCGGGCAATCACGAACGGTACTACGCCCCTGAAGAGGGCGCAGCGCCATCAGACGTTGTGCGCCCGGGTCGCCAGTGGGCGCCCCAGCGATGGTGCTACGAGCGTCTATCGCGGGCGACGCTCCGGACCCTGGCACGGCTCCCGGAACAGGTAGTCATCCGGGTCGACGGTGCAGACCCGATTCGGCTCCTGCACGGTGCGCCGTCGGGCATCGCCGACCACCTCTACCCGGACAACAACCCGACGGCGTTGGCCCACTTTCAACGGGCGGGCATCCTGCCGGATGCACCCACGCCCCTTCGCACGGCAATCGCGGACGTGCCGGAGCCGGTTATTGTCTGCGGTCACACGCACATCCCGTGGGTCCAGGTTGAGGACAAGTGCCTCGTGGTCAACGCCGGCGCGGTCGGCGCCCCGATCAACGGCGACAACCGTGCGCAGTACGCGATCCTGACGTGGGAGGCCGGCCGCTGGCGCGCCGAACACCGGGCGGTGCCCTACGACCTTGAGCAGGTGCGGGAGAGTTACGTGACGAGCGGATACCTGGCGGAGGGAGGCGCCTTCGCGCTTGCCTTGCTGCGGAGCGTTGAGACCGGCCTGGCCTGGACCGTCGCGCTGCTCAGGCACGTCTTCGCTCACGCACGGGCGGTCGGCTGGGACGACGGAACAACCATGCCGGACGACGTTTGGGACGAGGGCGTTGCGACGTTCGATTGGACGACCTATCCCGAACCGGAACCGAGGACCGACCTGTGATGATGACCCCACGACAACGTTTTCTCGAGACGATGCACTTCGGCCATCCCGACAAGGTGCCGCTGCAGCCGGGCGGGCCGCGTGAGTCGACGCTGGCAGCCTGGCACGCGCAGGGGCTGCCCGAGGACGTGGCCTGGTATCCCTACTTGATGGAGCTGCTGGGCATCGAGCCCGAGGTCACCAAGCCGCCACGTCGAATCTGGGCGTCTCGTTCATCATGATCCCCACCTTCGAGGAGGAAGGTGCTCGAACACCGCGACGGCCACTACATCGTCCGCGACTGGATGGGCGCCATCACCGAGATCTCCGACACCTACGACTACACCTACATCCGCACCGCCAAGGATTTCGTCACCCGCAAGTGGCACAGCTTCCCGGTCAAGACGCGCGAGGACTGGGAGGAGAAGCTGCGCTGGCGCTACGATCCGCACGATCCCGAAGCGCTTCCCCGACGACTTCGAGACGCGCTGCGCGACACTGCGCGAGCGCGACACCATCCTGTCGATCTCATTCAGCGGTGCTTTCTGGCAACTGCGCGAGTGGTGCGGGATGGAGGGGCTCTGCCTGCTGATGGCCGAACAGCCCGAGTTCGTGGAGGAGATGGAGGCGTTCTGGACCGATTTCGTGCTGCAGACGCTGGCAGCCCATCCTCCGACTGGCGCCGCCGGATCACGTGGTGGTCAACGAGGACATGGCCTACAAACTGCACAGCATGATCTCACCCAAGATGGCCCGCCGCTTCCTGATGCCCGCCTGGAAGGCGTGGGTCTCGGCGATCAAGGCAGCGAGCCCGGAGACGGTGGTGGAGATGGACTCGGACGGCTACAACGCCGAGCTGCTGCCGCTGTGGATCGAGGCCGGGTTCGACGCCGTATCGCCGATGGAGGTCGCGGCGGGCAACGACATCGTCGCCTACCGCCGCCGGTACGGCGACCGCATCGCGTTCCGCGGCGGCATCGACAAGCGGGCGCTGGCCAAGGGCGGCGACGTCATGCGGGCCGAGCTTGCCCGCGTGGTCCCGCCGCTGCTGGCGACCGGCGGCTATATCCCAAGCTGCGATCACGGCGTCCCGCCCGACATCTCGTGGCCAAACTTCGTAGACTATTCGAGGCTGCTCGCGAAGATGACGGGGTGGTTGTAGACTCTGACGAGTGACAGGTGACGATTGACCGGAGAGGGTCCGATCACCCGTCACAGTGTCCCGCTGCAGTTGCAGAATCGTCACCCGTCATGCTAGAGGAGAGACACCAACTTGTCGATAGCACCTTCCTTATCCGCTCACGATAGGCTGGTCGCCGCGCTCGCGGGCGAGCCGGTCGACCACCTGCCCTTCAGCCCCTTCCTGGCCTATGTGTGGGAGAGCTTCCCCAAGTCCATCCGGGACGCCGGGCAACTGGCATTCCATCACCGGATCGGAGCGACGCCGCTCTGGCGCGGCGCGCCCTGCCCCGTGCGCGAGCTGCCATTGGCCGGCGTCGAGGTCATCCCTCGACAGTCAGGTCGCGACACCCACATCGAGACGCGCACCCCGGTCGGCACCCTCTACGAGGTCAAGCGCCGCAGCCACGACGGCAACACGGACTTCCTGATCGAGCATCCGCTCAAGACCGAGGCCGACTTCCGGACCCAGCTCTGGATCGAGGAGCACACCATCTACGAGGTGGACCTGTCGCCGGTCCGCGAGCACCTTGCGGGCGATGGCCGCGAGGGGCTCTCCATCGGCATGCTGCTTCCCAGGAGCAAGTCCGCGTACCAGATGATGGTGGAGCACTACGTAGGCACCGAGGAGCTCGTCTATGCCCTGGCCGACTTCCCAAAGACCGTGGAGACGTTATGGTCGGCGATGGTGGCCAACGATCTGAAGGCCGCGCAGTTGGCGATGGAGACCGGGTTCTACGCCTACTACCTGACGTGGGAGGACTCCAGCACGCAGAACTATGCCCCCAGCCAATACCAACGCTACATCGCGTCGGAGATCCAGCAGTGGTGCACGCTGCTGGATACGAATGGGATGGCCTACATCCAGCACGCCTGCGGCCACGTGCGCCACTTGCTGATGCCGATGAAGGCGAGCGGCGTGATGGGCATCGAGTCGATCTCGCCACCGCCGACCGGCAATATCACGATCAGGGAGGCGCGCGATCTCCTGGGCAGCGACGTTGCCATCATCGGCGGGATCGAGCCCACCCGGTTCCTCTCGCTTTCGCCGGCAGAGCTGGAGCCCTACGTCGAGCAGGTCATCGCCGATGGGCGGGGCGGCCCCTTCGTCCTGGCCAACTCGGACTCCTGTCCGCCGGGTGTCACCCTGGAGAAGTTTGAGCTGGTGGCGCGGATGGCACGGAACCACAGATGACGATTGACGGGTGACGATTGACCGGCGAACACTCCCTCCGGTCGATCGTCAACTTGTCCCGATGCAGTTGCGGGATCGTCACAAGCAAGGAGTACTGATAATGCTAAGAGCCCTTTATCTGTTGAACACTGACGCCTACAACAAGATCTACGGCGCACCCGAGCGTGAGGCCATCGCCTCGCTGGTCGAGATCGTTGCGCCGCAGCAGACTGCAGAGAGCGTGCGCATGCACCCGGAGATACTCTCCGAGATCGACGCGATCTTCTCCGGCTGGGGCATGACGCCGCTGGACGAGGGCTTCCTCGCGGCGGCGCCCCGGCTCAAGGTCGTCTTCTACGGTGCGGGATCGATCCATGGGTTCGCTACCGATGCGGCATGGGATCGTGGGGTGACGATCACCAGCGCGTGGGCCGCCAACGCTGTGCCGGTGGCGGAGTACACGCTCTCGCAGATCATCTTCAGCCTCAAGCGGGGCTGGTACCACGCGCTGACCATCAAGCGCGAGCAGGCCTGGATCCGGCAGGCGCCGGTGCCCGGCGCCTACGACAGCACGGTCGGCCTCATCTCGCTGGGCATGGTCGGGCGGATGGTTGCGGAGCGGCTGAAGGCGCTCGACGTGAACGTGATCGCCTACGATCCCTTTGTCTCGACCGAGACCGCCGCCGCGCTGGGCGTGCGCCTGGTCGCGCTCGACGATGTCTTCCGCCTGGCGGACGTCGTGTCGCTCCACACGCCTAAGCTACCCGAGACCCTGGGGATGATCACCGGCGAGCATCTCGGGGCCATGAAGCAGGGCGCCACCTTTATCAACACCGCCCGCGGCGCCATCGTCCGCGAGACGGAGATGACGGCGGTCCTCGCGGCGCGCCCCGATCTCTTCGCTATCCTTGACGTGACCGATCCCGAGCCGCCGGTGCCCGGCTCACCGCTCTACGCGTTGCCCAACGTCGTGCTGACCCCGCACATCGCGGGGTCGATGAACAGCGAGTGTCGCCGTATGGGCCGGTATATGATCGAGGAATGCCAACGCTACCTCGCGGGCGAGCCGCTCAAGTGGGCGATCGACCGCGAGCAGGCGAAGAGACTGGCGTGAAACACCTGATAGCTCGTGTTCCAGGCGGATCTGTGATCCGCCTGTGAACCAGAAGCGAAGCCCCCTGATTCCGTGCCAGGAGGGAAAACAACGGATGAGATACGATCCACGACTCACCGGAGGTGCCAGATGGCCTATTACAGTGACAGCCTGACCCGCGAAGTCCGTCTCGAGCGGATGCGGCCCGAGGAGGTCGAAGCCGCCAAGGCAGCGCAGCCCGCCATCTATGTGGCCTTCGGGTCCATCGAATGGCACGGGTACCATAACCCGGTGGGGCTCGACGCGGTCAAAGCGCACGAGCAGCTCGTGGGGCTGGCGTCGCGCGTCGGCGGCGTCGTCTATCCGGCGGTCTTCCTCGGTGCAGGTGGCGGCCACACCGGGTGGCCGAGCACTTTCATGGTCTCGGCTGAACCTATGGTACAAATCGTCACCGAGCTGCTGTGGGGCTTCGAGCGCGATGGCTACCGCAAGGCGATACTGATCTCGGGCCACTACCCTAACCGGCCGGAGTATCTCGACGCCGCTCGCGCCACCTACCTCAGTCACGGCGGAACCATGAAGGTGTTGGCCCTCATCGAGAATGAGGTCCCCGGCGCCGAGGGCGACCACGCGGCGAAATACGAGACCTCGTATATGCTCTATCTTCATGCCCGAGCTGGTGGACATGACGCGGCTCAAGGCCGGGCGCCAGGACGACCTCCGTGGGCCGGACGAGGTGGTGAATTGGATGGTGCCCGAGTACGAGGGCCATCCCAACTACGGCCTCGTCGGCATCGATCCCCGCGCCCACGCCTCGGCGGAGGTGGGGCGGGTCAATACCGAGGCGGTGATTGGGTTTCTGGCGGAGTGGGTTGACAAGCGATAGGAGGCACCAATGTCTCATCTGCCGATCAAGCGCATGACGCTGTACAAGCACGGCGTAGGGTTCTTCGAGCGCCGCGCAACGCTGTCAGCGGAGAAGGTCGAGCTCTCCTTCCGCGAGGAGGAGATGAACGACATCCTGAAGAGCATCACCGCGATCGATTGGGACGGCGGGCAGGTGCTGGGGATCGACTACGCCACGCCCCAGAGCCGCGAGGAGCGGCTGGCGGGCTGCTCCATCCGCCTCGACGACGACCGCAGCCTGCAGGATCTGCTGGTGGGCCTACGCGGGCGCCGGGTGACGCTGCGACTGGACCAGGGCGAGACGGCAACCGGCACGCTTCTGGGCGTGGACGAGGCCCCGGAGCGCCAGCCGCTAGCGACCGCGCTCGTCTCGCTGCTGAGGGATGAGACGGAGCAAGTCGGGGTGGTGACCCTGGCGCGCGTGCAGGGCGTCGAGATTCTCGATGAGCGAGGCGCGAGCGACCTGCGCTTCTTCCTCCAGACGGCGCTCAGCCAGGAGGCCTTCCGCAGCGTCACGATACGGCTCACGCCGGGCGATCACGACCTCTCGGTGAGCTACATTGCGCCCGCGCCCACCTGGCGCGTGAGCTACAGGCTCGTCGCCGAGCCCGAGCGAGGCGGAGGACGGGCGCGGCGCGGCGGGCGGAGCGCTCCTCCAGGGCTGGGGGATCTTCGACAACCGCCTCGAGGAGGACCTGGAGGGCATCTCGCTCTCGCTCGTGGCGGGGATGCCGATCTCGTTCGTCTACAACCTTTACACGCCCTTCACACCCGAGCGCCCGGTCATCGAGGAAGAGGCGCGGGTCGCCGCCGGACTGGTCAGCTTCGGCGCCGCGCGAGGGATGAAGCAGGTGCCGAGCCCGAGGCCATGCCCGCCCGGCGCCGATGGCTCGCGATGCTCAGGACGCTGCCGCTGCACCGCCGCGGCGGGCGCATCGACATCGACGCAATGCAGCACGCCGCCGCCGTCCGGACGAGGGCGCCGCCCTGGGCGAGCTCTTCCAATACAATATCGGCGACCCCGGTCACGGTCGGGCGCGGCCACTCGGCGATGGCGCCGATCGCCCAGGCCACGCTGGCCTACACCAAGGACCTGATCTACAACGGGCAGAAGATGGCGACCCACCCCGTCGCGACGCTGCGGCTCAAGAACGAGACCGGACTGACGCTGGAGCGCGGGCCGGTGACCGTGATCGAGGGCGGCAACTACGTCGGGGAGGCGATGCTGCCCTTCACCGTCATCGAGGACGAGATCGTCGTGCCCTACGCCGTCGAGCTTGGCGTCAAGGTCGGCGAGCAAAACGGGACGACGCGCGAGACCCGCGGCATCGTCATCTCGGGCGCCTACCTGCAGTTCGACGAGTGGGAGACGCGCTGGCGCGAGTACCGGATCAATAACACCACGGCCAAGCCGGTCACCGTCCTGATCGAGCATCCGCGGACGGAGTACTACGTGCTCTTCGACACGCCCGAGCCTAAGGAACGAACCGAGGACCAACTACGTTTCGAGGTCGACGTGCCGCGGCAGGACGAGGTGACGCTCAAGGTGCAGGAGCGGCGGCTCCTCCGGCGGCGTGAGGAGATCCAGAAGCAGTCCTACCAGGGGCTGCAGCAATACCTCAAACAGGGGCTGCTCGACGCCCGCGCAATGGCGGCGCTGACCGAGTTACTCAAGCTCTGGGAAGCCATCGAGGACCAGGAGCGAGAGCTAACCCTGGTGGAGAAGGAGCGGGAGAAGATCTACAAGGCGCAACAGCAGATCCAGGGCAACATGGGGGCGCTGGGCCAGACGGGCAAAGAGGGCGCGCTCCGCGCCCGCTACGTCGAGCAATTGGAGGGCACGGAGGGTGAACTGCGCGCCCTGTCCCAGCGAGAGACCCGGGCGCAGGCGGAATGGCGCGGCTTACGCGCGAGGTCGAGAAGAGGGTGCGGGCGCTGTCGTAGAAGCTTGGCCGGTCAGCAGTCAGAGCAGGGATCGCCCGCATCCGGCTGGTACAGCCGGTCTTCGGTCCACAGGGCCGGATTTGAGACAATGTAGGCGCGGATGCGGGCGAGTTCCGCCTGGTTGCGCACAATGTGGTCCCAGAAGTTCCGCTGCCACACGAGCGTGCCTTGCGTGTGGCGCATATGATTGATGCGCCGAGTCGAGACCGACTGAATGTTACCGAGGATGGCGCCCAAAGAACCGGCTACCACACCCTTTGGGCGGGATAACGTCGCCAGTGCCCATAGCGCTGGAATCCGGACGTCACTCGCCGATCGACATGATCTCAATCAATCCATGCACGTGGTTCGGCATCACCTGAAAAACATCCAGACGAACATTTGGGTTGTGGTCGGGCATCTCCGACCAAAGCGTCGCGACCACGCGGCCAAACGCGTTCAGGTGCATCGTGCCTTCCTGCACCTCCCCAAACAGCCACACACGGCGATACGTGCACAACGTCACGAAATAGTAGCCCGACGATCGGTAGTCATATCCCCGCAGCCGAATCGAACGGCGATGATGTCGATCAGGATCACAGGACATAAAGGCATCCTTACCCCAAATGCAAAACCGTATGTAGGGGCGACGCATTCCGCGTCCGGCCGCCTCGTTCAGGCGCCCTGGGACACGCAGCTACCCACATCGCCACGCGTTTCGCCGGAATGCGTCGCCCCGCGCGTGGCGGACCACCGCACCCGAGGTCACTGCGTGCGTGGGGGCCTCTGCGATCCGCTGGGCGAGGCATTCCCAACACGGCATCTTCCCACGACGCTGCCTTCGGGTCCTGACCATGTACGCTACCGACGCACCTACTGCGGGAATGCCTCGCCCCTACAGCAATCCTGCTACACCGGAATGTTCGTTTGCTGCAGGTTCAGTATATGGCAGGCAAAAAGACCTCACAAGCCACGGAACGCATCTCCACTCGCGTTTTCGCGAGCCTGGACTAAGATGACGCGCAGGAGGCGTATCCGTATGTCCACGATCCAGACAGGCTTGGTATCCGTCACGTTCCGCGCGCTCGCACCGCGGGCCATCGTCGAGCTCGTGGCCCAGGCCGGCGCTCGACGCCATCGAGTGGGGTGGCGACGTCCACGTGCCCCACGGCGATGTAGAAACTGCCCGCGAGGTGCGCCGGATGACACTCGATGCAGGAATCCTGATCCCTTCCTACGGATCGTACTATCGCGTCGGCCACGAGGAGACCGGCCCCTTCGAGGCCGTCCTGGAGACGGCGGTCGCGCTGGAGCGCCCGTGATCCGCGTGTGGGCCGGCAGAGAGGGCTCAGCCCAGGCGGACGCCGCCTATTGGGATCGTGTGGTGGCCGATTCGCGGCGCATCGCCGATCTTGCCTCGGCCGAGGGCCTGCGCATCGCCTACGAGTATCACGGCAACACGCTGACCGACACCGATGACGCCGCCCTCCGGCTGCTGCGAACGGTGGACCATCCTGCCGTGGGCACCTATTGGCAGCGGCGCGACGACGGCGATTTCGCCCAGGATCTCGCAGGACTGCGCGCCGTGCTCCCCTGGCTGGTGCACGTTCACGTCCAGGCATCCGCCGGCGGCGCCCGCCTCCCGCTCGACGCGATGGCGGCGGAGTGGCGCCAGGCCCTCGCCATCGTCGCGGAGACCGGTCGACCGCACACAGCAATGATCGAGTTCGTCAAGGACGACACACCCGAGCAGTTCCTGGCGGACGCAGCGGTGCTGCGGCGACTGACGTGCGCTGCTCACAGTTCATCGATTTACTACCCTGTTCTCTGATTCTTACATTCTCTGATTCGCTCACTCATCCGAAAGGAGATCCCTGTGACACATCCGAAATTGACGGCGCAGTTGTACACGGTTCGAGAGTTCACCAGACGGCGGCTGATTTCCGCGCGAGCATGGAGAAGGTCGCCGACATCGGCTACACCGCGGTGCAGGTCTCGGCCATTGGCCCCATCCCCCACGAGGAGGTGAAAGCGATCACCGACGAATTCGGGCTCGCCATCTGCATCACCCACGTCGGGTTCGACTATCTGCAGAACGACATGGAGGCCGCCATCGCGCAGCACAAGCTCTGGGCGTGTCCCAACGTAGCGGTCGGCAGTATGCCGCCGGCGTACCGCGAGGCTGGCGAGGCCGGCCTCAAGCAGTTCGCCAAGGACGCTACGGAGGTCGGCAAGCAGTTGGCCGACGCCGGGCTCACCTTCAGCTACCACAACCACAGCTTCGAGTTCGCCCGCTACGGCGCGCGAACCGGGCTGGACATGATCTACGAGGAGAGCGATCCGCGGTATCTGATGGCCGAGCTGGACACCTATTGGGTCCAGCACGGCGGTGGCGACGTCATCGTCTGGATCGACAAGCTATCAGGCCGGATGCCCGTGATCCACTTCAAGGACATGGTGATCGTCGAGGGCCAGCAGACGATGGCCGAGATCGGCGAGGGCAACCTCAACTGGGAGGGTATCATCGACGCCTGCGAATCATCCGGCGTCGAGTGGTACGCCATCGAGCAGGACATCTGCAGGCGAGATCCGTTCGAGAGCCTGAAAATCAGCTACGACAATCTCCGTGCGATGGGAGTGGAGTGACGACCGGCGGACGATGAATCCCCAGATGGATCCGTCGTCAGGCGGCACGACGCCATAGCTCTCAATAGCACTCTTGCACACGCAGGCGCAAATCCGTACGCCCGCGGCGCAAGTTTGTGGTACCCTTAGGGACATCGTTACCGGGGAGGGACCGGCGCCGTTTCGGATCCCTTGCTGCGGAAGGGACGCCCCGCCGGGCACACCGCCCGATAACGTCAGCGTTTTCACGGAACAGGCAAGGGCCTGTAGGAACGGGCGAAGGCCTGTAGCTAATCACGGAGGAATGTTATGCCGATTCTTTTTGGCGTCGGCGCCGTACTTCTGATCGTCGTCCTCATCGGATGGTTGCGAGATAGTGCCGAGCGCCGGCGCGCCAACGGCCTGCGCAAGCAGATTGAGCAACTGGGGTTTGAGTTCAGCAAGGAAGGCGACAACCAGATCGTCAAGGGGCCCTCGCGGTTTTTGCTCTTCTCTCAGGGCATCTCGGCCGAGACGCGTTACGTGATGCGACGCCCGGCGACAGAGCCGGATGACGCGCCCGACTTGGCGCTTTTTGAATACGTCTTCACCGTGCCATTCGGACGTTACTATCAGAACTGGATCCA
Source organism: uncultured Chloroflexia bacterium (assembly GCA_963751345.1). Classification (GTDB taxonomy): domain Bacteria; phylum Chloroflexota; class Anaerolineae; order B4-G1; family SLSP01; genus PWVB01. Next base: position 35,530 of record CAVVUS010000022.1, read on the forward strand.
GACCATCGCCCGGTTGGCAGTACCTTCATTTTCGTTGCCCACCTTCTCGGTGATGCCACAGGCGGTCTTCGATGCCCTGGCGACGCGCACCCGCGACAAGGAGCTGCGCGAGCGGTTGCTCGAATCGCCCGGCCTGAAATTCGATGGACATCCTGAGTTCACCGAACAGCACCACGTACAGGCTTACGATCGCACGGCCGTCCAGGCCCTGATCACAGATGAACTGATTGACTTCTTCGAACATCACGACCGGCTCTGCATGGAGGCCAGTGAGACGACGGTGCTCCTCTACAGGTTTGACACGCTTACCAAGGCAGCCGAACTGCCGGCGTTCATCGACGAGGCGGAGGAAGCCCTCCGGCTCCTGGAAGCAAGTCAGCGAGAAATCGATCGGCAGACCAGCGACACAGCGAACGAGCCTGCTTTGCCAGGCTAGCGGTCGCCTGAAGCCGCGAGTCCTGTGGCACGTGCTTGCTTGCGTGCCACTTGCTTGTTCTGAATGCGTCGATCTGCCTACTCTCACGAAGGAGGGCACACTATGACGATCCCCGTTGGCGCGGTCAGTCTCGGATGGAGCGGCACGCCGCTTCCGGAGGTGTTCAGCGAGCTTGCCGCGATGGGCGGCACGTGCGTCGAGATTAACGGCAACTCAGAGCGACACCACGGCATCGCACTGAACGCCGGGACCGCGCACCAGATCCTAGAATGGGCCAATGATGCGGGGCTCACGATCCGGAGCTTGAGCGGCTACTGTGACTTCGCGCTGACCGACGAGGAAGCGCTGGAGACCGAGATCGCGCGGCTGATGGCGACGTGCCGCGCAGCATCGGAGATGCAGGTGCCGGTGGTGCGTACCTTCGTGGGCGACGTCAAGCCGGGCACGACGCTGGCGGCGGTGCGCCGCCCGATGATCGCGGCGCTCCGCAAGTCGTGTGCGCTCGCCGGGGTGCTCGGCGTGACCCTGGGTATCGAGAATCACGGGCGGCTGATCAACGATGGCCCCGCGCTGGCAGCCCTGGTGGACGAGGTCGGGGTCGACAACCTGGGCTTTACGATCGACACGGGCAACTTCGCCTGGGCGGGCCACGACGCCAGCCCAGGTGCGTGCCGACTTCCAGGCGGTCCTGCCGCGCGCCGTCAGCGTGCACGTCAAGGATGGCGTGTGGATCGAGGGCGGCTTCGAGTTCGTGCCCGCAGGCGCCGGAGATCTGGAGATTGATTGGCTGATCGGCCAACTGAAGGCACAGGCGTATGAGGGTCCACTCTACAGCGAATACGAGGGCACTGCGGACTTTCGCCAGAGCACCCGGCGGAGCATTGCATATTTGAAGGAGGCGGTGGCCCGGATTCAGCCAGCCTGACGTCAGTGCGTCTCCAACTCCACCAGAAGTGTGTCCGCGTCCGCACCCGTCTGCCACAACGCCATCGTGTCACTCCAATAGGCACCCGTGCGCAGCCAGAGCGACGTGCTGTCCGCGGGCAAGTCGAAACGATGCCGCTGGACGAAGACGTCCCCTGTGCGCAGGACCAGGGGCCAGACACCAAGTCCATCAGCGTTGGCCATGACATCGCCCTGCTCGGTCACCAGGTGTGCCACGATCGAGAAGTTGCGCGTGATCGGCGCGTCGACGACGCGCCACCACGTCTCCACCTCAAGCGTGTCCCCCTCCTCCACCGTCGACACGCCCAGGAAGGCCAGCGGCCCATCGACTAGCGCAGGCAGCATCGTCTTCGGCTGCCGTCGTGGCGCAGACACGCGCGTCACCAAGATCAGCCGGCCCGAGCTCCGCGGGCACGGCGTACGCGAGGCCGGCAGGCATAGCAGGACCACCTCCCGGAAGCTGCGCTGCGGCCTCGGCGGGCGTTCCCGCCTGAGCAGGGCTCCCCGCCTGGGCGGGCGTCCACTCGTAGAGCGCAAAGGGCGAGGAGGCCCGGCGATTCAGATACGAGAACCGCGCGGGGGCCAGTGAGCGCGCAAGGAAGCCATCGGTAGCGACGGGACGCTGGTTCTGCGCTGCACCGCGTCCCGTGCGCATCACTGAGAAGGTCCCCATCGATCACGTAGACGCCGTAGGTCTGCCCGCCACCGGGATAGAGCCAGGCCTGCGTGCAGTCGAACCCCACGTTCCGCAGATCCGTACGTCCGAACCCCGTCTCGATGGCCGCCTCATCCAGCGGCAGGGTAGGCGTGCCGCACTGTGCCACCCACGCGAGTCGAAAACGGCGGCACATCGTAGACCAGCAGGCTGGCATCGATCGTCGTCGCGGGCACCCAATGGCGAAACCACTCATACGCGTACAAATCATCCGTACCGATGCCCTGGAGCGCGGACGCGCCGACCAGGTATCGACCGGGGGCCGGTCGGAGCGGAGTCTCAGGCGGGCCGGTGTAGACCGGCGAACCGCCCCCGTCACTCGCCGCGGCTTCGAATGCAGCTTCCTGACGCGCCGTCCTCTGTCCCCAGTCGAGGTTCGAGTCGGCCAAATACCGGTATCCCTGCGTTGGCCCGCCAACCAGGCCGCTGAAGAATGCGAGCTCATTGGGAAAGCACCGCAGGACCACAACCGCGGACCAGAGCCCCAGTGCCGCAGGAACCCAGCGTCGCCACGGCGGCGCCCCGCGCCACCAGAGCGCGAGACCGCCCCCGGCGATGAGGTCGAAAAAGGGATGGATAGGAATGACGTGGCGGTACCCGATGTTCATTCCCTCGAACAACATGGCCAGGACATACAGCAGGGGAAAGACCAGCAGCCACACCAGACTCCGGCGGGTGCGAGGGGAAACAAAGAGCGTGACACCGGCGGCCAGCCACGCGAGTAGAAGCGGAAGGGGATTCTTGATCACGAAAGCCAGGGGAAAATACCACCATTGAGATTCGTAGAAGCGGCGCCCCAGCGCGTAGAAGACCGACGTATAGCCGGTCAGGTAGAACGCGCTCTCCCAGTAGGAGGGAGCCGGCACGGAAAAGGTCGTTCCCCCGACGCTTCCCCACTGAAACCCGTAGCCCGCCCACAGTATCAGGAGCGTCAGGCATCCCGCGACCGCGGCCTGGCGTAGGCCCCAACGGCGGTCTTTCGTCCGGTAGCCCCGGATCACCGCCGAGGCCATCACGATGGCGGCGCATGCCCCCCAGATGGGCCCTGAGATCTTCGACAGAAGCGTCGCACCCAACAATGCGCCGGCGGCAAGACTCCACCGCCACCCGCCCGTACGTGACCACCGCCACGCAGCATAGAGCGCGGCCGTGCCAAAGAACGTGACCGCGATGTCAGACGTGGCAAGCGATCCGTGGGCCAGCAACGTGGGGTCGACGACCAGGCACGCCAGCGCCAGCAACCCCGCAGGACGTCCGAAGAGCTGACGAGCCCAACGCGTGATCAGCGCTGCCAGCAGAAAGCTCAGCCAGATGGTGGGCATCCGGGTCAAGAAGACGGCACGGTCGAAGTCGGGCAGAACCTGCAGGAAGCTCTCGGCGAAGCGATCGAAGCCATCGGGCCATCCAGGAAGCGTCGTCACGGGAAGGCGGGGGCTCTCCAGCAGGAGCATGCAGCCATCAAGGATGGGAGCCAACGGAGGATAGCCGCGCTGGGCAAGCATCTCCAGCGCCGCCGGTCCATCCTCCAACATAGCATAACCGCCGGCCACGTAAGCCGGCTCGTCAGCAGTATAGGAAAGCGCCCCTGCGCCCAACGTGAGCAATGCGAAGAATGTCAGTAGGAATGCCCAGCTCACACTGAGGACCGGGATCGAGCTCCCCGCTCTCAATCGGTCGTTCGTGTCCACATCGATCCTTAACGCAATCATGATAGCACATTTGCGGTGAGTCAACTTTGCGGGGATTCGGCAAGCCCAGCGGCTAACAGTCGTAACCGCACCTGATTGCCCTTGCCGTGATCGGGGGTAGGATGAACGAAGTCAACCGCCCGAACCTACGCCGGGGAGAACTCAATGGACAAGACAACGCATAAACCTTGCCTTCGTGGGCAGCGGTGCATGGGCGCGGAGATACCATTTCCCCGCGCTGACCTACCTGCGCCAACACCCCTCGGAGCTGCCCGGCCTCGATCTTCATCTGCGGGGCATCTTCAGCCTGGAACCTGAGACCGCCCAGGCTGTCGCCGCCGAGACCGGCTTCGATCGCGTCTACTCGAGCCTGGCAGCCCTTATGGAGGATCCTGACGTCGATGCCATCGCCGTCGCCGTGACACCGGAGGCCGCTGCCTCGGTGGTACTCCGTGTAGCCGCGAGGGGGGTCCCGCTTTTCAGCGAGAAGCCCCCCGGCATCAGCACCCGGGAGGCCAGGACACTCAGCGACGGCGTCACGGTGCCCAACGTCCTGGCCTTCAACCGGCGCTTTGCCCCACTCAACAACACCTTCAGAAACGTGGTGGGTGCCATGGCCGACATCTATTACGTCGAAGGGCACTTCCTCCGCTTCGAACGCACGGATGAGACGTTCATGATCGGGACTGGCATCCACTGGATCAACTACATGGAGTATGTCTGCGGCGAGATCCAGGACGTGACCGTCGACCGGTTCCCGAACCCCGACGGCACGTCGTGGAATCGCGTCGCCCACCTGACGTTCCCCGGCGGCGTGCGTGGCCTGCTCAAGGTCTTCCCATGCTCGGGCTCCGACATCGAACGGCTTGAGGTGCACAGCCCGCAGCAGTCGGTCTACCTCGAAGGCCCGCTATGGGACCAGCCGGGGCGCATCACGGTTGATCGAGGCAAGTCGCGAGAGGTGATCGAGACGGACGCAGAGCACCCTCTTCCCGAGATCGTGCGACTGGGCATTGTGGGGGAGTACGTCGAGTTCTTCACGCAGGCCTGTGCGGGCAGGCCGACCCGCTCAAACTTCCGGAACGCCGTGAACTCGATGCGGGTCGCGGAGGCAATGGAATGAAACGATGGAGCCTCAACGATGAGACAGTACTACAAACCGCCCGACGACGACGCCTTTGCGGGCGACGCAATGCCCTTCTACCACGACGGCGTCTTTCACGTCTTGTATCTCTTGGATCACGGGCACCACGCGGACCTTGGGGGATTGGGCGGGCACCAGTGGGCGCATGATTCCTCGACCGACCTAATCCACTGGCAGCACCACCCGCTGGCCCTGGCTATCACCGAGCCCTGGGAGGGCTCAATCTGCACGGGCTCGGTCTTCTACAATCAGGGAATCTTCTACGCCTTCTATCCGACGCGGATGCGGGATCGGACCGAGCGCCTCGGCGTTGCCACCAGCAGCGACGCGATCCACTTCACGAAGCACCTCCCATCGCCGTTCGCCCTGCCGGGGCCCGAGTACTCGCCCTACCACTATCGCGACCCCTTCGTCTTCCGCGATCCCGACACCGGCCTGTTCCATATGCTGATCACGTCGATGTTGGCCTCGCCCGAGGCCGGCCAACCGGGCGGATGCCTCGCGCACCTGGTCTCGCCGGATCTGCAGACGTGGAAGACACGCGAACCATTCCTGATCTCTGAGTTTCCGGGCGCGCCCGAATGCTCCGACCTCTTCACCTGGAACGGGTGGAGCTACCTGATCTTCAGCCACGGGTTGGTCGCGCACTATCTGATGGCCCGCAGTCCGCTCGGCCCATGGATCCGCCCCGAGGTCGACACCTTCGACGGACCGATGGCCTCTGTGATGAAGACAGCACCCTTCGGGCCGGACCGCCGCATCGGCGTTGCCTGGGTTGGGACGCGCAAGGGCGACCGGGACGACGGTGAGCGCCAGTGGGGCGGCAATCTCGTCTTCCGCGAGGTGGTCCAGCGCGCGGACGGCACACTGGGCACGCGCTTCCCGCCCGAACTCCAGCCACCCACCGGGTCGCCGCTCCCCTTCCCCGAGACGCTTTCCGTGCCGGAGGGCCATCCCGACCGGACAGGGACCGACCTCCCGCGCGACGTCCGCATCACCTGCCGGATTCTGTCCCGCCGCAGGGACGCGTGCCTTTGGCATCTACCTGGGGGGATCGGAGACGAGCCTCCGGTTTCTCCCCGGCGAGCGGACGGTCAGCCTGGGTAACGCATCCATCCACGACGTCGCAGGGCTCGACGGACCGCTTTCGATCGATCTCGTGGCCTGCGGGGACATCGTCGACCTCTACATCGACGGTGACCGCTGCTTGATCAACCGGCTGCCGGAGCGCGGCAGTGGCGTATCGTTCTTCTCGGAGGGCGGGGCGACGGAGTTCGTGGACATTTGTGCGCGACCACTGTTGTAGAGACGTGCCGGTGGCCGCCGTCCGAGGCGCCGCGTCTTCCGGCGTGCAGACACCGTCGGATGCCTGTATGACTTTCGTCGTACACACCTTCACGTCGGCGGAGACGCCCCACCAAGGCGTCTCTACAAGAGCCGTACTGGTTGCGGATAAGTGACCACCCACAATAGGGTAGAAAAGGTGCCGCACACTCTGTCTCTGCTATAATGGCCGATGACAATCGTCGACGCCGATCATTGCAGCGCCGCCGCACGCTCGCCACGTTGTTGAGCGGTCAACACACTCAAGGAGAACAACATTGCTACCCTGGCTTGGTGAGCAGCTTACTCAGTTCTGGGGCCCTTTCCGACTTTTCAACTCCTACCTCTTCCTCGCCAGTGTCGGAACCGCAATTGCAGCACTCGGCACGTGGTTTCTGCTGCCGAAACTCTGGAATGGTCTGCCACAGGACGGCGGACGGGCATACGCCGTCGACGCCGAAGGTGCGAGGGGCAAGCCGGTGGGCGCCGGCATCATATTCATAAGCATCTTTGCCGTTACCACGCTGCTCGTCGCCCCCTTCGACTGGCGCATCGTCGGCATCACGGGATGTCTGATTCTCTCGATGCTTGAGGGCTATCTTGACGATCGGAGTCATGGCCTCAGCGAGTACACGCTGGGGGTGCTCGACCTGGGCATCTCCCTCCTTGGCGCGATCACACTGTGCCAATTCCACAACTACGTCATCTGGCTCCCATTGACCAAGACGCCCATCGTCCTATCGCCCTGGATCTTCATTCCGCTGACCACCCTCATCCTGTGGTTGATGATCAACGCCACGAACTGCACGGACGGCGTCGACGGCCTCTCGGCCAGTCTGTCCATCCTGGCATTCATCTATCTCGGCGGCATCCTCTACGGTATCGTTGGCCATAGCGACATCTCGCGCTACTTGCTGGTGCCCCACTACCCCGATGGTGCCAGTTGGGCGCTGCTGGCTTTCATTATGGTCGGCTCTCTTGCGGGGTACCTGTGGCACAATAGCCTGCCGAGTGCCGTCTTGATGGGGGACGCGGGATCACGACCGATAGGGCTACTTCTCGGGCTCCTGGTGATGGCGTCGGGCAACCCGTTCCTGGTCTTCATCGTGACCGGCGTCGTACTGGTCAACGGGGCCACCGGACTTCTCAAGGTGACGCTGCTCCGGTTCTTCAAGATCAGCATCTTCAAATCCGTACGCTATCCGCTGCACGACCACGTCCGTCACACGTTGGGATGGTCGAACACCCAGGTGCTGGTGCGCTTCGTGCTGTTACAGGCCATCGGCACACCCGTTCTGCTCGTCCTTCTCTTCAAGGTCAGGTAACATCGGCAACGTCTGACACACACCAGTATGGGAGTGAACGTCTGATATGCGGAAGAAGAAGGTCCAGGTCCAGAAGAAGGTCGTTGTCATCGGCGCCGGCATTTCCGGTCTCACGGCCGCGGCCTATCTTGCCGGTGCAGGCCATCCGGTCACCCTCTACGAGCAGTCACCCGAGGTCGGCGGGGTCACGGCGACGATAGGTCAGGACGGCTTCAGCTGGGACCTCGGGCCACTCCTTCTGGAGGGCTTCGCGCCGGACGAACGCGCAGGCCGCATCCTCAAGGAGATCGACGTCGCGGACCGGGTCCCCCTCAAGGAGGGCGACCGCGGATACGTCTTCCCGGATTTCGATCTCCGGAAGCCCGAGATTTACGAGGGACCGAACTGGCGCCGGGATCGGATGAAGGAGCTCTTCCCGGCGGAACAGAGCAGCGTCGACAGCTATTACGCCTTCTACAACCAGGTTATGAACCTGGTCACACTCAACATGCGCGCCGGCCTGACGCATGGTCCGGCGGGGCAGCTGCTCAAGCTGCGCCTATGGCGCGCTTACAACAAGGTGAAGCTGCGAAAGGATTGGTCCGCCCAACAGCTTATGGACCACTTCTTCGTCGACGAGCGGCTCAAAGCGATTTTCACCTCGATCCTCGCCGACTTCGTCGTACGCCCAAGCCGCTTCCCTGCGTTGGGTATTCCTGTGCTGAACGTGGAGAACAGCTTCGATCGCCGGATCCCTCGAAGAGCTTCGAGTGCGGGAAAGCGGCCCAGCTACCACTACATCCTGGGCGGATGCGGGGTATTGGTCGGAGCTATTGGCGACCGCCTCCGCGAAAAGGGCGCCCGTATCTACACCAACGCCACCGTCGAGAAGATCCTGGTTGACGGTGACCGGGTGCGCGGCGTCGAGCTCGCCGGCGGCCACGTCGAGCAGGCGGACATCGTGATTGCGACGGGGGGCGCACGGGAGACTTTCCTCCGAATGGTGGGGCGAGAGTATCTCACCGCGGGCTTCGCCTATCTGGTGGATGAACTCGAGCTGATGGAATCGGTGTTGATGGTCCAGCTTGGCGTCGATCTGGACCCCCGGCCCTACCAACCGGGACCGCTGTGCTATTACTACGGCACGTATGATATCGAGGGCGGGGTGGCGGCGTGCCAGCGCGGGGCTTACCACGAGGGCCGGGATGGGTTTGTGGTCTACATCCCATCACTACACTCACCGGAGATGGCGCCGGCTCGGGCAGCATGCCATCACAATCTACACCATCGCCCCCAACGTATTGAACGAGGGCACGTGGCAGAGCCGGCGTCGCGAGCTGGCAGTCAAGCTGGTCGCCTGCGCCGAGGCTGTGATCCCGGGACTCCGCTCGCACGTCATGACACAGATGATCATCACGCCGGACGACTTCCAGGAGCGAACCCACCAGCAGCATCATGCCTTTGGCGGGCGCGCACCTATGATTGGGCAGGAGGGGCCCGGATACGAAACGCCGATCGCCGGGCTCTGGTTCATCGGGTCGCAGAGCAAGAGCGGGGGCGGAGTACAGAACGTGATGGTCGGCGCTCGCGACGCCGTTCGACAGATACAGGCCACACTCCCTCGCTCTCCGCGGGGAAGGCAGAGGTAAGGGAGCCCAACCACTATGCGCATGACGAAACTCTTCAGCACCACACTTCGAGAAGCACCCTCGGATGCCCAGGTCGCCAGCCACCAGTTGCTGCTGCGCGCCGGCTTTATCCGCCAGCACGCGGCGGGGATCTTCAGCGCACTGCCACTGGGTCTCCGTGCCCTGGCAAAGATCGAGACAGATCGTGCGCGAGGAGATGAATGCCATCGGCGGGCAGGAGATCAAGATGCCCGTCGTCAATCCCGCCGAGATCTGGCAGGAGACCGGCAGATGGTACACCATCGGCTCGGAGATGGGCCGCTTCAAGGACCGGACCGATCGCGACATGGTACTCGCGATGACCCACGAGGAGGTCGTCACCGACCTCGTGCGCCAGGAGATCCAGTCGTACCGGCAGTTGCCGTCGCTGGTCTACCACATCCAGACCAAGTGGCGCGACGACCCGCGCCCGCGGGCGGGCCTGATCCGCGTGCGCGAGTTCACGATGAAGGACAGCTACAGCCTCGACGCGGACGACGCGGGGCTCGACCGTCAGTATCGGGCACACTACCAGGCCTATTTCAATATCTTCCACCGCTGTGGCCTGGCACCGGTCGCCGTCGGCTCGGATACGGGCATGATGGGCGGCAGCATGGCGCACGAGTTCATGGTGCTGACGTCCGTCGGCGAGGACACATTGCTCCTCTGCGAGCACTGCGGCTACTCGGCCAACCGGCAGGTGGCAGGTTTCAGAAAGCCCCAGGCCTCCGCGGAAACCCCCCACCCTACCGAAAGGGTGGCGACGCCCGGCGTGACCACGATCCAGGATTTGGCGGTCTTCCTGAGTATCGCGCCGTCTCGTACGGCCAAGGCGGTCTTCATGATCGCCACCATCAGCGAGGAAGAGCAAGACGTCGAGCGGTTCATCTTTGCCGTCGTGCGCGGGGACATGGCGGTCAATGAGACCAAACTGGCCAACGCCGTGAAGGCCAAGGAACTGCGCCCGGCTACGGAGGCCGAGATTCGTGCCATCGGGGCCGAGCCTGGCTATGGATCGCCCATCGGTGTGCACGACGCCCTGATCGTCGTCGACGACGCGGTTGCGACCTCCCCTAACCTGGTGGCGGGTGCCAACGAGCCCGGATTTCACCTGCTGAACGTCAACGCCGGGCGGGACTTCCGGCCTGACAAGGTCTGCGATATCGCCGCTGCCCAGGAGGGCGATGCGTGCCCGGTGTGCGGCGAGCCGATGCGAGCGGCGCGCGGTGTGGAGGTGGGCAACATCTTCAAACTCGGCACCCGCTACAGCGAGGCGATGGGCGCCACCTACGCGGACGAGGATGGCGAGGCGCACCCGGTCGTGATGGGGTCATACGGCATCGGCATCGGACGGGCGCTGGCCTGCGTTGCCGAGACTCACAACGACGACTATGGCCTCCTCTGGCCGATCTCGATCGCACCCTACCACGTTCACCTTGTTAACTTGGGTCCCGAGGGCTCCGAGGCTGAGGCCGTGGCCGATCAGCTTTACGCTGACCTTCTGGCGGCGGGCGTGGAGGTACTCTACGATGACCGGGATCGCAGCCCCGGCATCAAGTTCAACGACGCAGATCTCATCGGATTGCCGCTCCGCCTCACGGTCGCCCGTCGGGGCCTCTCGCAGGGCGCCGTCGAGTTCAAGCTCCGCACCAGCAAGGAGCGCACCTTCGTCCCGCTGCCCGATGCGGTCTCGACAGTCAAGGCTCGCCTGGCCGAGCTGCAGGCGGAGGTGGACGCGACAGTAGTGGAAGTACCATTCAAAGCGTAGGAGCCGTCAGCGATCAGCAAGGAGTAGGAAATACGGAGTAAGGAGTACGGGCTCGCATGCACGCCTACTTCATACTCCTTACTCCTTACTTCTTCCGATCGCTGAAAGCTGATTGCTGACCGCTACGAGTTTTCTTCAAAAAGGAGGACACATCATGGACACACTCGAGACCCTGTTCACCCGCCGCAGCATTCGGAAATACACGAGGGAACCGGTGTCTGACGAAGAGCTGCACACCATCCTGGAGGCCGGGATGAACGCACCGTCGGCAAACAACCGGCAGCCGTGGCATTTCATCGTCGTCGACGATCGCGAGAAGCTCAACAGCATCATGGAAGTGCATCCCTACTCGAAGATGCTTGCCCAGGCGCCCCTGGCGCTCGTGGTCGTGGCCGACACGGAGACATCAAGGAGCTACTTCCCGCAGGACTGCGCCGCCGCCATCGAGAACATCCTCCTGGCCGCGAAGGCCCTTGGCCTCGGATCGGTCTGGATGGGTGTTTATCCCAACGAGGCGAGGGTCACGGGGATCCGCGCGCTCTTCAACATCCCCGGCCCCTACGTGCCCGTCGCGCTCGTCGCCCTGGGTCACCCGGCAGAGGAGGGAGGGCGGGTCGAGCGTTGGTCGGACGAGAAGGTTCACCAGAACGGCTGGTAGAGGAACCCGGCGGCGCATCCGACCCGCGGGCGCCCAAGATTCCCTACTCTCCTCCCACCTCCTCGGTCAACCGCGTCGTCATCGTCGACCTGCCGGGCTTGCCCATCGACGCGGAGGTACGGGGAAAGCAGGCATACCACCTGCTCTCCGTCCCCGCGCTCATCCGGTATGCCCGGCTTGACGCCGATGCCCTGGACCTCCCACAGACGTTCAGGGAGGGCGACCCGGAGTCAGCTTGGCTGCGCCGCGAGCTCCCACTCTGGGTCGACGGTCGCCTCAGCAGCGCGGACGACAGCGTCCGGACCGCAGCCCAAGCCCTGGCCCGGCGCCTGGGGCGCAACCTCGGCTACCTCCTGGCGACGCTCCACCGCGGCGATGAGGTAAACCGGGCGGCGCGATCGGACTGGTCCGCGACGGAATGGCAGCACTGGCAACGCGTGCAGCGGGTCTGGCTGGGCGGCGGCGTGGTGAGCGGCGACCTCGGGGACAAGATGGTGCACCACGCCCGGACCGTGTTGGAAGAGACGGGCTGCGCCATCGCGATCGACAAGACGCCCTACCCCAGACACATGGCCACGCTGGGCGCGGGGCGCTTTATGCCACGCCCAGCCGAGCCGGAGACGTGCCAGCGGGGGCTGGTCCTGGACTTCGGCCAGACGTCGGTCAAGCGGGCCATCCTCACCTATCGCGGCAACGACTTGGTTCGCGCCGACCAGCTAGCGACGCAGCCCGTCGTATGGCGATGGCGGAATAGCCCGGTTGCCGCCCTAGATCTCGATCCCCACGAGGTACTCGACCTTGTCGCCGGGACGCTCTGCGAGAGCCTGGCGTTGAGTGAGCGCGTGGGCCTTCCGGTCGGGCCGGACGTCGTGGTCAGCATCGCTGCTTACGTGCGCGGGGGCGAACTCCTGGGGAACGGCGGCTATGCCCGGATGCGGCAGTTGGCCGAGGACGTTCGGCCACTGATTGCGGACCGGGTGTCGGCGACGTGCGGGCGCAGGATCCGCATCGCCATCGTCCACGACGGCACGGCGGCAGCCGCCGTTCACGCCGGGGAGATGGCGGACGGCGCGGAGAGTGCCGTCATCGTCGTGGGAACGGCGCTGGGCGTCGGATTCCCGCCGGCGAGCGCCGAAGGGCTCAGGGGCCTCGCGCCGGATTTGGCGATCGGGAAGGTGGAACCCGGAAACGACTGACGTCGTGACTACGAACCTTGTTCGCAGCAGGGGTAGGTTCGTAGTAGATGCTTGAGCGCCTCCCCAGCCTACGCGAGGTCCAGCCGCATCTCAATCCGTCGGAACGACTCGAGATAGCGCATCGCCAAGCAGACCCGGCAGATGAGGATCCGCGGCGGGCAGGTTCTCCGTTTTGGTGTCCTCTATCGGATGCCGGGTATGGAGGGCATGCGCCAAGGCCCGTGCGACCCGCGCCGGATCGCCCTGCTCCGTCTGGAGCACCAGCCTTCCCAACTGGAAAACTGTGCTCTGGTAGACGAGCCAGCCGCAGTCACCGTCATCGCAGGTCACCTCGAGAGCCGACAGGCCCCCGCTGTTTCGCAGCGACGGATACTCGTCAAGCCAGGAAGGAACGCTGCGGCGCTGCCGCAACAGCGCCAGGGCCCGGTCTTGGTCGCCGTGCGTGACGGTATAGGCAGGTACCGCCCCTGTAGGGGGACCGGGCGGACGACGAAGAACCAGCAATTCCCGCGTCTCGACAAACCCCAGCTTGCAGAACAACCGGTGGGCGGGCTCGTTGTTCTTGATAACTTCAAGGATGATATGATCGGCGCCTAACTTGCGGGATTGGCTCACCAGATAACGCATCATGGCCTCGCCGGCGCCGCTGTGTCGACGAACCGGTAGGACTCCTAACCGCGTGATCCAGGTGTGACGGGGCCGCACGCCCAACATCGCCAATCCGAGTGTCTCGCCCTCGTCCTGGGCGACCACGGAGCGGCTCAGATCCACCTCATAATCATCGACATACGCCTGAAGCCGTGCCACGTTCATCGGCATCGGCACGATGTAGTCGATGCGTGATTGGTTGTAAGCTTCGGTCAGCTCCTCTACGGTGAACTCCGAGGCCGGTATGAGCCGGCACGGCGGAACGTAGCCAGGCATCAGACCGCAGTCGGAGGAGGGGTGAACGGTGTTCCCGCTGACAGTCATGGACCTCCCTCAACAAGGAATCGCATAATGACAAAAAGGGGCAGCCGGACACTCCGGCATCAAAGGGAGAAGGCAACACACGCCGGATCTCCGCGGCGTCCGGGCCTTCTACATATCAGACGCCGCATTTGGAGTGGCTTCGCACGCGTCCTCTTCCCCCGCATCTGCTGGGACCAGGAAACTGCCGACCTGGTTGGCAAACTCACGCGCGCTGATTGGCTTGCTGAGATAGCCATCGCAGCCGTAGGCGTCTGCCATCTCGGCGGCAAAGTCCTGGGGCCACGCCGTAACCACTACCAACGGAATCTTGGACAACAGCGACGACCCCTTGATCAGGCCCGCCACCGTCTGTCCGTCCAAATCCGGCAATCCCATATCGAGGAGAATCAGGTCCGGCACGGTGCTCATCGCCATCCGGAGGCCGCCCTCCCCGTCGGGCGCAACCACCACGCTGTAGCCCGCATACTCCAGCAGGCGTCGCATCAGTCGTGACTGATGCGGATCATCTTCCATAATCAAGATGGTTGTCACGCTTCGACCTCCCGTCTTTCGAAGAAATGATCTACCTTGGCCAACAACTCGGCGACGTGGATGGGTTTCGAAAGGTAGTCGTCACACCCTTGGCTTAGGAAGCGCTCACGGTCACCATGCATTGCGGATGCCGTCAGCGCGACGATCCACGTGTCGCGGAGCCCGGGGTCCTGTTTCACCCTCGCGGCGATGTCCAGGCCGTCGAGCTCGCCGGGCAGTGCAATATCCAGCAAAAGCAGAGCGGGATGATGGGCCTCAAGCATGTCCCATCCCTCCGCACCTGTCTCTGCCAATAACACCTGGTACCCGTGGGAACCCAGGATCTTCTCGACCAGGCGACGGTTATGGTAATGATCCTCGATGTAGAGCACGGTCCTGTTCACGGCTACCTCGCCAGAATGGCCTCGACCTGAGCCAGGAATGCGCTGCGGTCGAAGGAGGATTTCGACCAGATGGAGGTGACGTTGGACGCCAAACGGGCACGCATTCGGGCGTCAATGTCGTCGTCCGACGTCACGACGATGACGGGCGTCTCCATCGTCTGCTCACGGGTCCGCAGCATCACCAGGAGCTTCTCGCCGCTGACGTCCGGCAGGACAAGATCGAGGACAATCAGATCAGGCGGCGCCTGCTCTACCAGGGTCAGGGCCTCCGCACCCGAGTGAGCCTCGTAAACCTGCGAGCCGGGCCGCGTCTCAAGGAGGCGCCGAATCAACCTCGCCTCCGGCGCATAGTCGTCAACTACGAGAATCCGCTGCCGACCTTCGCGCCCAAACCTGCGCTCCGGCGGCGCGCCATCGGACGGCAACGCCGCCCGCGGTCCCTCCTCAACGATACCCACGACGTGGTCCACCAGGTCGCGGGCGCTGAAGCTGCCCTTCTGCCACACCGATGCGGCATACTCGTCGAGCCGCGCGCGTTCCTCCGGCTGCAGGGTCTTTGCCGACACGATCACGACCGGAATCTTGGCGGTGCGCGGGTCGGACTTCAGCACGTCCATCACGGCGAATCCGTCCATCTCCGGCATCATAAGGTCGAGGAGCACCAGATCGGGCTGGCGCTGACGGACGAGATCGAGGCCGTCCTTGGAGGAGTTGGCCTCAAAGACGCGGTACTGGCGGTAGTTCTTTAGGAAACGACGGATCAGCCGGCTGTCGTGGGGGTTGTCGTCGATGATGACGATCGTGGTGATACGCTCGTCCAGTTCCTCCAGCATCGTCGCGAGTCCCTCGGTGGGCCGGACGGCCTGCGATGACTTGACCGAGAGGTTGAGGATATAGCGATCTTCGAGCGCGTACTTCTCCGCGCTAAACGTGTGGCCGGAGCAGTTGACGACGACAGTCTCTTCGGATCCGATGATTCCCTGGTCCAGCAGCTTCTCGAGACCTGCGAATGCGACGCTTGCCGCGGGCTCCATAGAGATCCCTTCGACCCGGGCAACGCGGCGCATGGCGCGGAAGGCCTCCCCGTCGCCGACAGACACCATCGCGCCGCCGTAGCTATCGGCCGCCTGCTTGAGCAGGCGATACGCAAGCCCCGGATTTCCCGTGGCCAACACGGTGATCAGACTGTCAGGCTGTTCCACCGGCACGGCTTCGTCGAGCCCCTGGACCCAGGCACGAACCATCGGATCGCACCCCTTGGTCTGCACCACCGCGATCTTCGGCACGTGGTCGATCATGCCTGCAGCGACCAACTCTTCAAACCCCTTGAGGACCCCCAGCGGCCCGATACCACCCGAGACTGCCTGAACGTACCAGTCCGGGGCGCCCCACACCGGCTGCGAGGCATCCCCCGACCTGGGCCAGGCTTCCGCGATCTCAAACGCGATGGTCTTCATGCTCTCTTTGCACGGGATCGACTTGGCCCCGCCGTCGAGGGCCAGCCCCCGACGCTTGGCGAAGTTGGCCGCAACCTCTTTGGCCTGGTCATACGTGCCACTGACCTTGATCACCTCGGCATCGTAGAGCGCCAACTCGCGCATCTTCTCCGCGGGCACGCTGCTGGTCACAAAGGCCCAGAGCTTGATCCCGGCCCTGGCACAGTAAGCAGCATAGGCCGCGGCGGCATTGCCGGTCGAGGCCAGCACGATCTCGTGTACCCCGGTGGCCTTCAGGGCGCTGACGGCTGTAGCGGCCTGCCGGTCCTTGAAGGAGCCGGTCGCGTGCTGGCGTTCGTCCTTGATCCAGATACCGCCGTGTCCGGTCTCTGCCGCCAGCCCCTCGGCCGGCAGTAACGGCGTGCACCCTTCGCCCATCGTGACCGGACGGAAGTCCGCTGGGAAGGGAAGGAGTTCCTCGTAGCGCCAGAGCGACATAGACCTTCCGCTTGAGCTCGGAGGGCCAGAGGTTCGCCAGGCGTCCCGTCTCGTATTCGGCATGCAGCCAAGCGCTGCCGCACGCCGTACACGTTGTTGTGTACGGATCGGGCGGCATCCTGTGGCCGCACTCGAGACACCGCACAGCCGAGAATAGCGTCGTCATACGCTCGCCTTCTCCACAGCGTCCTCAGCCGGTTCACCCCTCTCGGGGTCAACGTCGCCGACGGGAAGGCAAACCGTGAAGGTGCTGCCGCGGCCCACCTCACTCCGCACCGTCAGCGTGCCCGCGTGCATCGCAACCAGGTGCTTGGTGATCGCCAGCCCGAGCCCCGTCCCCTCCGCGCGCCGCGTGCTTGAACCATCCACCTGGCGGAAGCGTTCGAAGAGGACCGCAAGATTCTCCTCAGAGATACCCACCCCCGTGTCGCTGATGTCGATGCAGACACGATCGGGCTGAGGATCGTACCGCGCATGCAAGTGCACCTCCCCCTCCTCGGTAAACTTGATGGCGTTGGAGACGAGATTGTTGAGGATCTGAGAGAGTCGCATAGGATCCGCCATAATCACAGGCACGTCATCATCTGCCGACACGGAGAGCGTTACGGGCTTGGGCTGTTTATGTAGCAGCCCCATACAGTGAGACTTCGCTTCCTCGAGCATGAGCAGAACGGCAACGGGAGCCTTCGTCAGGGTCATCCGACCCGCCTCGATCTTCGTCAGATCGAGCACGTCGTTGATCAGCTTGAGAAGCTGCTGGCCGTTCTCGAAGATGGCATTGACGTCCTCATCCATGTCGGGTGTCAGCTCCCCGTCGATGCCCATCAGCATCACCTCGGCGTACCCCAGGATGGAGTTGAGCGGCGTACGCAGTTCGTGGCTCATATTGGCGAGGAACTCACTCTTGAGACGATCTACCTCTCGGAGACGCTCGGCGACGGCCTGGACTTCCTCGAAATACCGCGCGTTACGCAGTGCAATGGCAATCTGTCCCGCAAGCGCGCTAAAGACGTCCACCTCGGACTCGCTGAATCGCCCGATGGTGTCGTCCTGGACGTCAAAAACGCCGACGACTTCGTCACCGACCAACATCGGGATCGCCACTTCCGAGCGCGTCTCCGGGAGCAACGGATTGGGCATAAAGGAAGGTGCTGCCCTCACGTCGTTCACGAGGACGACGTTCTTGCTCCTGGCCGCTTCCGCGACGAGGCTCGGTCGTTGATCGAGCGCGATGGCGTGGCCCCGCTCACGCATAATCCGCCCGGCATTTCCCGAGCCGACACGCATGATCAGGCGCCGGCTGCCGGGATCCAACGTGTAGACGTGCAGATGATAGAGATCGAATCGCTCCTGAACCAGCGGCACGACCGCCTCCAGCAGGGCGGTCGGATCTAGAATCGCATTGACCTGTGTCGAGACATCCGCCGCGGTGCGCAGCTGCAGGGCGAACTGCCGCAGATCGGCCTCCGCCTTCTTGCGGTCGGTGATGTCGCGGACAATCGTCGCGACACTGATGGGCTCGTCTTTCTCTCCCCTGACGGAGAAGAAGGTCAGGGAGGCCTCAAAGCGGGTGCCATCCAGGCGGGTTTGGGCCACCTCGCCCTGCCAGCCTCCGGCCCCGGCAGCCGGCAGCACCTGCTCGATGAGCTTCACGACCTCCTCCTCAGGCCAGAGGGCAGTGATGCTCGTGCGCACCAGCGTCGAAGGTGACGCGTCGTCGCCGAAGAGCCTCAGGCAAGCGGGATTTGCATAGATGATCTGTCCGGCGAAATCCACCATCATGATGGCGTCCACCGCGTTCTCTGCCAACGCCTGGAACCGCGCGATCTCGCGACGCGCGCGCTTCCGCTCGGTGATATCACGTGTGATCGACACAACGCCCAGGGGTTCCCCCACTGGATCCCAGAGCAGAGCAGAGCTCCGCTCGGCGTCGAAGGAGCTACCGTCCTTGCGCAGCATCGTATACTCTTCGATCCGGCCCTGTCCGGATTCCAGCGCTTGGTACATATTCTCTGCCAGCCTGGACCAACCGGACTTTGTGACCAACTCCATCGCGCTCCTGCCCAGCAACTCCTCGCGCGCATCATAGCCGTGAAGTCGGAGGGCAGCCTCGTTCAAGTCGGTGATCCTGCCCATCATATCGGTCACCATGATGCCCTCGGTCATCGCGTCGAAGATCGCCCGCACGGTTTGAACGGCGCTTCGCAGATTCTCCTGCATCTCGGTCTGGCGGGCAAAGAGCATCGCGCTGTAGAGTGCGTTGGCAAGTTGTCCCGATAGGGTACGAAAGACGTCGAGGTCGGCCGGCGTGAAGTATCCGAGCTGATCGGATTGCACGTCGAAAACCCCGAGCACCTGATCGCCGATGGTGATGGGAACGGCTACCTCAGATCGTGTTCGCGGGAGCAGCATGTTGGGGAGGAAATCCGGATCGGCAGAGACGTCATTGACCAACACGGGCTCGCGGGTATTCGCCGCACGCGCCACGAGACTGTGAGGGTGATGGAGTGAGATTCGGTGATTCTGCTGCACCATAATGCGGCCGATCCGACCATAGCCGGCCCGGAGGACGAGGTCATCGCCATCGACGAGATACACGTGGGCGTGGTAGAGTGCGAATCGCTCCTTGAGAAGAGGAATCACGGCGTCCAGCAGCTTATCGGGATCCAGAATCGCCCCCACCTGCTCGGAAATCTCCGCCGCGGTGCGAAGCTGGACGGTGAAGTGCTCGCGCTCCTTCTCGGCCTGTTTCCGCTCCGAGATCTCCCGGGCGAAGACGCAGTTGAACTCCTGATCGCCGTATTTCAGGTAGTTGGCCGTCACCTCCATCGGGACCAGCTTGCCCGTCTTTGCCCGATACTCCGTATCAATGGTGAAGCGCCGCTCTGCCTTGACCTTCTGCCAGTGAACCGCCCAGACGCTGGGAATCATGTTGGGGTCGAGACGCGAAATCGCAGGCAGTGACAAAAGCTCTTGCTTCGTGTATCCGAGAAGCTGACACGCCGTATCGTTGGCGGAATAGAGGCTGCCGTCGGGCCGGATCCAAAGGATCGCAGCCGGCGCGCCGTCAACGGAGAACTGTGTCAGGCTGAGGCGCTCCACGTAGCGGGCGTTCTGCAGCGCGGTCGCAATCTGACCGGAAAGTGTGAAGAGGACATCCTGTATGGCCTGACTGAAAGCTCCAACTTCGTCATCCTGGACGTCGAACACCCCCAGGACCTCGTCACCGACCACCATGGGGAGCGCAAGCTCGGACCGGGTGTCAGGAAGCAGCGGGTTGGGAAGAAAGCCCGGATTTCCGGTCACGTCGTTCACGACGACCGGCGCCCGCGTGCGAGCAGCACGCGCCACGAGGCTCTGCTCGGCGTCAAGCGAGATCTTATGTCCGCGCGCCAGCATCTGGCGACCCGGCTCGCCATATCCGGACCGCAGCCGGAGCTCACAGCGCTCGTGGTCGAGCGTGTAGACGTGAACGTAGTAGACGCCAAACCCCTCCTTGAGCAGCGGGATCACAGTTGCGAGTAGTTGCTCGGGATCAAGGATCGCGCTGACCCGGCCCGAGATCTCCGAGGCGGTTCTCAGCAGGCTGGCCAGGGAAGGCACCGACCCTTCAGTCGACTTCAAAGCAGCGTCGCCAGGATGAGCAGCGCCATGGAATGCACCGGACGTGACCGTTGACGAAACGGCAGGACGATGACATCTCCGTCGCATTGACTTCCTGCTCCCGAGTCATATCTCCGGCATCCTCCTGAGGGTTAGGGCAACAACAACCAGGGCTCCACTAACCGGCGCCACAACACCGCTAACGATTCTAAAACCATCCGTGGATTTGGCAAAGCGTCCGAGGCGCCGCGGTCAGGGCGCCTGGAACACGAAGATGTACTCGTGCTTGAAGACATAGAAGCCCCCGGCAAGCGCACGATAGCGCCACAGCGCTTGCTGATCGCGTTTCGCCCGAGTTCTGTCCAGATTCTTGACGACGATGCTCTTGAGTGTGCACCCCTGGTCAAGCACGACCTGCATCGCCTGAAAACCCAACGGCACCCACGCGCTTCCCTGGTACTTGTCGCCAATCACCACGACGAGCACGTGCCCGGGCGCCAGCACGTCCAGGGCACGAGCAACGACCGCGGAGAAGCGACTGAGGAAATCCTCCACCGTCGGTGCGCTGGAGAGATCCGCGCCTCCCCCGCCAAACCGGATAATATCGTGGTAGGGAGGGTGCAGGATGACCAGGTGCGCTTTCTCGACGCTGCGCGCCGCCAGAGCAGCCTCCAGATCAAACGTGGCGCTATCGCCAACGGCAATTTCGGTGCTGACATGGTGCGGGTTGGGCTCCTGTGCCACGACCTCGGCGGCGTGGGCTGCCACATCGGGGTTGAGTTCCACGCCGAACCCATTGCGCCCCAGACGCCGGCACTCGATAAGCGTAGTACCACTGCCCACAAAGGGATCGAGGACCCAATCGCCCGGCCGCGTGAAACGCAGCATCATCTGGTGTGGGATCTGCGGGATGAAATTGCCCCAGTACCAGGCCCCATGGGCACCGGAAGTATCCCGACGATTGACAATCCACAGACTGTCGGTCTGAATCTCGTCGTACTCCTGCCAACGATTGAGGTTGATATCGTTGAGCGCGCCGGTGCGTACCTCGTCGACGGCCCGCCGAAGACGAGCGAGGTAGTAGGTGGCTCGCCGCGCCGTGCGCGCCGCAAGGATCTGCTCCAGTTGGTCGAGCAACACGTCACGCCGGTACAACACAGAGTCAGCACTGACATCGGGCGGCGCCGACGGGTGCCAGGCCGGCGGTGCCTCGACGACAGGCGCGACCTCTACCACACGCCCAAATGCGACCACCAACTCCCGAAGAACCTGCAGCTCGGTGACCTCATCGCAGGCGTCGAACAAGCTTCTGTAGCTCGGATCTGGTGATCTGCACATAGGAGGTCTTGGGAGATCGGCTAACCATTCAAGTTTTATATCGCAGTTCCGGGTGGTGTCAACCAATGTATGATGGTGGGGAGACAGGGCGCGACGTTCCGGAGAGTCAACGTTCGAACTTCTTCTCACGGAAGTGGACAGAGCACGGGGCTGCGGTACACTGGTCGGCGCAGGTCAGGCTATGCCGACGCCGCGAGGCGTGTCGCCGTCCGGCGACCCAGCGGCGGGTAGAAAGGAACAACACGTATGTCCAAACGTAAGGTGGCTCCGTATGGCTCGTGGGTCTTCTCCCGTTACATCGGACCTGATCGTTTCTCAGACGATTGGGCTGGGCGGTCCCCTGCTGGATGGTGCGGACCTCTATTGGTTGGAGAGCCGCCCCACGGAGGGCGGTCGCAACGTCGTCGTCAAGTACGGACCTGACGGTGGCAATGTGGACGTGAACCCCGCGCCGTTCAACGCTCGTACCCGGGTTCACGAGTATGGTGGCGGGGCCGTGATCGTCAAGGACGGCGCACTCATCTTCTCGAACTACGCCGATCAGCGACTCTACCGCGCGGCGCCCGGAAGTACACCTCAACCGATCACGGCGGCTGGCTCTTTGCGCTATGCCGATGGCGTTGTGGACGAGGCACACGCCGGCGACGGCGGGCGCCTGATCTGTGTGCGCGAGGATCACGGCGAAGCTGCCCTGGCGTCCAACCACGGTGACGCGGTCAACACTATCGCCGCGGTGTCGCTGGCAGACGGTTCGCAGGAGGTTCTGGTTGCCGGTAATGACTTCTATGCCTCTCCGAGGCTGAGCCCGGACGGCGCGCAGCTCGCGTGGCTCACGTGGAACCATCCCAACATGCCGTGGGATGGATGCGAACTGTGGGTCGCGGATGTCAATGCGACCGGGAGCTTGTTCAATGCCCGCCTCATCGCCGGGGGCGTGGAGGAGTCGATCTTCGGCCCGGTATGGTCGCCCGACGGCGTCCTCACCTTTATCTCCGACCGGACAGGTTGGTGGAACCTCTACCGTTGGGAGACGTCCGCCGATGGCGACCACCAAGTACGCGCGCTGGCAGAGATGGCGGCGGAGTTCGGACGGCCCCAGTGGGTCTTTGGGATCACGACTTATGCGTATGTATCGCCGTCCCGCCTGGTCTGCAGCTACACCCAGGAGGGTATCGACAGACTGGCCTACCTGGACGTGGCGAACGGCAGCCTCACGGAGATTGCGACCCCCTACACCAGCATCGGCGGCGTAGTGGCTGATGGGCGGCGGATCGCCTTCAAGGGAGGTGCGCCTACCTTGGTCGGCGCGATTGTGGAGATCGAGATCGCGACGGGCGAGATGAGCATCCTCAAGCGTGCCGCCACGCTGAACGTGGATCGTGGCTATCTCTCAGTGCCCGAATCCTTGACGTTCCCGTCGGGCGACGACCGGGAAGCCTACGGCCTGTTCTATCCGCCGGCAAACCAGGACTTCGAGGCACCCGAGGGCGAGAAACCGCCGCTTCTCGTCATCAGCCACGGCGGCCCGACCGGAGCCACGTCCAGTTCGCTCTCCCTTGGCATCCAGTTCTGGACCAGTCGCGGCTTCGCGGTCCTCGACGTGAACTACGGCGGCAGCACGGGCTACGGGCGAGCGTACCGCAATCTGCTTCGCGGACAGTGGGGCATCGTAGACGTAGACGACTGCGTCAACGGCGCACTCTACCTTGTGCACCAGGGCAAGGTCGATGGGGAGCGCCTGGCCATTCGCGGGGGCAGTGCCGGTGGCTACACGACACTGAGCGCTCTGACCTTCCGCCACGTTTTCCATGCCGGAGCCAGCCACTACGGGGTCAGCGACCTCGAGGCCCTGGCCCGAGACACACACAAGTTTGAGTCCCGCTATCTCGACCGGCTTATCGGCCCCTACCCCCAGCGGCTTGACCTCTACACCGAACGATCGCCTATCCATCATCTGGAGAGACCTCGGTACTCCCCTCATCTTCTTCCAGGGTCTGGAGGATAAGGTGGTCCCGCCGGCCCAAGCTACGACGATGGTGGAGGCACTGCGGCGCAAGGGTGTCCCGGTCGCGTACCTGGCGTTCGAGGGCGAGCAGCATGGTTTCCGGCGGGCCGAGAACATCAAGCGGGCGCTCGATGCGGAGCTCTACTTCTACGGGCGGATCTTCGGCTTCACTCCGGCTGACGCAATCGATCCCGTCGAGATTGACAACCTGGAGAGTTGACCGAGAGGGGTTGCCGCCTAGAATACGTATCTATCGTAGACCCGACCTCCGGCCCGCAAACAGGATAACAAGGAGCAAGCTTTGAGCCACAACACCGCAGCCAACCCCGCGGAGGGGAATGCCCACGGCGCCCTGGATGACACGATGGGCGACGTCTTGATGTTCAGCGGATCGGCACACCCCATGCTGGCCAAATCGATCGCGAGCTACTTGGGGATTCGGGTAGGCCCTACCATCATCCGCAAATTCTCCAACGACGATTTCTACATCCAGCTCGGTACCAGTGTGCGGGGCAAGCAGGTTTTCATCGTCCAGCCCCTCTGCCCCCCCTGCAGCGACAATCTGATGGAGCTCCTGCTGATGCTGGACATCGCGCGCAGCGGTGCCGCCAAGGATGTCTGCGCCATCATTCCCTACTACTCCTATGCCCGCTCCGACAAGAAGGATGCGCCACGCATCTCCATCGCAGCGCGGCTAGTGGCCGACCTGCTCGTTACGGCAGGCGCCACGCAGATCATCACCATGACGCTGCACTCGCCCCAGGTCCACGGCTTCTTCAGCGTGCCCACCGACCACCTGACGGCGCACTCCGTCTTCGTCGAGCACCTTGGGAAAAAGGACCTCAGCAACAGCGTCGTCGTGGCGCCGGACGTAGGTCACGCCAAACGCACCGGCAAGCTCGCGCAGGCACTCGACCTGCCGATGGCGGCTGGAGAGAAGACTCGCCTGAGTGATAACACCGTCGCCATCACGGGCGTCATGGGTGATATCAATGGCAAAGACGTGATCCTGCTCGATGATGAGATCGCCACAGCGGGCACAATCACGGAGATGGTGCGTCACATGCAGGAGAAACACAACATCCGTCGCGTCACCGTCGCCGGCACCCATGGGCTCTTCACGGGACCGGCGGTCGAGCGTCTCAACGCCATTGATGCCATCGACGAGATCATCATCACCGACACCGTGCCCCTGCCCGATAACCGCCGCCCCGAGCGCCTCGTAATACTCTCGGTGGCCCGTATCTTCGGCGAGGTGATCCGCTGCAACGTGCAAGGCAAGTCGGTGGGATCCCTGTTCGAGTTCTGGCCAACGTCCAATCCGTGAGGCCGGGCGCCAGCGATCCAAGGAGGAGAGAGATGACGGAGTCTCCAGATCTCAACGAGCAACCGGGCAGTGTGGGGCCTGGCGATGGCGGTTCCAACGAAGCAGGCGATCTTGACGAAGAGCACATAGGCGGGTGGCGCGCGTTCGCCACGCTGTCAGAGTTTCTTCGTGACGACGGCTGGCACCCCCAACAGCTCGACGACAAGACCATCTTTCGAGTCTACTTCTCCGGGGAGCACGGAGACGTGCGCTGCTATGCCCAGATTCGGGTCGATCTGGAGCAGTTTCTCTTCTACGTCATCGCCCCGGTGAAGGCGCCTGACGCGGTCCTCTCCGCCGTGGTGGAGTACACCACCCGCGCCAACTATGGACTGCGCATCGGCTGCTTCGAGGTCGACTACACCGATGGCGAAGTGCGCTACAGGAGCAGCCTGGACTTTGAGAACGAGACCCTGACACCGGGGCTGATCCGCAACGCGATCTACCCGGCAGTCCACACCATGGACTTCTACCTGCCGGGTCTGCTCGCCGTGATGTATGGCAACAAGACGCCGAAAGAGGCTATCACCGAAATCGAGGGATAACTCCGGCACCATCCCGTCGAAGGAGGAATGAGATCGTGACCCAATTCAAGATCGCGACGTTTAACGCCAACTCCATCCGTGTGCGGCTGGACCAGATTCTTCGGTGGATGAAGGACAACGACGCGGACGTGGTCTGCGTCCAGGAGACCAAGGTTCAGGACCAGGATTTCCCCAAGGACGCGATCGAGGATGCCGGATACAGCGTCGTCTTCTCCGGGCAGAAGTCTCACGCCGGCGTGGCCACCATCAGTCGGGAGGCCCCGGCAGAGACTCAAGCCGGATTCGACGATGGGTCGGAGGCCACGCGCCTGCTCTACACGCAGATTGCCGGGCTGCACATCCTCAATTCCTACGTGCCTCAGGGGCGTGAGCCGGACAATGATGAGTTTCGGCACAAGCTAGCCTGGTTCGACCAGTTCAAGACCTGGCTCGCCGGACACTACACGCCGGACGACCGCGTGATCTGGCTGGGCGACCTGAACGTGGCCCCGAAGGACATCGACATCTACGACCCGGCGGGCCACGTGAACCACGTCGATTTTCATCCGGATGCCAAGGCAGCGCTGGAGCGGGTGCGTGAGTGGGGGTTCATCGACGTCTTCCGCAAATACCACCCCGACGAGCCCAACCAGTACACCTATTTCGATTATCGAGCGAGGAACCCCATCGCGCGCAACGTCGGATGGCGCATCGACCACATCTGGGTCACGGAGCCGCTGGCCGAGACCGCGACCGGTTCCCACATCGATGTCGAGGCCCGCAAGGCCGACCGCCCGTCGGACCACACCTTCCTCGTGGCAACATTCGACCTGTAGTATCCGCGCTCAGGTTTGTGGGTGCCGCTTCAGCGATGCCGGGCGATCACTGCACCCGCAGTAGATCGGCGACCCACGCGATCCCCATATGCCCGGCCCACGCCGCAACACAGGCCTTGATCGTCTTTCCGGCCCACGTCGCCAGCATGAACCGCCACAGCGGATACCCCACGAGCCCGCCCGCCATCGCCGCGAGATCGAAGAAGGGCACGGGAAAGAGTGAGAGCACAAAGATCGTCAGGTCGCCGTTGCGCTCCATGTAGCGCTTCAGCCTGATGTAGAGCTTGTGCTGTTCCACGGCGCCCTCCACCGCGTAGCCTGCGACATAACCCGTGATCTCACCAAGCGCGTCGCCAAGACCTGCCGAGAGTCCCGCCAGCCACGGGTTCAGCACCGAGCCCATCGTAAAGGTGAAAGCGAGGTGCGGGATGGGAAGCAGGACCGTCGAGCTCCCGATCAGGGCCATCAGGAAAACCCCGCCATAGCCAAGGGTCCTGAACCAGCCGACGCTCAGCCGATCGTGCCAGATTACTGCCGCGACTATGACGGCGACCAGGAAGACGATGAGCCCGACTTTGACAGGAGTGCGCTGCGGAGTCCGCGGCTGCTCGCGACTGGGAGCAGAATTCGGTGCGGCAACGACCGACCGTTCCGGGCCCGTCACTCACACCGACCGTAGGCAACTGCGATTTGCGGCTGCGGGTCGTCAAGTAAGAGGAACACTCCACCGATGATATCACACAACCGCGCAGTGACCAGAAGCCAGATGCCTGGGAGGGCTCACCTGAGCAGGGAATCACCGCCCTGCGTGACTTCTCTCGTATCCGCTCGACGAGGGCCTCGTCCTCGAGCCCCTCACCGACGGCCGAGATGTGGGAGGCATCGAACTCCGCCTGGCCCAACGCAGCCTCTAGCGGACATGCACCGGTGCGGTAGTCGAGGATGGAACGAATGCCGTGATAGCCCATCGAATGGCCAGCGCGCCCTTGCTTTTGGCCGGTTGTGCTAGAATCTTCCTCGGTTTGTTGCCGCGCCTACCATCAACCGTATGCCAAGAATACGACAGCCGGCTCTTGCGTCCCAGATGCTGCTCTACGGAGAAGACCGACATGATGACAAAAGACACGTTCGTGGTGATCCCCCACACTCACTGGGAAGGGGCGGTGTTCAAGACCCGCGAGCAGTACCTGGAGATGGGCCTGCCGATCATCCTGCGGGCCCTGCGGCTGTTGCGCCTCTACCCCAACTACCGCTTCGTGCTCGACCAGGTCTGCCTCGTGCGGCCGTTTCTCGAGCGACACCCGGAGGAGGCCGAGGCGTTCAGGGCCTTCGTCAGAGAGGGGCGACTGGCCATCGTCGGGGGCCTCGACGTGATGCCCGACGTCAACATGCCCAGCGGCGAGTCGTTCGTGCGCCAGTTGCTCTACGGCAAGGGCTACTTCCGCAGGGAGCTCGGTGTCGACGTCACCGTCGGCTGGCAGCTGGATGCCTTCGGGCACCACGCCCAGATCCCCCAGTTGATGCGGCTGGCAGGCTACTCCTCGTTCTGGTCGCAGCGCGGCGTGCCCAACGGCGACCTGCCCTCGGAGTTTCTCTGGGAGGGGCTGGACGGTACGCGCATCCCCTTCTACTGGCTGCCGGGGTCATATGCCATCGCCTACGGATCGCCTGGCACCATGCCTGCATTCGCGGATTTCATGGAACAGAGATACGCAGCCCTCGATGGACACAGCCTCGGCGCAGGGCGCGTGGGCCTGGCCGGCGCCGACGTCTGCCTGCCCGAGGAACATATCCCGGATCTGGTGGATCAGTTCAACCGGCGACCCTACAAGCCTTTCGAGATCCGCATCGGACTGCCTGC
Organism: uncultured Chloroflexia bacterium; assembly: GCA_963751345.1. Taxonomy (GTDB): domain Bacteria; phylum Chloroflexota; class Anaerolineae; order B4-G1; family SLSP01; genus PWVB01. Next base: position 63,727 of record CAVVUS010000022.1, read on the forward strand.
CGACTATGAAGCCATGGTCGAGATGCGACCCGAGGAACGACCGGTGGTCAAAGGCGACCTCAACCCCATCTTTCAGGGGACCTACAGCAGCCGGATCGAATTGAAGCAGTGGACCCGAGACCTGGAACGTCTCCTGATCACGGCGGAGGAGTTGGGCGCCCTGCTCATCTCGCTAGGCGACACTGTGGACAATGCGTCGCTGTGGCGCGCCTGGGAACCCGTGCTCTTCAACCAGGCGCACGATCTGATGTCGGGCGTGATGACGGACCAAGTGTGGGAGGATACCTGTCGCGGCTTCGACTTCTCCAGAAAGCTGGCTAACGAGGAACTGGATGCCCGGCTGCGGCGCCTCGTCGCGATGATCGACACGCGCGGTGAGGGTGTGGCACTCGTCGTCCTCAATACGCTGGGCTGGCAGCGCACCGACGTCGTCTATGCCACGGTCGGCTTCACCGAGGCAACTGCGGACGGCCTGGACGTGCTTGGGCCGGACGGAAGGACGGTCCCCGTCCAGGTGCTGGAGGCTGAGCGCGCCGACAACGGGGCCCTCATACGCGCAAAGGTGGCCTTTGTCGCGGAGGATGTGCCGGCCCTGGGGTATGCCGTGTATCGCGTGGTTCCGCGTCCGGGTGTGAGGAACGATCGCCCGGCACGCGGCGACAGCATTCTCGAAAACGAGGTCTGCCGCGTGGAGGTCGACCCTGCGGACGGGACCATTCTCAGCCTGGTCGACAGGCGCTCCGGGTGGGATGCGATCGACGGCAGGGCCAATGTCGTGGCGATGGAGGAGGACCACGGCGACCTATGGGAGCCTTACCGCGGCCTCAACGGTGGTCAAGCCGTCACGATGAAGGAGCGCCATCCCGCGCCGCAGGGGTCCGCAGCGCTTAGCGGAACCGCCGGCGTCATCACCCACGGGCCGGTGTTCTCTGAGTTCTGCGGTGAGGACGGCAACCTCAGCACGCGGATTCGCCTCTTCGCCGGCCTGCCGCGGGTTGAGATCCATACCCGACTTCTCAACACCGACAGCCACGTCCGCTACCGGGCCTGCTTCCCGACCTCCATCCGCCACGGGACGAGCTTTCACGAGATCCCATTCGGCGCCGTGCCCCATCCCGAGGGTGTCGAGTGCCCGGCGCAGAACTGGATTGATCACGGCGACGGCAGCAAGGGACTGGCACTGCTCAACCGTGGCCTTCCGGGCAACAACGTCGCCGATGACGTCGTGCTGCTGTCGCTCCTGCGCAGCGCCACCATCGGCGGGTACGGCTATGGCGGGGGCTACGAGCCGGGGATGGGATCCGACACAGGGCTGGAGCTCGGCAAGCACTTCGCATTCGACTACGCCCTGCTGCCCCACGCCGGTACATGGGCCGAGGCCGGGATACCCCGTGAAGGGATGGCCTTCAACCACCCCCTCATCGCCGTGACGGCTGCGTCCCGACCCGGTGTACTTCCGCGTCGCTGGGGTTTGCTGGAGTTGGATAGTCCGGGTATTCTGGTCTCGGCGCTCAAGCCTGGAGAGTCGGGCGACATCGTGCTGCGTCTGGCGGAGGCCGCGGGGCAATCGATCGAGGGGGTCAGCCTCCGGCTGGCGGTGGATGTGATCTCCGCCGAGGAGGTAAACCTGATGGAGGATCCCGGTCGAGCGCTCGTCCTTAGTGACGGGAGCGTGCGCCTGGACTTCGGGCCCTTCGAGATCAAGACCATCGTGCTGCGAATGGCCCACGGCGACGGGAGTGGCCCGAGGCTCCCAGATGCAGAGAGGCCGGACCACGATTGCGGCGTCACCGGCCCGTGATGGGGCCGAGGACAAGAATCCATGATCTCGGGCAGGCATCGACTATTGCGGCACACCACAGAGGAGCTGAGTGCAGATGACGAACACGAGACAACTAGAGCGAATGGTACACGTGAGCGAGATGTGGCAGAAAGCGGCCTGGATGCGAATCCGCTCCCAGATAAGGTTCGCCGAGCACCTGGCGGCGACGGATGAAGAGCACGAGGCAGCGTGGCAGACCGTGGTCGGAGACGCCAAGGACGCAGCTGCGGAAGCCCTTGCGTCCGCAGGGGTCGACTGGCCCGCAGTGGTGAGCCGGATTGAGGCCATCCTGGCCCCGATGACGGAAGCTGCCAAGGCACGCACGCTTTACCTGGCGGGCCACGCGCACATCGATATGAACTGGATGTGGTCGTGGCCCGAGACGGTATCGGTGACCCTCGACACCTTCCGCACGATGTTCGACCTGCTCGAGGAGTTCCCCGAGTTTCACTTCTCGCAGAGCCAGGCCAGCGTCTACGCGATCGTCGAGACCTATGCACCGGAACTGATGCCTCGCATCGCCCACTACGTGAGAGAGGGGCGTTGGGAGGTGACGGCCAGTCACTGGGTGGAAAGCGACAAGAACATCGTATCAGGCGAGGCACTCGCCCGCCACATCCTCTACACCCGCGCCGCGATGGCACGCTTGTTTGGTCTGAGGCCTGAGGATGTGGCCATCGACTGGTCGCCTGACACCTTCGGTCACGCGGCCACCGTGCCCACCTATCTGCGTCAGGGCGGCGTGCGGTATCTCTATATGCATCGGCCGGGCATCGAGCAACAACCCGTTCCGGAGGCGTTCTGGTGGGAGGCTCGGGACGGCGCGCGCGTCCTGGTGCGCAACGACCAGAGACGCGGTTACGGCGGCACCATCCAGCCCGAAAGCGTCATCGAGGCAATGGAGGCGATGCAGCAATCGGTGGGGCTCGACTTCGCCATGCTGGTGTACGGCGTGGGCGACCACGGCGGGGGTCCAACGCGGCGCGATCTGCTCGCCGCACGCGAGATGAGCAAGTGGCCAATCTTCCCCACCCTCAAGTTCGCGCCCACGCAGGCTTTTTTCCGCAAGCTGGAACAGGACGGCGGGGATCTGCCGGTCCTGCGAGGCGAGCTGAACACCGAATTCGCCGGGTGCTACACGACGCAGTCGCTGATCAAGCGCGCCAATCGCCTCGCCGAAGCGCGCCTCGCCGACACCGAATTTGCGGCGGTCGCTGACCGGCTCGCGACGGGCGCTGCCTACCCCGCCGAGACCCTGGCCGAGGATTGGCGCCGGACGCTCTTCTCACACTTCCACGACATCATCCCCGGGTCTGGCGTGCGCGACACGCGCACGTACGCCCACGGCCACTTCCAGGAGACCGCGGCCAGCACGGCGGTGGTCACAACACGGGCACTGCGGCACGTCGCAGCGACCGTGAACACTGCCGCACTCAGCAGCGCCAGCGATACCGGTGCGGCACTTCCGGCGTTGTTCACGTCCAGCGGGCAGGGCTCAGGCGCGGGAATCTATGCCGAGGAGGGGCGCATCAGTGTCGCGGACCGCCACGGGCTGTCGCCCGTTCGCCCCTTCGTGATCTTCAACTGCGACGGCGGTGGACCGGCACGAGGTGGTGCGATTGACCCTTTGGGACCGCGAGCCGGCCGGCACGCCGGTCCCGTTTCACAGCAAGGTCTTCGAAGCACGCGACGCCGCCGGCCAGCCGCTGGCAGCACAGGTCGTGGGCCAGAGCGCAGCGTGGGGGCACCAGAACCAGACGTTGGCCGTGCCGGTGACCGTGCCCGCCTTGGGCTACACCACAGTCGTGCTCTCTGAGAGCATGGCGCCGCCTGCGGTCGTTCCGGGCGCCTGGCTCACCCGCCACAAGCACCACTGCGTCTACTCGAGCGTGGAGCGCGATGTGATCGGGCTGGAAAACGATCTGGTCGCTGTTGCCTTTGACAAGCAGACCGGGCGGATCGTCTCCTACTTCGACAAGGTGGCGAACGCGGAAAGGGTCGACGCCTCGACGGGTGGCATAGGCTTCGAGTTCAGCGTGGAGCGCCCGCATACCATGACCGCGTGGGTGATCGAGAACAGCGGGCCAACCGAGTATCCGGCACTCCGGCAGGTCACCGAGGTCGCGGACGGCCCGTACGTTGCCGAACTGACGTTGACCTATGGCATACGGGCCTCCACGATCAAGGCACGGTACGCCCTCCACGCGGGTGACGCCGCGTTACACATCGACCTGGAGATCGACTGGTTCGAGCGCGGCGATGCCGAGACCGGCGTGCCGAACCTGCGCCTGGCTGTGCCCACGGCGCTCGAGGACCCGACAGCGCGGTACGAGATACCTTTCGGGGCCCTAGACCGGGCGACGGCCCGTGACCAGGAGGTGCCGGCTCTCCGTTGGGCCTGCCTCTCGGGCGCGTCGAGGACCGGGCCGCGTCCGTGGTTCTCTTCAACGACTGCAAGCACGGCCACGCCGTGGATGGGGCGACGCTCCGGCTGAACCTGATCCGTTCGAGCTACGATCCTGATCCCTTGCCTGAGATCGACCGACACCTCGTGCGGCTGGCGCTTCTCGCGACCGAGGGCGTGCCGACCGATGCGACACTGATGGCTCGCGCTGCAGCACACAACCAGCCGCTGCTGGCTATCGGCACCGACGTCCACGACGGACGGCTGCCGGTTTCGCAGAGCCTGCTGACCGTGAGTGGCGCCGATGCGGCGCTCTCCGGCCTCAAGTGGGCGGAGTCGGGCGAGGGACTGGTTGTGCGGCTGACCAACTCAAGTGACGAGCCGGCTACCGCTCAAGTGGGATGTGCGGAGATCCTTGGAAGCTTGGAATCGGCGCAGGCGCTCGATCTGATGGAGCGTCCCCTCGGCGCTGCATCGCCCGCGCGGGCAGGCGCAGTATCGCTCACGGTCCCTGCCCACGGGCTCAGCACCTGGCTGATTCGGGTAACCGATAACCCTTGACGGGCCGGATCAGATAGAGCCAATCCCGCAAGATCGGAACGACCTGCTAAGTCGCAGAATGCAGACCGGGGGACAGCGCTGACGCGCCGTCCCCCGGTTCAAGTTGTGCGCCGCTTGGTACCCCAGAGAGGACTTGAACCTCTAACCTTGTGCTTAGAAGGCACTTGCTCTATCCGATTGAGCTACTGGGGCGAAAAGTGCGCCGCTATCTTCCCTTGACAATCGGGCGCAGGCCCAGGCGCACAGTCCGGCCTGCCAACACCCGCAGGACCTGCTCGGGCCGGTGTCCCACGAGCGGCGCTAGTTTTCGCGACGTTAACGGCTGATTTGCGTTGCTCAAGAAAGCTCGAAAGACGGCCTCGATCAGGGTCGGAGCCTGCAGAACATAGCCCGGCTGCTGGCTGCAGTGCGTGGTAATCACGTATTGCAGGCCATCGACGGGGCGCACCTCGCCGGTTTCCCAATCCACCCAATCGATCTCGTCACCCATGGGCTGCCCTTCAAAGGCTTCCCGGTGCTCCGGGCAGAGATGCGACACTAGCTTGATATTGACGTCCAGCCCCTCGTGCTCCCACCAATCGAAATCAATGTGGAAAGGTGTGTCCAGCGTGGGTTTGATGAACTGAGTAAGTGCGGGGTCCGGTGGAAGCGCGACCATCATTCCTCCCCTCGATAGGCCCAGTAGTTGTCACCCAAAGACACGTAACGTGGCGAGGTCACCAGCGCGGCGAGCATCGGCGCCGGGGGCACCCGACGCATCAGGTTCAACACGCTGTACAGTGTCATCGCGTGCACCGCCCGCTGCAAACTGAGTCCCGCCAGACCGCTGAAAGCGCGCTCCAACAGGGATTCCAACGATGCCCGGTTGAACTGGTCACGCAAGGCATCCACAGCCGACGGATCGTCCACTGCAATCGCTGCCAACTCGTCAAACTCGCACGCAGCCGGCACGCGGGTCACTTCAAAAACGAGATTGTCGCCTTCCACGGTGACGGTGCGCAGCCACTCACGCCGTTGCGACTTGATCTGCCGCACGCTGACGCGAACGAGCCCGGGTTCCTCGCCCTGGGCCATGTCAACGTACGCCCCGACAAAGACCTGCTTGCTCTTGTACCACTCCGCCAACCCATAGACGTAGCGACCGCTTCGCACTACCCAGCCGGGGAACTCGCGGCCCGTCTGATCGTCCACGAACGTGAATCGGATGCGGTCGGTAACCCGCGCCGTCGGGAAGAAGTTCGCGACGTGTGAGGCCAGTGGCAGCGTGCCACTGCGCCAGTGGGGATAGTTGAGCACGATGGTGACCGGCTCACCGTCTGCCACCGCTACCGGCAGCTCCGACCACTCATCGGCGACCTGCTGCTCAAGCGAGAGCATCACGCTGTCCAGGACCTGCCGGTTATGAGGGATCGGGATATATTGTAGCTGCCGGGGCGTCTCCAGGACGCCCTTTGGCTCCAGGCTGCGCAGGTGCCACAGGGCATAGCCCGCCGGCCCCACCTCGTCGAAGCGGTGATCGCGCAGGAGCGTGTACTCCAACGAGAAACGCTGCAAAGGTTCGGAGATCTCATCAGGCAGGTCGATCTCGTTGAGCAGGTCATCGGTGCGCACCGGGCCGCCGCCCGCCATATCGAGCATCGCCTCGACAATATTGATCTGGCCGGGCGATATGTCGATGAGCAGGGCCCGCACGAACCACATAGGCCCGATACTCACGAACTGCGCGCTGGTCTCCAACGCCCGCTGCAGCTTGGAACGAATCTCGTCCCCATACGCTGCGTAGATCTCCTCGGCTGTGACCTCATCGTCGGGCAGATACGTCGCAGTATTGAGCGGATGCGGCTGCGCGAGATCGGCAGCAAACTCACGCTCCCCGTCATCCTCGATCTTGAGACTGACCACCGAGAAAGGCTCGTACTCCGGGTTTCGTCCCGGGCGGACGCCCACGACCTCACCCTTGATGTTGCCCAAATGAGCCAGGATCACATTGTCGCCGACTTCATAGCTCTCGCCCGGGCGATAGATGCGGCCCTGCGAGAGAGTGTCTTCCAGGAGGCTCGTGACCTGTTCGAACCGGTAACGGGTCAACTCAGATGCGAGTTCGTCCAGCGTGTGGGGTCGCTCGCTTTCAACGAGGAAGTTGACGAGGTGCTCAAGGTCCTTTGCCAGAACGGTGAATTGCTCCCAATACTGATCGTTGCTCAACGTGCTACTAGTGCTCATAAGCCTCGCAATCTGGACCCGCCAACAATCAATGTAGGCTTGTTTTCATACCACCAGTGGGCATTATACCAGGACTCAACCCTATTGACAACTGTCACACTCTGTTACACTAAGGCCCCCGGCAAAGCGGGGCAACAGGAATCACGCGGAAAGGAATATCCGTATGGGAAGTGATGATTGGGATGCAGGGCTCGTGACGGTCTACGTGACGCACGGTATGCTGCGCGCCAACGTGATCAAAGGTTTGTTTGAGAGCGCGGGAATTCCGTCGATGTTGACGTATGAGGCGGCGGGTCCTGCCATCGGGCTGACCGTCGACGGCCTGGGGCGGGTCGAGATCAGGGTTCCTGCAAAGTGGGCGCAGGAGGCACGCGACCTGCTGGAGGCGGAGCCGGTCGATACGGCAGAAAGCGCTGCGGACGAAGACGACGATGGGTTCGATGACGATGAGTTCGACGAGGATGAGTCTGACGAGGATGCCAACACCTCCCGCCAAGGAGCATCGTGAGCGACACGGTCACCGTCATCGGAGGCGGGCTGGCCGGATGTGAGGCAGCGTGGCAGGCGGCGCGCTCTGGGGCCCGTGTGATCCTCTATGAAATGCGCCCGCACACCACGACGCCGGCACACACCACCGGCGAGTTGGCCGAACTGGTCTGCTCGAACTCGCTTGGCTCCAACCTCGTCGGGCGTGCGCCAGGCCTGCTCAAGGAGGAATTGCGGAGGTTGGGATCGCTTGTCATCGACGTAGCCGATGCCACGTGCCTGCCGGCGGGGAGTGCACTGGCCGTGGATCGGGAGGGCTTTGCCGCCGCGGTAACCGCACGTATCGAGGCCAATCCGGCGATCACGTTGGTGCGGCGGGAAATCACAGACGTGCCAAATCCTGCCGGCACCGGCCCGGTGATCATCGCCAGCGGCCCCCTCACCTCACCGTCCCTGGCACAGTCGCTTCAAGAGCTGATGGGCCGTGAAAACCTTTACTTCTTCGATGCCATTGCCCCCATCGTGGAGGCAGAGAGCATCGATATGTCGATCGCATTCCGCGCCTCACGGTACGACAGAGGCGAGTCGGAGGATGGGGACTACATCAACTGCCCCATGACCGAAGCGGAGTATGACGCGTTCTATGAAGCCCTCGTGGGCGCCGAGCGCATCCCACTGCCGGAGTTTGACACAGCCTCGCCGGGGCCGTCGTCTGAAGCCGAGACCGCCGATCATTGCTTCTTCGAGGGGTGTCTTCCGGTGGAGGTCCTGGCAGCCCGCGGAAAACGGGCCCTCGCTTTCGGACCGCTGCGCCCGGTGGGGCTCAGCGACCCGCGCACCGGCGGGCGCCCCTATGCCGTCGTGCAGTTGCGCCAGGACGACGCGGCGGGCACCCTCTACAATCTCGTGGGGTTCCAGACGAACCTGAGATACGGCGAGCAGGACCGGGTTCTGCGGATGATCCCGGGATTGGGCGGGGCAGAGTTCGTGCGTTATGGCTCGATGCACCGGAACACGTACGTCAACGCACCGACGCTTCTCCAACCGACGCTCCAGCTTCGGCCCCGCCACGACCTGCCGAATGCCGAGCACTTGCTGCTGGCGGGCCAGGTCGCGGGCCTGGAGGGCTATGCGGGCAACGTCGCCGGAGGATGGCTCGCAGGTATCAACGCGGCCCGGTTGCTGACCGGCCTTCCTCCGGTGACGATGCCCGAGGAAACGATGATCGGTGCCCTGATGCACTACATCACGCACGCAGCGCCCAAGGGCTTCCAGCCGATGAAGGCCAACTTCGGGCTGATGCCCCCGCTTGAGACGCGCGTGCGGGGCAAGCGCGCTCGGGGCGAGGCACACTCAGAACGCGCGCTCGCCGCGCTGGCCGACGTGGCTGGAGACCCATCCTGAACTGAGCGCCTGACCCGCTCCCCCGGTGAGTCCGCAATCGCTTACGAGTTAGGCCGCACCCCCAGCACGACGGGCACGACCGACGTCTCACCGTCGCGCCAGTACGTCACCTGCACGGTATCTCCCGGCTGCTTGTAGGTCTCCAGGTAGGCAATCAGATCCTTCGCCGTCGTCATCGGCGCGTCGTCGAGGGCGGTGATCACGTCTCCCCCCACAGGGATCTGCCCGTAACGCGTGCTGATCTGCTGCTGTGCACCCCGCAGTCCCGCTTGGGCTGCCCCCGAGTCGGGGTCGACCGTGATCAGCAGCAGCCCCTGATCGGGTACGTCATAGCCCTGATCGTGGAGAAGCTGAACGAGCTGCGGCGTCAGCAAGGCGTCACCCACTCCCATCCAAGGGTGCTGGTACGAGCCGGTCGAGATCAACTGCGGCACCACGCGCTTGACCAACCGGGCCGGGATGGCGAACCCGATGCCGGCGTTCGCCTGGCTCGGGCTGACGATCTGGGCATTGACGCCGATAACCCGCCCTTCTAGGTCCAGCAGTGGTCCGCCCGAGTTACCTGGGTTGATCGCGGCATCGGTTTGGATAGCCTCGCCGATATAGCGATTGTCCGGACTCTGGATGATCCGCCCAAGGCTGCTGATCACGCCGAAACTCACCGACTGCTCCAGGCCAAAGGGGTTGCCGATAGCGACGACGAACTGGCCGATCGTGAGGGCCTCGGAGTCTCCCAGGGTAACGGGGTGCAGCTCGTGCCCCGTTGGGTCAACCTTAACGATCGCGAGATCGGAGGTGGGATCCTGCCCCACAACATCCGCAACCAGCGTTGTTCCGTCCTTGAAGGTCACGTTGATCGTGTCGGCTCCCTCGACCACGTGATAGTTCGTCACAATGTGGCCCTGATCGTCGTAGACGAAGCCGGAACCGGTGCCTTCCTGGGATACAGGATTGTAGAAAAAATCGTAACCAATAACGGTGACACCAATATTGACAACCGAATCGCCGGCTGCGGCGTAGACAGCCTCCACCTGCGTCTGCAAGTTCGAAAGCGCATTATCAGGGGGGGCGACGACCAGCGGCGCCACCGTCGCGGGCACTGCCGTAGGGGCACCTGTCACGGCAGGTGGCACAGTCGCGACCGGTACAGTCGGCACCGGCTGTTGGCTAACCAACGTGGGCACGGATAGACAGCCAAGGGACAACACGACGAGCAGCGCCGCGATCGGCAGCAGGCGTAACCGCAAGTGAGACTGAGTCTTCATTCTAGCTCCTGTAAGGTGGGAACCTTGCGAAGGTTAGCGCCATGCCCCCTTGAAAGGGTGCCCGGTACACGCAAATGCGTCGGCGAACAGGCACTCAGTAACCTTCGCAAGGCTTTGTATAGCCCGTATTATGCCTCAAGGAACCAGAAAAACAGGGCACGGCGCGTGGCGCAGCACCTCGGTGCTGACGTCGCCAAGCAGCAGGTCCGATACCTGCGTGGGGCCTCGCGTGCCCAGGACGATCAGCGACACTTCCTCGTCCCGGGCCATCTCGACAATAACCCGCGCCGTCGACGAGCCCGCCGCGACGGCTCCCACCGCCGAGACCCCTGCGTTTTGCAGGTACTCAACCGTGTCGCTCACCACCTCGTGAGCGACAGTCTCCAGTTGCTCGACCAGCTGTATATACCCCGCCGTCGCCGAGTAGCGCTCCAACGACTGGTAGACGTGCAGGACGACGACCTCCGCCTCCTCCTGCCGCGCCAGGTGCTCCAGGTAGATCAGCGCGCGCTCTGCAGCGGGCGTAGCATTATGTGCAAACAGGATCTTCCGAAACATGCAGGCCTCTCTCTCACTTACGCAGTTGGCGGAGTTCCTCGAAGAGCTCGCGCTCCTTGTCACTCAGCCCATCGGGCAAGACCACGTCCGCGATCGCAAACAGATCCCCTCTGGCATTCTGACGCCCAAGTACCGGCATCCCCTTGCCTCGCAGCCGAAACCTCGTCCCGTTCTGAGTCTCAGGCGGAACACGGAGCATCACCGAGTGTCCATCCGGCAACGGCACCTGTATTTCGCCACCCAATTCGGCAGTATAAAGATCCACCGGCACCTTAGTCTCAAGGTCGTCTTCATCGCGACCGAACTGGGGGTGTTCCGCGACGTTGATGACCAGAAACAGGTCCCCGGCGGGCCCGCCGCCGGCACCGCCGGCGCCCTTCCCGGCAACCCGCACCCGCGTGCCTGTCTTGGCGCCGGCCGGAATCGTCACCTCAATACGCTGGTCACCGATCTGGAAGAGCCGCTTGGTGCCGTGGTAGGCCTCCTGCAGCGAGATCTCGACGGGCTGCTCGTAATCACGCCCTCGCCGAGTCTGCGGGGCGCCTCGTCCCCCCATCCCACCGAAGAGGTCACCAAAGCCACCCTCGTACTCTCCGCCGTAGCCCCGGCCCCCCCGCCCACCGAAAAGCTGCTGGAAGAAGTCGGAGAAGCCACCTTCTCCCCCCATCCCACCCGGTCCGGTGGTATAGGTGTAGCGCACGCCGCCGGGCCCTGTCCCCTGTGGCTGTCCGCCCCACTGCTGCCAGAAATCATCCGGCGCGCCGCCTCGCTGCTCCCAAGTCTTCCACTCGCTGCCGAACTGATCGAAGAGCTTGCGCTTCTCAGGATCGGATAGTACCTCGTAAGCCTCGTTGACCTCTTTGAACTTCTCCTCGGCAGACTTGTCATCCGGGTTCATATCGGGGTGATACTTGCGTGCCAACTTGCGGTACGCCTGCTTGATCTCTTTCTCGGACGCTTCCCTCGATACTCCCAGCGCGCCATAGTAGTCCTTATAGTCCATAGTCACCCCCTACCCGTCGTCGAATGTATCAAACCCCACGTGGATCAACGCGCCCGCGGTCATGCGCCGCGCTTGGCGACGACCACTTTCGCAGGGCGCAGCACGCGCCGACTTCCCGAGTTTGGCTCAACCAACAGATAGCCCGGTGCCATTACCTCAACGACGTGCATGTCACCGGTCTCGCCTGACTCGGCAGGCACCATGGCAACAGCCTCGTGCTTTGTAGGATCAAAGGGCCGGCCTTGAGCGAAGACGCGCTCGACACCCTCACGGAGCAGCAGTGCCAGCATACTGTCATATGCCATCTGGACCCCTTGATGCGCGGGATCCTGCGGATCAATGTGGTGCAATGCCTGCTCCAGGTTGTCGACAACCCCCAAAAACTCCCGCAAGAAACGCTCCTTCTCGCGCAAGGCCTCGTCCTCCGCCCAACGCTTCTGGCGCTTGCGGAAGTTGTCCATTTCAGCCTTGAGCCGGAGTGCAACGTCCCGCCAATCCACTACCTCGTCGCCGCCCATCGCTTTGCTCGGTTGGGCGGACGTCCGAGAGGCAGGTGAGGCCGTCGACGTTTCACGCGTCACGTCCGGCACACTCTCCCTTCCTTCCGGTTCCAGTCTACTCTCATCAGTCATCATTCGACTCTCCCCCTCTCGCCTGATGGGGATCCGAGTGGCTTTATCTGACATCACCATATACTCACATCCTATGCTTTCCCTGTCCAGAGAACAGGGGGTGGCCGAAGCCACCCCCTGTCAGTGCGGTCTACCGCAACTTCTAACGTCGGCGCAGCTTCATCGGCTGCACACGGGTCTGTCCCCTAGTTGACCTCGCGGTACTCACCTTCGACAACGTCAGGGCCTTCCCCGCCGCTGCCGCTTTCCGGTGCGTGACCGTAGCCGGGGCCCACATTCGGGCCGGGCATCGGGCCGGTCTGAGCGCCGCCCTGGTCATAGGCCTGTTGGCCCATCTTCATCGACACGTCGCGGAGTTCATCCATCTTGCGGCGAATCGCTGCCGCATCCTCACTCGTATCCTTGAGCGTCCGCAGATCGTTCATCAGACCTTCGAGCTGCGCACGGATATCGCCCGGGACTTTCTCACCGAGGTCCTCCATACTGCGCTCGATCTGGAAGATCATGCCGTCCGCCTCGTTCCGCGTATCCACCAACTCCTGGCGCTTGCGGTCCTCCTCCTGGTGCAACTCGGCCTCTTCAACCAGCCGATCCACCTCGGAGCCGCTCAGGTTCGTGCTTGCCGTAATCGTAATATGCTGCTCACGGCCCGTGGCCTTGTCCTTCGCCTGCACATTCAGGATACCATTGGCATCGATATCAAAGGTGACCTCGACCTGCGGGACCCCACGTGGTGCCGGCGGGATACCGTCGAGCCGGAACTGGCCCAGCAGCATGTTGTTCGCCGCCATTGGGCGCTCTCCCTGGTAGACCTTGATGTCAACCGCGGTCTGATTGCTCTCAGCCGTGGTGAAGGTCTCGCTCTTCTTGACGGGCACCGTCGTGTTGCGCGGGATTAGGTTGGTCATTCGACCGCCCAGCGTCTCCACACCCAGCGACAGAGGCGACACATCCAGCAACAGAATATCGGTCACGTCGCCGGCCAAGAACGCCAGCCTGAATCGCCGCGCCTACAGAAACTACCTCGTCAGGGTTGACACCCTTGTGAGGCTCTTTGCCGTTCGTCAGCGAGCGCACCAGCTCCTGGATCATCGGCATACGCGTGGCGCCACCTACCAGGACGACCTCATTGAGATCTCCGGCAGCGATCTTCGCATCCGACAAAGCCCGCTCGAAGGGATGCCGGCACCGGTCGACCAGGTCAGCCGTCAGCTGCTCGAACTTCGAGCGCGTCAGCCGAATCTGAAGGTGCTTCGGACCGGTCGCATCCGCAGTAATGTACGGCAGATTGACCTCGGTCTCCATCATCGTGGAGAGCTCGATCTTCGCTTTCTCCGCGGCCTCACGCAGCCGCTGCATGGCCTGGCGATCCTTGGACAGATCCACGCCCTGCTGCTTTCGGAACTCCTCGAGCATCCAGCGCACAACTCGCTCGTCCCAGTCATCGCCACCCAAGTGTGTATCGCCGTTGGTGGACTTCACCTCGATCAGCCCTTCGCTGACCTCGAGGATCGATACATCGAAGGTGCCCCCACCAAGATCGAAGACGAGGATGGTCTCATCCTTGGCCTTGTCCAGACCATAGGCCAGCGCAGAAGCCGTGGGCTCATTGATGATTCGCATCACCTCGAGGCCTGCGATCTGCCCTGCATCCTTGGTCGCCTGGCGCTGGCTATCGTTGAAGTACGCAGGCACCGTGATGACGGCCTGTGTCACCGGCTCACCAAGATAGGCCTCGGCATCCTTCTTTAGCTTCTGGAGGATCATCGCCGAGATCTCCTGCGGTGTGTAGACTTTATCCTGCACCGGCACACGCACGCGCGCATCATTCTGAGGCCCCGCCACGATATCATACGAGACCATCTCACGGGTTACTTCGACCTCGGGCTCATCCGCGCGACGTCCCATCAGTCGCTTCACCGAGTAGATCGTGTTCTCGGCGTTGACCACAGCCTGACGTTTCGCAGGATCCCCGACCAAGCGATCACCATTCTTGGTGAACGCCACTACCGAAGGGAGTAAACGACGCCCCTCCGCCGTCGGAATAACGGTGACCTGCCCACCTTCCATCACTGAGACAACGGAATTCGTCGTCCCCAAGTCAATGCCTACAATTCTGGCCATGTTTTACCTCCGTCCTTAATCATTCCTGTCCCAGTATAAAGGGTAAGTATTGGAATGACATAAGAGGACGATAAGAATCGCGTATAAGCGTGACGAGTGAGTTTGACGGGTAGCGATAGATCAGGAGGAGACGAACCACGAGCAGCCTAACGATGGCAGGTAGTGGCGGTCACTCGTTGCTTTCAGGAGGTCCGATCACCCGTCAATCGTCACCCGTGAGTCTACAATGAAGACCCGCGCGTCCAATGGCGGAACATCGAGGCGCAAGTAGCCTTCTTGCGCGGACATAGAGGTGCCTGTCCACGCTTCATGGACGACGCTCCCCTCGGGCATCAGGGGCGCCACGTGCAACTCAACACGCTCGGCGGCATCCCCCAAGTTGAGGGCCACGATGACGGTCTCGACAGCATCGTGACGGGCAAAGGCATACAGCGTCTGGGTCGCTGCGAGTAGCGTATAGCGCCCCCCACGCAGCGCGGAGTGGGCCTGGCGCAGCGCGATGAAGCGTCTGAACTCCGCGTGGAGCTCGCGGTCCCAATGACGCTCGTCCCACGAGAAAGCACGCCGGCAATCCGGATCGCTTCCGCCCTCCATCCCGATCTCGTCGCCGTAGTAGATCGAGGGGGCTCCGGGAAACGCCATCTGGAAGAGGGTCGCCAGCCGTAGCCGCCGCTTGTCGCCGCGCACCATCGTCAGGAAGCGGGGCTCATCGTGGCTGCTGATCAAATTGTACTGCGCCTGCGTGACCGCAGGAGCATACAGCCCAAGCAAGCGCTCGATCTCACCTGCAAAGGCGAGACCACCTAGGGGCGCGACCTGAAAGCCACCGGGCCGCTGCGAGGTATCCAGCCAAGCGCCTCCGAAGAAACCATAGCACGCTCGGTTGAAGCCGTAGTTCATCACAGCATCGAAGTGCTCTCCCTGCAGCCAGGGCTTGGCATCGTGCCAGATTTCCGCCACCAGGTAGGCATCTGGGTTGACCGATTTCACGCGCTCGCGAAACTCCTCCCAGAACCCCGGCGTCTGAATCTCCAGCGGTACGTCGAGTCGCCAGCCATCGATCCCCCGCCTGAGCCACGTCTCCGCCACGTCCATGATGAAAGCGCGAACCTGTGGGTTCTCAGTGTTGAGCTTTGGCAGCTCGCGGTTATTCCACCACGCGGCATAGTTGGGCGTACGATGGCTATCGAAGGCCCACAGTGGAAAGCCATAAACTGAGAACCAGTCGAGATAGGGCGATTGGTCCCCGTTCTCCATGATGTGGTTGAACTGATATAGTCCCCGCCCCGCGTGGTTGAAGACGCCGTCGAGGACGATGCGGATCCCGGCTTGATGCGCACCCGCCAGAAGCGCATCAAAGGCCTCGTTACCCCCAAGGAGAGGGTCAACCTGGTAGTAATCGTAGGTGTGATAGCGGTGGTTCGCCGCCGACTGGAAGATGGGGTTGAGGTAGATCGCATTGATCCCGAGGTCCACCAGATAGTCGAGGTGCTCCAACACACCAAGCAGATCCCCTCCCTTGAAGCCGCGTTGCGTTGGGGGAACGTCCCAGGGCTCCAGGTTGCCCGGCTTGGGCACGTGCCGGCTGGAGGCAAACCGGTCAGGGAAGATCTGGTAGAAAACAGCGTCCTTGACCCAATCAGGTGGGTGAGGGGTCACTGCGTCACAGTCCTCCGCTGCTGCCGGCACCCGCGTCCCCGCCATATCCCGACTCCCAGGAGCAGCAGCGAGCACAGGCTCACGGCACCGGCAACGATCAGCCCCGCATCTTGCCAGAAGGGTAAGGGAAACAGGCGGATCAAGGTGTCGGAATACGAGAAGGTCCAGGTGCCGGGCTGGAAGAAGAGCCCGTGGAAGAACGTGAAGAATTGGTCGAAGCCGGTGAGCATCCAGACGCCCAGGGTCAGCAGCACAGCCAGCGTGAGGCCGCCGCCTTCTGCAATCGCATCCCAAATACCGCAACGGTCGCCGAGGCGCGCCAGGACAGCCGCAGCTATCACAGCCACCAGCAGCATTGCACCCGCCAGCAGTGTCAGCCGGCTGAACACCCGCTTGACGTCGACCATATGCGAGAACTCGCGTTCGTTGTAAGCCGGTTCGCCGTTAGGAAGCCGCAGGTCCGTCAGAAGCTCCGCATGACCCGGGACGTTGAGGAAGCGAATGGACGCCTGTGCGAGGCTCAGGCGCTCCTGCTGCGTCAGGCCGAACGAATCCTGCGGGAAGCCAGGGCGCGCGTACTCAAACGCCGGATACCAGGGCAGCGTCAAAGCACGCACCACGACCATCGTCAGGACAATGGGAACAGCCAACACGATCAGTAGACGTAGAATCGCTCGCATAGCCACCTCTCAGGCGTGGACTTGAGTTATACACCGGAATAGGTAGAATGAAAGTGCTATGTCATGGGTTGTTACAAGCCGGCACGATTTGACACGCACTCTCAACATTCACTTGCAGCAGCCGTGCTATAATGGAGACATTATGGAAGAATCGCCGATCATGTTGAAGGGAACCGCAGATGGTATTCTCCTTCGGCCCAAATCCTTCGACTGGGCGACCGTGTTGGTGGCGCTCGAACAGGCACTCCAGGAAGCCGAAGCCTTCTTTCGAGGCGGGCGCCTGATCCTGGAACTGGGCACACGCGAGTTGACCCAACCACAACTCATATCCATGCGCACGTTGCTCACGCAGTACGACATTGAGCTCTGGGCGGTTCTCAGTGAGAACGAGAAGACCGTCCATCTCGCGCGCTCCAACGGCGTGCTGACCCGCTTGCCCAAGGATAATGAACCCAGAAAGCCCACCGTCGAGATCCCTGCTGGACAGCAGGCGCTTTTCGTCCATCAAACCCTGAGATCAGGCCAAAGCATCCATCACCCGGGTCACGTTACCCTGTTGGGCGATGTGAACTCGGGCGCGGAGATTGTAGCAGGAGGTAACATCATCGTCTGGGGCGCCATTCGAGGCGTGGCCCACGCCGGAGCCTTTGGCGATGACACGTCCGTCATCTGTGCGCTGGATCTACAGCCTGCACAGATACGGATCGCCGGGTATATCGGGCGGCCGCCGGAACAACAGCGGCAGGCGCCCGAGCCGGAGATCGCCTGCGTGGAAGGGGGGCATATTATCGCCGAAGCTTGGAGCAGAAAAGGATAGGTATGGCCGGAAAGATCATCACGGTTTCCTCGGGAAAGGGCGGCGTGGGCAAGACCACGACAACCGCCAATCTGGGTATCAGCCTGGCTATGCTGGGACATCGGGTCACGTGCATCGATGCGGACATCGGTCTGCGTAACCTGGACGTTATGCTGGGACTGGAAAACCGCATCGTCTACGACATCATCAACTACATCGAGGGACGCTGCAGGCTGAGGCAGGCGCTCGTACGTGACAAACGCTTTCCGGAACTCTTCCTCTTGCCCGCGGCGCAGACGCGAGACAAGGACGCGATTAGCGTCGATGACATGGCGAGGGTCGCCCGTGAGGCTGCCGAGTTGTCAGACTTCGTATTGATTGACTCCCCTGCCGGTATCGAGCATGGTTTCCGTTGCGCCGTTTCGGCAGCGGATCTCGTGCTGATCGTGACCAACCCCGAGGTCACCGCCGTCCGCGACGCCGATCGCGTGGTCGGATTGCTCGAAGCTGAGGGATGGGCATCCGCGAAGCTGGTGATCAACCGGTTCAAGGCGGATCTGGTGCGCAGTAACCAGATGCTCGACTCGGACACCGTGGTGGATCTGCTCGCCATTGACCTGATCGGCATCGTGCCCGAAGACACCAAGATCCTGTCAGCCAGCAACCAGGGGCAGCCCGTGGCTCTGGATGACCGGGCCCCTGCCGGGCGAGCGTTTCGCAATATCGCGCGACGGCTGTCAGGCGAGGAAGTGCCCTTTGACGTTCTCCAGAAGCAAACGTTCTTCCAGAGGCTCTTCAGCTCTCGCTGAAAGGAGCGCGTATGAAACTACGTGATTTGTTCCGTCGCAGTTCCGCATCGAGCCAGGACATCGCTGCGCAGCGATTGCGCCTGGTCCTGACTCACGATCGTGCTAATATCTCGCCCGGCATGCTAGAGGTGTTGAAGGACGAGATCATCGCCGTGATCTCAAAGCACTTGGACATCGACACCGACAAAGTCGTCGTGAATTTCACCGAGGACAACCGGGAAACCCGGCTGATGGCAGATATTCCGGTCCACTCCGGGCGCGCACGCCGCACGGACGAGCGACCGGCTGAGCCGGCGAGACAAACGAGATAAGGAGGGAGGAAGCAGTTACAACCGCGGCAGTGCACTTTTGGCCGCGGCTCTTCCAGACATATGCGCAGATCACCTTGGCAGTACTTTGACTGGGGTCTCCTGCTGATTGCCATTGCGCTGACCTTGATAGGCTTGGCGATGATCTTCAGCGCGACCCAGGGTTCGGATGACCTCGCCGACATATGGCGCCAGCAGGCAATCTATGCCGCGATTGGCGTCGGCCTGATGTTTTTCGTTGCCTCCGTCGACTACCGCCTTCTCGAGAGCCTCGAATGGCCTCTCTACTTTGTGGTTCTGGCTATCCTCGTCTTCACCCTCTTGTTTGGTTCCAGCGAAATCGGCGAGGTGCGCCGCTTCATCTACATAGGCGGTAGATCGATTCAGCCCGCGTTCCCTGCCCTGATCCTGCTGATCGTCAGCCTGGCCAGCTTGCTGGCGCGCAATGCCCCCTCCCCTCCCGGTCTCGGCGAGTTCGCAGGGTCCATCGCGCTGACGGGAGCAGCGGCCTTCCTCGTCTTCAGCCAGCCCAACCTGAGCACCGCGACCCTCTACATTGCGACCTGGGCGGTGATGATCTACACATCCGGACTCCGATTCATCTACCTCGCGGGCGCAGGTGCCCTGGGGTTGGCGGCGGTGCCCATCGTGTGGGCCAATATGGACACCTACATGCGCAGCCGCGTTGAGAACTTCCTCGACCCCACTCTCGACCCAGGCGCCTACTATAACGTTCAACAAGCGCTCATCAGCATTGGCTCGGGAGGACTATGGGGCAAGGGATTTGCCACCGGGACACAGAGCCAACTCCACTTCCTGCGTGTGCGCCACACCGACTTCATCTTCTCGGTTATCTGTGAGGAGCTGGGGTTTGTGGGTGCGATTCTGATCTTGCTGGTCTTCGGCCTCCTTCTATGGCGTCTCTTGCGCATCGCCGGCAACGCCGACGACATCACAGGCCGGCTGATCGTGGCCGGCGTCACGACCTATATCTTCTACCAACTGCTCATCAATCTTGGCATGAACCTCAACGTTATCCCCGTGGCGGGCCTGCCCATGCCGTTCATCAGCAGCGGCGGCAGTGCGTTGGTCGTGACGTTCCTCGGCCTCGGCCTTGTGCAAAGCGTGGTCATGCATCAGAGGAGATTGGAGTTCTAGCGAAATCACCTATAATGAGGGACCATCTCTACCAGGAGGAGGAGTAGCATCTATGACCGTACGGGTTCGCTTCGCCCCCAGTCCCACTGGCTATCCTCACATCGGCAACATCCGGACCGTCGTCTTCAACTGGCTCTATGCCCGGCAGAAGAGCGGCAAGTTCATCCTGCGCATCGAGGACACGGACCAAGGGCGGTTTGTCGAGGACGCGCTGCAGGTCATCGAGGACAGCCTGGAATGGCTCGGCATCGATTGGGATGAAGGCCCCGGTGTGGGAGGCGATTACGGACCCTACGTCCAGTCGAAGCGGCTTTCGATCTATCGAGAGAAAGCCGAGGAGTTGGTCGCGACAGGAAAAGCCTATCGCTGCAACTGCTCGCAGGAGCGTCTCGACGCCGTCCGCGAGGAGATGCGGGCCAGGGGCGAGACCCCGATGTACGATGGCTTGTGTCGCGCCAAGCCCCCCGGTGCCGTCTCGCCGGACGAGCCTCACGTGATCCGTCTCAAGGTGCCCCACGAGGGGACGACGACCTTCCACGATGCCCTCCGCGGTGACATCACCTTCGAGAACGCCCTGATCGACGACCAGATACTGCTCAAGACCGACGGCTTTCCCACCTACCATCTCGCCGTCGTCGTGGATGATCACCTGATGAAGATCAGCCACGTGATGCGCGGTGATGACTGGATTCCCAGTATGCCTAAGCGTATGCTCATCTACGAAGCTTTCGGATGGGACCTGCCGATCTTCATCCACGTGCCGCTGGTCCTGGGGCCGGACGGGAAGAAGCTCGGCAAGCGCCACGGGGCGACCTCGGTCGATGAGTTCCGCCGCCAGGGATACCTGCCTGAAGCACTCGTGAATTTCCTGGCCCTCCTGGGTTGGGCGCCTGGCGAAGGGGACGAGCAGGAGATCTTCACTCGCGAGGAGCTGATCGCGCGCTTCGACATCGACCGCCTCAACCTGTCACCGGCGATCTTCTCCTACGACAAGCTGGACTGGATGAACGGCCAGTATATCCGGCAGTTGAGCGAGGAAGAGCTGCTGGACCGGCTCATACCGTTCTGGGCAGACGCCGGCCTGATCTCCGACCCGGTATTGGTCGAAACGCTTCCCACGTTGCGGCTCCTGGTACCGCTGGTCCGGGAGCGGCTGAAGACGCTGCGCGACGTCGTCGACCTCACCGATTTCGTCTTCCTGGACATCGCCACACCGAACGTCGAGAGCCTCATCGGAAAGCGGATGACGGCAGAGGAGAGCATGGCCGCCCTGCGCGCCGTACAGCACTTGCTGGGGAGCCTGGTCCAGTTCACGGCAGACGCTATGGAAGCCCCCATGCGCTCGCTGGCGACAGAACTGGGACTAAAGGCAGGCCAGCTCTTCAGCATCGTACGCAACGCCGTCACGGGCAAAGAGGTTTCCCCCCCGCTCTTCGGCAGCATTCAAGCCGTGGGCCGCGAGCGCACCTTGCGGCGGCTTGAGGCCGCTGAACAGGTGTTGTTCGCACATATCGAGGCAACGGAAACGGCCTAACCCTTCGTAGCAAGGTTTTCAGATCAGCGGCGACAGCCCGGCGTAGACTTGGCCCCACTCCGCGATTGAGAGCGTCTCGGCCCGCCGGGTAGCATCGATGTCCTGCCGCAGAAGTGCATCCGCGACCATCTGCGGGTCAAGCGCCAGATCCGACGAAAGCGAGTTTCGGAGTTGCTTCCGACGCTGCGCGAAGCCGGCTCGCACGACCCGGAAGAAGCGCTCTACGTCTGCAACGGGAAACGGTGGATCGTCGTAGCTATCGATGCGCACGACCGCCGACTCCACTTTGGGCGGCGGATAGAAAGCCCCGCGCTTCAGTCTCAAACAGAGGCTGGGCACCCCGTAAAACTGGACACTGACGGCCAGCAAACTCATGTCGCCGGGCTCCGCCACCATTCGCTGCGCTACCTCCCGCTGCACGGTCAACACCATATGGGAAGGGCGCACGCGTGCCTCGAGCAGATGGCGGACAACGGCGTTGGTGATGTAGTAGGGCAGGTTGGCCACGACATCATAGTGTGGGAGCCGTACGCCCCACAGCGGCTGCGACGGGGATGTACCCGCGACCTCGCGGGTGGAGAGGAGTGCGGCGGGGTCCAGCTCCAGGATATCGCCCTGGACGATCGTCAGGTTGGGTGTCGCCCCCATCTCGGCCGTCAGGACATCAACGAGCATTGCATCGGTCTCAACGGCAATCACGTGGCCCGCCCGCGCCACAAGCGCGGCCGTCAGTGTGCCCACGCCTGCCCCCACCTCCAGGACCGTGGCCTCACGGTCCAAGCCTGCACACTCGGCAATCCGGTCCGGCGCGGTCGGATCTACAAGGAAGTTCTGACCCAGGGATTTGCGGGGCCAGAGATTATAGCGGTGGAGAATGGCGCGCGGGTCCTCAGAATGTCGCCGTGGTGCATCCGTCATGGCCCGGTGCTGTAGGTGATATAGTCGGGAACTGGGGTCAGCAAGTAAACGTCGACCCACCGGTACCAGAGCTGCAGATCGGCATCAGTGTAGCCGAGGTCAACGCGTTTGCCCTTGATCGCGCCACCGGTGTCCCCGGCCAGACCCACGCCGTAGCCCGGCACGTAGACGTGGCTTCCCAGTGAGATGACGTTCGGGTCTACCGCTACGATGCCATTGCCCATCGTGAGGCCGGTGGCCGTACGCCCGTAATGGGCTGAGCTGGAGGAGACGCCTGCCGTGCTGGCACTGTAGGAGGTCGCCAGCATACGCACGACGCGCCAATAGTCCACGGGGCCGCTCTCGGTCTGCAGCGTGCGCACAATGATCTTGGTGCCGTAGCCCATCACGCGGTTCTTGGGTGCGAGGATCACACTCTCGCCTTCAACACGACGGTCCACGACCTGGCCGTTCTCGTAACGCAGGCGGGTACGCCGCTCCAGAACGCCGGATTCACCCTCCTGCATCAGGCTGGTCGTATCGATCTCCGAGTCAGGATCGGCCTGCCAGACGGAGTCGAAGGGCACCGGGCTCTGCTCCACGATGACGCTCTCATTGACGCGGACAACCTGGATCTCCATCCCCTCACTCAGCGCAGCATCGAGCGCCGGGGAAGTGTAGTCTTGACCGTTGACCGTCACCCCCAAGTCGGCCAGCACCTCGCCGACACGACTTCTATGGGTGCGCGTGCGCAAGACGTGCCCATCCACGCGCACGTCGATGGGCACCGAACGTTCGAGGCTGATGTGCATCCCGTTCTCAAGCGGCGTCGCGGGATCTGGTGAGATGCGGTCGGCTCGATAGAGCTTGATCCCGGCACCCAGGACCGCCTCGCCGACGGTATCTGCGTGTGAATACAGGCTCGTCCGAACGCCGCCCTCCTCCAACTGCACTTGCTTGGCTCGGTCGACAACCACCCGCAGCCGGGTATCGCGTGGATCTGTGACCGAGGGTGGCCGTACACTGACGCTGTCGTGCAAATCGAGCGAGACGCCCGACTCTGCGAGCAAATCGGCGGGGGTCTCATCGTGTGCGTAGATAGTCCGTTCCCGTCCATCCACCACCATAACGACCGGATGAGCCCGATCAATTCGGATCTCCATATGCGGAGACAGAGAGACAGCGGGGCCGGGCAGGAGCCGATCTTCCGGGCGAAGACTGATGCCAAGGTCTGCAAGCAACATCTCCACCGTGGGTTGGTGGGAGTTGACCAACGTCGCTTCCCCGTCGATGACCAGCACCACGGGTGTTAACGTCGCACGATATCCGGCAACCAGCACTACCATGGCACACAGCGATAGCGCTACAGCCGCAAGCCTTTGTCCCCAGCGCATTCCGGTGTGTTCGCGCTCCGGAAGGACGGCAAGGCCCAGAAGGCGTTCGCGTCCCAGACTCTCCTCCTTAGAACCGAAAAGGGCGATAGTCGAACCCATCGCCCCAGTTGGTGATCTCCGGCACTATGGCGAGGCCGGCCTCCGACCATCGCCGTCGACGGGGATGTCAGTCCACCCGATCGAGTGCCGCAGAAAGACACCGCGCCGAGGTCCCTTCACCGGGACGATGGCCGAGACGTACTGAGGATTAGGCACCCCTGCGGCACCCGGAGTGATCTCCTTACCGTTGCTTCCTTCCGGACCTGGCGGGATTCGAAGGTCTCCGCCGCGCAGGACCCAAGCCTCAGTACACGTCGAACATCGTTCCAAGGGACGACGGACTTCGATGCTGCATTCCACCACCCACTGCCGTCGATGTTTCCAATGGTACAGAAGACCGGGAGATTGTCAAGGTTGCCGCCGACGTGCTTTGCGCCTACAATGACCTCACTTGGGAATCAGAGACCAAGGCCATCTCATCATCACGAAAGGCAGCTATGGCCGAAGAGACCATCCTCCAGCAGGAGGCGTCTACACCCGGCGGTACCGTCAAGGCCTTCACCAACGACATTGTTGAGAACGTCGAGAAGGTGATCGTCGGGAAACACACACAGGTAGAGCTGCTTATGGTCGCCATGCTGTGTCAGGGGCACATCTTGATCGAGGACGTCCCGGGCACGGGCAAGACGATGCTCGCCCGAGCGGCCGCGACCAGCATGGGGCTGGACTTCAAACGCCTCCAATGTACGCCGGATCTCCTGCCCAACGACATCACCGGCGTCGAGATCTTCAACCAGAAGGACAGTGTCTTCGAGTTTCAGCCGGGGCCGGTCTTCGTCAATATCCTCCTGGCCGACGAGATCAATCGCGCAACGCCGCGCACCCAGGCAGCGCTGCTGGAGGCAATGCAGGAGAACCAGGTCACAACGAGCGGCATCACGCGCAGACTCCCGGCGCCCTTCCTCGTCCTGGCCACCCAGAACCCAATTGAGTATGAGGGGACATTCCCACTGCCGGAGGCACAGCTCGACCGCTTCCTGATGCGCCTTTCGTTGGGATACCCGGACAAGCAGGATGAGATCGCCATCATCCGCGGCCAGCGCAAGCGACATCCTATCGAGGACATCGGCCAGGTGGTCGACGGGATCGATCTGTTAAGACACCACGAGGCTGTCACGGACATCCACGTGGACGAGACCATCGAGCAGTACATTCTTGACATCGTTCGAGCCACCCGCACGCATGCAGACGTGACATTGGGCGCCAGCCCCAGGGGGTCGTTGGCCCTGTACAGAACCTCACAGGCCTGGGCGTTACTGCGCGGCAGGGACTACGTGATACCCGAGGATGTCAAGATGCTGGCGCCTCTGACCCTGCCCCACCGGCTCATCCTCAAACCGGAGAGCCAGCTTCGGGGACGCAGTGCCCAGGGCATTGTCGCCGAAATCCTGGAGCGTGCCGAACTGAGTCTGGATGGAGGAGACGATGCTGAAGCTTGATCCCTGCCACTCTCAAGGTCGTACCTTTCGGACCGGCTCACCTTCCGGCCTTCACCGCTTGGTTCGCCGCCCTGCCGGGCAACGAAGCCTGGACGGAGCCGTGGGTGCGCTTCAAGACGCTGGAGGACGACACGTACGACCCCGAGCTCATGATCACCGCGGAGGCAGACGGCGAACCCGTTGGCTTTCTGATAGGTAACGTGGCGAACGACGTGGGCTGGATACGGAGTTTCATCGTCCACCCGGCCCTGCGTCGACAGGGCATCGGCACGCTGCTATTCGACGCCGTCGAGCAGCGGCTGCGGGAGCGCGGTATCACCGACATCAACGTCGGGTGGGCACTTCCGCGATATCTACTCCCGGGAATCGACGTCACGTACACCCCGGCGATCATTTTCCTCGACCATCGCGGCTACCAGACCAACCGAGAGACGCGGGTCAATATGGACGTCGTGCTGGCCGGGCGCGACTTCGGGACGGCAGAGGCCGAGGCTCGCCTCGAAGGGCTGGGCGTTGCGGTTCGCCGGGCCACACCGGAGGATCGGGACCAGATCGAGGCGCTATGCCACGCCGAGGGCTACAGCGGCTGGGCGGCTGAGACCGGCCTGGCGCTCGAGATGACGCGCATACCTGTCTTCGTCGCCGTAGCATCGAACAAAGTCCGTGCCTTTGCCGCACACAGCCTCGGCGGACCTATCCATTTCGGCCCCATGCTCACGGCTGCCGACCTGCGCGGTCTGGGGATCGGCTCCGTGCTCCTGAAGCGATGCCTGCAGGATTGGCAGCGAGACGGCGTCGAGCGTTGTGAGATCTCCTGGGCGGGACCCCTTGCCTTCTACGCCCACTCCGTAGGGGCGACGATGGGGCGCGCGTTCTGGACCTTCCACCGCTCGCTATGAGTGCGCCTGCGTGGCCTGACGATCGACACAGGATGCCGGCGGCGTCGGGGGCAGCGTGGCCGCACGCAGGCGGGCCGGTTGTGCGAAACCTGATTCCCGCTCTCATTGGGCTCTTTGTCATTGCCGCGCTGCTGCGCATCGACACCTACTTCAGCCTGGTCTACCTGCTGGCAGCAACGTACGTCTTGGGACGGATCTGGTCTCGGCAGAGTATGAAGCAGCTCCAGACTCAGCGCAGGCTCGTAAGCCGCGCCTTCCCCGGCGAGACCATCTCAGTGGAGCTGCGGGTCCGCAATGACGGCTGGCTGCCCGTCCCGTGGGTGGAGATGCACGACTCGCTGCCCGTCGATATGGCCTCCCCGCCCTACTACCGCAGGGTGCTCACCATGATGCCGCATCAGGAGTGCCGCTTCGACTACCGGTTATCGGCGTCCAAACGCGGCTACTACTTGATTGGGCCGATGACCTGGCGCACGGGGGACCTGCTTGGCTTCGCGCCACAACAGACAGGGCATCACCAACCGGAGACCATCATCGTCTATCCGCGTGTGGTATCGCTGGACAGCTTGGGGCTTCCGACACGGTCCCCCCTGGCATCCATCGCAGCACCTACGCCGCTCTTCGAAGATCCCACGCGTGTCGTTGGCGTGCGTGACTACCAGATCGGTGACTCGCCACGGCGCATCCACTGGACTGCCAGCGCAGGGGCTGACCGCTTGCTGGTCAAACGCTATCAGCCCGCCATTGCGCGCGAGACGCTCATCTGCCTCGATCTCGATCAGGACGCCTACTCCTTTCAGCGGCTGTACGCCGCCTCAGAGCTGGCGATCATCACCGCAGCCTCGCTCGCCAACCATATCATCGTCCACGAGGGCCTCGCCGCGGGGTTGACCACCCAGGGCGTCGATCCCCTGGAGGACAGAATCGCGGCAATGTCAGTTCCCGCCCGTCGCGGGCGAGCGCACCTGATGTCCATTCTGGAGATTCTGGCCCGCGCCCAGACCTACCACGTGGAGGCCGGTGGCGACTTGCCCTCCGGCAACGCTCCGCTGCCGCTGGCAGATTTCCTCCGGCGAGCAGCCCTGAGGCTATCGTGGGGCGCTACCATCGTCCTCATCACCGGTAAGGAGACCGACGCGATTCTCGGCGCCCTGCTCCACCTACGACAGCAGGGGTTTGCCGTCGCGCTCATCCTCGTGATGCCCGCACCACCAGATGACGCGAGCAAATCCGGTGCCGCGGCGTTGAGGCTGCCCATCCACCACGTGTGGCGCGAGGAGGAGTTGGAGCGCATATGACCACGGGTGCCGAACGCCGGACACGGGAGCCGCGCATCGCGGTTCGAGAGACGGACGAATATGTGGAGCATCAGGAGGACGCCCCCCCACCCGATCCCCCTTCCCCCTGGGTGCGCAGCGTCTTCCAACCGGCCGCCGTGGGCGTGCTCGTTGCCTGTGTGGCGTGGTCTGTCGCGCGTGTCATCGATGTCTTCACGCAACTTTCCCACGTGACCTTGTTTTGGCTCGTGCCGGCAGCTATGGCGCTCGTGGGGTTCACCACTCAGCGAATCGTGCAGCGACGATTCCACAGCGGCTCTGACAGCCTGCGATTCCGTATCGTCGAACTGGGGGTGATGTTTCTCGCCGTCAAAGTGGCCGGCTTGCTCGGCGACACGGTGCCTGAGGTGTTGGCCGCCGCACGTGCGTGGAGTTTGAGCCCCCTGACGTTCTTCGACGCCACCACGATGATTGCGTTCCTGCTGGGTGCCATCGCGTGGCTGATGGCCGGCCTGACGGCGCGGGATCTGGATGCCCTGGTCGACCCGATGATGTACCTGGGGGAGACGGAGCCGACCACGCGCCTGGTCAAGCGCTACTTTGCCGGCGGTGCCATCCTCCTCATCTGCACTGCCATCTCGCGCGTCGATCTTGGCACGCTCATCGAGATGGAGAACGCGCGCATTCGCACGCCAATCCTCAGCGTGCTGCTTTACTTCTTCCTGGGGGTGGTCATGCTCGGCCAGATCCAGTTCTCCCGCCTGTCCGGGCTCTGGCGTCGTGAGAAGGTCACGGTCGTCGAGAACCTGAGCGCGCACTGGATCCGCTATACGCTAGCCTTCATTGCACTCGCGGCCCTCATCGCGTTTGTCCTGCCCACAGGCTATACGGTGAGCATCCTGGACCTGGTCGCTACGCTGATCTATGTGATCAGCTACGCCGCATTGATCCTCTACACACTCGTCCTTTGGCCATTTGCCATGCTGCTGGCGCTCGTCTCGGGCAAGAAACCGACCGTCGAAACCCCGTCGGCATCCAACGTCCCCTTCGCGCCGCCCCCTCTATCCGCGTCGGATGCGTCAGGAGGGGCCTGGTGGGCCGTAGTGCGGTCGATCGTCTTCTGGGTCGTGCTCCTCTCCGTGGTCTTCTACCTGGTCCGGAGTTACCTTCGGGATCGCCCCGAGCTGGGACATTCCCTACGGCGGTTCGCGCCGTGGCGATGGCTCGCCGAGGCGTGGCGCACCATCGGTCGCTGGTTTCTGGGCTGGGGACGCACCCTCGGCGAGGCAGTGCCCGCCTTGGTACGGCGGGTCCTACGTCCAAGGGCACGAACCCGCAATCTTCGGCGTGCGCGGGGACGGAGCCTGCGTGAGCAACTCCGCTACGCCTACCTGGTCACACTGGATCGTGCCGGCGAAGAGGGCGTGCCACGCCGGCAGACCGAGACGCCGTACGAATACAGCCACAAGCTCGACCGGCAGCTCGCAGAGGGCAGCGAAGCACTGGAAGCCCTGACCCAAGCCTTCGTCGAAGCCCGCTACAGCACACACCCCGTCACAGCAGAGGATGTGGCTACCCAGGAAGCCAACGCCGAGAAAGTCCGACGCGGACTGCGACCCGACAACGGCTAGCCACCGATTCGCCCGGGCCTGCTAGGGCGTGGTGGCGCCTTGGCTCAAAGACCAGTCGGTCTCCCCTTGAACTACCACACCGTATTGCTCTGACACACTGTTGCCGTCGCAGTCCTTTGCCATCAGATCGTAGGTATCCGCAGCGGCAAAGAAGATACGCACGCCACCGGCCGACATCACCTCATACTCGCCCATCTGATCGTCTCCCCAGTTGTCGCTGGTCTCCGGCGAGATGTACATATAGCAGACGTCCTGGCTGAGATCATTGGTCACACGCACCGGCACGAGGCCCGGGGCCGAGATCTGGATATTCTGGCTTGTCGAGAACTTCCACGCTGTCGCCATGATTGCCTCATCACAGGCTCGGGCCTGGAAATCATAGCTTCCCGCTGGGACGTCGAACCGGCGGATGGCGCTCGAAGCGATCGTCTCGTCTGAGGCCAGCCAGTCTTCTCCCCACGAATCGGAATCCGCGGCGGAGATGAAGACATAGCAGACCGGGTAGGGCGACGAGTTCTGCACGGTGACCTGGATCTGTTCGCCACTCGGAACGAGCGTGGCGGTGGCGAGCTCCGAGCCAGGGGTCGCGGTCGGGGACGCAGGTCCGGCGGTGGGTGTCTGGGTGGCGGAGGCAGGTGCTGCCGTCGGGCGTGGAGTCTGTGTCGGGGTCTCCGTCGGAGAACGCATTCCCGCAAGTATCGGCCTGCCGATAAAGTAACCGCCACAGGACAAGCGCTATGCAGAGCAGCACCGCTCCGACGATCCCCAGCCAGAACCCCTTGGGCCGTTGACGCGCCACGGGCGGGCTCCCCCCGACAGGCTGCACGGGGACACCACCGCCGGTCGGGCGCATCCCCTGCCCCCCAAAGGTTTGCGGCGGAGCCTGGGCAACCTGCGTGCGTGGATATTCGGTCCGTACGGGCTCCGGCAGTGGACCGGAGACCAGCACGGCGAGCATCTCGCGGGCGGACTGCCACCGCTCACTCACCGAAAGCGCCAGTGCTTTCATCACGAGATATTCTGCCTGATTGCTCACGCTGGGAACGAGCTGGCGAATCGGGACGAATTGCTCGGGCATGGCCATCCGCTCGGTGGCGGAGGGGGGCGACTGCCCCGTCAGGAGATGATAAAGCGTCGCTCCGAGGCTGTAGATATCACTCGGGGGCCCTGTATGGTCCTTGGTAGCGCCATACTGCTCCGGTGGTGCGTATTCGGGAGTGCCCATGCCGCGCATCACGGTCCGTGTCTGAGGATCGTTGGGATCCCAAAGCTTGACGAGGCCGAAGTCCACCAGCATCACGCCGCCGTCGGGCTTGAGGATGATGTTCTGTGGCTTGATGTCCCGGTGAACAACCCCGTGGGTGTGGCAATAGTCGAGCGCCTCCAGAAGCTGCCGCGCCCATCCCAGCACCCTGGTCTCCGACTGGGCTCCCTCCTGGACGACCAAGTCGGCCAGGCTGCGCCCCTCGACGAAATCCATCACCAGATACGATTTGCCGCCTTCGTCAAAGAAGTCAAAGACGCGCACGAGATTGGGATGGTTGAGGCGGGCAAGCACACCGGCCTCTTGCTCGAATTGGTCGCGCAGGCCGGCCAGGGTCTCCGTGTCAAGCCCGGGCTGGGGCAACAGTTCCTTCAGTGCAACGGGCACCTTCAGGCGCAGGTCCCAGGCTCGGTACACCGAGCCCATGCCCCCCTGCCCCAGCAGCTTTACGATGCGATAGCGCTCTTGTACGACGGTCCCTGTCTCAAGCATTCCTTCTCCCCATTCTATGCTTCAGAACCCGGCCGCGGCCCATAGGTGACCGGACGCACCTCACACCCAGAGAAACACCGGCGCAGGTACGCTTTCCGCAATCCGGGCGCTTTGCGCCCGCCACGCGTCGTGACTCGCAGCGACCAGCAAAGACGGCGTAGAGGACATCCACCGAGCTTCCGGTGGTGGAGCCGCGGTCACCGACGCTCCCTGGGCCGAAGCGTGAATCTCATCAATGTACACGGTGCCCTGCGAAGGATTGTCGGCGGGCCTGTCAAGAACGATGGCGTAGAACCGTACCGGGTAGTCTACGACGCCGTTATCCGGACCGTAGACGTGACCCGATGGCCAGCCTAGGCCAGGAGCCAGCTTTCCTGACATCTGCTGCCACCCCGCGCCACCCACGGATCCCAGATGCACCGACCAGACCTCATCCTGCGCATCGGCAATCCACAGGTTGAGATACTGTCCCGACCCATCGCCATAGACCCAGGCGCTGAAGGTGTCCGGCTGCCCACCGACCGCGTGAGGTTGCACGAAAACGACGTAATCGTCCGCCACATCGGGAAAATCGTACGTCAGCTTCCCGGCATATTGGCCGCCATAGACTTGGTCCTGGGTTTGCACAAAGTCACCATACGGTTGATCCCCCCGTCGCCACGTCCCCCATTGCTCGAAGCCCACAAGCGCCCCCGTCGGGACCGCCTCCGGAGGAGAGGTCGGGGTGGGCGTTGGCGGATTCGAAGTGGCGGTGGGTGGAGCCGGCGTAGGCGTAGGTGGAACCGG
Source organism: uncultured Chloroflexia bacterium (assembly GCA_963751345.1). GTDB lineage: Bacteria > Chloroflexota > Anaerolineae > B4-G1 > SLSP01 > PWVB01. The sequence continues at coordinate 95,331 of CAVVUS010000022.1, forward strand.
CGTCTCGGATGCATAGGGCACCGGCGTCGCCGTGGGCGGCTCAACTGTAGACGTAGGCATCGGCGTCTCGGTCGCCTTCCCGCCGCCCGCCGCCGAACTTGCGTCGGACGTGATGGTAGGCGAGGGGACCGCAGGCTCGGTCGCCGTCGCCGAGGGACGCGGTGTCGAGGTCGCTACGGTGACGGGCGTCGGCTGAGCCGGAGTGGGCACGACTCTCGGTGCTGATCCCACCGGATACGTCGGGCGCCGCAAGCCACGGCGTCCAGCTCGACGGGAGGCCAAAATCGACGATGCCGGTCAGTGCCAACACTGCCACCACTCCGACGCCGCCAAAAAGGACGACGGCCATGCCAATCGCCGGTATCCAGAGTGGGATTCGGCGGCGTGGCTCGCTTCTGGAGCCCGCCGACAAGGGGCCGTACGCTGTCGTCGCTATCGCCGGCCCTGTCGCCTGCGACGGCGGCATCATCGCGGTTCTCCCGTGGCCGGCAACGGCGGCTTCCTGGGGGGAAGGCGTGTAGTCTCCTCTCCCACCCCGCGCCCCGGGAACGTAGGCCAGCGCCTGCGCCATCGCAGCAGCCGATTCCCAGCGCTTGGTTCGCGCAAGCTCCATCGCACGTTCAATTGCCGAGGCCGTCTGCGGAGAGACGCCAGGGGCTACGGACCTTAACGGCGCAAACTCCTCCGGTGCGGCGATGCGCATCGTGGCCGACAGCGGTGCCTGACCGGTCAATGCGTGGTACATCGTGGCGCCCACGCTGTACAGATCGCTCCGGGGCTCCGTGTGGCCCGCCGAGACGTCGTATTGCTCGGGGGGCGCATACTGGGGTGTACCAACCCCCCGAACCGCCGTCCTCGTCCGGGGATCGTTCGGATTCCAAAGCTTGACCAACCCAAAATCGACCAGCACCGCATTCCTGTCGGGGCCGATGATGATGTTCTGCGGCTTGATATCACGGTGGATCACGCCCTGGCCATGGCAGTACGAAAGCGCCTCGAGCAATTGGCCGGACCAGGCGACAACCTGTGGCTCCGGGATCGGTCCCACCTGCTTGATCAGATCCGCCAGGCTCTGACCCTCGACATACTTCATCACCAGGTAGACAGTTCGGCCCTCGTGAAAATAGTCGGTCACGCCGACAAGATGTGGGTGGCTGAGGCGGGCAAGAACCGTGGCCTCTTGCTGGAACTGCATCTGGAGATCGCGCAGGGCCTCCGTATCGAGATCTGGCTGAGCGACCATCTCCTTCAACGCCACGAGCACGTTGAGGCGCATATCCCAAGCACGGTAGACGGCGCCCATGCCTCCCCGACCCAATTGTGATACCACTCGATAGCGGTCTTGAAGTATGTCGCCCGGATTTAGCATGGTGCCCCCAATCGTAAGAACTAACTGGCCCGTGTTGCCGTCAGCGACGGCCCCGCCCTGGATGACGCAGTGGCACGGGGCCTACTGTGCTTCCTGCGCAATCTGCACGAGTACCACCGAGATATTGTCATACCCGCCGGCCTCTTTCGCCAAAGAGACCAACTGATCGCACGCAGCTTGAGGTGAGGCGGCTTCACGCCACACCTGCCAGATCACGTTGTCCAGCACCATATCGCTGAGGCCATCCGAACAGAGCAGAATCGCCTCGCCGGGTGACAGGACGACGTCGAACAGATCCATCGCCAGATCCGGTGTATCCCCCATCACCCTGTAGATGACACTCTTTTGGGGGTGGTGCCGTGCCTCCTCCGGCGTAAGCTGCCCAATCTCTATCAGGCGCTGAACCAGCGAGTGGTCGGTCGTGATCTGCTGAATGGCCTGGGGCTTGAGCCAGTAGGCCCGGCTGTCGCCCACATTGAGAACCGTCGCCGCACGCCCCACGATGAGCGCCATCACGAGGGTGGAGCCCATATCGTTGGATGCAGCCTGCCTTTCGTCGAAGACGGCCTGGTTAGCCGCCTTGGCGGCACGGGCCAGCCACGCCTCGGCATCCAGCGCCTCGCCGGACGACGCTACACGGCGCAGGTCATCTGCATACTTGGCTATGGCCTCGACAGTAGTGTGGCTGGCGACGTCTCCCGCGGCGTGCCCGCCCACTCCATCGGCCACCACGAAAGCACCCACCGATAATTTCGGTGGTTCGCGTTGAGCGGCGCTCGTCTCCGTGAGGTCAATCACTAGGACACTGTCCTCGTTGAGCTTGCGGACGTGCCCCACATCCGTCCGCTGGCCGACGATGAACCGGGTGGGCTCGTGTTGCACCTGCTGTTCGCGTGCCTGTTCCAGCGCCACGGCAAAATCCCCGGCCCGGAGGAGGCCGTGCGACTGCAGGACCTGCGACAGCAGCCGCGCCACAGACTCCGGCAGCATCGCCTTGGTCTGAGACCGGGCGGCGGCGTCCTGCCCATCACTGCCGGTAGCCAGCATCGACAACATTTGCGCAAGCTCCCGCACATTTGCCGCAACTCGGGCTACACGTCCACCGTTTCCCTCGGCAGGTATAAACGAGACCCCACCGAAACACAGCCAGCGAGCTTCATCGCCATCTACGATCGCGTCATCCAGCGAGATACGATCGAGAATCACCTCATGATCGTGAAGGTACGCCAGGCCATGTGCCAGGGAGACGCCCCAGTCCAGCACCGCACCTATGGGTTGAGGTCGATCGATCTGTGAAGCCAGGGGATGCCGGATAATCGGCTCTATCTGAAAATACCTCGGCTGGCCAAAGGAAGTCTCGGTAAATACGGCCACGGGGGTGACCACGGCCCGGTGTGCCAGCTGCCCACTGAGCAGTTCTGCGGTAGCTGCAAACACCTGGGGGTCAAGCGCCTCGCGTGCCAGCAGGGTCGGGGGAGAAGACGTGGGCTCCGGCAGCTTTGCACCACATCGACTGCAGAATTGCTTCTCGCTCCCTTCAGCCGGCGCATAGCACCGCTCGCATAGGGTGAGCGACGATGTCGCCTTGACTTCGTAGACCGTACCACCGGCGGTGGAAGCTCGCATCTTGAGGATCACGAATCTTCCCTCATCCAGGACCGTACCTTTGGGGAGCGTGTCACTATCAGCAGCACGAGGGCTGCGACCGGCCTGGGGGCGTGGTGTCCGTTCGAGCCGGTTACGCCTGCGCTGGCGGCCCCGAATCAACAGAAAGACGCCGATACCCGTCACAACGAAAAGCAAGCCTCCTGTACCCGCCAACAGGATCGGCGTTATCTGGGTCGAGCTGAATGCCGCCAAACCACCATCGTTGCCGGGTAGAAGGATTCCTGCCGGGGTCGGACTACCCAGTGGAGACTGCATGGGCACGGGAGAGATCAGAGATGACTGCCCCGCACTGCCGGGCGGGCCCGGCAAATTGAGATCACAGGCCAGTAACAGCAGAAAGGCCCCCAGCCCTCCGAGCATGAGCGTCGAACGTCGCAGAAGCGTTGTGCGTCCAGGGAGCATGCCTAACCCCTCATCCTGCGGCGTCCTGCCGCGGTTTTGTACCTATGATAGTCACGATCCGCGAAACAATCAATCAGACCATTCGATGACCCTTCTCAGCGCTCGTATAGGCCCATCAATGTCGCCTGCTCCAGCACGTGACCCTCCATCGCCGCCAGAAGCGCAGCCTTGTCGGTGACATCGGGCGCCAGGTCAAGAACGACGTCGAGCGCGTAGAGGTTGAAGAAATACCGATGGGACCCGTTAGGAGGACACGGCCCACCATAGCCCGGCTTGGGCCAACTGTTCTGTCCTTGCTCTGTGCCGTCGGAGAGGACCGCTTCCACGGGGATGCCTTCGGGAAGCGACTGAGCACTCGCCGGGATGTTGTAGATCACCCAGTGGACCCAGACACCCGATGGAGCATCGGGATCGTCGACGACCAGCGCAAAGCTCGCGGTTCCATCAGGGCTACCTACCCACGTCAGTGCGGGAGACGTGTCCTGTCCATCGCACGTATAAGCAGTGGGAATCGTCCCTCCATCCTCAAAGGCGGGACTGCTCAGAACCAAAGTGGACGAGATTACGTCATCCTCAACCGGTCCCGCAGGCGCCTGCAGGCGTCACGGTAACAGTCTCGGTTGGCAAGGCTATCGTGGCGGGTGCCTGCGGCGCCTCCGAAGTTGCAGTTAGTGCAACTTCGGAGGCTGGCACCGGCGGGGCTGCGGCAGGTGTACCTGAAGCCGTGCATCCTACGACCAACACGCCAAGGATCAACACTGAGACCAGCGCAAGCACGGCTGGACGTGTTGTCCTCTCCGAAGTCAAGTCAACCATCGACGACCCCTCGACAAGCCGGCAGTAGGTCCCACCATGACCTGCGAATCTCATCCCTAGGGTGAAAAGGCGCCCTACCTCGTCCGTACGGCGCGCCCGGCGCTCCTACTGCTCCGTGATCTCGATCGTATGGATCAGCGTGCCGGGCGCCGTGGCCGTCTGGGGATCGCGCAAGCTGATCTGGTTCAGCACATCCATCCCCTCGACCACCTTACCGAAGATGGTGTGCATGCCGTCCAACCAAGGCGTCGCCGCGTAGGTGATGAAGAATTGGCTGCCGTTGGTGTTGGGGCCTGCGTTGGCCATCGACACGACGCCTGGGCCATCGTGCTTCAATGAGCTGACAAACTCATCGCTAAAGGAATAGCCGGGGCCACCCGTGCCTGTTCCCGTCGGGTCGCCGGCTTGCGCCATGAAGCCCGCGATCACCCGGTGGAACGTTGTGTTGTCATAGAATCCCTGACGTGCCAGAAATACGAAGTTGTTCACGGTGTTCGGTACCTGATCGGCATATAGCTGAATACGGATATCGCCCTTCTCAGTCTTAATGGTGGCGAAGTACTGCTTAGTGGGATCGATCGCCATAGCTGGAGGTGAACTATACATTCCGTTGCGTGCGGCTGGATCTGCTGGCATATTCTGGTTACTCCCTGTTGTAGTAGGCTGTGCGTTCGTATTTGCGGCAGCATCCGGGGCCGGGCCGGCGGATGCATTCCGATTCCGTCCAAGACCGATGACCACGAGGACCACGACGATGGCGACGACAACGAGCCCGCCAACAATGGCAAGCCAGGGCGTCCTGCGCCCGATCGCACCCGCACCAGATCCTGACAGCGAAGAACGCATTTTGCTGCCCATCGAGAACCCGCCGCGCTTCTGCGGCGACTTACCGGCCTTGCCTGTGCGGGATCCGCCGGCAGGCGTCTTGCTACCGCCGGACCCGGGTGTCTTTCTGTACGTCTGACCAGCCTTGGCCGAGGATGAACGTGGCTTTCCTGTCGTCGTATTTGACTTGGGTCTTGAGGTCTTGCTGCTCCGGCTATTCTTGCTCTTGGACATATCTCCTCCACGCCTGATGTGGGCCTGATTCTAACCGATTCCATTACAAAGGCCAGGCAACTCAACCTTGCAGAGATCAGGGGATCTTGGCAAGGCTTCGCGGCAATCCTACCAGGAGCGCGACCGGCCCCAAGCAGAGCAGCCACATCGCTGCCTGCAGGTCCACGCGCTGGGCGATCACTCCCAATGCCCACGGCAACAGGGCTCCCACTAAGCCGAAGACATTGTACACCGCAAGCAGGGTGCCGCTTCGCCCGGGCATCGTCGCGTAGAGTCGCGCTTGGAGGATCGAGTACCATCCGGCATTGAAGAAACCAAGGAGGGCCAGCACCCCGAGCTTCGCCCCAAACGAACGCAGCCCGAGAAAGGCGACAAATAGGACAAGCTCAACTACGGCGCTCAACCGTAGATACCGGATGCCATCCACGTGGTCGAGCAGGCGGATCAACAGGAAATCACCCAGAAGACCTACCCCGGTCCACACCGCAACAGCCATGGAAGCTTGCGCGGCAGAAGTCCCACCGACGTCCACGAAATAGAGCGCTAGAAATCCCAGAAGGACGTCCAGCATCAGGTCAGAAAACTGCAGCAGCACCAGCCAGCGCAGCACCTCGCCACGACGTAGCGCCGACGGCACCGCCTTCAGACTCTCGATCAAGCCTGGCTGCGCCTCAGCAGCTGCGGCAGGACCCTCAGGCCGGGACGTCACCGGGGGACGAGATCTCCAGGCCAGGCCCAGCATCACGACCGCTACCACAGAAGTCGCTGCAAACATCGCGCGCCAGCCCAAGACTCAGCGCTGCCAGACCTCCCAGGGCGAGAGGGCCCAGGACTACACCAAGGGACCCCGCAAACGTCCAGCGGGCCATGTTCTTCTCCCGCTGTAGTGGGTCGGAATCCATCAAGGTTGCCTGGGAGAGGCTCACAAATGCACCCGAAGCAGGGCTGAGCATCGCGAAACTGACCAGCAGCCATCCATAGCTCCTGCTGGTGCTTACCAGGAGCAGGGCCAGTGCGAAGATCAGACCACCTCCGAGGATCAGGGCCCGACGCCGCCAAACATCCCCCAGGATACCGAAGATAGGTTCGGTGAGGCCCGACACGATGCGTGGAAGCCCCAACAGGACCCCGATCTGGGCATACGTCAGCAGAAGATCCCTGCGCAGGAGAGGCCAGGCGGCCTCCCGCGACCCGTAGACAAACTCGTCGAGGAACTCAATGGCCAGGAGGACGATTAGGAACCGGGCACCCGTGCCCATGATGGCGAACCGGACCCTTCAGAGAAGTGCAATGAGAGCGCGAGACCCGAGTTAGGTCTCGCGCCGGATGCCAGACCTACTCGTAGTCGGTATCGACCCACTCGAATTCGTAGTCGGCGATCTTCACCGTATCGCCCTCTTGGACGCCCGCATCGCGCAAAGCAGAGATCACGCCCTGGTGATCGAGGTAGTTGTGAAAACGCATCAGCGCCTCGTAGTACTCGGTCCGGGCTCGGGCAGCCGCACGCTCGATCCTCCCACCCACGACACGCCACGTGTCCGTCACCCTCCTGGACAATCCGAAAGCCCTCGTCATCGAGCGACGGGCGCACTACCACCGGCGTCGTTCGCTCCAAGACTGCCTCGGGGGCCTCCTGAACCATCTGGTAAGCCAGACCCATCAACTGGCGTGTGTTCTCCCGCGTGAGACCCGAGATGGCAATCACCTGATCATACCCCAGCTCGAGCAGCACGGACTTGTAGGCGGGGACCATGTCCCGAACGCCCGGGATGTCGAGTTTGTTGATCGCCACGATCTGCGGCTTGCCTATGAGCCCGTGGCCGAAGTCCTTCAGTTCTTGGTTGATCGCTTCGAAGTCTTCGATCGGGTCGAGCGTGCTGCCATCCAGAACGTGAATCAGCACGCGCGTGCGCTCGATGTGTCGCAGGAACTCGTGGCCCAACCCCTTGCCCAAGCTGGCACCCTCGATAAGCCCGGGCAGATCTGCCATAACGAAGGTCTCGTTTGATCCCTAACGCGACAACCCCCAGGTTAGGCTGCAGGGTGGTGAAGGGATACGGCGCAATGTTGGGCGTGGCTGCCGTCGTCACAGAGAGCAACGTCGATTTCCCCGCGTTGGGCTTCCCGACAAGGCCGACGTCAGCAAGCAACTTGAGTTCCAGCCGGAGCGATCTCTCCTCGCCGGGATCGCCATTCTCGGCGATGCGCGGCGCTTGGTTGGTTGAGGTCGCGAAGCGCGCGTTGCCGCGCCCACCGCGCCCGCCAACGGCGACGACGGCCCGCTGGTCGGGTTCCGTCAGATCCGCTACCACCGCCTCGGTCGCCTCATCGATCACCAATGTGCCCGGAGGCACCGGCAGCAGCAAGTCCGCGCCGCCACCGCCGTGCATCGTCTTGATCAGACCCGGCTGCCCATCCTCAGCCGCGAACTCCTTCTGATGCGCGAAATGATAGAGCGTATTGAGATGCGGATTGACGAAGAAGACTACGTCCCCACCGCGACCACCATCGCCGCCTGAGGGACCGCCGAACGGAATATACTTCTCACGCCGGAAAGCGACGGCACCTTTGCCACCGTGTCCGGCCACGACATGAATCTTTACCTGATCATAGAACATAGTGAGTCCATGTTACTTGACAAACGCCCAAAGTCAATCGTTGTGACGGACAGATAGGCCACACAGGCACCTGCCTGCCAGGCTAAGCCTGGCAGGCAGGTGCGATCAAAGCCAAGCCGGGACCGCTTCAGCCGCTGGCGCTAACGCGACCCCAGTACGTTGTGCAAAGTCTCGCAGGCCGGGCACCCACCGCCCGGGCGGATGATGGCAAACCCATCCTGGGGATCGGTGCCGTACCGTACGAAGTCGATATTCCATACGATAATGGTCCGCACCATCCCTGTGTTCACGCTCAACTGTACAGCTTCGGCGAGCCACGCGGCCTGCTCGGAGTTATCCGTACCACGAGCCCAGGCGAACTGATCAGAGAACGTCGGCACACCCTCCTGGGAGGCATATCCCATCTCGGTATAGAAGATCTGGCGAGTCCCGTGGAAGATATTGTAGTAGAGCCGGGTCTGCGGGAGGAAGAACCACGAGTGATGGGTATCCGTTGGATTCGCGGGGTGACCGATGGTCGCCGAAGGCGACGTGGCGCCCGCATTGTGGTGCGCGCCGATGAAGTCCATACAATTAGCCGCACCGGCGGCGTAGAGTCCCTCCATCCAGGGCTGGTCGTCACAACCGTTGGGGCCGCATCCACCAAACCAACCGGTGGGGGCGGGAGCGGCACTGATGACCGCCGTGCCGCCGTTGGCACCCTTGATCGCGTTGTACGACTTGCAGAGGAGTTGAGTATAGGCTTGCGGGCTGATCATCCCAATCTGCCATTCACGGTCGATATTGGGTTCGTTCCAGACCTCGACGGCGTCGGCACCCGCTGCAGCCAGACCGGCAGTCCACGCAGCGAACTTATCCTCAAAGCCTGCTTGCGCGCTCATCGCAGCTCCGCCGATGGCGCTCAACTGGATCTTGAAGCCGGCGGCGTGTGCGGCATTGATGATGCCCGCTGCGCCCTCGCCATAGTGAACCTGGATCTTCACCCAGGTCATGCCGGCATAGTGCATCTTGTCGCCGTAAGGCATCCCCAAGTCCCGGATATGCCCACCCAACTCAAATGAGCCACTGGCGACAGGCTGTGGCGCGACGACGGGTTGCGCAGCCGCGGGTGGCGGCGTCGCAGGCGCCTCGCCGACCTGGATCAGCACGTATGCGGAGCCACCCTGGATGCTCTTGCTTGCCGCGCGCAGTTCCCAGACGCTCTTGTAACTGCCGTCCCCGTCCGGCGCCGTCATATCGACACTAATGTCGACCTCTTCGCCGCTCTTGACAGCCCCGACCTCGACCTCTGCCTCGGCGCTCAGCTCATCGCCGCTGGCGAACGCCAGCACGGTCCCCTCGGGCCAGTCGGCGCTTCCCGAGTTCCGCATGCGCCAGGTCTTTGTGAACGCCTCGCCCTTATCGAAGTGCGTGTTATCTGGAACCGATACATCGGAAACGTAACTGGCCTTGAGCGTCGCGTCGACCTCGGTCGAGGTCTCAGTCCCAGCATCGACCGGCGTCTCGCTATCGGCGCCGATATCGCCCTCTGCCACCGTGTCCGTAATCACCGGTGCGGGCGCAGACACGAGGATCTGCAGCGAGCCCTTATCCAGTCCCCCCACGGTCGCGGCAATCTGGTATGTCCCCGTGACCTCGGGTGCCGTCCACAGATAGTCTGGTTGGCTGAGCGTGGTTGTGGCCTGAGTCGGCAGGCCTGTCGGCCCCGTCACCTGCCACGCGACCTCGGGCAAGACAGACGCCGTGCCACTGCCGACAGTCTGGAGAGAGGAGAGTGCTGGAATCAGCCCCGCGACGTTCCCAGGATCAAGGAGGTTTCGCAACACCGCACCACCAAGTTGGTAGCGCGTCGACATCTCCATACGGGCGAGGAGCCATTGAGGTGTTCCCAGCCAGTAGTGCTGATTACCGATCGTCACGCTGTGTTGCCTGGGTCGTAGCATCGTTCTCGATTTCGGCGCCGTCCCCCAGGCTGAGGCTCACCTTCGTGCCCGGCAGCACGCTCTCCGTCAGCGTCTGCTGCGCCCTGAACCTCCCCAAGCGAGGCCAGCACGGCATCTACCGACAGAACCTGATCTCCGTCTGTAGAGAGTGTCGAGTAAACTGGCACGAACTTGTGCCGGTCAACCTGCGTAACGGCCCATGAGACCAAACTGTTCGACATCGCCACCCGGCGTATAGGCCGAGGGTGCCAGAGGCATCACGACGCGGAGTTGGTCGACGGCAGCCCCCAGGGCCGCCCAATCGTAGCCACCCGTATCCCACGTCCCGTCGGCTGCCTGCTCTGGCGCATCTACCACCACGGCCAGATCAAGCCCGGCCGCGCCAAACGCAGCACCCAATTCACGGATGAACTCACTATAGGCCGCACGATCCTGAGGGGGTACCTGTTGGTAGTCCACGACCAGGCCCGGATAGCCTCCGTCCTGAACGAGCGACAGCAGGTTGGCAACGTGGGCGGACCTATCCGTATCCAGCGCGACCATATCACTTACCAGTTCCCAATTGGCCTCACGTCCGGGCAACCAGTTGCGCACCATCGGCACCACGAGCGTCTCACCGCCCGCCGAGGCAGCGGGAAGGTCGTCAAGCGTGCCCGTCGTGCCTCCCATCGTCCCAATGAGAACGCCCGGCACGTCGGCCTCCCCGATCGCGGGGTCCAGCCCATCGGCGGGCCACGTCTCTACCTCAGTCACGATATGCTGCACACTCGACGTGCTTTGCATCACGATCACCGATGCTGGAAGCGCGATCGACCTGGGAGACCAACACCTCTCCAGCTCGGTCAAGTTGCGTAGGCAGCCACTGCCAGGTCGCACCATCCCACGCGTAGAGATCCAATGTGTCCCATGGCTCCGACTCGTTGGGGATCACCACCGTCATGATCCCGCCTACGGGATCCTTTGTCTTCACATCGATGGTGTAGTAAGGGCCCTTGGGTTCCAGGTAGTCCGGGACTGCCTCGACAGCGCTACTCAAGGCATCGGGCACAGAGCCGGCCACGAAATCGGCACGCGGGACCGAGCCAAGCTTGATCCGAAGCCGCCCCGTGGCATCGGCCGCGCGAGAGACGGTCAAGCCGTCGGGATGGGCCACGGAAGTTGTCGCATCGTCCAGTACCGTATAGCCACCCCCGCCCAACCGTGAGGCAAGCGAGACTGGGGGCAGGAATAGGAACACGACAACCAGAAGGGCGACGACACCCGCGATAGCCCACCATCGTTCCTGCAGGAAGGATCTGACTCCTGACAAGCCGGCACCGTCAGTCTCTCGCTTGGGACGACGAGCCGTCTCCAGCTCCGCGATACTCACCAAGGTAGAGGCCGGCGCGGGATCCGGGGCAACCGCGACCGTGGGTTCTTTTGAAGGCGTGACGGCGAAGGCCACCTCGCGCAACGCCTCGGTCTTCCGCTTCTGCGACGGGAGACCCATCCTCCATCTCGTCCGCCGACGGCACAGACACGGGTTGGGGGTGGCGGGGCAAGTTCCGCGTCCGCAGGTACTTCGGGTTCAGCTTCGAGTCGGGTCGTAGTCGAGTCGGCCCCGGCTTCAGTATCCGCGGACGTCCCGTCCGGCGACGGCTCGCCCGCGGTCGGTCTTGGCTGGCATCATCTCAGGTTCTGGCTGCGATTCGACGACTTCGTTTGGTTGATATTCGTCGCTCATTCATACCTCCGGTTCGGGATTGTCTGCTGAGGCGGGAACCATCCAAGCAGACTGAGCTGTCAGCGTCCCACGATGCCACGCGGGAACATATCCCGCGATAAGCATAGGCTGGGGCAATGTGGGAGAGCCAAACATAAATCTGATGGCGCGAACAATCTGCATTCTATCATAGGACAGAATACTGACAAGCGACGGAGAACAGGGCTACTCCACTTCCCAGAGCCGGCCCGAGGGAAGTCGCATGAAAAGAACGGGACTCTCGACCCCCGGGAGATCGGCGCTGAGAAGCGCGTCGCGCGCCTGATTGAGGGCACGATCTGCCATGCCGTGGCGGGCGAGGCCGTCATAGAAGGCCTGGACGATGCGCTGGGCCGAGCGCATCTGGACGCGATTGCGCATCGCGACGACCGCCGGGACCCCTGCCTCGACCAAGTTGACGGCGAGCCCCGCCAATGCGTGACCATCTGGGCCGACGGCGCTCTGGCAGACCGACAGGTAGACTAACTGGGGCTGTCCCCCCTGATGTGCCAACATGCGGCAGAGCAAATGGCCCGCAATGGCACGGGTGTTGCCGTGGGCATCCTCGAGGAGTAGATCCATCCGCTCCTGCCGGGCGTTGAACCGGCCGTGGCCGACAAGGTGGAGCCAGTGGTATCCCTCAATCATTGCGCGGCTGAGGGCCTCCAGCGTGATCGGTGGCGGCAGGAAGTCGAGCCGTATCTGATCGGGGTCTATACCCGAGAAGGCCCGGGCCAGCAGATACTTCTCCATCTTTACGTCAAGAGGCGGGAGATCATATCGCTCGGCGAGATCACCGGGATTCGCAATGGCACCGAGCACGCGGATAGGCCGGTCCACCGTGGGTGCTCCCAATGGCTTCTCGACAGGCAGATAGCGCGAGAAAGGCGTCGCCTCGCACGCAGACAACATCACCTCGTCATCGTGAAGCAGCTCCCAGGGAAGACGTTGGAGCACCGAGACGTCATCATCGATGCGTAGCCGGATCCGCCGCAAAGCTCCCTGTTGTTGGGCCTGCCCACGCGCAACGTGCCACGCCTTACGCACCGCGCCATTTCGGAAGAGGCTCTCGAACAGGTAATGGCCGTCCGCCACAAGATCACCTGTCGGAGACCAGTCAACGATGGCCCGCGACAGCTGACCGCCGGAGAAGACCTGGCCGCCGTTTAGCGTCACCTCCACGCTGTAGTCGCGAGTTCCATGCCCGATCCGTATCTCCAGATCGACGGTGGGTATGGCCAAAGAGCTGCCGGCCCACTCCAGGGCTCCGCCGCTCTCCGAAAGGATCCGAAGGGTGCCCGGCACCCGCTTTGCCGTCTCTTTGGCCACCGGAAGATAGATCGTCTCCTCGCGACGATGAGGCTCGCCATTGCGGTCGAGGTAGTCGATCTGGAACCGGAGGGGGACGGAGTCGCCGTGGGCCAGCGGCTTGACGTCGAGCACTTGCTCCTCGCTTTGCCCGACGGGAAGCGCGGCCAACGTCTGGGTCTCTGCAATCTGCCCCTCGAACTGCTCGCCTGCGACGCGGATGATCAGGTTGCGTGCCAGACCGTACCCGCCGTTACGAATGACAAGCCGCAGGCGGGACCACGCATCGAAGACTAGGCCCGCGTGCTGCGCGTCCACCACAATCAGCGGCAGTCCGAAGACCTGTGCATAACGCCTGCGCGCCTCGGCGGCCCTCTCGATGGCGGACACCGAGTCAAAGAGATGTGCTGCCGTCGCCCAGGCCTGCGCTCGCACGTCGGCGCTCGACTCATCATCGCCCAGCTGCTCGGCATGGCGACACCACGCTTCAGCCGCACGACGCGGGTTGTTCTGGGCCTCCCAGGTCCGGGCAGCTTTTGACCACCGCCCGGCGCTTTCGTGATCCTCGGCCGAAACGGGATAGGTCAGACAAGTCACCTCGCCGGTACAATCTGACCACGATAGCATAAGGTCCCTCAGCATCCCCCTCTGTCAGCGCTGGAGAGGTCTTTGTCTCCTGGGTCATCGTGTGCTGCCACAGGAGCTTGCCGGTATGCAGATCGATGCCGTAAAGGTGCCGGTCGTTGCCCGCGACACACAGGACGTTGTCGGCCACGACCGGTGCGGCGGTGACGTAGGCCCCGGTATGGAAGACCCACTGAGGTAGGCCATCCTCAGGGCGCAATGCGTAGACGCCATCTTGCGCGCCGACATAGAGCCATTGGCCATCGGTCACAGGTGTGGTTAGCCGCTTGCCGCGCGGCCCAACGGGCGATTCCCACATCAGACGGCCATCCTGGCGCGCCAGCGCCAACACGATTCCGGAACTGAGAACTGCGACGACAGTCTCCCCAATCACAAGGGGCGTCTGGCTGATCTGCACGCCGGATAGAACCCCCTCGACCTCATAGCGCCACAGGATATCGCCATCCAAGGTCAGGGCCACCAATGAGGGAGCGCGACACGGGACGTAGATGGAGGTTGCATCACACGCGGGGGCTGACAGCGCGACATCGACCGGCAGGGATACCGCTGAGAGCTGTTCGCCATCCCTCGCATCCAGGATGAGCACAGAACGGCTGTTCCCGGTTACCGCTGCCACGCTCCCCAACACGGCCGGCGCGGAAATCTGGTGCACCTCGAGTTCGGTGCTCCACAAGATTCGGCCGGAGCCGTCCACCGCGATCAGGGCACTCTCACCCGGCAGCCGCCCCAGGCTTGGGAGGCTGACCAACACACTATTCCCGTCGGTGCGCACCATCCCGCCGACGATTGCGTTAGGGAAGCGCTGCTCCCATATCACCGCACCCGAGGTCACGCTGAGTGCTCGCAGAACGCCGCCCGGCGATCCCCGCCCTGACTCTTGGGATGCGATGAGACATACATCGCCCAGAACTACCGGCGCCGCCATCGGCTGCCCCGGCAGCGCGTATGACCAGACGGGGTAGGGATCCTGAACAGGGAGAGATGCCGGAGACGCCTCTTTGGGCGTTGCCCACACCGTGGACGCAGTTTCGGTTTGGCGCCGGACGATAGGAGGTGGCATTGGCTTGAGTTGGAGATCGTCCCGGACCTGGGGAAGGTAGGCAACGAGCTCTGCGATTCGCTGCCGTCTCTCAAGGTAATCGACCATCCCCCTGACGAGATCGAGTTTGTTCGCAGTACCGGGCAGGGTTTCCGCGTCGATTTCGAGGTCGAAACAAAGCGTTCGCAGCTCGCTGATGGTGAACCGTTGCACCAGGAGCCGACGCAGATAAGTTAGGTAGCCTCGATCGGTTCGTCCCGCAGTATCAGACATGGAAAGCTTCTCACCAGTAAATGTCACTTAAAACGAGTATAGGCCCATTCAGGAATTGCGCAATGCCGGCGGTGAAACAGGTGTGTTTCAGAATCGGGACAAACATACCGGCTCAGATGCCGGGCACCAGACGCCGGTCGCCCCGGAAATGAAACACACCCGTCACATCCGGACGCATAATCCGGGCTACGGACTGTGGTATACTATATGAGGTTTGGAAAAGGTTGTCCAGTCAACGGAACTAAGGTTGATATAGAGTTATAGATGGCGCAGCGAACTGCAGGTCTGCCCGGGTATCGAACACGCTAGAGCGTACGCAATAGCACGCTTGGAGCAAGACCTGCCCGCCACCCTCTTCTACCACTCCCTCTGGCACACACGTGATGAGGTCGCCGAGCGCGCACAATGGC
The DNA here is from genome assembly GCA_963751345.1 of uncultured Chloroflexia bacterium. Taxonomy (GTDB): domain Bacteria; phylum Chloroflexota; class Anaerolineae; order B4-G1; family SLSP01; genus PWVB01. The sequence continues at coordinate 110,622 of CAVVUS010000022.1, forward strand.
TCGCCGTGCACGAGGGGCTATCGCAGAGAGCAGAGATCCTCGTTGTGACGGCGGCATACTTCCACGACATTGGGTTCATTCGACAGGCCCAAGGGCACGAGGAAGCCGGCGTAGAGATCGCATCCAAGGTCCTCCCCTACTTCGGCTACAGTCAAGCACAAGTTCTTACCATCGCCGACATCATCCTGGCGACGCGCATCCCTCAGTCGGCTGCGGGTCTGCTCCAGCAAGTCGTGGCGGATGCGGATCTGGATGTCCTTGGACGGGATGACTTCTTCGTCCGCAATGAGGCATTGCGGGCCGAACTGGCTGCTTTGGGCAGCGTCGTACCGGATGAGGTTTGGTACCCGGCCCAGGTAAAGTTCCTCGAACAACATCGCTATTTCACGGCGACAGCCCGACGACAGCGATGGGCCGGGAAACAGGAGAATCTCACGGAGATGCGCCGGCTTGCTGCCGATTGTTGTCCCCGTCACCACGAGGCGGCTGTCGTCTCTCACGCACCAAACTTCGCGACACCATAGCTCCCTCACCGTAGCCACCGTCGGACGACCACGACGCTTTCACTCTGAACGAGGCTGATTCTCAGGTCTGTTGAGGGCAGCTTTCCCAGATCCACAGGAGGTCGAGCGATGCAGTCGACAGAAGACGCGGGCCACAACGGCCTGGAACGGGTAGCATGCGGGACGAGCTTCGCCCGCCGGATGATGGGGGCTATCGGCTTCACGTTGCTAGGGGTTGCCGTGGCCGTACCGGCCATATGTCTCTATCTCGGACGAAGAGAGCGCATCCGTGGTCGATCCTCGAAGTCCCAACCCTCAGACGATGCGGCTGCGCCCGCCGAGCCTATTTTGATCACGCTTGTCCCCGACTCCGCCGCAGACACGCCTGCCGCCGAGCCGATGCCACCCTATGTCGCCAGCTCCGAGCGCGACAGGTTCCACGTTCCCTCCTGCCGTTGGGCCAGGCGAATCCGGCAGGAGCATCGCTTGGTCTTCGAACACCGTGAGGACGCGATAGCAGAGGGGTATGTGCCCTGCGGCACCTGCAGCCCTTAGGCCTCTGGGGCCCTAACCTTGCGAAGGTTAGCGAAGACAGCAGCTAGATCCGCGTCTCCGCAGCATCCTCAGGGGGCAACGGGAGTTGGATGGCGAAAACACTTCCCTTGTTGAGCACGCTCTCGACCCAAACACGGCCCCCGTGGCGTTCCACAATGGACTTCACGAGTGCCAGCCCCAGGCCGGTGCCCTGCACGTTGCCCGTCTCACGGCGCTTGATGCGATAGAACTTCTCGAATAGGCGCACTTGATCGCCGGGCGCAATGCCGATGCCCGTATCTGAAACGCGCACCGTGGCCGTGTCCTCAGTGATGTCCAACCCAACGTTGACCTCGCCACCCGAGGGAGTGTACTTGATGGCGTTGTCGACGAGGTTGCTGATCGATTGACGGAGCAGGGTGCGGTCGCCGATGACGGTCGGCGATCCCTCCGACGGTTCCAGTCGCAGGTCGACATCCTTGGCGCTGGCCCGTGCCCGCATGGCCTCGACAGCTTCGACCATGATCAACCCAAGCCGGCACGGCTCCTGGCGAATGCCGATGTCCGACTCGACACGGCGCAGGTCAAGGAGGTCACCGACCAGGCCGTTCATCTGCTCGATTCCCTCCAGGATGCGCTGCATGTAGTCGCGTTGGCGATCGTTGAGATCGCCGACCATGGAGAGCATCGTGGTATAGCCTCGCATAAACGTGAGCGGCGCCCGCAGGTCGTGGGAGACGGTCGCCACGAACTCGGACTTCATCTCGTTGAGTTCCTTGAAGTGCGTCACGTCTCGCATGATGACGACGACGCCCACCGTCACGCCCTCGTTGCTCTTGATCGACGCGACGCTGGCAGAGAAGGTACGCCCATCCTCCAGGGGAACCTCGACCGAAGGCACGGGTTCGTCATCGTCGTTGCCCCCCACCGACGAGCGCATGCTCCGCGGTAGTGCGAGCTGGTAGCGGCGCATCCGTCGAGCCGTGGTCGTCTGCTCGGCCAGGGCATCCATCAAGGGCTGGGGCAATCCCAGTTCTGACATCGACCGCCCCACTGAGGCACGATCGACCCCGAGCAGGCGCTGCGCAGCAGGATTCGTGAGCAACAGCCGGCCCTCGGCATCCACGACGAGAATCGCGTCTCTGGTGCTGGCCAGGATGGCAGCCAGCCGCTGCCGCCCGCCCTCAGCCGTCTGGAACAACCGGGAGTTCTCGATCAAGACGGCGGCCTGGCTTGCCAGCGTCGAGAGAAAGTTCACCCGTGCCTCGTCAAAGACATCTAGCCGATCAACTCCCACCCAGAGCACGCCGGCCGTGTTGTCCTCGATGCGCACCGGGAAGGCAGCCACACTCTTGAGTTGCTCGACCTGGATGTGTTGTTGCGCCAGGTCCAGGTCCGGGATAATCAACGGCTCCCTGCGCCTGAGCAGTGCCGAGGTCAACAACCGGTCCAGCCTGCTGAAGTCACCGGTGGCCTCACCCACGGTATAGATCTGCCCCTGCCTGCCGTTGTCGCGCAGCGCGATAAAGCGTGCGATGGATCCCTTCGTCTCAACGAGCGTACCCTCGAGGACCGGGACGATGCCACGCTCCAGATCGAGGCTGGCAGAGACTTTCTGCGCGATGTCCAGTAGCAGGGAGAGATCGCCCAGGCGCTCCTGCAGACGCACCCGCATCCGGTCGAACGCGTCCCCCAACTCCGCCACCTCATCCTCGCCCGCAATGTCAACCTCTTCCCTGAGGTTGCCCCCGGCAATCTGGTTCGCGGCCTGGGACAGGGAGTTGAGCGGACGGGTGATCCGCGAGGAGAGCACGGGAATCGCCACACTGAGCAAGATCCCGAAGGTCAGCTGGACGATGAGAAGTGAGCCCGCGGTTTTCCGAGCCGTCTCCAGCACCGTAACATACGGGAGCTCGAGGACCACCTTCAGCGGGATCGTCGCCACCTGGTAGACGTAGACCAGTACGTGTTCTCCCTCGGGCGTAAGTGTCTCGAAAACCGTGCCGCCTTCATCACTTATCACGCCCTGCCCAGAGGCGCTATCGATAGTGCGCACCGTATGTAGCTGACTCTCGTCCGGATGAGCGACGATCCAACCCGAATCGTCGACGATGAACCCGCTATACTCGTACGTCGTCGTGCCATCATCGGCCTCGTGCTGCTTCTGCAGAGCCGCGAGCGCCGCCTGAATCTCCGGGTGAACGTCGAAAAGCGCGCGCCCAATCAGGAACCACTCCGGGTTCACCGGCTCCGAGACATCTTCGGGATACACGGTGCCCAGCACGCTGTATCCGTTGGCGACGCCCATGCTCGTGGTGGAACGCTGGGTGATCTGCGTCTCCTCGATGCCCGCACCCAGGGTTCGCAGCACCTCCAGGGCAGACACCTCATCGTCCGTAAGCTCAGCATTGACGGTGCCCAATGAGGTAGCCGACACAACCACGAAATCGCCACCGGTCTCGCGTACCAGCAGGAGTTCCTGGAAGAAAGGAACGACTCGCAGAGCGATGTTGAGCGTCTCCACCTGCTCCTGAGGATCCGTGCTCAGCAACTTGGGCTCCTCTGCGAAGGCCTCAATCAGGTTCCTTCCGGTAATGTAGAACTGCTGGATACTCTTGCCGGCCGTCGTGGCACTGCGACGCATCTCTTGCAGCGACTGTTCGCGCGCCAACGTCACACTGCGGTTGGTCACCGCAAAGACCGAGAAGAGCATACTCAGGATCACCAGCGGGACGCTGAAGACCATAAACTGGGCACTCAGCGACCGGCTATAAAAGGAAGGGGTATCTCCCTGCTGGGGCAATCGCCATCTGGGATTCAGCGAGATGGCTTGCATAACAACGCCGAGGCCGGCGCCGGTGAAAAGCCACAGCGGCAGGTCATTGCGCCAGAGCACCACTACATAGTCGATGATCCGCAGTCCATCGGCCAGTCGGCTGGATGCCAGACGGCTCACCGAGAGGAGCAGCACGGTCGTAAAGGATGCCAGGGTCACAGCCGCCAGCGGCTGGCGCAGGATATCGAAGACGTCACCCCGAAAATGCTGGTGGAGCAGTGCTCCCACGATATAGCCCCACATCGACAGGGCCAGCACATCCGTGAGCACCATCGGCGTGTAACGTGCCCACGTCAGTCCCCCCACGAGTCCCGCGAGGAGACCGGGGCCGGGTCCGAACACATAGGCTACCGCTGCGATCAGGGCGATCCCGGGTAACGAGATGGCGGAACTGAACGGCAGCACGCTCATCGGGCCTGGGGGGATGACCACCTGTTGAGTCCAGGTGACCGCCAGGAAGCGATGTATCGGGGGAATCAGGGCGAGAAGTACGCCGAAGATAACCCACTCTCTGCGGGTCAACTTCCGGAAATCACCGCGACGGCGCCAGACGATAAGGCCAAACAACGAGAGGTAGGCCAGCAAGAGGACCAGGCTTGGAATCCACCAGGGGAACTCCAGGGAAAAAGGGCCCGGTTTTCGCACGATCTCAATCATAGCTTGGCAACTCTTTTGGGATCAGGTCATACACAGAAGTCACACGGTACTGCGCTGTTGAGGGCGAGATACCAGAGCTGCAACCAGGACGCTATCCGCGCCGAGGCCCCGGAACCCACCGAAGCTTCCACCGACCGGATTGCACATCATACTCTTCCTTCAATCATACTCAAAGCAGGTTGATTGACAAGTCCGTTGGCATCAAGATTACGTTTCAGATCAGGGGCAGACCCGTTACGGAATCGCCCAGGAATCTTTTGACAGGACATCCATCTTCGGGTAGAATAAGGTAGATACTTTTGAGGAAAATTCAGCGTTTACCGGCGTGAGAGGCAAAATACTATGACAACGCAATTCGTAGCAGGAATGTCTGAGAGAGACCGTGCCCCGAATGTGGCGAGTGCTGCGGCGACTGCTCCTGCCTCCCCCCCGAGGAACAGACCGTTGCGCACCCAAATGTGTGGCAACGCGCCCGCGAGGATATCAAAACCGTCTTTGATAAGGACCCAGCAGCCCGCAGTGTGATCGAGGTTCTGACGAGCTATCCAGGACTTCACGCTATCTGGGGCCATCGTATAGCCCATTGGTTGTGGATGCATGGCGCACTCTTCCCGGCCCGCTTGCTGTCGCACATGATGCGCTGGCTGACCGGCATCGAGATCCATCCCGGTGCTACGATCGGGCGGAGGTTTTTCATCGATCACGGTATGGGCGTCGTGATCGGGGAAACGACCGAGATCGGCGACGACGTCCTGATGTACAAGGGCGTGGTGCTCGGCGGCGTCTCGCTGGAGCACAAGAAACGCCACCCGACCCTGGGCAACGGGGTCATCGTCGGGTCCAACGCCGTCGTTCTGGGGCCAATAAAGATCGGGGACAACGCCAAGATCGGCTCGGGCGCGGTCGTGGTCAAGGAGGTGCCTCCGTTTGCCACGGTCGTCGGGGTCCCCGGCAAGGTGGTACGGATCAACGGCGTAGCGTGTCCGCGCAAGCCGGACCTTCATCATGAGGTACTGCCCGACCTCGTGGCCCAGCGACTGCAGCAGATGGCCGACCGCATTGAGGGACTGGAGGCTCAGGTCCGCGAACTGGAGGAGCGAACGGAGCGTGAGGCCATCATCGAGAAAGAGGTGACGACATGGGCCTGAAGCCCCAGGATTTTCATGGTGCCGTAGCAGACAGTGTTCTGGACCTCATCGGAAGGACACCGGTTGTCCGGTTGTCGAGGATCGTTTCACCGGATATGGCAACGGTTTGGGCAAAGCTGGAGCGCCAGAATCCCGGTGGGTGTGTCAAAGAACGTATTGGCCTCTCCATGGTTGAGGCGGCAGAGCGTGACGGGAAGCTCAAACCCGGAGGCCTGCTCGTGGAGCCCACGAGCGGCAACACGGGGATCGGCCTGGCCATCGTCGCAGCCTATAAGGGCTATCGCCTGATCCTGGTGATGCCCGACTCGTTGAGCGTCGAGCGACGCAAGCTCTTCAAGGCCTATGGCGCCGACCTGGTCTTGACGCCGGGGGCAGGAGGGATGAAGGCCGCCATCGCAAAGGCGGAGGAAATCGTACGCGATCACACCGACGCCTTCATGCCGAACCAGTTCGAGAACCCTGCGAACCCCTGGATCCACTACGCGACGACCGGTGCGGAGATTCTCGCGCAGGTGCCAAACCTCGATGCCTTCGTCGCCGGCGTGGGTACCGGCGGGACCATCACCGGGGTTGGCCGGCGGATGAGAGAGGAAGCGCCCCACGTGAAGATGTATGCGGTTGAGCCCGCGGGCTCGCCCGTGCTCAGCGGTGGGGAGCCCGGGAGCCACAGCATCCAGGGCATCGGGGCCGGATTCAAGCCTGCGGTCCTCGACATGAGCGTCGTCGATGAGATACTTCAGGTCACAAGCAAGGACGCGATGGCGATGACCCGGCGGCTCGCGAGGGAGGAAGGGCTGCTGGTCGGCATCTCATCGGGCGCAGCGACGGTCGGGGCCTTAGAAGTGGCAGAACGCCTGGGATCCACGAAGACCGTGGTGGTCGTCCTGCCGGATACCGGCGAGCGCTACCTGAGCACTTCCGTGTTCGACGAGTAGCACTTCAGACAAACGCCGCAGACACACGAACCTTCGCTAGGCTTCGGAAGCCTAGCGAAGGTTCGTGTGTCTACACGCCGGCCATCTTCTCGGATAACCGCGCCAGCAGCGCACCGGCCTCCAGTCGTGCCACGCCTAGGCCGGGCTTCGCCCCCCGGGTCCACTGGGCAATAAGCAACTCGTTGGGTCCGGTGCGACGCAGCACGCCGTCGGGCAGCCAGAGCCTGCGCTGAGGCTCTTGGGGGTACGCCGCTCGCCCGATCAACATCCCGTTCAGGTATACGTAACACCTGGCGGGGGTCTGCTCCAGCACGAGATAGAGAGGCACCTCAATATCCCGCGGCAGGAAGAGATCGAAGCGACTGTGATGCCATGTGATGTCCGCGGCTCCCTCCTCGCTGATAAGGGCCCAATCGGCAAATCCGTAGAATCCCTGGACCCGGATCTCTCCTGACAGCCCCGCTCGCACACACCACCGCGTCACCGGCTCTCCATGGAGGTGACACGAGACGAGGCCATGGGGTTCGGAAGCGGCATCCCAGGGCGTCGCTCTCCCCTGGTTCTCGACGAGAATCGACAGGACATTGTGGGGCAACAAGTGTCGCGAGGGCAGCGGCAGTGTCTTGGGTACCGCCGGTCCGAACTCGGGCGCAGAGTTGAGCGAAGCGATATGGGCACCGTTCAGGAAGAGATCACAGGCATGACGACACGCCAGCGTCACAGCCACGGGCGCGCCCCCGAAATGAGCCCGATACCATACGAAGCCATAGTCAATGCCCTGGCGCTCCATAGCAGGCGCCTCACCAGGTACCATCGTTCGCCAGTCCTGATCGTCATAGTCGGGCAGGGCCTCCGGCGCTCCGGGTCGTGAAGCCCAGGTGAGCACGGGCACGGTGACCGGCTCAGGCGCTGGCCACGTAATGGGTGCCAGCCAAGTATGTGGGTCGCTACCACGCCAGGGCCCCCAGCGGTACCCGAACCCTCTGCGCGCTGCAAGGAACCGATACGAGCCATCCCGCTGGGGCAACACGAAGTCGGGGCCGATGACGACGCCACGCGCCGGCTCATCGGCCGTCGTAGCCCAGGATGCCGGGTAGGCCGGCGTCTTGCGCCACGTGTCATCCATCGGCCATGTACGTGCCGAAAGATGCGGATCGAGGGCCAGCAACTGCAGGGTAGCCTGCTCACCGTCCAGCACGACCGACCCAAGCCTGCCTGGATCGAAGTGGACCAGAAGCCCGCCCTCCAGCCGCTCGACGTAAGCACCTCCTCGGCGGTGTCGCGGGCGGAAGTCCGGCGGCAGGAGTACCTCGCCGCCTTCGTCGTTTTGGAGCACGAGCAACTCCCGTCCGGCCACGATAGTGTGCAGTATGGGCTCGAGGCTCGTGCCGATCAGGCGGCTGTCAGCAGCCGGCGGCTACGGCAACCGCCAGTTAAGAGGTATGACCACGGCCGAGCCCGCGCCGACGGCAATATCCTCCACGACGACCGCGTCATCACCGGCGCCCAGCGACACAGCGACAAACGCCCCACCGTGACCACCCGCGAGGAACACGACCGCCCCGTCAGGGCCGCTGCGCGCGCCAATCAGATGTTCCGCAGGTGTAGCGTGCACATCGTAGGCAGGGCCGGAGTCGGCGAGGACGTCGCCCATCGTCTCAAGGGACAGCGCGACACGGCGGGCGCCGTAGTAGGCCTCCCCCAGCGCCCCGCCCTCCCCGACGAGGGTGCCGGCAACCGGAGTCGCAAGCGGGCCGGCGGTGCCCCACCATCCCCACCGGGTACCGGTGTGCGCTGGCGTAAGCGCGGAGGCCGCCATTCCGTGGGCGAACGGCGTCGTGATCGACAGCCGTAGGTCCGCTTTGCGGGTGCCGTCAGGGGTCTGTGTCTGTTGGACGCTTGCCCCGAGTGAATCGCCGGTCACGTCCACCAGCGCGAGCCCGCGGACGTCGAGAATGGCGTCACCAGCCGGATCTACCACCAGCGGTAGCAGGTCTTCGCCCCAGGCCAGGTCGGCCGCTTCGGGCACGACACAGGGCACGCCTATGCCTCTCTCACGAAGAAGGCCCAGGAGCGGCCCCATCCAGGGAGTTAATGATCGTCCGTTGGTGCAGATGCCAGGATCCACGATCGTAGCGATGAGATTCGGGCGATTCCGCAGGAGCGGGAGTAGCCGGTCCCACCAATCACTGAGATGTCGTACAAGCGCCGGCGGAAGCTCGTCGGATAGACGAGTCCCGCACACCCCCTGCATGCTCGGTAAACGATGGATCCAGGCCGGAATCCCCCCGCCATCGAGAGCCGCTCCAATCCAGGGACCGACGTGCGGTATGAGCCAAAGCCCGGCCTCCTCGACCTCGTCGAAGAGATGCGGGAGGTCGCGTGGGCCGGTGAAGTCATGGAAACCCACGTCCGGGCTGTGGTAGGCCCAGGGGATGGGGATCACGATGGCGTTGAACCCCGCCATACGGACGCGATCCAACATGGGACGCCACAGATCGGGATGGGGAAGACGGAAGTAGTCGAGGACGCCCGCCTGAATCAGCGCGGGCTTACCGTCGATGCTGATGGCCTCAGGCGTGACGATGACGTTTGGCAAGGGCCACAGCCGATCAAGCTTCAGAGAGCGCTACCGCGATCTTTGCGGCAACCCGCGCATTCTGCACCAGGAGGCTCTCGTTCGCCCGTTTGGTACGCGCTTCGCTGAGCTCAACCATCCGGGCGAGGATGAAGGGGGTCAGCGCCTTTCCCGTCACACCCGTGGCCTCTGCCTCAGCCACAGCCCGCTCAATCATGGGCTCCACAACATCCGCAGGCACCTCATCTTCAGCCGGGACCGGAACTGCGACGAGCAAAGCCTGCGGCAGGCCGAGTGATCTCTGTGACCGGAAGATCTCGGCCACATCCCCCGGGCCGCCCACCATCAGATCCACGGCAAGGCCCGACCTGCGGCTGTAGAACGCCGGAAACTCCTCGGTCCGCCACCCGATCACGGGCACGCCCCACGTCTCCAGGGTCTCCAGCGTGCGTGGCAGGTCCAGGATCGACTTGGCCCCGGCGCATACCACCACGATAGGAGTTGACGCGAGGACCGGCAGATCCGCGGAGACATCCTCGGGATGGCCACGGTGTACCCCACCGATACCCCCGGTGGCAAAAACACGGATTCCGGCCATCCGGGCCAGATGGGCAGTTGCCGCCACCGTCGTCCCTCCGTGAATGCCGCGCAGTTTGGCCAGGGGCAGATCGCGAATGCTCACCTTGACGGCCGCGTGGCCGCCGGCCAATGCATCGATCTGGCATATCGTTCAGCCCAATGTGAGGAGCTCCCTCCCAGATACCAATCGTCGCCGGGCAGGCATTCTGGGCTCGGATCGCCCCTGTCATAGCCTGGGTGACGGCTACGTTAGCCGGGTAGGCAAACCCGTGGGTGATGAGAGCAGATTCGAGGGCGACCACCGGTCGGCCCTGCGCAATCGCGTTACTCACCTCTCGGCTGAACGTCAAGACATCGCTCTTGACCACTCAGGTCACCAGCAGCGATTCGGCAAGCGCCGCGTATGACTGGGCGGCTGCATAGACTTGTTTGAGATCTACGTATTCGTTGCCGCAGTGGGCAATGGAGGGATCGCCGGGGCCAAAGCCCACGGTCGGGATGCCGGCCACGGCTGCCGTGTAGGCTCCCTCGGTGGCAAAGGACCACCGTGTGATGCCGGGCCGCAGGCCTGCATTGCGGGCGGCCTGCAGCATTGCCTGCACGAGCGGATGGCGCTCGTCCAGCGCCCAAGGCAGCGATACACGACGTGCCCAGAGCACCTGCCCGGTATGGGTCGTGACCTCGTGCTCGATCACGTGCACCTCGGCATCGATCCCCTCACGGGCGATCACGCGCTGAATCTCCAGCAGAGCCATTTCCTCCGTCTCACCAACGGTCAGTCTCCGGTCCAGGAACATATCACAGCGATCCGGAATCGCATTCCGGCTGGCGCTGTGTGACGTGATCTCCGTCACCGCAAGCACGCCGGGGCCCAGAAAAGGATCATTCATAAGCTGACCGGCCAGCATCTCGAGGCCAAAGAGGACCCGCGCCCCGGCATATATGGCGTTCACGCCCAACTCCGGCGTCGACGAGTGTGCGGACTTGCCCTTGACGGTCAACATCATCTCCAGATGTCCCCGTTGTGCCCGGACGACCTGTAGATTCGAGGGTTCCGCGATGATCACCCAATCAGGGCAGAGCCCATTGCCCTCCAGCAGGGCCCGCGTGCACGTGCCCTCCGAGGGCTCCTCAAGCCCAACACACGCGACCAGGACGGAACCCGAGAGCAGGTCCCGTCGCCCGGCAAGCTGAGCAGCGCCGTAGACGGTCGCCGCCAATCCGCCTTTCATATCACACGCACCCAACCCGTACAGCCGATCGCCTTCTACCACCGCCCCGTAGGGATCGACCTTCCATGTACTGGGGGTCCGCGACCTCTACCGTGTCCATGTGGCTGTCAAACATCAGCGCCGGCCCTCGCGCCGGGCCGATGCGGCCCACCACATTGCCCGCCTCGTCGACGTGCACTTCGTCGTAGCCGAGCCGACGCATCTCGTCGACGATCAGTGCGGCTACGGAGCCTTCGCGTCCCGAAGGGCTGGAGGTTCGCACCAAAGCCTGTAAGAATCTGAGGAGCGATTGACGGCCCTCACTTGATAACTCCCACCGAGGCATAGATCTCTCCGGAATCGTACACTAGAGGCCCAATGGAGCGGCGCCGCGTCAATAGGCGCCGTCGCGGGCCAGAACCTGGGGTATAGTTCGCACCAAGATGCTCAAGTCCAACCATGGGGACCAATGCTCAATGTAGTATAGGTCCAGCAGCACCATCTCGTCAAACGACAGTTCGCTGCGACCACTCACCTGCCATAGTCCGGTCATACCGGGAGGCACGGTCAAGCGCTGCTCGTGCCATGGCTGGTATTGCGCCACTTCATCGGGAATAGGTGGACGTGGCCCGACCAGACTCATTTCACCCCGCAGAACATTGATTACCTGGGGCAACTCATCTATGCTGGTCTGGCGCAAGAACCGCCCCACCCTGGTGACCCTTGGATCGTCGCGCATCTTGAAAAGAGGGCCATCCGCCTCATTGTGCTCCAGCAACTCTCCCAACTGCAACTCGGCCCCTACCCGCATCGTGCGGAACTTGTAAATGCCGAAATGCTCGCCGTTCTCGCCGACGCGCTCCTGTATGAACAATACGGGGCCGGACGAATCCAGCTTGATGGCGATAGAGATGAACAAGAATAGAGGCCACCCGACGATCAGCAGGAGAATGGCTCCGACCAAGTCGAGGACCCGCTTGAACGCTAATTCCACGTGACTGAATGCGATTTCCTTTATTTCGATCAGGGGTAGACCTCCGAGATCCCCCACTTCTACGCGGCTCAGGCTCAGTTGGAAGAGGTCCGGCACAAGGCGAGCCTTGACGTCACGCCGAGCACACGTTCGAAGAACGCTGAGGATTCTGCGATGATAGTTCCACGGAAGCGTGATAATCACCTCATCGACCTCGTGCTCGTCGATAAGGTGCGAGAGATTGTCGACCGAGCCAAACCCACAGAAACGCCCAATCTTGCCCTCACCTTTGTCGGGGTTATCATCGACGTAACCCACGATATCGTAACCCAGGTCGCGTCGCGCCACGACCGTGCGCATAACGCGTCGCCCGACCTCACCTGCACCGACAATGACCACACGTTTGACGCCAATGCCTCGTCTGCGTAGATGAGCCTGGATCGCCATCGCGATCGAGCGATCCAGCGATATGAGCATAACCATGAACACGCCGCTCTCGAAGAGCAGAAGTCGTGAGTATACCAGGGGCCGAACTACAAACGACCAGGCAAGAGCGGCAACCAGCGTGATGACGACAGCGTTGATGATCTCGAAGACGTGCTCGAGCCATACCTGCCCACGCCAGTTCTTATATGACTTACTGACCCACAGCACCAAGGGCACCCCAAACGAGAAGAGCAGGTTGAAGGGCAAATATGCGCGATAGGGCGCGTCAAAAGCGACATCAAGAAACCACTGTAGGCGATAGCGCAACAGATAGGCCAATGGCATGGCCAGGTTGATCATGGCCACATCCAGAAGGATGACCCACCAGGGAGCATAGTCACGCCGGTTGGGGGTCACGCCGACCGTCCCCTATGGATGGCCCACCGGTAGACATCCAGCGTCTTGCGTGCCGCGGCGTCCCAGGAGAAACCTGCCGCCCGTGCGAGCCCGCGCGCGCGCAACTCGTGTCGCAGGCCCTCGTCGGTGAGGAGCGATTGCAGCGCCTCTGCAATCGCCGCCTCGTCCTCGGCAGGTGCGGTCACAACCGCATCCCCTCCCACTTCAGGGAGTGAGGTTGAGGCTGACGTGATCGTAGGAGTGCCGCAGGCCAACGCCTCCAGCACCGGCATGCCGAATCCCTCGTAGATAGACACATAGGCAAAAACGCGGGCGGCATTATACCAGAGGACTTGCTCGTCGGCAGAAACGAATCCGGGAAAGTGAACACGATCGGAGAGCCCAAGACGTTCCACCTCAGCCAATATCTCTTCGTAGAACCATCCCTGTCCACCCGCGAGGACCAGATGGAGCTCCGGGTCGTTCTGCCGGCCAAAGGCACGGATCAAGCGGATCAGGTTCTTGCGGGGTTCCAGCGTCCCGAGGAAGAGCACAAAGCGGTCGGGCAGACTGCGCCGGCTGCGGAACTCCGCGACCTGCGCCTCCGGTAGAGGGCGGAAACGCGCGGCCACGCCGTGATAGACGCGAAACACACGTTCTTCGGGAACCTTCAGCAACTTGACCACCTCTCGTGCCGTGAAGTCTGAGACGGCGATCACCGCCCCGGCGCGGCGACAGGCGGGACCGGTCAACGAACTCAGGTAGAGTCGGTTGCCGGCCCTGAAGAACTCTGGATAGCGCAGGAAACTGAGGTCATGGATTGTGATGACCTGTGGGCAAGGGGCAAGGAGCGGCCCCACAAAAGCCGGGGCATGCAGCAAGGACGCCCCCAACCTACGCGCTAAGATGGGAAGCACAGTCTGCTCCCAGGCGATCCGTCGCCAGGGCGAGGAGGTGGACGGCCCCGTATGCGTCACCGGCAGCTCCACACCTTCCGGTGCAACCCCATGCCCCAGGAAGACCTGAAAACGCAGCTCGCGATCGTCCGGTGCATAACGCTGCAGCAGATTGAGTATATAGACGGATATCCCTGCACTTCGGTAGGAAGCGTCGCCTGAAAGCAGGTGAGCGTTGAATGCGACCAGAGGGTTCTGTGAGCTCATTCCTTATGCATTATAGCGAGCTTCCTTGGCCTGACAAAAACCTTCCAATAACGATAGCTTGTCTGCCGACCAGAGTCAGCTAGAATAAAACGATCGAATGAGACAATCGTTGGAAAGCGGATGCAGGGATCAACTTCTCCGAGCACACATCATAAGGCCGTCCACCTGATTGTGGAGGGGCTTGTTCAGGGCGTAGGATTCAGGTACTTCGCTCAGGCGAGTGCCCGACGCACGGGTGTTGCCGGCTGGGTACGCAACCGAGAGGACGGCACCGTCGAGATCAGTGCAGAAGGTACCGAAGACCGGCTCAAGCAGTTTATTCAGGCCATCCGCCGCGGTCCATCCCACAGCATGGTCACAAAAGTCGATGTGACCTGGGAAACGGCGACTGGCGCCTCCCGTAGTTTCCATATACGATACTGATCAATGCTGAAGAAAACGGAGAGCCTTGCCTGGCTCGTCCTCGTCCTTTCCTTTTTTATGTGCGTTACTCTGGCGCTTGGCGTGCCGCTGGCGACGCGGCGTTACGTGCTTACCGGCGTCCGCCCCCTCGAGATCGTGCTCCAACGACGCCAGGGAACCGTCACGCTTCAGGATCCGGGCAGCAGCTCCAGCCTCGTGGTAGAATCGTCCGTGGAAGTCACGCCACGGAGCCGAATCCAGGGCGACAGCGACGCAGACGCGCTCTTGCTCTTCTATCACCCAGACCAACTTGACTCGCCGGTCGCCACGATACAGTTGTACGGCAAGACGGATCTCACCGTGAGCAGCGCCCGAACCCCACGCTTTGCGGCAAGTTCGCTGCCCCACCGGATCCACATCCTGGTCACACAAGCGCTCAACATGCACCCCTCGGTCTTCGGTAACGGTCGGGACACGGAGTTGATTGTCGAGACGCCCCAGGGGTCCGTGCGCCTGGAAGAGGGTGCGTTCCGCCTCGAGGTCGAGCAGCGGCAGACGGCGCTCATCGTGAATGCGGGACGGGCCGCCGTAACAGATCCCTCAACGGGGGAGACGCTGGTCCTGGTCCCCCTCCAACGTACGGAGATCACAGCAGATGGCGTGGGCGATATCTACGTCGGGGCCCGCGACCTACTCAGCAACCGGAACGGCAACTTTGAGGCACCATTGGCGGATACCTGGACGGTCTATCGCGATTGGTTCGACGCGAACGAGGACGGTGGCTCCGTACTCCAAGCGCAGTTGGGCGACGAGGAGCGCATCGTCACCTTCGAGCGCGCCGGGGTGAGCCACGCTGAGACAGGGATCCGGCAGGAGATCAATCAGGATATCCGCGAGGCCAAATCTTTGCGAATTCGGGCGCGCGTTCGGATCAGTACCCAGACGCTACCCGTGTGCGGCTCGGTAGGCACGGAGTGTCCCATTATGATCCGCATCTACTACGTGGATCAGGAGAGCGGAAGTGTCCGCGAATGGCTGCAGGGCTTCTACTTCATGGAGGGCGACAACGAGCCGTTCTGCCAGATCTGCCGCGACTGGAAGCCTGAACAGATCCAGGTCCCGCAGGACGTGTGGTACGACTACGAGTCCCCCGATCTGCTGCCTCTACTGCGGGCCCAACAGACGGTTCCTGCCGCGATCCAGTCCATCGAGATCTATGCCTCAGGCTGGACGTACGGTTCGTCGATCGACGACATCGCGATCCTGGTTGGCGATTGAGCACCTCACCCATTGGAGGCATCCGCCGATGAGCAGGCCACACCTTCCACCCCTCTACCCGATCGGCAAGCTGCCGCAGGCAGACCTGGTCCGGCTTCTGGATCGCGCGCTTCCTCGCCCCGACCCACGCGTCGTCTTTGGGCCTGGACTCGGCAGGGACGCAGCCGTGATCGACTTCGGGGACCGCTATCTGGTCACGAAGACAGATCCGATCACCTTTGCGACAGACGAGATCGGCTGGTACGTCGTTCACATCAACGCTAACGACATTGCGTGCCTCGGCGCGCGGCCCCGCTGGTTTATCGTGACCCTGCTCCTGCCCGAGGGCCAGACCGACCGAGCTCTGGTCGAGACGCTATTTGACCAGATAACGAAGGCAAGCGAGGCCTTGGACATCAGCGTTGTCGGCGGCCACACCGAGATCACCCACGGTATCGATCGCCCCATCGCCGTGGGTGCGATGTTTGGGGAGGTGGCCCCGGACGATCTTGTGCGATCTAACGGCGCTCGGGTAGGCGACGCGCTGATCTTGACCAAGGGCATCGCGGTGGAGGGAACGGCGATTCTGGCGCGCGAGCTGGGGAACGATCTCAGTGACCGACTCGCCCCGGAGACAATCGTCAAAGCCGCTGCGTTCCTGCACACGCCGGGTCTAAGTGTGGTAAAGGATGCGATGACGGCCACCTCCGCAGGTGAAGTGCACGCGATGCATGATCCGACGGAGGGCGGCGTCGCTACCGGCATTCACGAACTGACCGCTGCGGCAGGCCTCGGCGCCATCATCGACGAGCAAGCGCTGCCCTACTTTCCCGAGACCCTGTCCATCTGCGGGGCCCTCGAGCTGGACCCGCTGGGCATCATTGCGTCGGGTGCCCTGTTGATGTCCGTGGCAAGCGATACAGCGTCTGCCATCATCGATGCACTCGCAGGGGCCGGCATCGCGGGATACGTCATTGGTGAAGTGACGAAAGAGCCCGGCGTGACCCTGAGCAACGGGGCGACCAGCCGTCCACTCCCCCAGTTTGCACGGGATGAGATCGCGCGCCTCTTCGAAAGGCGCGCATATCGAGGGACGAAAGCCTCTCGAACAGGTAACGCCATCACGTGAAACCGTCAGAGCCGCGCTTCGACTTCGACGAGGTGCTCCCGGACCGTGAGGATGGCAGCAGCTCGTTGGTCCATCGCGTGTTGGTAGCCACGGGCAGGCTGGGTAGGATTCCCTCCGTAGCCTTGTTGCCCGTGTGGATCGCACTTGTCATCGCCGCGGGTTGGCCCTGGGCGTCCCTTCGCGTGGCTGCAAGCGCTGCAATTTCGCTGTTGTTGGCGGTGGATTGGGTCATGCTGGCCAATCTGCCCCGAACGTCACGGTCCTGGGGGCCTGTCACGCCCTCCTTGCTGGGTCTTGCCCTCGTTCACGGCCTGCTTTTCTGGCTTTCAGGCATGCTGGCAGCCAACCGGCTCTGCCTGGGCGTCACTATCGGCGTGAATGTCCTCGTGGCGGGCGCAGCCATCTACGCGACCTGGGTCGAACCCTTTCGCCTCCGGCTGACGCGCCAGACCTACAGCGTAGCGCACTGGACCGGCGGCCGACCGATTCGCGTACTACACCTATCTGATCTTCATTTTGAGGGATGGTCTCTGCGCGAGCAGAAGCTCCTCACATTGCTCGCGGATCTGGAGCCTGACCTGCTTCTGCTGACCGGCGACTATCTGAACCTCTCTTCGGTGCACGATCCCCGAGCTCAGCAGGGCGTGCGAGAGCTTCTCTCCCGGTTCGAGAGCACCGCTCGGCGTGTACGCGGTCACGGGAAGCCCTACGGTGGATGTGGACACCGTGATTCCCGGCATCTTCGAGGGGCTTCCTATCCGCTTCCTGCAGGATGAGACCGTTACTATCGGCACAGAAGAACAGAAGATCTGCCTGCTGGGGGTGAGAAACACCTACGACGAGGCGCGCGACGTGCGGGCCCTGCGTTCACTGGCAGCAACCACATCGCCGAGCGGCCTGCGCATCTTGCTCTACCACACGCCGGATCTGATGCCGGTAGCAGCATCCCTGGGAATCGACCTCTACCTGTGTGGCCACACCCATGGGGGCCAGATTCGGCTGCCCCTATATGGGGCATTGGCGACAAGCTCGCGCTGGGGCAAGCGCTACGAGCAGGGGCGGTACCTGGAGCACGAGACGACGCTCTACGTCTCTCGCGGCCTGGGACTTGAGGGGCTTGGCGCACCCCGCGCCCGCTTCCTCGCGCCGCCCGAGGCCATCCTTTGGGAGCTCCGCCCCGCCGGCTGACGGGTCCGCCCACCTTGTGGAGGTTGAGCGGCATACCGCGTGGACAAGGCGCCCTCGCTCCATAGATCGTCTGCACCAGAACTCGCCGCGCCAACCTTCGCCGGGTCTCACGATTGACGTTAGCTGGTTTTGCGGTAGGATAGCAGTAGACACGTCGTTTTGAACCTGAGTTGGCCGGGTGGTCGCGGCCCCAGAACGCGCTGCGTGCTGGGGGTGAGGAAAGTCCGGACTCCAAAGGGTACGATGCCGGGTAACCCCCGGGCGGGGAGACCCGCGGACAGGGCCACAGAGACATACCGCGAACCCGGGCGTGATCCCGGGCCGCAAGGGTGAAAAGGTGGTGTAAGAGACCACCGGCGCACGGGGTAACCGGTGCGGCCAGGCAACCCCCATCGGGAGCAAGGCCAAGCAGAGGGAAGAGCCAGAGGCTGGGGCACGACCCGTGCCCTTCCCAACACGGCTGAAGGCCGCGTTGGGACGACCTTCGGGTAGGCTGCCCGAGAGGACGGGTAACCGTCTTCCTAGATAGATGATCACCCCGCCGAGGGATCCCCTCGGCGGACAGAATCCGGCTTATAGGCTGACTCAGGTTTTCTAACTGACGTTGCTAAGCACCTGATCTGTGGTATGATGTCGCGGTGTGTTAGTGACGGGCTTTCTGCCCTTAGCAAACAGACGAGGGCAATCCCATAGGAAGGAGACAATTCCGTCTTGGAGACACGAAACTACGAGTTGATGTTTATTGCCGACGCTGGACTGAGCGAGGAGGGCTTGGATGCCGTCCTTCAACGAGTTCAGCGGTACCTGGAGGGTGCAGGAGCGCAGGTGTTCAGCTTCAAGAGCTGGGGCTTGCGACGGCTGGCCTATACAATTGGCGGACAGCACGAGGGGCGCTATTACCTCGCCCAGTTTGCCACTCTCCCCGAGACAGTCAATGACCTGGATCGGAACCTCCGCTTGGTTGAGGGTGTGCTGCGTCACCTCCTGACGCGCGTCGACGAGTTGCAGATTCCCGAGAGCACCGAGGAACCCGCTGCGGCGGTACCTGCGGCAGCCCCCCCACCCGAACCTGAACCCGAGACCGCTGAGGAATCGTCGGAAACTATCGAGGCTACCACAGAAGCATAGGTGCTGTAGCCAGCCCAAGGACTCCCCAACATGACACGTGGCCTGAACAAGGTGATGATCATCGGGCATCTTGGACGCGATCCTGAAATGCGATTCACCGCGAGTGGGCGACCTGTTGCCTCTTTCAGCGTCGCCACGATGCGGGGCTGGACCAACAACGACGGAGACCGTCAAGAAGAGACAGAGTGGTTCCACGTCGTCACGTGGGGAGGGCTGGCGGAGCTCTGCAAACAACGGCTTCACAGGGGTTCACAGATATACGTTGAGGGTCGACTGCAGACCCGCTGCTGGGAAGGTCCTGATTGCGAGCGTCATTATCGAACTGAGCTGGTGGCCCAGGAACTTATCTTCCTCGATGGTCACGACAGTTCGGCTGACTTCGATGACGAAGACGACGACTACGACGCCGCAGATGTAGAGTAGTTAGAACAAGGAGATCGAAAGAGTGAGTGATTACCGACGCAATCGAAGGCGCTTTTCGTCCCGTCAGAAGGTTTGCCAGTTCTGTAGCGAAGGCGCAGAGAGTATCGATTACAAGAATGTAGGGCTACTTCAGCGCTTCGTCAGCGACCGGGGCAAGATTCGGCCTCGGCGCCAGACCGGTACCTGCGCTAAGCACCAGCGGGTATTGGCCGCTGCGATCAAGCAGGCGCGGCACATTGCCCTGCTGCCTTTCGTAGCCGAACTCGAGCGTTAGGTTGGCGAACACGTTTCACATCGGGCATAGGGTCTGCCTATGCCCGATGTTTTTGTAGAAATCATGTCGTGAGCATATATCAGTATGGCAAAGCAAACTCAAACACATAGGCAACTAACACGCAAACAGGTCGCTCGACGCGAGAGAGAGCACCGCGCACAGCAGATTATGACGATGTCGGCTATTGCTGTCGGTATCCTCATCGTCGGCATTCTCGCCTACGGTGTCATCTCCGAGGTCTTCATCAAAGCGCGAAAACCGGTTGCTCGCGTTGGTGACGTGACCATCACCGCTCAGGAGTTCAAGAACCGGCAGTCTTACGAGCGGTGGATGACACAGCTGCAGATCTACCAGTACGATAGTCTCCTGACCCAGTTGGGCGGACAACAGTCCAGTGCTTCAGGGACGATCACCGGCACAGAGCCAATATCCCCGACCAATAGCAGCACGACGTCGCTGGTTCAGCAACTCCAGGCTCAGGTCACCACTCTGCAGAACCAGCTCTCGCCGGATCTATCCAACGTGTACGGCGGTCAGGTACTGGATTCGATGATCGAAGAGGAACTCGTCCGGCAGGAAGCCGATGCGCGTGGCATCACGGCAACGGACGACGAGGTCCAACAGAAAATCGAGCAGTTGCTGGGGTACAGCGCAGATACGGCTGCCTCAAGCACGGTCACCGACACCACGACACTGACCGACACAACAACGATCACCACGCCGACGGCCACCACCCCAACGACGACGACGGCAGCCACGGCGACACCCGTTGTCCAGACCTTCGACGAGCTCTACGCACAGTTCAAGACGAACGTGCTCGACGTCACCCGATTCTCGGAATCGGATTTCCGGGCGATGATGAAGGCCCAGGTACTCCGCGACCATCTTCAGAACCAACTCTCCGATGGCGTGAGCAGAATCCAGGATCAGGTGGAAACCACGCTTTTCGTCCTTCCTACGGAGGAAGAAGCCACGACGATTCAGACGCGGCTCAATGACGAAGGCGCCGATCCGGCTGCGATCGTCGACGAGTTGACCGCAGACACCAACGATGCCACAGCCGGCTATACGCTGCCCTGGCTACCGCTAGGTTACTTGAGCAGCCAGGTTAGCGCGGATGTCGAGCGGGCAGCCTTCAACACGCCCGTGGGCCGGGCCTCCGAGCCGATCCTCGGGGCTACCGACGGACAGTACTACGTGGTATTCGTACAGGGCCACGAAGAGCATCCGCTGAGCTCCGACCTCCTGACTTCGGCCGAGCAACAGGCCTATGACGAGTGGTTGACTCAAGCCCGAACCGATCACGCTCAGTATCTGGATTGGGAGAGCGCCGTCATCACCAGCTGACCCAGTCGAACGAAGAAGTTCGTGGTGCTGCGGCAGGCGCCCATGGCCACCGCCTCACATTCAAGCCCACAGTCATACACACACAAACCGGGTCCCCCAGGGGACCCGGTTTCCATTTGCCAAAGCGTTTCCCTGGCTAGACGGTCCGGCGCGCCTCGATGACATTGGGGAGTTGCTCAATCTTGGACATGATCCGCGTCAGCGTCTTGAGGTTGGGGATCTCCAACGTCATATAGACGGGGATAATGTTGTAGCGGTCCCGCTTGCCGGTGCTGACGGCGGCCATGTTGATCTTGCGATCGGCCACAACGCCGGAGATATCGTGGATCAGCCCCGACCGATCATAAGCCGTGACGGTAACTTGAACGGAGAAGGTTCGCTCCTCTTGGCCCCACGACACCTCAATCAGCCGATCCTGGTCGTTCTGTGGCATATTAAGTACGTTGGCACAATCACGGCGATGGATGGTGACGCCCCTGCCCCTGGTGATATAGCCGATGATCTCCTCACCCGGAAGAGGGTTACAGCACTGTGCCAGGTGGGTGAGCACGCCGCCGGTACCGCGGATACTGATCCCCGTGGTCTCGATCTCGGGAGCCGGTGGGACGATCTCCTCCTCTGTCCACGTCTCTTCCTCATCCTCACGCTCGCGCACATATTGCTCAAGACGGTTGACCACGGCATCGCTGCTGAGATCGCCCATCCCCAACGCCGCGAGGAACTCATCGGTACTATTGAAGCGACGATGGAAGAGCTCTCCCACTGCCTCGGCCGAGAGACCCAAGGAGAGCCGTTTCACGATACGCTCCACGATTTCGCCACCACGAGCGATGTTCTCCTCGCGCCCCTGGCGGCGGAACCACTGTCGGATCTTCTGGCGTGCCCTGCCGGTCGTGACAAAACCCAACTCCTCGCTGAGCCAGTCACGGCTTGGCCCACCCTTACGACCCAGGATGATCTCCACTTGATCCCCGGTCTGTAGCGTGTAGTCCAGGTTGGTCCAGCGACCATTGACTCGGGCACCTCGACAGGCGTGTCCGACCTCGGTGTGAACGTAGTAGGCGAAATCCAGCGGGGTGGCGCCGGCAGGCAGGTCGATTACCTTACCCTTGGGCGTGAAAGCAAAGACACGATCCTGGAAGACGTCCAAACGGATCGAGTCGATGAAGCTGCGCGCATCCCGCTCCTCGTGCGTCAACTCCTGGACGCTCTCACGGATCGACGAGATCTGGTCCATCAACTGGGAGTTGACGTGCACACCACTCTCTTTGTAGCGCCAATGCGCAGCAAAGCCGTATTCCGCGAAGTAGTTCATCTCGTGCGTGCGAATCTGGATCTCCAATGAAGATCCGTCCTCCCCAATCACCGCCGTATGCAGGCTCTGATAGCCGTTAGGCTTGGGGTGGGCGATATAGTCGTCGAATTCGCCGGGAACCGGCTTCCAGAGTCGGTGAACGATGCCCAATACCTGGTAGCACTCAGGTTCGCTACCGACCACCACTCGCAGGCCCTCGACGTCGTAGATGTGAGCGAAGGGCACGTTCTTGCGACGCATCTTGGAGTAGATGCTGTAGATGTGCTTGGGACGTCCCTTGATGTCCGCGGGAATGTCGGCTTCGGCCAACGCCTTACGCAGCATATTGGCGTGGTAGCCTACCCGCTCCTGACGAAGATCGCGGCGAGTTGCCAACAGATCGGCGAGCTGATAGTAGGTCTTGGGATTCAGGTAACGAAACGCCAGATCCTCCAACTCGGCCTTCCAGACCCAGATGCCGAGGCGGTTCGCGAGCGGGGCGAAAATCTGCAGCGTCTCACGCGCCATCCGCACCTGGCTCTTGGGCGATAGGTACTCGAGGGTGCGCATGTTGTGGAGGCGATCGGCGAGCTTGATGAAGATCACGCGAATGTCATCATTGGCCATCGCCAACAGGAGCTTGCGGAGGCTCTCCATCTCAGCCAGATTACGCTCGTGGGCATCATCGCCCTGCACGCGCTTCTCCACGCGCTCCAGCTTCGTGACACCCTCGACCAGGACCAACACCTCGTGGCCGAACTCAGCCTCGATCTCCTCGCGGGAGATGTCGCTATCTTCCAGAACGTCATGCAACAAGCCAGCGGCAATCACCGCTGGCTCGAAGTTGAGTTCCGCCAGAATGTGGGCCACATTCAGCGGATGGATGAGATAAGGCTCGTCGGACTTCCTGAACTGGCCCGCGTGTGCCCGCTCGGCCATCGCATACGCGCGCCGAATCAGGTCGCGTGCCTCGGTCGCCGCAACGCCCTCAGGAAGCTCCTGAAGTATCTCCGCAAGCTGAACACCCACTGTCTTCCCTCTCCCCCACTCCCCCGGCTGTGAGTTCAGTTATATCGGGGGGGAGGGGAAAGTCGAGCTGCAGCTATGCCGGCGCGGCGCCTAATCCTGCACCATCGCGGTATCGTAGTAGAAGCCAACCTGCGGAATGGACTCTGCCCTCGGGGCCACGATATCCCTGAGACGAGAGATCACCCAGCGGGACCGTGGTTGCATCCACATCAATGGTCAGCCCGATGCGATGGCCTGCTTCCAGCAGCATGGCCAGCCCAACGCTGAACCGACCGTTTTCGTCGATCTCGTCCGTCCCTACAAATTCTCCCATAAAGGTCACATCCTGGAGGACGATGACCACGTTCGGCGGACCTGATCCGGTGATCTTCGTCGCGCCGGCCCGCAAAGGGCGATCGAGTTCAAACGGTACGATCGCCGGCGTCGGTGCCTTGGTCGCGTTGAGGGGCGACGCCGATGGGCTCACGCTGGCGCCGAGCGGGCTCTCAAGCGTCTGAGGCGTTGATGTAACCGTATGACAGGCGGATATTGCCAAGACAAGCAATCCGCACCGAAGGAACGAAGTGATCCAGCTTTTCATCCTAACTCCTTCTTCAGACGTTAAGTGCCAGTATCATACCACGATCCGACCGCGAGGGCCACAGAATGGCAGGAGAAAACAACACAAGTGTTGCCAGGAATTCCCTACTTTCATGACAGAACCACCCACAGCGTGTGGGTGGTTCTGTCTGAGCTTACGTGAACTACGTGTCGCGCAAACTAGGGGGTGAGATTGAAGCCCTCGTAGTTATTCTTGTCCTGTAGCAGTGCTGCTCCCGGATAGACTGCCTCGTTGGCGATAGCCACGATGTTCTGATCAGCCGTGATCGTAACACCATAGGTCGAGTTGCTAGGAGCAGTCGTGCTGGCCCACACAGATGCGTCCTCGCTCAACCGCGAGAGCTCGACGCTTGCACCCCGCCGCAATCGTCATCGGCTTTGTGGTGTAGGTGTTACCCGCGGCGGCTCCCGCCGAACCGATGAGGGTGACGACGACATTGGTCGCCGGCGTGCTGCTGACGTTCTGGATCATCAAGCCGGTGTACTTGCTGAACCTATTCTCCTTGTACATCGGCACACCGACCTTGGTCGTTGTCAACGCCTGCGAGAACGCCGAATAGGTCGTCGAAGCCTGGTTTTGTCCGGCGGGGATCTTGCCAGCCACGTAGCTCTCACTCACAACGGCCACGATATTGCGCCGGTGGCCTCGATCTGGCGGACGCGGCACAGTTATCGATCATCGCGCCATCTTGTCCGGCGATCTGGTTGAAGGTATGCGGAGCACCTGCGGCCAACCCGTTGAACACTCTGACATAGTGCGGCTGTCCTGCACAAGCACCACGAGACCCACCAAGGGTGCCCGTAACGTTGACCGGGGAAGAGCCCACATTCTGGACCTGAATACCCGTAAACCGACCAAAGCGATCCTGCTTACTGTCGGAGCGAAGACCGCGGTGTCGAAGTCATTCGCGGTGAATCCGCGGGTGCCCTGGAGCAAAGTCGCGGGGCTCTCACCGGTGTTGTACTCCATCACCACACCTGCAAGCGGCTGGCTTGAGGTCACTTTGAGACTACCGATGTTATTACGGTTGGTGCCCGTGGCCGGAACCAATGCATCAGCAGGTGTCACGACGACCATCTGGCCAGGCCCGATGGGAGGTGTCGTGTAATTGTAGGGAGTGCTATCATCCATCGTGAAGACGCACGTGGCCGTGGCCGCCGTGCTGCCGGCGTTCTGGATGTAGAACGAGGTCGTCTTGCCATAGCGGTTATTCTTCGCCATTGGGAAGTAGAGCGTGGTGTCGACGGCCACCCCGTCGATTCCCTGATACTGGGCGGCGGCCTGACCACCGGCCACACCTAGGCCACCGGACTCGCGGTTTGTCACGTTCACGATCGCCTTGATGGGCTGGTCAGCACTCACAACCGCCGACCCATTGAAGCCATCCGGCATGGTGGCGAAGTCAGAGGGAATAAAGTTCCTGGCCTCATTCGGCGCAAGCGTGTCCGTGGCACGTAGGTGGACGAACTGCCAGCATCGTAAGCTGTGACAATCAGCGTAGCGCTGGAGCTGCTGACGTTCTGGATCATCTCACCAGACCACCATCCACCGCCTGGTACACTCGATGCGCTCTGTGCACCCACCGCTCCGACGAGCACAAGTGCCAATGTCAGAACCAAACCCACCACTGAGTAGCTCTTTCTCATTACATTACTCCTCTCCAATTTGGATATCGTACACTTCGAAGACAAATGCTGTAGCTAATTGGGCATCCCGACATGATCCCTGCCCTGCTCTCTGGTGAAACAGCGGGTCCATCTGCCCGTCAAACAACTATAGGGTAACAGAATGGATCCAAGATCTCAATAACCCGAGTGGGTTATTCCGCGCCAAAGTCCTATACCGACCTATAGATAGCCAAGATGGCGCAGACGGTCGACAACTTCCTCCTCTTCATCACGCCCAAGCACTGCCTTAGCGTGTTCTTCTTGCACCCAACCTTCATCGTCATAGTGACGCACTTCTCGCGCCCGCCATTCTGCGGCCAAATATGTAGTTAGCACGCTGCCATCGACATGACTGGGTATCGGCAATCCCAGGAGGTGCAGAGCAGTAGGAGTAATGTCCATGAGCGATGCAGCCGGTGCGCTGCCCTTGTTGGAGATAAGTCCCTCCCCAGCAGCGACGAGGAGACCATCAAGACGATGGCTACCCGATTCCCCCGTCAGTGGTGCTGTGAAGACCTCGCCTCGCGCTCTGCTGAACTCATACCCATAGCGAGTTACGTAGGCCAGATTACGCGCATGACCACGGTCAAGTCTGGGGCTCGATCGGCGAAAGGGCCCGCAAAAAGGTCTTCCCTTGTATACACGGCCGAAACCACGGACTCGTCGTCTGTTGGAGAGCGCCACGCGTGCAAAGCGTCGATAATTTCGTCTCGGACACCCTCGTATTCGGCCCCAGGTGAAACAACACCCGATGGCTCTCTTCCACGAACATTGAGATAGATCTGCCCGTAATAGCCGTAGCTGTCAGCCGAGTCTTCTGCCAATCGATGACCTCGGCCAGGTCACCCCAGGAATCCCGTGGCAACACAGAAATGGCGTCGCCTAGAAAGGGTCTTGAGCGCATGTTCTTACTCTTCCTAGTCCGATGGCACGCAGAGTTTTGGACACGTTGGACCAGGTGATACCCAAACGGCCCATTCGGGGCGCGGAGACCGTGCGCTGCGGACCTGTTGCGTGCAAGGAAGCCCTGCTGACTGAGCCACTCGTTCAGAAACACATCCCTGTAGAGCGGACCTGTGCCGTGATCAGACACGACAAACACGGTGCAGTTGGGTCCAGCCGCCTCAATGAGACGACCAAGGGATGCATCTAGGCGTTGGTAGCATTCCAGGAGGGCGGTTCCATAGCTTTCAGCAAGGCCTGGGTCGTGTACCGGATGCGTCTCATCCATATAGGACCAGAATTGGTGAGCGACCTCATCGGAATCACGATACACCACGACAAACAGATCCCATGGCTGCTCGCCCATCAACTGCAGTGCGCTAGCAGTCAGGTGATCCGATATCTCGTACGTGTCATCCAGGAAGGCCTGTTGTCCGTCCTCACCTTGGCGAAAGACGCGGCGATTGACGCGATACCCACTCCTCAGGAGATCGTCACCCAGTTCCAGTGGATATGTGAAGGGCTGGTAATTCGGCGTACCGAGACCCGATATCAGAAAACCATTCACGGGTTCGGGCGGATATGTCATTGGCACGTTGATCACACCCACCCGCAGCCCCTGATCACTAACCATCCTCCAGAGTGAGCGTCCATGCATCTGCAAACGGCTCACCGGTCTCAGTTGGTAAGTTGTAGGATCACGTATGACAAAATCGTAGATCCCGTGCTTGCCTGGATTCAGGCCTGTCATAAACGATGACCAAGCTGCGGAGGAGAGAACGGGGTAGACCGAACGCAAGGGAGCGTAGCTTCCTTGACGCATCAGTTCGGCCAGCACGGGAAGATGCCCTTGTTGCACCCACGGCTCCACCAAGTCAAGCGTTGCGCCATCCCAACCGACAATCAGTACACGTTCTACACGTTGTTTCACGAGCACGACCCTTTCACAAGTCTACCGACCTGCCACCTGACGCTGCAGCCAACCTGTAAGAACCCTGCGATCCGCGGTCGAAATCCCGCCGATGGCGATAAAGACGATGATATAAATAGCGCCGCCGATTCCCGAGGCGATGACGACGGGCATGCTCTGCAATCTACCGATGACGACCGCCATCAGAGCACCTGCGAGGAACGGGCGCCACATCAGCTTGTGCAACTGGGGTCGCCAATGCAGCACGAAGCGTCCCAGAACGTAGAAGTTGACGATGAAGTACAGAAGGGAGGACCCAATCCTCGCCAGCGCCGCCCCGGTTGCACCATAGCGCGGCGTCAGGAGGAGATTCAGTACCAGATTGACGGACATGCTGCCGGTGAGCATCCAGGTGATCCATTTCTGGCGATGGCAGACAAACATCACGCGATTACTCGGTACATTGAGGAAGTTGAGCAGCACCAGAACGATCAGGATGCGCAAAACGACGATGCTCTCGGAGAAACCCGAGGCGAAGACCAGCTTCACGATGCCCGGGGCCAAGACGATGATCCCGATGACGATGGGGACCGCCAACGCGCTCAGGTAAGAAAGCGACTTGTCATACAGCCTTCTCAAGCGCTCTTCGGATTCCGCGGCGATCGCAGCCATTGTCGGATAGACGGCGAAACGATACGCTTGCGAGATGATCAGCAACGTAGCGACGACCGTCGTTGCTGCGCTATAGATCCCCACCTCGCGCTCGCCGTGCAGGAACGAGAGCAGGATGACGTCAACCTGAAACTCGACTGCCATGAGGAACCCGTTGACGACGAAGGGCCAGACGGCAGGCAGTTGCTCTTTCACGAACCCGAAGTCCCAGGTGTTCCGGCGCGGCAGTGCACGCACAAGTCGCTGGGAAAAGATCAGCGATAGAGCCGCGCTCACCACGCTTGAGGCTAACCACAAGATCGCGACCGCAGCAAGGCTTCCCCGGACGGAGAACATCACCAGACCGCTCATAACGAGCCGGATGAGAGAGAGGCCTACCGCGATGCCAGTGGGCAGCGCGAAATGTCTGAGGCCAACCATCACGGCATTGGCCATGCTTCCCAGGCTGTCCGTGACAACACAGGCGCCGGTCATCAGGATAATCAAGACTGTGGCATCGGGATAGTGAGTACCATACAAGATGAGGAGTGCCAACACACCGTACAATGCGACGTTGGCAAGGAGACGAGCAGCGACGAACGAGCCGAGATAGCGCCGCGCATCTGCCGGAACCTGGGCCACCTGTCTCATCACATGGTCGTCAAGCCCGCGCGTCAGTACCGAGAAGAAGAGTAGATATGTAAGAGCCAGTTGAAAGACGCCCGCTGGTTCGGGTCCTAACCTTCGCCCAATGAGCACGAACATGAGCGCGTTGGCGGCCCGTGGTGCCACGTTGAGAAGAAATGAGAGCCCGAAGTTGCGGAACAGTTCAGTAATCATATGCGTGACCTGTGGCTAAGCTTTCCGCGCCACGACCAAGAGCTTCGCACCAACGCCAAGGGCGTCCGTGATACGCTCTAGCGGGTAGAAGGGAAGGCGCATCCCCGGCATGTCGAAGTAGCCGCGTGAGAAAAGTCCGCAGCGACCGACGAGCGTGCTGTCTGAGCCACAGGCGCAGGCTGGCCACAGTCGTGTGGTAGCCGCCAAATGCGCAGCGCACTTCCGCGATCGTGAAGCCGGCCTCCTCGAGCATCTTCGTCAGTACGGAGGCGGTGAAGACGTAGAAGTGCCGGGGTGCGTCGTAGCCTACCCAGTACCGGCCAAAGAGATGACGGTCGAGGCTGGCATAGTTAGGCACAGCGATGACGATGATTCCGTTGTCCTCCAGAAGACGGCGGGCGAGACGGATGGCGTGACGAGGGTCGGGAGTGTGCTCGAGAACGTCCCAGAAGGTTATCGCGACAAAGGTACCGTTTGAGAACGCCACCTGATCGAGCGTGCCCGTCAGAACTCCTTGCCCGAGGCGCCTCCTGGCGTATTCGCCGGCGCCGGCGTTTGGCTCGACACCATAGATCTCCCAACCTGCGTGCTGCATCTCGGTCAGGAAGATACCCGTTGAGCAGCCGACATCCATCACTGTACCCGGGACTCGCGGACTGAACGCCTCGACGACGCGCCGGTACTTCCGCGTGTTCCACCTCCTCACCCAGCGCACCAGTCGCCACGGCTCCTCGTCAATGGCTTTCTTATAGGGTAGGTATGCCTCTGGATAGTAGGATCCGATTTCTGCCGGGGCAGGGCGTTCACGCAGATAGAGCAACCCGCACTCAGAACAACGCACCAAGGGGAACTCACCCTCAAGATCAAACGCGTAGTCCCTGAGAAGGAGCACCTCGTCGGCGCGGTCACTGCCGCAGAAACTGCAGGTCACGCATTCCACGCCTAGTCACTTCCTCTCCGGGCAGCAGCGCTAGCCACCGCCGAAACACCGTCAGCCGCACCCTTTGTGCCGGTCGCGCCGTAAGCAGGCGTCTCACCCAGAATCTGCGCATAGAAGGAAGCCAATTGCCTTGCAAGGGCATCCCATGAGAACTCCGTCTCAGCCAACTGGCGACCACGTTCGCCGAACTCGTATCGCATCTGGCGATCAGCGAGCAGAGTCAGAACAGCCTGAGCCAGGCTTTCAGCGTCATCGGCAACCACGTGTCCGATCGGGTATTCGGCGAAGAACGAGGCCATATCGCCGACATCGGTAGCCACTATAGGCCGTCCGACCGCCATATAGTCATTGAGCTTGAGCGGCCAACGTCCCCGATTCCCCCCACTGTTCTTGAGCGGTAGCCAACACACGTCGCAGGCAGATAGATAGGTCTCAATGTCGGCGTAAGCTATCCTCCCCGTACGGCATACCGACCTCGGATCCGAGAGCAGGCGCTCAATCGGCGCGTTGAAATAGCCGGTAACGAGGAGCCGAGCAGTGGGATCTGCCGCGTGGATCAGGTCGAAGGCCTGCGCCATAAGTTCTGCGTCTCGGGAGAAGATGGCCCCAACATAGCCGACCAAGTGTATGTCTTGCAGCAGGTCGAGCTGCTTGCGCGCAGCGGAGACCGACAGTGGGTGCATCCTTGTCACATCGCTGCCGTTACGGAGTAACAACATGGTGTCGGACGACACGCCCAACGCTAGTGCCTTGTCACGCAGGACTGTGTTGATCACCGTCGTGCCCTGCGCACGACAGCGGAAGCGCTCCTCGAAGAACGTCTCAATGGGTCGCAGCAGTGCACGGACCACAGGATTGGTACGCTCCTCTACGGAACCGCCCCGCCCGAACCAGTCCGACCAATCCATGACGAGCTTAGCCCTGCAGTGTCGCTGTGCATAGAGCGCGGGCCAGATAACCACTGGTCGGCTCTCAAATGCGTGCACGATGTCGAAGTGCCGATTGCGCATCCATCGGGTTCGGACCAACACGTCCCATGGGTCCCAACCGGACCGCAGCGATCCAGGTAGGAGATCCGGACATGGCGACGACGGCTACACCAGCGTCTTCGGAGACGCTTACGTGCAATCGCTGGTCGCGGGACATCGCGAGGAGCGTCACGGGGTGACCTTGCTTCACCAGACTGCGCGCCAGATTCAGCGCGCGCCAGTAGGTGCCACGCCCCACCTGATTGTACAGCACCATCAGAATACGCATAGGGCCCTACACACTCTGCGGCGAACCCCGCAGGCCATCGTAGAGCCCCCGGAGGTAGGATGTCGCTGCATTGTACCGGCGGCGCCAGAGCAGCCGTGCGACGGTCTTCACGGCGCTGCCGGCCCTGTAAGGAGCAACGACCAGCCAACGCCATCCACGAACGTATTTCCGGAAGAATCGTATGCTATGCCGTGCCATCAGGTAGCGTTCACGAGGCGAATCCGACCCGCCGGCGCTGGCGGAGACCTCATGCCACATCTTGGCAGCCGGCACAAGCAGCAGCTTGTAGCCTGCCCTCCGCGTGCGGAGGCACAGGTCCACGTCCTCGTAGTAGATCGGGTAGAAATCCTCATCGAACATACCGACGGTCTCCAGCATCGACCGACGCATCAGGATAGCACATCCCACGAGATAATCTCGTTCCAGCACCTCCTCCCACTGACCTCGATCGACCTCGTCGTCCCCCTTGTCAGTCATCTCGTACGTCCACGGATGACAGTTTCCGCCCACCGACCAGATCCTCGTCGGCTCATCGGCGTAGTAGATCTTGGGGGCAAGCATCCCTACGTTCTCACGCTGCGAATGCACCATCAGAGCGTCGAGCATATCCGGGGCGACGTGCGTGTCATTGTTGATGATCAGCACGAACGCCGCGCCTCTTTCGAGCGCGGAGCAGATCCCGACGTTGAACCCGCCTCCGAACCCCAGGTTTTCGGCGTTTGCGATCGTCTCTGCCTCGGGGAACTCCTGGGCAGTGGCAGAGAGCGTGCCGTCTGACGAACCGTTGTCGACCACCAGAATCCGGTAACGTGGATATGTCATCCCGCTCAGGGACTCGAGACACTTCAACGTATCCGCCTTCTGATTCCACGTCAACGTAACAACATAGACCAACGGCGGCTGCCCCTCGGATTTCACGGCATTCGGCCCCCGTATTGGGGATTCCGGCGGCCGAACGCGGAGCACGTCGTGGCGACCTCGATCATAG
Organism: uncultured Chloroflexia bacterium; assembly: GCA_963751345.1. GTDB lineage: Bacteria > Chloroflexota > Anaerolineae > B4-G1 > SLSP01 > PWVB01. Next base: position 142,828 of record CAVVUS010000022.1, read on the forward strand.
GTATCCCAAATCCTGCAGACGCTTCACAATCTGCTGTTCCTGGTCGGGTGAGTAGTGGTCCTCGCCCGAGGCTTCGTAATCAGCGGACTCGGTGGTTTCGGTAGCGCTCCCAGCAGCACCAGCGGACGAGGCCCCTAGCAGCGATCTGCCGTCCAGGGTTACGGGCAGCGATCGACCAAGCACCCGGAGGATTGTGGGAGCAAGATCCACGATCCTCGCATCGCTGAACTCCGTAGAGGGTTCGACGCCGGGCCCCCGCCATGATCAGGGTGCCTTCGGGACGGTGGGTGCCCGTAAGAGGAAGGGCACTGAAGTCAAGCGACTGCATCTCCTCAAAGACAGGTGCATTGGCGATATCATACCTCCCACGACCCCAATACCGGTAGTCCCGCCACTCGATGACGAGGTCAGGCGCCTGGTCAACATAGGGACCGGTATAGATCTCCTCACGACGCCACACCCGTCTGACGATCTCGTCACCTGTCTCCGGATCTCTCATCCCGCTCAGGGCATCAGCGACCTCGGCGCGGACCCGCTCGTATTCCCGTCCCCACGTCACCTTTCCTGCAGGCTCTCGCTCTTTTACGTTCAGGTATACGTTTCCTCCAGCTCCGAGGGCATACGCCGTAGTCTGGGACCACTCAACGCCAGATGAGAAAAGCGTGGATTCCAGTCCCCCCTTCAACTGATCGAAGCGCTCCGGCCCTAATCGCTTGCGAATCGCATTCCGAAGGCCAGCCGGGACCGACTGACGATAGGCGCTGGCCAGCGACTTGAGCAGGTGCACCCGGGCTCGGTCAACGGGCCGCGCCCGTGACTCGCGGAAACTTAGGTAGCCGGCGTCGGCAAGCCAACGGTTGATGTTCACCATCCGATGGAGCGAGCCAGCGCCATGATCTGACATGACGATCACGACCGTATCGTCGTCAATCGTAGCCAGGAGATCCCCAAGTGCACAGTCCACCTCCTGGTAGATGTCGGCAACTGCGGTCCGATAGGGCCCTGCCTGGGTTTCCATATCACGCCAGAACGAATGCTGCACGAGGTCAGTCGCCATGAAAACCACGACAAACAGATCCCACACTTCGCTCTTCAGTAGATGAAGCGAAAGGCGACGGCGATAGTCCACGCCACGTTTCAAATCTTCAATGTACTTCATCAAGGGATCGGTCGCGTGAGGATCATAATCCGGCGTGATGAAGTACCCCTCCACTTGCTTGAAGAGGGGCTGCGCCAGGCCCGGAGGATAGACGATGTGCTCGTCGACCGTAGGCGCGAAAAGCCCACTAACCACGATCCCGTTGATGGTGGGCGTAGGGTAGGTGTACGGCACATTCAGAGCGATGGTACGACCGCCAGACTGCCCTAGCATGTCAAAAAGCGCAGGAGCAGCGATCATCGACGTGTTTGTCACCTCCAGCTTATAGGTCCCCGGGCGCCGCCGGACGAAATCGTACAGGCCGTGCTTCCCCTGGTTGACACCAGTCATGAAGGTTGAAAAGGCTGGCGCGGTGACCGGCTGGAGTGTAGATCGGCAGGCGCCCATAGGCTCCCTCACGCATTAGAGAGGCCAGATTTGGGAGACGTCCCTGATCAGCCCAAGGAACGATCAGATCGAGGGTTCCCCCATCCAATCCGATGACCAGAACTTTTCTGTTCGCCATCAGTCCGTCGCACCTACCATCCCGAAGGCAACCCAAACGGGATTTCGATATCGGCAAAGCTCCTGACCTCCTGGTCCCCGGCTTGCTTCGCCCAGCCGGCCATCTTGGCGATGCCCACGCTCAAAGGCGTCGGAGGGGGAGGGTTGAAGTACGACCGTGCTTTGCTGTGGGATGCAACTGCGTGTCGGACTTCCTTTCGGGCAGGCAGATGAACAACCTCTGACTGAGTGCCCATGGCTGGGCTGACCGCCGCAGCCAACTCGTTGATCGTATGCGCTTGGTCCCCACCGATGTTGAATGCCTCGCCGTAGGCTGCCGGATGTCTCACCGATTTAGCGATCACGGGAGCGACATCGTCGATATACGAAAAGGCTCGCGTCTGATCGCCGTCGCCGAAGATGGTAAGTGGCTTGTCCCGCATGATTTGGCCCATGAAGATCCCGATCACGTTGCGATATTTGTCCCAGATATTCTGGTGCTCCCCATAGACATTGTGAGGGCGGAAGACGATGTAATCCAGCCCGAACTGACGGTGCGCAGCGGCCAGATCCAGCTCAACTGCATACTTGGAGATTCCATATGGATCCTCGGGATGCGGCGTGAGGTCCTCTACCATCGGGAGCTGACCGGCGCCATAGACGGCGATGGAAGACGTGAAGACGAAACACTTGACGTCAAAGAGCACGCTGAGGTTGATCAGATTGATCGAACCCAGCAAGTTAAGCGGCGGCGTAATTATAGCTCCTTATGAAGTGGCTCAATCCCTCTGCGGCATACGCAGCCAGATGAAAGACGTAGTCAAATCGGTGCGCGGCAAAGAGCGCCTGAAGCGCATCGTAGTCGTTCACAGAGGCCCGGACGAACTTAACGCCATCTGGCACGTTCTCTGCATAGCCACCACTCAGGTCATCGAGTGCAACGACGGATGTACCGTCGTCGCGCAGATGGCGAGCTACGCGCGAGCCGACGAAGCCAGCTGCTCCGGTCACCAACGCCTTATCCACGCAACACCTCCACTTCACTCATCTGCGGGATCGTCAAGATCTCCTGTGCTTCCCAGAGTCCTTCCAGTGCGGCCACGAGACGCCTCCATGAGAATGCTTCTGACAGCCTACCCATCTCGCACGCGTCCGGCGGCGCCGATTGGCCCGCAAAGAAGGCAACTACTGCATTAGCTATCGCGTGGGATTCGTTCGGCGGCACAACCATTGTAGGTGTTCGGGAAATCAATCCCACGGAACTGTTCTCCCAGCGTCGTGACCAATGGGACACCGAAGCCAATTGCGGTCTGGACAACACCACTCCCCGTCGCCCTCCGATGTGGCGCTACCACAAGGTCTGCAGCCACAAAGTACGAGGGAACTTCCTCGTTGGGGACATAACGATCATCTATCCTAACATTGTCTTCAATGCCAAGCTCATAGATTCTGAGATCATACTGTTCTCGAGGCTCCCAGACTCACCGGCAACCATCAGTCGGACATCTCCCAGACGGTCCCGGATTGCGGGCACGGCCTCTAGTAGGTCCATTAGCCCTTTGTACTCTCGAACAATGCCAAAAAACAGAAGCACGGGGACATCCATTGACAGACCGAGTCGCCGACGGGCCTGTTCCTTGGAAGGTAGCTCGGAACAGAACATATCAAATACAGGTGTGGGAACCACAACGGGACTGGCCCGAGAGAGCAAGTCGTGAAGATGAGTGCGTTCCGCGTCTGATTGCACAATGTGGCCCGTTCCAGTACTCAGCACCAACCGGGCCATCAATTGGTCCCACCATCTCGCTTCATGAGGGAGAACATTGTGGCAAAGATAGATCAGTGGCACGCGAAGTAGCACGCGCAGCAGCACGGAAAGAGTCAACCAAGCAGGCGACAGGAATGTAGTCCACCAAGAAAGAACGACCAGATCCGGCTTGCTGCGTCGGATCCAGGCTGCTGTCGTCAGCCACGAGACTGGGTTCAGTGAGCTGATGCTATAGTGCACATTCTCGGTGCGAAGTGGCTGCTTGCTCGGGTCCTGATCGCTTTCGCCCGGGAAGAGCCAGCCAGGGTAGAGATTCTTGAACGAGACCAATACCGCGTCATGTCCGTGGCTTGTAAGCGTGCGGTGCAGCATCGTGGTATAGTGAGCAGTCCCACCACGAAAAGGATACGTTGGGCCAATGAGCACGATCTTCATATCAGGGACGGCTGTCTAGCTCAAGCCTTCTGATCCGATACAGCACCTCCTCCAGGATCTTGCGGTTGAACCCAATCAGATCGGCCACCAAACCGATAAGGCAGCTCTGGAACCCGGCAATGAGCAGGATCGCCGTTAGGATAAGGGACTGGACCTTGCCCCCTCCCTGTCCCTGGAAGTAAAACCAGACAAATCGCCCCCCCAGCAACACGCCCCCAAGAATCATGATGAATCCGATGAACAGGAACACGCGAAGCGGTCGGTACATCGCGTATGTACGGAGGATGGTTGTAGCCGAGTTCATCAGATAGTCGGGGATGTTGCGCATCAACCGCGAGTGCCGCGTTTGGGGATTCACCTCGACCGGTACGTACTGAACCGCCAAACGATGCGCGCCGGCCTGGATCAACGACTCCAGCGTATACGAGTATTGGCTCAAGATGATCGTCCGCAGCGCGGCCTCACGACTCAGCGCCCGGAAACCACTTGTGGCATCCGGTGTATCGACCCCGGACGCCTGCTTGACGACCCAACTCCCGAGCCTCTGCAGACGGCGTTTGACCGGTGAGAAATCAGCGACCCCCATCACTCCGCGATCGCCGACGACCATATCGGCGGCGCCCGCAAGCAGAGGTCGCACCAGCCGGGGTATATCCGCCCCCCGGTACTGGTTGTCGCCATCGGTATTGACGACGATATCCGCTCCCAATGCCAGCGAAGCCTCCAGACCCTTCACGAATGCCGTAGCCAGGCCCATATTGCGGGTCAATTGGGCGATGTGAGCCACGCCCAGTTCGCGGGCCACTGCAACGGTTCGATCGGTGCTCCCGTCATCGATCACCAAGACCTCAATCTGGTCGACGCCATCAATGTGCGCCGGCAGATCGGCCACGGTCTGTGGCAGCGTATGTTCTTCGTTGTAGCAGGGTATTTGTATGACGAGCTTGGTCATAGTGTGCGTCGCAGGAACTCTAATCCGCCGTTCGATGTTCCACCCCATCCGGGTGGCCAACGACAACGTCCGATACCAACCCCAACATCAGCCCGTGGGCCATAATCCCCGCGCGATCATTGAGCGCGCGCGCCAGGGCGCCAGGGTCCTCGATCGGTCCGAAGTTGCTGTCGAGGATCAGATTGCCCTGGTCCGTCAGAAAGCGCGAACCGTCGTCCTTCTGCCGCACCTTGACCTCGGCGCCGAGCGAGACGAGATACGCCGCCTCAGCACGCCAACCGAAGGGCACGACCTCGACCGGCACCGCCCAGTGCGTGCCCAGCGCCGGGGACAGCTTGCTCTCGTCCACGACGATGATCTCACGCCGCGTGGCCTGTGCCACAATCTTCTCGCGCAGCAGCGCCCCCCCGCCTCCCTTGATCACGTTGAGCGCAGGGTCCACCTCATCCGCCCCATCGATGGTCACGTCCACGACGGGATGAGCATCCAGCGTCGTCAGGGGTATGCCCAGCGTCTGCGCAGCGTGTTCCACCTGAATCGAGCAAGGCACGCCGAGGATATCGCGCAGCGCGCCGGACTTCAACAGATCCGCAATCTTGCGGAGGGCAAAGATCGCCGTCGTCCCGTGCCCCAAGCCCACAATCATGCCGGACTTGACAAATCGTACCGCGAACTCGCCGGCTTCCTGCTTCTGCGCTTGTGGTGTCTTCGTCATTCAGGGAGTCGCTCCGCCTTCCGATGAAAGAGCCGCTCGCGCAGTCCGGAGATCGCCACACGGAGCGGCGGAATCCTCAAGGCCAGGAGCACGCCCAAAATGACCGGATACCGCCAGGCCTCCCACGGATCCTTCTTGACCCAGAGCACATGCCATACAGCCATCGCGCCGACAACGTAGACGAGGCGCTGAACCCAGGGCCAAGACCGACCCATGCTATCCCGAAGCCCAGGAACTGAGGTTACCCCAAGTACCAACAAAAGCAAGAACGCGACCGCCCCTACGATGACAAAGGGCTGTTGAGCAAGGCCGATCCAGAGCAACGGCAGGTCGAAGCGATAGTCCAATCCCGCGAAGGTGAGGAAGTGCGCACCTGCAAAGGCCAGAGCCCACAGCCCCAAAGGGCGCCTCGCCGGCAGAATACCTACGGTAGCCCGTGACAACGGCGACGGGCGTACAAGCGAGGGAAAGCAGAAGGAAGGCGATCGCCAGCCGACCTGTGCGGATGGTGATCTCTTTCACTGGGTCGATCAGGAACCCGCCTGAGGCATAGGTCCAGACGAGTGCCACGACTGCCAATGCTGCACTCACGTGTGCCGCAACGGGTGGCCAATGGGCTCGGAACCACGCGACGTTGGTTTCTCGCCACGTTCTCTAGAAGTACCAGTCCCGCGAGTCGAGATTGTCGTAGAGACCCGCGACCTCGTCGGCATACCCATTGAGAAAAAGGGTCTCCTTCCGCCGGTTCTCCCCGATCATCCGCTCCGTGGCCTGAGACCACCGCGGATGTGGCACCTCCGGATTGACATTGGCCCAGAACCCATACTCGGTAGGGCCCGATGCCATCCAGAAAGTCGTCGGCATCTCCTCCACCAAATCGATTTTCACGATGGCCTTGAGGCTCTTGAACCCGTACTTCCACGGGACGACAAGGCGCACAGGCGCGCCATTCTGCGGCGGCAGGTCACGTCCATAGACGCCGGTGGCAAGGAGTGTGAGGTCGTGCATCGCCTCGTCAAGACGTAGTCCCTCCACGTAGGGCCACGGGAATGGTTGGCTAAGGCCGGGCATATTGACTTCATCGAGGACTGTCTCGAAACGAACATATCGTGCTTGTGACGACGGCTCCACCTCACGAAGCAGACTCGCCAGCGGGAAACCGGTCCACGGGATCACCATCGACCAAGCCTCGACGCAACGCAGCCGGTAGATGCGCTCCTCAGTCTCGAAGGCCCGCAGATCATCGAGGTCGAACGTTCGCGGGCGATTGACCAGTCCGCCCACCTCCACAGCCCAGGGCGACGTCGGGAAACCGGCGGCTGCGTCGGCCACGGTATCCTTGCCCAACGAGAACTCGTAGTAGTTGTTGTAGCCGGCAACACCCTCATAGGGCGTCAGTGAGTTCCCCAGTTCATCGGTACGAGCGTCGGCCACCGACGGCTCCGTTTCCTCAGGCGTCGCCTCGGATCCTGGCGACTCGATCGGCTGAGCCGTTGCCTGTGGCCCGCCACAGGCAGCCAGCAGCGTAGCGCCTGCCAGAAGCTTTGCTGCCCCCGTCATGAAACGGCGGCGCGACAGATAGATGTGCTCCGGCGTAATCTCCGAAGAGCGGATCTTGATCATCGCCAACTACCTCCTCATAGTCCAACGGTATGAAGTGCCGGATGCCCGAATCAGGCGATGGCACAGTAACGGCTATACGATTCCCCATTCACCAATGTGCTTATGGATACGAAAAGACCACCACCACAGGGTCGTGGTCCGACACACGCTTCGGCGAAGTGTCGCCCGGCAGGGGCAGCGTGAAATCCGCGTTGGTGTGCAACACCTGCACGCCAGTCAGATGCTCATAGAGCGATGGCGTCACCAGGATGTGGTCCAGGGTCTCCGATTCGCCCTGGTAGACGTAAGTGTACGGGAGATTGGGCGCGACAAACTCATACACGTGACGCAAACCCGAGTCCCGCAACGTGTCGATGGGAGCCGAATCGTAGAAGGAGTTCAGGTCGCCCAACACAGCGACCTGCGCCGCAGGATCGCGCGCCACCAGGTGCGCGACCAGATCGGCATTCCACGCGGCCTGCGCCACGCGGCGTGGCTCGGTGGGCAGTTCACCACCTGACATGGAGAGGAAGTGGTTGTCGATCACGTACACCGTCTGGTCGCCATCCGTGAGGTGAACCGTCACCGTGATCATCAGCGGCGGACGGCTCGTGAGCCCCTCCGGCGCAGGATATTGGCCGACGCTCTCGATGGTCGCCTGATCTCCACGCACCAGGAAGCCTACGTCGATACCACGCGAGTCGAAACCCTCGATCAAGACAGGCAGATAGCCATAGTCAGCGACTAACGGCTCGGCGACCAAATCCTCCAGGATACCGATGTTTTCGACTTCCTGCAGGCCAACGATCGTCGGGGCCCCCATCGCGTCGACCGTTGCGGCCATCTTCTCCAGATCGAGGTCGTAGGCGGCCAATGTCGGCCGTGGCGGATCCGAAGGGTGCGGGTCGAAGATGTCGAACAGGTTCTCCGCGTTGAACGTCGCGATACTGAACTCGTCCGGCCCGGCTGGCGAGAGCGTCGGCAGCGTGACCTCGTGTGTGATCACAGTTGGCGCGGCAATGGGCTCGATCTTGTAAGCCTCATAGGTGTAGGCCAGCGGACCCACCAGGTTGCCGACGAGGTCGCCCTCGTCCACAGCCAGCGGCAACGTGGTCCGGTCGGCGTGGGTCACGTTGGAGCCGTCATCGGCGAAGATGATCATCCCCTTGGGCTCGCCCTTCCGCACCCGGTCGATGCCCCACGACGTCTTGACCAACGCCGTCTCTCCGTACTGATCTGTGGGCCCCACCACCACCGCGGGCTCGGTCACGGCGACCAACATGCCCTCAAGCGATTCGTAATAGCTCCTGGCCTCGCCCACATCTGCAGGTGGATCGAGCTCCACAGGTGTGGGTAGGTCGTGCGTATCGGTCATCACCTCGATCGCCGCGGGGTCCTCGACGTAGATCACAGTCTGGTCCGAGAGTTCGCGAACCCGACCCGAGACCTTCACGATATCCCCTGCGGACAGCAGAAGCTCCGGGTCCCCACCCATCACAAAGAGACCCTCCGACGTCAGCGGATTATCGTCAGTCACCACCGACTGGATCCAGAAGCCGCCCAGCTCCGGGAACACGCCGGTCACGATGCCCTGCGTCGTAGCCTCGCTCCGCACAAAAGGTGAATGTGAGCCGTCGCCCTGGATCGCCCAAATGGGCACCCCCGCGCCGACGAAGGTCAGCCTCGGCTCCGCGACCACCGGCGTCGGCCACTCCGTCGCGACAGCCTCCGCGTAGGCCTCAAAGCTGCCGTCCGTGATGCCCGCCTTGACCTTCACGGTGTAGCTAACGGTCACCGAATCCCCGCTCGGCGCAAGCTCGGGAATAGTCCAGACAAGCGTGCCGCTCGATCCACGCGCCGGATCGCCCGTGCTCGTCACCACATCGACATAATCCAGCGGGGCCTCTGCCGTGATCTCCAGGTCGGTCAGCGTCGAGGTCGTGGTGTTGTGAGCCGTCAGCGTGTAGGTTACCAGGCCCCCGGACGCCACGTCAATCGGCGCCATCGCGTCCAGCATCAACTCCGGCGGGTAGACCCGCACGAAGTCCTCGGCCAGGCGCGGTTCGATCTCCCACTGCCCATCATAGAGCTCGCTGATGCCGGTGACGCGATAGCGGTCGCCCACGTCGATGAACTCAGGGCTGAAGTTGGCCTCCTTGTCGATGTAGAGGAGGACAGTATCCCCGGCGTCGTCCAACACGTCAGCCTCGTAGCTGTAGCTGAACTCGTCCAGCCGCGTGATCGTCCCCTCCACCTGGACCAGGCGTCCGGGCACCGACGCATCGTGCGTGGCTGCATACGCCGAGACCGAGAGAGGGTCCGGTGGGGTCGCGGCGGAGGCCAGAATCTCCACGTCATCCGGATAGGTTCCGGGCACGAGCTCGACGGAATCCCGGTAGACCTGGATCTCGCCCGTCACCCGAACGCGTTCGTCGAGGTGCACGGTGACGACGCCCTGGGCACCGGCACAATAGACCTGAACGCCGCCGGTCTCGTCTTGGAGATAGAACTTCGTCCCGGTCGACCCGGCGAAGAAACCGCCCGTATACATCGTGGCGGTCCCCTCAACCGTGACGGTCTCGCCAACCAGCCCCCGCGCCGTCGCGATGGGGATGGCGCCCCCCGCGACACTTACCGCGACGAAAGGGCCGTAGTCGCCCATCGGCCAATCCGGGGTGCTGACACTGTATCCCTTGAACTGCACCGTACCATACCGCCAGGGGCTCTGCATCGTGAGCTCAGCCTGGTTCGTTCGCGCCGGCGTGCAGTTCCGAAATGGTCCACGCCAACCCTGTCCCTGCGGCGCCCGCTTCATCATTGGCGAGGGGCGCCAGATGCTCCCCCGTGGGCTCCGACTGAGCTGAGACGCCCTCAGGGAGTGGCAGCGTGACTTTGAGGTCGGCCAAGTCCCGATCGGTATGGTTCTCAACCGTCACCTGGACGGCAAACTCGGTGCCGGGCGTCACCGTCACAGGCGCCGAGGCCGAGATCACCAACCCCTGGGCCTGCGCGGGCGTCGTGTCGGCACCGCTGTTCTGCGGCAGGGGATCCTGGCGCGCGACGAAGTCCAATGAGCTGTCATCCGTATCCTGGGCGTTGCCGGCCTGGCCGCCTGGCTTCCGCTCCAGGCTCACCCCACCCTCAGGCGCCGGTGCGGGCACATCGGCGATGAAATCCGTTGGCGCGTCCCCCCATCCCAACGTGTCCACGACGGTGGCATCGGCATTGCGGAGCTGCAGCCCGCCGCGCCGCTCGAAGAGTGGGACGTCAAAAACCGCGTCGGGCGCGGCCCCTACGTCCTCCCCTTCTCTCACCAGTAGGAGATGACCGTAGCCAGGGAGGCCCGTGGGACTACCCCAAATGTGGAGTCGCTTCTCCTCCTGATCATCGGACATCCGGTACCAGAGGGACCAGCCCTTGAGGTCCACTGCCTCCGGCCCGGCGTTATACAGCTCGACGAATTCGTGATTGTTGTCACCGGGCACGCCGGGCACGAACTCGCTGATGAGCACCCCACTCGTCTTGAGAGGCGCCGGGGTCGCCGTCGGTTCTGGGGTAGGGGTACCGGCCGCCGGAGACTGGGCCGGCTCTTCCGTAGGCAGTAACGTCGTCGTACAACCACTGATAAGTCCGGAAATCAACGCCGCAATCAACACCACGCGTCGGGACAACTGACTCACTAGCAGATCTCCTCCGTAGGGAAGTGCCCCCATTATAAGGCAAGACGGGCGGTTGGACAGAGCTCAGGAGCTTGTGCTGTCAGTCCGGTTGTCCCTAGAATAGCAGAGATACGGACGCTGGCAGATGTCCATGCAGAGACGACGGCTCGAGGAGCCAAGACACATGCATACCGTTCAATTCGGCAAGGTGACACTCAGCAGGCTGATCCTCGGAGGAAACCCCTTCAGCGGGTTCTCGCACCAGAATCCGGATATGGACCGCGAGATGGTCAAGTGGTACACGACGGCGCGGATCAAGGAAACGATGCACCAGGCGGAGGCGCTCGGCATCAACACCTTCCTGGGTCGCGCCGACAAGCACATCCGCCGCACGTTGCTGGAGTACTGGGACGAAGGTGGCACCCTCCAATGGTTCACCCAGACCGCGCCCGAGTTCAGCAGTCTCAGCGCCAACGTCGCGCAGGCCATCGACACGGGAGCCTCGGCCATCTACCTCCACGGCGGACAGATGGACTTTCTTTTTGCCCAGAAGCAGTTCGACACTATCGAGGCCTTTGTCCGGCAGGTGAAGGATGCCGGTCTCCCCGTGGGAGTCGCGGGGCACAATCCCGCAGTACACGCCTGGGCAAACGAGAATCTGGATCTCGACTTCCACATGTGCTCCTACTACAACCCCACGCCCCGCGATAGGAACCCTGAGCACATCCGTGGCGCCGCCGAACGCTTCGATCCCGGTGACCGCGACGCGATGGTAGCGATCATCCAGGCGCTGCGCGCACCTGCCATCCATTACAAGATCTTCGCGGCGGGCCGCACCGATCCCAAAGAGGCCTTCGCCTTCGTCGCCCGGCATCTCCGCCCCCAGGACGCCGTCTGCATCGGCGTCTTCCCAAAGATCAAGGCGGATATGCTGGCGGAGGATGTGAGGCTATTTGAGGAGGCCCTGTAATGTCCCAAACCCCGATTGACATCAAGATCGCCTACATCGGCGGTGGAAGTCGCTACTGGGCACAGATGGTGATGACCGATCTCGCCTTGTGCCCACACCTGACCGGCGAGATTGCGCTCTATGACATCAACTACGATGCGGCACTGAAAAACGTCGAGCGCGCCAAGGCGATCTATGGCCACCCGGAGGCGAGAACCACGTTTGAGGTCAACGCTTACCATACGCCGGAACAGGTCTTCGTGGATGCGGACTTTGTCTTCCTTTCGATCCTGCCGGGACCGATGCAGATGTTTGCGAACGACATCGATATCCCCAAGGCCTACGGCATTCTACAGAGCGTGGGCGATACGACCGGACCCGGCGGCATCAGCCGGGCACTGCGCACGGTCCCGACCTACGTAGAGTATGCTCATCAGATCATGGAGCACTGCCCCAACGCCTGGGTCATCAACTACACCAACCCGATGACCCTCTGCACCGCCGCGCTCTACGCCGCGGAGCCAGAGATCAAGGCCTTCGGCTGCTGCCACGAGGTCTTCGGGACACAGCACATGCTGGCAGAGCTGGTCCACGAGAGGATGGACGTGCCAATGCCGCGACGGCAGGAGATCAAGACTGACGTTGCCGGCGTCAACCACTTCACATTCGTCCCCAAAGCCGCGTGGCAGGGGGAGGATCTCTATCCATTGCTCTACGACCATATGCAGCAGGATGGCTTCTGGGATGATCGGACCGAGTGGTCCGCGATGGCCAAGGCCCAGGGATTGTGGTTCTCGTCACAGCACCTGATCGCCTTCGACTTCCTGCGCAACTTCGACGTCCTCGGCGCGGCAGGGGACCGCCATCTGGCGGAGTTCGTCCCCTGGTACCTGACGACCGAGGCCGACCTCAATCGCTACGGCGTCATCCTGACGCCGTCCAGCTACAGGCTGGGGACGTGGCAGCCGCCGCAGAATGCGCCGGGCGCTGCGGCAGGTGGGCGAGCGGAGGAGGATGCCAAGCTGATCTTCTCGGGAGAGGAGGGCGTCCAGCAGATGCTGGCTCTGCTGGGTATCGAGCCACTGGACACCAACGTCAACCTCCCCAACTACGGACAGATGCCCGACCTTCCACTGGGTGCCGTCGTCGAGACCAACGCCCAATTCCGCCACAACCAACTCACGCCCGTGGTCCCCGTCCCGCTGCCCGACGGGCTGCTCAACTTGGTGCGCCATGTGGTCGACGTCCAGCAGTTGACGCTCGATGCCGCGTTGCTCAAGGACAAAGAACTCGCCTTTGAGGCATTGCTCCACGATCCACAGTGCCACATCCCCCCGGACCGGGCCCGCGCGATGTTCGACGAACTTCTCCAGGCCAACAAGGCGATGCTGCCGGGGTGGGACATTTAGTTCGGGTATGGAGGTGTGGGCAGAGGAATGGATCTGACTTCATTGGCGCAATCGCTTGACGCGTCCGTCGATGAGAAAGACTTCTCCGGCGTGATTCGACTTCGCTACGACGGCACGACCATCTACGAGCGCGCGGCGGGCTTTGCCGATCGAGCCAATCGCGTCCCGAACACCCTTGATACACGCTTTGGCATCGCGTCCGGAACAAAGTTCCTCACAGCGCTCGCCATCGGCCAACTCATCGAAGCCGGGCGTCTCACGCTCGATACCCGGCTGGTCGACGTCCTCGACCTTGGCTTCGCCCAATACGATCCGGGGATCACGATTCAGCACCTCCTGACCCACACGTCGGGGATTCCCGATTACTACGACGAAGAGAACGTCAAAGACTTTGACGGCTTCACCGTGAGCGTGCCGTGGTCCGAGCTCAAGGGGCCGCGCGATTACCTGGCCGTCTTCCCGGACGAGCCGATGAAGTTCGCTCCCGGCGAACGCTTTTCCTACTCAAACGGTGGCTTCATCGTGCTCGGCATTGTCATCGAGGAGCTGACCGGCTTAACTTACCAACGGTTCGTTGAAACCGAGCTTCTTGGACCCGCCGGCATGGAGCGTTCGGGGTTCTTCGCGATGAACCGCCTCCCGGAACAAACAGCGCTGGGCTACGTACAAGAGCAGGATGGCTGGCGCACGAACATCTTTGACCTCCCTATCGTTGGTGCATCGGACGGCGGCGTCTTCACCACCCTCGATGATCTGGCAAAGCTGTGGCGTGCCTTCTGGAACGACGAGATCCTTTCGCACGCGTTGGTCACAGCCTTTACAAAACCCTTTGTCCGCGCAGAGACCGAGGGCGAACACATCTATTACGGTCACGGCACTTGGATACGTGACGACGGAAGTGGAACCCGCGAAGTGTACATCGAGGGATGTGACGCGGGAGTATCCTTCAGGTCGGGTACGAACCGTGCCGAAGCGTTCGAGTACACCGTGATCTCGAACACGACCGGCGGCGCGTGGCCCCTCCTGAAAGTGATCGATACAGCATCACGCCTCACCTGATTTGCCACAGTCAGACAGCTGAAGAGAATTACGCCGTGCACTCGGGCGAATATGTGGTAGAGTCTTAGGTACTGATTGGATCCTCCGCAGGGGTTTCTGCGGACTCAGGGAAAGCGAGCTGGAAGAACATCGAAGAGGAAAGGTCTGGGTGGATGAACCCGCTGCATAAGCGGCTTGACAAGTGGCGCGAATACAACCAGATATCCAAAGTCGGTCAGATCGCACGTCGCGCCTTTGCGAACAACTCGTTTGACGGCATATTGACAATGGTCGGCGTAGTGATGGGCAACTTCGTCGTCGGCGTCGAGAACGCCCAGGTGGTCGTGGTAACGGGCCTGTCCACCGCGCTGGCCATCGGCGTCTCCGGCGGTTGGGGTGCTTACCTCACCGAGTCGGCCGAGCGACAGCAGGAACTCGATCAGCTCGAGCAATTCACGTTGACCGAGCTGCACAACACGAAGATCGGCAGGGCGGCGCGTTCGGCGGTATGGATGGTTGCCGCCATCGACGGCCTGTCGCCCTTCCTCGCCGCCCTTCTGGTGCTGAGCCCCTTCTTCCTCGCACCGCTACTTGCCGGCGGTTAGCTACGCCTACTATGCGTCGATCGGCATGGCATTACTTGCGCTCTTCGGGCTGGGGAACTACCTGGCGAGCATCTCCAAGAGGAACATGATCGTCTCGGGCATCAAGACGGCCATTGTAGGCGTAGTCTGCATTGCACTCAGCTACCTCATGGAGCGACTCACGGGATAGCCACGTCCTGGTAGCGAAAGTACTCGGCGACCATTGCCGGCGCCATTCCCTCGAAAATGCTGTTGCAGGTCGCCAACATGTACCCGCCGCCGAACCCACCCTGCGCCAAACAGCGGTCCACTTCTGCGCGCACCTCTCCCAGATCGTCACCGCACAACACGCGCACATCGGCGTTGCCCACCAGCACCAGATCCCACCCAAAGGCGCGCTTGATATGCTCAAGATCCATCCCGGCGATAGGGTCGAGGCCGTGGACGCCCGCAAATCCCGCCTCGACCGCCATCGGCAGCAGCGCCTCGACGTTACCATCAGAATGCCAGATCACGGGCACCTCCAGCGTTTCGACGATCTGCCGATGAAAGGGCAGCACCATCTCTCGCCAGAGCGCAGGTGGGATCATTGGGCCGCGAGTGCTCCCGGCGTCGTCACCAAGCACCAGTGCCTCTGCACCCAGCTCGACGGCCCGCCGGTAGACGGCAACGCACCATTCGGTGCGGGCTACCAAGATGCGTTGGATGAAGCCAGGGTCGTCCATCAAGCGTAAGAAGAAGCGCTCAAAGCCCATCGCCATATAGGCAGCTGTGAACGGGCCGATGTGCGTGCCGAAGATCAGGCAGTGGTCCGGATATGCTGCCCGGACCTGGCGCACATCATCGTTGCCGAAACGATTCACGGCATCGTCCAAAGGTGGCGAATAGCGCCGGAGGTCGTCAAGAGTCTCGACGGCACCGCCAACATAGGTGCCATCCCGCCAGATCCTCCCCCACTCGTCCACGCCCGTGCCCCAGGCGTTGCTCCCCGGCAGCGACCGCGAGGGCATCATCACGCAGTCCTGGCCCGCGGCGGCGTACACGCCCACGGGGTCCGCGCAGCCGAGCGCCTCGTAGCAGGCGTCAATCCAGATCTCGAACCGCGGCACCTGATCGGACACCTCGTGGTGCAGCGCGGCGAGGACTCGCTCCCTTGGCGTCATTCCATTCGATCCGTCAATTCCAAGCGGCTGCAGAGCTCCGCGACGACTTGGTCCGCCGTCTTCCCTTCCGTGTTGACGTAAGTGCCGTACTCCACCTGCGACACCATGAAATGTACCGCGGCGGCCGCGGCCGGTCCGTACGACAACTCACGTCCGCGGTCCCGGGTCACGCATGTATCCAGCGAGGCCGTCAGCGTGAAGACGGCGGCCCCTTCCGGCAGTCGGGAGACCAAATCCTCTAGCTGACCGAGATGGTAGAAGTTGCCGTCGAATACGGCCGCGCCTCCGGCATCAAGCGCCGCCCGGGCCTTAGCTAAGGCGATCGAGTTGCCCTCCAGGAAGTTCTTCAACGGAATACACGGTTCGTCCGTCTGATCCAGCCCGTGGTCATCCAACACCTTGTCGATCGAGACGTAGGGCCCCTGCAGGCGCTCGGCCAGCTTTCTCGCGACGGTCGTCTTGCCCACGCCAAGGGGACCCCGAACAATCACAGAGCGCATCGTCAGCCCTCCCCATTCCCCGAGACAAGGCATCCTTCCGCCTGATACCGGCAGAACAGATGTCCCCACTCGCTCTCCTGCCGCCAACGCTTCGCAATCGCGCGATACTTCAGCGGCCAATAGAGGTAATCCTGCTCGATCTCGGCGATCAACGTGGGCACGATCACCAGCGGCGTGTGCAGCACCAGCTTTTGGAGGGCCTTCGTCGGACCGTACCACGCGAGCCAAGCGAGGAAACTATGGCTGTTGTGACCCACCCTGAATCCCCAACTCTCGCCGGAGACATCATCGCCCACGATCTCGATCTCAGCGGGATCGCCTACCCCGAGTCCCTGCTCGTGCGCCAGACGGATATACCCGATGCTCAGCGGATCGAAGCCCATCAGCTTCGCGGCGACCGCATCAATCGCGACCTGATCCGCCGAGGCAAGGATCACGTTCTTGGTCAGGGGCCTGATCATGCGCGGGCCGGCGCCATCGCCCGCCGTGGTACCATCCATCACGGCGACGATGCCGGGATGGATCTCCTTCTGAATGGCGAGCAAGTCCACCAGCGTCTGGTGAATCCACGAGTGAGTGTAGTGGCGGTATTTGCTCAACAGGCCGCCAAACGCGTTCTTCATCGCCCCCGTGGTCGTCGTGTACATATGCGTCTTGACGGTCGGAAGATGGACGATGTTCTTGCCGATGAAAAAGTCCGGGATGCGGATGCCCTCTGGGTAGATGTGATCCAGCGCCAGCATCTTCGCCTTGGGCTCGTAGGGCACCCACGTCATATCCCGATCGCGGAAATTGTAGCGCACCGGGATCCCGTGCCTCTTGAAGATCGGCATATAGCCGTTGAGATCCTCTCCCTTGAAGGCGTTGGTCACCACCGTCTGGTTCTGAACGCAGACCAGGTCGTCGAAGCCTGCCGCTTTCAACGCGAGGATCGTGCCCTCCAGTTGCCACGGCGTGGTGTTAGCGCCCGGCATAGGATAGTGCCACGTGATGTTGTCTTTGAGGATGGTCGTCGTGCCCGGCTGGAGCGCCTGGGCCACTCCGGCCAGGTCAAACAACCGTCGATAGTCCTCAAGGACCGTTTCGGGTCGAGTATGAAGCACGGCTACGGTCGCCTGCATAGGTCTTGCTCATCCTCGATTCAATCTTGAACTTGGGCTCCGACGCCCATCCGAACGAAGCTCTCACCATAGGCCTCCTCGAAACATCTGTAGGGCCAGGTCACCGGTGCAGTGACTTGGTGCCACCCTCTGGACACCCATCCCCCGAAGATCGTCCACAATGCCGGCGATCTGGGCAGCGCTCGCGTCCCCCAGGTGGAACCCGCCAAGGACGAAGGTGACGTCGGTCCCCGCTATCCGTTCGGCCCCGCGAACCATCGTGACAATCCCCGGATGCGCGCATCCCGTCAAGACGGCCAGACCGGACGACGTCTCGGACCATCAGAGCTTGCTCCTTCGGGTTACTGCCGAGTTCGCCGGTCAGCATCGCTCCCTGGCAAACCGCTGTTGGCTCAGACACTTCCACCAGCTCTGCCCCAGCGCCACTTACGGTGGTACGAATCTGCTGTGGGAATGACGCCGGCACGTAGACCCTAACGTCACCATTCTCCGCCAAGAAACCGGTTAGCCCGCCCGTGTGGTCCGTGTGAACGTGAGAGAGCACGACAACGTCGACGGCCTGCAGGATCGATCTCCAGCGTCCGCATGTTCCTCAACAGCAGGGCCCCGTCGCCACCGGTATCGAAGAGGATCGTCTCTTCGGTGCCCTCCACGAGGCATGCGAACCCCCACGCCGTTCCAAGCCGCGCATCATACGGTCGATTGTCATACAGGACGGTAAATGTCACCATGCGGCTGGGCACCTCCACGGTCGCTGTCGGCTGTTGGGTCAGGGTCGGAGGGATCTCAGGGCGTGTCGCGGTAGGGAGAGGCGTTGCCTCAAGGATCGGCGTTGCGACAGCCATAGCGGTGCGCGCGACCGATCGTGTCGCCGTGGGAGGCGCCGTCTTGACCCGCTCCACCTGGGGAGCGATAGGGCTGGACTGGGGTGAACATCCAGCGACCACCAGAAACCCCATAGCCACGATGAGTCGAACTGCACCTCGTGCCGTACTCCCCCCTCTCGCCGCAGAAAACGACGCCGCCCAGCGAGCACCTCCCTCACACTGCCACCATCATACCGACAGATGACGTAGTCGCAAGGTCTGACAGCGCCGACATGGTTTCATAAGGGTCTGCGGTCGGGTAAAGAGGGACCAGTTGGGGTGCCAGTTGGATCTGTTGACGCACGTCGGATACGCTTCCCGTATGTCCGACGAGTATCATTCGTATCTGCTCCGCGTGTGGCGCGAGGCCAGCAGAATCCGGCCGACTTGGCGTTTCACGCTGAACACGCTCAGCGACGATCAGCTGCATGGTTATGCCACCCTGGACCAGGTGGTCGACTTCGTGAGAGTGCAGATGGACGAAATCGCGGCTTCAGAACCGGATCTCAGCAGCGAATCACTAGCGTTTCCATCAGATACTCGATTCGCCTGATGCGGCGCATGCACTTGTGGCCGCTGCGAGGGATACGCCAACCACGAAGCAGCGCCCTCATAACGGGGGCGCTGCATCTCCTATCGAGTAGCCTGAGGAGGGTTGCGGGCTAGGGCTTGTTCCCCTGGCCTCCTCCCGATTCGGGCTGCCCGTTTGCAGGGCCGGACGGCTCGGGTTCCGGCTGCTGCCCGCCGTCTGAGGGACTGGTCCGGTGGCGCTGGCTCTGCCGGGAGACCCGGCATCCTCCGGTGGCCCCTGCGGCTCGCCGTCGCAATCGTTCACGCAGTCATCACTGTGGACCGTTCGGGCCAGTTGTGGGCCATTGGGACCTGAGTCCGGGGACTCGCAGGGCTCACAATCCGCATCACCCGAGCACGCCACCCCGCAGCGATGAGGCTCCTCGACGCCGTTGTCACCAAACGGGCCATCGCCAACAGGACACGTATCTCCGCAGTCGGTCGGATCGTTCGGACCTTCGGGCCGTTCGGGCCCGCGGGCTCGCCCGGGCCGTTTGAGGCGCATGGCTCGCAATCCTCTTCCCCGGTGCACGCCGCCCCACACCTATTGAGGGCCCCGGCGCCGTTGTCACCAAATGGGCCATCGCCGATGGACACGCATCGCCGCAGTCGGCCGGACCGTTCGGACCTTCAGGCCGTTCGGACCTCCAGGATTCATCGGCCCGTTCGCGCCCGGACCATTCCCGGGGTCCGCGGGCGGATCGCCCGGCTCGGGATCGCCGGCGGCTATTCGAAGCCGTTGCTGCAGCCGCAACATCGTCTGGATCGCCGAACCGATGGGCTCGTTCTCACACACACCCGCGCTTGCGCAGGCTTGCTCCTGTACTCGCTGCATCGTGTTGATCTGAGCAGTCAGTTGGTTGGCTATCCTCTCAGCGCTTCCCGCGGAACCGCCTAAGAGCAGGCCAAAAACAATCAGGGCTCTCGTGAGTATCAACATAATCACCTCCATGACTCTTGGACAAACGGATTGAGTGAGGACCAACTATATTGGGGATTTCCTTGATACCTACGACGCGAGAGGCATCGTTAGGATACGGCCATCCATCAGTCGGTTTCCGGCCTGGTTGCCTCGCGAGCTTTTGCTTTTCGCCAACTTGGCGTAGACTCAATCCAGCGTTCAAAGTCTTGTCGGTTAGCGAAAGGACGTGCCTCTTGAGCGACATAACAACCGTACCCGAGAAGTGGCGCTGGTTCCCGGAGAGCCGCTATGGGCTTTTCCTCCACTGGGGACCGTATGCTGCCTACGGACGAGGTGAACAGGTGCTCTTCCGCGAGCATCTGGATCCCCGTGAATATGAGCAACGGGCGTGCTCCTGGGACCCGGCACATTACGATCCGAGGCTCTGGGCCGAGACGGCCAAGCAAGCCGGGTTTCGATATGCCGTCCTGACCACGCGGCACCACGATGGATACTGCCTGTGGAACACATCCACGACGACCTACTCCAGCGCCGCGCAGGCACCCAAACGCGATTTCGTCGCGGAGTTCGTCGAGGCGTTCCGCGATGCAGGACTGCACGTTGGTCTCTACTACTCGCTGATCGACTGGCGGATTCCCGCCTGGTTCGAGGGACCCGAGGTGGATCCCGCGGCCTGGGCCACGATGCGCGACTACATCCATACCCAGGTCGAGGAGTTGCTGACCAACTACGGTGCCATCGACCTCTTCTGGTTCGATGGTGTCTGGCCTCGGACCCGTGAGGACCTGGCAGCCGACAACCTGGTCGCACGGATGCGATCACTGCAGCCCGATCTCCTCATCAACAACCGCCTCGGCGGACACGAGACCGGCGACATCGGCACCCCCGAACACCAGATCCAGGCCGAGGATCGCCTTTGGGAATCGTGCCAGGTCTCCACGTGGCGGCTCTGGGGTTACACTCACGGCGAGCGTTGGCGTTCCGCGGACAAGCTACTCGATATGCTCTGCGAGTGCGCGAGCAAAGGGGGAAACCTGTTGCTCAACGTCGGCCCCCAAGCCGACGGACAGCTCCCACCTGAATTCGTCACCCGCGCCCTCGACATCGGTCGCTGGCTCGACATCCATGGCGAAGCCATCTACGGCAACGATGGCGGCGACGTGACGGAGTTCATCACGCGGGGGTGGCAGACCACAAAGGACAATGACCTGTTCCTCATTTTCCGCTTCTGGGACGGCTGCCCCACGCTGCGTCTCGCGG
Organism: uncultured Chloroflexia bacterium; assembly: GCA_963751345.1. Lineage (GTDB taxonomy): Bacteria > Chloroflexota > Anaerolineae > B4-G1 > SLSP01 > PWVB01. The sequence goes on from CAVVUS010000022.1 coordinate 163,983, forward strand.
ACCTTGTCACGCCGGTGGAACGTGTTGAGCTGCTCACAACGGGCCAATTGCTCCCCTTCGAGCAAAAGGGCGAAGAACTCTTCATCTACAGGCTGCCCTGCATCCCGCCGGCCCAGCTTTTCCCCGTGATCAAGATCACGTGCGCGGGCAAGCCAGAGGCCAACCAGTGGGGCACAGAGCGTCTCTGGGGCGGAGATCCGCAGCGAGTCGCGGATTGGGCACGTAAGAGGGCGGTCAGCGACTGGCAATCAGCCATCAGCAAGGAGTAGAAGAGGTAGGAAGTAAGGTTGCTCGTGACCCGTTGCCGCTCACTCGTCACATCCGGTCACCGCGTCATCTCGTCACTATACGAAAGGATCTCAAATGTCACGCATACCTATTGCTTTACAGCTCTATTCCGTCCGTGAGGACTGCCAGGCCGACTTCCCCGCGACGCTGAAGGCGGTCGCCGACATGGGATACGAGGGCGTCGACTTCGCCGGCTACTACGGCTACGATGCCGCGGCTATTCGCAAGATGCTTGATGACCTGGGCCTCGGCGTCGCCGGCTGTCACACCGGCATCGACACACTCACGGGCGACGAGTTGGCCAAGACCGTTGAGTTCAACCATATCCTCGGGAACAAGTACCTGATCGTGCCCTCGATTCCTGACGCGTACCGCGACTCGGTCGATGCCTGGAAGCGGACCGCCGACCTTCTCAACGGGATCGCAGCCAAGCTCGAGCCCGAGGGCATGGTCACCGGTTACCATAACCACTTCGTGGAGTTCACGCCCTACGAGAACGGACAGAGCGGCTGGGACGTTCTCGCCAGCAACACCGGTAAGGGCGTCGTGCTGCAGATCGACATCGGCAACGCGCTCCACGGCGGCGGCGATCCCATCGCCTGCCTCAAGCGCTATCCCAAACGCGCCACCACCATCCACCTCAAGGCGTACGCTGCCGATAAGGATGCGGTCGTGATCGGTGAGGACGATGTGGATTGGCAGGAGGTCTTCGACATCGTGGAGGGCCAGGGCGTCACCGACTGGTACATTGTCGAGCAGGAGACCTACCCCTACCCGCCGCAGGAGTCCGCCAGGCGTTCGCTTCAAGCACTCAAGGCGATGGGGAAATAAGACGCGTTGGCACGTTAGCACGTTTGAACGTGGCAACGTTACAACGTTCAAACGTGCTAACGTCGGAAATCCGACTATGCCCAAGACATTCCGAAATCCGATCCTGCCGGGGTTCTACCCCGACCCCTCCATCTGCCGGGTGGGCGAGGACTTCTTCCTGATCACGTCGACGTTCGAGTACTTCCCCGGGCTGCCGGTCTTTCACAGCCAGGACTTGGTGCGTTGGCACCAGATCGGCCACGTACTCGACCGGCCGGGACAACTCAACCTGGACGGCATCCGGCCGTCCGGCGGGCTCTACGCCCCTACGATCCGCCACCACGACGGCACCTTCTACGTCATCAACACGCTTGTGGACGGCACGGACCGCGCAGGAAACTTCATTGTCACCTCCACGGATCCTGCCGGGTCGTGGAGCGATCCCCATTGGCTGGCAGATGCTCCGGGGATCGACCCATCGCTGTTTTTCGACGATGACGGCCGTGTCTGGTATGTCGGCAACCGCCACGCGTTCGAGGGTCGCTATCCCGGACACTGCGAGATCTGGCTGCAGGAGCTGGATCTGGAGGCAATGCAGCTCGTGGGCGAGCGGTACGTCCTCTGGGACGGGGCGGTCAAGGGCGCCGTCTATGCCGAGGCACCCCATCTCTACAAGATCGATGGGCGCTACTATCTGATGATCGCCGAGGGCGGCACGGAGCACAACCACGCGGTGACCATCGCCCGCAGCGAGGCGGTCACCGGACCGTACACGGGCAATCCGCGCAATCCCATCCTTACGCATCGCCACCTGGGGCTTGACTACCCCATCGTTGGCACAGGACACGCCGACCTTGTGGAGACCCAGTACGGGGAATGGTGGATGGTGGCGTTAGCCATGCGTCCCTACGACGGCTACTACTACAACCTGGGCCGCGAGACGTTTCTGACACCGGTGCGCTGGGAGGACGGATGGCCCATCGTCTCTCCAGGCACCGGACGCATCGAGGCCGAGTACACCGTGCCCAATCTACCGGGCCACGCGGGCGCCGTACCCGAGGAGGCGCCGGAGTCGACCTGGCGCGATGACTTCGACGATCCGGTCCTGGCCCTCGAGTGGAACTTTCTGCGGACGCCGCGGGAGCCCTTATGGAGCCTTCAGGAGCGACCCGGTCACCTGCGCCTCTGTCTGCGGCCCCAGCAGTTGGCCGAGCGGGACAACCCCACCTTCCTGGGACGGCGTCAGCAGCACCGGGACTTCGTCGCGCAGGCCGCTATGGATTTCGCGCCCGCTGCCTCAAACGAGTGCGCGGGACTGGCCTTGATCCAGAACAATGACTATCACTTCAGGTTCGTCTGCAGGCAGGATGAAGAGGGGCTGCGGGTCGTACGTCTGATCAAGCGCCTCAGCGGCGTCGAGACGATCCTGGGCGAGAAGGCCGTGGCCGACGGGCGGCTCTATCTCGAGGTGGTGGCCAATGGGCAGGACTACAATTTCTACGCCGGCACGACACCCCCACCCCAGCCCTCCCCCACCGGGGGAGGGAATCTTCTCCCGCCCCCTCCGGGGCAGGCCGTCGCCAGTCCGCCGGCGCCGGGAGGAGGAGTGGTTGCGGAGCACGTCGACGGGCGCCTGCTCAGCACCCCCATCGCCGGTGGCTTTACCGGCGCCTACATCGGAATGTACGCCAGCAGCAACGGAGCCCCCAGCGAAGCCGTCGCCGACTTCGACTGGTTTGAGTACCGGGGCACCTAAGGTGTGCGATCGAAGAGCTGCGTGCGGAAGTCGATCAACATGTCCCGCATCAGCCTGATCGATGCCGTGAGCTGCGGCTGATCCTCGAGCGGGAACGTGATATCGATCGGCATGTGGACCGGCACCTCAACGTTGAACGGGAAATCCATCTGCACCGGCACGGTCACCGTCGTGCTCACGTCGACCGCGGTATCCACGTAGACGGTGGTGTTGATGGGAACCCGGAAGGTCTGAGGCCCGAGTATGCCCAGGTTGACGACGACAGGCACGACCCCCTGGAAGGGCACGTTGCCCTGGAACGGCACCGTCCCCGAGAAAGGAAACGCGATCGTCTGGCTGATGGGCATGGTCCCGGAATAGGCGATCGTGTCGGAGAAGACGTAGTTGAAGTCGATGTTCCCAAAGGTGAAGTTGTCCAGCGCCGCGATGGACTGATCCATAATGTCGCGTCCCACAGCTTGCGTCGCGAGCAGTTCTCGGACCAGCAGCGCATTCACCGCCAGGGAGAGCGCTGCCAACAGCAGCGCGGCGATGGCCACAACCGCCAGCACCCATCGAAAGCGACCTGCACGCCTTTCGCGAGGTTCACTCTCTGCGGTGTCCGTGACTGACGGGGCCAGGGAGCTCTCCTTTCTTGCCACATTCTGCGTGGGAGGAAAGGGTCTCCTACGAGCCGGGGAATCCTGAACCTCGTTTGACGGCGATTGGGTCTCGTCCATAGCGATAGCTCTCCTATAACATACGTAAGCCGCGAATCCAAGACCTTCCCGAAAGCGAAGACGCCGGCACTCTCAGTCCTCCGGTGACTGCCGCAAGGGAGTCCGGCGAGCGGCTGCCCCGGAGCGGCGATTCCACTCCAATGCGATGAGGGTGGCCAACGGACTGTGCGTGTGGCGCCACGTCTGCCGGGCGCGGCGTAACAGCGCGCCCGGGCGGTTGAGCCGCGAGATGAGACGCCGAGCGCCTTCCTGGAGCTCTCGCGGCGTCATCTGGGCAGGCCGAAAGCAGACGGTGTCCTGGGTATAGACTGCGTAGTCCTCGGGGAAGTCCGTATAGAGCAACCGCCCCTCGGCAGCCAGCCGCTCCCATAGATCCGTGCCTGGCGTCGGCGCCAGGATGTTGATCAACGCGCAGTCAATCTGAGTCTCCAGAATGAACTGCTCAAGTTGCCCGAAAACGTCGGGGGTATCGTCGTCCAGCCCGACAATGAAGCTCCCGTAGACGCTCAACCCGTGCCGGTGCAGGTTCGCCAGTCGCCGGCGATAGCCCTCAGCATTCGTCTCGAGCAGGTTGGGCTTCCCCATATGCGACAGCGCCTCAGCGTTCAGCGATTCCAGACCGACGAAGACGTAGATGCAGCCGGCCCGTTTCAGCCATACTAACAGCTCATCTCGATCGGCGAGCGTCAGCGCGCCCTGGACTGCCAGTGGCCGCCGGACACCCCGGGACACCATCTCGCGACACAGCTCGATCACGCGATTGGGGGACTGGGTCAGGTTGTCATCGGCCAGAAAGACGAGCTTTCTCGGGCTCAGGGTTTCCAGCTCGTCGACCACCTCGCTCACGGGGCGAACCCGGTATCGCTGGTCATAGAAACGCCAGATCGAGCAGAATTCACAGTGCCCACCACATCCCTTGGAGGTGATGGCAACTTGGGCAAAGTAGCCCCCCGGATAGACATCGCGACGCGGTCTCAGCAAGGTGTCGAGGCTGCCAAAGCCGCCCTCGTACCGCGGCTGCAGCGCGCCGGATTCGAAGTCCGATAGCACCCGGGGCCATACACCCTCAGCCTCGCCGACCACCACGCTATCCACGTACCGGCCCGCCTCTTCGGGCAGTGCCGACGCGTGGACGCCACCGATGACCACAGCCGCACCCGCAGCGCGATACCGCTCTGCCAACGCGTAAGCGCGAGGCGCGTTCGGTGTGAGCGCCGTCAGTCCCACGACGTCGGGGCTCCACGCAAGCCCGTCCTCGACACGTAAGTTCTCGTCGATGATCCTGATCTCCCACGAAGGGGGCGTGAGCGCTGCCACGTATCCCAGGTTGAGCGGCGGGATCGGGAACTGCGCCGGCCCGCGATGGACACGCCCATCGACCATGTGAGCGGGGTTGATCAGCAGCAAACGATGTGTCACTAGACGACGTCCTTGCGCTTCTGGAAGACGAGGATCGCACCCAGCAGCACCACGTCGATCACGCCCATGTTCACCCAATCTCCGATCACGCTGGAGCCATAGATGAAGTTGAACTTCTCCCAGAAGCTCTTGAGCATGCCCTCTGCGCCGCTGATCGCACGCTGGCGATCTTCCTGCGAGGTCTGGTAGACGTCCATCTGGTCTTGCCAGCCGGTCATGTCATTCGACCAGGTATCCATACACGTCTGGACCTCATCGCCCGATGCGGAGGCAGAGGTAGTGCACTCGTTCAACCCGCTGCAGGCATCGCTGAGTCCGGACCACATATCCCTGAGACCACCTTCGCACTGGTTGAGGCCGTCCTGATAGCCGACCAAGGCCTGCCGGAATGTCTCACACTGCTGGACCGCCGTCTGTGCGCTGGTCCGGGAGCACTCCTGGTTGGGATCGAACGGGAGTGGATCGTGCTGGCTGGGCTCCGGCTTCGGCGGCACCTCACACGTAGCCGCTGCGGCCTCTCCGGTGTCGTTGAAGCACGCGTCAGGGCTGGGCATATCAGGCGCCACGGGCTCTTCGGCCAGGACCTCCCACGTGCTGGACGACTTGACGGCATCCAGGACACCATTCTCCAGATCCTTGTTGTTGCTGTAGGTGGTACCCTCGAAGGTGCGACCCTCAGGCTTGTCCAGCCCAAAGAACTCCGGGTTCAGCATGCCGGGGAAGTCACTGCATCGGCTGAACATATTCGGGCCCATACAGCTACAGTTCGCCACCTTCTCTTCGTTCGACGCCTGGAGCCACTCATTCCAGCCAAGGTCTGGCCCATCGATCGTGCGTTCCGTAGGCCAGCATGCATCGCCGGCAAGCTGTTCGCCCGTCCCGGAGAGCCGGACGAAAGCCCCAAAGGCCCAGCGAGTCGTCGCCACCACACTGATGACCCGCCCGCCGGGAATCAGGTCCAGCGGCATCAACGCACCCGCAAAGAGGAATTGCGGGACCAGCACCAAGATCACCATCAGCAGAGCCACCATCTGGTTGGGCGAACCTGCCGAGATGGCCAGCCCCATCAGGTAGCCGGAGAGCGAGCCGATGAAGAGCGTGATAAAGACGGCGATCCACGTGTCGAAGCTCAGGAAGGGCGGCGCAAAGCCAACAAAGATCCACTTTGCCACCAGGAAGACGATCGCCTGGTAGAACGCCAGAACCAAGCCCACCCATAGCTTCGAGAGGACGTAGGGCGCGATCTTGAGCGCAATCGCCCGCTCGCGTCTGTAGATATCGACCTCTTTGACGATCTCGCGGACGCTGGCCATTGCGCCCACCAGAATAGAGATCAGTCCCATCATGAAGAGCATCGTCACGATGTTGAAGGCATCTCCCAGGGGAGAGCTAAAAAGCTGGCGACCCCACATAAAGTCCGCCAAGCCGATAACCGGCGATAGTGCCAGCATCAGGGCCAGGCTGGCCTTATCCTGGGTCATGATGTTCAGGTTGCGTGCCGAGAGGATGAGGAACTGCCGCAGCGCCGAGACACGCTTGACAGGCTTCTGCCGCTGGACGGCGCGCTGCTCTCGTCCGACATCCGCCTGGTCGTGCTGGATGCGGTCGACCACGTACTTACGATACGCGGCAGAGCCGCGGAAGCGATCGTCCCACTCCTGGGGTTCGCCGCGCTGCTCGTCCTCCAGGATCGTATAGATATCATCGAACTCGATGTCCTTGATGCGGCGCTCGTACTCGGTCCTGTATTCATCGAAGTAGACGAGCGCTTCCTCCGGCGGGCCAAACCAGGCAATACGGCCACCCCGCACAAGGATGATGACCTTATCGCACATCATGACGTTCTTTGTCGCGTGAGTAATCAGCATGATGGTGCGGCCCTGATCGGCCAGCTTGCGCAGCAGGCGCATCATGTTGTATTCCGTGCCCGGGTCCAGGCCGGAGGTCGGCTCATCCAGGAAGAAGAGCCGTGGCTTCGTCAGCAGCTCCACGCCGATGGAAACACGCTTCAACTGACCGCCCGACAGCTTATGGATGGGCAGGTCCTTGCGCTCATCCAGATCCAGATCGCTCAGGACCTGCATGATACGCTGATGACGTTCCTCCAATGTCGTGTCTGCAGGCATCCGGAGCTGCGCGGCATAGTCGAGCGCCTTGTAGACGGTGAGCTCCATGTGAACGATATCTTTCTGCGGCACGTAGCCCATATCGTTCCGGAACATGTCGAAATTCTCGTAGAGGTTCGTGCCGTTGGCCAGGACCGTCCCGTGGGTCGCGGGGCGGAAACCATTGATCGCGTCCATCAGCGTCGATTTGCCGGCACCGGACAGGCCGACCAGCGCCACGAACTCCAGCGGCTGGATCGACAGCGAGATATCCTTCAGCAGGTTGAGATCCTTGGTCACCCACTTGTTCAGGCGGATCACATCGAGGCTCACGCCCTCTTCGGCAAGTTGTTGCACCTGGCCGGCAGCCAAACGCAGCTTGACGGGTCCGATGCGGATCTCGTCGCCATCCTGCAACCAGGCCTCTTCATCAATCCGCTGCCCATTGACGAAAACGCCATTCGAGCTCTTGAGATCCTTGATGCGGCGGCGCGTCCCCAGCCGCTCGATCAGCGCGTGGTAGCGACTGACCATCGGATGATCGAGCGTGATGGTGTTGTCGGGCGCACGCCCGATGGTGACCGTCTCCGCGGTCTCCATCGACAGCATCCGCGTGACGCCGCGCGGGCGCTCGGCACCGGCCGGCCCGGCTGCAGCGCGGGGACCCACCGGACGGAAAACGACGGGCGGCGTCGGCTGAATGCGCACCTGGGGTGCGACCGCAGCCGGGGCCGGTGCCTGGGCCGAGATCGGCCGCACGCCCAGGGCGAACTCGTGGAGCTGGATCATGTCACCGGGCCGCAGGGATTCCGCCCTGCGAGGAGCCAGGGGCTGCCCGTTCAGCCGCGTGCCGTTGAGCGACCCGAGGTCCATCACGGTCATCTGCCCGCCGGCACCTACCGTGAGCTCAAGGTGATGTCCGGAGACCATAGGGCTGTCGAGGATAACGTCATTATCGTCCGCCCGACCCAGCGAGGTCGTGGACTTGAGCAGCGGATACTCGCCTTGCGAGCCGTCGACAAGGCGCACCTGGAGCACGGCAAGCGGGCGGCGGCTCGTCTCGCGGTCCGGAATCAGCGTACACCGGGCCCGGTGGGCGTTGAGGTGGCGGTGCCTGGGCGGGCGGTGACTGAGCAAGCCCACCCGCGTCCATCACTGTCTTCCCCTGTGGCTGTACCCGCTGCGGTGACAGGGGGCTGCGCGCCTGTGCCGGGGACGATCGTGATCGCGTAAGGGCCCACCGTCAATGTGTCGCCCACGTTAAGGGCGCGCCACGCCTGAGGCGGAAGCCGCTGCGCGTTCAGGTAGGTACCGTTCGTGGAGCCAACGTCGCTGACACGGTATCCCTCAGCTGTGGCGATCAGGCGAGCGTGATGCCCGGAGACCGACGGATCCGGCAGCACCACGTCGTTGTCGGGAGCACGACCCACTGTCACCTCAGGCCGGGTGGGGACAAACTCAGTGGTACCTTGGGCAGAATGTATGCGCAACATCAACTGTGCACTCATCGCACGATTCTCCTCTCGCTGAGGGCTGCGGTGTGGATCACGCCCCAGTATAGGAAGGCTTGTATACGCGTCAAGCGCTCGCTCGCCTGCTCGGGCGTTTGACGAGCGAGGTCGACTGAGTATCCTGGACACAGGACCTCGAAGCACTGCGGGTCCGCACGAATCCCGTCCACCACTAGCTGACTCGAAGGAAGGAGAGCTGATGAAAGACCGCTACCCTCCCATCAATCCAAAAGCGCCGGTTCTTCTACACGGCGGGGACTACAACCCTGACCAATGGTCCCCGGATGTCTGGGAAGAGGATATGCGCCTGATGAAGCTGGCGCACTGCAACGCCATGACCGTCGGTATCTTCGCGTGGACCGCGCTGGAGCCGGCCGAGGGCGAGTACGACTTCGACTGGCTGGACCGCGTGATGGATATGCTGGCCGAAAACGACGCCTACGCCGTCCTGGCCACCCCCAGCGGCGCCCGGCCCGCGTGGTTGGCGCGTACCTACCCTGAGGTGCTTCGTGTACGGCCTGACGGCGGGCGCAACCTCTTCGGCCGGCGCCACAACCACTGCCTCACCTCGCCCGTCTATCGCGAGAAGACCTATGCGATCAACGCCAGACTTGCCGAGCGCTACCGGAATCACCCGGCCCTGCTGATCTGGCACCTCTCGAACGAATACAGCGGCGCGTGCCACTGCGACATGTGCCGGGCCGCCTTCCGCCAGTGGCTCATCCGCAAATACGGGACCCTCGACGCTCTGAACCACGCCTGGTGGACCGCGTTCTGGAGCCACACGTTCACCGACTGGGGCCAGATTGATCCCCCGAGCGAGATCGGTGAGACCTCCGTCCACGGTCTGAACCTCGATTGGCGGCGCTTTATCACCGACCAGACCACGGACTTCATGCTGAACGAGATCGCGGCGCTGCGCACGTACACCCCCGACACGCCGGTCACGACCAACTTCATGGGCACCTTTCCCGGCCTCAATTACTGGAAGATGGCGCCCTACCTCGACGTCATCTCGTGGGACAGCTACCCGTTGTGGCACAAGCCGGAGGAGGACGGCCGGGTCGACGACGTCGCCCTGGCTGCCGACGTGGCCTTTGTCCACGATATCAACCGCAGCCTCAAGGGCGGCAAGCCCTTTATGCTGATGGAGAGCGTGCCCAGCGCCACCAACTGGATGCCCGCCGCCAAGGTCAAGCGGCCCGGCATGCACGCGCTCTCGTCGCTCCAGGCCGTCGCTCACGGCTCCGACACCGTGCAGTACTTCCAGTGGCGCAAGAGCCGCGGGTCGGCCGAGAAGTTCCACGGCGCCGTGGTGGACCACGTGGGCCACGAGAACACCCGCGTCTTCCGGGATGTGGCCGACCTCGGGGTGAAGCTGGAGAAGCTTCAGGGCGTCGTCGGGACCACCGTACGGCCCGATGTCGCGATCATCTATGACTGGGAAAACGCCTGGGCGATGAACGACGCCCAGGGGCCCCGCAGCGGGGACAAGGGCTACCTCGACGCCTGCAAGCACCACTACCGTGCCTTCTGGAATCGCGGTATTCCGGTGGACATCATCGACGCGGGCCAGGACTTCTCACGCTACAAGTTGCTGGTCGCCCCGATGCTCTATATGCTCCGGCCGGGCGTCGGTGACCGTCTGGCCGCCTTCGTTGAGGCCGGCGGCACGCTGGTCACGACCTACTGGTCGGGCATCGTCGACGAGAACGACCTGGTCATCCTGGGCGGCTGGCCCGGCGGCAAGCTGCGGGAGGTGCTGGGCATCTGGGCGGAGGAGATCGACGCGCTCTATGCGGAGGACGTCAACCTCGTCAAACCTGCTCGCTGCCAATGGCCTGGGACTCACCGGTGTCTACGAGGCCCGCGACTACTGCGACCTGATCCACACCGAGGGCGCCGAGGTGCTGGCGACCTACGGTCAGGATTTCTACGCGGGCCGCCCGGCGCTCACGGTCAACCGTTATGGGAAGGGCAAAGCATACTACGTCACCTCGAACAACGACGACCGCTTCCTCGGCGACCTCTACAGCGCGTTGAGCGCGAACTGGACGTGCTCCACAGCCTGGAGGCTCGAGCTGCCCCATGGCGTCAGCGCCCAACTCCGCACCGACGGCGAGCAGCGCTACATCTTCGTGATGAACTTCAACGCCGAATCGACGTCTCTTGACCTGGGAGCCGCCACGTACACCGACCTGCTCACCGGCGACACGCTCTCCGGCGTGGTGGAACTGGCGACGTACGACGTGAAGGTGCTGACGGAAATGGGAAGCGATTAGACGATCAGCTTTCAGCAATCAGAAGGAGTAGGAAGTAGGGAGTAGGGAGTAAGAGGAGTAAGCTTCGCTGTCGTGCCTACTCCCTACTTCTGTCTCCCTACTCCTTTCCCCGCTGAAAGCTGATAGCTCCAGGAGGGAGAACCCATGAACAAAGTCGCGCTTATCACCGGCGCGGGCCGCGGGATCGGCCTTGGGATTGCGATGGCACTGGCCGCCGAGCGGTGTGATATCGCCGTGATGGACGTTCACCCCGACGAGGTCGTGATGCCCGCTCTCAGCGAGCTCCGAAGCGAAGGGGCGGACGTGCTCTACTGCCGGGCCGACGTGACCGACCCCGATGCCCGTGCCCGGACACTGGACGCCATCGGCGCACGGTTTGGCCACCTCAACGTCCTGGTCAACAACGCCGGCGTCGCACCCAGGGTGCGCGCCGACATCCTCCACGCTACCGAGGAGAGCTACGATCGGGTGATGGGGATCAACCTCAAGGGCCCCTATTTTCTGACCCAGGCCGTGGCCAACTGGATGATCGCCCAGAGGGAGGGCGAAGCAGGCTTCCGGGGCTGCATCGTCAACGTCTCGTCCATCTCCGCCACCGTCGCCTCGCCGAGTCGCGGCGAGTACTGCCTCTCCAAAGCCGGGGTGAGCATGGCGACACAACTCTGGGCCGTGCGCCTGGCCGAGTTCGGCATCCCGGTCTACGAGATCCGCCCGGGCATTATCAAGACCGATATGACGGCGACGGTGCAGGCGAAGTACGACGCCCTGATCGCCGAGGGACTCACGCTGCAGCCGCGCTGGGGCTATCCTGAGGACATCGGAAGAGCCGTCGCTGCCCTCGTCCGCGGTGACTTCCCCTACTCCACCGGCCAGGTAATCATGGTGGACGGGGGGCAGACGATACCGCGGCTCTAGTGTAAAGACAAGGAGACTCTCGGGAATGGACGTACTCGCACGCGCTGAGACCTTTGGGGTTTCTCACAAGCAGTGCTACTCCAAGGTCTTCGCCGACCGTGGTAGCTTCCGAAGACGTTGCCTGATCTTGCACTAGGCCCCTCAAGCGGAACCTTCCGGGAAGCTTTGGTCGCAGACGAGGCAGTTCACTTCCCACCCTGTGCACCTATCAGCTTCCCGGAAGGTAGAGGAGAAACCATCTTGAGTGACTCACACGCTCTACCGACATGGGCACCGCGGGTCGAGCCTGAGAAGATCCGGCGGCTCTACGAGCTCGACGCGCAGGGAATCTACGACGAAGAGCTCATCGCAGATGTCGGCTACGGCCTGTTGGCGCGCTGCGAGAGCTTCATCCAGGCCAACGCGGCGGTCCGTGGCCACGCGAGGTGCCCCGCTTGCGGCGCCGTCATCGAGCATCACACCGAGAAGGAAGAACTGCTTCGGTGCACCTGCGGCTGGTCCCTTTCGTGGGCCGATTACTTCGCCACCATCCAGCACAAGCAGCTCAGCGGCGCAGCGCCGGTCCTGGAGCTTTTTCAGGCCTTCGTCGATCGATTTCCCAGGGCACGGACTACGCAGCAGCGGATGGTGCTGATCGACACACTGCTCCACGGCTTCCACTGGTTCTTCAAGACGAACGAGCCGACGCGTCCGGTCGCCGTCAATCTGATCGACCTGCGCCTGTGGGACGTCATCGACTTCCTCGACACTCTTTCCTACGGCGAACGCAGCACCCCGGGCGCTGGGGAAACCAAGAGCCATCTGGGACCGCCGCATCGAGAACGCCCGCAACTGGCGAAAGGGTTGACGCGTTGCTCTGTCGGGATTGGATGGTATCCTCTGGCTGACCAGAGACATCACATCCTATCCGGAGGAGCACCCATGCGCGCTGCCGTCTACGAAGCCTTTCAGCAACCCTTGACCATCCAGAACGTGCCCGATCCCACGCCCGCCGCGGACGGCGTCGTCGTCCGTGTGGAGGCCACCGGCATCTGCCGCAGCGACTGGCACGGCTGGATGGGCCATGACTCGGATATCCACCTGCCCCACGTGCCGGGCCACGAGCTGGCGGGCGTCGTCGAAGCCGTCGGTCCCGAGGTACGCCGCTGGCACGCCGGCGACCGGGTCACCGTGCCCTTTGCCGTGGGCTGCGGCCATTGCCCCCAGTGCCTGTCGGGCAACCAGCACATCTGCGACAACTATTTCCAGCCCGGCTTCACCGCCTGGGGCTCCTTCGCGGAGTACGTCGCCCTGCCCCACGCCGACGTCAACCTGGTCGAGCTCCCCGAGGGCCTTAGCTTCGTGGACGCGGCCAGCCTCGGCTGCCGCTTCATCACGTCGTTCCGCGCCGTCGTAGTCCAGGGGCGCACGGCCCCCGGCGAATGGGTCGTCGTCCACGGCTGTGGCGGCGTCGGGCTTTCGGCCGTGATGATCGCCCACGCGATGGGCGCGCAAGTGATCGGCGTCGACATCAAGGATGATGCGCTGGCGCTGGCCTCCGCTCTGGGCGCAGCACACGTGATCAACACCCGCCGCGAGCCCAATCTGATCCAGGCGATCTACGACCTCACCGGTGGCGGCGCCCACGTCGCGATCGATGCCCTGGGTAGCGCCGAGACCTGCCGCAACGCAGTGCTCTGCCTGCGCAAGCGCGGTCGTCAGGTCCAGGTCGGGCTGATGGTCGCCGACTACAAGGACGCGCTCATCCCGATGAACCTCGTCATCGCCAAGGAATTGGAGATCCTGGGGAGCCACGGGATGCAGGCCCACGCCTACCAGCCGATGCTGGATATGATCATGGCCGGTACGCTTCAGCCGCGGCGCCTGATCGGGGAGACGGTCACACTGGAGGGGGGGCTCACAGCGCTGACGTCGATGAGCGACTTTGCCATCACAGGCGTAACCGTGATCGACCGGTTCTAGCTCCCTCCATGAAGCTAGCTGTCAACTACTCATCTGCCCTCGCCGATTTGGTAGATCGAGGGCAGGTCAAGGTCGACCTGTACAAGTGCCCGGCCTGGCCTGACCTGGTTGCGCGGCTCACGCCGGGCGCTGAGGCTCACACCCCCTGCTACATCCACTTTCCTCTCCTGGTCGGGACCGGGGCAGGTGGCCCCATTAACACCGAGACTAATACCGCGCCGGACTGGGACCAGATCCAGGCGCTGTTGGCGCAGACCGATACGCCGTGGGTGAGTGCCCACATGGGCCCACGCCCGGAGGATCATCCCGACCTGGCACGGCTCAGTGTCGAGGATCAGACCGGCGCCGTCGAAGAGATCCTCATCCGTGACTTCGAGCCGCTGATCGCACGGTTCGGCCCCGACCACGTGGTTGGCGAGAATATCTTCGAGTTCTACGGTGTGCACCTGCGCGCGGCGATGCTGCCCGAAGTCATCCACAGCGTGATCAAGACGGCTGGCTGCGGCTTCCTGCTCGATCTCTCGCACGCCCGGCTTGCCGCCGGCGAGCTGGACCTCGATCCGCGCGCCTACGTGGAGACGCTGCCGGTCAAGCAGCTCCGCGAGCTTCACATCACCGGCATCCAACGACTCGACGCCTTCTGGGTCGAGCGCCTGCACGCCGCCGGCGTGGATGCCGCTACCATCGAGCAACTGGCGGGAAAACGCATCGATCACCTCCCGATGACTGACGAAGACTGGGACTTCCTCGACTGGGCATTGAGCAGGATCCGATCCGGCGCGTGGCGCGAGCCCGAGATCGTCGCCTTTGAGGTCGGTGGGGTCGGGCCGATGTTCGAAGCAATGACCGTGCCCGACGTCCCTGAGACGCAGGTACCGCGACTTTTCGCGATGGTGCACGCAGACGACTGATCTCCGCCATAGCACGTCCCCCCAACGCAATCCGCCGCCTTGCACCGAACGATGTCCACGAGCTGGCAGAGACGAAAACTTGCCCGAATCGTCTGGAAGTGCACTATATATATCATATATTTGTCAGTATAATAGAAGATATCCATCCCTACCTGGGCCAATTGACAGGCTAACGCACTCTTTGCATCCTATACCGTGATACTGGAGGTGCCGTATGTTGGCGGAAGCATTTCGGCGTTCGAGTACTGCAGCGGCGCGATTGATATTGGTCTTCTGGCTCATCGGTGGCGTGGCCCTTATCCCTGCCCCTTCTGCACTGTCACCTGCTTCACCAGATGGGGGCCCTGGCACAATAGCAGCGGCCCCAAGCTCGACAACGACGACTGCACCATCCCCTTCCGCCGCTCCTTCTCTGCCACCAGATGCAGCTCCCTCAACTGGCGGCGGTGAGCCTCGCACGACGTACGCGTCGGTCCTCCAAACAGGGACCAATGTGTACAGCGCGACCATCTCGCCCGAGCCTCGCAACTACCTCGATCAGGACGGAAACTGGGCGCCCATCGATGCCACGTGGCGAGCCGCGCAGGACAGCTTTGTCGTCGATCACAACCTTATCCGCAGCCGGGCAGGCAGCCAGCGCGCCTGGGTCTCGGTCGCGGTCGACGCGACCGCGCTCCTCTGGCAGGCTACCTCCCTCGGGGTGGTCGGCAGCGACGGCAACTTTGCCTCCCTGGCGACGGCCCTCGATGCGCCCCCCACCTCGGCCGAACAGAGCGTCTCGGGAGCCACACTACGGTATCCCGGCGGGTGGACTGATCCGGCGCTCAGCGAGGCTATTGTCAGCACGCCCGGCAGCGTTGAGCACGCACTGGTTCTCTCCGAACCGCCGCGCGCGGATGCCACCACGGGGTATCTCGAAATGCAGGCCAGCCTTAAGCTGGTTCCCGGTGCCATTCTCTACGCGGACGGGGAGCCGGTCACAGGCGCAGGGCAGGATGCTACGACCCTGGAGGTCCGCGACACGTCGGGTCAGCCGGGCCTGGTACTTGCACCCGTCGAGGCCTTCGAGGAGGGACAGCCAGACGTTGCGGTCTCCGGGAGCTATCATGTGCAGCCAACCGGTGACGCGACTACGTATCAGGTCAGCGTCCGGACGCCCCTGGCCTGGTGGCTGGATCCCCAAAGGGCGTATCCGGTGGTTCTGGATCCGGTCATCACCGTCAAGCGAACGACAGGTTATGGTGAAGGCATGGCCTGGGTGCGCAGCACAGGGAACAAGGCCTACGTCGTGGGCGAGATGCGGCTGGGCGCACATCTCCCCGACTACAACACCCAATCCCACGGGTACGTGCAGTTCAACAGCCTGCCCGCCCTGTTGAGCAACGCGCCGGTCCAGGTCACCGCCGCCTATCTCGACGTCGAGCCGACGGACCTCTTCATCCCCAAGTACTCATACAGCGGCAATGGGTTCACGGATTGGGATAGCGTCGCCCTCAAGCGCAAGGCTACATTAGCTTACGCCGGAGCCTGTCCGAACGACCCGGGCTGCAACGGCTTCTCGATGCAGGACGACCGGCTGACGAATGCAGCCAACTACAACTGGGACAACCAGCCGTCGGCCGCCGATATCGGCACGAAAACCTTGGTCGTCGGCCCAATCAAGGCCAGCGGCAACGCCAATCCCACAGTGACCACCTGGGATGTGACGGCCCAGCTTCAGAGCTGGTACGCATCCTGGTCCGACCAGCAGAACCCACGTCCGGGGCCTGTCTTCCAGCTGCGTATGGTCGATAACAGCGGCAACGAAGTCATCTGTCCTAAGCCAGGGCCCTATATCAGCGGCTTCGTCAACGGCAAACCACAGTTCGACTCCCAGCTGGTGCCTCAGTGCACCCACTTCTACATCCCGCCCGGCAAAGTCACGCTGCGTATCGAGTACACGCAGCTTCCGCTCGCCATCGGGCAGAACCTGCTCAACTATCCGGGCGTGCCCAGCTATGCGCCACTGAGTGGCTCGACCGACAACCTCTTCGAAACCCCGAACCACCAGTACGCTCTGGCCCAACCCACAGGCCCTGCGCACTGGCGGGCGGTCGCACTCCGCGGCAACCACGCCTACACAGAGTCGCTGCCAACGATCGCGAACCTCAAACTGCTGGACTATACCAACGTCGTGAACCCCGACGACGAACCCATCCAGCTTCTCAATCCCAAGGTTCAGGGCCCCGACAAGACCACATTTTTCCTGATCGATGACCATCTCGCCAGCAGCACGCTGGACACCTCAGACCTCCGCGCCGAGGTGGTGGCTTCGTCGGACAACGACTACACACAGGACCAGCAGCGCAACTATCGGATACAGTACGTCCAGTCAGAGCTGATGCAGGTCCTCACCTATGGCACGCCCAATGCCGTGAACTTCTCCGGGTTCTCTGACACCCTTATTAAGCTAAGCGAGTTTCCTCTTACGAAGGGCGACAGCGTCGGGATCACGGCCACCGTCCCGGTCAGCCTCGAGATGATGCTGCTCACACCTGCAACCGAGCCGGGTAATGCCGGGGCGCTCATCAGCGCCGGCCACAGCAACGTAAACGTCTTCCCCGCAGCCCAGCCCGGCAGTGAGGTACACACTTTCTCCTTCTCGGCACCGGTTACCGGACAGTATGCCATCGTCCTGGTCAACAAGGAACGCCCGGTGCTGAACCCGACCGGAATCTGCCCGAACCGTGGTCAGTACAGGCAAAGATCTTGCTCTGCCCCGACGGCAGCTACCCCACAGCCAAGTACGGATGCCAGCCCCTGATCCTCCCCGACGGCCTGACGCCGCGCCGAAGTCCGTGCCGGTCCCCGGCGGCGGGACCTTGAGCGTCTATAGTGAGGGTCATTTCACGCCCGGCACGAGGGATTGGTGCACGACCAACGAGGCTACCGGCACCCCGATCATCGGGCCTAGTGTTATCGGTCGATGGGTCGCCGTGGTCCAGGGATCGGTGTGCTATACCGGCGGCGTGCTCACGACGTCGCCCGACAGCGCCGTCGCGCTGGTCACGGCGACGCCCGCGCTTAACCCGGGAGACGGGCGACAGCATGCGCAGATCAGACCCATCCCGATCTACGGCGATTCGATGCTGCTGCCTACAGCCGGGCAACCCGACGGCGAGGTCACGCTGGTGACCGGCGGCATCCTGCAGCCGGAGACTGACACCATCCGCCGCATCATGCCCTTCGAGCAGTACTGGGGTAGCAACTATACCCACCTCACGGATAGCCTGTCGACTGCAGATATGCAGGCGCACGGCAGCGAGACGGTTGCGGCAACCGTGACCGTCGACGCCGCCGGCAGCAGCTAGCCCATCAACTGGTCGGTGGCTTGGTCGCTCTACCCCTACTTGTGCCCGTCCTGTCCCGTCGAGTGGACCTTCGTCGACGATCCGGCGGAGCCCTCGGCAGCCTTCCCGCTGGAGCTGGACCTTGCCAGCACGACGCTGCGCATGCTCAACAGTGACGTCCTCGACGGCAAGGTGCGCACTCTAGACAGCTATCAGAAGGTGAGTGGACCGGTCGCGTTCCAGTTCCACAACACCACCGCCCGGCTGACACTAGGGCCTTTGCTGGGTGGCACGACCAAGCCGGTGGAAGTCGTCATTCAGCCGCCGGAGTGGCCGCGCGCCGCCGAAGGCGCAGGCAGTTGTGAATCAGGCGGTAGCCCAAGTAGCTGTCTCGACCTCCGCAGTGATGACTACGCGTGGGCGCCACTTGGCGACGCAGAGCAGAACGTGCTGCCCTGGTCGCTCCCGGATATGCACATCGAGACGGCGCCCGCGACGGTCGTTTTCAGCAGAGCGGGCCAACTAAACATTTTCAGCACCGACCATCCCGCAAGCGCGGCCGACTTCGCCCAAACCTTTAGCTTTGATACCTGGGAGGCTGGGGTACGTGTGACCCAGGAGAAGTGCGTGGCAAGTGACCCGGCCGAGACCACCGTAATCCGCGGCAACGGATTCATTGGCCTGCCCACGTTAGGAGACGACGGCAGCGGTCCGGAGGGCACCTGGATCAAGGTCGCCTTCCGTCTCTGCGAGACGAGCCTTCAGGAAGCCCATATGGAGTTCGGCATCCCCAAGCCGGGCATCCCCGTCGGCAGCACGGGTGTGGGGGTGCATTTGCTGGACGGCACCGTTGTCATCGACCCCAACACCGGCGAGACGCGCATCACGCTGGGCGTCGGCTTCGAGACCCTCGACGGCTTCACGCTCACCGACGGCAAGGGCACCGTGACCTTGGACACAGCGGGCCTGCTCTCACTGCAGGCCACGGGCAAACTGGTGGGGGTGGTCAGCGCCGACGAGCTACGCCTCGATGTGGCCTGGAATCCGCTGGACGTGTTGTTCAAGGGCCAGGTTTCTTACGGTGGCGGTCTGGTCACCGGCAATGTGGGCATGCACGGCTGGATCGGCCAGGGATGGCAAGCCAAGTATGCGTGGCTGCCGGCCAACGACGACTTCCACTTCACCGGCTCGATTGCGGCGACGGTGCGCATCAAGAGTGGGTCGGTCGTCGATGACTGGCCCTTCGTCCTGCCACCGTTTACGATCAGCCTGACGGCGGAGGTAGCTTTCGGCGAATTCTGTACCAGCAGCAACTGCACCAGCTATGATTGGGGGATGTCGGCGGTCGTCGAGGTGCTGGGCTACGACGTTGGCGTCTATGTCGACAGCGGTGGACCGGACCTGATCCTCGGCCCCAACAGCCACAAACTGATCGATCAGGCCGGCGCAGCCGTCGCCGTGCTGCACGTGGCAGCCACGGATGCGCTCCAGCCGGTCTTCTATCCGGGCACAAACCAGATCAACCTCACGCCACCGTCAGCAGCCCCTTCGATGGCGCGACGCCCGACCAGGCGGCGACCGCGTGCACGGGCACCGGCACGCCTACGGTGATATGCCCCTTCACCATCGGTCCGGGTGTCGGGCGGGCGCTTTTCCTCGTCAGTTGGGAAAACGGGGGCCTCGGCGTCTCGCTGATCAAGCCTGACAACACGGTCATCACGCCCGGAACGCCCTCCCACACGGTGTGGTCGTCACCACGACGGGTCCGGGCCTACAGCAGGTCATCGCCTACAGCGCCATCACCCCCACCCGGAGCAGCGCTCGACACCGGCCGTGGAAAGTCGGCTGGAGCACGTTGGGAAGGTGCTGCCGGGGATGTGAACAACTATAACCTGCTCTTCGCCGCGGATCCCCCGCCGCCACGCTGACGTGGGATCCCCCGGTCAATCTTTCTGCGACGATGAAGCGACTTCCGTGGATGCCATGCGGGTGGGCAGACGCTTAACCCGGACCTCGAGGTTGAGCCTTCGCCATTCCCGTGGCCCAGAAGCCGGTCACGCCCACGCTCATGGCCGGCACGACCATCGTGCAGAAGATCTCCGCCAACAGCGGTATGTATGACTGGGACCTCAGCGGGCTTGCCGCCGGCACCTATGCATATGGCGCCCGGATGACGATCACGCCACGGGCAATCGCCACGTTGTGATCTGGTCGCCCTATACGGTGACCATCGTTGACACGACCCCGCCACCCGTTCCAGCGATGGCCGGCAGTGTGGCGGCATCGACACGCTGATCGTCTACTGGTTCCGCGACGACACAACGCCCGACCTGGCAGGCTATCTGGCGGAGTACACCTTCCCCGACTGGGACCTGAGCACGCCGATCTCGGTAACCCGCCGGGTCCTGCCCGTCAAGAAGAGCGAGTCGCCGATCGTGCAGCGTGCACGCCTGGGGGGGCTCTCGCTTTCTGTCTCGCAGGTCATCAGCACGACCGCTGCGTGCGGGCGTATGACGCTTCCGGTAATGTGAGCGGCTGTACACCCACTGTCTACGTTATGCCCGAGTCGCCGTCGCCGCGGTTGGGACCGCCCGGACGCGTCGCGCTGGCCCACAGCGGCACGGGAATCACCGCCATCTCGGCGCCGCCCGCTGTCCGTGATCTTGGCGGATCGCTCCTCGACTACGGGCCGGTAGGATGTCTGCTCGACCGTCCGGAACGAACGGCGTCGGAGGGACCTTCGCCTCTCGTGCTTGGCCCCACGGCGACGACGACCACCCTCACGGGACTCACACCAGGGCAGGTCTACGAGGTGGGTGTCCGCGGCTTCCGGACGAACGGCGAGATTCGGCCGCGCATAACGGATACGTCATGGCGATCGATCCGACCGACGGCAACGCCGATGGTATTCCCGATCAGTGGGCTGCACTCTACGGGCTCAGCCCCGACATCGCGACCTCGATGGCGACGGGCTCTCCGACGTGAACGAGTACGATGCAGCCTCGAACCCCGGAATGCCGACAGCGATGGCGATGGCTACTACGACGGAGAGGAGGTGGAGGCGGGCAGCGATCCCTGCGATCCCGCCAGCCGGCCCGACACCGTGAAACCCAAGCTCGCACTCGTCGGTGACGCGGCCCTCCAGTTCACAGCGGCGGCAAACCTTGGCGCCCCCGAAACACAGTTCGTCTCGGTCTATAATGCCGGTCTGGGCACGCTAACCTGGCAAGCCGACAGCTCAGCCGGGTGGATCGTCATCAGCCCCACACGTAGCATCGGGCTTGGTACGTTGACCGTCACAGTGAACCCACACGGCCTGGCGCCGGCACTACTCCGGTTTCGTCACGATCACTAACGCCGGCCTGAGCGTGGCCAGCGTTGCGGCAGCGCAGCCCGAGTCCGTGACAATCCCGGTCACGATGGTGGTGCTGGCGCCCAAGCAACAGGAGATCGACTTTCCAGGTCCACCGATAGGGCAAAATCTGGCGGGCGGGAACGTCGAAGCAGCATTCCCGCCCGCCAGCGAAGGACCGTCGATGTGGTCTTGTGTGCAGGCTTCGGGCGTCAGATCCTTCCCGCCTGGCGTAGGACGGCGAGTGCGTCGATCGTGACCCAGGGGTTCATACGCTTGCGGCTGGTGCCGCCCCAATCGACGAGCGAGCCGCCGTTGGCGGGGGTCTCCACGACGCGATAGTGCCGGCGCTCGGCCGGAAAACCGCCGTCGGGCAGCCGCTTGCTCTCCAGGAGATCCAGCGCATCGGCACAGCGCGGGTCGTCCAGCAATCCCATCTCCCCCAGCACTTTGAGACCAAAGAGAATGTCGTAGTGCCAGTAGCAGGGGTAGTGGAGCTTGACGAAGTCCTCCTTCATCACGCTGCCATCGGCCTGCCGGCGAAAGAGCTTGCGTTTGAGGAAGATGTCGGAGGCGCGGAGCGCCGCTTCGGTGGAGGCCACATCGCCGGTCAGCCGCCCGTGAAGAGCCAATCCCCGCATCGGGATCAGGCTCTCCATATACGATGAGTTGACCGCGCTCGTTGTGCGGTCGCAGTTCCAACCACCGTCGGGCCACTGCCAGCGGATGAGCAGGCGCGCCAGTTCGTCGGCGCGCTCGTCCGCGATCCCCAGCGCCAACGTCGACCAGAGCGCGTTGCCCTGCTGTGAGGCGCATCGACGCGCGCGCCCGTCGATGATCGGCACGCCGGGCAACGACTTGTAGCGCGCCGACTCACGCTCGACGATCCGCTCCTGGATGTACTTGGGATCCAGCCACATCTCGTAGACCTGATCCCGCAACGGGACGAGATCCTTGTCGCCCGCCGGATAGCCTATATCCGCGAGTGAAGCCAGGGTCCAATGCGCACCCGTGAACTTGGCGTACGCGCTGCCGGGCATCCGGCCGTCGGCAGCGCGCAAGGAGAGCATCTGCGGACGCGGTCGCTCGACCGCGCCGCCTCCGCCGGCGCGCGCATCTCCGGAGACGCCGCATCCTCCCCGAGGACCCGCAGCCGCGTCTTGAGGCGGACACAGGGATCATCTGAAGCGAGCAACTGAATGACAATAGTATCCATATCGAGTCGGAGCCCCTGGAGATCGCATGCGTGGAGTCTCACTTCTCAAGCTCGGATACAAAGGCAGCAAACGTCATCGGCTCAGACGAGGGGAGATGTCCATCTGGATCAGCATAAGGACCTGGTAGACCGGTTGGTGATTATATCCTCGTACATCTCACACCCCCTTTCGTTAGCTTACGGCGCCACTCAAATCAATTCCGTTTCAGCGACCGATACTTGCCACGGGTACTGGCGGACTTGCCCAGGCGCTCGCGCTGGTCGGCCTCGTAGTCGGACCAGTTGCCGATGTGGAAGGTCACCTGCCCGTCATCCTCGAAGGCGAGGATGTGCGTGGCGACGCGGTCGAGGAACCACCGGTCGTGGCTGACAACGATCGCACATCCGGCGAAGGCGGTCAGGGCTTCCTCCAGGGCACGCAGCGTGTTGACATCCAGGTCGTTGGTGGGCTCGTCCAACATAATGACGTTCCCGCCCTCCGTCAACGTCTTGGCAAGGTGCACGCGATTGCGCTCGCCACCGGAGAGCGATCCAACCAGTTTCTGCTGGTCCGAGCCGCTAAAGTTGAACGAGGCTACGTACGCCCGCGAGTTCGTCTGGCGGCTCCCCAACGTCAGCGTATCTGCGCCTCCCGAGATCTCTTCCCAGACCGTTTTCTCACCATTCAGTGTCCTGAACTGGTCGGCATACGCCAGGACGACCGTCTCGCCGACCCGTACCGTGCCCTCATCCGGCGTCTCCTGCCCGGTGATCATCCTCAGGAAGGTGGTCTTGCCGGCGCCATTAGGCCCAATCACGCCCACGATGCTCCCCCGGGGCAAACTTATGGACAGATCGTCGATCAGCTTCCGGTCGCCGTACCCCTTGCTCACGCCCTCGGCCTCAATGACCACGTCCCCCAGCCTGGGGCCCGACGGGATGTAAATCTCCAGATCCTCGCGCTCCCGCTCGTACTCCTGGCTCAACAGGCGCTCATAGGCCGAGACACGTGCCTGGCCCTTGGCCTGTCGCGCTCTGGGTGCCAGATGGATCCACTCCAGCTCCCGTGCCAGCGTCTTCTGCCGTTTGGACTCCGTTCGCTCCTCCTGTCGCAGCCGCTCCTGCTTCTGCTCCAACCAGGAGGAGTAGTTACCTTTCCACGGAATGCCGAAGCCCCGGTCTAGCTCCAGAATCCACTCGGCCACATTGTCCAGGAAATAGCGGTCGTGGGTCACGGCAATCACGGTGCCCTTATAGTCCCGCAGGTGCCGCTCGAGCCACGCCGTCGACGCCGCGTCGAGGTGGTTGGTCGGCTCGTCCAGGAGCAGGATGTCGGGCTCCGTCAGCAGTAGGCGCGTCAGCGCCACCCGGCGCCGCTCGCCACCTGAGATCACCCGCACCGGCGTATCCGGAGGCGGGCAGCCCAGCGCCTCCATCGCGACCTCCAGCTGGTTGTCCAGCTCCCAGGCCCCACGGCGGTCGATCTCCTCCTGAAGCTTGGCCTGTTTGGCCAGCAGTGCATCGAAGTCGGCCTCGGGATCTCCAAAAGCCTCAGTCACGGCGTCATAGCTCGCGAGCAAGTCGACCACGGGCTGCACTGCCTCCTGGACCACCTCGCGGACGGTCTTGTCGTCGTCCAACTGGGGCTCCTGCTCCAGAAGGCCTACGCTGTAGCCCTTGGACATCGCGATCTCGCCAACGTAGTCCTTGTCGATACCGGCGATGATCCGCAGCAGCGTCGATTTCCCGGAGCCGTTGAGTCCCAGGACGCCGATCTTCGCGCCGTAGAAAAAGCCCAGCGAAATATCACGTAACACCTGCCGGTTGGGCGGATAGATTCGCCCAACCCCCATCATCGAATAGATAACCTGATCGTTTGGCATGGCTCTATTATAACCCAAACGGTGGACGGACGTGGGCTGGCCCTCAGAGACCGGCAACCACACAGAACTCCCCGGCGACGAAGCTGAGCCAGTGGTCCCAGGTACCCGGTTCTAGGCCATCGAGGGGCTGAAAGTGATGGGGCGATTCCAGGACCTCCCGGATCGCAAAGCCCTCGGCGATCAGGCCGTTGAAGATCTCCTGCAAGAAGTGGCGGTAGTCGGCGGGAATGCTCTCGCCGAGCCGGCGGACCGCGTAGGGCACGGTGATGCGGTAACCTGTGCCGTCCCACGCGTCCATGTCCACGAACTGGGTTGCGGGGTTGTTGAACTCGGTGCGGTAGGTGCCCCCAGGACGTAGGACGCGCCGGACCTGGGCGAAGACGGGACGGACCTCGGGAACGTAGGAGAGCGACGGCGCCTGCCAGACGAGATCGTACGCATCGTCCTTCAGCCGGAAGAGGTCGCGCATGTCAGCCTGATAGGTCGTGACGGGATAGCCGTAGTGGGCCGCCGCCTTCCGGTCACCGGCGAGTTGGCCCCCGGTCAGGTCGGCGACGGTGACGTGCGCGCCGAGCAGGCCAAAGACAGCCGATTGCTGTCCGCCGCCCGAGGCCAGGCAGAGCACGTCCTTGCCGGCAACATCCTCCAGCAACCGTGCGGGGTACATCTCGATCAGAGTCTCGGGCACCGGCGACAGCTCACCGCGGACGTAGCGGCGGATGTTGTCGAGGTCAAGATCGAGCCAGGGAATCGTGTAACCGCATCCCTCATCGACCATGCGTTCCCAATGCTGTTGGTTGATGTCCGCGATCTCGTCCACAGCTTCGCCCTTTCGTCTCATCTGTTGGCTATCCGGAGGCGTCGTCGCGGCGGAACACCCACCAGACGTCGTGTCCTTCGAAACCACACCGGCGATATAGAGCCTCAGGATGGCTCTCGTTGTCGATCTGACCGGCGACCGTCGTGAAGTCGGCGCGCCCCTCTACCCGCCGGAGCAGTTCGCATACCAACGCCGCCCCCAGCCCCCTCCGCCGGTACGCCGGCAGCACCTGGACCCACTCAAGCGACGCCTCCGGCACCGTCTCGTCGAACTCCGCGATGCCGAGCGCAGCAGGCGCGCCGGTTCGGCGGTCTATCACCCACAACCAGAGATCTGGCGCGTACACAGGATGTCTCGTCCAGCTCTCGACGATGGCGTCGGTGAGTGAAGTCCATTCGTAGCACCGATTGACGAAGCCCGCAACACCGTCTGCGCTGTCCGCTTGCCGGAGCGAGAACCCGTCGGGCAGCGACCGTATCGGATCTGCGCCGGAGTGAAACAGGCGGAAGTATCTCTCGGGAGGAGCAAGGTATTCGAGTTGAGCCGTCGAGACATCACGATCGTGGAGCAGAAGCAGCTGGAATCCGGCCAGCTCCGGGAAGGCCGGGCTCGACTCCGCCTCCTCATAGTGCCAATGAACCATCAGCCGCCGATCGTCGGTCGCAGTGAGCCACACGACATAGCCGCTGCCGGGATCGATCGCCATCTCCAGAACCGGTTCGGAAGCTTCCCGGATCTCACGTAGGGTCTTCCACAGCGCGTTGGGCAGGACTTCGCACGGGCGGTCGCCATAGACGATCCGCAGCGCGGGCTCGAAATCGCTCAGTGGCACTCTTTCAGGAGACAAGGAGCAGCAGCCCATTGAGGATCACCGTCCAGCCCGCCAACAGGACCAGGAGATTGAGCGCGAGCCAGCGGACGACAACCCAGTCGGAGAAGACGTAGTGATACACATAGCGCTCATAGAAGAGCATCTTCACGGCATTGGCTGCCGGATGCGAACAAATGTAAAGGCCCAGCACCACACCGATACTGCCACCCAGATAGTGCACGCCGGTGAACGGGCCGAGATAGTGGAGTACACCGGAAGCAACGGCAGACGACAGAGTCAGGACCCAGAGCTTTAGCCAGTTTCGGTGTGGCACGTACCTCGTTCGCCCGGATCGGCCTACCGGTAGAGCTCCTGGCGCTGCCCCACGAACCAGGGATTCGTCTCCCGCTGACGAAAGCGCAACCGCAGGGTCGACATCGCGCACGATGATTCCCTCACGGTCCCAGATCTCTTCCAGGAGATCGCCCGAGGGATCCGTGATGTTGCTTCCACCGCGGCAATAACTCCCGGTCTCGTCGGGCCCCGCGCAGCACGACACCGCCATCCACATAGAGTTCCTTGCGGCGAGATCCTTAACTTCGGCGTGCCCACGGCTGTTGCGATTGTTCATCCAGAAGACGACCGAGCATCCCAGATTGGCATAGGCACGCGTCATCTCGGGGAAATCGCCGTCGTAGCAGATCATCAATCCGCAGCATCGTCCCAAGAACGTCAAAGGTCACCAACCTGTCCCCCGCCTTGTAGTAACTTGGCTCGTGCCGCAGGCCCTCTGCGGCCCACCATAGATGCGTCTTGCGATAGTTGGCGATGACGCCCTGCCCGGAGACGACCGGTGCCGCGATGTAAGTGCCGGCATCGTCACGTTCAGTGAGCCCGTAGATCACCAATGCATGGGTTCCCCGAAGCAACGCCTGAAACGCCTGCGTGGTGGGGCCGTGGAGAGGCTCCGCGAGGGCCTTAAGGTTCTCGACGTAGCCAACGAGCAGCTCCTCGTGAAACAGAATGACGTCTGCCCCTTGAGCCAGAGCATCTGCGGCAAACGACAGCGCCTTGGCGCGATTCTCGTCAACCCGCCCGGGATTGCCGTTCTGCTGGATCACCGCGATTTTGATCGTCACAGCAACACATCCTACTCTGGCGCCTCCAAAGAGAGCGCCCGCGCACTCAGACCTCGCGCGCCCTGGTTACACGCCTCGTCAGCAACAGCACCAACGATGGGCTGATCAGCAGGCCGGCGACCGGCGTCAGGCCGACCTTTGTAAAGAGCGTCGGCATCAGTTCCGAGTACGCCCACAAGTGCTGATCGTAGGAATTGATCTCCAGATAGACCAGGAACGCCACACAGACGGCCGTCGTGATGAGGTAGCCAACCCATGGGCGCATCGGCCGGCTGCGAGATCCCAGCAAGCCGCCGCCGCGCACAAACCAGAACCGGTCTTGGTAGATCTGGCTGGTCAGCAAAACGCACCCAGGATCAGCAGCGCATCGAGGAGCGCCGCTCGCCAGAAGGTCTGGACGAAAAACAGCTTCATCGCGACGGTATTCTCGCCAAAATAGGGGATGCCGCGGTTGACGCCGGTATACATCGGAATCTGCGAGACCTCCCACCAGAAGTTGAAGAAGAAGCCGAAGACGACGATCAGCAGTTCCGGCTGAACGAGGAACCGGACGAAGGCGTTGGACGCCTCGGGTCTCATCCGGAGCGGCCACGCTCGATCTCCTTCCTGTCGCCGAATGGGAATAGACAGCAGCACGGATGACAGGATGCCCAGGAGAATGATGCCAATGCCCGTGAACAGTCTGGGCAGACGTGCAAGCCCGGTGATGACAAACCAAGCCCCAATCAGAACCAACACGACACGCACAACGCCACGGATGATCTTCAGTGTCTTCGTCATTGTGTTCCACTCTCTTGACGGCAGGATGTTGGCATGGCCCAATGGTCAGGTCGTGCCGGTTCTTGCGGCAAACCTCACGGGGAGAGCCCCGAGTAGATCAAACCCGCGCGGGGCTGCGAAAGATACTCAGGGAAAGCTCATTGGTTCATGTCCAAGGCATGGCGGACGGCGCGCGCCAACGCCCCCGATTCGAGCGGCTTGTGTAGCACGTCGACAAACCCCGCCTCCCTCAGGTCCTGCGCCCATCGCCCGACCAAGGGAGCGGTGATGGCGATAACTTTCAGGTTGGGAGCCCTTTGTCTCAGATCCCGGGCGAGTATGCTGCCGCCGGTGCTGGGTCGGACAATGTCCGTGATAACCAGATCAATGCGCTCCTGCGCTGCGAGGACCATGATCGCCTCTAGCCCCGTCCCCGCCACCAAGACCCGATACCCCAGTGTCGTCAGCACCCCCGTTGCAGCATCCAGGACGGGCTGCTCATCCTCGACCAACAGGATCGTCTCCCCATGCCCTCGTGGCAGTGGAGTCTCCCGCTGTGGCGGCGACTCCGGGCCCGACGGCGGGCGGGCTGGAAGATAAATGCGAAACGTAGTACCTTGCCCCACTGCCGTGCTGACGTCGATGTAGCCTTCATGCTGCCGGACGATGCCGTACACCTGTGCCAGCCCCAATCCGGTCCCCTTGCCCACCTCTTTTGTGGTGAAAAAGGGTTCGAAGAGGTGGACGCGCACGTCGTCAGTCATTCCGGTTCCCGTGTCGGACACGCTGAGACAAACCCAGTCCCCGGAAGGCATGCCGGCAACCGGAGGTGCTTCCGAAGTCACAGCCAGACGAGATAGGCCAAACTGCAGCTCGCCACCATCAGGCATTGCGTCGCGGGCATTGTCTGCCAGATTTGCCAGCACCTGTCCCATACGTTCGGAATCGGCATTTACGATGCTTTCCCACGGCCCCGTCTTCACCGACACACGGATGTTGTCAGGGGTCGTCTGCCGCAGAGCCCGGACGGTATCCCGCACCGACACCTCGAGATCGACCGCGCGACGATGCATCATCGCCCGACTACTGAAGTCCAAGATCTGTTGCACAAGGTGGGTGGCCCGAGCCGATTCCTTCACGACACCATCAACGTGTCGCGCTGCTGTTTCGGGTAGTTGAGGAGCAAACAAGGCGATCTCGGCATTGAGCACGATCGTCGTCAGAAGATTGCGAAAATCGTGAGCGAAGCCGGCGGCAAGCTGACCGACCATGGCCAGCTGCTCCTGCTGATGAAGCTGCTGCTCCAGAGTTCTCAGATCATCGATGTCGCTAATCGTCATCCGGCATACCAGCCGGCCCTCAGCATCCGTGATCGTACTGGCTGCCAGCTGTGTCCACGGTTGCGTTCCATCGGCCCTGGCCAGTCTCAGCTGGCAGGCCTGGGGCTCCTGCGTCGCAAAGAGGCGTCTGCGATGTAGGTAGTAGCTGTCCTGATCCTCAGCGACGATGAACTGCGTCATCGGACGCCCAAGCAGTTGAGCTCTCTCCACACCCAGCATCGACGCGACGGTCAGGTTGGCATCGAGGATCACCCCCGATTCGCTCAGTGTCATGTACCCTGCGGGAGCGAAATCATAGAGATCGACATATCTATCGCGCGCGAGTTCAAGCTCAATCTGCGCTTGGCGGAGATTCTCATTCTGCATTTCCAGCTCGATCTGATGCACCCGGAGTTCGTGGACGAGGCCCAGCATCTGGTCGGGTGTCAAAGCCTGCAGGTCTGCCGACTCCTGTTCGACGATCGCTTCCGCGCGTCGACGCAGGTCTGCACCATTGGTCTCGGTTCCCGGATCTTCAACCATCACCCACCTCCCTTTCAGCCCGCCACCTACTGGCGACCGGTGACATCCTCAAAGGCCAGTAGAATACGCCGCGACCCTCCAACCCTCTGTGCCACCTCGCGGGCGTTGAGCAAGATGGAGCGCCGACCGATCTGCTCGAACTCATGATCCACGCGGTAATCGTCAATTGAGATGGCCTTGGGCAGAATCTCCTCCAGCAGGCGCCGCAGATCCGGAATATCCCACTGATGGTTGCCCAGAGCATAGACCTTCTGCCCAATCGTCTCCTCCGGACGCACGTCGAACAACGCATAGAAGGCCGCGTTGACCGAGACAACCGTCAAGTCGGCATCGAGTACCAGGATGGGTCCCCTCAACGTTTCCGCGATGGCGCGGGCGTAGTCGTGTGCATCCTGCGTCATCTGGACCTGCTCCTCCAGCCGCGCCTGTACGGCCTTCAATTCTGTGATGTCCACGAAGGTCAGTACCGCGCCCTCAATCACATTCTGGGTCGTCCGGTAGGGCAAGATGCGCATCAGATACCATCGACCATCCGGAGTGCGGACATCCACCTCTCTCGGAATCAGGGTATCCAACACGGCGCGGGTGTCCTCAACTAGGTGGACATAGTCCAGATTCGCGACGATGTCGCTCACCGGCCGGCCGACATCGCTCGGGATCAAGTTGATTACCTTGGTCGCGGCAGGCGTGAAGCGTTGGATAGTCAGATATTCATCCACGAAAACAGTGCCCACGCCGGTCCCCGCCAGCAGGTTATTCATGTCATTGTTGGCACGCGAGTAGGCGGCGATCTTCTGCTGCAACTCGCTGTTCACCGTCGTCAATTCCTGATTGATGGACTGTAGCTCTTCCCTTGAGGTCACAAGCTCCTCATTGGTACTCTGCAGCTCTTCCATCGACGATTGCAGCTCTTCGTTGGTGGACCGCAGCTCCTCGTTGGACGTCTGAAGCTCCTCAACCGTGGCCTGCAGATATCCCTCCTTGGCCCGCAGTTCCTGCTCCAGTGATGCCACGCGCGACGCGCTCGCGTCCGCAACGGTTGAGGCTCGTCGTGACCATCGACCAGCGGTACCGCCGGTGCCTCATCAAAAACGACCATGATCAGCTCCTGCGCCAGTTCGGGTTCCGTGAGAAGCTGAACGGTAAGGTTCACAGTTGCATAGTCGCCATTCGTCTTGACGCGAAGTGCCGGGCAGTAGACTGGTACTCGCTCTGTGACCACCTTGCGGATCGCGTTGACCAGTTCCAAACGGAGACCTTCACGCGCCATGGCCGCGATATTCAGGCTTGCCTCACCGGCAGATGGCTCCAGGTAGCGCCCTGTGCGTCCATGGAAGTACACGACCTCTCCGTCTCGACTGAGGAAGACGCTCGCGGGTGTATGTTGGGCGAGCAGCACCCGCTCCGCCACGTCTCGAACGCTCGGCTTCTTATCCGGTCTTCCTATCGCCTCTGTCGGCAAGGACGAAGCACTCCTCAAGGAAGTCGGCAGGCCAAAGGGCGGCTTGGACCAGTAGCGTGCCTCGGTCCCCTTCCGTCGGTAGAGCTTCCACTTCCTGTCCACCACATCGAAGTGATCCTCGAGGCTTCCGACGCTCTCCGAGCTTCCCAGGAAAAGAAAAGCACCAGGATTCAGTGCGTAGTGAAAGAGCGACACGAGCTCTTTCTGCAATTCGGGCTCCAGGTAAATGAGCAGATTACGACAGCTGATGAGATCAATGTGAGAAAATGGCGGATCCGCGATCGCGTTCTGAACGGCGAAGATCACCATGTTGCGGATGGACTCCCGTACACGGTAGCTGTGGTTCTCAGCAACGAAAAAGCTCGCCAGCCGTTCCGGGGTAACATCGACAGCGATACTATCAGGATAGACAGCGGCGCGCCCGCGCTCGATTGCCGCAGGAGTCGATGTCGGTCGCAAAGACCTGAGGCGACCCATCGTGGGATAGCATCTCGGCACGCTCGTGGACGAGCATCGCGATGGAGTACGCTTCCTCTCCGGTGGCGCAGGCCGGCACCCAGATGCGCAGGGGACGGTCCGGTTGAGCGTCAGCAAGAAGCGGAACAATGGCCTGCGCCGTCAAAGCTTCGAACGCATCCGGGTCTCGGAAGAAACTTGTGACGCCGATCAGGATCTCCTGGAAGAGCGTGTCTACCTCTTGAGCGCTCTGCTCCAGATACCGGACGTAGTCCTGCATCCGGAGGATCTGGTGGACCGCCATCCGCCGCTCGATCCGGCGCAGAACGGTGTTCTTCCTGTAGGCCGAGAAGTCGTGGCCCGTCCGGCCTCGCACCAGCGCGAAAATCCTCCGCAGCGAGCCCATCGCAGCTACTTCGGGAAGTGGGGCTTTAGGAGCAAGCGTGCCAAACGCGTGATCCACGTAGGCAATAAGCTGGTCGGGCATCTCCCCGGGCGGCAGGATATAGTCTACCATTCCGGTGGCGATGGC
Organism: uncultured Chloroflexia bacterium; assembly: GCA_963751345.1. Taxonomy (GTDB): domain Bacteria; phylum Chloroflexota; class Anaerolineae; order B4-G1; family SLSP01; genus PWVB01. The sequence goes on from CAVVUS010000022.1 coordinate 196,261, forward strand.
ACTTCGGGGCATACCGTCGTGTGCCGCCGAGTCCGGATCTTGAGCCATGGCCATACCGCCCCGCCCTTTGATCTCCCTCAGCCCCAAGGTTCCATCCGTGCCGGTGCCGGAGAGGATCACGCAGATGGCCTGCTCATGACGGTCCTGAGCCAACGAACGAAAGAAATGATCGATAGGGAGCCTGAGGCCACGCGCATTCGATGGCTCCGTCAACCGCAGCCGTCCGTCCACGAGAGCCATATCCTTGTTGGGGGGGATGACGTACGCACAGTTGGGCGCCACCTCCAGGCCATCCACGACCTCATAGGTCTGCCATCTTGGCGTAGCGGGCGACTAGCTCGGTAAGCAGACTCTCGTGAGACGGATCGAGGTGCTGGACCAGGACAAGGGCCATCCCGCTCTAGTGGTCGCAGGCATACGCGCGAAGAACTCCTCAAACGCGGCGAGCCCCCCAGCGGAAGCACCAATCCCCACGACAGGGAAGGTCGTCGCTCCCTCATCTGCTGACGGAGCCGGCTCGGGGACGGCCGATGCAACATCCTCCGGCGGCGGCTGGTCATCCGCCTCGACGCTTGCCTTCTTCTTCACCATGCTGACGCCTCTTTCTGGTGGCCTACACTGGGGTAGAAAGGAGGGACGGGAAACTGTGTGGGCTCAAGGCATATACATGGTAGCATCGCGTTCAAATAATGTCAACAGGTGCACAACTTGGTCCCTCCCGTGCTGTCGACATCGATGGCCCCGATGTAGTTAGCCATACGTCAATCGTCAGAGCTAGCTCGGCGTGCCGGCCTCCGGCGCAAGGGGAAACGTTGAGAGCAGAAACCAACTTCCCTCGACCCGAACGATCATCCAAATGCTTGAGACGTCAACGCGCAACGGGAGGAGCGGGGATATCTCGCGCAGCAAATCCGCTTCGATACGTCCCAACTCGGCCTCGCTCGAAGCGACCGCGACCGTCACGTGAGGCCGTAGTTCTTCGAGGGGGATTTCACCGCCATACGGAGGGTACTCGGGGAAACTGATCGCCAGCGTGTGGAGGAGTGTCGTCAGCCGATCGTCCGGCTCAGGCTCCAGGTAGAGAACGCGATCTCGCGGGAATCGGTTCACCCAGCCGAACTCGAGGGTGAACGAAGGTGTCGCGGCCGCTGCCATTTCCACTCTGCGAGCTCCCGCCGCATTCCACTCATTGTGTCCACAGAAAGGATAAAGCAGCGTCAGATGCGCGCCCACGCCCATCGCACCATCCGACGTGTACTTGCGCCGGAATGGCGCAATCACACCCTCAATGCTACGCATCGGCAGTATGAGTGCCGACACCTCAAACGTGCTGCCGCTCTCGGCTCGCTTCATCGTCGATCCAACAGCACATCAGACAGCGCGGCGCCCGCACCCAGACTCTCAAACAGCTTCAGGTGTTCGGCAAACTCACCCACCTCATAGAGACTGTGGGCGTCGCTGCCGAAAGTGAACTTCAGCCCCATGTCCAGGCAGATCCGCACGAACTCAGGCGGCGGCTGATTGCTGTGGTAGTTGATCTCCACGGCGACATTGTGATCGCGCAATAGCACTGCCGTCGGATGGAAGAGCCGCTCAGGGGCTGCATAGCCTGCACTGCGGAAGATCCTGTAGGGATGAGCCAGCACGTCGATATTCTGGGTGACGAGCCGTTCCAGGATCCCCATAAACTCGCGAGCCAGCGCCTCCAGAGATCGAGCGGAGGGCGCCAGGCTGGGTGCCCGATGGATCACACCACTGATCCGGGTGAAGTGGCGCCGGTCATCAGGTTTCAGGACCAGATTGCCCCGAAAGTCGGCATCAGTCTCCAGCCCAAAGACGATCTCGCCCGTCTCATAGGTCTGTTTCAGCGCGAGATAGGCATCCATACGGTCGTTCTGTGGCGATGCGCCCGCGATACCCTCCCGCGCGCAGTCACCACCCCAATACCGGTCAGCCGGGAAGTAGAGTTGCCCTGAGTGCTCGGTAAAACAGAGGCCTGCGAGCCCGAAGTCCCTGGCCAGGGATATCGCCGATTCGACCGTCATATTGTCACTGCAGTAGGCCAACTGGGTGTGGACGTGGGAGTCTACCAGCCCAAGGTGCTCCGGCATCGCAAGCTGGTGACGATCAACCGAGGTATGGCCGCCGTCTATCGTGAGCACCGTAAGGTGAAACGGCCTCTCACAGAGGGCGGGCGCATTGACAAAGGTCGTCGTCGCGTTTCGGACCGTCTCGGCACCCGCGTGGTGGTGGCCACTTACGGACAGCTCGACCCGGGCTTCAGCCATCGCTGCAACGATCTCATCCGCGTTCGTGTAGTTGTAGGGGATGTCGGCGAGTCCCGGAGGGGCCAGACAGACGTGCTGCAGTGCCACGATCGGCCCGTCGTAGTCCGCCCGAGCCCGGCGAAAACGCTCGACATCTGCCTCCGCTCTGCTGGCATTGAAGCCGGGTTCCTCCCTATCGATGAAGGGGAGAAAGCGAAGTCCGCACAGATCGACGATTGGGGCGGGGCGATCGAAGATCCTGTAGAAGGCCTCGACATCGCCATCGTGGTTGCCCGGTATCGCAATGTAGGGAGATGCAAGCGTGTCCAGGATCTCGCGAATCCGCGTCAGGCGCTCTCTCGCCCCCGAAGAGGCGCCGTCATCCACAATATCGCCGAGGACGACGGTGATATCAGGGTGGATCAGGCGATTGAGGCGATGCACGGCTCGCCGGACCAGGATGTCGGCGATCTCGCATCGTCGCTGCGGTGTTGAGCAGCTTGGACCAAAGTGAATGTCCGTAAGGACGGCAATCGTGACCATACGTGTGTCTTTCCGCACCGTCAGGGCGCTCCACACCTGCTGAGCTTAGACCCTCCGGCGACGTAATCGATAACAGCATAGAGGTCGTCCGGCTCAAGCGCCGGCGTCCTCACTCGCTGCAAGCCTGGGGTGGGCTACATCCTCGGCAGAATGCTCCGCACCAGGCTCGCATACTCCGCGGTGTGGTCGCGTGCCAGGCCGAGGATATCCTCGTTATCGACACCCGCCTCCGTCACCCCTGCCGCCATGTTCGAGATGAACCCAAAGGCCGCCACGCGCATGCCGAGTTGGCGCGCGGCTATCACATCCGGAACGGTGGACATACCAACAGCGTGCGCACCGACAACGCGTAGCATGTTGATCTCGGCAGCCGTCTCAAAGGATGGACCCAGCACACAGCCATAGACCGCGTCGTGGAGGGCGATGCCTTCCGCCGCCGCGATCTCTCTCAGGGCGACGATGTAGTCCGCGTCGTAGGGGTGGCTCATATCGAAGAACGTCGCCCCCCACTCGCCATTCCGCTCACCGACCAGGGGATTCCGTCCCCGTGAGGTTGATGTGGTTCGTGACGAGGATGAACTCGCCCGGACGGAAGCTGGGGTCGATGGCACCGACGGTATTGGTGTAGAGCAACTTCCGGCAGCCCATCGCGTAGAAGAGACGCACCGGCAGGGCTACAACCTGCGGGGGGGCGCCGTCGAGCAGGAAAATCTTGCCTCGCGCACATGCGACGCGCCGCCCGGCGAGGTCACCAATCACAAGCTCCTCGATGTGGCCCACCGTGTTCAGAGGAGGCCATAGCGAGAGGTCGCTGTAGGGAATGGTGACAGCATTCTCGATCTCCTCGGCAAAGGCGGCAAATCCGGTCCCGATGATATACCCGATCTCAGGCGGAGGACCCGGGCAGCGGGTCAGAACCATCGCGGCCAGCTCTTCAACGTCACGCCGGGTGTAGACGTGACCTTCCAGTTCGTAGGGTGCTTCAGTTAGCATCATCATCTCCCACATAGACTTCGAATTCATCGTAGGGGTCGCCGTTGGCACAACACTTCACCTCGACCACGCGCACGGGCCTCCCCAGAGTTTTCTCCAAAGCGCCCGCAGCGGTACCCGCCTCGTAGGGACAGATCTTCATGCCGAGGTTGGGCATACCGTAGCAGTCAGCACACTCGTACGTCCGGTAGATGGCGAAGTTCTCCTCCACCGTGACGATCTCCTGGCGACCATAGTCAAACGCCTCGGCGACGCCGATGGCACTCTCCAGTGCCTCCTTGAGCGTCACACCCTCGCGCCGGGGCGCATCAAAGGCCATGCCGATCATTCGTCCGATCTGGTACGCGATGGGTACGAGCTCCGGAATCAACCCAAAACTAAAGGTCTGGCGATCCCGCATGTAGAGAAACTGCATCTTGTTCGGGAAGTTGGGCCGCAGTGCCTCACCACGTTCGTAGCGTGCCAGAAAGTCGTACATCCCGTTGAGGAGCCCGCCCTCACCCAATTCAGCTAGCCGCTGCTGCATCTCGGCATAGAGTTCGGGATCGTTCGCCTTGAGTGGAATGGCCAGCTGCTCCCTAAGATCATCAAGCTTCACAGATGCCTCCCCGATGCCTTCTAGGAACCGCGCTCGTAAATCTCGCCGACGGCTCCGGGCGCCCGAACGCGCTGGACGAACCCCGCGACAATCAGAATGACCAGGACGTACGGAATCATCTGGATGAACTGCGTCGGGAAGTCCGTAGCTTGCAGGCGGATCTGCAGGGCGCCGAGGAATCCGAAGATCATGCTTCCGCCGAGGGCGCCCAGTGGATTCCAGTTGCCGAGAATCGTCGCCGCCAGGGCAATGAACCCACGCCCGGCGCTCATGTTGCGGCTGAAGAGGCTGAGATCGCTCAACGAGATGTAAGCACCGGCGAGACCGCTCATCGCGCCTCCGATGGCGACCGCCCAATACTTGATAGGCGTGATTTTGATGCCCACCGAGTCGGCGGCCTTGGGGTTCTCACCGACCACCCGCAGTCTCAGACCTAACGTCGTCCTGAAGATCGCGAACCACGACAGCGCAGCGATAGCCAGCATCAAGTAGACGATGATCGTATGGTGATTGAGCACCGGACCGATCACGGGGATGCTGTCGAGGAATCCTATGCTGATCTGAGGCAATCCCGTCACGGCGTCCGACTTGCCGCGGTTCCCCCAAATCGTCTGAAGGCCGATGGTCGTGAGGCCCAGAGCGAAGATGTTCATACCCACACCAATGACGATCTGATTGGCCCGAAACTTCACGACGAACAGCGCGTGGAGCAGGCCCAACAACGCACCGGCGCCCACCCCCGCCACCATGCCGACATAGGGGCTGCCCGTGAGGTAGGAGCCCAGCACGGCAGCGAAAGCACCCGTCAGGATCTGGCCCTCGAGTCCCAGGTTCACGATGCCGGCGCGCTCCGAGAAGACCTCACCAATGGACGAGAGAGCCAGCGGCGTACTGATGCGCAGTGTCGACGCGAGCAGGGATATGACGGCATTGATGAAAGCGCTCATCGGTGCCCCCGCCTCTCCATAAGAGCTACGAAAATCCGCGGCGATGCGGCGAAGAAGATCACCAACCCCTGGATCAGCAGCGCGAAATCACCGGGCAGGCCGGTCGTCCGGTCGAGATAGGCCCCACCGGCGCGCAGGGCGCCGAACAGGACCGCGGTGAGCGGAATAAGCCAGGGCTGATCGTTTGCCAGGACCGAGACGGCGATACCGTCGTAGCCGAAACCCGGTGAGAAGCCCTGGATGAACCGGCGATGCACCCCCAGCACCTCGACGCCTCCTCCTAGCCCACCCATCGCCCCGGCCAATGCCATCGCCGCGACGACGATCACCGTCGTCTTGATGCCGCCGGTCTCCGCCGCTCCGGGATTGTACCCGACTGCCCGCATCTCAAACCCCAGGACGGTTCGCCGGATGATGAACCAGCTGACCGCGACGGCCAACACCCCAATGAGGACGCCGTACGACAACTGGCTCCCGTTCATCACCCTGGGCAGTTCGGCGGAGGCCAGGACCTTGTCGGTCTGCGCTACCATACCCTCCGCCTTCCAGGGATAGTTGACCATGTAACTCGTCAGGAGGAGGGCGATGTAGTTGAGCATGATGGTGACGATCACCTCGTGGGCGCCGAACTGCGCCTTGATCCACCCCGCCAGCGCGCCCCAGGCTGCGCCTGTGAGACAGCCGGCGGCGAGGGCTGCCGTGACGTGCAACACCGCGGGAAGACCGAGATTCAGTGTGCCTACCATCGCGGTGCCCAGCGCACCCACGACGAGCTGCCCCTCGCCACCGATGTTGAACAGCCCGGCTTTCGCAGCCACAGCCATCGCCAGCCCGGTGAAAATCAGTGGGGTAGCCTTGAGCAGCGTCTCCGCGATGGCGTAGCGATTGCCGAATGCGCCCTGGATGATCCCACCGTAAGCCTCAACGGGGGAGTATCCGTAGACCAACAGGAAGACCGAGCCCACACCGACGCTCAAAATCAGCGCGCCGATCGGCGAGACGATCCCCACCCATCGTCGAGCCGACCTGCCACCCAGGTGACGACCGGGGCCGGGGGGGTGACGCAGCTGTTTTCCCTCCAGAGCTTCCACGTCAATTGCGTCCATTACACCCCTACCATCGGAACGTCCGGACATCCGTGCGCCACAATACCTTCGGGAGTTGCGGCCTGCTCGCCGGCCATATACAGCCCGAGCTCCTCTTCAGAGAAGTCCTCCGTGGCTCTTTCGACCACGATGCGTCCCTGGTAGATGACGCCAATACGATCGCTCAGGCTGCGAACTTCATCAAGGTCGGCCGACAGGAGCAGGATCGCCACTCCCCTCTCACGCATCCCCAGAAGGTGGTTGTGGATGAACTCCGTCGCCCCGACGTCCACGCCGCGGGTCGGCTGAGAGGCCACGAGCGCTTTCGGATTCGAGCTCAAGACACGAGCGAGGACGGTCTTCTGCTGATTGCCGCCCGAGAGATGGGAGACGACGGTATCGACGTTGGGCGTCCGGATATCATAGGTGTCAACCAATCGATCGGCGTGCTCGGTGATCCGCGCTTTCTGCAGTACGCCCAGACGCGCGAGATCGGAGTCAAAATGATAACCAAGCATCAGGTTCTCGGCGACCGTGAACTGCTCGACCAGCCCGCGCTGCATTCGGTCCTCCGGCACGTGCCCCACCCCGGCGCCGAGGAATTGCGCAGGGGTTTTGCCGATCAGCGATTGGCCCTCCAAGAGGACATCTCCGGATTCGAGCTTCCGCAGCCCCGTGATCGCCTCGATCAACTCCGACTGGCCATTGCCCTCGATACCGGCGATCCCGTAGATCTCTCCCTGCTTGACGTCAAAGCTGACACCGCAGAGCGCCGGGAGCCCGCGCGCGTCGTTGACGACCAGGTCCCGAACGCTGAGTGTCACGTCACCCGGCTCCCGGTGCGTCTTGGTCACCCGCAGCACGACCTCGCGACCGACCATCATCTGGGCCAGTGCCTCGGGCGTCGTCTCGTCCCGCTCGACCGTGCCTACCTTGCGTCCATCGCGCAGGACGGTAACGCGATCGCTGACCGCCATCGTCTCCTTGAGCTTGTGCGTGATGAAGATGACGGTCTTGCCGGATTCGCGAAGTGCCTCGATCACTTTGTAGAGCTCCTCCACCTCCGGCGGCGACAGGACAGCCGTGGGCTCGTCGAGAATCAGGATGTCGGCCTTGCGGTACAGTGCCTTCAGAATCTCAACGCGTTGCCGCACGCCGAGAGGTAGATCCTCGATCCGCGCGGTTGGATCGACCACCAGTCCATAGCGGTTGGACAGCTCACGGACCCTGCGGATGGCTTCCCTCATCGGAAAGACAAGGCTTGGACCACGTCCGGCGCGTCGTGGCTCCGCCCCAATCACGACGTTCTCAGCAACACTCAGCGGTTCCACGAGCATGAAGTGCTGGTGGACCATCCCAATCCCGTTGGCGATCGCGACGGCAGGTGAGGAGACGCGAACGGGCTTGCCGTCGATCAGAATCTCACCTTCGTCCGGATCATACAGGCCAAAGACGACATTCATCAGCGTCGTCTTACCGGCGCCGTTCTCACCCAACAGGCAGTGCACCTCGCCACGCCGGAAGGCCAAGTCGATGCCGTCATTGGCCACGACGTCAGGAAAGGTCTTGGTGATCCCGCGTAGCTCGAGTACAGTATCCAGTTGACCGTCTCTCCACGTACCTCAGAATGACTCGACGGGACGCGATTCCTCGTCCAAGGGAGGAGAAGTCGGCCTCCTCCCTTGGACAACCATCACAGTGGCCTAATTGTTAAGCGACGCGATGAAAGCGTCGACACCCTCGATCTCAGAGGGGATCACGAGCTCGCCGGAGATGACTTTCGCCTTCATATCCTCGATCTGCTGAACAACGGCATCGGGCACTTCGATATTGCTGTCCTCAAGGGTATAGCCCACGGCACCCTCGGCCAACCCGAGCGGGTGGAGACCGGGTTCCCACACACCATTCATCAGATCTTTGATGGTATTGTAGACTACCACATCCAGTTGGCGCTGAGCGCTAAGCACGATGTGATCGGGGTCGATCCAGTTCTGGTTGACGTCCGTGCCAAAGGCGTAGAGGTCTCTATCGGCCGCCGCCTCAAAGACGCCGAGGCCGGACCCACCGGCGAACTGGTAGACGATGTCCGCGCCCTGATCGTACATGGAGAGCGCGATCTCCTTGGCGGTCGCGGGATCAGCCCAACCGCCGACGTAGTTCACGTTGATCTGGCAGTCGGGGTTAATGTACTTCGCCCCAGCCATATAACCGGCTGCGAAGGCGCGGATCAACGGGATGTCCATACCACCAACCCCGCCCAGGATGCACTCCGGGTTCCCCTTCTCCAGGGGCAGCGTGGTCAGCAGCGCGCCAAAGCCGCCGATTAGGAAGGTCTTCTCATAATCCTTGAAGGTGATGCTGCGGACGTTGTCCATACCGTCAATTGCGCCGTCGATGAGCAGCCACTTCTGGTCGGGGAAATCAGCCGCGACCGTGGACATGGGGTCGGCCTGGTCAAAGCCGAGGCCCACGATCAGGTCGTAGCTACCGTCTTGAGCAAAGGCGCGCTCGTGGCTCTCATACTCGGCGATCTCGTTGGGTTCAACGTAGTCGAACTGAATGCCGAGCTCTTCGGCGGCACGGTTCACGCCGGCGTAGCCGCTGTCGTTGAACGACCGGTCGCCAAGGCCACCCGTGGCGACGATCAGAGCAACCCTAAAGGGTTCAGCCATTGGCGCGCTTGTCGCGGCGCCTCGGTGGGGGCCGGTGTGCTGCATCCGCTCAGGACCAACCCAAAAGTGAAAACCATGACAAATACAAGATACGGGACTTTCTTTAGTATCGACATTTCTCTCCCTCTAGTCTTCTTTGATAGCAGCTATGCTTCGGACCACGCCAGTCAAATGGGTCTTGCCCGGACCACCACCTCCTTCCTCATGCTGATTGCTACAGCCGCACCACCGGCGAGGGGACGCCGAAGATACGAGCGGCACGCTCGCGCGCTTGGGCGAGCACCTCGCCGGCATCCAGAGTTAGAAACCGCCCATCTTGCATAAGGATACGGCCATCCACAATCGTCGTCGTGACATCGTCGCCGTGACACGTCAGTGCGAGTGTATCATGCGGTTCGTGCACAGGCATAGACCGCGCGCTGTCAGGTGAGACGAGGATCATGTCAGCCTTCTTGCCCACCTCCAGCGAGCCGATCTGGTCGCCAAGCCCCAGCGAACGGGCCCCCTCGCGGGTCGCCATCGCCAGGCAGGTCCGGGTCGGATGCTGTGCCTCAGTCCAGCGATGAAGAATCGAAGCGAGGTAGACGTCCTTCAGGATGTCAATGACGTCGTTGCTGCCATTGCCGTCTGACCCCAGCCCCACAGCCAGCTGCTTGCCGATCATCTGGGGGACAGGAGCAATACCGCTCTGCAGCTTTAGATTGGCCGCCGGGTTATGCGAGACGCCAAAGGTGGGGCGGTCCACGAGGGCAATATCGTCATCGCTTAGGTGCACGCAGTGCGCCGCCGTCATCGGGGCATCCAGCAACCCCAGGGAGTTCAGATAGGCCGGCGGGCTCATTCCCCAGGATTCATAAGCCTGCCGAACCTCGGCCTCCGTCTCCGACAGATGGATGTGCAGCCGTGCGCCGAGTTCGTCGGCAAGTCCGGCGATCTGCGTCAAGACATCTGCCGAGCAGGCATAGGGAGAATGCGGCGCCATCATCACAGAGATGCGGCCGTTTGCTGCTCCGTGCCACTCCTCGAAGAAACTGCGCGCGTAGGCCAGCTGGGCGTCCACCCCCTTTTTCATCTCCATACCGCCCGCCGGCTCCATAATCGACTCGGAGAGACAGGCTCGGATGCCCGTCTGCTCGACGGCCTTGGCGATCACTTTCTCCGAGAAGTACATGTCCGAGAAGGTCGTCACGCCGGCGCGGATCATCTCCATACAGGCTAGCATCGCGGCCCAGTAGATATCGTCCTCATCCATGCGCTCGATGTAGAACCATCCCCACTCGAGCCACTTGAAGAGCTCCATTGCGGCGGCGGTCGCCTTGAAATAGGACATGCCCACGTGGGTGTGTGCATTGATCAGCCCTGGGAGCAGAAATTGCCCCCCGGCGTCGATCACGCGGGTAGCTTCGCCCAAAGTACCCGAAGGGACTACAGACGCGATCAGACCATTGCTGATGGCTAGATCGTGTCCCTCGATGACCGAGTATTCGTGTCAAGGGAGAGGATATAGGGCACCGCGGATGAGTAGATCGTACACTTCACTGCCTCCGACGTCGCGTTCCTTGGCTAGCAGGCGTCCGGCACGCTGGGGAGTATAAGCGATTACCGTGTGGGAACAAGACCGCCGCGGATGGAGGGGCGCGACGGTATCTCACCGCTCCCGGGTCACGTCACATCTCGCTGGGTGGATGCAGGGGCGGGGTCGTCTCTGCCATCTCACTCGCCTGACACTACACCATCGTCCAGGCGCGGAAGATCAGCGGCGCCCCGATCGCAGCAAGGAGGGCGCCGAGGTACACGGCAGAGCGGCACCCCGATGGCCACAACCCCCAGCGTAACCGCTAAACGGGTGATTCGCGCCTCACCTATCCAGAGGTCGCCGTTCTTTCCACCGTCCACGAGTGAAATCCGGGAAGTCGACAGGCTGATTCCCCGCAGCAATCGATCGCTCGCTGAGCGCCGATGCGGCACTCCACGTGGCTGCATCGTAGACGTCCAGGTCCGTGGGCTGCCCGGTATGCAGGCACGTCGTCAGGCGATAGTCTGTCAGGTAGTCCATATTGCCGTGACCACCGATCCCTTCGAGACTGTTGATCGTCTCGGCCCACAGCGGGTGCTCGAACTCCGGTCGATAGGCCTCCAGCGGCTCCCACTCTTCGGGTCCGCTCCGGCCCTCAATGTGGATCTTCTGCTCAGGGTAGACGCGTACGATGCCGTTTGTCCCCTGAACGAGAATGTCGCGGCTATAGGGACGCGGCGAGTCGGTATCGTGTTTGACGACGATCGTCTGTCCGCCTGCCGTCTGGATCAGCGTCGTCACGATGTCGCCCAAGGCGTAGTCCGCCTTCGCGAAGGGACTGTCCGGGCCAAAGTGACGTGCCGCGTACCTCTGCAAGCCCACCGATTTGGTGCTCATTGAGACAAGCCGCACGAACCGGTTGCCCCGGTTGATATTCATGCATTGGGCGACCGGTCCCAAGCCGTGCGTCGGATAGAGATCGCCGTTCCGGCCCTTCTGAGTGAGCCCGGCGCCACAGCCCCTCGTTTCCGGCCTCGAACTTGGTGGCTCGCAGATCGTGCAAGTAGCCACACTCGGCATGCATCACCTCGCCGAGGAGTCCCTTGCGCACCATATTCAGGATCATCATCTCGGGCCGGTCGTAGCAGCAGTTCTCGCTCATCACGCAGTGTTTGCCGGTTGCCTCAGCCGTGTCCACCAATTGCCAGCACTCCTCCAGCGTCACCGCGGCGGGTACTTCGGTTGCCGCATGCTTGTCATTTTGCATCGCCGTGACGCAGACTTTCGTGTGCCATTCCCAGGGTGTGGCGGTGTAGACAAGATCGAGATCCTCTTCGGCGCAGAGGCGCTCGAAATCACGCTCGCCACGGGTATAAAGCGTAGGCGCAGGCTGCCCGGCCTTCTGGATCATGTCGCTGGCACGCTGGGCGTGAGATGCATTGATATCGCACACCGCTGTGACGGCCACCCAGGGCATCCGAACGAGATTGGTGAGATGGTTTGTCCCCATCCCGCCGACTCCGACAAAGCCGATGCGCACGACGTCAAGAGGGGGGCTGCCGTTGTTCATATGTAGTGGTCTCCTCGAGAATTATGGGTTTGGGGATCGATGACAGACAGCAAGTGTGTCTTGGGTCACGTCACCGGTCCCGGCGATCGCACCGCCGTATGAGGCTCAGAGCCACGTAGGATCATACTCTCCAACCGGCGGAAAATCCAGCGCCCCAGCCACCCACGGCAACACCATCGAGAGCTGCCGTTTCCGGACGAGGCGCACACGACGTGACCTTGGCTCCGCAGAGGCGATCGATACGCCCTTTCAGGTCCTCACGCATCCCAGCTCGCGGTAACGAAAACAGCCGACGAGGTGGTCGTTCACCAATCCCACGGCCTGCATAAAGGCATAGCAGATGGTCGGACCGACGAAGCGGAACCCGCGCTGCTTCAGAGCCTTGCTCATCGCGACGGACTCCGGACTCTGCGAAGGGATCTCGCGCAGCCCCTGCCAATGGTTCTGAATCGGCGCGCCGCCGACGAACTGCCAGATGTAGCGATCGAAGCTGCCGGCTTCCTCCTGTATCGCCAAAACTGCCCGCGCGTTGGAAATGGTTGACGCGATCTTCAGACGGTTTCGTACGATCCCGGCATCGGCAAGCAGCCGTGCCTGATCGTCCTCGTCGAAACGGGCAACGCAGTGTGGATCGAAGCCGCAGAAAGCGCTGCGATAGGCCTCCCGTTTCTTGAGAATTGTGGACCAACTCAGGCCTGCCTGAGCCCCCTCGAGGACGAGAAACTCGAAGAGCAGCCGGTCATCGTGAACGGGGGTACCCCATTCGAGATCGTGATAGGCTACCATCAGCGGGTCGTCGCCTGCCCAGGCACACCGTTCCATCGGCTACGCTCCTCGCAGTCCCAAGATGCCCTGCAGCGCTGCCAGCGATTGTACCTCGAAACTGGGAACGATGCCGGTGGCGTTCGGCATGCCATCCCGGTTCAGCCAGACGGAAACAGCCCCAGCGTCGTTCGCGCCCCGAACGTCGGCCTCCAGCAAATCACCGACGTGCAGCAGCTCGCCAGGCTCACAGCCTGCCTGAACACACGCCACGTGGAAGATGCCGGGGGCAGGCTTCTCTACCCCGACATCCTGCGCGAAGACCTCGAAAGAGAACCGCCCCGGCAACCCACACTGCTCGGGATAGCTGTTTCCGTTGGAGAGAAGCCCGATCACGTAATGTGGCTGAAGCGCATCAAGCACGGAAATGACATCCGGATAGAGCTCCATATCTTCAAAACGGTGTCTGCGGTAGAGATCGTTCAGCTCTGCGGCAATCTCGGCGTCATCGCAACCGATGGTTGCCAGCGTGCGCACGAAGGCTGCGTGCCGTATCTCCTCGAGTCGCTTTCCCGTGCCCGCCAACTCCGCCGCCACCTGGTTGCGGATCTCGATCATCCCGTCGACCGTCAGGCCGGCAGCAGCCTCTGCCGGCAACAGCTCGCGCAGCCGCAGGATCACGTGACCCAGGGCAGATCGCATCGCCTTGCGGAAGTCCCACAGCGTCATGTCACCATCGAAGGAGATGGCTTTGATGCGGTCGCCCAGCAGCGCTATCTCACTCATCCGCGCCGGTCCTGGCCTGATGCCTATCACTGCACGTCATCTGACGCTGGAAGCTGCCTGCTGGGTAGCGGATGCTCACGAGAGAACGCTGGTCGTTCAGGCACACCGTCGAACCGGCAGCCACGAGCGATAGAGCGACCCGGTCTGCCCGGCGCTGGCGAAATCACAGAGCCTGACACGGCGTCCGTCGGTCGCAAACACCTCGAAGAGCAGCATCGGCGGCAGCCAGTCATCCCACACTGTCGGGGTCAACACCGCGGCATCAAGTGCCGGGACCTGCAAACCTTCCGCCGTCGTCTTCCAGGGATCGAAACCGAACACGGCCGGCTCGACATCTCGCTGAAGCTCGCGATTGTATCTTTGATCGTAGGCCAGCAGGATCGGCCCTCGGTAGATCGAGGTGAGGCCCGCGCGCTCGTTGTCACCGGGCCAGAAGTGGGGCGCCATGTCGAGGTCGATCTCGATCGTGTCCTCGTCGAACCATTGCCGCTCGATCCTGCAGTACGTCCCGGGCGTGACATCGGCGACGGCTTCACCGTTGACCGCCACCGACGTCCGCAGCGACCATGACGGAATGCGGAGGTAGAGGCCGAACGAGGCGGCTTGGGCAAGCGCCACGTGGATGCGAATGTGGCCCGGAAGCAGGGTAGTCGGTCTCCTGCGAGAGCCCCACCGCCAGGTCGTCCCGCAGCGCGACACTCGCCTGCATCGGACCGTAATAGTTGAGGTGAAGACCGCCGGGACCCACCATCACGGCCCAATCACTGACCATCCCCAATCCACGGGGGCTGTTGACGCTGCAGCAATTCAGCCGGCTCGACATCTCGCTGAAGCTCGCGATTGTATCTTTGATCATAAGCCAGCAGGATCGGCCCACGGTAGATCGAGGTGAGGCCCGCGCGCTCGTTGTCACCGGGCCAGACGTGGGGCGCCATATCGAGGTCGATCTCGATCGTGTCCTCGTCGAACCATTGCCGCTCGATCCTGCAGTACGTTCCAGGCTTGACCTCGGCGACGGCTTCACCGTTGACCGCCACCGGCGTCCGCAGCGACCAGGACGGAATGCGTAGGTAGAGGCCGAACGAGGCGGCTTCGGCAAGCGCCACGCGGATGCGAATTCGCCCGGAAGCAGGGTAGTCGGTCTCCTCGGAGAGTCCCACCGCCAGGCCGTCCCGCAGTGAGACACTCGCCTCCATGGGACCGTAGTAGTTGAGGTAGAGACCGCCGGAGCCCGCCAGGACGGCCCAGTCGCTGACCATCCCCAACCCACGAGGGCTGTTGACGCTGCAACAGTTCAACTCAGGACTGCCCGATCGCGCCTGGAAGACGATCTGGTGGGCACTGGCAAAGCGTGCGCCATCCGACGGCGTGTTGTACGTCGCCCAGCGCCCTGAACGCGCGTGCATGCCCAGGACCGAGTTGAAGGTTGAAAGCTCGATCTCGTCTGCCACGACGGAGTTGCCCGTGAGCTTGAGCATCTCGACACTCGCGGCAATCCACGCGATCGTACAACAGGTCTCGATAGGTTCAGGATCGTAAGGGTTTCCGGTGGCGCGCTCGCCTGACGAGAACCCACCGTTGTTGTGCCGGTCGTGGCGCACGATGGACCACCAGATGCGCTCGAAGGCCTCGCGATAGCTGGGCTCACCGGTGCCCCAATAGAGTTCAGCAAGCCCCATAATCGGATGAAGGCTCTCCCACCGGGGCTTCGGCATCTCGAAGAACTCCCTGCCTGCCAGCGCCTCGCGGAGATAGTCTCCCGCCAGCGGGCCGTCGGGGCCCACCGCGGCGAACTCGTCGACGATCTGCTGGGCCAGCTTCAGATACTTCGGGTCGCCGGTCTTCGCGTGGAGCATCGCCAGCGCGTGCACGGGGGCGAGGTTCTTATCGGTCTCGCCCGTGTCCACGAGGCGCAGATCGGTGCCTAGAAACATGCGGCAGAAGAGATCACCGATGCGGCGCGCTCCATCCAGCGCCGCCGTGTCGCCTGTCTCGTCGTGCCAAAGCAGCAACCCCAGCATCACGTGGTAGTGTCCCCACGCGTCCCAGGTCGGCCCGCCACCGGCGACATTGGGAGCGAGCCCCGTCAGATGCGAGCCGCTGGGCCACGGGCCAAGATAGCCGTCCTCTTCCTGCAGCGCAATGAGCTGCGCAACGAATGTCACCAGTTGGTCGCGAAGCGCCGTATTACCCGTCGCGCGGAGCACTTGAACAGCGGAGGTGAGGTATTTGCCCGCGAACTCCCCGGCCCACGGGACCAGATTGCGATAGGGTCGCACATCGCGATCGGCAAACATCTCCAGCATCGCCGGGTTGGCCTTGGGTGCGACCAGCAGCCACTGTGCGGTCACGGCAGAAAGATACGCATCGTAGTCGCCGCGGAACCGATAGATGCTGCGTCCGGGACGGTGCAGTGCAGGTTGAACGGTCATAGCGCACGCTCTCCTTCTTCGACCAACGGATACGCCCCGAGTATAGAGGCCTCGGCTCACCTTCGCAAGGCCTCCATGCACAAGGGTGTGCGTCAGTTTTCCGCAACGCCCTTCACAACTTTCGTAGAGACGCGCCGGTGGCGCGTCTTCTGGCGCGCAGACACCGTTGAACACCGGTATGATCTTCATCGTGCGCACCCCGGTACTGAGGATCACTGCGTCCGGAGACGGGGCACCGCCCCGTCTCTACGAGAACAGCGGAGGCTGCGAAAATCTGACGCACAATCCATGACCGTGAAACCCTGGGGCGTCCGGGCGGAAGCGACAAGCTAAGGTATAATCGCCATTGATGCCGGAAGCAACCCAACTTACCCGACGACCACTCCTGGCGGAGACTGCAATCCGCGGCAGTCTGGCCCGAGCGATCTGGCGTCTGGCTTGGCCGATCACGCTGAGCCAGACGCTTTCTATGCTGCCGGGATTGTACGACTCGTTCTGGCTTGGGCAGCTCGGATCGGGCGCGCAGGCCGCTGCCGGGCTCGCGATGTCGGTGCGCGTGACGATGATCAGTGTCCTGATGGCGTTGAGCGGCGCCAGTGGTGCCGTAGTAGCCCGTTACGTCGGCGCCAAGGATGAGCGCAATGCGAACCTCGCGACGCTCCAGGCCGTGATCCTGATGACCTTCAGCGCAGGCTCTTTGGGCGTGGTGGGGTACCTCTTGGCCGAACCCTTGATGCGCCTCGCCGGAGCCGATCCGACCGTGCTTCCGCTGGCCGTGCGCTACGCACGCGTTATCTTCACAGGCCTCATCGCCATGGAGCTGTTGCCGAGTATCGGCGGCATGCTCAATACGGCGGGCGCGCCGCAGGTCCGGTTGATGATGACCCTCTGGAGCATGGGGACGCAATTGGTGACCGAACCATTGCTTGCCCGCCGTTTCGGGGTAGGGGGTGCGGCAGCCTCTGTGGTCGCAGCAAGTGCTGCCGGGATGTTCTGGGGCCTGGGCGCCTTGCTCCGCGGGCGGGCAACCGTTCGTATTGACCCGCACGACCTGCGGCTGAACTTCCCTATGATGGGCCGCATCGTGCGCATCGCGCTGCCCTCCGTCGTGCAGCGCGGCGCTCCCAACCTGGCGACCTCACTTCTGATGCGCCTCATCTCATCGTACGGATCCGAGATCCTGGCGGCATGGGTCGTCGCCAGCCGCATTCTTGGCGTCATCCAGGTCCCCGCCACAGGCATCGCCGGCTCGGCCGCCGCTATGATGGGGCTGAACCTGGGTGCCAGACAGGCCAATCGAGCAAAAGATGCCGTGCGTTGGGCGGGACGAGTTGCGGTCGGCATATCGGCGTGTCTGGTGATCTTTCTGCTGATTGCCGCACCGTGGATCCTGAGCTGGTTCAGCCTCGACCCTGAGGCGCTGGCAGCCGGTACGATTATGCTGCGCTGGCTCGGCCTGGGCTACTTACTTCAGACTGTGACCCTGATCTACGACGCCGCACAGGTTGGCGCCGGCGATACGCTCTCTCCAATGATGGTCAACCTGGCGGCCCTATGGCTGGTGCAACTGCCGTTGGCATGGCTCACCTCGAAGGTCCTGGGCTTTGGCCCCCAGGGCATTTGGTGGAGCCTGGTCGCCGGCTGGGGTCTCCAGGCTGTCCTGATGGTCCGGCGCTACCGCGCCGAACACTGGCAGGCTGTGAAGGTCTAGCCGTCCGGCGCTCGACGTGGTAGGCCGACCTCGCCACTGCGGGATGCCAGTGTTGCGCCGCCGCCTCAGCCTCGCAACGTCATCGGGAGGTATACCAGCCGAAGGCCTGGGCAGATGACGGAACCATAGTTGGCTGCCTTGAGCCCGCCGGTCTCCACCGCCCTGATGGTGTAGCTATGGGCCGCGCCCAGCAGCGGGTTGCCGGCGGCCCCCAGGGCCCCGCACGGTACCCTGAACCCGCGTCCGTGTAAATCGCCGGGAATGTAGAAGGATGTCGTGAAGAACCCCTGGTAGACGGCCCTGACCCGGCTATCGATCGTCACGGTCATCTGGGTCATATATTGTGGAGAGGATGCCGTGACGTAGATGTACTGCCAGTTGATGTAGCACTCGTTCTGCCCGCCGACCGGCTGATAGCATGTTGCCGAAGGGTTATCGATGAACGAGATATCAGGACTCGTCCGACTCTGCGGTGCCACCTCCTGCGGCACAGGCGTACCGGCGTCAGGCGTCAACGGGCCCACGTCTTGTCCCTTTACCGGGCGCACAACCAAGAGCAACGCTACCAACAGAACGCTCGCGCAGATCCGCGCTATTGACATCTGCATGGGTCACCGCACCTTCTTGCACATATCGACGGCTCTCACGGCAGATGGGCCGGGCAGTACACAGTGCCGTAGTTCGCCGACGATAGGCCTGCCGAATCGCGAGCTCTGATGGTGTAAGCGTAAGCATTGCCGAGCTGAGGGTTTCCCCCCGCCCCAAGCGCCCCACAGGCCACCTTGAAGCCCTGGCCAAGCATGTTGTAAGGAACATACATGCTGGTCTGGAAGAAACCCTGGGTGTGCGCGACCACCCGTGGGTTCAGCGTCAGGGTCATCGTGATCATGTAATTCGGGCTGGCGCTCACGGAGAGATAGTACCAGTTGACATAGCAGATGTTCTGGACAGGATCGGGCTGATAGCAGGTAGCACTCGGCGAATCGATGAAACCGATATCCGGAGCCGTCGGGCTGTTGGCTGACACCCCGTCAGAGGGTCCAGAGATCACACGCTGGTTCTCGCCCTCCGTCTCGGAGGCAATGATCTGCTCCCCCCCTCCGGTCGTCCCCCCCTGCCCCAGGACAGTACCGAGGGATACGCCAAGCACAAGCACCAAGACTGCAACGATACCGAAGACCCATCCTTTACGCAGCATTGCCCGCCTCCTTGAGAGGTCCAACAATAAGTAGAGCGACGCACCCTTGCCGGTTCCCGGCACCAAGCGACGCGTCCTATGAGGATATCCTATAATCTATTATATTTTTGAAACTAATCTTGTCAATAGGTTCTCAGGACACGAAAGGGCCACACCCGCACTGCGAGCGTGGCCCTCAGGATGCCTCACCCTTACTCCTTACACTCTTGTCGGGTCGTGACCCTTGAGACGCCGGAACGGAAGGTCACCGCCGTGCCCACGTAGCCCTTCGACCTGCCCATCCTGGGCAAGCAAGGTCGTTTCCTCTGGGACGTCCGTGTCGCTCTCGAAGAAGAGGCTGTATCCATCGGGATCCTTTAGCCCGGTCACCCACATAGCGTTCCCGACAAACGGTTCCTTGGCCTCAATCCCACGGGCCGTGACCTCGCGGTAGATCGCCAGGGCGTCCTCACAGATAAAGTTGATGGAGACCCCCACGCCTAGCTTGTCCTCGGGCACCCACGTATGCGGGCCCTCTTTCCAGAACTCCTGCAACATCAGGGCTGCGCCACCGAGCTCCAACCAACACCAGCGGAGCTTGCCTTCGTCGATCCATTGCTTGGTCACGGCAAATCCAAGGCCTCCAACGTAATATCGCCTGGATGCCTCAATGTCAGACACTAAAAGAAGTGGCACGGCCTGCTGGACATTAGGCTTGGAGGTCATCACCTGGTCTCCTTTCGTGACGCGGGCACCCTTGGCACCGTCAGATCTGTGACAGAATCATCGTATCAAGCCAGGGCGCACGCGGGATCTTGAAGAAGCCGTTAGGGTTGGGGCCCGTCACTACGTCGGGCTCAACACTTCACTTAGCTGCTTCCGAACGCCTTCCACGACCGGTTCGCCGTGGCCACAGCACAGCACCTGGATGGGGAGCTCACGCAGCTTCTGCGCCGACCGCCGCGCAGCGTCGGGGTCCACGCTGAATTGGGGAATGGAGAAGTTGAGCGCAGGCCGGGAGGCAAATCGGCGCGAGCTGACCAGCAGATCGCCGCTGAAGAGCACCCGCGCTTCGGGCTGGTAGAGGCAGATGCTGCCCGGCGTGTGTCCGGGGGTATGCAGGACCTGCAGCCCGCCCAGCGCCGCGAGCACTTCGCCGTCATCGAGGGCCCGGGTCACCGTGCAGTGGGACGAGTGTCCCATCAGGATGTCCGAAAGCCCCATACTCGTGCGCTGAAACCACGACCGGTAGGGCAAAGACCGGGTCCCTTCCACGTAGGGCACGTCGTCACGGTGCGCCAGGACGTCGGCTCCACTCCACCTGGAAAGCTCGGCGGCCCCTCCGACGTGGTCGATGTGCCCGTGAGTGAGTACGATCGCTCGCAAATCGGATGGCGCGAACCCTTCCGCGCCCAATTGTGCCTCGATTCGCCGTGCTGCGCCGGGCATCCCACTGTCGATCAGGACCACGCCACCGTCGACTTCCAGAGCGTAGACATTGCCCCCCGACAGGCCCTCCAACATGAAGAGGCTCGGCGCGATGCGTCTCATGTCCGCGCCCTGTTGCGTAGTTCTCTTGGACACGCACCCCGGCCAACCGTCATATCAGGGTTCACGACTTGTGCTCCCCTGATGTTCCTTTCTCACCGGGCACATACGGAATGAAACCTCTCCGGTACGCCTCCTCCTGTATCTCACGCGGCAGGTAACGCGCATCCAGGATCATGCCGTTCAGCGAGATCATCCAAGCCATCATGTTGTCATCCACCCGACTGGGCAGAGTCCAATCCGGGTCCATTGGCCCGATCTTCAGCAGGTCCCGGATTTCCTTGGACTTGGTGCCGATCGTGCTCTTCGCCCGCCCGAAAGCCTCCGCCAGGTCGTCGAAACTGGTGTGGGGCGTCACGCTCTTGTCAAAGAGGAAGTTGACAGTCGCCACAGCGTGGACAATGCCGGCTGCCCACGTATTGGCGGCTCCCATCTGCAGGGGAGAGAGACGCTTGCGGCCCAATGTCGCGACCATCTGACGGCACACCTGCGCACACTCCTCGTCCAGATTCTGCTGACAGAATGCATCGGTCAGGGCCACGATCTCGTCGAATCGCGCCTGCATTTTGGCGGGTACGCTCTCGCTCGTGCTTCTCTTGGCCACAATGACCTCCCGGAATCACTTGATTCGTCACCTCAATGCTCAGCCGAAATCGATGCTTGTGAGCGTATTGTGGCCGGATCTGGGCAACTGGCAAGATAGGTGCATGCATGCCTCCTGGAGGCAGCCAAGCCTCCCGCCGCCGGCCGCGTTAGTGCAGGACCAGCGGCAGGTAGACGGCAGCCGTCACCACCACCGTCCCCGCGTGTCCAGCGCTATCGGTGTAGGGATAGATCCCCGGCTGGATGAATTGGCGCCGATATACCTGCCCGGGTGGCAGGCGACCACTGTCCCATCCCAGGACGTCCAGCAGCGCATCCCTTTCACTCTTCACCTGTAGCAGCGGGTTCTCTCGATAGCCGGCGAGTGTGCCCACATCGACGTCCGGATCCAGAGTGGATATCCACTCCACCGTGCTTTCCACCGACACCGTGACGACGGAATGGCTCAGGCCATCCGGTTTTGCTCGCACCTGTGCCACCTGTCCGTCTGACCACGGGGTAAGAGGCACGTTCACGTGCACGAGTCCAAGGATCGCGGATAGTAAGAGCCGACGAACTCCGGACATGACCCACCTTCCTCCAACCGGTACCTACCGAGACCGCGTGACCAAAGGCACGTGGATAAGCCAGAAGGGCCAGAAGACCTGATTCGAGAGCGGGGACCAGAGCCCCGCGGCGTCCTGAGATCTCAGGGCGAAATAGAGCGTGCTACCGGCATAGGGAACGTGTGCTATGTACGTGCCGGTGCTCGCCGGCAGCGCGTCCGTCAGCACGCTTGTGCTTCCCCAGGTGGCATCGGTGATGCGCGCGGCCGCGTACCGCACCGTCACCGTCATCGCGTCGGTGGGCGGCGTCCAGGAAAGTGTCGCGGTCAACGTCCCCGTGGCAGTGACCGCCGTGGTGATGCGAAGATCCGTCACCGGGTCGGGTGCACTGACCGCCTGTAGTGCCGCCAGGGCGTCGATGCGCCCGTAACCGTAGTCGGGATCCCATCCAGGCGCGCCGAGATCGACCGCGGTGGTCTCGATAACGCCCTGCACCTCGTCCGCGGTCAGCGTTGGGTCTTCGGACCAGACCAACGCTGCCAGGCCGGCGACGAGCGGGGCCGCCTGCGACGTCCCCCGCAGATAGTCGTAGTTCTTGAGAAAGCCCTCGTGGCTGGTCAGATAGCACGCGTAGGTGGGCATGGTGCTGTAGATACCGCGGGGGTCTGAGTAGTACTGCATATACCCGCCAGGGGCAGCAATGTCGCAGTGAGCCCCATATTGGGAATATGGAGCGTAGGTATCCGTGGACGTGGTCGCAGCAACGGCGAAGACGTGATCGAGCGCCGCGGGATAGCTGGTGGGGTTAGTGGGGCGCTCGTTTCCCATCGCGGCGATGACCAACCGTCCCGCCGCGTGTGCGCTGTCGATCGCGTCCTGCATCGCTTGGGAATAGCTGGGACCACCCAGACTCAGGTTCAGGACATCTGCACCGTGCTGCGTGGCCCAGATGATGCCCGCAGTGATCTGCTCGTTGGTGCCGGACCCGGTTTCGCCAAGGACGCGCACGGGCATTATGCGCGCACCCCAATCCATCCCGGCGATGCCTGTGCCGTTGTTGGTCTGCGCGGCAGCGATTCCTGCAACATGAGTGCCGTGGCCATTAGTGTCGTGAGGATTCATGTCGTTGTCGACGAAGTCATAGCCCGCCACGATCTTGGGTGCCAGATCAGGATGTGTTTCATCGATGCCGGTGTCCAGGATTGCGATGACGGTCGTAGCAGCGCCGGTCTGGAGGTTCCAGGCCCCGACCGAGTGTATGATCGTGTGGGCCCACTGCCTGCTGAAGAGAGGGTCGTCCGGCGTGCCGAACGCGCTGTAGATGTAGTTCGGCTCGGCATAGACGACGTCGGCACGGGCCTCCAGACGTGCAGCGACCGACCGCTCCTGCCCCACCGGAACGCGCCATAGCTCGACGTCACTGCCGTAGAGCGTGCGCGCTCGCGTCGCGCCGAACACCGCCGCCACCTGCGCCGTGGACGCCGAGACCGACGGCTCGAACCGGACCAGGATCTCGCCGGGTACCCAATCGCTCTCTGGGCCCTGTCCCTCGCCTTGCCGGGGGCACATCCGGCCGTGAGCATTGGCCGAACCGGCCACAGGGAGGCCCTGCAGCACCAGGGCCAGGAGCATCACCACCACCAGGAAGACTCGCCACCTATCACGCATCGTCAATTGCCTCCTCGGAATGAGTGTCGCTCTGTTGCCCACCTGTCCGTCGCATCATTGCATCTGACGGAGCCAGACGAGCAGGCCCTCGCCATCTCGAAACGTA
This sequence comes from uncultured Chloroflexia bacterium, assembly GCA_963751345.1. Taxonomy (GTDB): domain Bacteria; phylum Chloroflexota; class Anaerolineae; order B4-G1; family SLSP01; genus PWVB01. The sequence goes on from CAVVUS010000022.1 coordinate 219,790, forward strand.
TAGACTTCGTCGCTCGTGACAGCCGTCACCACACCGCGTAACGTATGGGGCTCATCGGTGTTCGCCAACAGCCGCAGGATAAAGGTCTGGATCTTTCGCACAGTGCCTCCGGGAACCAGCCGACATCCTTCACAGCGTAGCAGGACGAACTGACACTCTACTGACATAAGCGACGTCCCCCGCGATGTGGGTCATCACGGGGGACGTGGAGAGAATCCGCCGGCGCACCTCGTACTAAAGTAGTGAACGGTAGTAGTGCTGCAGATCAGCTTGAGGTGTGGTACCGATCTCGTCCCGCAGCCGTTGGGCCAGGTCGAGATAGAGGCGCAGGGCGCCGGCGCGGTCGTTCAGCGCAACACAGGCCTGCATCCCCAGCAACACGGCCTCCTCCTGCCACGGCTCCATCTGAAGGGCGCGGCGGGAGGCATCCAGGGCAGCGACGGCATCGCCGGCTTCCAGCCTTTGCCGGGCCACGCCCACCGCGGCACGGATCGCATGGTGGCGCAACCGCTCGCGGAGCGGCGCGGCCCAGTCGGCGTATCGGTCACCGGGCAGCAGGTCCCCCCGGTAGAGAGCCAGCGCCGCCTCCCAGGCCTCGCCCGCAATGTGCTGCTCGAAGGTCTCGAAGTCGACCGACGAGCCGGGCGGCAAGTACAACGTGACTTGCCCCTCCTCGACCGCCAGATAGCGTGAGGGGAACTTGTCAGGAAGGTCGGGCTCGAGCGCACGGCGTAAGGAGGAGGTCGCCTGGTGAAGGAGCGCCGATACCGAGCCGGGAGGCTTGTCGGGCCAGAGCGCTTCGGTCACCTGCTCGTGCAACAGCGAGTGTCCTCGGCTGACCAACAGCAGCCGGAAGAGATCCCCGGCCCGGCGCCGGCGCCACGCCCGCTCGTCGACAGGCCCGCCGCTCGACGAGACTGCGAACCGCCCGAGCGTCACGACCGACAATACCGGCGGGGGCACGTGCCCGAGATGCTCCAACAACCTGGCAGAAAGCGCGGCCAAGTTGGGGTCCTCGCTGTTGAGGTAGGCTGCCAACAGGGGAAAGGCAAGCGACCGCTCTCGTTCCAGCAGAAAGGCATAGCCTCCACCTGCAATGTGGGAGATGGTCTCCACCCAGGCGGACTCAGCTCGGGCAGACCCTTGCTCGTAGAGCAGCCCCGTCAACAGAAGATAGGCTCGCGCCAGATCAAAGCTCGCGTGCATCGGAAGCAGGAGCTCGATCGCGGCCCGCAGGTCGGCCTCCGCCTCCGCGTGATTGCCAAGGTGCCAGGCGGCTCGTCCGCGTTCGATGAGGGCCGAGCCCCGCAGGTCATAGGATCCCGCGCGTCGAGCGATGGTCAGCGCGTCATCCGCCCAGTCATATGCAGAAGGCGCATTACCGGCAGAGCGATGATAGCGACTCAGCCCCAGTCGTAACTCGGCGCCCAGGCCTGGGTCACCCGTTGACTCGGCGATGGAACGCGCTCTTGCGTACAGCGATAGAGCCGCCTCAGGCTGCTCGCCGTCCTGGACAAGATCGCCGCGGAGGCAACACCAATAGCCTTCGGCAAGCGATCCCGGCTGAACCACCCGGCGCATCTCCTCCGAGACAGCCAGGGCAAGCTCCCGCTGCCCCGTGACCCAGAGGACCCACCCTTTCGTAAGCAGGGGCAGCCAAATCTCCTCGGTCTTGCCGAGCTCCCCGGCAAGGCGAAGCGATTCCTCATCGGCAGCCAGCGCCAGATCGAACTGTCCTCGTGGGATGTAGACACACGCCGAGAGGCTGTGGAGGCATCTATGGACGACGTAGCGGTAGGAGAGTTGGCGGCCCAGGTCCACCGCCTGGAGGTAGAATCCCTCGGCGGTCGCCAGGTCGCCGGCCTCGTGGGCGCAGTCCCCCAGAATGCGCAGTGCATCGGCGCGAGATCGGGCGTCCGGCGCAGCGTGGGTCAGCGCCTCCTCGGCCAGCGCCTGAGCCTGATCATAGTGCCCCAGGTGGTCCAGGATGTAGGCGACGCACACCATGGCCACCGCAATTGTCGCGGGATCGCCACCACGCTCGGCCTCGCCGAGCGCCTCCCTCGCCGTCCTGAGTGCCGCGCCGACGTCGCCGGACCGCTCCAGCGCGTAGCTTTCTTCGATCATCGCGGCAATGGCGGCATTGGGATTCACTGCGGGACACCCTATCGCGCGGTGGTCGGGACTATGAATGGAACGGTGGTCGATCAACTTACCCTGGCAGATGTTAGTCCGGAGGACCGAAAATCGCAAACGAGATCGGTTACAGCCGTCGTACGCTTCGAGCTATCTATCCCAGGAGGGTCTGTGCTCGCTCCAGTGCCTGCGTCACGAACCACCGGTGCCGCACGCGCATATCGTGTTCCTTGGCCGGGTCCAGGCCCCACTCCGAGAGGTCGCCGGCCGGGCGGAGCGCGGCGCAGAGGTCCCAATACGGCAGGTGGGTGCAATCGACGGAGGGCATCGACGCCAGATAGCTCTGCGTAAAGCGATGCATCGCGTTGAGTCCGAAGGCCCACAGGATCTCCAGGCGGCTCTCGGCCAGGTCATAGAGCGGATCGCCCAGCCGGGCGTGCTCCCAGTCGATGATGGCCGCGAGCACGTCGTCCTGCCATAGCACGTTACCCGGCCAGAAATCGCCGTGCAGGAGGACCGACGGGTTGCACTGCGGCAGGGGCCAGAGCGCCTCCATCGCCTCCCGGACTTGCCCCTCGCTTAGCGAGTCGTCCAGCACCTCAGGGCGCCGACTCAGGCCACTGCCTTGACGCGGGAGGAAACGCAACGTCTCTTCCACACCCTCTGTCTTGTGGATGCGGACCAGGATCGCGGCAAGCCGGTCGGCCATGGCCGGCACATCCGGCGGGGAAAACTGCTGCTCGCCCTCGACGTACGCCAGGACCAGGTACGGCGTCGACAGGATCTCACCCGTCTCGTCAACGTGGAGAGGCTGCGGCACCGGCATACCGCCCGAATGCAAGGCCTTCAGGAGCTCGAATTCTTCCCTGGCGAGATGAGGACGCTTCCGGAGTTTCGCCGGCTCGTGCCGGCGCACGACCATGCGCCGGACCCCGCCGCCGGGCGTGGCGATCTCCAAGGCCGTCGTCTCGGCGGAGACCCCGCCGGTGAGTGCCCAGGCACGCAGCAGTTTGGCCCCGGGCTCGACGAAGCGGGCGATGAGATCGAACACGTGACGCTGAGGATCCATTCGTGCCACGTCAGGCCCGATCAACTCAGACTGTGTATCCTGCACGTCGCGACGCCGGAACGAGGCATCACGGCACGCTGCGAATCACTAGAGGTAGATAGACCCGGTCCCCCCACAGCCTCCCGTAAATCCCCCGATTGGAAGTACCGAAGACCTCGTTGTCATCGAAGGCCACGAGGAAGTCACCGCCAGATCCCGAGACGGTTGCCGAATCAAAAACCTGCCCGCCACCGACGAAGACGGTATCGAGCAACGGCGTGCCGTCGAGTGCCAACGTGCGGCCCTGGACCTGCATCATTGCCGGCGGGGTAACCACCGGCACCCAGGTCCACGTCACCAGGAACTGATCGCCGTATTCGCTGCCCGCCACGGAGGGACGGTATTCGCCCCAGGGCGTGTCTGCCAACGCAAGCCACGTGCCGGGCACGCCGTCCCACGACACAGCCCCTCTCCAGACGTCCCCATTCATCTCCCAAACGACCATATACTGCCCCTGGCCGGACACGGTTGGGATGGCCGCAACCGCCGGGTTCACTTCGTCGTTGCTGGCGTAATTGGCGATCGGGAAAGCATTGCCCAACACGTCGGCGCCACCGTTCATCTTGACGCGCCGCCCGTAGACGTCGATATCCCCAACAACCAGCTCCTGCCAAACCACGAGGAACTCGTCGCGTGAGCGATTGTAGGCCAGATCCGGCACCTCCGGCACCTTTACCGCATCATAGGCGCCGACCTCGAAGCTGCCGCTCAAAGCCCCGCTTCCGGAGGCACTGATGGCTCGGATGCTGCTGCCGCCGTCCGAGTCCTGACGATAGCGGTAGACGATCAGATACTGAGCAGAGGTCGAGGCGTACGTCCACAGCCGGTTGGTCGAAATAGTAGCCGTTCACACCGGGTGGCGGCGTGTAACCCGTAGCAATCGTGGTCACGCCACCCAGGTGCGCGCCGGCGGCCGAGAGACGCTGTCCCTGGACGCTATCACTGGTGCACCAGACCACCAGATACTCGTTGGTTGTGCTGTTATATGCCACGTCAGGATCGTCGCCACTGGCGCCGGGTGAGATCTGGAAGGCCGAACCCAGGAGTGTGCCGTCGGCATCGACACGTTGGCCCTCGATGCCGGCGCCCTCCCAGACCACCAAGTACTCGTCAAGTTGGCTGTTGTAGGCAGCAGCCGCTTCTACCTCAGCCACGCTGGCGCTGTTGTGGATCGGGAATCGGTCGCCCCCAATCGGACTTCCTGCACGCGCCACATTCGGCACAGATAACACCATGACACCCAGAACCAACAACGCCACCGCCCACTGCAGTCTCCGTGTCATACCAGGACCTCCAAGTTCTCGTGTGGGAATCCGGTTTCACCATTGACAAGCGAGTCCTACGCCGAAGTGGCATACATCGGCATAGCTCCCATCCCTATGCCGACCGAAATCCAAATGCAAATCGTGACCTGGGGCTCAGCTGAATCTGATTCGTGGGAACTGTCATCCTGAGCGGGCGCCCACGCAGTGGGCGCGCGAAGGATCTATGCCTACAGGACTAAGATTCTTCGCCTCCGGCTCAGAATGACATTTGCTGCATTCAGCTTAACTGACGACTAGCTCTGTCTCTGCGCGCCGACGACGAACATCGTATCGTCAGGCTTGACGGGGTTCTCCGTGAATTTGCTGTTCAGCCGGACGTGTCACCCCGCAACAGGTCCCAACTTCGGGCCATCAGGCCAACGTACTCGACGTCCTGGTTACCCATCGGCCCTCTCACGCCGGAACGAGCTTAGATGCGACCTCATCCGCCCAGCCGCGAATCGCCTCCCAGTCGCGCAGGTCAGACGCCGGCATGGCCTTCATCGCCGGTATCGCACTGAAGGGGAAGCGGAGCGCCGCCGGGTCGAACTTGCCGCCGAACACTTCTATGGCGACCGGGGTAAGCCAGCCGAACTCCGTCAAGGCCTTGTCGAGATGCCCGCGTGCTCCCGCCCATTGTTCCTCATTGTCCTCCATAGGCCCCATGGCGAAGAGCGCGACAGGGCAGGCCTGCAGCGCATCGCGGTGCCGCGAGAGGAATCGACGCGCGTCCTTGTGCCACTTGAACATATAAAGTGCCCCGCCCAACACGACCGCATCGTAGCCCGCGAGACGACCCACGTCCCGCGCGGGCTTGCAGTCCACCTCGAACCCTTGGCCGCGAAGCGTCTCCGCTATCGCGTCGGCAACTTCCTTGGTCGAACCATAGCGTGTCGCGTAAGCGACGAGAATCGACTTTGCCATCACTTCCTCCTCTGCATAGGGAATCCCGGTACTTTACACACATAGTACGTGCCTGCGACGATCAAGTCGCAACATACGCCCTCGCCGCTCACAGGATCCACTTCCGGTGGATATTCCGCAGGCTGACCCAGAAGAGCAGAAGACAGAAGGCCGCGATCACCGCGAAGTCCAGTCCGACCGGCAGGACATTTGCCCCACGAATCGCGCCGTGGAGGATGTCGACGCCATAGGTCAGGGGCAGCAGATAGGACAACGGGCGCAAGAAGACCGGGAGTGACGAAACCGGGAAGAAGAGGCCGCAGAGGAAGATCATGGGAAAGCGGAAGAAGTTCGAAAACGTCTGCGCCTCGAAGACCTCGGTGACCGACACCGCGATGAAGAGGCCAAGAAATGCGGAGACCACCGCTATCATCACGACCGCGGGAACGACGGCAATCCAGACGACCCCGGAGAGGTCGGTGAGGAACAACGAGAGCACAATCGGGACGAAGGCATTGACCGTGCCGAAGAGGATGGCCCCGCCCGTCTTGGCAGCCATCAACAGCTCCAGGGGGATGGGAGCCAGAAGCAACCGGTCGAAGGAGCGACCCCGCTTCTCAAAAGTCACCGTCACCGCCAGCATCGACGTGGTGCCGAAGAGAATGGAGAGCGCAATCACGCCCGGAAGCAGGCTAAGGACGCTCTCCAGGCCGCTGCCGGACTTGATAAAGAACATCCCCGTCCAGGCCACCGGGAAGATCAGACCCCAACTGATATTGGGCGGCTTGAGATAGTAGGCGCGCATATCCTTGACCAGGATGTTCCAGAAAGCGATCCACCATCTCACGGTCGGCCTCCCGTTCTCTCTTTCTCACTCCGCATCGCAGCCGGGTCGAGGCCGGTTATCCGGACGAAAGCCTCCTCAAGCGACGGCGTCATGCGACGGGCTTCCGTCACTTCGGCGCCGTGGCTCTCGATGAAGCGCACGAGCGGTCCGAGGCTGATCTCCTCGGCCGACTCGATGCGAATCTGCTCTGGCGAGATGGCCTGACACTTGAGATTGGGGAAGGCCGCCGAAAACCCGCCAATGAGGTCGTCTACCGGGGCTCGAGACGGAGATTTGCATCACTTTCGTCGCTTGTATCGGCTGCAGGAGGTTTGGAACGGTATCCACCAGCACGATTCGCCCCTTCACGATGAACGCGATGCGCTCACAGAGCCGCTCCGCTTCCTCAATGTAGTGTGTCGTGAGGAAAATCGTCGTCCCCGCGGAATGAAGGTCAGCGATGATCTGCCGGATCTGGCGGACGCTGGCAACATCGATTCCGGTGGTAGGCTCATCAAGGAACAGAATCGGCGGCTCGTGAATGATGCCCGCGGCGAACGTCAGCTTGCGTTTCATCCCCTTGGAATACCCGGCGAACTTACGGTGGGCTGCCTCGTGCAGCCCGAAGGTCGCCAGGAGCTCGGCTGCCCGGGTCTCGCGCCGGCGCCTCGGCATACCATAGAGGGACGCGCAGAAGCAGAGGTTGTCGAAGCCCGACAGCTCAGGATAGAGATTGCTCTCATCCGGCACCACCCCGATGAGATGTTGAGCCGCCTTGGGATTTCTGTCGCACGCCAGGCCTGCGATCCGGATCGTGCCCGAATCCGGCCTGGCAAGCCCGGTGAGCATATTGATGGTGGTGGTCTTGCCCGCACCGTTGGGACCGAGGAACCCAAAGAGCTC
>CAVVUS010000023.1:0-283594 GCA_963751345.1 uncultured Chloroflexia bacterium
CGGGTTGCCGGGCCCGCATGGCCTGACGGAGCTGGAGGCCGCCCACACGCCAAACCTGGACGCGCTGGCGAAGCGCGGCATCACAGGGCTCAGCACGCCGGCGCGCCCCGGCGTCACGCCGGGCAGCGGGCCGGGGCACGTGGGCCTCTTCGGTTACGATCCCATCGAGTGGGAGATCGGGCGCGGCGTCCTCGAGGCGTTGGGCATCGATTTCGACCTGGGGCCCAAGGACTTGGCGGCCCGCGGTAACTTCGCGACCGTCGACGACAAGGGCAACATTACCGACCGGCGCGCCGGCCGCATCCCGACCGAGGAGGGCGCCCGGCTGGTCGAGGAGCTTCGGCGGATCAAGCTGCCCGGCGTCGAGACCTTTGTCGAGGTCGTGAAGGAGTACCGGTTCGTCCTGGTACTGCGTGGCGAGGGGCTGGAAGGCGGTTTGACGGAGACCGACCCGCAGATGACCGGCGTGCCGCCGCTGCCTGTTGAGGCGACCCACCCCGGTGCCGAGAGGTAGCGGCGTCTCTGCTCAACTATTGGTTGTCCGAGGCGCGGAAGCTGCTGGCAAAAGAGCCCCGGGCGAACAGCATGAACCTGCGCGGCATCGCCAAGGTCCCGCCGATCCCCAAGATGTCCGACACGTACAAGATGAAGCTGGCTGCGATTGCCACCTATCCGATGTACCGTGGGATCGGGCGACTGGTCGGCATGAACGTACTGCCGACGGGCGACACGATCGCGAGTGAGGTCGAGACACTTCAAAAGCACTGGGCTGATCACGACTTCTTCTTCTTCCACGTGAAGAAGACGGATAGCTATGGTGAGGACGGAAACTTCGACGCCAAGGTGCACGTGATCGAGGAGGCCGACGCGGCATTCGCCGACATTCTGGCTCTCAATCCCGACGTGATCGTCGTCACCGGTGACCACAGCACGCCGACCGCGCTCAAGTCTCACTCCTGGCACGAGCTCCCGGTGCTGCTCTGGTCGAAGCATATCCGCCCTGACAACGTCGAGACCTTTGGCGAGCGCCCGTGTATGGCGGGGGGGATGGGACACATCCGCCACCCCGATCTGCTCCCGTTGATGATGGCGAACGCCGGACGTCTGACCAAGTTCGGCGCCTAGCACGATTCACAACGTCACGATGCGTACGAAAACAGCCGCCAGCCGTCGCTGGCGGCTGTTGGTTTTCCGCTGCGAGGTAACCTTGCGAAGGTTCAAGCCCGAGTCCCCGGCGTCTTTTGCCGGGGCTCGGGCAGCCTTCGCAAGGTTCGCGCCTTCCTTGGAGGCCCGATGACCCAGCACTGGCTGAACCCGGCGCCGGTCGTCGTGCCTCGCGCATTGCGCGAAGCCGTCGGCGGGCATCCCCTGGTGACCGAGACGTTGGTGCGGCGCGGGTTTCGTACGGTCGAGGAGGCCAAGGCGTTCCTGGATCCGGCGGCCTATGTGCCGGCGCCACCGGAGGCGCTGCCTGGCGTGACGGCCACGGTCGCACGCCTTAGGCAGGCGATCGCGCAGCACGAGCTTATCTGTGTGTGGGGAGACTTCGACGTCGATGGCCAGACGGCAACGACTGTGCTGGTGTCGACGCTCAAGGATCTCGGCGCGGACGTCATCCACCACATACCTGTCCGCGCGACGGAGTCGCACGGTATCAAGGTGCCGTGGCTGGCGCAGGAGCTATCAAAGGGTGTGCGGGTCGTGATCACGTGCGACACGGGAATCGACGCCCACGAGGCGGTGGCCTATGCCCGGGCGGAGGGTGTCGATGTGCTGATCACCGACCACCACGAACTGCCGGAGCAGTTGCCCGACGCCTTCGCGGTGGTCAACCCGCATCTGCTCCCCGAGGGGCATCCTCTCGGTGCGCTGCCTGGCGTTGGCGTCGCATACAAGGTGGCGCAGGCAGCCTACGGTGCTGCGGGACGTGTGGGTGACGCGGAGGTTGCTGGACCTCGTCGCCCTGGGCATCGTCGCAGATGTAGCAGAACAGACCGGCGATACACGGTATCTCCTGCAACTGGGTCTTCGGGAGCTGCGGCGAACACGTCGGCTCGGAATCCAGGAGCTTCTCAAGTCCGCCGGCGTCGATCCTGCGAACGTGGATGAGGAGGATATCGGCTTCGCCATCGGGCCCCGGCTGAATGCATTGGGCCGCCTGGCCGATGCGAACCCGATTGTTGAATTCCTCACGACGGAGGACCTGACGCGGGCTCGGATCGTGGCATCGGAGTTGGAGGCTTCAACTGCGCGGCGAAGGCTGCTCTGCGATCAGGTGGATGCAGCGGCGGAGGCCAGGTTGGAGCGGGAGCCGGAGCTGCTGAAGGGGTCGGTGCTGGTGCTCTCTGATCCCCTCTGGCCCGCGGGTGTCATCGGCATTGTGGCCAACCGGCTGGTGGAGCGATACCAGCGGCCGGTCGTTCTGCTCTCCTCTCCCCTGGGGAGATGGCGCACGGGTCGGCCCGCTCCGTCGAGGGTTGCCATATCACCGATGCGATCGCCTCGCAGCAGGCGTTGCTGGAGGGATTTGGGGGACACGCGATGGCCGCAGGTGTCACGATCGATCCCGAACGCATTGCCGAATTCAGGAAGGGTCTCGATCGCGCGGTGTCTGCCCAACTGGCCAAGCGTGCTGGGGTGCCGCGGCTGCAGATCCACGGCTATCTTCTACTCGACGAGTTGACACTGCCGTTGGTGACCGACTTGGCGCGCCTGGCCCCTTTTGGTGCGGGGAATCCGCCGCTGGTGTTGGCGACCCGGGACCTGGAGATTGTAGCTAAGCGCAAGTTAGGCCGGGCCGGGCGGCATCTGCGCGTCACCGTGACCGACGGCACGAGAACAAGCGGGAGGTCGTGTGGTGGGGTGGGGATGAGGCGGCACTGCCTGAGGGACGCTTCGATCTGGCATTCAGTCTACGGGTGAACACGTATCGGGGTGTCACGAGCGTGCAGCTTGTGTGGCAGGAAGCTCGTGCTCACGACGAGGTGATCGCCACCCAGCCCGTCGCCATACCACAGGAGTTGGTGATCCAGGACTGGCGTGGCGCGGTCGATGCTGGGATCCGGCTTGCCGCGCTGCTTGAGGCGCGTCCGGGGGTCGTGGTCTGGGCTGAGGGGAGGGTAGACGAGGCCGTGCCGGCATTGAGTCGGCTCGAGTTGATGCCCGCAGAGACGCTGGTGATTTGGAGCAGCCCGCCCGGGTTGGAGCCTCTCATACTGGCTCTCAAGCGTGTGGCACCCAGGGAGGTTGTGCTTGTGGGGCAGCCCGGCGGGTTGGATGAGCCCGGCACATTTCTCACATATCTTGCCGGTCTGGCGAAGCACGCGCTGAACAAGAAGGACGGGTGGACTGGCGTGCCTGAGCTTGCCGCCGCGATGGGGCATCGTGAGGCAGCGGTACGGGCAGGACTTGCCTGGTTGGAGGCCAAGGGGATGATCCGCGTGATAAGCGGTGGCGATCTTGCGCTTCGGCTCGCGGTAGGAGGTGATACGGATACCGAGATGGTGGCGCGGAGTGCCGCTGAGCTTCAGCGCATCCTATCCGAGACATCATCGTACCGGCGCTTCTTTGTGCGCGCCGACAAGGATCGCCTGCTGAGCGGATTGTTGTCGCAGGCAGATGCATCGAGTTCGGCGAATAGTGCGCATAGGGGTTGACAGTACGGGGGGCGTGGTATGATGCAGCGCTGTGGCTGGGGGACGAAGCCAGACACGGGAGCTTAACAGCAGGGGAGACAGCGCGAGGAGCGCGAGCCGGAAGCCAGGGGCGGAGGGCTTGACAGCGCGACGGGCTGTGGTAGACTGCTGAGGTGCTGACGCGGAGGCGCGGGAGCACGCAGGACCTTACAAGCCAAGAGGGGAAGGGAGAGAGCGCGGAAGGGCGCTTGACAGGAACCGCGGGGCGTGGTAAGATGAAGGATACCTGAAGGTAATCCGACTGCGGGCAAGACTGGGGTCCGAAGAGGGCCGGCAAGTTGCCAAGGCCGATGCAGAGCGTGGGAGGTCACGCGAGGGCATCGGCTTTACTGTCGGGAGGGACCGGAGGGGAGCACCTTAACAGCTGAATAGTAACAGGAAACAGCAAGCCAAGAGAGTAGCGAGAAAACCCAAGAGACTCGAATGAGTTGAGGAAAGAAGTCCTTCACGCAGGTGAAGGCGAGATCAAACGGAGAGTTTGATCGTGGCTCAGGATGAACGCTAGCGGCGCGCTTAATGCATGCAAGTCGAGCGATGAGGCTCCTTCGGGAGCACATCAGCGGCAGACGGGTGAGTAACACGTAGGTGACCTACCCCGAAGATGGGGATAACGGCTGGAAACAGTCGCTAATACCCAATGGGCTTAAGATGTCGCAATCTTAAGTAAAGCTCCGGTGCTTCGGGAGGGGCCTGCGGCCTATCAGCTAGTTGGTGAGGTAACGGCCCACCAAGGCGAAGACGGGTAGGGGGTGTGAGAGCACGGCCCCCCACAATGGGACTGAGAGACGGCCCATACTCCTACGGGAGGCAGCAGCAGGGAATATTGCACAATGGACGGAAGTCTGATGCAGCGACGCCGCGTGGATGATGAAGGCCTTCGGGTTGTAAAATCCTTTTCAGGGGGACGAGGAAGGACGGTACCCTTGGAATAAGCGTCGGCTAACTACGTGCCAGCAGCCGCGGTAAGACGTAGGACGCGAGCGTTATCCGGATTTACTGGGCGTAAAGCGTCTGTAGGCGGAATCGTAAGTTGGGCGTGAAAGCTCCGGGCTTAACCCGGAGAGGACGTTCAATACTGCGGAACTAGAGGCCATCAGAGGGGCGTGGAATTTCCGGTGTAGCGGTAAAATGCGCAGATATCGGAAGGAACACCAGTGGCGAAGGCGGCGCCCTGGGGTGGGCCTGACGCTAAGAGACGAAAGCTAGGGGAGCGAACAGGATTAGAGACCCTGGTAGTCCTAGCCGTAAACGATGGATGCTAGGTGTGGGATCGACAGATTCCGTGCCGGAGCTAACGCGCTAAGCATCCCGCCTGGGGACTACGGCCGCAAGGCTAAAACTCAAACGAATTGACGGGGCCCCGCACAAGCAGCGGAGCGTGTGGTTTAATTCGATGCTACACGAAGAACCTTACCTGGGTTTGACATGTAGCGTGGTAGGGAAGCGAAAGCGGACCGACCCTTCGGGGAGCGTCCACAGGTGCTGCATGGCTGTCGTCAGCTCGTGCCGTGAGGTGTCGGGTTAAGTCCCGTAACGAGCGCAACCCTTGCCCTTAGTTACAAGTGTCTAAGGGGACTGCCGGCGGTAAGCCGGAGGAAGGTGGGGATGACGTCAAGTCAGCATGGCCCTTATATCCAGGGCTACACACACGCTACAATGGTCAGTACAAAGGGCAGCGAACCCGCGAGGTGAAGCGAATCCCAGCAAAGCTGATCGTAGTTCGGATTGCAGGCTGCAACCCGCCTGCATGAAGCTGGAGTTGCTAGTAACCGCGCGTCAGCTATAGTGCGGTGAATACGTTCCCGGGGCTTGTACACACCGCCCGTCACGTCATGGGAGTCGGTAACGCCTGAAGCTGGTAGCCTAGCTCGCAAGAGGGGGCGCCATCGAAGGCGGGGCTGGCAACTGGGACGAAGTCGTAACAAGGTAGCGGTACCGGAAGGTGCGGCTGGATCACCTCCTTTCTAACGGACGAGGGGAGTGGGGCTCAGCTCCATTCCCAACCTCAAAGCCCAGTGTTTCCTGTTACTCTTCAGCCGTTAAGGCTGATGGCTCGGTGAGCCGAAAGGGCCTGTAGCTCAGCAGGTTAGAGCACACCTCTGATAAGGGTGGGGTCCGTGGTTCGAGTCCACGCAGGCCCACAGGTTGTTCGGGGATGTAGCTCAGATGGGAGAGCGCCTCCCTTGCACGGAGGAGGCCAGGGGTTCGAGTCCCCTCATCTCCATGTGAGCGTATTTGTTGGACTTCACTAGAACTAGAAGACTGAGAAGAGAGGATACGTCAAGTTTGCTGAATCTCTCGGGCGGCACTCACTAAGGTTAGGGGTGATCGGGGCGGTCTTCTACCGGCCTGGTGTCCTAGGCCGGTTTTTTTGTGTCTTTCTGAGGATTTCGGATGAGCGATTGGTCTTTGCTGCCCGCACTTGAGCGAGCTGTAAAGACCAGGCGCTGACCTGGATGGAGCTTCGTAAGCTCCGCTGATGGCCCGATCGGGCTCATCGTAAAGCACGTTAACAAGCGAAACTGCGACACGAGAAGAGAAGGGCGGGGGGAGCGACAGAGGAGCGTCGAGCTCTCCGTATCACGGCAAGAAGTTAGGAAGAGCGTTCGGAGGATGCCTAGGCGTCAAGGGCCGAAGAAGGACGTGGTACACTGCGAAAAGCCTCGGGGAGCTGTGTGCAAGCGAAGATCCGAGGGTATCCGAATGGGGAAACCCGCCTGACTGAAGGTCAGGCACAGCACACTGAACACATAGGTGTGTTGGGGGAACGCGGGGAACTGAAACATCTTAGTACCCGCAGGAGCAGAGAGAATTCCCTGAGTAGTGGCGAGCGAAAGGGGAGCAGCCCAAACCCAGACTGTGGAAAAGACTGCGGTCGTTGCAGGCTGGGGGTAGGAGGCACTTTCGGGGGGTTCCGCAGAATCCCAAAGGAGTAAGAAAACCCGTAACGAGCTGAAGGACACTGGAAAGGTCCGCCAGAGACGGTGAAAGCCCGGTAAGCGAAAGTTAGGGGACTCCTGAGAGTAGCCTGAGTACCACGGGACACGAGGAACCTTGTGGGAAGCAGGGCAGACCACTGTCCAAGGCTAAATACCCTTGACGACCGATAGCGAACGAGTACCGTGAGGGAAAGGTGAAAAGAACCCCGGTGAGGGGAGTGAAATAGAACCTGAAACCGAGCGCTTACAAGCGGTCGAAGCACTATGCCCTTCGGGGGAAGTGTGACGGCGTGCCTTTTGGAGAATGAGCCAGCGAGTTACTCTTTGTCGCGCGGTTAAGGCAGAGACAGCCGGAGCCGAAGGGAAACCGAGTCTTAATAGGGCGCCAGTCACCTTCGGGTGACACGTGGCAAGGAGCAGACACGAAACCAGGTGAGCTACCCATGGTCAGGCTGAAGCGAGGCTAACCCCTCGTGGAGGGCCGAACCTTTCACTATTGCAAAAGTGTGGGATGAACTGTGGGTAGGGGTGATATGCCAAACGAACTTGGAGATAGCTTGTTCTCCCCGAAATAGCTTTAGGGCTAGCCTCGTGGGATGAGTGGTGGAGGTAGAGCACTGGATGGGCTAGGGGGCGCAAGCCTACCAAACCCAACCAAACTCCGAATGCCACCACTAGAAGAACACGGGAGTCGGACTACGAATGATGAGATCCGTAGTCGAGAGGGAAAGAACCCAGACCGTCGGCTAAGGTCCCCAAGTGTAAGCTAAGTGGGAAACGATGTGGGATTGCAGAGACAGCCAGGAGGTTGGCTTAGAAGCAGCCATCCTTCAAAGAGTGCGTAATAGCTCACTGGTCAAGCGATTCTGCGCGGAAAATGTAACGGGGCTAAAGCTTACCACCGAAGCCACGGAGACCCTGGTGCAAGCCAGGGCCTGGTAGGGGAGCGTCGTGTGATCGTCGAAGCTGTACCGTAAGGAGCAGTGGAGGTCACAGGAGTGAGAATGCTGGCATGAGTAGCGAAAAATACGTGAGAACCGTATTCGCCGTAAGCCCAAGGTTTCCGACGGAAGGTCAGTCCGCGTCGGGTCAGTCGGGCCTAAGCCGAGGCTGAAAAGCGTAGGCGATGGACATCCGGTTAATATTCCGGAACCACGAGTGCCGAGTGAAGGGGAGACGCAGCGGGGTAGATCAACCCCCCGGATGGAAGAGGGGGGCCAAGCGTGTAGGCCGGAGATGGGTGTAGGGAAAACCGCACCCGGAGGTCGAGGCGTGAAGGGGACGCAAATGCGCGGAAGTGATTGAGCCCGGTTGCCAAGAAAAGCCTCTAAACGATGAAGCGCTGGTGACCGTACCGCAAACCGACACAGGTGGGCCAGTAGAGAATACTAAGGCGAACGGGAGAACCTTCGTCAAGGAATTAGGCAAATTAACCCCGTAACTTCGGGAGAAGGGGTGCCTCTGACCGTGAGGGATGCACATCAGGAGCGGTTGGAGGTCGCAGTGACTAGGCTCTAGCGACTGGTTACCAAAACCACAGGTCTCTGCAAACTCGTAAGAGGATGTATAGGGGCTGACACCTGCCCAGTGCCGGAAGGTTAAAGGGAGAGGTTAGGCGCAAGCCGAAGCTTTGAACTGAAGCCCCGGTGAACGGCGGCCGTAACTATAACGGTCCTAAGGTAGCGAAATTCCTTGTCGGGTAAGTTCCGACCCGCACGAATGGTGTAACGACTAGAGCACTGTCTCGACGAGGGACCCGGCGAAATTGAAGACGCGGTAAAGATGCCGTGTACCCGCAGCAGGACAAAAAGACCCCGTGGAGCTTTACTGCAACTTGACACTGGGTTAGGGTTTAGCTTGTGTAGGATAGGTGGGAGGCAGAGAAGCCAGGGCGCCAGCCTTGGTGGAGCCACCCGTGAAATACCACCCTGGCTAAATCTTGACTCTAACTCTCAGCCGTAAACCGGCGAGGGGACCGTGTCAGGCGGGCAGTTTGACTGGGGTGGTCGCCTCCCAAAAGGTAACGGAGGCGCCCAAAGGTTCCCTCAGGTGGAATGGAAACCCACCGCAGAGTGCAAAGGCATAAGGGAGCTTGACTGCGAGGCTGACGAGCCGAGCAGAGACGAAAGTCGGGCTTAGTGATCCCACGGTACCGAGTGGAAGGGCCGTGGCAAACGGATAAAAGCTACCCCGGGGATAACAGGGTGGTAGGGCCCAAGAGTTCACATCGACGGCCCTGGTCGCCACCTCGATGTCGGCTCGGCACATCCTGGGGCTGGACAAGGTCCCAAGGGTTGGACTGTTCGTCCATTAAAGTGTCACGCGAGCTGGGTTCAGACCGTCGTGAGACAGGTCGGTCTCTATCCGCTGTGGGCGAAGGGGACTTGAGGGGAGTTGCCCTCAGTACGAGAGGACCAGGGTGAACGGACCGCTAGTGTGTCAGTTGTGCCGCCAGGCGCACGGCTGAGTAGCCAGGTTCGGCAAGGATAACCGCTGAAAGCATCTAAGTGGGAAGCCTGCCCCAAGATAAGGTCCCCCATCCCGGAAAGGGAGTAAGGCCGCTGGGAGACTACCAGTTTGATAGGCAGGAGGTGTAAGCGCCGCAAGGCGTGTAGCCAACCTGTACTAACGGCCGAGGGCTTCTGGAAGTGATACGGAGAACTGGACGCTCGTCCAGAGACAGCCGCCCACAAACGTGTCGCAGTTTCGTTGTTAAGCAAAGAGCTTCTTGGTGATAGGAGCGGCGAGGACACACCCGGCACCATCTCGAACCCGGCAGTTAAGCTCGCCAGCGCTGATGGTACTTGGGGGGTAGCCCCCTGGGAGAGTAGGTCATCGCCAAGAAGCTCTTTTTTATGTGATACCCTCGGTTATGTTGCCCAGCAAATGCCTCCGCAGCTTCGCTTGACGGATAGGTCCTCGGTGTTACACTATATACCCGGCATTCGACAGCAAGCGTGTGATGTTGCCTCTATAGCGGCCTACGGGTAGCCGGTCGTATCTGTCGGAGGCGAGCGTCTGCATCTGCGATACCTATGATCTCGAATCCGTGGCACTAATTGACTTCGATGGCCAGATTCCGCGCCTTAGCAGGCCGGTGATGTCGTCCAGATGGCCCTCAGTGTTGGCCCTGGCCTTGGCGTTGTTGTCGTTGGTGGCTTGCGATCCCCAACCCGGGCACAGCGTGCAAGCTGGTGCCCCGACCTCGGCGGCAACATCGGCGATAGCTGTTGTTGAGCCTACTCCTACGCCTCTGCCTGTGCCGACTGCGTCATCAGCCCCGGCTACGACCACGCCGACACCTATGCCCTCTCCGACGCCGTCGCCTACTGCCGAGCCGACACCGTTTGTGTGTCCGTATCTCCATGGACGAACGGAGATCGGTACCCTCCAGAGCGATGCTATGGGGGAACAAGCGCGCTATCTGGTTCACCTGCCCCCGTGCTACGATCTGTATCCCGACCAAGCATTTCCTGTGATCTATCTGTTCCACGGGTGGCCCATGAACGAATGGCACTGGGTCAATCTTGGCGTGGACGAATGGAGCGATGACTGGGTAAGCCGAGGCATTTCCGGACCTTACCTCATCGTTATGCCAGGAGTGAGCCAGGATGGACTCTACGTCAACTCCAGCGGCGGGGACAACTCATTCGAGGGCTTCGTCGCGAACGAACTTGTGCCGCGCATTGACAGCCTCTATCGTACAATACGGGACCCGTCGGGCCGCGCCGTAGGGGGCATCTCTCGGGGCGGTGTCTGGGCGTTGGAGATCGCGTTGCGACATCAGGACCTATTCGGCGCTGTGGGCGCACACAGTCCGGCACTGGCACTAAACCGCCCCTTACCTCAATATGATCCCTATCTGCTCGCTCGCGAGGGGGTGAAGGGCCTACGAGTCTATCTCGATGCAGGGGACGGTGACTGGTCCCGCGCCGGTACCATTCGGCTCAGGGATCTACTCCTTGAACTCGATGCCGATGTCACCTACCAGGTGCATACGGGAGGACACGTCGATGAGCTCTGGAGCAGCGGAGTCCCTGACTATCTTGCGTTCTATGCGCGTTATTGGCCACCCTCATATGAAGCGCTTCCGGAGTGGCTTATCGCTGGTCAAGGGGACGCAATTGATGCCGTACCGTAGCTGAGTTGGAATGTCCTGAGCTGGCGCGACGGTTGTGTTTCCGCTCATCCAGTGTATCATAGGCAGGTTATGAGCAGACCCGTACGCATTGCGCCTTCGATCCTCTCGGCGGACTTCGCCCGTCTGGGCGAACAAGTACGCGCTGCTGAATCCGCCGGCGCGGATGTGATTCACATTGACGTGATGGATGGGCAATTCGTACCCAACATCACAGTTGGGCCCCTCGTGGTGGCAGCCGTACGCTCGGTGACAACCCTCCCTCTGGACATCCACCTTATGATCGATCGGCCCGAGCGTTATATCGCTGCCTTTGCTGAAGCGGGGGCCAACTACCTGACGGTGCATCCGGAGGCCACGATTCATCTCCACCGTGTACTTCAGCAGATTCACGATGTAGGCGCGCAGGCAGGGATATCCCTCAACCCTGCCACGTCTGAGTCCGAGCTGCGCTATGTTCTGCCTGACGTCGATCTCGTACTCGTTATGACGGTGAATCCCGGATTCGGAGGACAGAAGCTGATACCGGGGATGTTTGACAAGATACGCGAAGTGCGCAGGATGCTTGATAATGCCGGTAGCCCTGCGTGGCTCTCTGTGGATGGAGGGATCGACCCGGGTACGGCGCCCCGGGCCGTGTCTCAGGGCGCTGACACGCTGGTCGCCGGATCTGCGATATTCGCGGCGCCTGAGGGCGTAGCAGCAGCCATTCGCGCTCTTCGACGCGCAACTATGGCTGTGTAGGGCTGCGTGGTAAGGCTGAGGCCAAAGAAAAACGGCTCCACTCGCGTTAGGATGGGGCGAATGGAGCCGTGTCTTGCGTGGTTCGTGTGATACTAGCTCTCAGCACGAGAGAGCGTGCGTAGGCACCTCGTGCACACATAAAGGCGACGATACTTGCCGTCGATCATCACGCGCTTGTGCTTGATGTTCGGCTTGAACATACGATTCGTAGCGCGCTTGGAGTGACTTACATTATGCCCAAACATCGGACTCTTACCGCAGATTTCGCACTTGGCCATTATTCACCTCTTCTTTGTCGATGACCGAATTATGATACCACAAAGGACGGAGGAAGCAACCGGAGGAGGACCAATGGACGATGAGATTGAGGCGCGAGGCAGGATCGAGGTCGCACAGGCGGCGATTGCCTCTGTTGTCAGCGAGGCAGTCCAGACCTGCTACGGCGTTGTGGGTACGGTGCCGAGGAACTTTGCTACGGGGCTTGCTGACATCTTGTCTGCAGACCGCAAGCGCGGTGTCGAGGTCATTGTTCGCGATGGGAAAATCACCATCGACCTGTTTGTCGTGGTAGAATATGGGACGCGAGTCAAGAGCGTCGCCGCGAGCATCAGGGACGTGGTCAAGTACCAGGTGGAAAGGGCACTGGAGCTACCCGTTGCCCAGGTAAACGTCCACATTCAGGCACTACGTGTCAGCGACTTGGGTTAGGGAGGAGTAACGTTGGGTATCCCCGAGGGTGATGGGACACGTGCTCTGGATGGACGCCGTCTGAAGCCGATGGTGTCGGCTGCGCTCTCCTGGTTGCGTCAGCACCAGGAGTCAGTCAATGCATTAAATGTCTTCCCAGTCCCTGATGGCGATACCGGGACCAATATGACGCTGACGATGACATCGGCGTGGGAGGAGATTGCGGCTGTCGATGAGCCTCACGTAGGCCGGCTTATGGCGAAGGTCGCTCACGGTGCGCTGATGGGAGCTCGCGGCAACTCGGGCGTCATTCTGTCTCAGATCTGGCGCGGATTTGCCCACGGTTTGGACGGACATCAGACCCTCACGGTGGAGACCGGTGCTGAGGCGATGCGTGCGGCGGCCGATACGGCCTATAAGGGTGTGGTCAAGCCCGTCGAGGGCACCATCCTGACAGTGATCCGTGAAATGGCGGAGGAGTCCGCTGCGGCATCGAAGTCCATGCCTGATCTTGTGGGGTTTCTCGACCGGCTCGTAAAGCGTGCGGAGATATCCGTGGCTCACACGCCGTCACTCTTGCCTGTGTTACGGCAGGCGGGGGTTGTTGATGCTGGCGGTCAAGGGTTGTTCAGGATATTCGAGGGTATGTTGCGTGAGCTGAAGGGATTACCTGTGGCCGGGGACGAAGTTCGAGCGCCGGGCCTGGCGTTGGCGCAGCTCGATCTGCATTCGGAAGGCCAGTTCGGGGTTGAGTTTGACAGTGCCTATCCTTATGATGTACAGATGATCATTATGGGCGAGGATCTGGATGTGGCGTCGATCCGTGCCGGGATTGAGGGTATGGGAGATTGTCCTCTCACGGTGGGCGATGCAAATGCAATCAAGATCCATGTTCACGTCGCAGATCCTGGCGTGCCCATTAGCTACGGCGCGGAGTTCGGTTCTCTCCGTGACGTGGTCGTTGAGGACATGCGGGTCCAGTATGAGGCGTATGCGGCTTCCCGGTCCGCCCTCCTGCCTGCACGATCCGGTAGCGGGCTTCCCGTCTCGTTGTTAGGCCAAGCGCAGCCACCCAACATCAGCGTTGTGGTTGTTTCGGCGGGAGAGGGGCTGGCAAATGTGTTCAGCAGCCTCGGGGCGACGTCCGTCGTCGAGGGCGGACAGACGATGAATCCCAGCACTGCACAGATCCTTGAGGCCGTCGAGCAGTCCGTGTCCGACCAGGTCATCGTGCTCCCGAACAACAAGAATATCCTGATGGCGGCACAACAAGCTGCCGAAGTCAGCACCAAGACGGTTAAGATCGTCCCCACGCGCACTATTCCCCAAGGAGTTGCTGCGCTGCTATCGCTGGACCAGGATGCCTCGCTTGACGAGAATGTGGCTGCGATGCACGCTTCGTCCCTGGACGTGATCACCGGTGAGGTGACGTGGGCGACACGCGACGTGCAGATGAACGGCCTACGAGTCAAGGAGGGCGATGCGATCGGGCTCTTGGAAGACGAGCTTGTCGTGGATGCACGATCTTTTGGGGAAGCCGTGCGGTGGCTGTTGGCCGAAGCGGAGCTGGAAGACAGGGAGTTGGTGACGCTCTACTTTGGCGATCAGGTAACCGAATCACAGGCGCGGGAGCTCGCCGAAGGCCTTGGCGAGCTGTATCCTGACCTGGAGTTCGAGGTCGTGGAGGGCGGGCAGCCGCATTACCCCTACATCATCTCGATCGAGTAGCCAGGACTGTGTGCCACAGAGTTGACCGGAGTCCTGGACGCGGGCGTGGAAGAAATCACGAGCTTATCCGCTGACGTTCTGTCTGTTTGGTTTTTATAGGTATTCATCTCTTAGATCAGGAGTGACTGCGTGGTCGGGAACTCTCAGATACAGCTAATCACCGATGGCACCGCCTATCTCCCCGTCGACCAACTGCGGGAGCTAGGTGTGATTGTTCTACCCATTGTGGCAAAAGCCGGCGACCGGACGTTCATGTACGACCAGCAGACTCCAGGACACGTCGCGCTTCTTCAGGAGCTGAGCGAGTCCCGAAGCCCTGTTGAGATCGTCGGGCCGTCGCCTGACGACTTCAGAGCCGTGTTTGAGCGCTCACTCTACCGCACGAACCAGATGCTGGTCATCCTATCCTCTGGACGGCTTAGCCCTGTGCTGAGGAATGCGCGGGTCGCGGCGAGGGATTTCATGGGACGGTCCGACATCACGATTCTGGACTCTCAGACCGTCTCTGTGGGGTTAGGATTGCTGGTCGAGCGCGCCGGGGAGCTGCTCCAGACGGGAGACGTGCCTCTTGCGGAAGTGGTGCGGAGAATCAGGGGGATGATCCCGCGCATCTACGTCGTGATGGTCTCACATACGCTGGACTACATCTACCGAAGCGGGAAGCTCACATCCATGCAGGCGATCCTTGGCGCGATGCTCAAGATCCACCCGTTTATCGAGATCGAGGACGGCGACATCATTCCGCTGGAGAAGAGCAGGCGCCCCGAGCGATCCATCGATAAGCTGGTCGAGTTCGCCTCCGAGTTCGCGCGCATCAACAAACTCGTCATCTTCCAGGCTCAAGAGGAGCAGTCTGAAGAGACACTCGATCTGAAGGATAGGCTGGCGCAGATTGCGCCGGCTCTTGAGGTGCCGACGATCGTATATGACCCGATCATTGCTTCACACATTGGTCCGGAGGGGCTGGGACTGGTCGTCTACGAAGGCTTGTGGCGTTGATGGTTGGGCTGGTAACTGAGTCTCGGAGAAACTATGGCTAGACCGTTGGAGATTTTGGGCAAGATGCTGGAGTTGGAGTCGCGCGATTACGCCTACCGCGATCGCGCGGTGGCCGGTGGTCTTGCACGTTACGGCGATACCTGGCGGCGCGAGGCTCGCCAGGCATTCGGTGAATCGGCTGAGGGGTGGATTGAGGGCGTGGTTGGGCGGCTGGAGGCATACAGCTCAGGGGATCCTGCGAATCGGCGGGAAATCCTGGCGGCTCTTCAGCAGATGCTGCGTGCCGGCCCGGCAGCCAGCGAGGGGACAGACGCCCCGCAGGCGCCGGTAGACGCGCCTGAAGCTTCTGCAGCACCGCCATCTCGCGTAGAGAGGACGACGGAGCCGGTGCCGGACCGCACGGACGGACCTCGTGATGCGGCCCGCCAGTCACACGAATCAGGCCAGCGCCAATCGGTGCAATCTTCGCCTAAGGGTGGCGTCGCGGCTGATACCGTCCGCCCGGTCACGCGGGCAGCGCAGAGCGCGAGCGATCGTGATGGGCGGGGCCTCGACGCACCGGTAGACGTCATGTCAGGCATCGGCCAGAAACGGGCCGAGCTCCTGAGCCGGCTGGGTGTGGTGTCGATTGGCGATTATATACGCTACTATCCGCGAAGGTACGAGGACTACTCCAAGCTGAGGACCATCGATAGGTTGGAGTACGGTGAGCGCGTGAGCTTACTGGCCACCGTCTGGGAAGCAGGGGGGCGCCGAACACACAGCGGCACCTACGTCTATCGCGCCATCCTGTCCGATGCCACCGGCACGATCGAGGTCTCCTGGTTCAATCAGCGATATCTCGAGGGGCGGTTGCGGCCCGGCATGCAGTTGCTGGTCAGCGGTAAGGTGGACGAGTATCTTGGGCGCCTAACGATGAACTCCCCCGAATGGGAGATCGTAGGACGGACCGAGGTGACCAGTGCACGCATACAGCCGATCTATCCCCTCACCGAAGGGTCTGACGCAGCGCTGGATGCGCAGTGCGATGCGCCGGGCGGTTGCGGCGTGGGCGGACCGGATTCCGGACCCACTTCCCGGCGATCTGCGGACACAACACAATCTGATCTCGTCGGCCCAGGCCCTATGGGGCATCCATCTACCGGATAGCCAGGAGCACCTGCATGCCGCCCGGCGTCGTCTGGCCTTTGAGGAGGCGCTTTACCTTCAGCTTGGCCTGCTCAGGCAGAAGCTTCAGTGGAAGGCTCAGCCGGGTATCTCCATTGCGTCAGATCCCACACGTCTCGCTGCACTCAAGGCGGCCTTGCCATACGCACTGACGGGCGCCCAGGAACGATCGCTGGATGAAATGGTGGTCGACCTTGCTTCGGGCGATCCAATGAACCGGTTGCTGCAAGGAGACGTGGGGTCGGGGAAGACTGTCGTAGCTGCCCTGCTGATGGCGTTGGTGGCGGACTCGGGATACCAGGTGGCCATGATGGCACCAACGGAAATCCTGGCGGAGCAGCATTTCAAGAGCCTGTCGGCGCTCTTCGCGAACTTCCCGGCACCGTCGCCTACCGTCGGCTTGCTCACCGGGAGCACCTCCGGCGCCGATCGCGAAGCGGTGTACAGCTCGCTGGCGGATGGAACGCTACAGGTGGTCGTCGGGACCCACGCCTTGATTCAGGAAGCGGTGAAGTTTGGAAAGCTGGCATTGGTCGTGATCGATGAGCAACACCGTTTCGGCGTCCAGCAGCGCGCAACGCTGCGTGAGAAGGGCTACAATCCTCATCTGCTGGTGATGACGGCCACGCCGATCCCGCGCTCCCTTGAGCTGACGGTCTGGGGCCACGTGGATGTCTCGGTGCTGGATGAGATGCCGCCCGGGCGTCAGGAGGTCAAGACTAGGGTGCTGTTCCCCCGCGAACGCGGGCGTGCGTATGTATTCATCCAGAGCCAGGTAGAGCAGGGGCGGCAGGCGTTCATCATCTACCCGCTGGTTGAGGCCTCAGACAGCGTTGAGGCGAGGGCTGCCGTGGATGAGTACGATAGGCTGCGGAAGGACGTGCTACCCGGCCTGCGCATTGGGCTACTTCACGGCAGGATGTCGACCAGCGAGAAGGATGAGGTCATGTCCGCCTTCGTCGCCGGTGACCTCGACGTGCTTGTCGCCACATCGGTTGTTGAGGTCGGTATCGATGTGCCTAACGCGACGGTGATGTTGATCGACGGCGCCGATCGATTTGGGCTTGCGCAGTTGCACCAGTTCCGGGGGCGTGTGGGGCGGGGAGAGCATCAGTCCTATTGTCTCTTGCTGGCGGAGGCAGCCTCGGATGAGGCTCGTGAACGTCTGGCAGCGGTTGAGGCTACGACGGACGGCTTTGCACTGGCTCAGAAAGACCTCGAGATGCGCGGGCCCGGCGAGTTCCTGGGCACACGGCAGAGCGGTTTCCCGGAGCTGCCTATGGCAGTATTCGCGGATGTACGCTTGCTTCACGAGGTTCGAGAGGTTGCTGCCGAGATGCTCAGCCACGACCCCGAGCTCTCCTTGCCGGAACACCAGCTCCTAAGGGAGCGCGTGTCGGGCTTCTGGGAGAGCAGCGGCGATCTGAGCTGAAGCCATGCGTACCGCTATCTATCCCGGCTCCTTTGACCCCATTCACAATGGTCATGTCGATATCGCCGTGCGCGCGGCGACGCTCTTCGATAGGCTGGTCGTGGCAATCTATTCTCATCCGAGCAAGGCCTTGCTCTTTTCGGTCGGTGAACGCGTTGCACTTGCCCGGGCCGTGCTGGAGCCGTACGGCAATATCGAGGTTCAGCCATATGATGGGCTCACTGTAGACTTCGCCGGGAGGCTCGGGGCACAGACGCTCGTCCGTGGCCTGCGGGTGATCTCCGATTTTGAGCGCGAGTACCAGATGTCGCTGATGAACCAACAGCTAAGTTCCAGCGTGGATACCATTTGCCTCATGACGAGCTATGAGTATGCTTTTGTTAGCGCTAGCCTGGTCAAAGAGGTCTTCCTGGCCGGCGGTGATGTATCGGCTATGGTACATCCGCTGGTCCTGGCGGCGCTAGAGAAGAAGTGCGGGAGCCAGAGGGTGGATCACTGCGAGCGGATGAGCTAGCCGCGGGGCACGTGTCGAAGCGTCCCGTTTCCCGTATGGTTGATTGAGGTGAGGCCATGGACGTTGACTTCCTGATTGATAGGCTGGAGCGCTACATCACCGAAGACTGTCCTCGTTTCCTCGGGAACCGTATGGTGAATGAGGAGGAGGCGCGCAGCTATCTCGCTCAGTTGCGCCAGGCCGTCCCAGAGGAGATCGAGCAGGCGCGTAGGGTGGTGCGCGAGGGTGATGCCGTGATTGAGGCCGCGCGCCAGGAGGCCGAGCGCATTATCGGCAAGGCGAGGGAAGAAGGCGAACGTATGGCTGCCAGCCACCAGTTCGTGGTCGATGCGCAGCGGCAAGCCAAGATGATCGTACAGGAGGCCTACCAGAAGTCAGAGCGCCTGCAGGCCGACGCGGATGAGTATGTTTTCAACTCTTTGAGTCAGTTGCAGGCAGAGCTCACCCGCCAACTACGCGTCGTCGAGAATGGTCTGCATCGCCTAGAGGCCGAGCGCGAAGCTGTGCTGACCGAGAGGAAAGTTTGACAGAGTGATGCTTTTCTGTATAATTGGGTTCGCGTCACCTGATACGCGGCGGGTTCGCTGAGTACTGTGATGCGTCGATCATCTATGACAAGGGAGAGTAAGAAAGATGCCAGCAGTACCAAAGCGACGAACTCCGCGTAGTCGGCGTGACCGGCGGCGTGCGAATAGCTACCCTACAGCGGTTTTACCCACGCTACTGGCCTGTGAAGAGTGTGGCGAGTTGGTTCGACCTTACCACGTGTGCCCGAACTGCGGACACTACCGGGGACGGCAGGTCTACAAAGCGAACGAAGAGTAATCGCTCATCTCATTCTCTTGGCGCTGCCACCGCCCGATTGCGGCTCCGTCTGCGTCGGCCAATGGTTCGGGAGCAGACACGGTTCGTTCATGATGCATCCGGAACAGAGACTAAGTGTGGCAGCACTGATTCGGGCCTCTGCGGAGGCCCGTATGTTTTGTAGAGAGGCGAAAGGAAAGACCAGTGGAGACTAGCGTGATTCCCGGATCGGTGACTGTCGAACCTTCGGTTCTGGAGACCATCGCTCGGCTCACGGCGCTCGAGGTTCCCGGAGTAGTTGACATCATTGAGCGTGACGTGGACCGGTTGTTGGGCACGACGGGCAGATCGGTCGCGGTCCAGGTCAACGAGGGGAAGGTGGTGGTGGACCTGCACATCATCGCCGGGCCCGACCAGAGTCTCCTGCAGCTGGGGCGCTCCGTTCAGCACGAAGTGACGCGTGCCATACAGCAGATGATCGGAATGCCCGTCGAAGCCGTGAACGTGCACATTGAGGATGTCATGTACCCCGAGGCTGAGGGGTGGTCCGAGGAAGCTCCTGAGTAGGCAGCGCTATGAATGCAGATCCAACCGCAGTCGCTTTGACTGGGGAGACGCTCCTGTGAAGGGCGAACGCCGGCTCGCGCGCGAGCTAGCGCTCCAGGCATTGTACGAGGTAGATCTCGTCGGGCATGCCCCTGCCGCTGTCCTCCACGAACGCCTCAACGAAGTGGTTGATGAGAACCCGCGGGTGGAGGCCTATGCGCGGAAGCTCGTTATGGGCATTCTCGCATCCACGGAGCAACTGGACTTCTTCATCCAGTCTCATGCCCCAGAATGGCCGCTTGACCAAGTTGCGGTCATTGATCGCAACTTGCTGCGAATGGCGCTCTACGAGTTCACGGTGGGGCACGTGCCGGTCAAGGTGGCCATCAACGAGGCTGTCGAGCTTGCCAAAGACTACGGCGCAGACAGCACCCCCCGTTTCGTCAATGGTGTTCTCGGCGCTCTGGTACCCCTCCAAGAGGAAGTCACCCGAGCCCTCGCCGGTATCAGGAGCGACTAGATGGAGAAGATCCGCGTCATCATCATGGGCGCTGCCGGGCGCGATTTCCACAACTTCAACACCTATTTCCGCGACAACCCTCGGTACGAAGTCATTGCCTTTACTGCAACACAGATTCCCAATATCGAGGGGCGAAGATATCCGGCCGGATTGGCCGGTGATCTCTATCCCCAGGGCATTCCGATTTTCGCGGAGTCTGAGCTTGAGAGTCTGATTGCCGCACACGACGTCGGTCAAGTAGTTTTCGCCTACTCCGACGTGCCTCACACCTACGTGATGCACAAAGCCTCCATCGCCATAGCCCACGGCGCCGACTTCCGGATGATGGGTGGGCGGGCGACAATGCTCGATAGCACCAAACCGGTCGTGGCCGTATGTGCCGTTCGCACCGGATGCGGGAAATCGCAGACCACGCGCCACGTGTGCGACACGCTCCAGGCGATGGGCAGACGTGTGGTTGTGGTACGCCACCCTATGCCGTACGGCGATCTGATGAAGCAGGCCGTACAACGTTTTGCGACCTACGCAGACCTCGCGAGTAACAACTGCACGATAGAGGAGCGTGAGGAGTACGAGCCCCATCTCGATCGAGGCGTGATTGTCTACGCCGGGGTCGACTATCAAGCGATTCTGCGCCAAGCCGAGCGGGAAGCCGACGTCGTCGTCTGGGATGGTGGGAACAACGATCTGCCCTTCTTCCGGCCCGATCTATGGATCACGGTAACAGATCCCCATCGTGCGGGGCACGAGATGAGCTACTATCCTGGGGAATCCAACTTCCGGGCTGCCGACGTCATCGTGATCAACAAGATGGACACCGCGGACTATGACAATGTCCGGCGGATCTATCGAGAACATCGCAGTCGCGAATCCCAATGCTACCGTTGTTGAGGCAGCATCGCCGCTCTTTGTGGATCACCCCGAGGTCATTCGAGGCAAGCGTGCGCTGGTCATTGAGGATGGGCCCACGGTCACCCACGGAGGGATGGCTTTCGGCGCCGCGTATGTGGCGGCACAGCGGTTCGGCGCTGCTGAGGTTGTCGATCCCAGACCCTATGCCGTCCGGTCGATCGCTGACACCTATCGCAAGTATCCCAGCACCGGGCCGGTACTGCCCGCAATGGGGTACGGCGAGGCGCAGATCAAGGACCTCGAGGCGACGATCAACAATACACCGTGCGATTTGGTGATCATCGGCACTCCAATTGATCTCACGCGGTTGCTGAAGATCGAGCACCCTATGGAACGGGTCAGATATGAACTCCAGGTCATCGGGCAGCCAACATTGGGGGGTATCCTCACCAAGAGATTCGGGGGCTAGGGAAAAGGACCAGGACCAATGAGGTTCTGGGCGGCTAGCCGAGTCGACGGTGAGCGGAAGCCGCTGCCTGCATGGGGTGTCTGGTGCCTGTACGCCTTACTAGCCGTCGTGATGACGTGGCCCCTGGTCACGGTACTCGGCACCCGGTTGGGAGGGGCTGACCAGGATATTCTCAATGTCTTCTGGGGTAACTGGTGGGTGCCCAAGGCACTCTTCAGAGGCATTGATCCCTACGTTACGAACTACCTGATCTATCCGATTGGGTTTGACCTTACCTCGTTTGCATTCAGCCCACTCCTCGCTATCGTGGCGATGCCCTTCGATTGGCTCTTCTCGTCGATTGTGGCTTACAACCTCCTGTTCCTGGTTGTGATCGTGGTTTCCGCCGGCGCGATGGATCAGCTCGTACGCTACCTGACCGGGAATCCCTGGGCGGCCCTCATTGCCGGTGTTACTTTCGGGTTTTCACCTATCCTTGCCGGGCACCGCGCGGCGCATCTCAATATGGCAACCGTGGTATGGCTGCCGTGGGCAGCCCTGCTTCTGATCCGGATAATGCGCGAAGCCCGGCTAAGCGATGCCCTGCTTCTCGCGCTCATCGCTCGGCTGGCTTTCCTCACTCGTCTGCAGGTAGGGGCTCTCACTGCCGTATTCTGCGCTGTCATATTCCTCGGCGTCGCGATCACGGAAGGTAAGAGCTGGCGGCGATTGGCCTGGGGGCGGCTGGCTGTGGCGACGGGGCTGGCACTATTGCTGCTCTCGCCTCTGCTCATCAAGGTGGGTTACCGTTTGAGCCAGCCCAATGCTGATGGCGCTGTCGTAGAGGCCAGTATCGCTGAGGCAGATGTGCTTTCATATCTCACGCCCATACCGGCACATCCGCTCCTCGGGCGCTGGACGGCGCCGATCTACGAGCGTTTTCCCGCCACGGCCTCAATCTATTGGACGTATATCGGATTCGTGCCCCTATTACTGGCGATTCTGGCGACCCTGAAGCGACCGCGCCGCGCCCTGCCGTGGCTCGGTGTGAGTCTGGGCTTTTTTGTCCTGGCGTTGGGATCCAAACTGCGTCTCAACGGCCAGGTCTACCCCGGCGTCACGCTTCCCTACGGCTGGTTGGGGGACTTGTTTGCGATGATCGGCTTCGATAGGCCGGATCGATTCAACCTGGGCCTGGCTGCGGGACTGGCGGTTCTGGCTGGGCTTGGGGCTGACTGGCTCAGTGGCCGATTGTGGAGGCCGTGGCTTCTGGGGGTGATTGGGGCCGTGGTGCTCTTTGAGTACATGGGCCTGCCAATGCGGCTTCTGGATCCACCTCCTCACTCCCCGTTCTACGACGAGATGGCTGCCGATGGCGAACTCTACGCCGTCGTCGACCTGCCGCTTACGCGCGCGGCCGGTGAGATCCACCGCTATTACCAGACGATCCATGAGAAACCGATAGTGGGTGGTTGGGATCATCGGGTTCCCGAGGAAGCGCTGGCCTTCATCGATGTGGACCCTCTGCTCAGCGCCTGGCGCGGTTTGTCGTCGCAGAGCACCAGTCTTTTCGGCTCGCTCGAGCACCTGCGGACGGCCAATGTGCGCTACCTCATCCTGCACAAAGACCAGCTTGGCGGTATGCCGGCCGTCATGCAGCAACTGTACCTGGCCGTCAAGCCTGTCTACGAGGATGATGACGTCTACGTCCTGCCCACCGACGTGGCAGCGACTTCCACCCTCGATTTGGTGACGACGTTCGAGGACGGACTATCGCTGGTGCGCCCGTTGGTGACAGCCTCGACCGTCGATGGCTCCCCGGGCGTGATTCTGAACACTTGCTGGTTCCCGGATGGCGGCGCTGTGCGCGCGTCCGGGTGTAGGGTCACACTGGTCAGCCCGGAGCGCAAGGTGGTCGCGCGAAAGGCGATGGACTTCGCCTTGCCCTACCCGGCCCCCACCTGTCAGCGGTGGTTTCTCGAGCTAGGCCGTGATGCCGCAGAAGGCCTGTATGAGATAGACATGACGCCCTTAAGTGGGCGCGAAACGCTGTCCGTTACTGCTGTCACTGAAGATGTGCACCTCGCCGCAGGTCCAGACGGCAGTGTTGAGTCGTGGCTTGGGACTGCATATCCCACCTCATTTGACGCCTCCATCGAACTCCTGGGCTATCGCATCCAGGCCGGCGACAACGTGCTCCTGGTAGATACAACGTGGCGCGGGCTGGCCGACCATCAAGGCTCTTACGTGATGTTCCTGCAGTTGCTCGATCCGGTGACCCGGCTGCCGGTTACACGTTCCAGTGATGACGTGCTTCCGCTCTTGACATGGCGTGAAGGGAGCATCGTGACGGATAACCGGATCATCATGATCAACGACGTGGATCCGGGGCAGTATGAGCTGGCCGTGGGGATATACCCATCTGACCACCCGAGCCAGCGAACCACGGCGTACATGACTCCCGAGGGCGATGAGTGGCCCGGCGGACAGGTCATTCTTCGATCTCGGGTGTTGGTCCAGCCTGATGCCTGGCGCTCGGAGCCTGAAGTCACGGACGAGCGGGTCACGGTCTACACACAGAAGGGGACGTCAGGGCTTCCCGCAGAGGAGGTGACGGCGCAGTTTGGACCTGGGATCGCGCTTCAGGGCTATCATCTGGACGAAACGACGCTCGTTTCCGGGCAGCCGTTCAATCTTGCGTTGTACTGGACGGCCGAAGATATGCATCTTCTGGATACCGCATACAAGGTCTTTGTCCACGTGATCGACGACGCAGGGCAACTTGTGGCACAGCACGATGGCGACCCAGCCGAAGGACAGCGTCCGACCAGCACCTGGCACGATGGCGATCGCATCCTCGATTCACACAGGGTGACCTGGGTGGCGCCGAGCCAGGGTGACTATGTGCGCCTTGTCGTCGGTCTGTACGACCCCCAGACAATGGAGCGATTGCCTGCGTATGGCCCGGATGGTGGGCGATTGGCCGACGATCAGTTGGAGCTAGGGCGTGTCCAGGTCGTGACAAAGTGACCCGCAGACTTCCTCATCTGGAGACCTGGGGATGGTCTCTGAGCCAGAATCGCCACGGCCTGGTCCGCGCTTCTTCTCCCCCGGGGACGCGCACGCGAGGTCCGGCGACGATCGATTCCCCTTCTGTGAGAGTTCCCGCAGTGAGGTAGAGGTTCGGGTCTGTGCAGAGGTCGAGATTGTTGAGTGATCCGTCGATCGCTAGCGCCTGTGCCAGCTTGGCCGGTCCATTGGTCAGGTTGCGGTCCGGCGGCCCACCGCGGAGCTGCCGCATCATGTCAATCCCCACCACGGGGTCTAGCGCCCGGATGAGTATCGCTCCGGGGGATTCCTCGGGGTGCGCCACGATATTGAACATCCAGTGCATCCCATAGATAAAGTAGACGTAGGCATGACCCGGCGGGCCAAACATAGGATAGTTACGGTGGGTCTGCCCGGGGCGAGCGTGAGATGCTGCATCCTCCGTTCCCCGATAGGCCTCTGCCTCGACGATTCTCCCGATCAGCCGTTGCCCATCAATGATACGAACTATCTGTTTCCCAATGAGGGCACGCGCGACCGTCGCGGGCTCGCGTGCATAAAAACTCCGCTGGAGTGGGTCGCCAGAGGATTTGACTTTTGTCATTTAGTGGGCTATCTTCTGGTTATAAACTAACCCGGATACGCAGGATCCTATCGGCCAGGTGCCGAGACCTATCGGCCAAGAGCCGTGACCGTTCGGAACCATGGTCCTGCAGGACATTAGGTACGCTAACGACCGGAGGTACAGCGATGGGCGACATCCCCGATTGGCTGGTTGAGTTGGCAGCGCAGCGGGACGAGGAGGACGACGAAGCAGACGAGACGGAGTGGGACATCCTGCGAGCTGACGACACGGAGGAGCCAGCAGCTGGTTCGGCGGAAGCTGACGTGCCGGTGGAGGCCTCGCCGGAAGTCGTCGAGCGAGATGCCGCCATGGATACGGCGAATCTGGATGAGGGTGCGTTGATCGATGTCCTGCGGAGCCAGGTGGAGACCGAAGAGGAGGCTGCAGACGTGGTTTCGGCGACCTCACGGAAGGGCATCGGACTCCTCATACCCGGGCTGCTACCGTGGCAACAGTTGGTCCTCGCGGCCCTGTTGTTGCTGGATATCATCGTTATCGGACTCCTGTTCCTTGTTATGCTGGGCAGGATGACCATCGGGTAGTTCGCCTGACCTGTGCTGTGTGACCGCTGACCAGGTCCTGTGGCTACGACAGATGGCGCACGAGGAAATCCTTCAGTCCGACCACGAGTGGGCTGTCTCCCTTGGCCAGAGCTAGCGGTACGCCCTTGCCCACAACCAACGCTTGGTTGGGATCATAGGGCAGGTCGGCATGGAGTGGAACCCGCACGACTCTCTGAAGGTCCTCGGCACGCGGATGTCGGCCCGCATCCGGGACGTTGCGCAATAGCAGGACCTCGACCGGAAGGGTCTTGAGCGCCTGGAGCGTCGCCAGTGTGCTTTGGATTGCGGGAGGATCATCTCCGGTCAGCAGTAATACACGCCCGGCTGCGGAAAGTAGTGCCAATATCCCGTCATCCAGCGCCGGTGGCATGTCGATCACAACCGAAGCCGGCTGGGCCAGCAGGCTCTGCAAGATGGCAGCTAACTGATCCTTGTGAAGCCAGCCTGTGGGCGACGGGATGGGAGGCGCACAGAGCACCTTAAGGCCCGATCGATGCTCCAGGAGCAGGTCCCCTACCGGCGTCTGGGGCGCGCGTGCGTAGGTCCCCCAGTGCCGCTGGGGCTGGAGTCCCAGGAAGAGAGCTACGTGGCCTGAGGCCGGCGATAGGTCCCACAGGATCGTAGGGCTGCTTTGCTGCATAAGCAAAGCCAGGTTCGTGGCCACCGTCGTCGCGCCAATGCCGCCCTTTAGGCACATCACGGGCACGACAGACACCGCACTTGGCCGCGCGGAACTGGAGGCCCTTGATACTAGGTCTTCGATGACGCTGGAGAGCTCCTGGAAGTTGACGGGCTTGGCCAGGTGAAGGTCAGCCCCCGCTTCGAAAGCAGCCTGCTTGTCTACAGACTGACTGCGGGCGGTCAGCATCACGATCCCAACGTTCTTCGTCTCGGGATGAGCTCGGAGTTGCCGCACTACCTCGTAGCCGTCCATGCCAGGCATCATGACGTCGACCACGGCGACATCGGGATGTGCGCCGAGCGCAATCTCGAGTGCCTCCCGTCCGCTCTTGCACGTGACGACCTCGTGAGGTGTTCGACGTTCGAAGAACACCGAAGCATGTCCAGCAAATCGGCACTGTCGTCGACGATCAGGATGCGTGCCATACCCACCCCCTAGGCGCCTGCCTTCGGCGTGTCGAGTGGCGAGGTCGTCCCGGAACATCAGTGCTGAGATCCGTCCGACGCCCGCTCTCCCAAGTAGAAAACGCCCGCCCGACTGATGAGGGCGGCCCCCCCGTGGTAGCTGATCTCCGGGCTGAATGTGCAGCGCGCGGTTACGTCCAGAAGCGTGATGAACACTCCGGCATCATTGCTGAGAAAGCTCCTGGGGTCGAAAAGCCGAGTTGAGGTCTGAAGGCGTCCCTGGATCTCAAAGAACGGCACGACAAGGCAGAGATCGAAGCTGCGGTCTCCAGATGCAAAGCGCTGACCGCGACGCAAGCCATCCTTTTGCTCCACAGTCATAACGAAGTCGAGGTTGTGCTTGGCCAGTATCGTCGAGGCGTGGTATGCGCTAATCTTGGCAGGATCCGTGATCGGGGACAGGTAGGCTTCCTTGATGAGTAGGTAGCTGCTGGTGGTGTCAAAGATGACGTCCGAGAGAGAGCTATTTCCTCCGACAAACGTACCCGAGAGACGATAGCCCTGTGCAAAGAAATCCGCCACGATTGGCTGGTCCTGGCCCTGTCTCTGCATGGTGCATACCCCCCGCTAATCCGCGTGCTATGGAGCTTGCTTGGGCGCCAACCACGTGAAAACATGTCGTCCCGGCGCCAGACTGATGATCTTGTAGTCGGGATCTGCAGTATCCGTGACTTGCCTTACGACCAGAACGCGCCAGGAAAACGTGCGATCCTCTACCGTCTCCGGCGGGAATAGATCCGCAGGAACTCGCCAGACGGTTGACTTCAGGGTTTCCTGATACGTGATCTTCTGTCCGTCGGTGGGCACGATCAGCTCCACTTGGTAGAACTCTCTCTCGTCGAGTATCCCGATCGAGGCCCACTGCAGTGCGATCACAGTGTCGGCCCCGGAGAATTCAGTGCCATCCGGTGGGTATAGCATAGCCGGGGCAGGATACTGCGTGATTCCTGGCGTTGCAGTGGGCGTCGCGTTCTCAATGACCTCAGGCTGTGGGGTGGGTGTGCTCTGCGGAATGATGAGCACATCGTTCAGCCTGAATGGTCTCAGAGTCGGCTGGGATGTCATTAGCGAGGCGGATGACATCGACACTGACGCCATACTGTTCGGCAATCGTTGACAATGTGTCGCCCGCACGGACGGTGTGTAGGACAAAGGCGCTTGGGGTCGCCGTTGGTTGTCCGGGCTCCAGCGTTGGCGGCGGTCCAGGGGTAGGGGTTGGGGGCGGGATCAGCAGCTCTTCCCCCTCTACGATGAACTCCGAGTCCAGGCTGTTGTAGGCTATGAGTTCATCCACGGAGAGGTCATATTCGGCCGCGATCTCAGATAGCACGTCCCCTGGTTGCACCACGTAGACGAGT
Organism: uncultured Chloroflexia bacterium; assembly: GCA_963751345.1. Lineage (GTDB taxonomy): Bacteria > Chloroflexota > Anaerolineae > B4-G1 > SLSP01 > PWVB01. The sequence goes on from CAVVUS010000023.1 coordinate 27,954, forward strand.
GGGGGCACGGGAGTGAACGTCGGCGTCGGCAATGGCGTGGCGGTCGGCGTTGACGTCGCTGTGGGGCTTGGCCTGGTCGTTGGGGAGGCCGTAACCGTAGGTGTGAAGGTCGGCAACTCGGGCGCGATCTCGCCCTTGGCAAGGTTCAGGCCCAGGATCACCGAACCGGTGAGTGTGATGACCGCCACAACCGCGAGAATCGCGACACGCAGTGGCTGGATCGGGTGCTTGTCACTCTCGGCGTCCTGCCGGCGCCTATCCTTGGCATCGGTCTCAGCCTCGCCTATCGGGTGCGCATCCGCTATCGCCTCTGCCGGTCGTTCATCTTCAGCTTCAGCGAGGATCGTCCCGCATATTAGGCAGATGGTGGCGCCATCTGCGACACGCGCGCCACACTCAGGGCAGTGGCGACGGGGACGGTCAGGTAGAGATCGTATCGTCTGTTGGTCTTCTTCCATGGCTTTCTGAACCTGGAAAGCCCGCGACATCGGCTTACGCTTATTGCGATTGTCGTTGGTGTTCGGTGCGCCCGGATCCCAGGGTTAGGGCATGATAACACCGATACAGGCAAGATCAAGCTTGCGCACGATCGCACCGCCGCTGGCTTGACCCGTGGGGCCAAATCGTGGTATAATCCTGTAAATCATAAGGTATACCTTATAATTATGGGATCTGCAGGTGTGAGCTATGTTACTTGAGAGGGCTGAGGAATACCTCGGCGCAATCTATCGACTGCGCGTTGATGCAGAGACGCCGCTGCCGCTCTCTCAGCTTACGGAGTATTTCGGTTTCTCTCCGGTCTCGGTTCACGAGATGGTTCAGAAACTCAACGATCGGGAATGGGTGCTCTACCACCCGTATCGAGGGGTTACGCTGACCGAGAGTGGTGAAGAGGCGGCCCTGGCTTTGCTGCGCCGGCACAGGCTCTGGGAGCGATTCCTCGCCGATGTCCTGGATCTGCCGTGGGACGAGGCGCACGCTATCGCCGGTCAGCTTGAGCACGCGGCACCGGAGCAGGTCACAGAGCGGCTGGCTGTCTTCCTGGGTGACCCGACCGTTTGCCCGCACGGAGGCCCAATCCCGCCCCATATGGACCAACTACCGGATCACTGTCTGGGCGGCCTGGCTGTGGGTGCAGAGGCACGTGTGACACGCATCGCCCCGGAGACCCCAGATCGTCTTCGGCTGGCGGCTGAACTGAATCTGGTCCCCGGCCGATATTTGAAGGTTCGAGCTCAAGATGAGAACGCGGTCGAGGTCGAGGTGTTTGGTGAGGAGGGGGGCGTGGTGCGGGTGCCTATGGACCACGCGCTGGCAATCTGGCTGGAGCTGCTATAGGAGGCTACGTCCGCCCATGGTCCCACTTGAAAGACTCAGCCCCGGCGAAACCGGGTTTGTCGGCATGTTGGAGGGAGGGCATCACTTTATGTCACGGCTGGCCGCACTGGGCTTCACGGCGGGTGCGCCCGTGACTGTAATGCGGAACTACCGGTCGGGGCCTATCATCGTTCTGGTCAGGGGCGCGCAGATTGCACTCGGTCGGGGCGAAGCTCAGCGCGTCAAGGTCTACCGCTCCGAGGAAAACGCTGATGCATTGCGATCCTGATCAGGTCCGTCTCTGCCTTCGAGGCGAGGTGTCGCCACGCGGGCTGCCGGCCGCGATACCTTGGTCGTTGCGCTGGCAGGCCAGCCCAACGTTGGGAAATCCACGATCTTCAACATGCTGACCGGGCTAAGCCAGCACGTCGGCAATTGGCCCGGCAAGACCGTCGCGCGCAGAACCGGGACCTGCATAGCGGGCGACACCGAGTTCCATATCGTGGATCTACCGGGCACGTACAGTCTGACGGCGGCTTCTGTCGAGGAGTGCATTGCCCGCGATTTCATCATCCGGGAGCGTCCGGACGTCGTCATAGCCGTCGTCGATGCCGCGATCCCCGAGCGCAGCCTCTATCTCCTGGCTGAGTTGCTTCTGCTGCCTGCACCGGTCGTGCTTGTGCTGAACATGATGGATGTCGCGCAACAGGAGGGCGTGCAGATCGAGCCACCTGTTCTGCAGGCGGCCTTGGGCATCCCGGTTATCCCGATGGTGGCTACCCGTAGCGAGGGCGTCGCAAAGATGCTGGACGCGGTCCTGGCAGTTGCGGATGGAGCCTTTCCCTACGAGCCCCGCCGGCCTACGATTCTTCCTGCACACCGGGACGTGCTTGCGAGCCTGATCACCCTGATCGCCCCCTACATCGAGGATCCCTATCCGGTCGACTGGGTCGCCTTGAAGCTCCTGGAGGGTGATGAGGAGATCCATCGTATGATGGAGTTGGTCGTGCCGCCGGGTGTGAGCGATGCAGTGCATCAGGTGCTCCACCAACACGAGGATGCGGTTCTCGACGTGGCGGGCGCCCGCTACGAGTGGATAGGCCGCATGGTGCGGGCGGCCGTCGTGCGCCCGCGGGTTGGACAGGTGGGCCTGACATCGCGCCTCGACGCGGTGCTGACACATCCCATCTGGGGGACGTTGGCCCTGCTCTCGGTGCTCGGCGTGGTGTTTGGGCTGACATATGCCGTGGGCAACCCCCTGCAGGCGTGGCTCGACGTCCAGCTGGGCCGGCTTGCGGGACTCCTGGGGAGTGCAATGGCTGTAGCCGGTGCACCACTGTGGCTGGCCGATCTACTGGCCGACGGGCTCCTCGGGGGCGTCGGCATGGTGGTTACTTTCCTTCCCATCCTGGCGATTTTCTTTCTGGTTCTGGGCGTTTTGGAGGACACCGGGTATATGGCGCGGGCGGCTTTTGTGACCGATCGCTTCATGCATATGATGGGCCTACACGGCAAGAGCTTCATGCCCCTCCTGTTGGGTTTCGGGTGTAACGTGCCGGCGGTACTCGGTGCCCGCATCGTCGACTCAGGACGTGCGCGGATCCTGACCGTCCTTCTTGCTCCCCTCGTGCCGTGTGCGGCCCAGATGGCCGTCGTTACAATCCTGGGCGCCGCGCTCTTCGGCAATGCGGCTGGTCTCATTGTCTGGGCGTTGGTCGCCCTCAACCTCGCCGTTCTCGCCGGCATGGGGCTCTTCATGAACCGGTTCGTACTCAAGGGTGAGCGTGCCGTGTTCATCATGGAGCTGCCCCTGTACCACGTGCCAAATACCCGCGCAATTGGTCTCTACGTGTGGCGGAATCTAGTCGGGTTCCTGCAGAAGGCGGGCAGTGTGATTCTGGTGGCCTCACTGGCTGTGTGGTTGTTCTCCTATCTTCCCAACGGTGGTGACGTCACCCATAGTTTCCTCGCCGGCTTCGGGCGTACGCTGGAACCCCTGGGTAGGCTGATGGGCTTCCCCTGGCAAGTGCTCGTCGCCCTGCTGACCAGTATCGTGGCAAAAGAGAATACGATTGCCACACTCGGGGTGCTCTACGGCAACGTCGGGACGGCGCTGTCTGGCGTGCTCTCGGGGCCGGCAGCGCTATCTCTGCTGGTTGTCCAGATGCTCTTTGTGCCTTGCGTCGCGACGCTGGCGGCGATGAAGCAGGAGTCCGGGTCGTGGCGATGGGTGGCCGCGGAGTTCGGCTTTCTGCTCATCTTGTCGATTGCGGCGGGCATCCTGGTCTACCAACTTGGGACGTACCTGACAGGAGGATGACGTGCTGCAGCAGATATTACGTCTGATGTCAGAGGGCGCCGCGAACACTCAGGATGAACTTGCCAAGTCGCTGGGAGTATCGGCGCCACTGCTCTCGCAGATGCTGGGCCAGCTGACGCGCCAGGGGTACCTCCGTGAGGCAGAGCAGTGTGGTTCAGGTTGTACGGGCTGCGCCCTGGCGACGGCCTGCGGCGAACCCCAAGCGCTGCGTATTTGGACGCTGACGGAGAAGGGACAGCAGGCCGCGCTACGATCGCGAAGTGATGGATAGACCCGTTGCACTGAATCCCATCGCTTCCCTGTATAACAAGACAGGGGCGCGACTCTTGGTCGCGCCCCTGAATTTAGCTTACCGATCTGTTCCGGTCTAGTACATTCCGCCGCCGGGCCCAGCTGGGGGCGCCGGTTTCTCGGGCTCGGGAATGTCCGTGATCAGGGCCTCGGTGCTCAGCACCATTGCGGCCACCGATGCGGCATTGAGTAGAGCACCCTTGGTGACCTTGGCAGGATCGATAATCCCTGCCTCGATCATATCCAGGTACTCGCCACTCATCACGTCGTAACCCATGTGCAAGTTACCGGTCTGTTCCTGCTTCCGGCGAACCTCGGAGAGGATCACGGCACCATCCTCGCCGGCGTTCTCGCTGATCCTGCGAATCGGGGCCAAAAGGGCCTTGCGCAGGATCATGACACCGGTCTGCTCGTCGGGGTAGGTCATCTCCAGGTTGTCCAGCGAGCTCACGGCATTCACCAGAGCAACGCCACCGCCGGGCACGATACCTTCCTCCACCGCAGCGCGGGTAGCGCTCAGCGCGTCCTCGACACGGTGCTTCTTTTCCTTCAGCTCGGTCTCAGTCGCGGCACCCACGCGGATGATGGCTACGCCACCAGCCAGCTTGGCCAGCCGCTCCTGGAGCTTCTCGCGATCGTAGTCGGAGCTGGAGTGATCCATCTCGACCTTGATCTGCTCGATCCGTCCCTGGATCATGCCGATCATCACCGTGACCGCCCACGATGGTCGTGTCGTCCTTGGTGGCGATAACCTTGTCAGCGCGACCAAGATCTTCCATCGTGGCGCCGTCGAGCTTGCGGCCCTGCTCTTCGGTGATGACAGTGCCACCGGTCAGGGTGGCGATGTCCTCGAGCATTGCCTTGCGGCGATCCCCGAATCCAGGGGCCTTGACGGCCAACGCGGTCAGCAGGCCGCGCAGCTTGTTGACAATCAACGTGGCCAACGCCTCGCCGTCAACGTCCTCGGCGATGATGACCAGGTTGCGGGCGCCCCGCTGTACCAACTTCTCAAGAATGGGGACCAGATCCTGGGCTGCGGAGATCTTCTTGTCGTGGATCAGAACGTACGCATCCTCGATGATGGCTTCCATCGTGTCCGGGTTGGGTCACGAAGTAGGCGCTGAGGTAACCGCGATCGAACTGCATACCCTCGACATACTCGGTCTCGAACTCGAGGCCCTTGGACTCCTCAACGGTGATCACGCCATCCTTGCCGACCTTATCCATCACATCTGCGATGAGCTCGCCGATCTGACGATCCTGGGCGGAGATGGAGGCGACGTTGGCGATGTTGGCCTTGGTGTTGACCTCAATGGCGGTACCGGCGATCGCGGCTGCGACCATGTCGGCTGCTTCCAGAATGCCACGCTTGAGCAGCATTGGGTTGGCGCCCGCCGCCACGTTCTTCATACCCTCTTCAATCAGGACGTGCGCCAGCAACGTGGCTGTCGTGGTGCCGTCACCGGCGATGTCGTTGGTCTTGGTGGCGGCTTCCTTGAGTAACTGCGCTCCCATGTTCTCGAAGGGATCCTCGAGCTCGATTTCTTTCGCGACGGTCACGCCATCGTGCGTGATCGTGGGGGAGCCCCATTTCTTATCCAGCGCCACGTTCCGGCCCTTAGGACCGAGGGTGGTCACCACGGCATTCGCCAAGACATCCATCCCGCGCTTTAGGCCTGCGCGCGCCTGAGTACCAAATTGTAACTGCTTAGCCATATGTTATTCCTCCCGATACGATGTTCTGACCTTATACGTTGGTCGTTGTGCCTTAGCGATGCAACTACCCTTCGAGGACACCAAGAATGTCATCAGCCCGCAGGATCAGCATCTCTTTGCCGTCGCGGGTCTTGAACGTGGTGCCAGCGTACTTTGCGAAGATGACCAGATCGTTTGCTTGCGGGCCAACGACGACGCCATCCTCGTTTGTGACCTCAACATCCGGGCCTACCGCCAACACCGTGCCCTGCTGGGGCTTCTCTTTGGCTGTGTCGGGGAGTACCAACTGGCCACCGGCGAAGGTCATATCTTCCTCGTCGTTGGGCTCGACAATCACGCGATCACCAAGGGGTCGAATCTTAACGCTCATACCTTACCTCCGTTTTGAAAGTCAATCTGCAAGGTCTTAGCACTCGTGTTGTGCGACTGCTAACGCTACAAGGCATGATAACACCCTTCAGGAGGGTTGTCAAGCAGTCGAGTGATGCGAGTGCTAATTCTAATGGGGATCTTATGGAGCAAGCAGCGGGCAGCTTTCAGTGGTCAGCGATTGCAGAGCCAACGGAATAGGAGTAGGAAGTAAGGAGCAGGGCAATGGAACCTACTCCCAACTCTTGCTTGTCGCTAGATGCTGATCGCTTTCCGCACGGCTTGTACAAGCAATGCGTGTTCCGCCTCGTGGATGCGGGCCTCCAGCATCTCCAGCGTGTCGTCGGGAAGGATTGGGACCTCCACCTGTGCCACGACAGGACCGGCGTCGACTGCCTCATCCGGCACAAGGTGGACCATCACACCTGTGTGGTCGATCTCGCCGTGGCGATAGGCCTCGTAGGCACGGGCAATGGCGTCGGTCCCGGGGAACGTGCCCGGCAGTGCCGGGTGTAGGTTGAGGATGTGATCCGGGTAGCGGCCGATGAAGGCGTTACTCAGGATCTGCATCCATCCGGCAAGTACGACCCAGTCAACGTCGAACGCCTGGACGATTGCCGCCAGCTTCGCATCGTAGGCCTCGCGCGGGCGCCCGGCCTTTGTGTAGGGCAGAAGGGGAAAGTAGACCACTGGGATGCCGTGCTGAATCGCACGCTTGATGCCATAGGCCTCACGGCGATTGCTGACTACGACGGCGATCTCCACCGTGGGAAGCACGTCGGTGCCCGCAGCGTCGATAATCGCCTGTAGATTGGTGCCACTGCCCGAGATCAAGACGGCAATCCGTGTCATCTGAGGTTCGCTCCTTCGTCACCGGCCACGGCGACTACCGGCCGACCGCCCTGGCGTCAAATGCCGGCGGCAGTGAGGCAATCTGTTCGAGCCAGCCTCGATAGCGATCCAGTGAGAAGGGTGGGGTGCCCAGGAGATAGTGATTGCCAAAGCTAGCCCTATCTACCTCCCATTCGATCAAGAACAGGCGATGGTCGCTTCTCGACACCGGGATGGCTCCTAACAGGCTACTGCTATTGGCCGGGCTGGTAAAGGAGCCCGACAGGAGCATCTCGTTGGTATCTGCGTCCCGCACGGTGTAATCACCGGCGTAATCCCTCCGGCTGTCGTTCCCTGCGTAGAGACGCACGTGCCATTGAGCCGGTTCGTCGATCATCAAGCAGAGCGGGGTCTGCGAGCGCTTGATGTAGGTATAGGCGAGCTTCTTGCCGAAGTAGTAGTCGACCACGGCGTCGGAGAACTGCGGCCATCCGTCCATCAGATTCCACCAGATCACGCCTGTGCGGCGCCACTTCTTGAGCCTGGTCATCTCGATAAAAAACTTCTTGGCCTCGGCCTGCGAAATCTGTGAGGCGAGGATGAAGGTCTCGAGATCCTGGGGTTCGATACCGAAGAGTTCCCGGATCTGGTTGGCCATCAGCTCGACCCGGTACTGACGGCTGTCATCCTTACCTGCAGGCGCTGTGCAGTGCGTAATCCATTGGTCGTTGTCCTGATAGGGCCAGAGGTGCTCCGGGTCTATGAAACGCTGGATCGATGAGAGGTTGGGACAGCCGTGGTAGCCGATCTCGCTGACGAAGTGGGCCGTATGCTGGGTGTAGAACTCGCTCTTGTAGTAGTCCCTGGGACCCCAGAGGTGCTGCTCAGGCGTCAGGCGATCTCGATCCGGTTGCCCGGCTGCTGCCGGGCCGACGTAGGGTGAGCTGGGCAGGTAAGGGCGCGAAGGGTCAGCCTGGAAGACGGCCTCGGGAAGAGTTTCGCGCGTGATGCGGTTCTGCGCGGGGTCCTGGTAGAGCATGTCGCACTCGTTGTCCCCGCACCAGAGGGCCAGCGAAGGGTGGCTGCGCAGCTTACGAGCCACGGCCACGGCCTCGCGCCGGATCGCTGCACGGAACTCCGGCGTCTGGGGATAACGCGCGCACGCCATTGCGAAGTCCTGCCATACCAGAATCCCGTGGCGGTCGCAGAAATCGAAGAACGCGTGGTCCTCGTAGACGTTGCCCCCCCAGCAGCGGATCACGTTGCAGCCGAGGTCGGCTGCCATAGAGAGGATCTCCGGGAGGCGCTCTGCATCACGACTATGGAACGCATCGACGGGTACCCAGTTCGTGCCCTTACACAGAATTGGGACGTTGTTGACGCGAAATAGGAACTCGCCGGGAGTTTCCAGGCTGGTGGTCTCGGTCCGCTCCACCGCCAGAGTACGGATGCCGAACGTGGTCGTGCGCTCTGCCAGTACCTCGGCCACCCGAGAGCAATTGCACCGTGGTGTCGTAGAGCGCCGGCTCACCATACCCCGCAGGCCACCAGAGCTCCGGGTCCGGGATGTCAAAGGTGAGGGTGCTGGCCTTGAATCTCAGGGGACGCATGACGTCAAAATCAGACTCCCCACAGCGACCTCGCACGCGCACGTGCAGGCCGAGCAGTCGCTCGGGTTCCGTCTCCACTTCGATGTGGAGACTCACCGTGGCCCGGTCCCGTGCCAATGCCTGGGTGGAAAAGGTCAGGCTGGCGATCTCGTGCGTGTCGTGGACCATCAGCGCCACGGAACGCCAGAGGCCCGCCGACAGGGCGCGCGGCATGATGTCCCACCCAAAGGAATGAGGGGCCTTCCTGAGCCAGAGCCGGTCCTCTCCGAAGTCCCAGGCTACCATGGAGGGGTCGTATTCGTGACGCAGGGCTTCGAGCACCGGAGAGCCCAGACGCACCGTCAACGTGTTCGGACGATCGGTCAAGAGACGGCCGGTCACGTCGAACCGGTGCTCAATCAGGGCGTTCTCGGAATGGCCCAGGTTCTCTCCGTTGAGCCAATAGGTGGCTATGCAGTCCGCGCCATAGAAGACCAGCTCGGTAGTAGGGTGCGCGGCCTCAGGTGGCGCGTCGAAGGTGCGCTGGTACCACCACTCATGGAGTTCGTACGGCGCCAGCAGGTGGATGTTATCGCCGTAGAAGGGATCCGGCAGCTTCCCGGCACGCACCAGGTCCAGCTCCACATTGCCGGGCACGCGGCATGGAACTGCGGCGTCGGCGTGGGCTTCCAGGTCGTCAGGCTGACGGATCGGGCTTTCGCGTTCGGGAAAGCTGAAAAGCTTCCAGGTACCGTCTAGCGAGATCTTTTTCACCTCTGCCTCCTGCGCTCAGAGCTGCACGCGTGGGCCGGTATTGTCCCAGGCGACGATTTCGCCAATTACAGCGAGTTCGGGTAGGGCGGAGAGCGCCCGGTCGACATCGTCCTGGGCCAAGATCAGCACGAGGCCGATGCCCATGTTGTAGGTGCGGTACATCTCCATCTCACTCACGTCACCGCGCTGCTGTATCAGCCTGAACAGCGGCGGTACCTTCCAGGCCGATCGGTCGATCCGCGCTCCTACGCCATCGGGAAGCACACGGGGCAGGTTCTCAATATAGGCGCCGCCGGTGATGTGGGACATGGCCTTGATCGTAAGGCCGGCAGCCCACAGCGTCTCCACTTCGCGCAGGTAGGGCCGGTGTATAGCAAGCAACGCCTCCCCCAGGGGCCGGCCCAGCTCCGGCAGGACCGTGTCCCAACCGAGATCAGCCAGAACCCCTCGCGCCAGAGAGAAACCGTTGGTGTGCAGTCCCGATGAGGGTAATCCAAGACATACGTCGCCGGGCGTGACGCTGCTCGCGTCGATGAGGTGGGCGCGGTCGACCCACCCAATCATCGTGCCGACAAGGTCAAAGGAGCCGGGTTGGTAGACGCCAGGCATCTCGGCGGTCTCACCGCCGATGAGCACGCAGCCCACAGCTTTGCAGGCTGCAGCGCACCCGCCGACCACAGTCGCCACTAACTCGGGCTCGAGCCGTGCTGCGGCGATGTAGTCGAGGAACATCAGAGGCCGCGCGCCCTGCACCAGGATATCGTTCACACAGTGATTGACGATATCGTGACCGACAGTATCGTAGACACCCATCGCCTCTGCGACCACGGTCTTGGTCCCAACACCATCGGTCGTGGCGACGAGCACGAGGTCGTTGGCCCTGGCGAGTTTCCCCACGCTCAACGATCCGCCGAAGGCGCCGATTCCGGTCAGGACATCCTGGGTGTACGTCTGGCGCACCGCGTCTTTCATCAGGGCTACGGCCCGTTCCCCCGCATCGATGTCCACCCCGGCAGCCGCGTACGCACTTGATGGTGAGGACTGGATGGGACGGTACTGCGTCGGCGTTGGCGTTCGCCCGTTGACCAGCGCGATATCGGTACGATAGTGCCTGTCGTCAAACCTGATGTGCCCGACTGCCCTGTAGACGCGGTCGCGGGCCTCCGCGAGCGTCGGCCCCGTAGCAGTGACCGCCAGCACGCGACCACCGTCGGTCAGGATGCGAGCTCCCTCACGCCGCGTGCCGGCGTGGAAGATCGTGTCCGCGATGCGCGCCGCGTCATCCAGTCCGGTGATAGGTTTTCCCTTTGCATATGCGCCGGGATAACCTCCGGATGCCAATACGACGCCCACGCTGTAGCCGGGTCGCCAGGACAGGGCAAGGTCCGCAAGGCGCCCGTCGAGGCAGGCGAGCATCACCTCTGCCAGGTCCGTCTCCAACAGCGGCATCAGGAGCTGTGTCTCGGGGTCGCCAAAACGGACGTTGAACTCGAGAACCTGGGGCCCGTCCGCGGTCAGCATCAGACCGGCATAGAGCACGCCGACGTAGGGCGTACCGCGGCGCCGCATTCCGTCGATCACGGGTCGCAGCACGCGGTCGGTGATCTCATCGACAAGTTCGGGCGTGAGATAGGGGGAGGGGGCGTAACCACCCATACCACCGGTGTTGAGCCCCTGATCGCCGTCCAGTGCTCGTTTGTAGTCACGGGCGGGAGGCATCGGGACGACGGTGATGCCATCGCTGAAGGCCAGGAGGGAGACCTCCTCGCCCTCGAGATATGCTTCCAGCAGGACCCGGTCGCCTGCTTCGCCGAAAGCTCGTTCGACCATCATCCGGTGGAGGGCCGACTGCGCTTCGTCACGAGTCTGGCATAGGAGAACCCCTTTGCCGGCGGCGAGACCGCTCGCCTTGACGACGATCGGACCCTTGTGTCGGGCCAGGGCCGCACGGGCGGCCTCGTAGTCGTCGAAGATCTCCGCGGGCGCGGTTGGTATGCCCTCTCGGAACATGAATTCCTTGGCGAAGGCCTTGGAACCCTCCAAGCGGGCAGCCGCAGCGCTTGGTCCAAAGGCGCGGAGGCCAGCGGCCTGAAAGGCATCGACGACGCCCGCGACCAGGGGCACTTCAGGCCCGACGACAGTCAGGTCGATGGCGTGACGTGTCGCGAAATCCACGAGTCCGGGGATGTCGGTGGCCGCGACCTCAACGTTCTGCGCCAGAGCGAGCGTCCCTCCGTTTCCCGGCGCCACGAAGATCTCACGTTCGGGGTCCGGCCCCCGAACGCCATTTATGTGCGATGGCTGCAACAGCTTCCAGGCTAGGGCATGCTCTCGTCCGCCCGAACCGATGATCAGGATGCGCATGGACAAACAGCTCCTTGTGGCTTCTGGGTTACGATGATAGCTCGAAGACTGCTTTGTCCAGTCCGCTCTCGACCGCGACCGGGTAGTCACCGCTGAAACAGGCCTGGCAATGGGAATTCCCGCCCTGGGGCACAACGCTGCGCAGGCCGTCCAGCGAGAGATAGCCCAGGCTGTCGACACCGATCTGATCGGCGATCTCCTCGACCGAGAGGTTAGCGGCGATCAACTCGTCACGCGAGGCCATGTCTACTCCCATAAAGCACGGGAAGCGAATCGGGGGCGAGGCCACCCGCATGTGGATCTCGCGGGCACCGGCCTGCCTAAGCAGCGCGACGATAGGACCGCTGGTCGTGCCCCGGACGATGGAGTCGTCGACCAACACGATGCGTTTCCCCGTCAGATCCGGGAGCGGGTTATAGCTCAGTGCTACCTTGCGGCGGCGCAGGCGTTCGTCAGGCTGGATGAACGTCCGGCCGATATAGCGGTTTTTGATCAGTCCCTCACCGAAGGGAATACCTGCCTCGTTGGCATAGCCGATGGCATGAGCGGTTGCGGAGTCGGGAACGCCGATGACCATGTCGGCTTCGATAGGGTGCTCCTGGGCGACGCGCGCTCCCATCTTCCGTCGCACTGAGTGCACGGACCGGCCCTCAAGGAGTGAGTCGGGTCGCGCGAAATAGACGTACTCAAAGATGCACATCGCCGGCCGTGGGCTCGGCGGCGTCTGCCATGAGGTAACCCCTGAAGCGTCCAAGCGCACGATCTCGCCCGGGAGAATCTCCCGTTCGAAGGTAGCATCGATGGTGCCCAGGGCGCACGACTCAGAGGCGACGACCCATCCGGTCCCGTTGAGCCTGCCGATGCACAATGGTCTGAACCCCCAGGGATCACGCACGGCATAGACGGCGTCTTTCGTCAGAATCGTCAGAGAGTAGGCCCCCTGGGCCTCTGTCATGAAGTCGCGGATGCGTGCCTCCCACGTCTTCCCATCGGCGCCGGCAAGCATCTGGGTGATCACTTCGCTATCCGACGAGGAGACGAGGCCCACGCCATGCTGCAACAAGTCGCGACGCAGCGCGGGCGTATTGGTGAGGTTACCATTGTGGGCGATGCCGAGCGGCCCCAGCGCTGTCTCGATCAGGTAAGGCTGCGCGTTGGTCAGCCTGACGCTGCTGCCTGTGGTCGAGTAGCGCGTGTGGCCAATACTAAGGTTGCCACGCAGAACCTGCAGGTTATCCTCGTTGAAGACCTGGGAGACCAGGCCGAGGCCCTTGTGTACGTGGGCGATACCTCGCTCAACCGTGCAGATGCCGGCACTCTCCTGGCCCCGGTGCTGCAGCGCGTAAAGCGCGAAGAAGGTCATGCGGGCTACGTCCATGCCCGGGGCATAGACGCCGCAGATCCCGCAGGCTTCCTTGGCTTTGGGCTCGTCGAGCGTCGGGTGTTCTGATGCAAGATAGGTGGGGCGATGCCGGCTGACGCTCATCGAGGGCCCTGGTCCGCGTCGAGGAGACGCTGCGCCTGCCCGGCTTGCGCCTCGCGGACCCGGTCCCGGAGTGCAGGATCGGTCAGCCCCAGGACCTTGGCGGCGAGCAACGCGGCATTTCGGGGCTCCAGCACCACCGCGGGAGCGACACCCGATGGCGTGCGAAGTGATGAGTAAATGTCCCCGCCGCTGAAGGTGTCGGAGTAGGGTGGGCACGCGATGACGGGTCCCTGCACGGCAGCATCGACCATCCCACTCAGCGCGTTGCTGCGACCTGCGACCGTGACGTACACCTTAGGGTCGGGGTCCGCTTCGTATTCGGCCAATAGATCGAGGAGGTGGCGGGGGGTCTTGTGGGCCGAGGCGATGCGGGTGACCCAGCGGATGCCATACTCCTCCAATGCATCGGTGATCTGCGTGGTGAAAGCCAGATCAGCCGGCGATCCCATAATGACAACTGCTAGCATAGATGATGCCTCCGGTGGGGGCTGTTTCAGCAATAGGCCTTGGCGACGGCAGAGATCCGTGGCCCGGCAGGATACTCGCCCGGTTCGAAGCTCTGTCCCGTGAGGCCCTCGTAGAGAGCGACGTAGCGGTACGCTGCCTCAGCGATCACGCTGGCAGGCAGATCGGGGCGAGGTCCGTCCCCGCGATAGCCCTGTCGAGCATACCACAGGCGCACGTACTCCTTGTCCCACTGATCGGGCTGAGCTTCCTTCATCGTATCAGCCTTCCAGAACCGGCTGGAGTCGGGCGTGTGCACTTCGTCGATCAGCATCAGCGAGCCGTCGGGCGCCCAGCCGAATTCGTATTTTGTGTCAACCAGACAGAAACCTGCTGCCTCTGCGACCTCCTGGCCCCGTCTGAAGATGCTCAGAGCCGCCTGCTGGACCACGTCCCACGTCTCGCGATCCAGCAAGCCACGTTCGACCACTTCGGCGCACGTGAGGCGCTCGTCGTGTTCGCCGGGCCCCGCCTTGGTGGTGGGGGTGATGATAGGCTCCGGCAGTGGATCGTTTTTCTCCAGGCCCTCCGGGAAGAGGTAACCGTAGATCTGGCGATGGCCGGCGTCGTATAGAGTCCAGAGCGCCGTCTTCGTAGAGCCCGTGATATACCCCCGGACGATGACCTCAACGGGGAGCGGGCGGCACGCCTGCACCAAGCTCATGTTAGGATCCGGAACGTCGAGCAAGTGATTGGCGACCACGTCGGCGGTCTGCTCGAACCAGAATGCGCTGAGTTGGTTGAGCACCTGGCCCTTGTAGGGAAGGGCGGCCAGGACAACATCGAAAGCCGACAGACGGTCCGTCGTGACAAGCAGCTTCCGCCGGCCCGGAAGGTCAAGCGACTCGCGCACCTTACCGCTCCCACGTCCATAGGGCCAGTCGAGATCCAGGCTGACCAACGCCTGAGGGATCATAGCTTCCAAGGTCTCTCTAGGGAGCATCATTTCCCCTTTCGCGCGCAAGGTGTGCACAGGCTACAGCTCTGCTGCATACCGGACGCCCTGCTCGAAAAGTGCCAGCCCCAGGCCCCGTGTCTCGCCGCGCGTCCGGCGTGGGTGCTGCTCGGGGAGCACGTGGTCCTCAGGATGAGGCATCAGGCCGAAGACCGTGCCGGAGGCATCGCATATCCCCGCGATGTCCGCGGTCGACCCGTTAGGATTGTCAGGATATGCGATGGTGCCGCCGTCGGCGGTCGTATAGGTCAGTGCGATCTGGTCGCCTGCTCGCAGTGTCGAGAGTGCCGCGTCATCCCTCGGCACGAATCGTCCCTCGCCGTGGGCGACGGGACAGGTGATGGGATCTCTCAGTCCCCGCGTGAAGACGCAGGGGCTGTCGGGGTTCGGCTCAAGCCAGACCCAACGACACTCGAAGCGATTTGACACATTCCGCGTCAGCGTCGCTGCTGGATCACCGGTATGTGGACCCGGGAGCCACCCGCTCTTAACCAGCGCCTGGAAGCCGTTGCAGATCCCAACGACGGGTCTGCCGGTCTCCACAAAGCTCGCCAACTCATCCTCAAAGAGCCAGCGCAAGTCCGTGGCCAGCAGACGTCCGGCGCCGAGAGCGTCTCCGTAGGAGAAGCCTCCGGGCAGCACGAGCATATGATAGTCGTGTAGCCGCCGTGGGTTCTCACGCAATTCATTGACGTGGAGCACGGTGGGACGTCCCCCCGCTCGATCGATGGCGAAGGCGGCGTCACCGTCTCGGTTGGTGCCTGTCGCCTGCAGAATTAGCACGTGGGGTTGGCTCAACGCTCGTTGTCTCCCATCTCTATAGCTCCTCTAGCCGATCTCGGCGGAATGCCAGGCTGTGACCAGCGCGTCGAGACCGACCTCAATCGCGTAGCCCGATCTGCTGCCGGCGATACGCAGCGTCCTGTTGCTGGTCACACGACCGATCTCGGCGAAGGGACGACCAACCATCATCGCCTCGAAGCTCGCTGAATCCTCGGGGGCCACCTCAACCAGGAACCGAGCGCTGCTTTCCGAAAAGAGCGCGGTTGCGTCGTCCTGCACCGCCTCCGCCTTGATCACCGGCTCGAGTTCCAGCTCCAGCCCGAGCCGCCCCGCGATGCACATTTCGGCGGCGGCGACAGCCAGGCCGCCTTCGGACGAGTCATGAACCGCGCTGACCTGTCCCGCGGCAATGGCCCGGTGAAGAGCCCGAAAGGTCACCGGCGCGTCGGAAACGGGCGCGGGAGGGTCGCCGCTCAGGCCATCGTGGAGCCTGTGGTAGAGTGAGCCGCCCAACTCGGATCGCGTTTCTCCAATGAGGTACAGGAGGTTCCCCGCTGCTTTTAGATCCATCGTGACGGTATGGTGGATGTCGGGCACGATCCCGATAGAGGAGATGAGCAACGTGGGAGGGATCGTACGCTTGCTGCCGAAAGCGTCGACGAACTCGTTGTTCAAGCTATCCTTCCCGGAGATGAAGGGCGTCTCGTAGGTGAGGGCTGCATCGTGGCAGCCCTGCGTGGCCCGCACCAGCCCCCCGAGCCGATCGGGAAGGGCGGGGCTGCCCCAGCAGAAGTTGTCCAGCAGCGCCACACGGTCGGGATCTGCGCCCACGCAGACGACGTTGCGCAGGGCTTCGTCCACAACGGCCCAGGCCATCGCATAGGGATCCACTTGACCGTAATGCGGGTTGATACCGCACCCCAGGGCCAGGCCAGCGTTTCCCTCCGTTACGAGTGGTTTCAGCACGGCGGCGTCTGACGGGCCGTCGTTGACGACGCCCACCAGGGGCTTGATCACCGTCGCGCCCTGCACTTCGTGATCGTATCGATGGATGACGTCCTCTTTGCTGGCGACGTCCGGATGGGCCAGTGCCCGCAATAGCACGGCCGTCAGATCTTCGCCACCGCTGATCACCGGCTGGCGCAAGCGTGGCGGCGACCACGTGGCGCGAAGCGGCGATCGAGGCCAGCCGTCGTGCACGAAGTCCATCGCCAGGTCAGCGACAACTGTGCTGCCGTAGCGGACTTTGAGATGTGCGTCTCCTGTAAAGCGCCCGATGACCGTCCACTCCACATCGTAGATCGCGCAGATCTCGCCAAGACGGGCGAGGTGCTGCTCCGGCACGGCGAGTACCATGCGCTCCTGTGCCTCAGAGAGCCATATCTCCCATGGCCGTAGGCCGGGGTATTTCAGCGGAACATCCTGGAGATCGACATCCACGCCGACCTCCTTGCCGATCTCGCCCACGGCGGACGAGAACCCTCCCGCCCCGCAATCCGTGATGGCCGTATACAGCTCCTCATCCCTGGCGCGGATGACCGCGTCGAGCACGGCCTTCTCGGTGATGGGATCGCCGATCTGTACCACACTGCCAACGGTGCTGCCCGTCTCATGCGTGAGTTCGGCTGAAGAGAACGTGGCGCCGTGGAGCCCATCGCGGCCCGTGCGACCGCCCAAAGCGACGATGCAGTCCCCGGGGCGGGGCTCGGTCTTGTGGGTGCCCTTTGGAGCAATGCCGACGCAACCACAGTAGACCAATGGGTTGGAGACGTAGTCCTCATCATAGAGGATCGCGCCGCTAACGGTGGGGATGCCCATCTTGTTACCGTAATCCTCGATCCCGGCAACGACGCCCTGGGCAATGCGCCGCGGGTGCAGGGCGCCCTCGGGAACGGCCGCATCTGCCATCGTCTGCGGGGCAAAGCAGAGGACGTCGGTGTTGGCGATCGGCCGGGCCGAGACGCCAATGATATCCCGAATGACGCCGCCGACACCGGTGTTGGCGCCGCCGAAGGGTTCCAGGGCCGAGGGATGGTTGTGGGTCTCGGCCTTGAACGAGACCTCAAAGACCTCGTCGAAGTCAATAATGCCGGCGTTGTCCACGAAGGCCGACCGCACCCACGGTTTGGCCAATTGTTCGGTCGCGGCTCGCAGGTAGGTCCCGATCAGGCTTGGAATGGACTCCGCCCCTGTGGACGCAGAAAGGAGCTCTGTCTCCCTCCCCTCATTGGAGACGGACGACGGGAACGGCGAATGGCGCGGCATACCCCCCTCGCAGACGTACTCAATCTCCGTCTTAAAGGTCTTGTGGAGGCAGTGTTCGGACCACGTCTGCGCCAGGATCTCCAGCTCTACGTCCGTCGGATCGCGCCCAAGAGCGCGGAATTCCTCCCGGATAGCCCGCATCTCGGGGAGTGAGAGGAAGAGGACGCGTGAGACACTCAGCCGGGCCAGTGCCTCGTCGTCGAGGTCGCGGATGCCGATCACGTCCACGCCTGGTGCTTGGCGCAGCCTCAGGCACGAACGCGGGCACCATCTCGCCGAGTGCATACGACTGGATGACGCTATTGCACAGCAGTTCCTGCGCGATCCTGTGGAGCTGAGTCGCGGTCGGCGTGCCGTCGAATCGATAGCGCGTTCCGGTCGTCACGGCCTGCAGCCCCTGTATGCCGACGGCTGCCACGCGCTGGCGCAGGTGGGTCGCGACTGGGTCGGTGACGCCGGGGTGAAAACCGACCTCGACCGTGGCGTGGCCCGCGCCGCCCTCTGCGGGCCGTGGGAGCGCCGTGATCGACTCGGACCGATAGCCCTCGACGATGGGATCCGCCAGGAGTAGCTCGGCGATGCGATCGATGTCCGGCAACTGCAGTTCACCGCGGAGGAAATAGAGGTTGCTCACGGTGACGCTTCGGATACTCTCAATTCCAAGGTGCGAGACCTGGTCCAGCAACTCCGTTGCCCGACCGTCAACACCACCACGCCAAAACACCTCAACGCGAAAGGACCTCAGCACAAAGCCTCCGAACCGGAAGATACGGGGGGAAATGCGAGCACAACCCCTATATATAGTGGGCGTTTCCTTGGCAGAAACCTGCTGCTAACTGACGCATCATACCTTGGGACGGCGTGCCGTCAAGCTTTTCCGGCACATCGGACCAGGTGGCTGGCGACGGTTGCCCGCGTCGCCTCCTGGAGTTCAGCATCGCGGGCACAAAACCACTCGATATCCGGATCAGTGGGGCGAAACCACGTGTATTGGCGCCGGATGAAATCGTGCGTTGCTAGCTTGATGCTCTCGATCACCTCATCAAGTGACGCATGACCCTCGAAGTAGGGTCTGAACTGCAGATATCCGAGCCCTGACATAGCCGGCACGTCCCAGCCGTATCCGGCTTTCAGCAAGGCCCTGACCTCGTCCTCCAATCCTGCGGAGATCATCACATCCACGCGCGCGTCCGCCAGCGCGTACAGCGCCTGCCGGTCCATCGTCAGTCCCAGCCGCAGGATGCAGTAGGGTGGGGGAGTCCTGCGGCGCAGCTCCGAGAATGGTTTCCCCGACTTCAGCGTGACCTCCAGGGCGCGGATCACCCGGCGCACGTTGCGGGAATCGATGAAGTCTGTAACGGCGGGATCGAGTGCTACCAGACGCTGCCAGAGCGCCACAGGATCCCTATCCGCATCCTGCTCCAACTGCGCCCGCAGGTCCGGATCGGGGGCGACATCCGGGACTTGCCATCCCTGGAGCAGCGCCCGAACATACTGCCCGGTGCCGCCAACCAGGAATGGCACCTTTCCCTGGGCGGCGATGTCATCGATTGCCTGCCTCGCCATCCTCAGGAATTGGGCGAGGCCCACCGTCTCGTCGGGGGCTGCGATATCGATGAGGTGATGCGGCGCGCGCATCAACTCATCCCGGGAGGGCTTGGCGGTGCCGATGTCCATCCTGCGGTAGAATTGCCGGGAATCGGCGGAGATGACCTCGCCGCCAAATGCACGGGCGAGGTAGATGCCCAGGGCCGTCTTGCCGACCGCGGTGGGTCCGACGACTGCAATGAGCGGCAAGTGCGATGGACGCCGTTCGGACGTCGAGTCTGTCACGACCGTCATTGTACCGGAGTGAGCTGTCGCGACAAGGTCCCAGCACCAGACGTACGTTTCAGGTTCACACCTTGCGCCCTGTCTGCATTGGGCTATGATCGAAGCTGAGTGGGATCAGGAGGCACAGTCCACTTCCCAGGGAGGCTACCGGGATGTCTTTCGCGATGTTCTCGCAGTTGGATGACCGTTGGAAGCGAATTATGCTCGGAGAGAGCAGCACGACGATCGGCGCAAATGGGTGTCTGCTTTGCGCAGTGGCCTCCGGGCTGGCAGACACCGGCGTCTTGATTGATGGGCTTCCGTTGGATCCGCCACGGCTCAACCGTTGGCTGGCACGGAATCGAGGCTATGTGGCACCTCGAAGTGCGACGAAGGAACGGAACCTCTTTGTCTTTGGTTCGCTGGGCCCGCTGGGCGTGGAGTTGGTCGACTACATCGATGCTCGCAGCAAGCCGGCACCCCTGGACCGGCTAGAAGAAGCCCTCGCGATTGAGGACCAGTGTGTGGCCCTGCACGTCGACTTCACGCCGGGGGGCTCCAACCAGCAGCACTGGGTCCGCGCGGTGGCGTGGAGCGGCCAGGACATCCAGTTGATGGATCCTTGGATCACCGGGCCGAGCCAGGAGGCCTACTTGATGACGCGCTACGCCCTCCCCTCGTGGGACGGCCCGGAACGCGCCATCTTCCGGATTGCCATCTATAAGTACCTCGGCGCTGATGCGGCTACCCCCGCGGCGACCCTCACGGGACGTACGGTCGTGCAGGAGCAGCTATACCCCTATCAGCCGTATGATGTCTGAGGGTATTTCGGGGACGTAGGGCTGTCGCCTAGCTTGGGTCGAGCAACTCGACAGGCTCGTCCTGTAGGCTCGGATAGAACGTAATGCGCTGAAGTCGTCCGCTGCCGTCCATCGCCACGGCGACGAAACTCACGTGCCACGTCAGCGGCACGGTTGATGTATGCGAGCCGATGTAGGTGCGGGCCACCAGCTCCATCCGTGCGACCTTCTTCGCCGTGAGGCTAAGCTCCGGCGTGGGATGGCCGCTCGTCCGGCGGGTGCGAACCTCGACGAAATAGACGTGGTCGCCTCTTTGGTGTACGAGGTCGACCTCGCCGCGGCGGCATCGCCAGTTTCTATCCACGAGGGTATAACCGTGGTGCTCCAGCGCCTCGGCAGCAAGGTTCTCCCCGCGCTGTCCCAGCCCCGTCCTCGTTTTTGCCATCCCGGTTGCATCATAGTCGGCTTTATAGTCACTGTCAACTTGCGCTGTTGAGTTCCTTTGTGTGTGTGGTATGATGGCGCTTTGGAGCGCAACTAAGTTAGCAGAGGTCTAGGCTTGGGTATGATGCAACGGTGGATCAACGTCAGCAAGTGGCTGGTTATTGTCGGTTTTGCTCTTCTTCTCGTGGTCGGGGTTGTCGCGTGGATGGTCGATCCCGTGGCGATGACGGTGATCGTAACCCCGACACCCACCGTCAATGCGGTGCTTCCGCCTACTGCAACAGGCGCCGTACCGGCCGACCCGCCGACGCCTGAACCGACGGCGACCGACGTACCTCCGACTTGGACCCCTACACGGACGTCGACGCCAACCATTGTGCCAACGGCAACGCCATCACCAACGCCAACCTCTACAGCAACCCCGACGCCGGCACCAATCGCGCTCCCGAGTGGCGGGACACTTCCGGCGATTGCTAACACCCCTGTGGTGACGTCGCCGCTGCCGCAGCCCGAGCCGATGCCGTTTGTGGAGCAGCCCCCCGGCACGGTCAATATCCTGCTTCTGGGGATGGATCGTACCGCCGGTCAGGGCGTCGCACGGACGGATGTGATGCTCGTTGCCTCAATCTTCCCGGACGTGCCCGCCGTCAGCCTCATGTCGATTCCCCGGGATTACTATGCCTGGATCCCGGCATGGGGGCTGGATAAGATCAACACGGCCTATGAGCGGGCCAAGGGAGTGGGCTATCCCGGGGGTGGCCCGGCCCTGGTCAAGGCCACCGTGGAGTACAACTTCGGCATCCCGATCCACTACTACGCGCTGGTCGACTTCACCAGCTATCGTTCGTTGGTGGATGTCGTGGGTGGGGTCGACATCATTGTCGAGTGCCCCTTCCACGATACCTACCCCGACCCCGAGTCCGCAAGCGGGCAGACTGACATCGACTTGGATCCCGGTCTGCGCCATCTGGACGGCAAGTTCGCACTGTGGTACGTCCGATCGCGCTGGAATACGTCGGATTTCGACCGCCATCGCCGGCAACAGCAGGTCCTGTTGGCTGTCCTGCACGAGGCCCGGAGTGCCGGCATGCTCGTGAAGGTTCCGGAGCTCTGGGCGACCTACCAGCAGAACGTGGAGACCGATCTCGGGCTTAAGGAACTGCTCTGGCTGGCCTCGGTTGCCGGGCGCCTGGACGAGCGCGACATTCACAACTACTTCATCCGCGGCACGGACTTGCTGACGTCGTGGACGGCCCCGAACGGGGGAGCGGTCCTCGTGCCGAAGCTGGACGCGATCCAGGGTTTCGTCCAGGACACGATGCGCCCATTGGCCACGAGCCGCGCGTCACAACGCAGCTACCGTGTTTCGGTGTCCAACGGCAGTTGGTCGTCCTCGCTGGGGGAGGTCGCCGCCTACCGGCTGGGCCTGGAGGGGTTCGAGGTGACCGAGGTGAATGACGTGGACCCGCAAGCCCGCACCACGGTGATCGACTACACGACCACGTCGAAGGGCTCGCCGCTCTGGAAACTGATCAGCCTCTACAAGCTGCAGAATGCTGACATCGTGTCGCAGCCGACGGAGGGAAGCCCCGTCGACTTCGAGGTCATCCTCGGGTCCAATTACAATCCCTGCGCAGGCACCACCACTGCCTACTGGCGACCGACCCCGACGCCTGCACGGCCGAGCCGTAACATCATAAGCGTACGCGTTGTCGTAGAGACGCCCCGGTGGGGCGTCTTCTGCGGCGGGAGCTATGCTATGGATGAGGGAACCCCTGCGTCCGGCGATGCGCGCCCCCTGGAAAACGGGCCACCGGCCCGGTTCTACTCAGAAGAAGCGGAGGCTGGCGCCACGGCATGATGCGGCGCCGTTCTTACCCTCCACAGCGGGCATAGTTCGCCAGATGCTCCTCCTCCGTCGTGGCGAAGACGTGGCTGTTGTCGGTCTTGGTACAGTCGACCATAAAGAAGTAGTAGCCCGTCTCTGTGGGTTCTGCCGCCGCCTGGATGGCGTCGAAGCCAGGATTAGCGATGGGGGTCGGCGGCAGTCCCAGGTTGCGATATGTGTTGTAAGGGGAACTGACCTCCAGGTCATCAAACGTGATGAAGTGCTTCCACCAACTGTCTTCATCGGGTTGATAGCCCAGCGCGTACTGGACCGTTGGGTCGGCAGAGAGATACCAGCCGTCCCTGAGTCGATTGTGGTAGACCCCTGAAATGAGAGGACGTTCTGAGGCGACGACCGCCTCGCGCTCCACGATCGAGGCCAGGGTGATACCCTCATAGAGCGACATGCCCTGAACCGTAAAGCTGTCTCGCAGGCTGGGCGTCACCTGCTGCCCGAAGTTCTCCAGCATTTTGTTGATGAGGTCGTAGGCCGTGGCGCCCTGGGCGACGCGGTAGGTGTCTGGGAAAAGGAAGCCCTCAAGGGTAGACGTGATGGGTATCTGCGACAGGAAATCGTAGGTTTGCACCAGGTCGGTGCCCCGCCAACCCGTCTGCGCCATCGCCAGGAAATCGGTTGACGTGATATTCGTCTGATCGGCAACGAGTTCGGCGACCTCTTCCAGCCGCTTACCCTCGGGTACCAGGACCTGCTGGTCCGGTGCCTCAGCCTTCTGGAGGGCACGCGCAATCTCGGGGATCGTCATCGTTTGGCGGAGCGTGTAGGTGCCGGCCTGGATGCCTGCGTCGAGCTGCTTGTACTGGACGTAGCGTCGAAAGAGCTCCGTGTCGGAGATCAAATGGTTGGCCTTCAGGTTGCCTGCGACCTCGGCGACGCTCTGGCCCGGCTGAACGGTGAAGGTCACCGGCGACTCATCGGTGCCGAAGGGCGCCTCCAGGGCGGCTTGCTTTCCGTCGATGTAGGTCTGCAGATAGATCTGCTCGAGCCCGCAGCCCATCAGGAAGAGCGCTGCGAGCAGCAACAAGGGTAGTCTGACCCAACGGTTCATCGTACTCGCGTTCCTTTCAGCGTCCAAGCATCAGGCCTCAGGCCTGTGCGTCCAGGTAGCTCTGAAGTATGACCGCAGCGGCCACGGCGTCGATCCATTCTTTGTCGGGTGTCTTGCCTTGGCTTCGCATGATGGCCTTGGCATCATTTGTGGAGAGCCGCTCGTCCCAGAGGTGGGTGGGGAGGCCAATTGCCCCGGATAGCTCCTCAACATAGTCCCGCACCCAATGGGCCTGTGACCCTTCGCTGCCGTCCATATTGAGAGGCAAGCCGATGATCAAGGCGTCGACTTTGTGATCCCGAACGAGGGCGCGGACATGTTCAGCATCCTCCACGCGTGAGCGCCTGAGGTAAACCTCCAGCGGTCGCGCGACGATGCCCAAGGTGTCGCTGACGGCGACGCCGATTCTCCTGTCACCAAGGTCGAGAGCAAGGTAGCGCACCGGCTGATCCCTACGGCGTCAGCTGGCCCGGCTCAATGACGATCTTGGTTCGCATCGAGACAAAGGGCATATAGGGGAACCAAGAGGGGGACACGTCGATCTCAGGTGGTGCAGAGAGTGGCAGGGCATCCTGAAGGTCCTCCCGAGCCTGCTCGATCCCGGTGCCCTGGACCATGGCTTGCACAGCCTCGGTGTCGATCTGGGTCGTGCCATAGCCGTAGGCCGTAACGTAGAACGTGAACATCCCTGGCCCCACATCCTCCTCAGCCGCCTCGCCAATGCTGTAACGCGCCTCGGACAGGGTGTAGCCCTCGGGAAGCTGGGTGACCAAGTGCTGATAGGCCACGGCTTGGGCATCTCTCGTTGTCACGGCCTGTCCCGTAACCAGCAGCCTTAGCGATAGCCCCAGTACATCCGTAGTCTCCCCCACCAGGTTAGAGTAGGCCTCCTTGGGGGTGGCCTGGATCACCAGAGACTGGCGCGGCAGAAACTGCCCCGGCACCTCGGAAGCCATCTCCTGCAGACCGTTGTAGGCCTCGGCCATCACCTGCTGGACAGCCAAACCCCAGGCGCGGTCGCGGTCGGCCTGCGAGACCGTACGAACGGTCTGGCTTTCAGCACCAGCGATGGGCTCGGGATTGGTGGTTCGGATTGCGAATCCGACGACGCCTTCGACGAGGTTGATCTGGTAGGCATCCACATTGCCGCGTGGCCCTTCCACCAGTGCCTCAACATTGGCTTGAGCTTGCCCAAAGGCGGGCACCGTCACACCCTCCGTCGTCTCGTAGCGTACGGGGTATGATCCTGCTGACGTGCGGACCACCGTGCCGGTGGGTACCTGATAGTCCTGCCCCAGCAGGTTGGTGAAGAGCACCCAGCCCGTGGCGCGACCCGAAAACGCGTAGCCACGTCCACTCGTCACCACTTCAGCGTAGCCCTCGAACTCATCTCCCACGCGCGTGGACGGTATCACGCCCCGCTGAAGATCGACCTCGGTGGCATTTGGGTCCACGGATATTGGGACGATGCGGGAGTACGATATGCTCTTGGGAACCAAGGTGATGGTAGCCGAAGGCACGACCAGCAGCAGTGCTGCTCCCACGGCGCCGATGACAGCGATGAGCAGGATACTCTCCAATGCCAGCAACCACGCGGCAGGTCGCTTTCGCGGGAGTGCCTTGGCACGCCGGGGGGTAGGCGCCCACCAGGGCGTCTTTGGTCGCTCCGGCATCACGCCATCTTTCACAGGAGGGAAACTTCCCTCGCGCGCCAGAAAGTCCTGGGCGGATGACTCCGATCGAAAGACCGTGAAGCCAGCGTTGCGGGCAAGGGGACGCCGGACGGGATCCTCAACCACCCACGCGATATCCCAGGAGCGGTGTTGGGCGACGCGTGACTGTATCTCGAAGTCTATCGGCAGTGCCCATCCGCGATCGACATCCCACGGGAGCGTGACCAAGACGCGTTCATCTTCTACGCGACGAAGTGCCTCACGGAGGGTGTAGCGATCATCCGTCGCCTTGATGGTAATCGTCTTCACGCCGGGCAGTATGCCACAAGTCGCGGATTTTGCCAAGGCTAGGGGCAGTTGCTCGCTGCAGAGCTAATGAGTGGCCGGCTGTGGGACCGGCAACACCACGTGGAACCGGCTGCCGGGGAGTGCTTCCTCGTCGTGGCCCGGGCTCTCCGCCCAGATGTGACCGTCGTGGGCCTCCACGATACCGCGGGCGACCGCCAAGCCCAATCCTGGACCGCCCCCCTTGAATTTGGTCTTGCCTGACGAGTGGAAAGTCACCTCGCCGGTTCGGTAGAATTTCGCGAAGATGAGCTCCAGGTACTCCTGCTCGATTCCGATGCCGGTATCGCTCACCACAATCTCGACGTAGTGGTCGCGACCATCGTGCTTCGGCGCCAATTCGCGACCCTCGACCGTGATCCGACCGCCGTCGGGTGTGTACTTGATGGCGTTGGTAAACAGCTCGCCGAAGGCCTTCGTCAGAGCTTCTGGGTCGACCCGGAGCTCGGGCAGCTCCGCTAGCCCGTTGAGTGTTAGCTGTAGATGACGCTCCTCCAGAATAGGTGCCAGGCGGTTGCGGAGGCTTGTCAGCAGCGCCGCGAGCGACACGGGGCGACGGTGCAGTTGGAGCGTTCGGGTGTCAATACGCACGATATCGAGCATACTGTCGACGATGGCGTGAAGACGGGAGGCCCCGGTCACGATACCCTCGACCTCTCGGCTGCGTTCAGAATCCTCGGCAACCGCCGGATCGCCTAACAGCATCTGGCTGAAGCCGTTGATCAACGTCAGGGGAGTGCGCAGTTCGTGAGACACGACCGTGATGAAATCAGACTTGTTACGGTCGAGTAGTTCGAGATGATGGTAAGCCGTTTTTAGTTGTTGGGTCCGCTCGTCAACCTCGCCCTCCAGGTGCTCGTTGAGGTGCTTCACCTCTGCGTAGAGCCGGGCATTGCGGATGGCCACGGCGATCTGGTCGGCAAGTGTGGTCAGGGCCGTCACGTCTTCTGCACCAAATGCATCGGGTATCTCACTCTGAATGTCCAGCGCCCCAAACAGCACATCCCCAAACCTCAGGGGTAGGGCAATCTCAGACCGGATATTCGGCAACAGGTCCGTGGCCATGTAGTGAGCATCGTGTAATGCATCGTTGGTCAGGTAAGCTGTCGCCGTGCGACACACGTGCGCGATAATACTACGGGGAGCATCCAGCGGAATGGCCCGCCCCGGCTCCCGGATTGGCGAGGGCGTCCCATATTGGCCTGCCCGCAAGACGATCGCATCTTGTCCATGTTCCTGGTCGATCATCCAGATGCCGGTAAAGAAGTAGCCGAATCGCTCGCGGATCAGGCTAAGGATCTCGACGAGCAATTGCTCTGCGTCCAGGATCGACGCAATCTGGTGGATGACCTCTGCACTGGTCTCGAGGCGCATCGTCTGCCTGTTGAGGGCGTGGTTCACGGTGTCGAGACGCTGGACGAGAGCCTGAAGCTCACTCCGCTGTCGATAGAGATCCAGGAAGACCTTGACTTTGCTCAAGAGGACCCGCGGAGATACGGGCTTGCTAAGGAAGTCGACGGCGCCGGTCTCGTATGGGCGAGTCGGATGGTTGATGTCCGGCTCGTGAGCACTGATGAAAATGATGGGAAGCGCAGTCGCCTCCGGCACACGGCGGATTGACTCGGCGAGGGCGTAGCCATCCATCCCTGGCATTCGCACGTCGAGGAGTGCGACAAAGAGATGCGGCTCGCGCTTGACGACTCCCAATGCTTCATCGCCCGAACCGGCCTCGATCACCTCAACGTTCAGGGTGCTGAGCGTGCGAGCGAGCATCCTGCGGTTTGCCGGCAGATCGTCCACGATCAGTACGCCGGGCAGGTTGTCACCCATTGCTCCATTATAAGTCAAGCTTGATCGCGGACAACCCTCACACGCGACCTTGGTTAGCATGACGCTCGAAGCACTTCGGATTGACACCGTATGCGGTTCGGGTAAACTATGATTTTAGAGACGGATATCGTCGAATCCCACGGGGCGGCAAAGGAGCGGAGCTATGGAGATCGGTCACTATGAGAGAAGGCAGATTCCAACCCAGACACTGGGGTATCCCAGGATCGGTAGAGACCGGGAGCTAAAGCGTGCCCTCGAAAGCTATTGGCGCGGGGATGCCGATGCTTCCTCGCTGATGAGGGTCTTCTGGGAGGTCGCGGAGGATGGTTGGCGGGCGCAGATGGCGGCTGAGATCGACCTGGTCGGCGTTGGCGGCGAGACGCTCTATGATCACGTTCTGGATTGGGCGATTCGCTTCGATCTGATCCCCGAGCGCTTTCGCGGGCTCGAAGGGCTGGACCGCACCTTCGCGATGGCCCGTGGCGCTCCCGGCATCGCTGCGCTCGAGATGACGAAGTGGTTCGACACCAACTATCACTATCTGGTGCCGGAGATCGACGCAGACACGACGCCCGGACCCGCCTACGACGACTTCCTGCTGCTCGTGTCCCGGGCTCGCGGTGTCCTGGGAGACCGGGCTGTGCCGATAGTCCTGGGCCCGATCACGCTCCTGCGGCTCTCACGCCTCGACATTCCCTTCGACGAGGCCCTCGCGGCTTTGCTGCCGCTCTACCACCAACTGCTGTCATCCCTGGCCGATATGGGTGTCACGGAGGTCCAGATTCACGAGCCGATCCTCGTGTTGACCGGTGCGGAGGCGCTTCGTGAATCGGTGGAGGGCGCCTTCGCCGATCTGGCCGGTGCGTCGTTGGCGCTCAACTTGGTTACGTATTTCGATGACCTTGGGGAAAGCTTCCCATGGATTACCCATCTGCCTGTGAAGGCTATCTCTCTGGACTTCACGCGCGGGGACAATGCTGCCCTGGTTCAGCGTTACGGTTGGCCCGCGGACAAGGTGCTCGCTGCGGGCGTGGTTGATGGTCGTAGCGTATGGAGGATTCGCCCCAATGAGGTCTCCGACCTCATTGCAGACCTTGAGCGCGCCTTGGCTGCCGGCCAGGGTGCCGGCCTGAGAATCGGTGCGTCCTCGTCGCTTCAGTTCGTGCCCTACACAACGATCCCAGAGACACGATTGGCCGATGAGCTTCGCGGCGTCCTCGCATTCGCAGACGAAAAGCTGGGCGAGCTGCGTTCGCTTGCCCGCAGCGACTTGGCGAGTGCGGATGCGGCGTGGTCGGTCTTCAATGCCTTTGCGCCGGCCGATGAGATCGTTCAGGCCAGTATCGCGGCGCTGCGTCCCGCCGATTTCGAGCGCGCGCTCACGTATCGAGAACGACGTCCACGTCAGGTCTCGCTCCCGCTTTTCCCCATGACCACCATCGGCTCCTTCCCGCAGACTCGTGAGGTGCGTCGCTTGCGCGCGCAGGTACCGCCGGGGCGAGATCACCGAGGCCGCGTATGAGGCGGGTATTGACGCGTTCATCGCATATGCGGTCGGTGCACAGGATGGGTTGGGTCTCGACATGCTCGTCCACGGCGAGTTCGAGCGCACCGACATGGTCGAGTACTTCGCGCAGAAGCTTACCGGGTTCGCCTTCACGGAGCACGGTTGGGTACAAAGCTTCGGCAGCCGGTGCGTCCGCCCGCCCATTATCTATGCCGATATCACCCGGCCCGCGCCGATGACGGTACGGGAGTTCGCCGTGGCCCAGTCTTTCACAGAAAAGCCGGTCAAGGGCATGCTCACTGGCCCCGTGACCATCATCAACTGGTCCTACCCGCGAGTCGACATCCCCCATCGGCAGATCGCCTACCAACTCGCCCTGGCGCTGCGCGATGAGATCGCGGATCTGGAGGCGGCCGGCGCGCGGGCGGTCCAGGTGGACGAGCCTGCCCTGCGTGAGGGGTTGCCTCTCAAGCGGGAGCGCTGGGAATCCTATCTGGGGTGGGCCATCGACAGCTTTCGGCTGGCTACCGGTCGGGCCAACCCGGAGACTCAGGTGCACACGCACATGTGCTATTCCGAGTTCGGCGAGATCCTGGAGGCCATCGATCGCCTGGATGCCGACGTGATCTCCATCGAGAACGCCCGGAGCGACGACGCGACGCTCGGGGAGTTGGCGGCCTACGGATATCCCCGGGAGGTCGGCCCTGGGGTGTACGATATCCACAGCCCGGTGGTGCCAACCGAGGCATTTGTCGAGGAGAAACTCCGCTCGTTTCTGCGTCACCTGGATCCCGAGCGAATCTGGGTCAATCCGGACTGCGGGCTGAAAACACGAACCTGGGCGGAAGTGCTCCCCTCGCTGCAGCATATGGTCGAGGCTGTGCGCACAGTCCGGGCTGCCGTCATGGCGCAGCGCGCCGGCTGAGGCCGGACGGATCTGTGATGGCAGAGCGTTTCTTGGACAGACTCGACCGGGCAGCGGTACCGTTGCTCGCAGACGGCGCGATGGGTACGATGCTCAATGCGCACGGCATTGCGTTCAGCACCTGTTTTGATGCGTTGAACGTGTCACAGCCCGCGTCGGTGGCGGAGGTCCATCGGGCCTACATCGACGCCGGCTCGGATCTCATCCTCACCAATACCTTTGGTGCCAACCGGTACAAACTCACCGAGCATGGGCTGGCGGATCAGGTCGCCGAGATCAACCGGGCCGGTGTAGCCCTGGCTCACCGCATCGTGGCGGCTGCATTCAGGGATGTGCTCGTCGCGGGTGACATCGGTCCCCTTGGCGTTCGACTCGCGCCCTACGGGCGTGTGCAGCGATCTCAGGCCCGCGAGGCTTTTGCCGAGCAGACTCGGGCGCTGGCAGAGGCAGGGGTCGATCTGATCGTAATCGAGACGATGACGGATCTGCAGGAGACCCTGGCGGCCGTACGGGCAGTGCATGATGTCTGCGATCTGCCGGTCGTCGCCTCGATGACCTTTACCCGAGATGACCGGACGCTGCTTGGCGATGCGCCTGCTACCATTGCCCGGCGACTGTCGGCCGAGGGAGTTGACATCATCGGGGTCAACTGCTCGAGTGGGCCGGTGCAATTGCTGCGGATCGTTGACCAGATGCGCAGCGCGGTCCCGGACGGCCGGTTCTGGGTGAAACCCAACGCCGGATGGCCGGAGCAAGTCGCCGGGCGGATCCGGTATCCGGCCACCCCCGATTACTTCGGCGACTATGCCTGGGCCTTCGTCAAGGCCGGGGCCGACGTAGTTGGCGGGTGCTGCGGTACCACGCCGGCGCACATTGCTGCAATGCGGTCCGCCCTGGATGCCGGTATGCCGGCATCGGTCCACGTCGTAACAGATATCTCCCCGCAGCACTCCGTTGGGATGGATATCGCACCTGACCAGCCTTCGGTACTGTCGCAGAAGCTGGAACACGGTGACTTCGTGATGGCGGTGGAGATGGATCCGCCACGGGGGCTGGCCACGCATAGGCTGCTGGCCGCGGCGACGGTACTACAGGAGGCCGGGGCTGATGTGATCAACGTGGCTGACAGCCCTATGGCCCGCATGCGGATGAGCCCCTGGGCCGTGTGCGCCCTCATCCAGGACAAGCTTGGGATCGAGACGACGCTCCACTTCCCCACCCGTGGGCGGAATGTGCTCCGCGTGCAGGGAGATCTCCTTGCCGCGCATGCACTTGGCGTCCGCAACGTCTTCGTCGTGATGGGGGACCCGACCGCCATCGGCGACTACCCCGAGGCAATGGACGATTATGACGTCGTGCCTTCCGGTCTGATCAAGCTCATCAAGCAGGGGTTTAACGTCGGCGTGGATCACGCGGGAAGCGACATCGGCCAGCCCACGGCTTTCTCGGTGGGCGCGGCGCTAAACCTGGTGCCGGACGACGTATCCCGCGAGGTCAAAGTCACGCGTCGGAAAGTGTTGGCCGGCGCCGATTTCTTTCTGACGCAGCCCGTCTATGACCTGGCGGCGGCTCGAGGCTTGCTCCAAGCATACGAGGCGCGCTATGGCGCCCTGGACGTGCCGGTGCTGGTCGGTATCCTGCCGCTCTACGGCGTGCGGCACGCCCGGTTCCTCAACAACGAGGTACCGGGCATCGACATCGCCCCGGAGATCCTCGACCGCCTGGATGCAGCGGGCGAGGACGCGCCCCACGAGGGCGTCCGCATCGCGCTGGAGCTGATCGAACGCCTGCGCGAGTGGGGGCAGGGGTCTACCTGATGCCCGCGTTCAACCGGTACGATCTCGCGGCCGAGGTATCGAAGGCAGCTAGGGAGGGGGAGAGGGAAGCGAAACGCAGAGGCGCACAGCACTCCGGAGTCGCGCTCTGGGTGTTCTCCCTCGTATTTTTGCTCTGCGTCTCCGCGCCTCTGCGCTGTTTTCTGCGTTATGGGATGGTGTGGCTCACCGGCCCGTGACGCGATAGTGGAGCCAGAGGTAGCCGTTGGGCTGCGGGGTAGCGGAAAGCAGCTCCAAGATGGCAGGTCGGTCGTCGGGGCCGAGGTCGGCGCAGTCGGCGAGGGTGGGGGTGCGGTCCCCGCCGTTGAGAGTCGGCTGGAGGATGAGGTGGATCTCGTCGATAAGCCCGGCGCGGAGCATGACCCCGTTGAGGGTGCCGCCGCCCCAGAGTCGGAGCACCCGGATGCCCAGTTTCGCGGTGAGCTTGCGCATGGCTCCCGGCAGGTCCGCGTGGAACCGACAACTGACAACGTTAACTGTTGTTTGAAGCATCTCGCGGAGCAGGTCCGGTACCTTTGCCAGCGCCTCGGGGAGCTTCGTTGCATCGCCCGCCGGCTTGGGCCATGTCAGGGCGACCCCCGCCGCCGCCGCCGACCATCTGGGCCAGGGACCGAACCAGGTTGCCTGCATGGATGCCTCGAGACTTCGATAGCTCCGGGGTCGTCGCCGCAATCAGCAGGGGCCTGTCGTCGACGACAGTACCCAGAACGACGACGCCGCCTGGAACCTTGTCGCGGAACCAGTCGGCCATCTCGCGCAGCGTGTCGGCATCGGGCACGTTGACCTGGGCGGTCAGGACCGGAATGCCCTCGACCTCGCGGACGTCGTCAAGAAGCGCCTGGAAGTCGGCCCGCGCCAGGCGCCGTGTGAGCTGCTCGGCCTCTCTCTGAGCCGCCTTCAGGTTGTCCTGAAGACGTGATACGCGGTCGGCGACTTCGTCGGGGGAGCAGGCCAGCGATGATGCAGCCCGCTCCTGCAGGCCACGCATGCGCTGGATCGCCGCGAGCGCGCCGCGGCCCGTGGCGGCCTCAATGCGCCGAATGCCGGCCCCGATTCCGCTCTCGGTGAGAATCAGGAAAGGCCCGATATCCCCGGTCCGGTCCACATGGGTGCCGCCGCATAGTTCCTGGCTGAACGGCGCCTCTTCCGGGCCCACCCGCATCACGCGGACGACGTTCCCGTACTTCTCCTCGAAGAGGGCGATCACGCCCTGTTTGAGGGCATCGCGGTAACTCTCCTGCCGGGCATTCACTTCGTAGTTAGCCAGGATCGCATCCGTGACGATGCGCTCGATCTGCGCACGCTGCTCGGGCGTCATCGCCGCATCGTGGTTGTAGTCGAAACGCAGGCGGTCCGGGGCGACGACCGATCCTGCCTGCTGGACGTGGCTTCCCAACACGTCCCTAAGTCCTCGATGGAGGAGGTGGGTCGCCGTGTGGTTTCGCATAATGTCCCACCGGCGCTCTCGATCGACTGTGGCAATAACCTTGTCGCCTACCCTTGGCCGCCCGCGATCGACGTGTCCCACGTGGACGACCAGGCCTTCCGTTGGGCGACGGGTATCGGTGACCGTGACCTCCCAGTCGGGACCGGCGATACGACCCGTGTCGGATACCTGCCCACCGGACTCCACGTAGAAGCACGTCGTGGTGAGGGCGAGTTCGACGTCATCCCCCTCGTGGGCTTCGGTCACGATCTCACCGTCGTCAAGCATACCCACGAGACGCGCCTCGACCTCCATCTGCTCGTAGGGGTCGTAGGTCAGTGGCTGATTTGGCGACTGTGTGGCAATCCACTCGAGCAACACGGGATAGAGCTGCGCGCGGGTGTCATCCTCCATCGCAAAGGTCCCCGCTGCGCGTCCACGCGCACGCTGGACTTCTCGCTCTCGGTGGTAGCCCACCGCGTCCACCCGCAACCCATGCTCCTCGACGATATCGCGTGTGACCTCGAAGGGCAGACCCAGGGTGTCGTGCAAGAAAAATGCCTGTTCGCCCGCGATGATCGTCTCGCCCCGTGCCTTGGCCTGGGCGATGATGTCGTCGAGTCGGGCAAGACCCTGGTCGAGCGTCCGCAGGAAGCGGCGCTCCTCACCGAGAATCGTGGCCTTGATGAAGTCGGCGCGAGCCGGCAGCTCGGGAAAGACGTGGCCCATACCCTCGATCACGATATCGGCCAGGGATGTCATAAAGGGCTGCGTGAATCCCAGGGTCCGCCCGAAACGTACCGCGCGCCGCAACACCATGCGCAGCACGTAGCCGCGCCCATCGTTGGCCGGCATCACGCCATCGCCGATCAGGAACGTCACCGCACGAACGTGATCGGCGATCACGCGGTAGGGCACGATATTTGCTTCTCTCTCGGCATCCGTCCGTCCCGCCATCGCCTGGACTCGGGCGATGATGGGCCAGAACAAGTCAGTTCGATAGTTGGAGCCTTTCCTCTGGAGCAGGGCGACAAGCCGCTCGAATCCCATCCCCGTGTCGATGTGCTTGGCCGGAAGGTCTTCGAGCTGACCGGAAGCGTCGCGGTTGTATTGGATGAAGACGAGGTTCCAGATCTCCGTGAACCTGGCACAATCGCCGTTCACCTGGCATACGTGGCCCTCTACGTCTTGCATATCGCACGCTTCGGGGCCGCGATCGTAGTGGATCTCGCTGCACGGGCCGCACGGGCCGGTATCGCCCATCTCCCAGAAGTTGTCCTTGCGGCCGAAGGGTAGAATGTGGTCGGGGGCGATGCTGGTCTCGTCGCGCCAGAAAGCCGCCGCGTCCGCGTCGAGCCCCAGATCGCCGGTGTCGTCCTCGAAGACCGTAGCCCATAGCCGACTGCCGTCCAATTCGTAGACCTTTGTCAGGAGATCCCACGCCCACGTGATGGCCTCGCGCTTGTAGTAGTCGCCGAACGACCAATTCCCGAGCATCTCGAAGAACGTGTGATGCGTCCCGTCCCGCCCTACGTCTTCGAGGTCGTTGTGCTTGCCCGCCACCCGCATGCATTTCTGGGTGTCGGCGGCCCGCGTGTAGGGGCGCGTGCCCGTCGCCAGGAAGACGTCCTTGAACTGATTCATGCCCGCGTTGGTGAACAGCAGGGTGGGGTCGTCTTGCGGCACAAGGCTGGCGCTGGGCACGATGGTGTGGCCGCGCTCCTTGAAGTAGTCCAGAAAGGACTGGCGAATCTCGTCACTGGTCCACGTCTTGGTCATGCAATCTCCTCACGCTACTTCTATGTGAACGCGCATTGTAGCGCAACAGCCCCTCTAGTCAACCGCGCTTGCGCAGCACGCCGGACACACTATACTGGTGTCCATGTGCAAGCTGCTCGCGATCCTCATGGTGAGGAGGTCCTGATGCCGCAGATACCGGCCCAATACCTCCCTGTCATCATGAAGTCCCTGTCAACCCTCGTCGTAATCGCCGTGGCTGTCATCCTCTCCAGGGCTGTGCGTCGGGTGTTGCGCGGTCGTATGCAGGATTCGCCGAACGTGCGTACTGTCTACGCACTGGGGAGGAACGCCGTATTCTTCCTCGCCGCTGTGATCGTGTTAATGATCTGGTTGGGACAGGGCAGCAGCTTCACGGTCGCGATGGGCATTCTCGGCGCGGGAATCGCATTCGCTTCACAGGAGACGATCGGATCGTTCGCGGGCTATCTCTATGTCGTCATTGGTAATATCTACAGGATCGGGGACCGCGTCCGGGTGGGCAACGTGATCGGCGACGTCTTGGATATCGGCATGCTCCGCACGACGCTGATGGAGGTCGGTGAGTGGGTCAGGGCGGAGCAGTATACCGGGCGGGTCGTGTCGATCGCAAATCGCGCGGTCTTTGCCGACCCTGTGTTCAACTACACCGAGCACTGGCCATATCTCTGGGATGAGATCATGCTTCCCATCACGTATAACAGTGATTGGCGGCGAGCCCAGGAGATCATGCTGGCACATGCCGGCGAGTATACCGATCGCTTCCAGGACACCGCAGAGGCTCAGTTGCGCCGCATGATGCTGCGCTATCCGGTCTATGCTACGAGCGTTGCGCCCAGTCTTTACCTGGTTATGACCGACAACTGGATTGAGATGACGCTTCGCTATGTCGTGGACCCGCGTGAGCGTCGTTCCGTCAGAGCTCAGTTGCACCACGAACTCCTGATCCACTTCGAGGAGGAACCATCCATTACAGTAGCGTCCGCCACTTTCGATATCGTGGGATTCCCACCCCTGCAGCGCGAATGACGTCTTCTGCCCTGGCCGCGGCTACACGGTTAGCCGCGTGCCTTACGGATCTACGGAAGCACAGGCCAGGTGTATTGGCGCGCCATGCCCCGTTGCTATTCGCTGCGGCTGTGGCGATGATTGCGCTTGGCCTTTCCGGCTGTGGGGTGGCCACACCAAGTCCGACGCCCACGCTGACCAGCACGCCGCTGCCAACAGTTACCCCGCTGCCGACCTGGACACCCACGCCGGTGCCGACGGCCACGCCCATCCCCCCTGCGGAGATCCGGATCCTGTGGCCTGACCAAGTCTCGCCGCTGGCAGCCCGTGCCCATCGAGGCTGAGTTTGTGCCGCCTCCCGGCGTGAATGCGGCCGCGCGCATTGGCGCCACGGTGATGGATCCGGAGGCCCAAGTGTACGCGTCGTTCTCGCTTTCCGAGCGTGATGGCAACGTCTACCGGTCTCCAGAGCTGCTGCAGCTTCCGCTTGAGCCGCTCTCGGGCTACTGGTGGCTAATCGTCCACGTGGATTCCGGGCTGCAGGTCGTAGGCGATCCGGCTCTCTTCTTTGGGGTCGACCCGGTCGTCTTCCGCGACCTGACCGGCACACTTCCGAGTGCCGTGACGATGCAGGTGCCTGTCGGCTTCGACGAGGTTGTGGCTCAGGGAGATCCCTGGGCCGGGGGACGCGTCTGGGCGCATGGTGGGGGCGAAGTAGCGCTCTGGTGGGCCCCGGGGCCGACAGAGGATCTCGCCGTGAGTAACGCGCTCGCCATCCTGGAGTCGACTTATGCCGCGGACCCCCGAGGGAGTGACCCGCCGACAGTGTCGGAGTTTCTGCCAATCGACTGGCAAGGGCGGCCCGGCTTCGCGTTTCCCGAGACGTGGCCAGGCTCGGGCGGTGGACCCGGTCGCGCCTGGGTAATACAGGGTCCGGACTACTGGCTCTATGTCCTGCGGGTAAGGGGAACGGGAATCGACCACATTCCCTCGCTCAACGAGGCCGTGGCGGAGACGTTTGCGCTTGAAAACGTTAACACGTTAACGTTGGTTAGTTCCTGAACCTGCAAACGTGCTAACGTTCAAACGTTCTAACGCATCATCTATTCTAGGGAGGGATATATCTATGTCACAACCGAGCGACAAGCAGATAGCGGCAGCATATGATCTGGCCAAGGCGCGCTACGCCGCGATGGGTGTGGACACCGACGCGGCACTTGACAAGCTGGCCGCGGTGCCCCTGAGCCTGCACTGTTGGCAGGGCGACGATGTGGCGGGCTTCGAGGGCCCCGAGGGTGACATTGGGGGCGGGCTCGCCGTCACCGGAAACTACCCCGGCAAGGCGCGCACCGCCGACGAGCTGCGCGGCGATCTGGATGAGGCCTTCAGCCTGATTCCGGGCACGCACCGGCTCAACCTTCACGCGATCTATGCCGAGACCGGCGGCGTCGAGGTGCCGCGTGACCAGCTTGCAGCCCGAGCACTTCTCGCGCTGGATCGGCTGGGCGAAGGCGAACGATCACGGGCTTGACTTCAACCCGACACTTTTCGCCCACCCGCTGGCCGACGACGGCTTCACACTTTCCAGCTATGACGAGGGTACGCGTCACTTCTGGATCGACCACTGTATCGCCTGCCGCAAGATCGGCGAGGCGATGGGTAAGGCGCTTGGCACGCCTGCCGTTACCAACATCTGGATTCCCGACGGGTTCAAGGATCTGCCTGTGGATCGCGAGAAGCCACGCATCTTCCTCCGCGATGCGCTTGACGCCGTCTTCGAGGAGGAGATCGACCCACGCTACAACCTCGACGCGGTCGAGGCCAAGCTCTTCGGCATCGGCTCGGAGAGCTATGTGACGGGGTCGCACGAGTTCTACATGGGTTACGCGATCACGCGCGAAGAAGCTGTTGACCCTCGACACGGGCCACTTCCACCCCACGGAGAACGTCTACGACAAGATCTCGGCGGTGATGCTCTACCTGGATGAGATCCTGCTCCACGTAAGCCGCGGCGTCCGCTGGGACAGCGACCACGTGGTGATCCTCTCCGACCGCGTGCAGCGCCTGATGCAGGAGCTGGTCCGGGGCGACTACCTTGACCGGACGCCACATCGGCCTCGACTACTTCGACGCCAGCATCAACCGCGTCGCGGCCTGGGTCATCGGTGCACGCGGCGCGCTCCAGGCGCTGCTGATGGCCTTCCTGGAGCCGACCGAGCAACTACGCCAGTTCGACGCGGAGGGCGACTACACCCGGCGGCTGGCGACGCTCGAGGCGCTCAAGGGGATGCCGTGGAGCGCCGTCTGGGACGCCTACTGCCTGCGGCAGGGCGTGCCCGTCGGCCTGTCCTTCATGGACGAGATCGAGACGTACGAGCGCGAGGTGCTGTCGAAGCGCTGAACGTCGGTTAACGCAGAAGCGCCCGGGGCTCCACTCAAGCCCCGGGCGCTTCTGCGTGTTGCTTCAGTCTCTTCGGCTATCGTCCCCCGCCCGCTCGGTCTCTGCAGCGATAATCGTTTGACCTGGCTCTAAGGGCGCAGGGTAGATACACCTTGTGGGTGGCTTCTCCCACCGTTGTGCCAACCAACGTGACGGCAATGCTGCCTTCATTGATCGCACCCGACACGGGCAGGATCTCGGCAGACTGTATTCCCTCGCGCATGCTGAACGTCCAGGGTGAGGAAGGCGCCGGACTCTGTTATCGGGGAGGGGGATGCCAGCGCGACGCCGGATTGTGCCGGGGGTACTATCGTTGACACTGATAACGTCCCCACCCAAAGTCGTAGTCGTCGTTCCCAGAAGTTCCAGCTTGCTTGGGTCGTACTCCAGTGCTACATCGATGCCCAGAGGGCCGCTGCCCCATCGGGTCGAGCGCGACGGCCACCGTCGCGCGTCCGTCACTATCAGGCGCGGTGGCCTCGACCCGCAAGGTCGCCTGTCCGCTGGTCGTCCGGTAGAGGGGCGCGTACTGCGTCCAGTTGCCCGACACGTCGCCGAGCAGCACGCCGGTGAAGTCCTGGTCGCTCTGGCTGGCCCGCAGGTCCGAATAGGAGCGGCTGGCTGGCGTGAACTCCCAGACGTGGCTCGATCCGGGGAAGGGCACCGAGATCAAGCCTGACGGCGCTCTGCAGGATGTAGGAGGCGTCCATCGAGCTGATGACGCCCGAGCTATCGACGTCGGCGGCATCCGCTGCATGGCCGGTTAGTGTGTGTGTCCCCGCGGCGTGCTGCAGGACCAGCGAGGCATCGTAGGCCGTGATGCCTCGGTCGCCATCGGCCTTGGCGGGCGTGACCTCGTAGTCCCCTGCCAGCAGCCCGGTGAAGCCGTACTCGCCAACAGAATCCGTCGGCGTTGACTCGCTGTCAGCGCCGGTGAGCGAGACAGTGACGCCCTCGATGCCGGTGTTGTCGAGCCAGAAGCGCGCGGCGCCGTCGATATGGACCGTGCCGACGCTGATATAGCTGGCGCGCGTCAAGCACGTCGGTGCCACCCGGCCCCTGGGCCGTGAGGGTGACGGTGTAGGTTCCCTGGTGCGGTGTAGACGTGGCTCGGATCCGTGAGGATGCTTGTGCCGCCGTCGCCGAAGGCCCACAGGAGCGACGTATAGTCACCCGTCGACGCATTCGTGAAGGCCACGGTCAGCGGGCCGACCCCGCCGGTAGGCGTTGCCGTGAAGTTCGCATGGACAGGGTAGGCGATCTCGATCAGACCGTCGTCAAGATCCGCCGGGATCGCACCCTCGTTCAGGTCGCCCTGCGTCAGCGTGAGCGGCGAGGATTCGCCGGTGGAACCCGTTGCCCGGAACGAGAGCTTGAGGAGTTCTCCGCTGGTCTGCACCGGTGTCGCGCCTGCGATGGCGATGCGGACGACACCAGGTGTGGTCGTGTTGGCGGCCATACTCCATCCCGGGATGAGATCACCCTTTGACACTGTCGTGATGGTTACCACGTTTGGATCGTAGGTGAAGGCGAGGTCGGCAGCGTAGACGTCGCCCGTGGACAAGGATCAGATTGAGCGGAACGGTCACGAGATCGCCCGCCAGGACCTGAGCATCGGCGAGCGAGAGCGTGGCCGCCGCGTCGACGCCCAGCGGGACCATCGCGGGTGCAAGAGGCGCCCAGTTGCCTGAGGCGTCGCCAAGCAAGATGGCGGTGAAGTCTTGCCCCGTCTGGTCCGCAACAAGCCCGGTGTAGGAGCGGGTTTGAGGTGAGAAATCCCAGACCTTGCCTGCACCGGTGAAGGGGAGCTGGATCAGACCGCACGGCGCGCTGCAGGATGTAGAACGCGTCCATCGATGTGATCTGTCCGTTCCGGTTGACGTCGGCTGCCGTTGCCGCGATAGCCACGTGAGCGTAGTTGAGTCCTGCTGCGTGCTGGAGGGCGAGCGATGCGTCGTAGGCGCTGATACCTTCGGTGTCATCGGACTTGCTCGGTGGCGAGCGTGTAATCGTCCTCGGGGATGCTCGAGACACGATACGCACCTGTAGCATCGCTGGTTCCGGCGTAGATCCTGTCGCCATCCATCGTGAGTCAGCGTCCCGGAGACCGGGGTGCTGCCGGACCAGAAGCGTACGGTGCCGGAGACGCTGTAGACCGAGGCTGACCATGAAGGTGCCGTCGTTCGTCAGCACGGGGATTGCCCCATCGTTGAAGGAGAGGCTGGTCAGTTGCAGATCGGAGGTGGCGCCGGGGTCCCCGAGGACCTCGAACTGAAGGCATGACCAGGACGCCGGCGCCGGTCACGGTGCCGCCGCCGCTGGCCATCGAGATCCGGACCTGCCCGGGTGTGCCGGTGTTGGCGACCAGGCTCCAGCCCGGCGTCAGATTACCCACGCTCGCGCCTTGGGCGCTCAGGACTGCGGCATCGATACGTGACGGTGAGATCGGCGGCTGCCAGACCCGTGACGTTGGCGACGTTGACCGGGATCTGGACGATCGCGTGCTGCCCGCCTTCCATATCCGGGAGGCCGACCGAGGCCGTGTCACTTTCATAGGCGAACCCCAGGAGGCGCGTGCCGCTCTGCGTGTCAGGGTTGGTGACGACGACGTCGACCGTCTCGGGGAAGTGCGGCGGCGTGGTGCACGTGAGCTGCGTGCTGCTCTGCACCGTCACGTCGGAGGCTACCGCGCCGCCGAAGGTGACGCGTGGCGCCGGCCTTGAAGTTGCTACCGGTCAGCGTGACCTGCGTGCCGCCGTTCGCCGGCCCGCGGCTGGGACTGACGGCGGTGATCACCGGCTGGTCGACCACGAGGACCTGATGCGGGAAGTCGGCGCGCCCGCTGCTGGCGATGCCGACGCCGTCGCTGGCGACGATGTAGTACTCGAGCCCCGGCGAGGCGATCTTCGAGCCCTCGATGGTGGCCGAATAGCGATTCCCCGTCGTGTGCGCCATTGCCCGGCTCGTATAGCTCGAGCCGCCGAGGGTGCGGAAGTACAGCGTGACGCCCTGGACAGCGACGTTGTCGGTCACGTCGGCAAAGAGCGTCAGGGCGAGTCCCGGAGGCGCCTGGGCCACCGGCGTGTGGTTGATGGTCGGTGGAATCGTGTCGATCGGTGTGGCCGTGGCGACATTGGAGAAGTCCGACTCCATCATATCGCTCTTGATGATAGTGAACTTGTAGTAGTACGGTTGCCCGGGTTGCACATCAGTGTCTCGATAGGTTCGTTGGTCCGATGGAATGATCGAGGCGTTGATGCGGGTGTATGTGCCGTCCTGATTGGTGGTGCGGTAGAGGTTGAAGCCCGAGAGCAGATCGAAATCGTCCTGCGTCCAGGAGAGGTCGACGTAGCCCTCACCGCCCGTCGCCTGGAGGTTCATGGCTTCGGTGCCGGAGGTGATGATCTCGAAACGGAAGCGCTCCGAGTCGTCACCCGTCACCAGCCACGGATCATCGGCAGCTACGGCGCTTGCGATGCGGATCGAACTGATAGCCATCGCCAACGATCGGGCTGACGCTGTAAGTGCCGACCCAGGTGACGGGGTTACTGCCAGTCACCGTGGATAGCGAAGTCGGTGCAAGGTACGTCAGGGCCGAAGGAGACAGCGGGTTGGACGGTGACGTCCATATCCCGATTGAACATCACCGTGAACGTAACTAGTTCTGGCGCCGACGATCGTTGCATCAGACTTGGTTGAAGTAGTGAGGACAATGTCAACGACGAAGGGATAGGTGGTTGCAGCCGGGCTACTAAGGATTGGTTGGTAGACAATGCGGGCACGGTTGAAGTCATCATTGCCGTCCAAGATTGCTGCGTCAATAAGATTGGTTGATGTCGTGCCCCAGAAGTTTCCAGCCAGACCGAAGTAGGCTTCTCTGCTCGCTTCAATGGCTGGACTGAATCGCATCCACTGGCTGGTGTCTGGATGCCAGTACCTTGAGAGAAAGGCATTGTCTCTGTGTGGTCCCAGTGTGACAGCATCACTACTACTACCGAATTCGTCTGTGAGCTCCCAACCTAGAGGTCTGCCTCTGGCCCCCTGCAAAAATACCGTATTGACGACCGAAGGTATGTTGCCCTTGACATTCGACTCCCAGCGATCATTGAACGGCTTGTGGAGCGAATCGACCAATACTGTGTCCATGTCGCCTGGGCCAAAGCCGTATGGATAGTCTGGGTCGTTGGGAAGCTTGTGGAGAATGGTGTCGGTCATTGAGCGGGCGTAGATACCCCATTCTCCGCTGTCGTAGTCGAAGTAGCTGTGATCTATCGATGTGATTGTCCCCACCTGTGGGTTTCGGATCTCAGTGTAATGTAGTTCCGTGGTCGCCATGTTCGTGATGTGAGTGCCTGCGCCAGCGGTTGCCCAACGGAATGATGGGAAGAGCTCTACCGGTTCCTCTACTGACCCCTGAGTGACGAGACTCCCCTCCACCTGCAGGTATGCATCCGGGTA
Organism: uncultured Chloroflexia bacterium; assembly: GCA_963751345.1. Taxonomy (GTDB): domain Bacteria; phylum Chloroflexota; class Anaerolineae; order B4-G1; family SLSP01; genus PWVB01. Next base: position 70,751 of record CAVVUS010000023.1, read on the forward strand.
ACTGCTATATGGGTCATTCGGGTCTCCGCTCCAGAATTGCACCTGTGTCCCTTCAGTCACCGTAACGTGGCACCTCAGCCTCGATCAGCGTGGCGTCAGGGATCAGGTAGTAGTAGTCTTTGGTGAGGGTTATATCTTCACCGATAATGCGTGGCAGCTCGTGCCCGCGTTGGACGATCAGGGAGAAGCGTGATTCGAAGTGGTACGCGGTCGTGTCTGCCGGATCCAGGCCGTTACGGGCTTCCGTCATCAGCTTGAAGGCGATGACGTGGTCGTTGGGGGTGGTGATGGCGGTCGTGAAGCGGAAGGGATTGCGGACTCCCGTGATGACGCCCTCACTATCATAGACGAAACCGTTGTCGTCGATATTGAAGCTGCCGACTGCGCCGTACGAGACCGTATCGGTGATCATAGTCACGTAGGGGTCCGGGAACTCCGCCCCCACTGCCCAGGGCTCCAGCGTGACCGTCACCGGATCGGCCTTGCCCCAGTGGTTGCGGATGACGATCGCGAGGTCGATCGTCTCGCCGGCATCGACGATGCCGTCATCGTCGTTAAACGTGCTCTGCTCGGCGGTATCGAAGAGTCCAGTGCTCAAGATAACTGAGTTCGGGCTCAGGGGCGACGGTGAGTGCATCGTAGGCGTCTACCACAGGAGAAGCGTTGGATGCGATCTGTCCCATAATGAAGCGTGAGGAGAAGATGTCTTTGTCAGTCCATTGGTGCGGCACAGGGCGGCGATGCCGGCGACGACCGGTGTGGCCATCGAGGTGCCGTCCCAGGCGGCGTAGCCTTCATTGGGCAGCGTACTCCACACATCCACGCCCGGCGCCAGGACCTCGTACTCGTGCGAGTCGTGGGGCACGCAGTCGTAGTTGGAGAAGGATGCTCGCCCGCCCCCGCTGGTGGACGCCATCACGCCCAGGACCCAGTTGTAGGCAGCAGGATACATATCTCGCCCGAGGGGGCACGGCAGGTTGGCCTTGCCATCATTGCCGGAAGCCGCGACCAACACCGCTTGTCCGAAGGCCACCGCCAGCGCGTCTTCCTCGACTTGACTTCGCGCGTAGCCCCCAAACGACATATTGATGACGTCGGCGCCCTTCTCGACAGCGTAGTAGATGGCCTCGGCGATATCAGAGCTGGCCAGGACGCCCGAGTACTGCGCGGCCTTGAGCGCCATGATCTGCACGTTATATGCCACGCCGACGCCGCCCTCGCCGTTGCCCGCCTGCGCAGCGATGATGCCCGCCACGTGCGTGCCATGGCCGTGGTCGTCCTGGGGGTCGCCGTCGGGATAGACGGTGTCGGCACCGTGGATGTCGTCAACGAAGCCATTGCCGTCGTCGTCGACGCCGGGCGTGCCGTTGAATTCCGGCACGTTCACCCACATGTTGGCCGCGAGGTCGGGATGGGTGTAGTCGACGCCGGTGTCGATGACGGCGACCACGACGTCGCGGCTGCCGCCCGGCGCGTAGCCGTTGTCCTCTAGCCACTGCCACGCTTGCGGGACGTTGGTCGCGCCGAGATGCCACTGCTGGCTGTAGAGCGGATCGGTACCTGCGCCGGGCAAAGCCAACGGCGCCGCGGTTGGCACGTCAAAGGGTTCGGGCAAGACGCCGCCCTCCGGCTTGCGGAGGAAATCCGGCTCAGCGTATGCGATCTGGGGGTCGGCTTGCAGAGCCTCTACCACGGCGTAGACATCGGCGGTTTTAGCCATCGTCGCCCTGTACCACAGGGTGAGATCGGGCTCCGGGAGCTCTTTCCCGTCGGGATTCACGATTGTGGCATTCCGCTGGGGCGGCAGCGCACCGGGGAATACGCGCTCAAGGCTCTCGACGCCTTGGGCAGCCATCATTTGTTGAGCGCCGTGCTGCGGGTCCACGCGCCGGCTCGGGCAGGTTGATCGACCGTGACCTCGGGCGCGAACTTGACCAGCACCTGGCCCGCCATTGCGTCGCAGCCTCCCGGCGGACACGGGTGCTCGCGGTTGCCGAGTTCGTCAAAGGGCGAGTAAGCGTGGTCGGGAATGCCCTGGGCGGGGTCGGTGCGCTGCGGGCCATGGACGTCCGGCTGAACGCTTCCGATCGTTCCGACAAGTTGAGCTGGGTAGGCGCCCTCTTGTATTGCCGTCTCAAGCGAAGTCGTGCCCATTTCACTTGGGGGTGGGTCGCTGACTTGCGGATCTTCTTCGACGTCGTCGAGAATCGGTATCTGTCTAGACTGAGGGACGACATCGGCTGGGAGAGCTGACATCTCAGTGGAAACGTCAGCGGCTACGTAGGCATTGGCGGGTGACAAGAGTCCGAGCAGCAACAGGGCGTTGAGCGTGAGGCGTAACGGGTACTTCACTGTTCCTCCAGGTGGCTGATGGTGAGAGTGACTCGCCGCCTTATGGGAATCTAGCCTCTTCGGCAGTGAGTCAACTGGTACGAATGTTCGGGCACAGTGTCAGTGGGCCAGCGCCCCTTGCTGTAGTGGACTCGCTATCTGCGTTGTGGGGCTCAACGATCAATCTATCTTTCAGCATAGACTGCTTCAATTCGTTGTCAACAAGGCTGATATACCATCTTGATGCACGTAAAGATGTGTGGGTTTGGGCAAACGTGTCAGAACAGCATGGATTCTAGGATGATGGTGAGTGTCGAGGATGGATAGACAAAGCAGAGAGTCCAATACTATGGCTTCTAGGCTCTCTATATCATCTGACGCCGGCGGCTTTGATCTGAGCCCTTCTTGCACGACAGGGGGTAGCTTAGGATCGCAGGTCGGGCATCTGCCAGGTGGTGCATGTGGCGCTGGGCATCGCATCGTACGGGTTCGCGTGTTGCCCCACCATGCGAGATCGTAGTGCAAGCAACCGCCGGACGCGTTCCTCGGTCCGCGGGTGAGTGCGGAGGAGCGAGCCGCCCTGGGTTTGGTAGGTCGGCAGTAGAAACCGGCGCAGCAGGGATTCCTGCTGCGCCTCCATCTTCTGCAGGGCGATGGCCAATGCCTCTGGGTCGCCGGTTAGCCTCACGGCTCCCAGATCTGCCTGGAACTCCCGAGATCTCGAAAGCGCCAGTTGCAGCAGGTTGGTCAGCGTCGGGGCGGCAATCAGCAGCAGCACGCCCAACCACGGAAACGTCCGCAATCCCATCAACAGCAGCGGTAGGTTGACCAGAAATAGGAGTCGTCCCAGCGTAGCGAGCAGGCTTGTCAGTCGTCCGATGAGGGTCGCCACGCTCATCACGCGTACATCGTTGTCGCCAATGTGCGCGATCTCGTGGGCCAGGACGGCCTCGAGCTCCCTCGGGCCGAGATACCGCAGCATCCCGTCCGTCAGGGCTAGTGCGGCGTGGTCGCGGGGGCCAACGGAAAAAGCGTTCATCGCGCCGTTGGGGATGTAGTAGAGCTGGGGGGTATGTGAAAGCCCCGCCTGGTCCGCGAGTGCCTCGACCATCCTGTACACGGTCGGTGTCTCCCATCCGGAGAGGCGCCGTGCGCCACTCATCGCCATCGCCACTTCGGGTGAGAGCCCATGCCAGAAAAGCATAAACGGGAGTGCGACGACGATACTCCACAGAATGCCCGTTAGGCCGCCAAACAGATAGCCTAACAGTCCCAAGATCAGAAGCATTCCCGCGAACAGCAGAACGGTCTGTGCCAGGTTCCGAAGTCTATGTCCTTCCATAGTCCCTCTACTCACTCACCGACTACGCATCCCAACCTTATTTGGTATCTTGACGCCACACCGCGATACTGCCTTACGTGCGCCCGACCTACGCCGGGCTGCCGCTGCCGGCCCCATATATAAGACATCCCTCAGCACGCTGAGGGATCTTCACGACCCCCGGACGCTGAGGGATGCCGGCTTGTTGCGCGCTTTTGGTTACGACGCGTGCTTGACCGTGATCTTCCTGACGCGAGATGTCTCCGCTTTCGGCAGCGTGACGGTCAACACACCATTGTTGTAGATGGCTTCAGCCTTGTCGGCTTTCACCTCGGACGGCAACTGAACGACACGGCGGAATGAGCCGTAGCTCCGCTCCATCCGGTAGCTGTTGCCCTCTTGCTGCTCGGACTCGGTCCTCTTCTCCCCGCGGATGATCAACGTAGTGTCATCCACGCTGAGTTCGACATCGTCCTCGGTCATGCCGGGCAACTCCGCCGAGATGCGCACCTCTTTGTCGGTCTCGACAACGTCCACGCGGGGTATGAACCCCATATGGCCTTCCTCTGTCCAGATCGGCGATAGTCCGAGTTCATGTCCCAGAAGGTCATCGAACAAGCGATGCATATCTCGTTCGAAAACATCGATACCATACCCTGGCTCACTGCTCGGGCGGTCTGCGCTCCTTCTTTCGTGTCTCCAAGGAATCAGACTCATTGACATGTTCCTACCTCCTATCTCCCGATATGGGTGATACTCTTACTCCAACAATCTGCATGCTAGAGCGAGCACATTAGAATGAGATAGGAGGAACATTAGAGATACCTTAGTATCGGGAGGTGGGCAGGGAGGGACAGACTGGCGACGGCAACTAGCGAACGATCACCGGCGTGCCGACCTGGCCGTTGCTCTGGATGAAGTCGTCGTCGTACCCGCCGATGGGGTACGTCCACCGGTAGACCCAGCGAGCGGCATCGATGGAGACGTTGACGCAGCCGTGGCTGCGGCGAACGCCGAAATCGTTGTGCCAGTAGGTCCCGTGGATTGCGGTGCCGCTCAGGTCAAAGAAGGTGTTCCAGGGAACGCCGGGCAGGTCGAAGATGCCGCCTGAAGAGACCTCCTCCGGCTTCATATCGGCGTAGGGTACGTTGCTCATGTGCCGTGACGCCTGTTTGAGCAGCACGCTGTGGTCACCCACCGGGGTTGCGAGGCCGCCGCCGAGGCCGGAGGCCACCGGCGTGGTGAAGACGACCTCGTCGCCCTCGAAGCAGGTGAGGTTCTGCGCCTCGAGATCCACCTCGATGCGTTTGTCGCCGGCGAAGGGGTGGATCGGCGCCATCTCCGCGTGAGGGATGCGGCGCATGTCCTCGGCGAGGACCCACTGGTGGTTGGTGTTCTGGCGTGGAGGATAGTCGTCGGCTACCTTGTACCAGCCGGTGCCGGTCTCGTCTCGGGTAGCCTCCACGACGTGAAAGACCGTCCCGCCGTAGAAGCGGTACTTCTGTCCTGACGTCGTGGTCGGTGCCCTGTAGGCCACCGTATAGATCTGGGATACCTCGCCCCACAATCCAAACTCGCTGAGTGTCTCCACGAACGGCTGCTTGGGATAGACCCGGACCGGCAGGACCCAAGCGCTGTGGACGAAACCCTCGTCTGTCTGGTACCAGAGGTCATTGTGGGCGGAGAAGGGGGCGTGTACCTCGCCGGTGATCGAAAAGGACTGGTCGCGGGTGTAGGTCGCAACGCGCTCGGAGTCCGTCGATGCATCCTGGTAGACGTATACGGTCTGAATGACGCGACCCTGGAGCTGCCAGGCATCGTTGCCGGGGGGCTCTGGTTGCAGTGGTATCCGCGAAGGTTGGGCACTGGCCAGCAGACGCGGGGAAACGACCGCGGCGCCTGCGGTGGCCGCCATCCACTTGAGCATCTGCCGACGTGTGATCTTGGTCATTGCTTGTGTCCCCCTGGAATCCAGTGTAGCACGGACGAGCCAGCGTGGCAATTGCGCAGATCGCCCTGGCCTCTTGAATGCGCGATTCTTCTGCTGTACAATAGAACAAATGATCGATCGTACAGTTCCTTAGGGTTCACTGCTCCATCCGCACCGGGAGCGCCACCGGAAGAAAGCGCCTCCTCCCCCCGTTTTGCGAAACGAACCCATTTTCGGAACGATAGCCCCGCCCTCAGGACGGGTTGATCCTTGCGCCGGAGAACGTTTGTGCTACTATGGAGCCACTATGGGCGTTGTACATTGAGCCTGGCGGGTGCTCTGGGCAACTATCGCTCCGGATGGGCGATTGCCTATTGAGTTTCGCCAGATCCGTAGCACAATGGTTTTCCACGTTTCGACCAGGGGACCGGCGATAGGAGGGGGTAGCTTGGCAAAACGGGAGTTCACGCTAGAGGATGAGCACCGGTACGACCGGCGGTCGGCAGTGCGCTGGATCATCTCGCACTTGCTGCGCTATCCGGTGCTGCCGCTGGTGATGCTGGCGGCCTCTATCATCAATAATGTAGCCTACGGGGGCATCCAGGTCTTCGTTGGACGGGCCTTCGACCTCATCACGCAGCCGCAGTGGACCAATCGGGCGCTGCTGGCTGTGGCCGTAAGCGTGCTGGCCTCGGCCTCGACTCAGGGCTTGATGGGGCTGGTGCGCAACTTCGCGGTATCGTTCATTGCTGAGCGCGTCGAGCGGGATTCACGAGATGAGCTCTATGTGAGCCTTCTGGGCAAGAGTCAGACCTTCCACGGGCGCCAGCGCATCGGCGATATCATGGCTCGCGCGACCAACGATGTCAGGATGTTGAACGCTATGTTCAGCCCGGGCATCATGCTGATCACAGACTCGCTGATGGGACTGCTCATCCCGATTATCCTGATCGGAGGGCTGAACTACCGCCTTCTGCTGGTGCCGGGGATCTTCACCGTGCTCCTGGTGATTACCGTCTACGAATATAACCATAGGCTCAGACCCATCAGTACGGCGCAGCGCGAGCAGTACGGCGAGATGAATGCCCGGCTGGCGGAGTCTGTCGCGGGCATTGAGGTCGTCAAGGCGAACGCCCAGGAGACGCAGGAGTGGACCGCGTTCTCCGGCAAGGCCCGTGGTTACCGGGACCTGTTCGTCAAGCAGGGGAGCATCGAGGCCCGTTACTGGCCCATGTTGGTCTTCGGCCTCTCCTATGCCGGCTGTCATCGTGGACGGTCTGTTGCTGTGGAACCGAGGTGTCGTCACGCTTGGACAGGTCATCAGCTTCGTTGGCCTCTTCAACGCCCTGCAGTTCCCCACCTTCATCTCGATTTTCACCTTCAATTTGGTCCAGCTTGGCGTCGCCAGTGCAAAGCGCATTCTGACGCTGATCAACACCGAGACGGAGCTTGACGAGAACGCGGCTGGTATCACGAGACCGGTTTCGGGAGAGGTCGTTTTCGAGAATGTGAGCTTCAGCTACAACGGCAATCAGGTACTGAGGGATATCAGCTTCACCGTTCGGCCGGGGGAGACCGTGGCCATCGTTGGCCAGACCGGTTCGGGCAAGACGACGTTGACGCGCCTGATCAACCGCATCTTTGACGCTGACGAGGGACGCGTGCTGGTGGATGGCGTGGATGTTCGTGACTGGAGCCTGGAGTCCCTGCGATCCCAGATCTCGACCATCGAGCAGGACGTGTTTCTCTTCTCGCGGTCGATCGCCGCGAACATCGCTTTTGGCTGTGGAGATGCAACAGAACGGGAGATCGAGGAAGCCGCTCGAGAAGCCCAGGCGGATGAGTTCATCCGTGGTTTTCCCGAGGGTTATGAGACGGAGGTGGGGGAGCGCGGCGTGACCCTGTCCGGCGGGCAGCGCCAACGCATCGCCATCGCCCGTGCCTTTCTCACCGATCCGCGCATTCTCATCCTCGATGACAGCACGAGCGCGATTGACAGTGCCACGGAGGACAGGATTCAGAAGGCTATGCGTCGCATCAGCAGCCAGCGGACGACGTTCATCATCACGCACCGGCTAAGCCAGATCCGTTGGGCCGACCGGATCTTGGTGCTGCGTCGGGGCGCCCTGGTGGATCAGGGGACGCACGAGGAGCTGATGGGGAGGTCTGAGGCGTATCGACGGATCTTCGCGCGATATGATGTCTGAGGTGATGTGGGGGGTACCGTATGGGTTTCATACTAGACGGCCTTGATTCTGAGAGCTACGATCGCAACTACAGCGACCGCGACCTGCTACGTCGCATCGTCAGCTACTTCCGCCCCTATCGCTGGCGGATGCTGCTGGTAGCGGCGCTCATCCTGATCAACTCGGCAGCGGGTACTGCGAGCCCAATCCTCGTGTCAAAGACGATCGATTTGGTTCAGCGCAATCCATCGCCGCGGGCCATCCTTTTCTCCGGACTCGGCGTCCTGGGTTTTGGGTTGGTGGCATGGGTTGCCAACTATGTGCGGCGGCTCTACTCCGCCATCATCGTCGGAGATGTGGTTCTGAAGGTGCGGGAGGATGTCTTTGCTGCGACAGTTCGACACGACCTCTCGTTCTTCAGCGAGCACGAGTCAGGCAAGATCGTTAGCCGTGTCACCTCGGACACACAGGACTTCTCCAACGTCGTCACCTTGGTCCTGGATCTGATCAGCCAGATCCTGCTGGTGGCGATCCTGACGGTCTGGCTTGCCGACCATCAACCTGGGGCTGACTGTTATGCTCATCGGCATCGCTCCCCTGGCGGTCCTGGTTGCCCTCGGCTTCCGACGGCTCGCCCGCAGGGTCACGCGCCAATCCCGGCGCATCAATGCCGTCATCAACTCCCAGATCCAGGAATCCATCAGCGGGATCGTGGTGGCGAAGACATTCCGCCAAGAGCACGCCATCTACGACAGTTTCCGCGACAACAACCAACGATCCTATCGCATCGGTCTCCAGCGGGACATGACGTTCAACGCCATCTTTCCCATCCTGGGGATGTCGTCGGGCCTTGTCAGTGCCTTCTTCCTCTACGCTAGCGGGCTGGCCACACGCACCGGTATCTCGCCGGGTGATTGGTATCTCTTCATGCAGGCCGTCGGCTTCTTCTGGTGGCCGATGACGAGCATTGCCTCGTTCTGGAGCCAGTTCCAGGATGGGCTCTCCGCAGCCGAGCGCGTGTTCGCGCTGATCGATGCCGAGCCCCGCGTCGTGCAGACCGCTGACGAGCCTGTCGCAGAGGTGGAGGGGCATATCGAGTTTCATCACCTGAGGTTCGGCTACGTCGACGGTGAGATTGTGCTTCCAGACTTCTCCCTGGATATACGCCAGGGCGAGACACTGGCCTTGGTCGGGCATACGGGGGCAGGGAAGACCAGTGTCGCCCGCCTCATTCCCCGCTTCCATGAATTCCAGAGCGGGGCACTGCTGATCGATGGGCGGGATGTCCGGAGGCTCAATCTGGAGCAGTACCGCAGGCACATTGGGATCGTTCCCCAGGAACCCTTCCTATTCTCGGGAACCGTCCGCGACAACATCCGCTATGGCTATCCCGACGCTACCGACGATGACGTCCAGGCGGCTGCGGTGCACGTGAGCCAGGGCGACTGGATTGCTGATCTCTCCGATGGTCTGGATACCGACGTGGGCGAGCGTGGCTCCAACCTGTCCATGGGGCAGCGGCAACTTGTGGCGCTGGCACGTGTACTCCTGAAGGATCCGGCGATCTTCATTCTGGACGAGGCCACAGCCAGCGTGGATCCCGTTCACAGAGATGCAGATCCAGGAAGGTCTTGACACGGTGATAGCTGACAGGACTGCGATCATCATCGCCCACCGCCTCTCAACGATCAAGTCCGCAGACCGTATTATTGTGATCGACCAGGGCGAGATCATCGAGGAGGGTAACCACGAGAGCCTGTTGGCCTCAGGTGGGCACTACGCGGACCTCTACAACACGTACTTCCGCCACCAGTCGTTGGCTTACGTGGAGTCGATGGGGGTTCCCGCGGAGTGAGGCGCTACGCAGTCTTGGGGTGCTACACTGTCTCGAGGCGCACCGCCGTCTGAGGCGCACCGCCGTCCGAGGCGCACCGCCGTCTGAGGCGCATGGCCTGAGCATCGATCCCGCGTAAAGCTCTCAGGGTTGCTCCGCCCGCTCGAAGGGATGCGTATCCGGTTTGGTCTCCCGTACCACGTTGTCCAGCGGCAGCCACACCACAAAGACACTGCCCTCGCCCTACGACGCTGTCAAACGTGATCCTTCCATGGTGGAGATCGATGATCTCCTTGCTGATCGCCAAGCCCAACCCCGTGCCGGGCACTTGAAGGGTTGCGCTGGCCTGGCCACGCTCGAAGCGATGGAACAGCCGGCTGCGCTCCTCTGGGGGAATGCCAACGCCCGTGTCCTCAACCGAGACGGTGGCCCATCTCGTGCCATCGACCTTGGCCGAACCGGTGCGCAGCCAGACCGCGCCACCCTCCGGGGTGTAGTTCATCGCATTGGTCAGCAGGTTCGTGAGCACCTGCTCCAGCAACTCGGGATCCAGCGCGGACCAAAGCTAGCGTGGGGTCGGTCTCCACCGACAGCTTCAGCTCGTGATCGCCAAAGAGTCGTTGGCGGTCGGAGACCAGGGTCGCGACGATCTGATTGAGGTCTATCTCGCGCTCGTTTAGCCTCACGTTGCCGAGGTCAAGGCGCGAGACCGTCAGCAGACTTTCTACGAGGTGCTGCAGTCTGGCTGTTTCGCGTGTCAGTGCTGCCACGTAGGTATGGATGCGTTCCGGCTTTCCGCGATTGGCCAGGTCGAGATAGAGCCGAATGCTGGTGAGCGGCGTTCGGAGCTCGTGGCTCACGTTGCTGACGAAGAGCGACTTGGTCCGGTCCGCGGCCTGAGCTTGCGTGAGTGCCTCCTGGAGCGCAACGGTCCTCTGCCGAACCATCTCCTCCAGCTCTTCCGCGCGCTGTTCCTGCTTCTGGTAGAGCTCCGCCGTCTCGATGGCCTGCGCTATCGCCGAGGCGGAGCTCTGGATCAACTCGACGTCCTGCGCGTTCAGCAGATTGTGACCAGGAAGCTCCATCGTCAGGATGCTCACTACGCGGTCCCGAACCGTGAGTGGCACGAATAGGAGGGTCGTGTCCCTGTCGTCCGGCAGCGATCGAACCCACACGCCCATCCGCGGGTCGGAGTAGGGAGCGTCAATGTAGAGCAGCGTCCGATATACGAGCACGTGAGCTATCGCCGGAGTGTCGAGCGGCGCCGTCGCCCCCACAAGTTTCCGAGCACCGGCATGGGCATACTCCGCCACGACGAGCGCGATCCCGCTCTGGCGGTTGACACGTGCAGCATAGACGTGGGTGAGGCCGAACGCGTAGGCGAGCTCACCACAGAGCACGCGCAACATCCGTGTGTCATCTACGGTCGTGGTGGCTGCGGTGATGATGCGATTCAGCACCATCAACCCTCGGTGGCGGCGCTGCAGGGCCTCGTGGTCGGCCTGGCGCTGGGAAATGTCGCGCACGATGACCTGAACGTGTGCGGGCTTGTTATCTCGGCCGAGGACAAGCGTAGCGCTCAGCTCGACGGCGAAGGTCTGCCCATTCTTGGCGCGCAGCACACCCTCGTAAGCAGGCATAGCCTCCTCTGACTGCAGTGCCACGAGCGTCGTCATCTAGGTCGGTCGCGTCTTCCGATCGTAATGGTGTCGTGCATCGGCTGACCGATCAGAGCCTCGTCCGGGTAATCGAGCATGTCAGCCAGCCGCTGGTTCACCTCAACATAGCGCCCGTCGAAATCCAAGATAGCGATACCGTCATTCGAGTGCTCCGACAGCGCACGATACCTATGATCAATCTCCGCGAGTTCCTGGCGGCGCAGCTCCTCGACCCTCGCCTTATGGTTGCGTACCAGGAGATGGATGCCACCGGCTACCATCGACAAAGGCAAACGGTCCCGTGAGTACCTCAAGCAGCGTGAAATCCGGCGCTACCAAGGGGATCAAGGCCATCGCGACGGCAAGCAGAACGACCAGGATCGCGGTGACGCGAGGTGGGAAGAAGCCGCTCGCCAGCAGGACTGGGATCAGCGCATAGGCAAGTAGGGCCAGACTGTGCGGGTGAACGCCAAAGAGCGCAATGGCAAAGGCGGCGATCGCGCAGACAGCGATGCCAAGCCCGAACGCAATGCGGTAGTAGCGGGTCCTGCCGACAACATAGACGAGTGCCAGGGCCAAGAGGGTGGTGTTGAGGTAGGCATAGCTCACCACAACCCCGAGTCTGACCGGAAGGGCGCTGAGGCGCGCAGCACACTCGACGACAATGCGCGACGATAACTGCCAGGAGGATGACAGCAGCAAAGGCACGCACATCGCCCTCGTCTGTGGGAGACTCCGACGGCGCAGAAGGGCGCCGTTAGCGCATCCCAGATCTTCCGGCGTGCTCTCTTGATGGCAATCATCCCCGCAGTTTATAGACGTATCCGAAGAATACACAAGCGCCTCAGGTGTAGCCACCTGAGGCGCTGTCTGAGTACCCCCGACAGGACTTGAACCTGTAACCTTCTGCTCCGCAAGCAGGCGCTCTATCCAATTGAGCTACAGGGGCGCATTCACCTGCGCTATAGCACGGACTTCGGAAGCGTGTTCGACCCTCTGAGTACCCCCGACAGGACTTGAACCTGTAACCTTCTGCTCCGCAAGCAGGCGCTCTATCCAATTGAGCTACAGGGGCGCTATTTGGACAGCCGATCGACTGTCACAAGGCGGAGAGGCAGGGATTCGAACCCTGGGTGGAGTTTAACCCCCACAACTGCTTAGCAGGCAGCCCCAATCGTCCACTCTGGCACCTCTCCCTATATGCTTGTTAATGTGGGCTACCCTCTCACCCGGGCATATGGACCTTGCCTAGCGGAGGGAGTGGGATTCGAACCCACGGTGACCTTTCAGCCACAACGGTTTTCAAGACCGTCGCCTTCGTCCGCTCGGCCATCCCTCCCGGGGTGCCACGCGAAAAAGAGTATACCACGCCACCTATCTTTGTCAACGCAAGGTTGCTTTGTACTATCGATGTCAGTACAATAAAGGAGGTGAGGCAACAAGGGAAATGGGCCAGGGCTGGACTATGCGGAATCCATACGGTCTTCCCTCTCGGTGACCTGTCCCTTATCTCTTAAGGAGTTATGGCATGACGACAGAACAACTCGAGACGGCCGGCGCTGACGTGTTGGTGCCGGCACCGGCCGGTGAGCCCGATGCGGTGCCGCAGACTATCGGGCTGGATGAGCCCTCGCTCTACTTCAACCGCGAACTCAGTCTCTTGAAGTTCAACTCCCGCGTGTTGGAGGAAGCCCTGGACGAAGAGCGCCACCCGCTGCTGGAGCGTGTGAAGTTCCTCTCCATCTTCTTCAACAATATGGACGAGTTCTTCATGGTGCGCGTTTCCGGTCTGCGGCGGCAGCTCGCTGCCGGCGTGGTCGAGGCGCCCCCCGACGGTATGACCCCTGCCGAGCAGCTCGCCGCGATTCGTCGTGACTTCATGCCCATCCTGGAGGAGGCTATGGCCTGCTGGCGGGATGACCTTCAGCCCAAGCTGCATGCCGAGGGCGTCAACATCCTACGGTATCGTGACCTCAGGGGCAAGCAGCGACGGTTGATGCGCCGGCACTTCGAGCGGGAGATCTTCCCGGTGCTGACACCCCTGGCGTTCGATCCCGGACACCCGTTTCCTCACATCTCAAACCTGAGCCTCAACCTGGCAGTCGTGGTCGAGGACCCTCTCAAGCGGCGCCGGTTCGCCAGGCTCAAGATCCCCGGTGTCTTTCCGAGGTTGATCAGAATCCCGGAAGAGGATCGTGCCGAGACCTATGAGACGCTGGGGTTGGATTCGGTGGTCGACACGAATTTCGTCTGGATTGAGGAAGTCATCATCGAGAACCTCGATATGCTGTTCCCGGGGATGCGGGTCGTAGCAGCTTACCCGTTCCGGGTGACTCGCGATGCCGATCTCGAAATCGAGGAAGATGAGGCGTCTGACCTGCTGGCCTCCATTGAGGAGAGTGTCGGGATGCGACAATTCGGGTCGGCCGTTCGGCTGGAAGTGCACCGAGCGATGCCCAGGGATATCCGCGATATCCTGCTCGACAACCTCGGGATTGCTCCCTATCTCCTGTACACCGTCGATGGGCCGATTGGCCTTTCGCACTTGATGCAGCTTACCGAGGTGAACATTCCCGAGCTCAAGGATGCTGCGTTCATTCCCTACATCTCGCGTTCGCTCTCGAGCGGCAAGAGCATCTTCGGAGCGATTCGGCGCCGCAGGAACATCCTGCTCTACCATCCCTACGACAGCTTCGCACCCGTCGTCGATTTCCTGCTCGAGGCCGCCCGGGATCCCCAGGTTCTGGCGATCAAGCAGACCCTCTATCGCGTCGGCCCGAATGCACCGGTCGTGGCGGCATTGCTGGAAGCGCGTGAGAACGGAAAGCAGGTCGCGGTACTGGTCGAGCTCAAAGCTCGCTTCGACGAGGAAAACAACATCGTCTGGGCCAAAGCTCTGGAGCGGGCGGGGGTCCACGTGATCTACGGCCTCGTGGGTCTGAAGACCCATGCCAAGGTCTGCATGGTCGTGCGGCGCGAGTACGATGGGATGGTGCGCTACGTGCACCTAAGCACGGGGAACTACAACGCTGCAACTGCCCGCGTGTACACGGATTTGGGATACTTCACCGTCGACCAGGAGATCGGTGCCGATGTCTCCGATCTCTTCAATGCGTTGACGGGTTACTCGCGCAAACAGGAGTACCGCAAGCTTCTGGTGGCCCCCGGCGCGATGCGCGAGCAGATCGTCGCCTTGATCGACCGCGAGATCGAGGTCCACCGCAAGCACGGTAACGGCTACCTGGCCTTCAAGATGAATCAGCTCGTGGATGAGGACTCCATCCAGGCGATTTATCGCGCCTCACGGGCCGGCGTCAAGGTCGACCTGCAGGTTCGGGGCACGTGCTGCATCCGGCCCGGCTTGCCGGGTATCAGCGACAACATCACGGTCACGTCGGTGGTGGGGCGCTTCCTGGAGCACCCGCGCATCTACTACTTCCGCAACAACGGCGAGGAGGAGATGCTATTGGGCAGTGCGGACCTGATGCCGCGAAATCTGGACCGCAGGGTCGAAACGCTCTTTCCGGTGGAGGACAAACAGCTGCTGCACGCGATTCGCGACGACATCCTTAACGTGCATCTGCGCGATAATGTGCAGTCCTGGCAGCTACTGCCCGACGGGAGCTACGAGCGCCGCCACCTGGAGCCAGGAGAGCCGGCGCTGAACTCACAACTGTGGATGATTGAGCACCGGGGCATCTGGGACCACGGAGATCGGGACTTACCCCTGGAGCACGCGCCGGACTGAGCGTCCGGTGACTGCTCTCTACCTCTGAGGGTTTCTGAATCTCCGAGAGGTCTCCCGCGGGAAGTAGATTGATCAACCTTGCGAGGGTGTCCGACACCCTCGCAAGGTTGGAAACCAGTCGTAAGGTTCTGGCTACAGATTCTGCTCGATGGCGGCCTTCAGCGCTGCTGTGACTTCGTCGATGGACTGGTTTCCGTCGATCTCCGCCAGGATACCCGCCTCGCGGTAGTACGAGACGAGGGGCTTTGTCTGGTTCTCGTAGACCTCGAGACGCTTTACAGCCGTCTCCTCGGTGTCATCGTCCCGCTGATAGAGTTCGCCGCCGCATTTGTCACAGACGCCGGGCTGTTGGGGTGGGGCAAACTTCAGGTGATAGGATGCGCCGCAGTTTCTGCAGAGCCGGCGCCCCGTGACCCGCACAATGAGCTCGTCGCGGGGGACTTGGATGTTGAGTACGAGATTGATCTTGTGACCACCGTCTGCCAGAGCGGCGTCCAGCGCCTCGGCCTGGGCGACCGTCCGGGGGAAGCCATCGAGCAGGGCGCCATTCCGGCAATCGGGGCGGGCGAGGCGGTCCAATACCATGGCGATGGTAATATCGTCGGGCACCAGATCCCCTCTCTCCATGTACCCCTTCGCCTCGAGGCCCAGCGCGGTCTCGTTCTTCAGGTTGTAGCGGAAGAGATCGCCGCTCGCGACGTGAGGCAGAGCCAGAAGCTCCTGCAGGCGTTCCGCCTGTGTGCCCTTGCCTGAAGCCGGCGGGCCCATGAGGATGACGTAGGTTGGTTCTTGTGACATTGAGATTCTCCTTGTGTTGTTTCTACAGATGGCCGATCGCGCCGCGTACTAACTGCGGGGCGCCGGAGGCCTGAAAGGCCGCCCAGGTCGCCGGTGCCTGGTCGACCAGGCGCTCGATCTCTGCCTCTCGGGCTGCCAGGTAGACTGCCAGATCGGGTGACGTTGTCCTGAGCGTCGTGCCGCTAACGCGGGTTGAGCTCCAGAGCGCGTGTACCTGCTCGGGTGCCTCCCACGTTCCGAAGGTGATCACGGCGCGCAGATGCTGCCGAGGCGACGCGGGCATCCTGGAGGTCGCCGAAGAAATCCTGAAGCACCTTCAGTGCCTCAATGACCATCAGCGCTTCGTCCCCAAGAACGTCGCGAAAGAACTCCAGCGTATACCGCAGCCGCTTAACGTCAATGCGCAGCTCGTGGTAACGTGAGAGCGGCTGTCCCGGTTTCACCAGGGCTGTGTCGTGTCTCAGGACCGCCTCGAGACGTTCCTCCACGACCTGGCGAAGCACTGCAGCGACCTCTCGCGCCTCTTTCTTATCAGGTATGCCCTCCTGCAGGCTTGCCCAAAAGCGTTTCTTGAAGCGAGCGTACGCCTTACTTGACAGGTGCTCCAGCATCTCGTTCCGGCGTCGGATATACTCGACGTCCCATACCCGGAAGAGCGGGGCAAAGCCGCCGAGGTCCGAGTCGTGCTCCGCAAGGTAGCTGTCCGTCTTGTCCCGGAAGACGTCCATATCCCTCACTGCCCCTAAGGCATCCGCCGTCCTGGCCAGGCCCTTGCGTACCTTCTTCAGCTCTGAGCCGTCGAGGTAGGGATCCGCGATCCAGAATGCCGTGCGCATCCGCCGTGTCGCGACGCGCATATCGTGGAGCTCCTCGGTGTCCACGCCGGCGTAGCTGCCTTGCTCGTGATCCTGCATCTTGGTGAAGAGCGGTCTGAGGATCTTGGTCATCGCGCGGCCTATGGTGTCATCGGGCTTGACCTTCGTGCCATCGTGTTCGACAGGCGTGGTGCGACTGACAAAGGCGAGGCCGCGCTCGAACTTGGACGCGGGCTGCGGTACCAGACCGCGCATCCGGGTAAGCTCGGCAACGATCGGCTCCAACTCCTCCTCGGTCCGATCCTGTGCCAGCTCGATCTCCAGCTCGACAAAACGCTGCGAGGTGCTGGCGTCCTGCACGATTTCGACGTTGTCAAGGGCCACCGTAGCCACCTCGACATCCTCCGCGGCGGCAAGAAGACGGCGCTCGTGCCGCTCCTGGCGGATGGTGAGGATGTCGACCAACGGCTGGCTTTCTGTGAGCTCCGAGAGGATGGACCAGAGCGGCTCGGGCAGCCAATCGCCGGGCGGGCGCTCGAAGTCCGCCTCGGGCACGTCGTATTCGATCTCCTCGCGTCGATGTACGCTGCCACTCACGCCACCCAGGCTCTTCAGCGAGTAGTAGGTGCGATCATCCTGGTAGCGGAGGCGGAAGGCATAGCCACCCGAGAGGATCCGATGGTCTGACGTGTCGAAGTATTGATCGCGGAGGTGAAGCAATCGGCCTGGAGTCAGCCGACAGCCGGCAAGCTCGGACAATGACCTCAACGCTCCGTACGTCTTATCGCTCAGAACTGAGTACTTTGCCTCTATTTCCATTGAGCTCCCGCCAGAACGCCGCGCTTCGAAATCCGGTTCATTATACCATAATCAGCCCTGACGGTGGTATACTGCGCGGCGGGGGCGAGTCTGCAGCCCCGAGAGAGAGCTCGTTTCGCCTAAGAATGGGGGGCGCGGATGAACACCTTGGTTCAGGTGTTGACCTCGGGGTTCGTGCGGACCGGGGACCTCGCGGACGACATGCGGCGGTTTCTGATTGGCCACGCGTGCGCCGGAACGGCCGCTCACAGTGGCGAGGTGGCGGATGAAACGGCCCGGCTGGCCCGGCGATTTGGCGTCGACGTGGGCCGCGCGACGACGGCGGCCTGGCTTCACGACATCAGCGCCGTCATCCCGAATGACCAGAGGGTGGCGGCCGCCATAGCACTGGGCATCGAGATCCTCGACGAGGAAAGCTTCCTGCCGATGATCCTGCATCAGAAGCTGTCGGCTGCCCTGGCCGAGAGGATGGTCGACATTCACGATCCGGCCGTCCTGAATGCCGTGCGCTTTCACACGACGCTGCACCCCGAGGCCGACGCGCTGGCCAAGGTGGTCTTCGTGGCGGACAAGGTTGCGTGGGACCGGCCCGGTTCTCCGCCCTATCTTCCCGACGTTTTGGCTGGCCTGGATCGTTCGCTGGATGCCGGCGCGTGTGCCTATCTGGGCTATCTCTGGGAAAAGCGCACCGTGCTTCCTGTCGTGCATCCGTGGCTTGTCGCCGCCCACACTAAATTGTGCATAGCCGCAGGAGGAATGCGATGAGTATTCTGCCGGAACCCGTCGTCGTCATCATCTCCTCAGATGCTGAGTGGGAGGTCGTGCGCTCGACACTTCGCACACGCTTCTCTGCGGTTCCGGCAGACGCTACCCCCTATGGCGAGGTGTACGAAGCGCAGTTGGACGATGGGTCCGGACTGCCGCTGATCTTCACCCACGGGGGATGGGGGAAGATCGACGCCGCGGCGTCGGCCCAATACGCGATCGACCGGTGGGCACCCCGGCTGCTCGTGAATCTGGGCACCTGTGGCGGATTCGAGGGCGCCATCGACCGGGATGCGATCGTGCTCGCTGACCGGACGGTCGTCTACGACATCGTCGAGCAGATGAGTGACCCCGAAGCGGCATTCGCCCACTACACGGCGACGCTCGATCTCTCGTGGCTACGCGAGCCTTACCCGCACCCCGTGCACCGCGGCCTCATACTCTCGGGCGACCGCGACCTGGTGGTCGAGGACGTCCCGTTCTTGCGCGAGCACTTTGGTGGCACGGTCGGGGATTGGGAATCGGGCTCCATTGCGCACGTCGCGACCAAGAACGGCGTGCGTTGTCTAGTCCTACGCGGCGTCACCGATCTTCTAGGTGCGGACGGCAGCGACGCCTACGACGGCACGTTGGTCGTCTTCAGGGAGCGTGCCGAGCGCGTTATGTCCCGCCTGCTGGCCTCACTGCCGGACTGGCTGGCTCGTGTGGCCTGGTGAGCTCCGGCTTAGTGACCCCGGCTGGTGATGATCATCATGAAGATGAAGAAGAAGTACCCGACGACGGCAAAGATCGCCAATAGCACCGCCAAGCCGCCGCTGCCGATGCCGATCCAGGACCACAACCGCGTCCGAGCCGCGTCCACGGAGTCCCTGGCCAGCACCAGCCCGATGACGCCGAGCAACAGCGGTACGATCGGCAGGCAATAGAAGGTTGCGCCACATGTTAGGCACGTAAGCAGCACCAGCACGCCGGCTGCCAGCGCGCCCAAGGCCGCAAGATCCACGCCGTTGCCAAGGAATGAGGCCTTGCCCGGCCCCGTTCTCGGTGCGGTCGGGGCCTCAACGGTCGACCCTCCCTCTACGTTCGGACTTTCCACAGACCCACTTACTTCGTTCATCGTGCCTCCTCTTGGGTATCGACAGCGAGAATCAGTCGGGTACGTAGACAACGCCGTGGTGCATTCGCAAAGCCCAGCGCCTTGAGTACCTCGTCCGGACGCCCCGTGGCACCCGGTTGGGCACTGAGCCGCATCCAAAGTCCCAGCCAAGGTGCGGGGACCTCAGGTGCCAATTTCAGGTCGTCGATCAACGCGCGCAGGTTATAGCTCTTGCCGCGATGGTGGCGACCCCGTTTGGGGAGCAGGACCGATTCGGTGGCGACCAAGCTCGCCACCCGCTCTGCCAGCTCATTCTCGTCCACGTCGCGCAACAGCACGCGATACTCAGTTGCTGCCAATTGCTCCGACAGCGCCGGTGCGTCATCGCCCACGCTCGCCACCGAGACCACGGTGAGGTCCGGTGGCAGCGAATCCGCCAGCGCAGCACCGACGGACTGCGGGGTGCGTGGCTCGTCGAGCAGAACGTCCAGCAGATCGGCCTCACTTCCACAGCCAACCGGCAGCGGTGCGGCGAAGTGCATTCTCGGACGTGGATTGTAACCCTGGCTGTACTTCACCGGCACGTGCGCTCGGCGGAGCGTCCGCTCCCACACCGTTCCCAACTCCAGCACGGAGACGTAGGCCAGGCTTCGCGAGGTGCCAAAGGTGATGCGGTGGCGCGACGCCGGGAGTACGTCAAGGTTCAACGCAGGACCGGACACTGCCACTCCTCCGTGCACAGTTCGCCGTAGCGGCGCATGATGCCACAAGCGTGGCACTGCTCCCGGCAGTCGGCGAGCAGTTCGCCACGCCGGCTGCGGACGTAGTCCTGCAGGAAGTAACGCTTCTCCATGCCGCTCTCCAGGTGGTCCCACGGGAGCAACTCGTCCTCTCCACGGCGACGATAGAGATAGAAGTCCAATAGGGCCTCGGAGGTTTCGAAGTGGGCCCGAAGCTCATCCGAGGGCAGCTCCGCGATTGCCTGCTCCCAAGCTTTATCATCGCGCCATTCGTCCCAGGCGTCAAATCGCGCCCCCAATCGCCATGCCCGCTCGATGACTACGCCAAGCCGGCGATCCCCGCGCGCCAGGAGCGCTTCGAGCCTGGATGCGGGGTAGCGGTTCCAGGACAGCTCCAGCCCCCGCCCCCGGAGCCCATCGCGAAGGATGTCCTGCCGCCGCTCGATCGTCTCTTCGTCGGCCAGGGGCTCCCACTGGAAGGTCGTGAGCGGTTTGGGGACAAAGGTGCTGATGCTCACGTGGACCTCGGTTCGTCGACCGCCGATGCGGCTGCCGATCCGACGAACCTCCTGGACGAGGTCGATGATCGCGGCAACGTCGTCATCCGTCTCGGTTGGCAGCCCGATCATGAAGTAGAGTTTGATCGTGTGCCAGCCGCGGGTAAAGACCTCCTCGGCCACTTTGTAGAGATCCTCGGTCGTGATGTCCTTGTTGATGACGTGGCGGAGCGTGTCGGTGCCGGCCTCGGGCGCAAAGGTGAAACCGGACCGGCGTCCACCCGCCAGCTTTTCGGCCAGATCGACCGAGAAGGCGTCGAGGCGGAGGCTCGGCAATGAGATCGAGAGCTGCCGTCCGGCGAACCTGTCCTGCAGCCGCGAGATCAGCTCACCAATCTCGGTATAGTCGGCCGAGGAAAGGGAGAGAAGCGCCAGCTCCTCGTAACCGGTAGCCTCGATGACAGCCTCGGCACTGTCGACGATCTCGGCCAACGGCCGTTGGCGGATCGGACGTGTGATCGAGCCTGCCTGACAGAATCGGCATCCCCGAGAGCACCCCCGCTGGATCTCCACGACCGCGCGGTTATGCACGGTTTCGATGTTGGGCACGATCTGCCGAACCGGGGTGGGGGGCAGCGTAGGCATAAGCCGCTTGGCTATTCGGAGGGGTGTCTGCCCGTCGACGGGGACCAGCGCCTCAATGGGCACTGCCCCGGAAGCGGCGGGCAGCGCATAGCTGGGGCGGTAAAGCCTCGGGACGTACAGGCCCGGGATGGCTGCCAGGGCGTGCAGAAGCGCGTCACGTGGCTGTCCCCGGAAGGCGCGCACGGCCTCCGCCAGCTCGACGATGACGGCCTCGGCCTCTCCGATGACGAAGACGTCGAAGAAGTCTGCGACCGGCTCGGGGTTGAAGGCCCCGTGCCCCCCGCCCAGGATCAGCGGATGGCGCTCGTCCCTTGCCGTGCTGCGAATCGGAAGCCCGGCCAGATCGAGGAGCTCGAGCGCGTTAGTGTAGAGCTGTTCGTAGGCAGTGCTGATAGCGAGAACGTCGAAGGCTGCGACCGGATGATAGTCCTCCAGCGCATAGAGGGGCAGATCCGCTGCACGCAGTTGCTCGATCATGTCCGGTGCCGGCAGGTACGTGCGATGCGCCAGCATACCGTCCTGCCGGTTCAGGATTTCGTAGAGGACCATCAGGGCGAAGTTGGACATGCCCAGGTCGTACAGATCCGGGAATGCCAGACAGATGTGGAGGTCGGCCTCGTCCCACGGCGCGGTTACGGCGTTGACCTCACCGCCGACGTACCGGCCTGGCTTCTGCACCAGGTGCAGGAGGGCCTCGATGTGGGCCCAGGGAATGGGTTGGGGCGGAATCAGACGTTCAGGTGCGGTGTCTAGCACGTATCGGCATCACCGACGACCTTGATCCAGAGATCGCGGTGGCGTGGGCCGTCGAACTCGGCCATAAAGATCCCCTGCCACTGGCCCATCTGAAGCTCGCCGTCGTGGATGAAGATGAAGTGGTCGTTACCGACCAGAACGGACTTGATGTGGGCGGGGCTGTTGCCCTCAGGGTGCCGGTAGGGAAGGCCCTCGGGTACCATACGGTCCAGGACCATCGCAACGTCACTCTCGACTGCGGGGTCCCAGTCCTCGTTGAGGACGATGCCCGCCGTGGTGTGTGGGCAATAGAGGAAGCATATTCCGTCACTTATGCCTGCTTCAGCGATCGCCTCGTTGATCTGGTCGGTGATGTCAATCAGATCCATCTTGCTTCTGGTCTGTGCACTGAGCTTTATAAACATAAGTATCCTTTAGGTCAGGAAGTCCCGGAGTTTCCGGCTACGGCCGGGGTGACGGAGCTTGCGGAGCGCCTTGGATTCGATCTGCCGGATTCGCTCGCGGGTGACGTTGAAAGCCTGGCCGACCTCCTCCAATGTGTGCGGCCGACCGTTCTTCAATCCGAAGCGCATTTCCAACACCTCACGCTCGCGTTTGCCCAACTCGTCCAGGATGCTCTGTAACTGCTCGCGGAGCATATGCATCGACGTGGCGTCCATTGGCCCCGGCAGGTTCTCGTCCTCGATGAAGTCTGACAGCTCGCTGTTGTCCTCGTTGCCCACCGGGCTCTCCAGCGACATTGGCTCCTGGGAGATACTGATGATCCGCCGAACCTTCGCCATCGCCCGCCGCATACGCCGTTCCAGGGGCGGCGGGAGCGGCTCATCCTTCGCGCGAGCCTCCCGGACTGCCTCGATATCTTTCGCTTCGAGCACGTCCATCTCAAGGGCCAATTCGTCCAGGGTGGGCTCTCGACCAAGGTCCTGCATCATTCGCCGCTGGATCCTCATCAGCCGGTTGATCGTCTCGACCATGTGGACGGGAATACGTATCGTGCGTGCCTGGTCAGCAATGGCCCGGCTAATCGCCTGGCGAATCCACCACGTGGCATAGGTGGAGAACTTGTAGCCGCGCATATAGTCGAACTTCTCGACGGCTCTGAGCAACCCGATGTTGCCCTCCTGGATGAGGTCGAGGAAGTTGACCCCCCGCCCGATGTAGCGCTTGGCGATATTCACCACGAGTCGGAGATTGGCACGCACCAGCATCTGTTGTGCTTCGGCTGCGAGGACCTCGACGTGTTTCCACCAGTCAATAACGTCATCGGCGGGCGGCAACTGCTCCCGCATCTGAGTGACCGTGGGCCAACGGGGACTCTCCATCACTCTGTCGTGGATGAGTGCGAGCAACTCGGGGCGCATTAGATAAAGCGACGTCGCAACAGACAGCAGCTCGGTAATAATGGGCCGCCAGGTTGGGTCGTCGCCCCACTGGTTGGGGCCCATCAAGTGGTAGAGAGGCGACGGCTCCGGTGAGATGAGCACCTGCTGCTGGCGCATGATCTCATCGAGATACTCCCAGGCCTCGGATATCTCAAAGCTTGCCTGGCGAGCCAGACGCGTGCCATTGCCCCACGCCGTGCGAGCCCGCTCGTAGAGATCGATGACCTGGTTCTCCACGATCTCAGATTCGACGCTGGTCGTGGCTTCCTCCCATATGTGCTCAAGTTGAGCCGCGGCCTCACGGATGATGCAGATCCACACTTCCTGATAGGGCTCGAGGAGATCGACACGGCCGATCTCTCGTAGGTACATCCGTACCGGATCGTCGACCAGATCCGCCGCCGCGCTTGGTTCTGCCAGCTGCTCCTCTATCTCGTTGAGCTCATCGGGGGAGGGCTCCTCATCCCAGTCAATGTCCGGGAGGAGATCGCCGTTGCCGGCCACGTCCTCTTCCTCTTCGACATCCTCTTCATCTACGTCATTATCGTCCAGGTCGTCCGCGATATCGTCCTCTTCTCTTTCCCACAGATCGTCAGCTGCTGTGCGCGATCGGTGTCCGGTTCTCTGTGGTCTCGCCATATCCCTCCTTAGACATAAGCCGGGCGCTGAGCCAGAGCCCACTGTACTTTCCTCAGCTTATCCGAGATCCGCATTATTCGCTGCTTGATGCCTGAAATAGCTTGCTGATCGCTCTCGGCCTGAGCCAGCGCGAGCGTGCCATTTGTCTGTTGGAGCTCGGCGCGGAGCTCCCTTTCGCGTATTCGAAGAACCGTTCTCGCCACGTCCCGCTCCCATTGCGAGGGTGCCATATCAGAGAGTGGCTGAGAGAGCCAAGTTTGCACGACACCTAGCATATCTGATGGTAGGAAATCGGCAAGTTCGAGTTCGGGATGCTCCGAAAGCTGTGCCCACGACGTCCAGATCAGGCGGTACTCAGGCGAGAAGTCGCGATCGGTGATTCGCTCCTGCCCAAGCTGCGTCAGGAGCGAATTGACCCGTGGCCACATATCCGGTGTGCGCATCAACACCATCAGGACGTGCGCTTCAAGGTCAGATGGAGGTCTGGCCTGCCTGTCGCTCCGCACCGCGGCCTGTGTCCGAATGGCTGCCGCACGCTCCATGGCCCGGAGGCGGTCGAGCAAGACGCGGGCATCGATCCCGAGCTGCACCGCGATCTCTTGGGCGTAAGCCTCACGCTCGATGCTGTCGCCGATGTCGTTGAGAAGCGGGAGCATTGCATCTACAACACGCGATTTCGTCTTGGGCTCACCGGGATCGCTCTGCGAGAGCATATGTTGGAAGGTGAAGCGCACAATGGGCTGGGACGAAGCCAGCAGCGATTCCCAGCGTTTCGGATCTTCGAGGATCAGTTCGTCGGGGTCTTTGCCGTCGGGAAGTGTCGCCACCCGGATATCTGCCTTCAGGCGTCCCTCGTAGCCGACCAAGCCGCGGGGATCGAAGACCGCTTCCCAGTCGCGATCCAGTGTCTGTCGCGCGGTCTCGACGCCCTGGAGGGTGCCGTGAATGCCCGCGTTGTCCGGATCGAGCGCCAGGATAAAGCGGTGGGTCAGCCGCTGGAGCTGCTTGAGATGCGCCTCACTGAGAGCGGTGCCCATCGGCGCGACCACGTTGCGGTAACCCGCCTGATAGGGGATCATCACGTCCATATAGCCCTCGACGATCACGGCGGCATCCTGCTCCCTGATTGCGCGGCTCGCCAGATGGTAGCCGAAAAGTACCTGCCCTTTGTCGAAAAGCGGGGTCTGCGGCGAGTTCATGTACTTGGGCTGCTGGTCGGGCTGTAGCGACCGTGCTCCGAAGCCAATGGGGCGTCCTCGACGGTCGTGGATCGGGATCATCACGCGATCTCTGAAGCGATCGTACGTACCGCCCTCGTCCCGCTCCACAAGCATTCCCGCCTTCACCTGCTCCTCAACGGAGTAGCCCTTGCCAAGGAGATCGGTTCGCAGTGCGTCCCACGCATCAAGGCTGTAGCCCAGGTTAAAGGTCTCCACTGTCTCGCGGGTGAATCCTCGTTGCTTGAGGTAGGCGCGCGCGTGTGCGGCCTGCGGCGCGGTCATCAACAGGGCGTGATACGTATTGGCCGCCGCATCCAGGAGCGACCGGAGACGCTCGGCCTCGGACTCGGCTTTGACCTCCTGGGGCGATTGTTCGCGTAGAGTGACGTTGGCCTGGCGGGCTAACTCCTCCAGGGCCGTTCGGAAGTCATAGCCGTCCATCTCCATCACGAAGCTGAAGATGTCGCCCCCGCGGTCGCAGCCAAAGCAGTGCCATCGTTGCTCATCGGGGAAGACGTAGAAAGAGGGGGTCTTCTCCGTGTGAAACGGGCAGAGCCCTTTGAAGTAGCGCCCGGATTTCTGCAGATGGACGTGTCTGCCGACAAGATCCGCGAGATCCAGGCGTTCCTTGATTTCGTCGATAACGCTCATAGCGAGTGGGCTGGCATGAGACTCAGTTCTGTATCATCCGCGTCCAATGTGCAAACACGACAGGAACGTGGTCGGTGAACTGGCTGTCCGGCGACCTCAGCGTAGCTCCGACTCCCAGTCGAGAACCTGGACCTGGAAATAGTTCTCCTCAATCCAGCGGATGGCATTCTCGATCACGGCATAGGCGTGAGCTGAGTCGTTGCACACGACGGCGATGGCGATATCCGACGACTGCCAAACGTCCTGCTGATCGACTTCTGCTGCGGCGACCTCGAACTGGCGCCGCAACTGATGAAGCAGAGGCTTAAGTACGCCCCGCTTTTCCTTAAGGGAGCTGACCCCCGGCAGGTAAAGGTGGATCTTCGACGCGCCGATAATCATAGGGCCATCACCGACTCCGAGGGGAAGCTGAGATCTGGGAGACGTAGCGCGTGGCGAAATCAGGCGGTCGAGCCGTCATCGTGGGGCATCGCAGGTCACGCTGTCTCTGGTGGTGGTCATCACGAGGTGCCGGGCGCTGGTGCCCGAGGGTCCGTGGCCCGGCATCTCCAACAGCGGTGGGGCTGGCTACTCGGGTTTCTTCTCCGATTCGGTGGAGACCTCGCTGACCTCAGTGCCAGCGTCCTCCTCGTCCTCGTTGGTCGAGACACCTTCCTTGAAACCGCGAATCCCCTTGCCCAGCTCCGATCCAATCTTGCCAATCCGCCCAGGTCCGAAGATCAAGATCGCTATCACCAAAATCAGGATCAGCTCAGGAACACCCAAATTGCGAAAGAGCATTACGTCCTCCTAAGAAGCGCGGAATCCATCAAGTGCGCAGATGATACTGGGTAATACAGGAAAGGCAAGTCCAATAGCCAGATTGTCCCGCTAATGGTACAATCTCGCCGGACTCTGATCCCCTGGGCATCCAGGGAGACACCAATACCATCGCTTGGAGGCGCTGCGCGTGCTAGAGATCACCCATATGCTGACCGAGGAATACCAGGACTTGCTGAAAGCCTGCGTCCACTGCGGGTTGTGCCTGCAGGCGTGCCCGACCTACGCGGTCTTCGGCACGGAGATGGACGCGTCGCGCGGGCGGATCGCGCTGATGCGCGCCGCGGTCAGCGGTAAGATCACGCAGGAGGAGTTTCTGACGACCTTCGCGGAGCACATCACGCTCTGCCTGGAGTGTCGCGCGTGCGAGTCGGCGTGCCCCTCGGGCGTACAGTACGGCAAGCTGATCGAGGGCGCGCGGGTGGCGCTGGAGGCGCTGCGCGACCCGGGCCCCGCCGAGCGGTTCGTCAAGTGGCTGGGGATGTACCAACTGATGCCGCACGTGGGACAGATGAAGCTGTTGGCCCGGCTGATGTGGCTCTACGAGACGTTGGGTGGGCAATGGCTGGTTCGCACGTTGAACGTGCTCCCCAAGCCGCTCAACGCGATGGAGGGGATCCTCCCGCCGATCACGGCGCGCTATCCCGATTACGATCATCCCGCGCCCGCCATCGGCGAGAAGCGAGGGACGGTGGCCTTCTTCTACGGATGCATCCAGGAGGCGTTTCTCTCGGGGATCAACGCGGCGACGGTGCGGGTGCTCCAGCGGAACGGCTACGAGGTGCACTTCCCCCAGGCCCAGACGTGTTGTGGTGCGGCCCAGTGGCATACGGGTGGGGAGGCGCTGGCCAAGGACCTGGCGCGGCAGAACATCGACGCCTTCGAGCCCTACGACGTTGTCGTGAACAACGCCGGAGGATGTGGGCTAACGCTCAAGGAGTACCCCGATCTGCTGGGTGACGATCCGGTCTATGCCGGGCGCGCAGAGGCCTTTGCCGCGAAAGTGCAGGACTTCAGCGAGTTTGTGCACGCCAACCTGCACACCCCGCCGGTGGGTGAGCTCCGCATCCGCGCCACCTACTCCGATTCGTGCCACCTGCGCCACGGCCAGGGCGTGATCGACCAGCCGCGGGAGCTCCTGAGGGCGATCCCGGCGCTCGATCTGGTGGAGTTGCGACAGCCCGATCGATGCTGCGGCAGCGCAGGGATCTACAACATCGTGCAGAGCGAGACGGCCAACGCAGTGTTGGATGCCAAGATGGCAGATATCGCCGGTACCGGTGCCGATATCGTGGTCACAAGCAATACCGGGTGCCATATGCAGTTGGTATCGGGGGTGCGCCGCGCGCGGCTCAACGCCAAGGTGATGCACATCGCCGAGGTGCTCGACCTTTCCTACGCAGTTGCCGAGAGGCGTGATGGAGAGGTCCAGGCCCGGCTCTCCGCCCCCGTCCGACATCCGAAGCCACTCTTCGGCGCGGCGAAGCTGCCCGAGCGATGGCTGGCCTGGCAGGCTCACCGCATGAACCGCCAGAAGATGACGCCGCTTGCCTCGCTGAAGGCCAAGCTGCAGCCCGGCCAGGTGGTCGACGATCCGGTCGAGCTCCTGACTTACTCGGTCGACGCAGGGCTCGATCACGGCATGCCCAGCGGCGTGGTCTTCCCGTACTCGACCGAGGATGTGGAGACCGTGATGCGCTGGGGCCGGGCCTACGACGTCCCCGTGGTCGCTCGCGGTGCGGGTACGAGCCTCTCGGGTGGTTCCGTGGCGCTGCGGGGCGGGCTGATCCTCCAGTTCTCGCATATGAAGGATCTCGTGGATTTGGACCTCGCTGGGCGGAGCGCGGTGGTGCAGCCGGGGATGGTGAACTTGGTCCTCGACGAGAGGGTTAAGGCCGATGGGCTCTACTTTCCGCCCGATCCCGCGAGCGGCCGCACGGCCACGATTGGTGGGAACGTGGGCGAGAACGCCGGAGGCCCGCACTGTTTCAAATACGGTGTGACGAGCAACTACATCACGGGGCTGGAGGTCGTGCTGGCCGACGGGCGCCGCGTGGCCCTGGGTGGGAGAGCCCTGGACATCCCGGACCTCGACTGGGTGGGGCTCTTCACGGGGTCCGAGGGGACGCTGGGCGTGGTGACCGAGACCACGGTGAAGCTGGTGCGGAACCCGCCGGCGGTCAAGACGCTGCTCGCGGCGTTTGACTCGGTCGCCCAGGCGGGCGAGGCCGTGTCGGCTGTGATCGCGGCGGGGTTGGTGCCCGCGACGATGGAGATGATGGGACAGCGGATCATGCGCGCCGTGGAGGACTATACACACTCGGGCTTGCCCGTGCACGCGGGGGCCGCGCTGATCATCGATCTGGATGGCTATCCCGAGAGCGTCGATCCGCAGATCGCGGAGGTCGACGCAGTGCTGCAGGCACACGGCGCGTTGGAGACGCGCGTCGCGAAGTCTGAGGATGAGCGCACACAGATATGGTACGCCCGAAAGAGCGCTGCAGGGGCGATGGCCCGGTTGGCGGTGGACCATTATACCGTCGACGGCTCGGTGCCCCGCAGCAAGTTGGCCGAGGTACTGCGAGAGGTGATCCGGATCTGCGCCGACGTTGACCTGGAGGTGCTCTTTCTGCTGCACGCCGGGGACGGCAACCTCCATCCCATGGTCCTCGTCCCGGACCCAGAGGATCAGGCTTTCATGGACCGGCTCCACGAGGGCGGGCGGCGGATGGCCCGGCTCTTTGTATCCTATGGGGGCACCATCACGGGCGAGCACGGCATTGGCATCGAGAAGCAGGAGTTCATGTCCCTGATGTATGGCGAGGATGAACTGGCCGCCATGCACGAGGTCAAGGAGATCTTCGACCCTGACGAGCTGCTCAACCCCGACAAGATCTTCCCCACGGGGCACGAGTATGAGGCGTCCAGACTGATCGTCGAGTCCAAGCCATATGCCGGGGAGGACGTCGCTTTCTCGCCGGTCAGCGCCGAAGAGGCTGCGGCCGTGATCCGCAGCCTGGCGGCTGCGGGGGAACGGGTTCGCGTGCGTGGGGCTGGGACCAAGTCTACACATTTGGGGAAGTCCCGCATCGAGCTCCGCACCGACGGACTCGCAGGCATACACACGTATGCGCGCGACGATCTCTACGTGACGGCTGGGGCCGGGACAACGCTCCTGGAGATGCAGCGCGTGCTGGCTGCAGACGGCATGTGGGTGCCCATCGTCTCGCCGTGGCCCGAGTCCACCGTTGGCGGGATCGTGGCCAGCAACTTCAACGGTCCGCAGAGGATGCGTTACGGGGCGATTCGCGATCTCGTGCAGGCGTTGACCGTGGTGTTGCCCGATGGGCGTGTGCTGCGCCTGGGGCGACCGGTGATGAAGAACGTCGCGGGCTATGACCTGGTGAAGCTGTTCATCGGCGCGTACGGCGCGCTGGGACTGATCACGGACGTGACGTTCAAGCTGAACGCTCGCCCCAGGCGCTCGCAAACGCTGGCCGTGCCGGTGAGCACGATGGCCGAGGGACTACGCTGGTCCGAGCGCTTGTCGCGCGATGCCCTGGTTGCGTCTTCCGTCCTGCTGGAGAGCGCAGAGGGAGACGGTAGGCTCAGGCTGCTCTATACCGCGGAGGGCCTGGCGGAGGACGTGACCGCCGAGGTCGCGCACGTGCGTGCCGCGCTCGACGCGCTAGGCGCGCCGGCGCCGGCTTTGATGGAGCTTACCGGCAGCGAAGCGTGGGCGTCGTGGATGGCCATTGGCCTCAAGGAGGATGGCTTGCTCGTGCGCGTCGGCGTTCCTGCGCGGGATTTGGCGGCCGCCGTCGATGGGCTGGTGGGGGCCACGGATCCGGCCGCCGTCTTGGTCGATGCGCCAAACGGCCATGTCTACACACGCGGTACCGTCGATCTGGCGACGTGCCCGGCGCGTGGCGGCATCGTTCGGGGGGTATGCCGTGGTCGTGGGAGCAGGCGCGGGTGTGAAGGTCGCGCGTGACGAGATCTGGGGCTATACGTCCGATGTCGCGTATCTCATGCGCGCTATCAAGGAAAAGTGGGATCCCAGGGCGTGCTTTGATGGCGCTGGGTTCATCTAGTAACGCAATGAAAGAAGGAGCCAGGGCATGACAGTAGAGATCACGCGTATTCCGGTAGAGGTATTGCGGCAGTTCATGGTCGACGTCTTCAAGGCGCAGGGGGTGTCCGATGAGGACGCAGACATTTGTGCCGAGGTCCTGATCACCTCCGACCTCCGTGGTATCGAGTCCCACGGTATCGGGCGACTCGGGTACTATTACGAACGCATCCAGGCGGGTATCCAGTTCCCGACGGCCCAGATGGAGATCGTCAAGGAGACCGAGACGACAGCGCTGATCGACGGGCATCACGGAATGGGACACCCAACTGCCTACCGGTCGATGCAACTGGCGATCCGTAAGGCTCGGGCCTACGGCATCGGCGGCGTGGCGGTGCGCAATGCGACGCATTTCGGTATCGCGGGCTATTATCCGCTGATGGCGGCCAAGGAGGGTATGGTGGGCATGGCGTTCACCAATGCTCGGCCCTCCATCGCACCCACGTTCAGCACGGAGCCGATGCTGGGCACGAACCCGATCGCCTTCGCTGCGCCCTCTGACCTCGGGTTCCCCTTCTGTTACGATGGGGCTACGTCGATCACGCAGCGAGGGAAGATCGAGGTAGCGGCCCGCGCGGAGAAGCCCGTGCCCGAAGGGTGGGTGATCGGTGCCGATGGAACCATGATGACGGATTCGGACGCCATCCTGGCGGCGCTACCCAAATTCCAGGCTGCGCTGTTACCCTTGGGAGGACAGACCGAGACGTTGGCAGGCTACAAGGGCTATGGGTTGGCCACGATCGTCGAGATCCTATCGGCGGGTCTCTCCGGTGGGCCCTTCATGAAGGATCTCCTAGGCTATAACGAGGATGGTACCAAGCGTCCACATATGCTGGGACACTTCTTCCTCGCCATCGATGTGGCCCACTTCGTGCCGCTGTCGCTCTTCAAGTCCATCGTCGGCAACATGTCCCGGGCTCTTCAGGACGCGCGGAAGGCGCCTGGCGAGGCACGGATCTATGTTGCCGGGGAGAAGGAGCACGAGAAGGAAGCGGAGATTAGGGAGAAGGGTGTGCCCGTGAACGCGAATCTGCGCAGCACCATGCAGATGCTGCGAGACACACTGGGCGTGGCGGGATACGAGAGCTACTTCTAGCAACGGAAGTAGGGAGTACGGAGTAGGGAATAGAACAACGCCCCTCGTCGTTCCAAAGCCTTGACTTCGTGCTCCCTACCCAATTCTCCTGGAGGGACACAATGGCATCCGACAACAACCCTGTATTCCTGGCGGTCGACCTTGGCGCCGAGAGTGGTCGCGTGGTCGCAGGGCACTTCGACGGTGCCCGGATCGGTCTGGAGGAAGTGCATCGCTTTCCCAACGGCCCCGTGATCGTTCGAGGTACCCTGCATTGGGACATCCTTCGCCTGTGGTCCGATATCAAGATCGGGCTGGCCAAGGCGGCGGATCGCTATGGCGACCGCGTCGCCGGCATCGGACTCGACACGTGGGGGGTGGATTTCGGACTGCTTGCGGCAGACGACAGCCTGCTGGGCAATCCCTATCACTATCGCGACAGCCGCACCGACGCGATTATGCCGATCACGTTCGAGAAGGTGTCCCGCGCTGAGATCTTTGAACGGACCGGCATCCAGTTTATGCAGTTCAACAGCCTTTTCCAGCTCGCGGCGATGGTGGAGGGCGGGTCGCCGATCCTCGACGTGGCGGACACTTTCCTGAATATCCCGGATCTGCTCAACTTCTGGCTGACCGGTCGCAAGGCGAGCGAGTTCACGATCGCCACGACGACACAGTGCTACGACCCCCGGAAGGGCGATTGGGCTTACGGGATGTTGGAGACGCTGGGTATCCCCACCGGCATCTTCGGCGAGATCGTGCCGCCGGGCACCGTGCTCGGGCCGTTGACCGCGTCACTCGCGGAGGAGACTGGGTTGGGCCCCGTGCCCGTCATCGCGCCTGCGACGCACGACACAGGCTCTGCGGTCGCCGCGGTGCCCATGGTCCCCGAGAACGCTATCTACCTGAGTTCGGGTACCTGGTCGCTGATGGGGGTCGAGTCAAAGACGCCGATCATCAACGACGATATGCTCGCCTGGAACCTCACCAACGAGGGTGGGGTGGGCGGCACCTTCCGCATTCTGAAGAACATCATGGGACTGTGGCTGGTCCAGGAGTGCCGGCGCGAGTGGCAGCGCGCGGGCGACGACCACGACTACGGTGAGATGGTGCAGATGGCGGCAGACGCACCTGCGTTTGGGCCGATCGTCGCACCGGGGGACAACAGCTTCCTGGCACCCGGTGATATGTGCGTGCGCATCCGGGAGTTCTGCCGCCGCACCGGGCAGACTCCCCCGACGACAAAGGGCGCCGTCCTGCGATGTGCGCTGGAGAGCCTGGCGTTGGAGTATCGTTGGGTCGCCGAGCGGCTCGACGCGCTCATGGGCAAGCATTTGGAGACGATCCACATCATTGGCGGCGGAGCGCTCAACGAATTACTCGACCAGTTGGCGGCGAACGCGACCGGGCGTACGGTAGTGACCGGGCCGATCGAGGCCACCGCTCTGGGCAACGTGTTGGTGCAGGCGATGGCGCTGGGGGATATCGGGTCGATTGCCGAGGGTCGCGAGATCGTCGAGAGCCTCCTTCGACCTCAAGACGTTCGTGCCGCAAGATACGGCGGCATGGGATGCCGTCTACGCGCGGTATCTGGAGCTGCGGGAGTAAGTGCGGGGCAGAGTCGGACCAACAACAGATTGGTCCAGTCGGCCAGACTGGACCAATCTTCTCATCCCCTATCGCCAGATTCTTCGTCCGAAGAGCAAGGAGAGTACCAGGAGGACCAGGAAGATGTAGAAGATGATCTTCGCAATCCCCACGGCGGCTCCCGCCAATCCTCCAAAGCCAAGTATCGCAGCCACGACCGCGATCACCAGAAATGTGATTACCCATCCAAGCATGTGTGGTCTCCTTTCGTAGAGAAACAGTTCAGCACGTGACCTCAACTTCCATGTCGACGCCGATCTTTGTGAAGATCCTGTGCTTGATCTGCGCGTCGTATATCCGCCATTTCAGCTGTTGGTATCCTGAGTCCGTCCCGCCGGACAGGAATCCCACGGGTATCTCGAACCCCCCTGCCGTGAGTTTTCCCCCACCGAAGTAGTGTCCCACCGCATCTCGGCCCAGTACGTCTTCGATGAATGTGTCCGGGTCGATGGTGATGCGCGCCGTGCGCATCGATCCGATGAGCTTCTCCTGTCCGTCGCCGTCCATCACGATGCCGTAGACGATGGCTGTGTGGACGTTCTCCTCGGACAGGAGGAAGTCAGCGGTCTGGGGAATCGCGTCGCGATCGCTGATGCGCAGATAGCCGATGCCAGCGATGGAGTAGCTTTCTGCAATGACACGCCCCTCCAGCGCCCGGTGGATGGTCTCCATCGTCTGTTTGGAGCGCGCCTGGTTCATGATCTGTTCCAGCAGCCCGGCGTCCTGATAGGCGCTCAGAAAGGCCGCCGCGCCGAAGTCCTCTTCCTTCGCGTAAACGAAGCTCTTGGTGTCCGTGAGGATGCCGTGCATCAACGACGTAGCCGCGATGACGTACTCTTTCTTGGATTTGTCCAGAGGGAATGTCGAGATTCTGCAGGTAATGGACGTAAATCGTCGCCGTCGCGCCCGTCCTGCGGATGTCGCTGAACTCCGGCTTTAGGCGATCCTGGAGTTCATGGTGGTCGATGACGGCCAGCACGGGGATCTGAGTGGCCTCGATTGCCTGGGTGAGCGCCCGAGCCGTCGTCCCTTGATTGTCGACGAAGATCGCGCCATCGTAGCCAGCCAGGTTCTGGGTGTTGTCGAACCGGATGAGATCGATACCCAGCAGCTTGACCAGCGCGATGTTCTGCTGGTGGCTGACTTCCCCAGCGTTGTAAATATCGACCCCGACGTCAAAGAGCGAGCTGATAAGCTGGTGGGTGTAGGCAGAGGAGATGGCGTCAGGATCCGGGAAATCCTGAAGCACGATCAGGTGATGCTCGCCTCGATGGGCCTCCAGCAGCTCTGTCAACATCGTAGCGGATGCTGGGCGCGCATCCTCTGTCGTATCCTGCGTCTCCGCCGGGACCTGTGGTAGCTGCTTCATCCGGTTCACCTCGAGCTTCAGCGGCAAATATACCGTCATCACCCTCAAGGATAGCGCAAACGTGCCGGACACGATGACGTGTTGCGTCGCTGAGGGGGTTGGGCCGGGTTAGCAGAGTTGGTAACGGGTTGGGCAGGAAGAGAGGGCCGGAGATTTCGCCGGCCCTCTCTTGGTGCGGAAGTCCACTCGGCTACTTGGCCACGGTCACGTGGAAAAGCCACCAGTCGAGGCAGTTGCCCTTGCCGGGGCACCTCACGCAAGTTGGTCTAGAACGTCAGTGTGGCCCAGCCAGCCTTGAGTATCTCCGTGAGCGGGGTACCCATATACTTGACGTCGATGCCCAGGGCGCTGAGTTGGTCACTCACGCCATACATGTCCGCGCAGGCTTTGCAGGCCTCGACGACGACGCCGTCGGCGATCATCGCACGGATGCGCTCCTGCAAAGCGGGCTGGCGGGTGAGCAGGTCAGCAGATGGCCCCCAGATGATCAGCGTGACGTTGGCAAACCAACCGCGCCGCTTGGCGTTGTGTGTGTACATGAAGCAGACTTTGTCAGCGACCTCGGGGTCGCCGCTGCTCCAGACGACTGCCAGATTCTCTGTATTCATCGTGATACCTCCCTATAGCTAGTGCATCTCCTGCCCGCCGGTGACGTTGATCGCCTGGCCCGTCATATAGCTCGGACTGATCGGAGGCTAGGAAGACCACAACGTTGGTGATGTCCTGGTAGGTGCAGCCCCGCTTCATCGGCACCTGGTCAATGTAGCGCTGACGGACTTCCTCTTCGGTGATGCCCCACTTCTTGGCGTATTGCCCGTAAAGGGAATCGACCCACAGTGGGGAATCGAGCAGGTTGCCGGGGCAGATGGCATTGACGCGCACGTTGTCCTCGGCCAGTTCCAGAGCCAAGCTCTGGGTGAGGCCAATGCCGCCGAACTTGGAGGCGGCGTAGGCCGAGTTCTTGTAGCTGCCCTTCTTGCCGGACTTGGAGTTGATCTGGATGATGGCGCCACTGTGCCGGGGCTTCATGACGCGGGCGGCGTGTTTGGCGACGAGGAAGTAGCCGAAGAGGTTGACGTTGATGACGAAGCGCCACCGTTCGGCGGGAAACTCGTCGATGGCCTCGGCGATGAGGACGCCGGCGTTGGAGACGCAGATGTCGAGTCGCCCGAAGGTTTCGCACGGCAGCATCCACCATCGCCGCGACCTCGGTCTCGTTCGTGACGTCGGCCTTGACGGCGACCATGCGCCGGCCCGTCTGCGCCTCAATGGCAGCAGCGGTCTCCCGCGCACCTTCCAGGTTGATGTCGGCGACGACCACATGCGCTCCCTCGTCCGCCAGGCGCCGGCAGATCGCCTCGCCCAGCCCCTGCGCTCCTCCGGTCACTATCGCAGTACGATCTTCTAGCACGTTCATATATTGACTCCCCGTGATGTATGGAACGCGAATGCACGCGAATTGGGCGAACTTACACGAAAGCTATGTCGACCATGCAACGCTCTAGATCAGGTCCATCGTAGTATATGACTTTCGCGAAGATTCGTAGGATCCGGATGATTCGCGTTTCATTTGGCTAACTGAATGAGCCCCCGCTTGCCGTTGATGAGCCAGGTGGGGTCGGCGGCGGCGAGGGTCTCGGCCTGGCCTGGCGCAAGGCCGACGATGATCTCGCCCTTGAGCGTGCGCAGGATCAGGAAGGGCCGCGGGAAGTTGGCGGTGACGGCGTCCAGCCGCGTGTCCGGGGGCCAATGGCGGTCGTCCAGCAGCCGGCGGTAGTTCACGTCTCCCTTGAGGATGACCAGGTCGGCGCGGTCGAGCTCGGCGCGGACAGCGTCGGGGAGATCGTAGAAGCTCAGACACCGCGTCCAGAAACGATCCTTGGCGAGCACCAGTGCTCCCGAACTCAAGGCCGCGTCCAGGCGGGCACCGAGGGCCGCCATGCCCGTGACTTCGCTCGCCGCCAGCCGGGCGATCATATGGCGGATGTCCTCCGGCATCGCGTCCGACACAAAGAACGGCTGGTTCTTGAGGTGGAAGGTGACCCGCCGAGCCAGCCTGCGGCCTAGCAGATGGTCTGTCAGCACCAGGTCGAAGAGGCTGTCGGCTCCGACGTTGTCGTTGATGAATGCGACCTCGCCGACGCCCTCGGTCAGCAGGCATTCCGCCGCGGCTGTGTCATCGATCAGGATGTTCTCGGCATCGGCGGCCGGGTCGCCGACTGAACGCTCGCGCACCGTCAGGTTGCTCAGGTCGGCGCGATTGCCCCAGAGGGCAGCGTGGAGTAGCGCGATGAGGCGTGACTCTGCGGGGGTGGCCTCGATCTGGCACCAGGCTTCGGCCACTTGCGTCACCGCGCTCGCTTCCTGCGCACGCTTCTGGCGGCCGAAGGGGTCGAGCCCCTGCCACCGGCCGGGCTGGAAATAGCGCGTGGCCTCCAGCAGCCGCCGGTAGAAGTAGGTCTCTGCGAAGTACCACGGCAGATCGAGCCACGTGCAGCCCTCGTAATGCGCCCAGTGGTGGTTCCAGAAGTCGGCATCGCCCTCGGATTCGTGCAGCGGTTCGATCTGCCGGCCAGGGCCGCCGTTCTGCGTGATCTCGGCACCGAACCGCTGCAGGTCGGCCACGATGTCGGGCGGATAGACGTTGTCGGCGATGACGCGGCGGATGATCTCGGGCTTGCGCAGCACGATCGTCTGGCGCGCGAAAGAGCCCGGCTCCGAGACCATCAGCGGCGGCGGGAGGATGGGCGTGGGCATCGGTGGCATTCAGGGCAGCATCAGCCGCAGGAACTCCTGCTCGGCCTCGGTCGTCCACTCCATTCCGTTGCGCATCTTCGCGTAGACCGACGGCAGCACATCCTTCAGATCCTCAATCGCCGTCAATGGCAGCGGCTTGATCTGCGGGTAGATGACGATCTTGCCCGAATAGGCCGTGTCTGCCACCGCGTTCAGGCCATCCCACGCCGCTTCCAGCGACCCGATGGCGGCGACCGAGCGATTGGGCGAGAGTTTGCCCGTCTCGGCCTGGTTCAGCATGAAGGTCATATTCTGTATCGTGGAGGCGGAGTGTCCGATGATCCGCGTCTGCTTCGAGGTAAGCACTGCTCAGATCCATCCGCGCGTACTTTCCCCGCGCGACACCGGCGAAGATGTTCATCACACCGTCGTGGGCCAGATAGGTGGCGGAATCGGCGATGACCGCGGGCACCGGGGCCAGGACGATGACGTCGTCAAAGCCCGAGTCCTTGAACCGCGCCATCGCGGCCTTGTATGCATCCGCATTCGTTGGGTTGAGGCAGACGAACTCGATCCCTTTACTGACTGCCTCTGCGCTGAAGCTCGTGCACAGGTCGTCGAGCCGCTCGTCGCTGATGTCGGTGCAGACGATGGTGCTGGGCGGTTCGGCGTCCTCAATGGCGCGCTGCACGTGCATGCGGCCCATAGGACCGCCCGCGCCAACGAACCAGGCCGCGCCCCCGGGCTTGAGCGTCGAGCGGACCGGCGTCTGGCTGTAGGCCTTGGCGATGTCGGGGCCGGTGCCTCCGAAATAGACCCAGCGGTTGTAGTGGATGCGACCGACGTCGACGTTGACGGGGCGCGACATCGGCCGGTCATCGATAATGGCCATAATCCCATAGCTGGCCAGATTGGGGCCGGCGCGCTCGATGACGTCTGGGTCGGCGCCGAGCACGATGATGTCGTCGACCCCGTGGCCGGTGCTGCTGCTGACCTCGGCCGGTGAAACAGGCGAGTCGTCGGTCTCAACAGTCGCCGGATCGGGCATCTCGGGTACATCAACGACCTCAATGCCGAGGTCGCGCGCTTGTGTCCGCAGCCAGGTATCGAACGTGGGCGGGACGTTTGTCAGCATCAGCTTGGACGGGTGGGCGTGGCTGTCGAATCCGTCGCCGATGGTATAGTCATCTTTCGCCAGCGGGGTGCCGATGACCCACATAGTCCCCTTGGGGCGGATCATCGTCCGGTACCGCAGTTGGTAGGCGGCGATGACACAGGCCCACGGTTCGGTGAGGGCGGCCTCGGCGTAGCCGGTATCGGGTGCTACCCGAATCAGGTAATTGCCGTGATCGCCGTTCAGCACGCGCTGATCGATCACGGTGTACTCCGAGAGACCGCCCTGCATCTCATAGCCGTAGGCGTAGCCCACGCCGTTCACAAAGATGTCGGCCTGGACGATGAAGCGGTCTCCCACCTGGTACTGGTCCTTCAGATCGTCGCCCACCCTGACCACGGTCAAGCTGACCTCGTGGCCGAGCACGACCGGATCGTCCTTCATGTTACGATAGATGCGCGGGTGCTCCTGCCCGGCGCGGATCACCTTGATATCGGAGAAGCAGTGTCCGCACGCATCGTGACGTACGAGCAACTCATCGGGTCCATAGTCGGGCATGGGCACCTCGATGGGCTTGTGGTCAATGCCGAGATTCTCAAACCCGGCGCCGTAGAGGGGCCAGAGGCGATTCCTGGTCGGCAGCGGCGCATCTGCGCGCTGGTAAGCTTCAAACTTGTCGGTGGTCATAGCTGTACACACTCCTTCGCTTTGTTAAGCAACTAGCCTATAGCGGTCAGCTTTCAGCATGAAGTAAGGAGTATGGAGTACGAAGTATGCCTCAGAGCAAGGCTCACTGCTTACTCCATACTTCTTACTCCCCGTCCCTTGCTGAAAGCTGACCGCTGATTGCTGATCGGCTACTCAATCATACCTACAATACTGCTCCACACACGCCATCATCCAGCGCATACGCCCGACGCCGGTGCCGGCGGCCAACGAGCCGGCAGTTGTGACTTCCAGCCCGCCCGACTCTCCTGCCTTCTCGAAGTCGGAGACAATGCGCGACTTGATGGCCTCCGGACTGCCATTGCGCAGCAGAAAGGGTGGCATCTGCCCGTGGATGAGCGCGTCGGGCATCCTCTCGCGGATCAGTGCCGCGTCGACGTCAGGGCCGTAGTTGACCGCCCGGATGCCCAGGTCGTACTGCATGTCGAGCAGATGGCCCATCGAGCTGTCGGAATGCTGGTATCGCCGGGCCTCACCCGGCGCCATGGCCTCGAGCACCTTCTCGAGCACGGGGACGCAATACTCGCGGTAGAGGGGCCGGTTGAAGAGTGCGCTGTTGTCGTCGGTGATCCACCAGCCCGGCTCCGTGTTGCCGCTGAATTCGCGAAGCAGCCGGTTGAACTCGACCATCTTCGTGGCCAATAGGTCGCGGAAGCGGTGCATCAGCGTCGGGGTGATCCATCATCCAGAAGAAAACGGTCTGGGGCTGGAGCACCGACGTCATGATCGTGGCCGGGCCTCTGCTGCCGGTACCCAGCTTCGGAAGTGGTTTGCCGGCCTCCTTGCGGGCTTCCCACTCAGCCAGGAAGGCTTCGGGGAAGCTCCAGGTCGCCAAGTCGGTGGCTTCTGCCTCGTCCAGGATCCCGGCAAACTCGTCCGGCTTGTCGGTGGCTGGGGTTAGCCACGGGGTGCTGGATTCGCGGTAGGAGAAGGCGCAGCCGAAGAGGTTCTCGATGCGCTTGGGCTCGTATTCCCACGTATCCTCATCGAAGAAGGTGCGGCCGACGTACTCCTCGGTGACGGCGTTGACCTCTTGGTGAAGCGCGTCGCGGTATGCTTTGTCCCGATAATAGCGCAGCGTCGAGGGCACATTGAGGAAGCCGAAGATCCAATGGTCGTCCGGCGAGAAGGAGAGCGAGGCGCGCGGCTTGTCGAGCGTGAACGACCCGCAGCACTCGTTCTCGGCCCAAAACGAGGCGGTGTCCAGACCCTCGGTCAGGGCCATGAACTCGGGTTCGATGATCGCCATCGGTGCGCCCCTCAGTCGTCCTTCACTTGGAGAGAGTGCCCGATGTCAAAGGAGTGCGCCAGGTAGTCTGCCGATCCCGTAGTAGCCCCTGCTGTCCGGCGCATAGATGAGTGGGCGGACCTTCTCGACGTCGATGTGGCCCTCGTCGTCGAAGACGGCCTCCTCTGCCTTAACGTCGACAATCTCACCCACGAAGAGCGTGTGGAGCCCGATCTCAAGCGTGTGCAGCAGCCTGCATTCGAGCGCCATCGGGTACTCCTCGACGTAGGGAGCGTCGACTAACTCACTCCGTGTCGGTGTGAGCCCGGCCTCCGCGAATTTGTCCGCGTCCCGTCCCGACACGATACCCGCGTAGTCGGCCTCCGCCACGTACGTCTCCGAGGGGATGCTGATGGTGAAGGCCCCGCGGGCGACGATGTTGCCATGGGTGAGCGTCGCCGCGCGCAACCCGATCGCGACGGCGGGCGGGCGCGAGCAGCAGATGCCGCCCCAGGCCGCCGCCATCATGTTCGGACGGCCCTCGGGGCCGTAGGTCCCCACGATGAAGACCGGCGTCGGGTAGACGATGGTTCTCGCGCCACGGGACTTTTTCACCTTAGTACCTCCTCGCAAAGAAGCGATCAGCGGTCAGCTATCAGACCTTCCCTCTGACCGCTGGAAGCTAACGGCTGACAGCTCTCAGCACATCGTCCGGATCACCGTCTGCGCCGACATCCCGCAACTGATCGAGACCTCTCTCTCCGGGAGGCAGACGCCGACCCAGGGCCGTGTAGAAGGCGTTGCGATTGGCACGCGTAGGCAGGCGACGCTGCGCCCACCGGCTTTGGTACCCCAGGCCCAGCTGCCCGTTCGAGGGCTGTGTGCCCGTACACGAAATAGGCGCCATCGAGGAAGACGTCGCGCACCGGCGCCAGTTCGGGCGCGTCGAACTGGTCGATGAGTGGTTTGCCAAAAGCGTTCATCTCGGTGCCGACGTTGATCGGCAGATCGAGGGCCTTGGCAAGGTCGACGATGTCGTAGAGGTTCCGGAGTTTGGTCTTCTTGTCCTGCGGGTCGGCGATGTTCCAGTTCCGGTCGGGGATGACGTTGAGCGCGACGGCGCCCTTGGCCACCATCAGGCCGAACAGCTCCTCGGCAGCCTCCTCGCCCTCCGACGTGCCGTCCAGCCACGTGATGGTAGGCAGGGCCCGGCAGGCCGTGATCACGGTGTTGACCTCCTCGACTGTTGGGAACGTATCCGGCCCCGGCTTGATGTAGCCGACGCCGCCCTGCTTCATCAGCTTGGAACGCACCAGGTTCTGGATCTGCGGCCCCCTATCGATTACGGCGGCAACCCGCGCCTGCGGCACGTCGAGCTTTGCGGCCCAGAAATCGACGGGATTGTGTATCGTGGTGTCGGCTGCCTCGACGTAGGCCGCACACATATGGCGCTCCGTCGCGTTACCGGTCGGCGTCAGCGGAAGCACGTCGCGGGCGTAATCAATGGCGACGGGGTCGAGATAGGCGTTGATGCGGTCGATCATCTCGCGGTTGCGGTCGGCCGCGCGCCGGCGCATATCACCCAAGATGGCGCGTGCCTCCGGCTCGGTCGCCGGGACCTGACTGGAGGTGAAGCCGATGCCCATATGGTAGTAGATTCCCGGCTCGCCAGGGGAGTTGATCTCACGGGTAGCGAACTCCGGCACGTAGGCCCGCGTCTCCATGCCGGTGCTGCCGCGCAGCGAGACGTGGTCGCAGGCGGTCAGGAACTCGTCGACGCCATCGAGCACGTCGAAGTCGACGATTCCCATGAGCTTGTAGCCGTTGTGCCGGGCCAGCCACGCCAACGCCGTGGGCGACAGGCCGTACCCATTATAGGAATAGAAGGTATGGCAGTGCATGTTGGCAACCTCTGTGGGCTCGGGCAGCGTCACCTCGCCGGCCTCCACCAGCGCCATCAGCGAGGCCAGTGCCTCTGCCCGCACCTCCGGATCGAAGTCGTTCAGTTGCTCTTCGAGGAGTCTGAATGTGGTAGTTCATATGGCTGGTTCCGTCCTTGACTGAGCGGTCAGTCGTCAGCAGCGACTAGGAAGTATGGAGTACGGAGTAGGGTCTGGTCTTGTCGGCCTACTTCTCATTCCATACTCCGTACTTCTCTTCTGAAGGCTGAAAGCTGATCGCCGATAGTTTGTCTACCCAAACGTCTCCCGCATCCGCTCGCAGTAATACTGCACGTTCTCCCACTTGCTGTCGGGCGCGAGGCGGTGGTCGGGGCAGGGGATGTAGCCGCCGAGATCGACGAGCGGCTTGAGACGCTCGATCTCCGCGTCGACGGCGGCGTAGTCGCGCGTAAACACGACCTTGTTCATCCCACCCACGCCGAGCAGGTCGCGCCCGTATCGCTCACGCCAGGGCGCGATGCTGGAGCCCCACGTTCCCACCTCGATGGGGAACATCGTGTTGACGCCATTGTCTAGCCATACCGGGACCAGCTTGGTGACGTCACCGTCGCTGTCCAGCGAGACGATGTCGATCCCGTAGCTATTGACCAGGTCCGTGATGCGTTTGTAGTGCGGGCCGACCTTCTTGCGGAAGATCCGCGGGCTGATCAGGGGGCCGCTCTTGAACGAGATGTCCTCCCAGAAGTGGGCGAAGTCGAAGGACGCG
This sequence comes from uncultured Chloroflexia bacterium, assembly GCA_963751345.1. Taxonomy (GTDB): domain Bacteria; phylum Chloroflexota; class Anaerolineae; order B4-G1; family SLSP01; genus PWVB01. The sequence goes on from CAVVUS010000023.1 coordinate 114,095, forward strand.
GGGCCGCCGTCGGGGCAGACCATGTCGAGCGCTGCCTCCGTGCAGTTGTAACAGAGGTCGGCCACCGTCTCGATGATCTCGTCCAGCAGCGCCGGGTCGTCGACCAGGAGGTAGGAGAGGCCGACGATGCCCAGCCAGTTGCGGATCACGCCGAAGAGGCTGCCGACGTTCAGGCCGTAGGGGTCTTCCCAGGCGCCCGCCTTCAGATAGGCGTCGCCGCCGCGGTCGTAACGCACCATCTCACCGTCCACGTTGACGTAGCTGTGGGTGATGCGCTCGGGCTCGAACTGCAGCTTGGGCAGGTAGAGCGCCTCCCACGACGCCCTATCCTTGAGCAGGTGCTCGATCTCCTTGGGGATCGAGGTGACGTCGTCCTTCTGCAGGATGACGGTGCCCTCGTCGTTGAGGACATGGCGCGAGCCGTCGGGGAAGGTCTTGACGATCCTGGTCTCAAAGGCCGGGCGCAGCCGCGTGCTGGGAGAGAAACACGTGCTCCAGTTGAAGTCGAAGCCCAGCAGGTCGGCGATCTCGGCGTCCGTGGGGTTGCCGTCACCCCAGGTATCGGCCTGCGACTGGGTGATGTGGCCCTCCGCCGCCCACTTGTCCAGCGTCTCGTCCCAGTAGCCGAAGTGGACGAGTGGCATACGGTCGTAGTCCTGGTAGTGCAGGATCGCGTGAACCCGTTCGCGGTTGTTCATCCGCCAGCTTCCTCCCCAATCCGGATGATTGCACGGAGCACACCGTCCTCGTAGCCGGCGACCAGCTCGAAGGCATCGACGATGCGGTCCAGTGAGAAATGGTGTGTTGCCAACGCCCCGACGTCGATCATGCCCGTGCTGACCATCCGGATTGCCCGTGGGTAGGTGTGTTTCATCCGGCGCACGAGTTTGATGGTCAGTCCTTTGCGGCGCACCTGGGAGGCCGTCATCGTCATCTTGTCCTCGACGGGAATGCCCACCACGACGACCTTGCCGCCCGGACGCGTCACGCGTGCAGCTTGGTCGGGTGTATCCGGGGCACCGGCGGCTTCGAACGCGACGTCGACGCCGCGCCCGCCGGTTGCAGCCATGATCGCAGCCACGACGTCCTCGGTCTCGGGATCGAAGACGGCGTCCGCACTATGCTCCAGGGCGAAGGCGCGCCTGGCGGCGTTCGGCTCCGTCATATAGACGGCGCCCGCTCCCCCGGCTCGCGCGACGGCCGCGGTCAGCAGCCCGACCGGCCCCGCTCCGAACACGGCGATTGTCTCCCCCACCTTGAGGTGCGCCAGGTCGACCGTGTGAATGCCGATACCCAGGGGCTCCAGCAGCGCACCCTCCTCGGGCGTGAAACCCTCCGGCAGCACAAAGCAGTTCTCGGCGGGCATCACGGCATACTCGGCAAAGACGCCGTCGATGGGCGGCGTGCCACAGAAGCGGACGTTCGGGCATAGGTTCGGGTGGCCGTGCTGGCAGGATTCGCAGACACCGCAGGAGATAGCAGGCTCGACGGCCACCAACTGTCCGATTTCGAGGCCCTCGACCCCTTCCCCGAGCTCCGCGACCCATGCCGAGAACTCGTGGCCCATCTGGATGGGCTCCGTCACGACCTGGTCGCCGATGGCCCCTTCCAGGTAGTAGTGAACGTCGGACCCGCAGGTCCCAACGGATGCGATCTTGAGAAGCACCTCGCCCGGCCCCGGCTCGGGCACCGGCGCCGTTTCAACCCGCAGATCGCGGATGCCGTAGAGGCGCGATACTTTCATGCTATAGGGATGTGTCACGTTCAGTGTCTCCTTCCGCTCAACCTTCGCAAGGTCCGAAAGACAACCTTGCGAAGGTTCCCGATGAGATGTCAAGCTTCGCCCAGCAGCTTCCGTCGGTAGGCTTCATCCGGGCGGGTGTGGATGCGACCCACGTTCTCCTGCGAGAGAAAGTGCGGACCGCCTGCGGAATAGGCGCCCAATAGCACCCGCGCTGTCTTGACCATCATAGCCGTGATGTTCTCGACCTGCTCTGCAGAATGTCCCAGAGCCACGACGCCGTGATTCTGCATCAAGAGGACGCGCGGTCGCTCCTGATACGTGTCGATGTAGTCGTTGATCCGCCGCCGGATCTCGCGGGCTAGGGGAATGCCGGGGTCCGTGTAGGGCACCATCACCACTGCCGGGCCACACATCACGATCTCGTCGGGGAAGAGGCGTCCGCCAAAGGCCTCCTCGAATACCGCCGAGCACGTCAAGGCATTGACCGCGGTCGCGTGGGTGTGTCCCACGAAGTTCACATCGGGCAAGCTCAGACAGATGGCATGGAAGACCGTCTCGGTAGAGGGGCGGATGTCGCTGTTGGGGGCGGGCCACCGACCCGTCTCCGGGTCAACGCGAACGTCGAGCAGCCGTTCCTTGATCTCGCTGTCGGTGAGGGTTCCCTCGTCAAGGACTTTCAGGGCGCGCTCCAGTGACACGCGCACGAAGCCGCTTTCATCGATCGAGGGGAGTTGGTGCCCGCTGGCCTTGACCCAGAAGGTCCCGTCGGGGTTCAGAGCCGAGGTGTTGCCTTCGCCGAGGATCACGTAGTCATTCTTTGGGTCGCCAAGCCGAGTTGACATGGCAACCAATTGTCGCAGTGTTTCGTTCATCATCGTCTCCGTTGGGTAGAAGTCGGGAATTCATTCTACTGTAGCCAAGTTCGGATGTCAAAGCTCCGCTCTCGGCGCCGGGGACGCCAAATTCCGTCTGCGGCGTACGATCCCCGGCACTACCTCGGTCTGTTTGTACCCTTTTGCTCCGGCCCTATAATCGCAGGCAGGTCGAGTGTTCCATAGTCGCTGAGTCCCTGGAGGGTACTGATGGCTGATGTCACGGATCGAAACCCCGAAGAGGCCCGTGATGCCTATTTCGATATGCTGGCCGATTTCGGGGTGACAAAGCACATAGGCAGCCTGACCGCCACCGATATGCTGATTGCGCGGTGTCACATCGGTCCGGGCTCGCACGTCTTGGACGTCGGATGCGGTACCGGACTGACGCCCTGCTATCTCACGCGAAAGCTCGGGTGCCGCGTGGTGGGCATCGATCTCTCGCGGAAGATGGTGGCCCGAGCGCAGGACGAAGTCGCACGCCGCGGGGTTGCCGACCTAGTCGGTCTGAGTGTGGGCAACGCGTTGGCTCTGCCCTTTGAGGCCGCGTGCTTTGATGCTGTCATCGTCGAGTCAGTGAACGTCTTCCTTGACGATCCGTCGGTCGCCTTCGCCGAGTACGTTCGGGTGACGGCTCCGGGCGGCTACGTCGGGATCACGGAATCGACCTGGATGGAGCCGCCGACCAAGAAGGCTGTTGAGTTCATGTCAAGTGTCGGCGGCCTTCCGATGCAGGCGGAGGCGTGGGTGAGGTATCTCGATCAAGCGGGCCTGGTCGAGATTTTTGCGCACTCGCAGCCTGTCGACGCGCTCGATGAGGCGAGGGGACGTCTTCGGCGGTACGGATGTCGGAGTATGCTCGCTGCACTCGTGCGTGCCGGCCCGGTACTCTTCGGCAGTCGACGGTCGCGCGAACTTATGCGGCAGGCGACGGCATCGGCACCACGAGGGATTCAGCGCTTGATGGGATACGGGGTCTATGTCGGACGAAAGCCTCCCGAGAGCGACATCTCCATTTGACCAAGAAATCTGTACTTACACACATACCGACGAGGAGAACCTTATGACTAACCAGCTGCTGGACGAAGGTGAGGGCATTCTGCGATTGGCACCAACCTGGGTGCCACGATCGTTCTGCATTCCCGGTAAGCGAGTCAAGCTCCATCCGGATGACTACTACGCCTTTGGCGCGAGCCGCGGGGGCATCGACGAGCGCTGGTTCTCGTCGACCACCAAGGCCGACAACGGACCGCTAACCACACCCGACGAGGGTCTGAGCTACGTCCTATACGGCGACGATGCTGCGCCCGACCGGGTGCTGTTCAGGGACGTGGTCGACGATCTCGGCGCCGAACTGCTAGGCGACGCGCTGTGGGACAGGTTTCACGCGTGGCCGATGTACTCCAAGTTCTTCGACAATGAGGGCCCTCTGCCGCATCATCTCCACCAGATGCCGGAACACGCGGCGAACGTGGGAGCGGAGTCCAAGCCCGAAGGGTACTACTTCCCGCCGCAGCTCAACAACCACGGGGGCACGTTCCCCTACACGTTCTTCGGGCTCGAGCCGGGCACGACCAAGGCACAGGTGAAGCAGTGCCTGGCAGACTGGGAGAAGGGGGATAATCATATCACCGACCTCTCCAGGGCCTATCGCCTGCGTCCAGGCACCGGATGGTACGTGCCCGCAGGCCTCCTCCACGCACCCGGCAGCCTCTGCACCTATGAACCGCAGTGGGCCAGCGACGTCTTCTCGATGTTCCAGTCGCTCGTGAGCGACGTGCCCATCGATCGCGACTTGCTGGTGAAGGACGTGCCCGAGGACAAGAAGGACGACCTCGACTATATCGTGTCCATGGTCGATTGGCCGATGAACACCAATCCGGATCTGGCCGAAGCGCATTTCCGCCGGCCGAGGCCGGTCCGCCCGATCAAGGAGATGGAGGACGCAGGTTACGTCGAGAAGTGGGTCGTCTATGGCAGCGAGTTCGTCTCGGCTAAGGAACTGACGGTCCTCCCGGGCCGCGAGGCTCTCATCCGCGATGCCGGCCCCTACGGACTGATTGTGTTGCAGGGACACGGCACGCTCGGGTCGTGGCCGATCGAGGCCCCGGCGCTGATCCGTTTCGGCCAACTGACGCATGACGAGTATTTCGTCTCCTGTCATGCGGCCCAAGAAGGCGTGCTCATCAAGAACCCCAGTACCACCGATCCCATCGTGATGCTGAAGCACTTCGGGGTCAATCCGGAGGCGCCGCAGTCTGCAAGCCTTACTTGACACACCTTTGTTTCATTTGTATAATGAAAGCAAATGAAAGTGAATGGGGCTAATCGTGTTCCTTGAGGAGCGCCGGCAGGCGATTGCGGACCTGGTGCAGCGTCACGGGCGTGTGGAAGTCGGCGAGCTGAGCCAGCGCTTCGAGGTCTCGGGGGCCACGATCCGCGCCGATCTCCAGGCGCTCGCCGAGCAGGGACTGGTCCTGCGGACGTACGGTGGCGCCATTCCCGGTGGGAGCGGGGCTTTACGAGCTTTCGCTCCTCAAGCGTCGCCAGCAGCAGGTCGCGGAGAAGAGCCGCATCGCGCGTGTCGCGGCCGATCTCGTCGGGCACGGCGAGGCCGTCTTTATCGACAGCAGCAGTACGGCCCTCGCCATCGTCGGGCACATCAAGCATCGCCGCGACCTCACGGTCGTCACGAACTGCCTGGCGGTAGCCCAGGAACTCCTGGGACTGCTCAACGTCACCGTGGTGATGCCGGGGGGAACGCTTCATCACGACACAGCCTCCCTCATCGATACAGGGGGGCTGGCGCTGCTGGGAGACTACAACATTGCCCACGGGTTCTTCGGCGCGCACGGTCTCACTCTCGCGGAAGGGCTCACCGACGTGAGCGCACCCGAGGCGGAGGTCAAGCGGCCGCTCGTAACGATGTGCCGCCAGGTCGTGGCCGTGCTGGACGCGACGAAGTGGGGGCGCGCGGGTGTGGCCTCCTTTGCCGAGGTGGCTGACGTGGATATCGTGGTTACCGATGCTGATGCGCCCGGGCCAATGGTGACCCAGGTGCGCAGTTTGGGTGTTGAGGTCGTGCTGGTGTGAGATCGAAGTCTGAGGTCAGGAGATAGCCTTGGTCAGCGACAATGCAGACGGCATATGGTTCCTGAAGCCCAGGGCAGGAGGTGGTTGTTGACCAAGCGCTGGGATGCCGTGGTGGCAGGGCACATCTGCCTCGACGTGATCCCGGATCTGTCGGGATTGGGAGCAGAGCCGCTCTCCACATTGCTGCGGCCCGGCCAACTGGTGGAGGTGGGGAACCCCGCCCTCGCGACGGGCGGCCCAGTCTCAAACACCGGGCTTGCCTTGCACATCCTCGGGGTGAAGACCCAGTTGATGGGCAAAGTCGGGGATGATCCGCTGGGTCACGTCGTCACGGCAGATTGTGGCCGACCAAGGAGCAGGGCTTGCCGACGGGATGGTCGTCGATCCGGAGGCTGCGACTTCCTACTCCATCATCATCAGCCCTCCCGATATCGATCGTATCTTCCTTCATTCTCCCGGTGCCAACAATACCTTCGGTGCCGCCGACGTTCGTTATGACGTCGTGGCGCAGGCACGGCTTTTTCACTTCGGCTATCCGCCGCTGATGCGCCGGATCTATGCGGATAACGGCGCGGAGCTGATCGAGATCTACCGCCGGGTGCGCGCGCTTGAGGTCACGACCTCGCTGGATATGGCGGTCCCGGATCCCGCGACCGATGCGGGGCGCGCTGATTGGGTCACGATCCTCGAGGGCGTGCTGCCATTTGTCGACGTCTTCCTGCCCAGCGTAGAGGAGATCCTCTTCATGCTGCGCCGCCCGCAGTACGAGGCGCTTGTGCGTGAGGCGAAGGGGGGGAGCCTGTTACCCCTCGTAACGCCGGCGCTGTTGTCCGACCTCGGCGAGGAGCTTCTGTCGATGGGCGGGCGCGTGGTAGGGTTGAAGTTGGGGGATCGCGGGTTCTACTTGAGAACCGCGAGTGAAGCGGCGATTGCGGAGATGGGGGCAGCAGCCCCGGCTGACCCCGAGGATTGGGCCGACCGCGAACTGTGGGTCCCCTGTTTCAAGGTGGACGTCGTGGGCACCACAGGTGCGGGCGACGCTACCATCGCGGGCTTCCTTGCGGCGCTGCTGCGGGGATTGCCTGTGAAGGATGCCGCAAGGATGGCGGTCGCCGTTGGCGCCTGCAACGTCGAGGCCGCCGACGCCCTCGGCGGGTTGCGCTCCTGGGAGGAGACCGAAGCGCGCGTCGCCGCAGGATGGCCACAGCGTGAGCTGACCCTCACAGAACCAGGCTGGCATCGCGATCCGGCTCACGGCCTCTGGGAGCGTGTACGATGACGGCCGATCACGTGGGCGTCTCCACCTTGGTGCGTTCAGCCGTTCCAACGTCCGTTATATTCGGCGCGGGGAGTGTGGGGCGGGGCTTCCTGGGCCAGCTCTTCACCGAATCGGGTTACAAGGTCATCTTCGTGGACGTGGATGCTCCTCTGGTCGCGGCGCTCGCATGACCGCGGCGCCTATACGCTACGGCTTTCCGGGATCGTGAAGGTCGAGGATCGCGTGATTGCGCCGGTGACGGCCGTCGACGGTCGAGATGCCGACCGAGTCGCTGAGGCCGTTGCAGGAGCGTCGCTGATCGCCACAGCGGTAGGGGCGCGAGCCCTGCGGGCTATCGCAGGTCCGATGGCTCGCGGGCTGGCAGAGCGTTTCCAGGATCCGGCAGCAGCGCCGCTCAACGTGATCATCTGCGAGAACCTGCACGATGCGCCGGAACAGCTTCGGGGTTTTGTCACCGAGGCAATGTCCCGTGAGGCGTGGGGAAGGGTGGCGGGGAGCGCCGGTTTTGTCCCGGCAGTGATCGCGCGGATGTCGCCTGTTCCCACGCCGGAGCAGCGCGAGGCCGACGTGTCGTTGATCGTAGCCGAGCCCTACAAGGTGCTGCCGGTGGATCGCGATGCCTTTGTAGGACCGATACCCCACGTGGTCGGGATGGAGGCGGTGTCCCCATTCGAGGCCTATACTGCGCGCAAACTGTATATTCACAACGCGGCCCACGCACTCCTGGGATACCTGGGCTACCAGCGCGGGCACGCATATGGCTACGAGGCGCTGGATGATCCGTGGGTGGCCTCGCGGCTGGACCTCGGGCTAAGCGAATCGTCGCGGGCGTTGATCGCCGAGTTCGACTTCGAGCCGGTAGCGCTTCGAGAGCACATTGACTATCTGTTGGTAAGGTTCGCCAATCGGGCACTGGCCGATCCCGTAGACCGGTTGGCGCGGGATCCTCTGCGCAAGCTATCGCCGGGCGACCGGCTCGTGGGCGCAGCACGCCTCGCGGAGCGCCACGGCATCCGCGTCGACGGGTTAGCGTGGGGCATTGCTGCTGCGCTGGCCTACGTGGATCCCTACGACGCACACGCCGTCGCGCTGCAGGACCGGATTGGGGACGAAGGTATCGAGGAGACGCTGCGCTCGGTGTGTGCCATCGACGCCGACGAGGCGCTTGGCGACCTCGTCCTGCGGCGGTACCGTGAGTTGGCGACGTTGTCTCACCGTGATGTGTGAGGGGTTGTGTCACTACGCAATAAAGGAGAAGAGATGGGCACTTCGACGGAGACGCTCAGCAGCTTGACCAAGGACGAAGCGCTTGAACTGCTGAAGGAGATGTGGGCGATTCGCTACTTTGAAAACGAAGTCTACGATCTGTTGGGGCAAAACAAGATCAAGGGGGCCTCGCACCTCTACGCCGGCGAGGAAGCAGTCGCGGTCGGGGCGATGTCCACACTGCAGGACGATGACCTGATTACGTCGACGCATCGCGGGCACGGTCACTGCTATGCGCGGGGCGCCATCGCGGCCAAGACGGATGAGGAGCACCAGACTCACTATAACAAGATGCTGGCTGAGCTCTGCGGCCGCACCACAGGTTACTCGGCGGGCCGGGGCGGGTCGATGCACATCGCCGACGTCCAGAACGGCAACCTGGGTGCCACCGGCATCGTGGGTGGCAACATTCCAGTGGCGACAGGGGCCGGGCTCGTCCAGAAGATGAAGAAGACGGGCAACGTGGTCCTCTGCTTCTTCGGCGACGGGGCCACGAACACGGGCAACTTCCACGAGTCGCTGAACATGGCGGCGCTGTGGAACCTGCCGGTGGTCTACATCATCGAGAACAACCTCTACGGCATGTCGGTGCCTATCCAGACACGCTGCAGCGAAGCTCGACATCGCGCAGCGCGGGTGTGCCTACGGCATCGAGAACGAGGTCGTCGACGGGATGGATGTGATGGCGGTCCGTGAAGCCGTCGGTCGGGCGGTCGAGCACGCCCGCGAGCGGCCAGGGACCCTATCTGCATCGAGGCCAAGACCTATCGCTGGTATCGGGCACTCCCGCTCGGATCCGCGTGCCTATCGCACGAAGGAGGAGGAGGCGGAATGGAAGGCACGAGATCCCATTCCCAACTTCGCGGCGCTGCTGGTGAACGCCGGGATCGCGACGGAGGATGAGATCGACGCCGTTGAGCAGTACGTTGAGAAGGCGATCGAGGTGGCCACCGAGTTCTCCTTGGGCTCGCCAATGCCGCTGGCGGAGGAGTTGGAGAGATTCGTCTTCGCACCGTTCAAGTGGTCACAAGCAGACATCGACCGCGAGAAGGTGCTTCGCGAGCTTGCCCGCAAGGGAGGACCCGGCACCCACGCGGCAGAGTATCGCCAGGCGCTGCAAGAGGCGATGCGTGAGGAGATGCTGCGCGACGACGACGTTTTCCTGATGGGCGAGGACATCGGGCTGTACGGCGGTGCCTATGGCGCGACCCGGGGGCTGTTCAACGAGTTTGGTGGCGAGCGGGTGCTCGACACGCCGATCTCCGAGGCCGGGATCGCAGGCGTCGCTGTAGGTGCCGCGATGGCGGGGATGCGCCCGATGGTCGAGATCATGTACGTCGACTTCACGCCGTTGGCGATGGATCAGATCGCCAACCAGGGCGCCAAGAATCGCTTCATGTTCGGCGGCAAGACCACGGTCCCGGTCGTCGTGCGCACCGAGGGTGGCGCGGGCCGCAGCATCGCGGCGCACCACTCGCAATCGCTGGAGTCGCTGTGGACGCACTTTCCCGGGCATCTACGTGGTGATGCCGAGCACGCCCTACGATGCCAAGGGGCTGCTGAAGGCTGCCATCCGCGACGACAACCCCGTGATGTTCATCGAGCACAAGATGCTCTACGGTGTCAAGGGTAACGTCCCCGACGAGGACTACATCATCCCCTACGGTGTGGCCGACGTGAAGCGCGAGGGAACGGACGTCACCGTCATTACGTACTCGCGTATGGTCCACCGGTCGCTGGAGGCGGCAGAGAAGCTGGCCGAGGAGGGTGTCAGCGTCGAGGTGATCGACCTGCGCACGCTCAAGCCTCTGGATATGGCCACGATTGCGACGTCGGTACAGAAGACGGGACGAGTGATCGGCGTGACAGAGTCCTATCCGACCAACTCGTTCATCAGCGAGATCGCCGCCCGCGTCCAGGAGGAGCTCTTCGACTGGCTCGACGCGCCGGTCATCCGCGTCTCGGCCAGGGATGTGCCGGTGCCTATGAGCGAGACACTAGAGGACGCCGATATACCGAGTGTGGACAGGATCGCCGACGCTATCCGCGGCATACTGTAAAGGGGGATACGATGGCCTATGAGATCATACTGCCCAAACTGGGGCAGACCGTGGAGGAGAGTCGACTCGTCGAGTGGCTCAAGGCGGAGGGTGACACCGTCGATCGAGGCGACGTGCTCTTTACGGTGGAGACCGACAAGGCGGTGCTCGACGTCGAAGCCACGCGTAAGGGCTATCTGCGAAAGATCCTCGTGCCTGGAGGTGAGACCGTCCCGGTGTTGACGGTGGTGGGATTGATCACGCGGACGGCCGACGAGTCCCTTGAGGAGGCGGCCCCACCGGCGGATGCAGCCGCATCGCCCACGGCAGGAGAGGTGGCGACCGGCTGTGCCGGCTGTTATGGAGGCGCCTACGCCAGACGCGGAGGCGGTGCCAACAGGGCGCGTGTTCTCATCGCCTCGCGCTCGAAAGGCGGCGCGTGAGCACGGCGTGGACATCAGTGCGGTGGACGGCACCGGGCCGAACGGACGAGTCGTAGAGCGCGATGTCCTTGCTTACGCGGTGTCGAGGCCCAAGGCGACGCCTGTAGCCCGCCACGTGGCGGAGCAGCTTGGCGTTGACCTCGCCCAGGTCTCCGGTACCGGACCGCGCGGACGGGTCACGAAGGCCGATGTCCAGGCTATGGCCGGAGCGGCGGCGCCTGTGCCCGTCGCACCCGAGCCCGTGACCGCGCCTGCACCCGCTGCGCCAGAGGAGGCTCTGGCCGAGGTGCCGTTGACCGGGGTCCGTGGCATCATCGCTCAGCGGATGCACGAGAGCCATGTTGTAACCGCGCCGGTGACGCTGACGATGGAGGTCGACGCCACGGCGTTCGTGGCGCTGCGTGAGCGGCTGAAGACCAGTCTCGCCGCGGCGCTGGGGTTCAACGTGGGCTACAACGATCTACTCATCGTAGTGGCGGCAAAGGCGCTGCGTAAGTTCCCCTACGTCAATGCCCGTCTGGACGGCGACGTGATTCACCATCTCGATGCCGTGCATATCGGGTTGGCCGTCGACACCGAACGGGGCCTCTTGGTCCCGCACGTTGCGGATGCCGACACGAAGGGGTTGACGGAGATCGCGCGCGACGTACGCGCGATGGCCGAGCGGGCGCGAACCGGCCGGTCGCTGCCGGACGAGCTTTCAGGCGGCACGTTCACGATCACGAACCTCGGGATGTACGACGTGGACGCCTTCACGCCGATCATCAACTATCCGGAGACGGCGATCCTGGGCGTTGGACGGATCAAGTCTGTCCCGGCCGTCGTGGATGGCGAGATCGTGGTGCGGCAGAAGACGTGGCTCAGCCTGACCTTCGACCACCGTCTGGTCGATGGAGCGCCCGCGGCGAGATTCATGCAGTACATCAAGCAGCTTGTCGAGGAGCCGTTCCTGCTGCTGGCCTGACGATCTCGGTTCCGCGGACCTTGCGGAGGTTCAAGCTCGAGACCACCATACGGCCGCCGGCCTGGAGCCGCCTTCGCAAGGTCCGTCGGCTACGTCCGCCGTCCGTGGCAGTGCTTGAACTTCTTGCCGCTGCCGCACGGGCAGAGATCGTTGCGGTTGGCAGCGGCGAAGGCCTTCTCCATCTCCAGATCGACCGCGTTGATGCGCTGCATTACGTTCGCGGGGGCCCGTTGGTGGCGGAGTTCCTCTGCCATCAAACCGCATCGGCTCATCGATGTGTGCGAAGAAGGCCTTGTAGCCGTCGCACAGGTAGCTGAGCGGCGCTTCACTCTCTGATGTCACCACGATCCGGTTCTTCGGGCACGCTCCGTTGCAGATGAAGCGTACCTCGCAGTCCAGGCACTGCGCCGGCAACGTGTCCAGCTTGGCCCTACCGAAGGCGCGCTGCTGTTCGGAGGCGACGAGGTCGATCATCGGCGTCTCCATAATGTTTCCGAGCCGATAGTGTGGCTCGACGTAGTGATCGCATGCGTAGAGATCGCCGTTATGCTCCATGGCCAGACCCAGTCCACAGGTGGGCTCGAATACGCAGAGGCCCGGTCGCTGGCCTGTCCACGCCGCCAGCGCCACGTCAAAGATCTGGACGAAGACGCGGCCGACATCGTGACGTACCCACTCATCGAAGACACCGATGAGGAAGTCGCCATACTGAGGACCCGTCACCGAGTGGTCCGTCACTTCGAGACCTTCCTGGTGCCCCGTCTCATTGTCGCGCCGGACGATTGGGATGAACTGGACAAACTCGCCCCTGCCTCGTCACGGAAGAATCGGTAGACATCCGTAGGGTGGGTGGCGTTTGCGCTATGCACAGTACAGAGGATGTTGACTTCCACCTCGCTGGCCCGCAGGGTTCGGAGCCCGCGCATCACGCGATCCCACGTTGGCCCGCCCCCTTTGTCCCGTCGGTAGGCGTCATGCATGGGCTGGGGGCCGTCGAGGCTGAGTCCGATCAGGAAGTTGTGTTCGGCGAAGAAGTGCCCCCACGCGTCATCGACGAGTGTGCCATTGGTCTGAAGGGTGTTGATGATCCGCATGCCCGGCCGGCGATACTTCTCCTGGTAGGCAACGGCGCGCTCGTAGAACTCGATACCCATCAACAGCGGCTCGCCACCCTGCCAGCCGAAGGTCACCTCGGGAACCTGCTGGGCCTCGATATACTGGCGGGTGAAGCTCTCCAGCACCTCGTCCGGCATCTGGAATGCGCTGCCGGGGTACATCTGCGCCTTGGGGAGGTAGTAGCAGTAGCCGCAGTTCAGGTTGCAGATCGGCCCGCGGGGCTTCGTCATCACGTGGAAGGCTCGCGGCACAGGATTCTGACCGTTCATCATAGTCCCCAAAATAACACCAGTCCGATGAGCAGTGCGATGAAGCAGACGACAGTCAAGGGCCAGCCGACGTTGAAGAAGTCCTTGAACTCGTAGTTGGCCGGTGCGATCATCATGATGTTGACCGGGTGGGCGATGGGTGTGAAGAAGGCCGCGGAACACCCGGTGGCGGTAGCCACGGCGATCGCCTGGACGTTTGTGTTGAGTTGCAGGGCCGCGCTGATCATGATCGGCGCCGTCACCAGACCCGTCACCTGGCCGCCCATTATCTGCGTCAGCAGGCCCGTGAGGAGATATGCGCCCGCGGCCAGCCCCAGCGGTCCTAGAGGGGCCGTGATGGCGACCACGCCTTCACCGATTCGCTGGGCGAGCCCAGTCTGAACCATAGAGAGGCTCACGGAGTACATCCCGGCGATCAGGAAGATGGCTTCCCAGTTGATTGCCCGGTAGGCCTGCTCCATGTTCAGGATCCCCGTGACGAGCAAGACCAGCGCCGCCGCCAACATCGCGAGATGCACCGGCACACCGAGGGCTGATGCGATGATCCCGGCGGCCGTCACGCCGATTGTCAGGCCGGCTTCCCACCGCTGCACGGGCTCGTCACTCGTATCGAGCTCCAGGACAACGAAGTCGGGGCTCGCTCGCAGCCGATCGAGCTTGTCGACCGGGCCGATCATCAGCAGCGAGTCCCCCATCTCCAGCTCGAAATCGCCCACGCTTGTACGACAGCTTCGACCGTCACGGCACAGGGCCAGCACCGTATAGTCGTACTGGGTGCGAAACTCCAGTTCGCGTAAGGTGCGACCCAGTGCCTCCGAACGCGGCGCCACCAGAGTTTCAACCAAGGTAACACCGTGGGCGCTGATGTGGTTGTTCCCGGTCTCGCGTCTGATCTGCACACCTGTTCGGGCGAGCCTGACGTATCCGTTCCTCTCGCCCTATCACGAGCAGCGTATCCCCAGGCTGTGTGATCTGCTCAGGCGATGGTGCGTAGATTGACTGCTGACCATTCCATATCCCCACGACGGTCAACCCCAGCGTCTCACCGATGCGGCTGTCGATGAGGGACTTGTGAGCAAGTTCCGACTCGGGCGTGATGACTACTTCCCAGAGCCTTTCGCCAAGTTGGTAGTACTCCTCCAGTTGCCTGCTCGTGTAGTGCGTCATCATGAGTTCCGAAGGCGGGTTCCGGTTGGGCAGCAGCCGTGTGCCGAACAGGCCCAGGAAGGCGATGCCGCCGATGAGGATGAAGATGCCGGTCGGAAAGAAGTCGAGGATTCCCAGCATCGCTTGGGGCGGATGAGCCGCAGCCAGCAGGTTGCTGGTGATGATGTTCGCCGTCGCGAAATACGTCGCACTGCCGCCCAACAGACTGCCGTAGGCCACCGGGATGAGCAGTTTGCTCGGCTTGATGTTGGTACGACGACAGGTCTCCATCGCGCTCGGCAGCAGCAGGGCGCCGGCCGCAAGATTGTTCATGAAGAGCGAGAGCGTTGCCGTGGTGGCGGTGTAAAGGATGATCAGGCGGCGCTCAGATCCGCGACCCAGGTCGATGATCCGATGTGCAAGCCAGCGTGTGACGCCGGACTTCTGGAGTGAGTAGGTGATCATGAACAGGCTTAGCAGCGTCCAGACGGCCGGCTCGCTGAGGCCCGAAAGCGCCAAGGTGGCAGCCTGAGGCGTGTGCGCCTCACCCAGCAGGCCCAGGCCCAGCAACTGCCCGATCCCCAGCACGATCGCGATCAGCAGGGCCGCCAGATCCACACGCAGACGATTCCGTGTGACGAAGATCATCGGGATGGTGACGGCCAGGATCAGGAAAAGCTGTGCCGCCATCACAGGATCTCCCCCGGACGCACAAACCGCTGGCCGCTTGGGTGCACCGGGGCGGGCTCAATGGTGGGCTGGCCTTCACCCGCCGCTGCCATACGTCGCAGCAATCGCTCTCGCATGCTTGCCTTCACCTCGCCATAGGCATCGTAGTTGACCAAGTTGTGAAGCTCGTATGGATCCGCCTGCAGGTCGTAGAGAAACTCCTCGACGTAATGGTCGCTGTCGGGATCGCGGCCCCCATGCTTGTCCGGCGCGCTCACACTGTACTTCCAGCGCTCCGTTCTCACTGCCCTGCCGACCTGCGCTTCGCTGATCTGGAGGAAGACTTCCTCAGGCCAATCCGCGCGGCTGCCCTGCAGCAGTGGCATAACGGAGCGTCCGTGCATCGAGGGCGGCACCGGAATCCCGGCCGCATCCAGGAGGGTCGGCGGCAGATCGACGAGGCTCACGAGCTGCTGAACGCGTCCGCCCCCCGTGAATCCCGGCCCGATCGCCGCGGTCGGTACCCGGATCGAGCTTTCGTGGCACGATCGTTTGTACTCCCCGTTGCGCGTCTTGAAATGGCAGCCGTGGTCCGACGTGAAGAGCACGATCGTGTTCTCGTCGAGATCCAGGCTCTTGAAGAGCGTCCAGCATCCGCCCGAGTGCCTCATCCAGCCGCTTGACGATGCCATAGTAACCGGCTAGATGCTGCTGGGTAGAGCCGCCAAGGGCGGCCAGATCGGGGGGCACCCATCGGTTCTGGTAGGGTTCTCGGCACCCCGACGGCGGCACGAAATCGTCGATGCGGTTCTGGTGGTGCGGCTCCAAGTAGGAGACGAAGAGGAAGAACGGTTCGGTCCGGTGGTCGTCGATGTAGCGGATGACAGCGTCGGTCTGGGCGTCAACCCGATAGCCGGGCAGCTTCACCGGCTCCCCATCGTTGTCGAACATCACCGTGTCGTAGGGTTCCGAGCAGAACTCGAGGACGTTAGCCGCCAGCCAATACTCGTATCCTCCGCGCTGCGATTCCCGGACCGGATCTTCGTCGGCCAGATGCCACTTTCCGATGTACCCTGTCGTGTAGCCGGCATCGCGGAAGAAGTGGGCCAGGGTGTGCTCCTCCTCACGCAGCGCGAGGCCGTTGCGCCATACGCCAGTGTCCAGGGCGTAGCGACCCGTTTGGAGGCTCGCGCGGGCGGGACCACAGACCGGCTGGCAGGTGAAGGCGTTATAGACGTGGGTTCCGGCCATCGCCATACGGTCGAAGTTGGGCGTCAGTCCCAGTGGGTTACCGTGGACGCCGGTCGTATCCCAGCGCTGTTGATCGGTGAAGAACACGATCACGTTCGGGTGATCCGTTGGTCGTCGTGGCATCTTTGTCTCCTTCGTGGTCGTGGAGCGTTGGCCTTGGAACATTATAGTCGGGTCGGAAGCGGCGACAACACAGCCGCTCCCATCTTTGTGTTTGCCCTCCTGTTGTGTACGAACTGCCTCCGAAGGAGGGAAGGCTGAGCCCGAGGGGGGAAGACAGCGTATAGCGGTGGGCCCGCGAGATGGCGAAATCACCGGAATGGACTATCCTTCGGGGTGCGAGCGCGGGCATATACCGACGGTTTGGTCAGGAGGGTGATCATGAAGCGTTACGTGGACCTGGTCTACGCCCAGGTAGATGATCGAATCTCTGCTCCTGGATCTCTATCTACCCG
Organism: uncultured Chloroflexia bacterium; assembly: GCA_963751345.1. Taxonomy (GTDB): domain Bacteria; phylum Chloroflexota; class Anaerolineae; order B4-G1; family SLSP01; genus PWVB01. The sequence continues at coordinate 130,701 of CAVVUS010000023.1, forward strand.
AAGACGTGGCGAGCCCGTTGCCACTCATCGTCTGGATCCATGGAGGGGCCTGGCGAGAGGGGACGAAGGAGCATCCGAGAGCACTGCGGCTCGTGTCGGACGGCTACGCAGTCGCGAGCGTCGAGTACCGCTTGAGCCAGGAGGCGATTTTCCCGGCGCAGATCCACGACTGCAAGGCGGCGGTGCGGTGGCTGCGGGCCCATGCCGGCACCTACGGTCTGGATCCCTCGCGCGTGGCGGCGTGGGGTGGGTCTGCCGGAGCCCACCTCGCCTCGCTCCTGGGCGTGACAGCGGGCGTGCCCGAGCTCGAGGGCAGTCTTGGCCATCCGGAGCAGTCCAGCGCCGTGCGCGCTGTCTGTAGCTGGTATGGGCCCAGTGATCTCCTGCGGATGAATGATATACGCGGGGCGATGGATCACGATGCGCCCGACTCGCCCGAGTCCCAACTCGTGGGCGCCCCGATCCAGGCCCATCCCGATCTGGTCGCGAGGGCAAATCCGATCACCTACGTTGGGCCCGATGCCCCGCCCTTCCTGCTGATGCACGGTACCGCGGACGACGTCGTCATCCCCAGCCAGAGCGAGCTGCTTCACTCTGCCCTGGTTGGCGCCGGGGCTCAGTCGACCCTGATCCTTCTCGGCGGGCTGGGCCACGGATTTCCGGGGGAGCACGGGCGTTGGAGCGAGATCTATGGTTACGTGGGGGCCTTCCTCGATGCGGTCGTCTGACTCGCTACTGTCCGTCCGGCGCTGCCATGGCTTGCACAAAGCCATTCTTCTTATATAATATGCATATATGATAAATCGAGCGCGGCCGAGTCTAGCTCGCCGGTCAGCGATGCATTGGCAAGTCTGGACCCTGCTGGCGCTGTTCGCGCTTTTGGTTGGGTGCGTACCAGAGAATCCATCCATCAACAAACCTGGAGTTGAGCAGATGACCAATCCATCTCAGAGCACAATCCTCGTCTACGTTGGGACCTATACGGCTAAGGGCAGCAAAGGCATCTACACTTACACATTCGATCCGATCGCCGGAACACTGGAGCTACTGGGATACGTCGAGGCCAACAACCCGTCCTACCTGGCCATACATCCCGACAAGACAACCCTCTACGCGGTCAACGAAGTGGGGGAGTTCCGGGGTGAGCCCACTGGGGCCGTCAGTGCATTCGCTATCGATGCCGACACAGGCCTGCTCACACTGCTCAACCAGCAGCCATCCCGAGGTCGATCTCCTGCCTATATCACCGTGGACCCTGAGGGAAAACAGGTCTATGTAGCGAACTACTCGAGTGGGACGGCTGCGGTCTTCCCGGTTCTGGACGATGGCGGCATTGGGGCGGCGACTGACGTGGTGCAGCACGAAGGGTCAGGGCCGAACGCGCGGCGCCAGCGGGAGCCGCATGCCCACTCGGTCAACCTCGATCCTGAGGGCCATCGGGCCTACGTGGCCGACCTTGGGATCGACAAGCTCATGATCTACGATGTCGAGACAGAGCCGGGCAAGCTGGTGCCTAACGATCCCCCGTATGCTGAGGTAGAGGGTGGGTCGGGGCCACGGCATTTCACCTTTCATCCCAATGGCACGGTCGCCTATCTCATCAACGAAATGGGAAACACGATCTCCGTCTTTGCCTACGACCCCAGTGATGGCGGGCTAACCCTGCTACAGACAGTGCCCACGCTCCCCGCGGGGTTCGAGGGCCGCAGTACGACCGCCGACATCCACGTGCACCCGACGGGCCGGTTTCTCTACGGATCAAACCGGGGAGACGACAGCATCGTCGTCTACGCGATCGCGCCTGAAGAGGGCACATTGTCGTACGTCGGTCACGTCTCTACAGGAGGTAGGACGCCACGCAACTTCGCGATCGATCCGTCGGGAGCGTACCTGCTCGCCGCGAATCAAGACAGCGATAATGTCGTGGTCTTCCGCATCGACCCGGATTCGGGCTTGCCGGTCGCAACCGGTGCCGAGATGATGGTCTCGATGCCGGTATGCATCAAGTTTCTGATTCGGTAGCATACGCAGTCCAGTTCCGCGTGGGCGCTGTGCCCACGCGGTAGCGGGAAATGAGGGCCTCAACGAAGGGGGCCCGCGGTCGGTGAGGTAGATACCTAAGGAGGGTACCATGGCTAAGGTTGGCATTAATGGACTCGGTAGGATCGGGAGGGCGGCTCTCAAGGTTATCCTTGAGACACCGGGACTGGAGTTTGTGGGCGCCAACGACATCGCACCTCTGGACAACATCGCCTATTTGCTCAAACACGACACGGTGTATGGACGGTATGACAAGTCTGTAGAGGTCTCGGAGGGTGCGCTGGTTATCGATGGCAAGTCCTACCCGTACTTCAGCGAGCGCGATCCGGCCAACATCCCCTGGCGCGACGTCGGCGCGGAGATCGTCATCGAGAGCACGGGGTTCTTCCGTACGCAGGAGGATGCGGCGAAACACATCAAGGCCGGGGCGAAGACGGTCGTGATCTCGGCGCCCGGCAAGAGCAAGGAGACCCCCACCGTCGTGTACGGCGTCAACACCGACGACGGGATGGTCCAGGTGCTCTCCTGCGCGAGCTGCACGACAAACTGTATTGCGCCTGTCGTCGAGGTGATGAGTCGCAGAATCGGTGTGGAGAAGGCGATCATGACCACAGTGCACGCTTACACGAGCACTCAGGCATTGGTCGACGCACCCAACAAGAGCGACTTCCGGCGTGGCCGGGCCGCGGCTGCCAATTTCGTTCCAACATCGACCGGAGCCGCTATCGCGACCACGAAAGTCGTCACCGAACTCGCCGGCAAGTTCGACGGGGTCGCCATCCGCGCGCCGATACCTGCGGGCTCCATCGCCGATATCGTCTTCCTTACCGCACGTGACACCACCATTGAGGAAGTGAACCAAATCCTGCGCGAGGAGGCCGCGACCGATCGGTACCATGAGGTGTTGGCCGTCTCTGATGAGCCGCTGGTTTCCTCTGACATCGTTGGCGATTCACACGGATCGATCGTGGATCTTGCGATGACCAATGTGGTCGATGGTAACCTGGTGAAGGTGATGAGTTGGTATGACAACGAGTGGGGATTCACCAATCAGATGATTCGTGAGATCCTCGCCATCGCCAAGGGGAGTTCCGGGTTCAGCGCCTAGTGGGTGGGAGGCAATGCGTCGCCCGAGCGTGCCGGACACAGCGTCAGCCGGTCGGTCTGCCGCTTGGTGTGATGCGCTCGGCAGTTCAGTGGATGGGAAAGCCTGAAAGGAGCTAACCAATGGAATATCGATCTCTAGGTCGCACAGGCGTGTTGGTTTCGCCGCTCTGCCTGGGCGCAATGAATTTCGGCGGCCCGACTGATGAATCTACGTCCATCGAGATCATCAACCGGGCACTGGATGCAGGCGTCAATTTTGTTGACACGGCAAACGTCTACAATCACGGCGAGAGCGAACGCATCGTCGGCGAGGCCTTCAAACAGAATGGTCGACGCGACGATATCGTGCTGGCTACGAAGGTGCACGGCAATATGGGGGAGGGACCGAACGAGCAGGGAAACTCGCGCTATCATATCATCAAGGCGTGCGAGGACTCGCTGCGGCGGCTGAAGACAGATCACATCGATCTCTACCAGTTGCATCGCCCGTCGTTGACCATCCCGCAGGATGAGACGCTGCGGGCATTCGATGATCTGGTCCGCGCGGGTAAGGTCCGGTATATCGGCTGCTCCACGCATCCGGCATGGATGGTCATGGAGGCGCTGTCGATTAGTGAGAAGATGAACCTCGCGCGATACGTCAGTGAGCAGCCGCCCTACAACCTCCTGGACCGGCGGATCGAGAACGAGTTGCTCCCGCTCGCGCGGAAGTATGGCATGGCGATCCTGCCCTGGTCCCCGCTCGCCGGCGGCATCCTTGCCGGGAAGTATACGCTTGGGATGATCGAGGAGGATGAGTATCCCGAGGGCTCACGGGCAGAGCGATCGGGTGAGTGGTTCCGCTCCCGCGTGACGCGCGAGGGGGTGAAGGTGGCTGCCAAAGTTCAGGCCTATGCAGAGCAGCGTGGGCTAAACGCAGCACAGTTCTCAACGCTCTGGTGCAAGGATCAGCCCGGCGTGACCGCCCCAATCATCGGGCCGCGGACGATCGCACACCTCGACGACGCACTCGCAGTGCTGGATCTGTCGCTGACGGACGAGGATCGCAGTTTCTTTGATGCGCTTGTGCATCCGGGCAACGCTGTTGCCGACTTCCACAACAGCAACCCATGGATGCAGGCGCGTCTCAATGCTTGACCAAAGCCTGCGACGACTGGGCACGGCCCCGACTCGTGAGGGGCCGTGCCCAGTCGATCTGGCATTCTGACGATGACAATACATACAGCCACAACAATCGCTGGTCCGCTACAGGGCGAGAATCACGGTAAGGGGTCCGTGGACTTCCCGCTTGCCGGAATCCTTCTGGTCGAGGACGAGGCGATCCTCGCCGAGATGATGCGCCGCATGCTGATCCGCTGGGGATACGATGTCGTAGGTATGCTGCACGCGGGTGAAGACGCCGTAGCGCAAGCCGCGAGCCTACGTCCCGATCTGATCGTGATGGATGTCAAGCTATCCGGTGCAATGGACGGCATTGAGGCCGCCCGCCGTATCGTGGCGGAGCTGCCTCGGCCCGTGATCTTCACAACCGGCTATTCTCAGCCCTCAGGTTGTGATGCCATATCTGCTTCCGGCGTTCCCTGTGCTATGATGAGCAAGCCTGTGCTGCCGGTCCAGTTGCGACGCAACATCGAGGATCTTCTGGGCGGTGATGGCGATCGACTCGTGTATCATAGCTAGTGCTGGGCTGGTGATCGTGCGAGCGGGGAGGATAGAATGCGGTTAAAGCTAGCATACGGACGGGGTGGCCTGTCGCTGGCGCTTCCCGATGCTGCGGATGTTACCATCATTGAGCCGAAGTACGTGGAGGGACTGACAGACGAAGCCAAGAGCCTCACCGCCGCACTTCTGTCCCCGCTCGGCACTCGACCTCTGGGGCAACTGGTGGGTCCCGATGACAGTGTTGCCGTGGTTCTCAGCGATATCACACGCCCGATGCCCAATGATCGCGTGCTGCCTCCGCTGTTGGAGGCCCTGGGCGATGCGGGCGTCCGCGACGAGCGGATCACGTTGATCAACGGCCTCGGCACCCACCGACCGCAATCCGAAGAAGAGTTGGCGCGCATGCTGGGTGCCGATCTGGTGCGCCGTACGCATATCGTGCAGCACGACGCGTGGGACGACGCCAACCTCGTGGGGGTCGCGCGCAATCACGCCGGCCGCGTCGTTCGTGTCAATCGAGCCTATGTCGAGGCGTCGGTCAGGATACTGACGGGATTTGTGGAGCCGCACTTCTTTGCAGGTTTCAGCGGTGGACCAAAAGCCGTCCTCCCGGCGATCGCGGACATCGAGTCGATCATGGACAACCACGGGGCCAGACTGCTTGTCACACCCCAAGGCGACCTGGGCCGTGACGACAGGCAATCCCCTTTGGGAGGAGATCCGCGACGTCGCCGTGGCGACCCAGCCGACGTTCCTGCTCAACGTCACGCTCAACCGCGACCGTGCAATCACCGGTATCTTCGCGGGAGATATGCTGACGGCACACCGAGCCGCGATCGATTTCGTGCGTCCCCGAGCACTTCAGCCCGTATCCGCGCCGTATGATATCGTCGTGACCTCCAATAGCGGCTATCCCCTGGACCTCAACCTCTATCAGGCGGTCAAGGGAATGTCGGCAGCCGCCCAGATCGTGCGACCCGGCGGCGACATCATCATCGCCGCGGAGTGTTGGGACGGTATTCCCTCGCACGGGGAGTACGGTCGCCTGCTTCGCGAAGCCGAATCCATCGATGCACTGCTGGCCACGATCCGGGCACCCGGTTTCCGCTGTCATGACCAGTGGGAGGCCCAGATCCAGGCGCAGATCCAGCAGAAAGCACACGTTCACGTCTACGCCGATGGCCTGACGGACGAGCAACTCCGTGAGGCAATGGTCATTCCTTGCCGATCCATCGAGGACCGCGTTGGGGAACTGCTGCGGCTCAATCCCGAAGCACGGATTGCCGTGCTGCCCGAGGGCCCTCAGACCGTGCCCTATCTGGCCTCCTGAATCTACAGGGTGACCCGCAGATCGGTGAACCTCGGTATGCCGAGGACCGCCGACCGTCGTACCGGGTCGGCTCGGGCAATCGCGTATTGCCGCCCATCGACCTCGATCGCCCGAGGCACGCGGCGTAGGCCGTTCAGGGTGAGTTCCACGTGTTCGTAGGGCGGGTTATAGTCCCCTGTGTGCTCCCACCGGATCGCCAACGTCCGCTCATCCTGCTTGACCACGAAGTGGCTCAGGCGGAAGGCCCCGGACCGGTACGCCATTCCCTCCCCGGCGTCCTCATAGAGCTCCGTGACCATGTCCGCATCGCCCGACGGCAGGTAGACGCCTAGCCGGAGGAACTTCTGCACACGATGGTCGGCATTCGGAGCGCTCTCGCCCATCGTGAGGACGGTTCCGGCACGCACAAGCAAGGGGAGTGTCTCCAGGGGTGCTGGAAGATCGACTTCCGTCCCTCCCACGACTGCCTGGTTTGTCCAGAAGTCGAACCACGTGCCCGATGGCATTCGGACCGAGCGCGTGGTCCTGCCAGCCTCGAGTACCGGCGCGACCAGAAGGGCGTCGCCACAGAGATAGGCGTCGTCAACATCCCAAAGCGAGATATCTGTGGGATCTGTCCATGCGAGCGGCCTCACCACCGGCCAGCCTCGCTTGGACATCTGCCAGACGGCTGTGTAGAGATAGGGTAGCAACTCGTAGCGAAGCTCGATGAATCGTCGGACAATGCTCAGATAGGGTTCTCCGTAGGACCAGGGCTCCTGGTCGGGGAACCCTTTGGCGGTGTGAGCTCGAAAGAAAGGCATAAACGCCGCCGCCTGGATCCAGCGGGTGAAAAGCTCCCCATCCGGCTCGCCGAGAAATCCGCCCACGTCCGGACCTGTGAAGCCGACCCCCGACAGTCCGAGGCCCAGCACAATCGGGAGCGTCAGCCGCAGTCCCGCCCAGGTGCTCTCATTGTCGGCGGTCCACGAGGTAGCGTAACGCTGGACACCGGCCCACCCGGCACGTGTGATCACAACAGGGCGTCTGTCCGGCTCGAGTCGCTCAAGTCCCTCCCTCGTGGCGCGCGCCATCAGCATACCGTAGACATTGTGGATCGCGGCGTGGGTGCAGCCGGTGCCCTCTGCGGCGTGACGCAGCGTCAACGGAAGCGTGGGATCGCCAATCGCGCCAAAGGCCGAGGGCTCATTCATGTCGTCCCAGATTCCGGCGATGCCGCTCTCAAGCAGCGAACGGTGAAGGTCTCCCCACCACGCGCGTGTGTCTGGGGCTGTGAAGTCCGGGAATGCGCTGTCGGCAGGCCAGACGGGAGCGTGAAAGACCCGCCCATCGGGCGTCGTACAGAAGTGTGCATCCCTCAACCCATCGCGGTACACAGGATAGGCAGAGTCTCGCTTCACACCGGGATCCACGATGGAGATCAGCCTGATGCCCTGTTCGCGCAACTCTTCAGAGAGCCGTTTGGGATCCGGGAAGCGCCCGCGATCCCAGGTGAAACATCGAAAGCCATCCATGTAGTCGATGTCGAGATGGATGACGTCGCAGGGCACGTTGTGATCCTGGAAGTCACGTGCCAGCTTGCGGACGCGCTCCTCACTGTCGTACGACCACCGACTCTGGTGGTAGCCCAGCATCCAGAGGGGCGGCAGCGGGTGACGCCCGGTGAGCTCCGTATAGCGGGCCATAAGGTCAGGCGGCGTGCCGACGGCGAGATAGTAGCAAAGCTCGCCGCCGGCGAAGCGGTGCTCCGCGATCTCAGGTGTGGTCCCACCTAGATCATACTCGGCGTAGGTCGGATTGTCATAGAAGGCGAGATATGTCCTGGTACCGCCACCCGGCGAGCCCAGGACACCCAGATAGGCCGGGACATTGAGATTGATGGGGTCAGCCGCGTCAGCATAGCCCGCGGGATCCCTGTTCCATAGGATGTGTGTGCGACCTCGCCGGTCCCATGGCGTCGCACGCTCGCCCAGACCAAAGATGCGCTCATCGGGCATCAGCGCGACGCGATGGCGGATGGCGCCCCCGGCATCCCAGGCGCCGTCGAGGTCCGCACGCAGCAGACTCCCATCAGGTGTCGCGATGAGGAGTCGAGCAGTGTTGAGCATGGCACCGACGACCAAGGCTTCACTCTGGACGAAGTAGGCCTCCTCTGCCTGGGTGGCCCTCACCGCGATGTCGGGCCATAGCTCAGGAGGTCTGGCAATAGCATATCGCGGCGCGTCGACATCGCTTCGGAGCTGCGCCACGTGGTAGCGAACCCTGACGAGATCCGGCGCAATGAAGACGACTTCGATACTACATCGATCCGTTTCGAGAACCGCGCCCTGGTCAATTGGGCGCACGAACCGGACTGGGCCGGGCATTGTCCACTCCTTCGGCCACTTGGGGTGTGGACTGCCGAGGGCAAGCAGACGGGCTAATCCGCGGCGCCGCTCGCCGGAGGGCGTCCACGTCGCCTCAGTGATGGCTTTGCGAAAGGGGTATATCGCCGCCGATGCAATGGTGCGGGGGTGGAGCCCGGCGACGGCGGTACGCAGGTTTTCAAGCAGTCCTGGCATAGGGTGACCTCTCCCCGTTTGGCTAAAGACCCAAAATCCATCGGGCGACGCTGAGGTAGATGAAGAGGCCGGTCGCGTCGACCAACGTGCTCATCAACGGCCCTGAGATCAGTGCCGGGTCGACACCAATCAGCGTGGCAAAGATGGGCAGCAGCGAGCCAACGGAGCTGGACCACCAGACGATGATGCCGATCGCCGCGCCGATGGTGATACCCAACTGCAGGCTCTGGTTATAGGTATAGGCGCGGATGAAGCCCGCCACGCCGATCAGCAAGCCCAGGAGAATCCCGACCTGGACCTCGTGCCAGAGAACTTTGAGCGCGTCCCTCTTCTCGATCTCACCGACGCTGAGCGCCCGGACGATTGTCGTCGTGGTCTGCGACCCGGCATTGCCGCCGGTGCCGATCAGCAGGGGGATGAAGAAAGAGAGGGCCACTCGCGCCTGGAGCGTGGCTGAGAAGTACTGGAGCACGTTTGCGGTCAACATTCCGCTCACGAAGAGCAGCAGCAACCATCCAATTCGATGTCGCACGACTTGCCACGCCGAGGTCAGCAGATAAGGCCGCTCAAGGGGTGCCGAACCACCCAACCGCTGGATATCCTCAGTCGCTTCATCCTCGATGACGTCGATGATGTCATCGATCGTGATAACACCGGCAAGCTTGCCATCTTCGTCGACAACGGGGAGAGCGGTCAGGTCATAGCGGCTCATCAACTGCGCACAGGCTTCCTGATCTGCGCTCACCGGTGCCGTAATGATAGCCCGGTCCATTAGGGCCTCGAGCTTTGCCTTAGGCGGTGCACGCAGAATGCGAATCACGCTGACCTGGCCGACCAGTCTGCCTTCCCGGTCCACGACGAAGTAGTTGAGGTACTCGCGATCGGTCTCCCACTGGCGGATCGCCTCCAGTGCCCTCTCGGCCCACATCTGGTCACCCAGCGCCAGATACTCCGAGGTCATCAGCCCACCGGCTGTCTCGTCGGGGTGGAGCAGCAGTGGACTGATCTCCTCGAACGAGTCCATCAGTTGGAGAACGCTGACCGCCTCCTGGGCCTCCAAATCGCCAAGGAGATCGGCGGCCTCGTCTGGCTCCATCTCGTCGAGGATGTCGGCGAGCTGTTCCGGGGGCAACCACTTGGCTACCTCGGTGACTTCCTCGTCCTCGAGTTTTTCGAGGATGTCGGCGGCGTCCTCCAGCGCGAGCCCCTCGATCACCTGTCGCTGTTCGTCGGGCGTCAAGTCGCCGAAGATCTCGGCCTGATCTGCAGGCATCAAGGCCTGGAGGATAATCTGCGCCTTGCGGACCTCGTGGCGCTCCAGAAGGGCAGAGATCCGCTCGTAAAGCTCGTCGACCCAGGCCTCGCGGGTCACATCGTGTGGTTCCATACCATGCCTCCCTTCCTACACACACCGGTGCTACCGGCCTTCTTGTCCCGGCGCACCGGCGGGGGTGTGCACGACACGAAAACAGGGCCACAGCGACGGCTGCAGCCCTGCCCTCTATGGCTGTAGAGGCGTGGCTTCAGTCTATGCTGCGAGTCCTGCCCAGGCGTCTGAGACGTCTACGGTCGCAACTGGGAGTGGTCGGGTGCTCTCCTGCGCAACCGCTTACTTGTTCGTTCATACTCAGTTGTTCGCTCATCTCGTCACTGGGTTGGCGAATGTGTCGCCAACCCTAGTATGGTCCCTATGGTAATCCGGGTTTCGTGTGCGTCAACCGTGTGATCGGCACTCAGATGAACTGGGGTTGTAGATCCGGCCGCCAAGGTCTCGATACCGCTTGAGTACGTCGCGTGCATTGGCCCGCAGGACATCCGTGATGACGGCGATCGGCTCCAGCGGCGGTCGATCCTCAAGCCGCAAACGCCAATCCTCAGGCAATGGCCCTTCCACGAATCCGGTGATCCGCTCAACATCATCCTTGTTGGCGCCGATTACGACGCGCTTGAGCCCACTCCACCAGAGAATACCATAGCACTGGATGCACGGCTGCGCGCTGGTTACCAGCTCCATAGGCGGGAGGGAGGAAAGGCCCAGATCGTGTGAGTGACAGACCTGCTGGGCCACCGCAATCGCCATAGCCTCAGCATGAGCCAACGAGCAGACCAGGGGCACCACCAGGTTCACACCCGGCGCAACCAACCTCCCGGTCTCGATCTCGAAGATGCCGGCACCGAAGGGGCCGCCGCCCTCCGTGATGTTGCGCTCTGCAAGGCGAATGGCCAGTGCCATGCGCTCCTCAATCGTGGGGAAGCGCCGGTCGCCGTCACCCACCTCTTCTTCGATCCATTCAGGAAGCTGCAAGTTGACGCCTGGATACAATGGGTCCTCCGCCTGTGGGCCTGGTCTCCCCGGCCCTTAGGAATGCACTGCCGCACTGGGTCACGTCGCCGTGCGCCCATTATACCAAACCACCGCCGATGTCGTTCGCCCTTGACAAAACCTGGCCTGTCAAGTAGAATCGAAAGCGTTCGGAGCTACGAGATTAGCCTCATCACACGAACGGGCCGAAGTGGCGGAATAGGCAGACGCGCTGCGTTCAGGGCGCAGTGATCCTTGCGGTCATGTGGGTTCAAGTCCCACCTTCGGCACCAACACGAAGCCCCCCATCACTGGGGGGCTTTCTGGTTTCCCACCTTGCGACCACGACGGTCTGTCAACGGGGGAGTCCCCGTCATGTCGATCTCAAGCTGAGGCCATGTCCGCCGCGCGGTACATCGCAATGACCTTGTCGGGTTCGATCTCGGCCAGGATGTTATGGATGTTGCAGAAGACGAAGCCGCCGTCTTCGCGCATGTAGCTGACGACGTCGTGAACCTCAGCCTCGACATCGTCCACGGTGCCGAGAGGTAGCGTGGACTGCGCGTTGACGCCGCCGCCCCAGAGGGCGATACGGCCGCGTGACCTGTCCTTCCATTCACGATAGGAGTGCCCGCCGGCCGACCATTGCACGGGGTTCAGGACGTCGAAGCCACTATCGATAACAAGATCGATCAGATTGTAGATCGCGCCGCACGAGTGGAGGAAGCGCTTCACGCTGGGCGCCTCCTCGTGGACGACAGCGTTGATGCGCTGGTGGTATGGGAGAAAGAGTTCGCGATAGACCTTGGGTGACGCGATGAGGTTCGCCTGAGTGCCCCAGTCGTCGGCCGCCATCATAATGACGTCGACGTTGTCCCGGATCTCGGGCAGAAGGGCACGAATGTTCCTGATCGCGAACTCGGTCGACATCTCGTGTAACTCGGCGACGAAGTCGGGCTCCAGAAGACAGAGCATAGGGAAGATGGCCAGCCCACCCCAATTGCCGATGCCGATGGGAGCGCCGAGATGGCCGTCATTCATAAAGACTGCGCGATCCGTGGACTCGCGAACGCGCCGGCAGAGCGCCGCCGTCGCCGCGATTTGCTCGTCGCGGAGCTCGTGAGCCGCCATATGGGCCTTCACCCGCTTGAGATCAGGCTTTGGCAGCTCCGCGGAGAGGTCCAGGGGTTGGCCGCCGTGAAGCTCATCGAAGACATAGGAGTCGGGCACCATCCGTCGAGTGTCCTGGACGATGGTCCCGTTGGGCTCGGCGCGGAACGCCTCAGGGTGTTTGACCCTGGCGTGGAGCCGACCGTTGAAATCGTAATCATGCCATACCTCGGGCTGGTCGAAGGCGTTGGTGACCCCATCGCGGATGGTGACGACGTCAATTCCCAACGCGTCCAGCACGTCAAGATCGGGCAGGGCCAGCATCTGACCGGTGTCCTCCACCCGCGGGCGACGTGGTGGCAGCCCCAGCGCCTCGACCAACTTCGGATAGGCGAAGGCACTGATACTGGTCGAACGCATGCCGCCCAAGTCCTTGGGCACGCGGTTCGTGGGTCGGAACTCCAATGCCTGCATGATGCGATCGCGCGGTGTTGTCATCTATCGGAAACCCTCCGGGTTGATCTTTGCTCGTCTATCACGGGGAAGTGTAGGCCTCGCCTCCCTCCAGTCAAGGGGATGTCTCGTGGGGAAGCAGCGCGTCAACGGACTGCGGCGGGAGGGCCCGTTGTGCACAGGGCGTCACAACCACAGCGCTATGCCGGCTTGTTGGCGATCAGCATCACCCAATTGCCGCGCTGAGTGACTTCGTCGGCCTGGTTGAGGATCCTCACGTCCAGTGTCACGGTGCCGCCGCCGAGTCGGTGCATCGCCTTGACCGCGATGACTGTGGCTTCGGCCCGGATGGTATCGCCGATCCCGATGGGCTTGCGGAACTTCCATGTCATCTCCCGAAAGGCCAGGACCGTGCCCTCAACAAAGCCCAATTGGGCAAGCAAGCCGCTGGCTATCGTCAGGCCGAGCAGGCCGTGCGCGACTCGTTGGCCGAATATGTCCTGACGGGCGAATTCGACGTTGGTATGGAGCTGGGTGTAGTCGCCTGAGACTCCGGCGAAGGCGACAATGTCGGCTTCGGTGAGGGTACGTCCGGCGCTGATGAAGGCGTCGCCCACTTCAAACTCCTCGAAGTAGCGACCCTGGCGTGAGAAGGTCTTGGGCATCGAATGGGTTCTCCTGCTGGAAATGGCATCCGATGATTGTAGGTTGGGCGCGGAAAAGGTGCAAGCAGCGGCCTGCCGCTGCTCGCGCCGACAGCGCCGTTTGTTGCCGGTGACCCCAGGTAGGACTACAATGGGTCTCGTGAGGGAGGTAAGGGCTTGCCGGACCTCTCTCCGCGGTGGCAGTTCGATGTGTGATGCGAAAGTGAGGAGGGTCCTATGGTCACGAAGATAGTTGGGTTGCTAACCTCTGGCGGCGATTGTCCGGGCCTGAATGCAGCCATCCGTGGCGTGGGGAAGGCCGCTAATTCGCTGGACATCCAGGTGATCGGCTATCTCGATGGTTTCCGCGGTCTGGTGGAGAACCGTTTCATCCGTCTGGATTCGTCCCGCCTCTCGGGCATTCTGACGTTGGGTGGCACGATCCTCGGTACGAGCCGCGACAAGCCTCACAAGATGCCGGCGGGGGAGCTGGGCACGGTGGACATGCGGCCCTTCGCTGTGGCAAACTATGAGAAGCAGCACCTGGACTGTCTGGTCTGTCTCGGGGGTGGGGGCACCCAGAAGAATGCCTATCGACTGCTCAAGGAAGGTTTGAACATCATCACGCTTGCCGAAGACCATCGACAATGATGTCTGGGGTACCGACGTCACCTTTGGTTTCGATACAGCGATGGCAATCGCCACGGAGGCAATCGACCGGCTTCACAGTACGGCGGAGAGCCATCATCGCGTGATCATCGTCGAGATCATGGGACACAACGCAGGATGGCTCGCCCTGGGGGCCGGGGTCGCCGGGGGAGCCGATGTCATCCTGCTACCCGAGATTCCCTACCGCATTGAAAAGGTGGCGGATGCTGTGCTACACCGCAGCTATGCTGGCAAGCGATTCAGCATCGTGGCGATGTCGGAGGGGGCTGTGTCGGTCGACGAGGTTGAGTCGACCAGCAAGCATGGGGATGACGACGATGATGATAGCGATGACGGATGCCCTCCCGTTGCTGCCGAATCCGTCAGTATGCGCCTGGCCCGACGCCTGGAGGAGCTGACACGCTTGGAGTCGCGCGTGACCTCGCTGGGGCATCTGCAGCGAGGAGGCGGTCCTTCACCGACAGATCGTCTCCTGGCGACGCGTCTCGGCACGGCCTGCGCGAAACTGATTGAAAGGGGCGAGTATGGCGTGATGGTCGCGGCGCGTGGCGAGGAGTGCGTGCCCGTGCCATTGGCGGAGGTGGCGGGCAAGAAGAAGGTCGTGCCGCCGGATCATCCCTGGATCGAGGCCGCGCGTCTGGTGGGCACCAGCTTCGGCGATTAGCGTGAGCAGATTCCTTGCGTTGGACGGCGGCGGTTCGAAGACGCTGTGTGTCGTCGCCGATGGAACAGGCCATATGCTCGGACTCGGTCAGGGCGGCGGAACCAATCCCAACCTGGTGCCTCACGAGGAGGCGCTTCAGTCCGTCCGCGACGCTGTCATGGGCGCGTGGGCGGTACCGGCTGCGGGCGGCGAGGCCCCGAAGATTGTAGCGATCAGTGGGCCGACGGTTGCCGGGGCAGAGCAGATCGTTGCAGACGTGACGGGTGGTCGGGACGCCGTACGTGTCTCCGAGTCCGCCTCGGCCTGGGCAGCGGTTCGTCCGTGGCTGGACCGCGACTTCGGCCTCCCCCTCGACCTTGCCGTCACCGTGGATGCAGGCACAGGATCCACGGCGTGCGGATGGAACCGAGAGGGCGAGCGGATCACGGTCGGGGGGTGGGGGTGGCTGCTCGGCGATGAAGGCAGCGGCTTCTGGATCGGTCTGCGGGCACTGCAGGCCGCGATTCACGGCGTTGATGGGCGGGGTCCGGCGACGTGTCTGCCGGTGGCCATCTGCGACGCGCTCGGCCTGCGGTCGCTGCACGGGGCTGTCCCTCTGGTCTACCAGACGGCGTATGGTCGAAGCCGTGTCGCCCATCTGGCCCCGGTCGTAGCGCGCGCTGCGCAGGATGGGGACCGCGTTGCGGCGGCGATACTGGCTGAGGCGGGCCGCGGGTTGGCCGCTATGGTGACCACGATCATCCGGCGGCTGGACATCGCGGATGAGACGTTTGCCGTGGTCCCCTTTGGATCTGTATTCAAGGCGGGAGACGTGATCCTGTCTCCTTTTTTGGCCGACATCGCAGCGGTTGCGCCGCGAGCCCGGGCAGTCTTCCCGCGCTACGAATCCGTCATTGGGACGCTGATCTCGGCTATGGCCCAAGGCGGGCAGGACACCGCAGCAATCTGGCCGCGGATCGAGGCGGAGGCGTCTGGGCTGCCTCGGGTCCTGGTCAAGGCATAGGGGAGTCCGCGGCGAATCGTGGAATCAGCGAAACAGGGAATCAGGGAGTGGAAGACCGCGGTCTGGTACTGACCGTCGCCGATTCTCTGATCCTACTCTTCTCACCATAGGGAGGTTGTATGTCAGCAGAGCAGTTTATGGACCGCGCTGAGGCGCTGTTGGGCGAGATTCGCGCAACCCAGCTTGGGTCGATCAAGGCAGCGGCGGATGTTGTCGCGGACTCATTGGCTAGCGGTGGCGTGTTCCACTACCACGACCGCGGCCACGCCACGGGCGAGATCCTGCATCGTGCGGGTGGGCTCTTCGCCATTCACCCGCTCCAGCCCACTATCCAGGTGGGCGGGGAGGGGGTGCCCGGCCGCAGCGCCGGCGACGTGGTCAGTTGGGCAGAGGACGAGGCAACTGCAGACTATGTCCTGGATCTGGGACTCGTTCGTGAAGGCGATGTGGTCTTGGTCTCCTCCGTCTCAGGTGCCAGCCCCTCCGCGGTCGGCCTGGTGCTGGCAGCGCAACGGCGGGGCGCAAAGGTGGTCGCCATCACCTCGCCCACTTACAGCAAGGCCATCACCCCGCAACACAGTTCGGGCAAGTTCCTCTACGAGGTCGCCGACGTCGTTATTGACAACTGCGGCGTCGTGGGCGACGCTATGCTGGAGATTCCCGGCCTAGCCGCTCCCGCGGTGCCCGGGTCGGGCCTGGCCTGGGTCTTCATCGTATGGTCGCTACTGGCGCAGGTGATGCGGAATCTCACCGATCGAGGGATCACGCCCCAGGTCTACAAGAGCGTGGGGCTGCCCGATGGCCGGGAGTTCAACGCGGCTGCGCGCAAGCTCTATGAAGAGCGGGGGCTCTGACGTGATGTCGACCCCGTCAAGTGGCCTGGCCGGAACCTACCTGGATCTCTGTCTTGGCGTGCTGGCGCGTGTCAAGGCTGAACAGATGGAGAAGATCGCGGAGGCTGCCGAGATCATTGCCGACGCGATTGCGGGCGGGCATACGTTCTTTGCCTTTGGCTGCACGCACTCGAATCTCCCCGTGCAGGATGTCTTCTACCGTGCGGGTGGGCTGATGTTGGTGAACCCAATCTTCCCGCCCGGCCTGGCCCTCGACGTTCGGCCACCGACGATGACATCGGAGATGGAACGCCTCGAAGGATACGGCAAGGTCTTCTTCCAGCACGTGCCTGCGAAGGCGGACGACGTGCTGCTCCTGATTTCTACGTCCGGACGCAACGCTGTGCCGGTCGACATCGCCCTGGAGGCCAAGCAGCGAGGGATGAAGTTAATTGTTATCACGTCGTTGGCGTATAGCCAGGCCGTCAGCTCTCGCCATCCCAGTGGCAAGAAAGTCTACGAGTTGGGCGACGTTGTACTCGATAACTACAGTCCGAAGGGCGATGCGGTGCTGTCCGTTGAAGGACTGCCCCAGAAAGACCGGATCTACATCGGGCGTCGTCGGATCGGTCCTGATGCACGCCATCATCTCGCAGGTCGTCCAGAACCTGGTCGACGCCGGCCTGACGCCCCCGATCTACCTTTCGGGAAATCTGGATGGCGGCGCCGAGCATAATGCGCAGATGCTGGAGGCATATCGCGACCGCATTTTCTATCTGTGAGACGTCTTCTGCCGCCAGCGAGTGAGAGGACCGCGGATAGTGGTAAATGAACCCGGAATCGAAGAATGGTAGGCATCGGAGAATGACAAATGGACTGGATCGATCTACGGAGTGACACGGTAACCAAACCGACCCCTGAGATGCGCGAGGCGATGGCCCACGCAGATGTCGGGGACGATGTCTATGGCGAAGACCCGACGGTGAACCGGCTCCAGGTGCTCGCCGCGGAGAAGATGGGCAAGGATGCCGCTATCTTTGTCCCCAGCGGCACGATGGGCAACCTGGCGTCGCTGCTGGCCCACTGTGGGCGTGGAGACGAGGCCATCGTCGGCGATAAGAGCCATACGTTTCTCTACGAGCAGGGCGGTATGGCGGCCCTGGGTGGGATCGTTCCTCACACGGTGCCCAACCAGCCCGATGGCACGCTGTTGCTGGACGACATCGAAGCAGCCATTCGCGGCGACGACGCACACTTCCCACGCACTCGCCTGGTCTGTCTCGAGAACACCCACAACGCCTGCAACGGCGCGCCGCTCTCGGCCGACTACGTGAGCAGCGTCGCCGATCTTGGCCCACGACCACGGCCTGAAGCTCCACGTCGATGGCGCCCGAATCTTCAACGCAGCCGCCGCACTGGGCGTCGACGTGAAGGAGCTCGTCAAGGATGCCGACTCGGTGACGTTCTGCCTGTCGAAGGGGCTCTCGGCGCCGGTCGGTTCCGTGATCTGCGGCGGCGAGGCATTCATCGCCGAGGTGCACCGAACGCGCAAGGTCCTGGGCGGCGGGATGCGGCAGGCGGGAATCATCGCGGCAGCCGGCGTCGTTGCGCTGGAGACGATGACCGACCGGCTGGCCGAGGATCACGCCCGGGCGCGACGCCTGGCCGAGGGCATCGCCGCTCTTCCCGGCACGGTCGTCGGGCCGGTCTACACGAATATCTTCTACTTTTCGCTGGATTCGACGTGTCCACTCGATGGGGCAGCACTGGCAATGGCGCTCAAAGAGCGCGGCATCCTGCTACCCAACCGGGGGCCGCGGTCTTTCAGGGTTGTCACTCACTATTGGGTGGGCGACGGGGACGTCGAGCGGACGTTGGTGGCGATGCGCGACACCCTGGGGGCTGTGCAGCGCCAGAAGTAGACGGTCCCTCCAAGGCTCTCGGCGGCTCTATGCCTGAGCCCGGTAGGAGACCTGGCATTCCACATCCTAGGCTGGAGCTCCAGGAGACGGTGAACGGGGTTGCCCGACCACCAGCATTCGGGCTATAATGGCGTCGTACTATGAAGATTCCTACCTCGAAAGGAGGCGGCAGGATGGACGAGTTGGTGAAACTGGTACAAGAGAAGACAGGACTTGGGGAGGCCCAGGCGAAGCAGGCAGTCGAGACCGTGGTGCGCTTTCTCAAGGAGAAGCTGCCCGCGCCTATAGCCGGTCAGGTCGATGCGGTGTTGGCGAACGATGCAATGATGGGAGAGGCGAGCGACGCGCTGAATAAGGGCGTCGCAGGGCTCGGCGGACTGCTGTCGAAGCCCGGGAAGTAGCTCAGTTTCTCCGACGAAGTTTCGGCGGATGGGCATCAAGCGGTGCCCATCCGCTCTATTGCCGGCGGGGCTACAGCCATGCCCAGGCTCCCCAGAGCACCATGACCACGAGGCCGATGCCAAGCCGGGCCACGGTTGACCATCCCCATCCAACGAGCATCTGCTTGGTAGCGCGCCAGGCTTCCATTGCGTCTCGCTTGCGGTAGAGCTCCAGCAGGTAGACCGCCAGAAGTGTAAACAGGATGCCACCGATGGGCGTTGTGAAGAAGCTGGCGATCAGCCCGACCGCCCAGGCGATGGCGACGGTGGACCATGCTGCACCCCCCTGATGTGCTCCGCGGAGGCTGAAGTAGTTGTCCGTGAACCAGGAGACGACGGTTAGCAGGCTGATGACCCCAAAGAAGATCGCGCCACGCGTCCCGAAGCCCGCCACGAGTCCGTAGACCAGCACAAAGACCCACATTACGGTGGGGCCGGGAAAGATCGGGATGATGGTTCCGATCCAGGCCATGACCAGGCCAGCCAAGATGACAAGACGCAGGGCTGTGCTCAACCACGCGATCATCGTGACACCTTGCTAGCCGCCTGCCATCAGATGGATGACGCGCACGTCGGCGCCCGCGGGAATGAGCGTATCGGCGTAGCTGTCGTGGGGCACGTTGTGCCCGTCGATGGTGACGATCACGCGGGGAAACGTGTAGCCCATGCGGGTCAGCAGATCGCTTACGGTCATTCCCGGATGCCATGTCACGGCGTCGCGCTGGTTCACCGTGACCGTGCCGGCTGCGAGTGGCTCACTCATAGGTGTGGCTCGACGACGGCGAGGACTTCGGGATAGTCGATGCCCAGCATCGTCAGCGTTTCGCGCGTGGGCACGCCGTTTGCCGTCCAGCCCCGGCGTGTGTAGACCGCATCAATAAGCTTCTCGTATTGGTCCTCGCGGTAACGGCGATGGGCAGCGAGCTTCTCCTCCGGGCGCATCGCCTCCGGATCGAGTCCGAGCCAATCCCGTAACTGGCGGTCATAGCGCTCACGACGTGACTCGTACTCGGCCGGCGTGACCGGGCCCATGGAGCGGTAGGGAATGGCGTCGTCCTGCGCGTAGGCCCTTGCCAAGGCGGATGTTGAAGACGCGCTGGAAGTTGTAGACGCGTTCGGACATCCGGATAAGATCCTCCGCGGTGACCTGCCTTCCGGTGATCCCGCTGAAAACCTCAACGTAGTTGGCGACGTGGTGCGGGATCTTGGCGGGCTCGTCGGCGTCGGCATTCCTGGGGTCGACCACATCGTTCCAGGGCAGCTTGCAGAAGCCGCAGAGCCCAAACCAGGTTCGCCACATAGGGAAATAGTGGAGCGCTTCCGCCTTGGCCTCGAAGGTGGGCAGCTGGTTGTTGACCAGATCCATGAAGATCAGCCAGGCTTCATCGTGCTGGGGGCCCTTGTTCGTCAGTCCATAGCCTCCCTGCTGGGCGAGTGATTCCTTTGTCACGTACTCGGAGTATTCCAGCCCCTTGGCCTCCATGCCGATGTCGTCAAGGAAGCCGCGGTCGCTGCCGAAGTGCTCGACGAAGTATTGCTTCATCTTGCGGATGCCCTGCCCGACGTTGCGTCCGAATCCCACGCCCTCGGCCATCTGGTGAAGGACTGCCAGCGCCGCGTCAGCGTTCCCGAAGGAAAGATCCAGGCCGCCGGTCCTGTCCCTATCGAGGACACCGGCTTCATAGCACTCCATAGCAAAGGCCATCGACGTGCCAAATGAGATCGTGTCGATCCCGTAGGTATCGCAGTAGAAGTTGATCTCGAGGATAGCGGCAGGGTCGAAGATCCCGCAGTTGCTTCCCACACCGGCGACCGTTTCGTATTCCGGCCCGTCGACGATCACGCAGTTGCCGGCGTAGGGGCCGGTGCGCACCTTATAGTTGTCGACGGCGTGGGCACACGCGAGCGTGCACCCGTACCAGCAGCCATCGGGCAGGTTCTGAGTGTAGCGCTGCTCCCACACGTCCCCGTTGATCTTGTGCGTGTCGGGGTGAGAGCCCTGCCTGAAGTTCATCACCGGCAGCAGGTCGTAGTCATCCATGATCTGCACCAGGTAGGAGGTACCCCTGCTGCGCATGCGGTTCTGGGCCGGGTCCCACCGGGCGACCTCCTGATTCATCTCCTTGCCGACCCTAGCAATGCGCGCCGGGTCCGCAGGCTGGTTCGCTGCGGCGCTAACGGATGGAGCGCGCACGACGACGGCTTTCACGCGCTTGTGGCGGAGGACCGTACCGAGACCGCCGCGGCCTGCCTGTTTGTAGCGGAGGTCGCGTCGTCGTCGGTCGTAGAGGCTGAAGTTCAGGCAGCCCATCGCGGTGTGCTCGGAGCCCCTGCCGGTGGTCACGAATGCGGTGAGTTCGCGGTCGCGCTCTGTCTCGGCGAAGGTATCGTTGATCCAGTGTCCCAGCACGTGGGTGTCGGATGGACACGTGTCCGGGGCCGAAAGTAGCTGGACGTGGGCGTGGGAGCCGGCACCCTCGGGGGCGTCGATCAGGACGATTGTCTCCTGTTCGGCATTGCCCTGGATCTCAATGGCGTCCCAGCCAGCGAACTTCAGGTATGGCCCGAAGTGCCCTCCCGCGTTGCTGTCGATGACCACGTCGGTGAGAGGCGAGATCGTGGCCGCAATGGACTTCCCCGATCCGGGATATTGTGTCGTCCCGCCGCACGGTCCTGAGGAGATGACGATTTCATTCTCCGGATCGAACCAGCGGGTGTCTGATTCGACTGCGTGCCACAGGAGCCACAGATCGAATCCCCTGCCACCTACAAACTGCTGCTTCATCTGCTCGGTGACCGGCTTCGCTGAGATCCGGCGGGCACCGACGTCCACGTGGAGCGTCTGTCCGGTATATCCCCGGTCGACAGCAGCGACATCGTAGTCGAAAGTCAGCCAGCACTTGCAGTGAATCCCGACACATAGTGGTCTCCTCGTGGAAATGATTGCCTCAGGCATCAACTGTATTATAGTTTGGCGCGGAGTCACGGGCAATGCCAGAATTGGTACTCGAAGTGGGCAAGCCAGGGAGGCGCGCGGCAGCCGCATTTGGCCGCGCGCTCTTGCTGTGTCTGGCCTTCGCCATCCGGGCCGCGTCACTTGTGAGCCAGGGGTTGTGGCGTGACGAGGTGGATCAGTGGCGATTCGCGCTTCTACCTCTGCGGGAGATGATCGGCAATCTCACCCGGCCGGGCTGGAACGGCCCTCTCTATTCGTTCGTCTTGCGGGCGTGGATCAGGCTCACCGGTGAGACTGTCTACGCGATGCGACTGCTGTCGACGCTCTGGGCCGTGGTATGCGTGGCTCTTTTTTACGTGCTGGTTCGCAGGTTGGCCGGAAAACGCACAGCCGGGGTCGCCGCGTTGATCTTCGCGTGCTCCCCCTATATGGTCTGGTATGCCCAGGAAATCAAGATGTACACCTGGGTGCCCATGCTGATCCTGCTGGCGCTCTATGCGCTGGATCGCGCATGCGAGCGACCGCGGGCGATCTGGTGGCTCATCGTGGCGGCGGCGACGACCCTGGCGGTCTACAGTCACATCCTGGCAGCCCTGTTCATCCCCGTGATGATCGCCTGGTTTTGGCTGCGCCCGGCGCGGGCGCCCAGGGCCTGGATCGGTGGTCTCGGCGTCATCGCGGCGCTGAGCTTGCCTTATCTTCCCCTGCTGAGCTGGCAAGCGGCGATGGCGCTGGTCCCCCGGGACACCGGCTTCCCTGCCCATACGCTGGGTCAGATGATCACTGCTCTGCTCAATGGCTGGAGCGCGGGTATCAGCCAGGGCATCTGGGGACGTTCGGACGCACTGATCGGTATGATGGCGCTCTGGGGCGTGGTCGGTGCTGTTGGGACATATGGCCTCCTGGCGTCGCCCCGACCGAGAGGCGTGCTCCGCCTGCTATCGTGGTTGGTTCTTCCGATCGTCGCTATCTGGCTCGTCTCGCTCCGCGGCCCGATCTTCACGGACCGGTATCTGGTCTGGGCGGCGCCGGCATTCTACGCGCTGGTTGCGGCCGGCCTCGTCTGGCTGGAGAGCCTAAGCCGGATCGTCGCCCGCGTCTCTATAGCCGCGCTGCTCGTCGTGAGCGGGCACGGTCTGTACGTGCAGGCTTCGCAACCGATCAAGCCGCAGTTCGAGTTGGCCGCTACGTTCGTCGAGGCCAGAAAAGCCGAGGGCGATCTGCTGCTCTTTCAGATACCCTACAATCACTTCGTCTACGATGCGTACGTCGTCCCAGACGCGTCTGCCAGTTCCGCACAGACCACGTGGGCGGAGGCGCCGTATACTAACTGGCAGGACGCCGCCGGCGGGTATCAGGTGGACGCTGCGGAGGTGGGACGAGAGATGCGTCGCATCGTTGCCGGCTACGATAGGGTATGGCTGATCTATTCGGAGGCATCGCTCTGGGATGAGCGCGAGCTTGTCCGGGGCTGGCTCGACGGCAACTACCGCCTCGGGGAGACGGCGCACTTCACCGGCGTGTCGGTTTTTCTCTATACCCGGCCACCACACTAGCGTGACCTGAGAAACGAGACAGCGCCGCTGCAGTAAGCCTGCAGCGGCGCTGTTTTCAGGTTCGCTCCGGTTGGACCCTTACGGAATGCAGAGGACCTGCCCGGGGTAGATGAGGTTGAGATTATAGATCGAGTTCGCCGTCCCAATGGCCCAGACACTAGCGCCGTAGCGGATGGCGATGGATGTCAGGGTGTCACCGTAGTGCACCGTATGGTAATACCGACAGCCAGTCGTGGGCGGCACGGGCGTCTGGAACCGTACCACCAGGTGTGAACTGCTGGACGGCGACCGGTCCGGCCGGAATTGGCGACCAGGGCGCGACCGGGATGGCCAGCTTGGTGCCCACGTAGAGGCAGCTCACGTTCACGATGCCGTTGCACGCCGCGATCTGGCTGGGGAGCGTCGCATATGCTCGCCCGATGGCGTAGAGCGTCTCACCCGCCCGCACGACGTGATAGCCCTGGACCGTGCACGAGGAAGGCGGCGGCGTGGTCGCGGTTGTGGTGGCGGTAGTCGTCGCGGTGGTCGTCGGCGTTGTCGTGGTCGGTTCCGGCGTGGCGCCTCCGGAGACCGCTACCGATCCGTTCTGAGCCGTGGCCGTGATCTGGGTGCCGCTGGCGTCGGCGAGCAGCACACTTGCGAAGTTGACTGCAGCGGCGCCAGAAGCCTTGCCCTTGAAGGTGATCGTAGCCAGGACGCCGGTCCCACTCACGGGCCCGTGGGGCGACATCTGCGAAACGCCGAAGTCAACCGTGCCCGTGGCGTTGTTGGCGACGTTCTGGGCGACGAAGTCCGGGCTGAGGAAGCTGCCCAGGCCGATCTGTAGCCCGTCGGTGCCGGCATCGGCATCGACAACCTCCAGCCTGGAGGCATCGAACGTCAGGTGGAACTCCGCTCCAAACAGGTTGGTCACATCCGCGACGGTCACGTTGACCACAAGGGTCTCACCGACCGCAACGGAGCCTGCCGCTGGACTGAGAGCCACGACTGTGGACGCCGCCATCACCGGAGCGATGGGCATACTCAGCAGAACCACGAGGGACAGAATCTGCAGCGAGAGTCGAGCGATCTTGTTCATATCATATCTCCCTGTGTAAATCCTATGCTACCACGCTGTGGGGCCAATCTTGCCGAAGTTGCCGGCGGCGATGGTAAGGTCGAAGATGTTGACAGTGCCATCGTGATTGATGTCCGTGGATATTGTACCCGCAGTCCCAAATACGCCAATCACGCCGACGATGTCAAGGATGTTAACGTTGTTGTCACCGTTGACGTCACCACCGAGTAGTTTGGTGGTTCCAACGCTGACGGATGCACCGACGACATAGACGCTGCTCTTCTGGGCCTTGAGGTAGCCGTGATAGAAGGCCTGCACCAGGTAGATACCACCCTGAGGGACTGCCAACGAGAAGTCACCCGCTGCGTCCGTCACACCTGAGGCCACCACGCCGCCACCCGAGTTGTAGGCAATCACGTCGGTGCCGGCATATCCTGGCGGCACAGCCTGACCCTGCCGCTCAACTCGGCCCGTGATGGTGCCCGCCGGGACGACGGAGATTGCAGGAACCGATGTGCTGTTGATCGGGACTGTGTTCCCATCGACATCAGCCAGGACTGTCTCGGTAAGGACCGTGAAGCCCGTAGCGCCGGCCGTGATTCCACCCCACGCGATTGTGGCGATCTTGCCCGTCCGGTTGGTGATCGGCGCCCCGGTGTGGCTCAGCGCAAGGTGCACGCATGCCGGCGCTGCGCCTGCGTTGGTGCACGGAACCTCGACCAGGTTCTTCGCGACCACGACGGAGCCGCCGAAAAAGCCGGTGGCGACGTTCACCTGGACACCGTTGGCCGGGTTGTCATCGGCATCATCCACGTTGACAACGGCGGGATCGAATCCCAGATAGAGATCAACCCCCATCACGCCGAGCATCGGTGTCGCATTGTTCACGATCGACAGACTTACGTCTGTGGTGAAGGTCCCGCCCACCACGGCTGCGCCTGAGGTCACATCACTGACGATGACCGAGGTGTAGTAGTTGGGACTCTGCGCCAGGACAGCCTGTGGCAACAAGCTGACCAGCATCGCCAAGACCAAATATAACGACCAGCGTCTCCTCTGCATTCCTGTCCTCCTCTGCATGTTATCCGAGATGCGAACGGTTGTGTACATCGGTGCTTCCTGTGCTGATCCGCTAGACTACTTCTATGTTCATTGTATAGTGACATTGCATGACCGCAGTTACAAAGGGATTACAGAACAGTAACGTCCCGAGCGTTTCTTGTCTTCTGGGTGATCTCAGGTAGAATCGATGCAGATTGGTGATGGGGAGACAAGGTATGCCGGTTACCTATGCTGAGCTTCGGCGTCGGCTGGAAGAGATGAAGCGCGAACTCCGTTCACAACTGGACGATGTCCAGCGTGAGGTGCGAGAAGACGGCGTCGGCTACAGTAACCATATGGCTGACGCAGGGACGGAGGTCTTCGAGCAGGAGCGAGATTTCAGCCTCGGCCAGCAGATGCTCCAATCCTACAAGAACGTCGAGTATGCACTTGCGCGGTTCGAGGACGGCACCTACGGCATCTGTGAGTCGTGCGGTACGCGGATCGAACTCGCCCGACTCGAAGCGGTCCCCGAAGCCAGCTACTGCCTGGAGTGCCAATCGCGTCGCGAACGCAGGCGATAAGGTTGGGTGGCTCCGTGGGTGAACGAACCCGCCACCTCGTCGACTCCGGGCTGTTGAGCCATTTGTTGTTCTACGGCGCGATTGTTGTGTGTCTGATGGTTGACCAGGCTGTCAGCCTATGGGTGGTGACGAACCTCGCTCCCTACCATCCCACCGATGTCTTTCCGTTTCTTTCCCCGATCTTATCCTTTACCTTCGTCGAGAACACGGGGGTGGCCTTCGGCCTATTCCCTGCGCTTGGCACTCTCTTTATGTGGCTGTCGGTCGCCGTTGCGGTGGGGATCATCGTCTTCCGCCGCACGATTCCCGGCAGCGATCTCTGGGTGCACGTGTCCTTGGGATTGGTCGCGGGAGGCGCGTTCGGCAACGTGATCGACCGCGTGCTGCGTGGTTACGTCGTGGATTTCATCGATGTCAATCTGCGGCCCCTCGCCACCTGGCCGGTTTTCAACCTTGCGGATTCGGCGATTGTCGTCGGTGTGGCGATCCTACTCGTGGATTCGCTGCTGGCCGAGCGCCGGGAAGTGTCAGTCCATGCCTGAACTCCATACGCTGACCGTTGCATCAGAAATGCGTCTGGACCAACTTCTCGCGGACCATTGGGAGGAGCTGGACCGGAGGACTATTCGGGACCTGGTCACGGCCGGCGATATCTCTATCAATGGGCTGCCTGCCCGTACGGTCGGGCAGCGCCTCCGTCCAGATGATCAGGTGATCGTGCGTCTGCCTGAACTGGAGGAGAGCGCCGAAGTCTCGCTGCCGCTGGGATTGTCGTTGCCGGTGGTCTACGAAGATGACGAGCTGCTGGTGGTCGACAAACCGGCGGGTATCTCGGTACGGCGTCTGCGAAAGCCCGGGGCGGCCACCGTGCCGGAGCTGCTCGCTGCAAGGTATCCTGACCTGGCGAACGTTGGCGGCGTGGATCGTGCCGGGGTCGTGACGACGCTGGGCGAAGATGCGTCCGGCCTGGTTCTGGCCGGCAAGGATGAGGCCACTTATCGCGAGCTTCGCAGGCTCGTAAAGCGGCAGTACGTCGGCGAGGTGTACACAGCCCTGGTCGAGGGCCATCTACGGGGCGAGTTCACCATTGACCAGCCCATCGGCAATGTGAAGCGCGCGCGCCAACGACTGGTGGTCTCACGTGAAGGGCGGCCGGCCCGGACACTCGTCCGTGGTCAGCAGCACTTCGTCGAGAGCGGACAGCACTATACCCTCGTCTATGTCCGTCCCGAGACCTCGCGGATGCACCAGATACGCGTGCATCTGGCGTGGTATGGTTTCCCGATTGTGGGAGATCGCGCCTATGGCAGCACCCGACGGTCGATACTGCCCGGCCGGATCTTCCTGCATATGAGCGAGCTGTCTCTGCCACATCCCACAACGGGTGAGGAGGTCCGCGTCGCGTCGCCGCTGCCTCCCGAATTGTACTCAGTGCTGACTTATATGCGGCGCCCCAAGTAGATCGCACTCATCGTCGGGCTCCCCGTACACGAACTCAGAAGGAGTTACCATGCGTGAACTGAACGTTGCTGTTGTGCAGATGGCACCGGAACTGACCAAGATGGAGGACAACGTCGGCAAGATGGCCGAGACGGTGGCTCGCATTGCCACCGCGCAGCCCGTCGACATCATCGTGTTCCCCGAACTCTCTGTGACCGGCTATGAGGGCGGCGCGCGATTTGCCCAGATGGCCCAGCGCGTCCCCGGTGCCGTCACCAACATCTTGGGCCAGCACGCGACCGATTTCGGCGTCTACGTCCTGATTGGCATGGCGGTCAAGGAGGATGTCGAGACGGTACTTTACAACGGTGCGGTTCTCATCGCGCCGGACGGTGAGGTCGCCGGGACGTACCGCAAGATTCACCTTCCTGCGGAAGAGCGATTGGTCTTCCGTCCCGGGTTTCAGATCAAGCCCATTGAGACGGAAGTGGGTGTCCTTGGTGTGATGACGGGATGGGATCTGGCATTCCCAGAGATGGCGCGCAGCTTGATGCTGAGCGGCGCGGAGATCATCCTGCTTCCAGCGGCCTGGCAGACCAAGGACGCCGATATGTGGCGCACCCTACTGGTAGCGCGGGCGTACGAGAACGACATCTTCATCGCCGCGGCAAACCGCATCGGCGAGGAGCCGTCCTATACCTTTGCCGGGCAGAGCGCGATTCTTTCGCCATCCGGCGAGGTGCTGGCGGCGCTGGAGGAGCCCGAAGAGGGGTACGTGGTTGTGCGGCTGGATCTGGACGAGGTGCGACACCGGCGCGAGGAATCCCAGGTTATGCTGGCACGCCAGCCTGGCTCGTACCGCCCGATCGTCAAGAAGTACTAGACTCGAATCCTGCATAGCGCGAGCCCCGGCGATTTCGCCGGGGCTCGCGTTTTTCGTCGCTGGACCTTGCGAAGGCAGCCCGGTCAGACTCGGGCTCGAGCCCTGGCAAGTCGCCTGCGCTCGCTACACTTTCCTCTCGTAGATCCGATAGGTCCGGTAGACCTCGGCCCCCACGTTGGCGGCAGTCTGGCGCATCGGTATGTTGCTCTCCAAGACCCAGGAGAACTCGATATCCTTGTACTTTGGCACGCAGCGTCGTATCGTCTCCGCGATGAGCAGCGCGTGTAGGCCCAGGTCCCGGTACTCCTCGACCACTCCACCGGCGAATGCCCGAAGCGTTGTGACCTGCTTGCGCACTTTCCAGTTGTAGATCATCTTTGCCATCGTCCACCACTCCGGCACGCCCGGCCGAGGGTAAGCGCCGTGGAGAGCCTGGTTCATGTCGGGCAGTGGCAACCCGGCGGCGACGGGCCGCTCGTCCTTGAAGAGGAAGAAGATTGTGTTGGGATCGACGATCGGCTTGAGCGACTTGATCTCGTGGTCGAGCTCGGCATCGGTCAGGGGGACGAATCCCCAGTTCTTGGACCAGGCCTGGTTGTAGATGTCCTTGAAGTATCCCGCGTCTCGCTTGAAGTTGCTCATATCGATGGGGCGCAGTACCAGGTCGTGTCGCTGACGGATGCGCTCCGCCACCCTCAGGATTTTCGGGTTGAGCCCGGTACCGTCCGGCTGCACCTGCCTGACATTTTCCAGGAATGCGTAAAGGTTCTGCGCGTTGTAGTAGCCCGCGCTTTCGATGTAGTCCACATAATAGCGCGGGTTGTAGGTCATCATGATGACGGGCGGGCCATTCCACCCGTCGACCAGCAGGCCACACTCTTCGTTTGTCGAGAAGTTCATCGGGCCGCGGATGGTGTCGAGGCCCTCCTCGTGGATATACGCTTCTGCCGTGCGTAACAGCTCGTGCGCTGCCTCCTCATCCTGAAGTACCTCGAAGAGACCGAAGAAGCCGACCTTGTCATCCCAGTACTCGTTATGTCGATAGTTGACGATGCCGGCTATGGTGCCGACGATTTTTCCATCGCGCCGTGCGGTGAAGTAGCGCACCTTGGCGTGTTCGTGAAAGGGATGCCTGTCGGGGTCAACGAATTCATCTCGTTCGGAGAGGAGGGGGGGGACCCAATAGGGATCGCCTTTGTAGACTTGCCACGGGAAGCGAACGAACTCCCGCCGTTCGGCGGCGGACTCAGCCGGCACAATTGTGAGCTTACCTGCCATAATAAGACCTCCTGAAGAAGGACAACACCCGAACACGCAAAGGGAGACGACATAATGCGTCGGATTATAGGCATTGCGCATGAGGCGTCAACACGAGCGCACGGTGCCGGTGTATAATATCCACGTGTGCCGAAGGCGGACGCCGAGCTACAGGGGGACCTGTCCTCCGGTCGCAGCTCCCGAACCCACCACGCAGTGAAAGGGGAACCTATGACACCTCTCGTTATCACAACAAGTGGCCTCACAAAGGTATACCAGGATGTGACTGCGGTCGATGCCCTTGACTTGCAGGTGCCCAGGAACTCGATCTTCGGCTTCCTCGGGCCAAATGGCGCCGGAAAGACAACGACGATGAAGCTGCTGTTGGGTCTGATCCGGCCAACTTCCGGCAGCGCCAGGATCTTCGACCTGGACATGGTGCGGGACAGCGTCGAGATCCGTGCTCGGGTAGGCTACCTATCGCAGGACCCCAGATTCTACGAGTATATGACGGCGCGTGAGACGTTGACATTCACAGCACGCTTCTTTTTCAAGGGGCCGGACGGCGAGATTGCGACCCGTGTCGAGGAGATGCTGGAACTGGTCGGGCTGGCCGACAAGGCCGACCGTCCGGTGGAGGGCTTCTCCGGCGGGGAACGGCAGCGGTTGGGCATCGCGCAGGCCCAGGTGAACTACCCTGACCTACTCATCCTCGATGAGCCGGCGGCTTCACTGGACCCCCTCGGCCGGCGGGACGTGCTCGACGTGATGGCTCGCTTGCGGAAGCATACGACGATCTTCTACTCCACCCATATCCTGGACGACGTCCAGCGCGTGAGCGATACCGTGGCCATTCTGAACCACGGCAAGCTCGTCTACGCCGGTGCGATTGACACGCTGCTCGCGGGCAGCGGGGGCGTCGTCTATTCGGTGGCCTTCCGCGGCGACGAAAGCAGGCGCGCAGAAGAGGGTATCTTCGCAGCCGTGGGTGGCGGGCATCGAGCGCGTCCCAACGGGCGCAGCGGCTGACGATGTCGTCCACTGGCGCGTCGCCGTTACCGAGCCCGATGCAGCGGAGGCGGGGCTCTTGAGGACGATGCTCGAGGATCCCGGCCTCGCCATCACTGAGTTCCGTCGTCGCTCCTACGATTTGGAAGACATTTTCGTTCAATTGGTGGAGGGGGGCAGCCATGACGGCCAATAGCGTTTTCGTCCCGGTCCAGGAGCGCGGCTGGCGGCGCGGTCTTGGGAACCTGTTGCGTGCAGGCTTCGGCCAGTGGTGGCGTACCAGGACCTGGTGGGTCCACACGTTGATCTGGACAGGTATCCTTGGCCTTATGCTGGCGGGTATCCTTTTCAGTGGTGAGGCTGTTCCCGCGCTCGATTCCGTCGGGTTCGTCTGTCTCTTCGGTGGGCTGTTTCCTGTCATCGCTATGGTGATTATCATGCAGGGCGCGATCGTCGGCGAGAAGCAGAACGGCGCGGCGGAATGGATTCTCTCCAAGCCCGTCTCGCGCACGGCCTACATCCTGGGCAAGCTCATTCCCAATGCTGTCGGCGTACTCATCACAATGCTGCTGATCCCGATGGTCGTGGGGTGGGGCGTGCTGCGCATCGCCGGCGTGCGGGTGGCCGTGCTGCCTTTTCTGGGCGGGTACCTGATCATCGCCCTGAATATGCTCTTCTTCCTCGCGCTCACGGTGATGCTGGGCGCGGTGTTCAGGCGACGCGGCGGGGTCATCGGCATCCCCCTGGGCTTGTTGTTCGCCCAGCAGTATCTCGTGGGTGCCGTCCCGGCCCTGGGCCTTGTGCTTCCCTGGGGGCTCTGTCTGCCGCTAGGACAGGAACTCTCGACATCGATTGCCGGCTCCGTCATGATTGGCACGACACCTCCTTCGTGGCTGCCTGTGTTAACGACGCTGTCGGCGACGATCATCTTTGTCGTGGTGGCCGTGTGGCGTTTTGGCGAGGTGGAGGTCTAGGCAGTCTCTGTGGTGATTCTGATGTGGCTCTAACGTTCCTATAATCTCCGGGCGGTACACTGTAGGCGTCTTGGTGGGACATCCACGTGCCGTGGCAACGGCTCTGGCCTTTGCCCGTGGGAGTCCCACCGTCTTGAGGAGGTGGTGAGAATGGACGCAAACAGATATACCGAGAAAACCCAACAGGCGTTACTGCGAGCTCAGCGGATCGCGACGGAGCGTGGGAATCCCCAGGTGGATCCCGAGCACTTGCTGCTCGCTCTGCTCGAGCAGTCGGATGGCGTCGTGCCAAGGGTCATCTTGGAGTTGGGCGGGGATCCGCAGCGACTGCGGATGGATCTCGAGCAGACCATCAGCCGCAAGCCCCAGGCACGCGGTTCGGCTGCTCAGGTAGGAATCTCGCCTGCCGTGTCGCGGATATTGCAGGGGGCGGAGCGCGAGGCCGAGGGCCTGCGCGACGAGTACGTCAGCACGGAGCACATGCTCCTGGCGATGTCCGACTCGAGTTCAGGGGAGATCGCGCGATTCCTGGCGTCGCAGGGCATCAACCGCGAGGCCGTCCTCCGGGCGTTGACCGGGATCCGGGGTGCGCAGCGCGTCACGTCGCAGAACCCTGAGGGCACGTACAACGTCCTCGAGAAGTACGGGCGCAACCTTACGCAGCTTGCCCACCAGGGGAAGCTAGACCCGGTGATAGGCCGGGATGAGGAGATCCGCCGCTTGATGCAGATTCTCTCGCGGCGCACAAAGAACAATCCCGTGCTCGTGGGCGAGGCCGGCGTCGGGAAGACAGCGATTGTCGAGGGCCTGGCCCAGCGGATCGTGCGGGGTGACGTGCCTGAGGGGCTGAAGGAGAAGGAGATCTTCCAGCTCGACATGGGCGCGTTGATCGCCGGTGCGAAATATCGGGGCGAGTTTGAGGAGCGGCTCAAGGCCGTGCTCAATGAGATCGCGAGCTCCGAGGGCAAGATGATCCTCTTTATCGACGAACTCCACACAGTCGTGGGGGCAGGCAAGGCAGAAGGGGCCATGGACGCGGGCAATATCCTCAAGCCGATGCTTGCGCGTGGCGAACTTCACACGATCGGAGCGACGACGCTTGACGAGTACCGGCAGTACATCGAGAAGGACGCCGCCCTGGAGCGCCGGTTCCAGCCGGTCTTCGTCGATGAGCCGGATGTTGCCGACACGATCAGCATCCTGCGAGGTATCAAGGAGCGTTACGACACGCACCACGGGGTGCGGATCCAGGATGCGGCGCTGATTGCCGCTGCGACGTTGGCGGATCGCTACATCACCGGACGTCAGATGCCGGACAAGGCTATCGATCTGGTCGACGAGTCCGCTGCACGGCTGCGGCTGGAGATTGACTCGAAGCCCACGGAGTTGGACGAGAGCGACCGGCGGATCATGCAGCTGGAGATCGAGCGAACGGCGCTGAAGCAGGAGAAGGATGATGCCAGTCGGAGACGACTGGCCGATCTCGATCAAGAGCTCGCGGATCTTCAGGAGCAGAGCCGGGCGCTGACCGCCCAGTGGAAGCAGGAGAAGGCGCAGATCGAGAGGATCCAGAAGGCGCAGCGTGCGCTCGAGAACTTGCAGTTGGATATCGAGCGCGCGGAGGGCACGCGGGACTTCGACGAGGCTGCCAGGCTGCGCTATGGGCGTGCTCACGAGCTTCAGGAGGAGCTGAGCCAAGCCGAGTCCGAGTTCCGCAAGGTGCAGGGCGAGCACCCGATGCTCAACTACGAGGTTGGGCCTGAGGAGATCGCACGTGTCGTCTCCGCGTGGACGGGGATTCCCGTCTCGCGGCTGATGGAGGGCGAGCGGGCCAAGCTGATGCGGATGGAGGATGAGCTTCACAAGCGCGTGGTCGGGCAGAATGAGGCAGTCTCGGCGGTCTCCAATGCAGTGCGCCGCGCGCGGGCTGGGCTGCAGGATCCGCACCGGCCGATCGGGACGTTCCTGTTCCTGGGGCCGACCGGTGTCGGAAAGACCGAGCTGGCGCGGGCGCTGGCCGCCTTCCTCTTCGACACCGAGGAGGCGATGGTCCGCATCGACATGAGCGAGTACCAGGAGAAGCACACGGTCTCGCGGCTGATCGGTGCGCCTCCCGGCTACATCGGCTACGACGAGGGCGGTCAGCTGACGGAGGCGGTGCGCCGCCGACCCTACAGCGTGCTGCTGCTGGACGAGATCGAGAAGGCCCACGCCGAGGTCTTCAACGTCCTGCTGCAGTTGCTGGACGAGGGGCGTCTGACCGATGGCCACGGGCGCACGGTGGATTTCACCAACACGATCGTGATCATGACGAGCAACGTCGGCAGCCGGTGGATCAAGGAGGTCGGTCCTGAGGAGGCGCGCACCGCAGGTGATGCAGGAGCTGGATCGGACCTTCCGGCCCGAGTTCCTGAACCGTATCGACGAGGTGATCCTCTTCGGCAGCCTGACGCGCGAGGACCTCAAGGCCATCGTCGAGATCCAGGTGGGTAACCTGCGGCGGCTGCTGCGCGAGCAGCAGATGGATATCGAGCTGACGGAGGCGGCCAAGCAGTTCCTGGCCGATGAGGGCTACGATCCTGTCTTCGGCGCTCGCCCACTCAAGCGCGCGATTCAGCGCCAGCTGCAGGACCCGCTCTCGATGGCGGTACTCCAGGGGCGCTTCGGCCCCGGGTCCACGATCTTCGTGGATCTTGACCCGGCGTCGGACGCGCTGGCGTTCGCCGAAATGGAGGAGCCTGTCGGGGTAGCGGCTTGACGCAGCGGCGTATTGACGATTGACTGGAGCCATCCGACCAATCGTCAAGCGTCGTTCGAATTGCCACTTGCACAAATCGTCATATATGGTATACTCTTGGATGTAGGACGAGGTAGGTTATGGCTGTGCATTAGGGACTGTCCAGGCTTGCTGAGGCTGGGCAGTCTTTTTTGTGCCCTGGCTGCTTCGCCCAAGAAATCTCATTAGCTTTAAGGAGCACAGCAGTGTCAGAACGAGAAACCGGTACCGTGAAGTGGTTCAATGATGCCAAGGGATACGGATTCATTTCCCGAGATTCGGGCGATGACGTCTTTGTCCACTTTTCAGCCATTCAGGCTGGTGGCTTCCGCTCGCTGCAGGAAAATCAGCGGGTTGAGTTCTCGGTGGAGCAGGGCGACAAAGGCCCCAAGGCCGTCGACGTTCGTCCCCTGTAATTCCGAGGTAGGCCCACGGCACCGCGCAAGTTGCCAGGGCATAACTTGGGCAAGGGAATGAGTGCTCGGGACATCCCGGGCACCTGAATCATCAGCTTTATGCTGAAAAGAGACCGCACAGTTTCTCCGGAAACTGTGCGGTCTTCTGTTTGTTACCCCGCGGGCATCCCTATCGTGCGTGGGTTCGTACCAGGTCTCCCCACTTTGCGTGCCCTGCCAGCATAGTCGAGCGCAGCCGAGGCCGCTTCCCGAGCGATCGCGTCGGCCTCATCAGCGGTCCAATCGATGGCGGGCTGTGCCGTGCCCACCTCTCGCGCCAAGAGCTCCAGCGCGAAGTTGCGCACACGCGCGTTGTCCACGCTGAGTCCGCCGATCGCGAGAGGGACGCCCTTCTCACTTTTCATCGTGACTGCGTAGGCCTCAAGCTGGGTCAGCTCGTCTTCAGACAGAGGGTGTGCGCCGGAGGCGTCCACGTTCTCGTCGACTTGGGCGACGCTGTTCATCGCCGGGACGCACGTCGTGAGCCTGGGATTCTCCAGGATGAAGCGCAGTGCGAGTTGGGCGACCGGCGCGCCCGTATCGAGGCCCAGGGCTGCCGCACCATCGCCAAGGTTGCGCAGCGCCGTCACCGGCAGACCATAAAGGTGCCAGACCAGCGACTTCATCGCAATCCAGGCTGCACCGGTCCGGTCCAACGCAGCCGCTAGCTCTCCCTCGGATCTGCGGTTTGCGTAGTTGTAGGGCGTCATCACGGCGTCGAAAGCAGGGTAGGCCGTCAGCAGCCGGGCGGCGTAGTCAGGATCGTGGCATGAGAAGCCGTAGGTCCGCAGCTTGCCCTCCTGTCGTAGGTGCTCCAGCTCGTCCAGGGTCTCCTCGACGACGGCTGGGGTCGCGAGCGGATCGCCGCCCTCGACGGCCCCGAGCATAAACTGGTCGACCGTGTCATACCCGAACTCCTGCAGGCGCTCCTCAACCTCGCGACGTGTGTATTCACGGGGGCTCACCGTCTCGTGTTTGTAGTTCGAGAAGAAGTCCACGCGCATTGCCGAGACAAAGCAGGCCTCGCGCCGGTGCAGCAGGTGCAGCACGCGGCCCAGGGATGCCAGTTCGCAGCCGAACGTCGTGTCGAAGTAGGTGATGCCGCGGTCGATGGCCTCGCCTATGACGCGGGCTCGCTCCTGATCGCCAGCGAAAAAGCGCGCCTGTCGTGCGAGCCCCTGTCCGGTCTCCACGCCGTCTTGATGTCCTCCAACGCCGATCTCCGAAACCCTGATGCCGGTCCTACCATATGTGCGTGTCTTCATCTGCTGTCCCTCTGTATGATGGGTCCTGCCAAGCCATGGGCACGCGATACGTCCCCTGCGTCCTGGCGGCGAATGAGTAGTGTTTCAGTGGAGCCAGGGCAGCCAAGGCTCCATCGCGCGATGCCACAGCTCGGGTGCCCCCCACGCGTCTTCGGTGTCCGGCGTGCCATAGCTGACCTGGATGCCAATCCGGACGGTAATCCAGTACCAGGTTAGTTTTGGGACGCCCTCGATCTGCAGCACCAGCTCGCGCAGCGTGGGTACCTCACTTAGCGGCTTGAGCTCGGCACGGGCGAGGTCGATGGGATGCAGCACGAGCCCCTCATCCAGGATCGCGAACGCCAGGTGATCGTCGGGCCACACGTCGCCGCGGTCGGGCGCAGGGACGCTGCCGGCACGATAGAGATCGAGCTCAATGTTGAGCGGCTGCTCGGATCGCGCCAATAGGGTGCGCAGTGGCGTATGGATGAGGCCCCCCAGGGTGTCGTTGAGGAATCGGTGCCAAAACCACGAGGGCTGCATCGTCAGCGAGGGGTCGACGAGGTCCAGGGTTTCCGGATCGCCAGGCCACTGCCGCCCAGCGAGCTGCCGGCCCAGCCCCCGTTCGATGCGCAGGCCGAGGCAGAAGAGCCCCGGGTCGATGCTCGTCTCGGTCCCGGAGACGCGGCGCAAGAAGAGCCTGGCGTGCGCATAGGGCGGCCAACCGGTGCCCGGGATGAGCCACCACGGTCCCAGGGCCGGCCGAACGAGGCTCAAGGGCCGCAGCCGCAGGTGCCTCACCGGGGGATCAAGAGTCCGGATATGGCGCGCGATCGCCTGGGCTGCGTGCTCGTTGTCTGCGTAGAGTGAGATCGGAACCGGCATACACGTATCGTACCACATCCTGCCGATTCGTGGGGCGCATTCGGCCATCTTCCGGGAAGGTGGATCGAGCCTTGTAGACGCAGAGGCCTGCGGTGTTGGGCATAGCTTCGTAGAGAAGCCACCCCTACCTTCCCGAGAGTTCGGATGCGGCTACTGCACCACCCCCAGCGCGTCCAGGTTCTCTGGAGAGATCGGTCGCTTTCCCGCAGCGATCTCGCGAACCATCGCGGCAAGCGCCGCGTTGGCGGGCGTGGGCACGCCAACAGCCTGCCCCTTCTCGACCACATACCCGTTCATGAACTCGATCTCCGGCGTGCGGCCGCGTTCGAGGCTCTGCAGCATCGACGACTTGAGCTTACGGAACTTGAGGCCGACCAACATCATGATGGCCTGGCGGGGCACGAGGTCGAGCCCAAAGCCACCCCTCCGTCGCTCTGGGTCGAGGTAGAGGCGTTGCAGGTCCAGCGTGCCGCCCACCGGTTCGAGCCTGACACCGAGCGCCGTGGCCACGTCGATCACCTCGCTGATGATCGTCAGCGCCATCCGCCGGACTCTGGCCCGGCGCAGCATCCGTCCCAGGAGTTGGCCGGTGACCGCGCCCAACGTCGTGATCACGCAGTTGATGGCCAGCTTGGACCAGAGGGCGCCGTAGATGTTCGCCGTCACCGTCGTGGGGACCGCGTGGTCGAGGACGGCTTTGAGTTGGGTGATCCGGTCGCGTCACGCCGCCATCGAGTTCGCCGATGGTCGTCTCGCCGCGCGAGGTCATCTCGTAGATGCCGGGCCGGTGCATCGTCGCGCCCCAGCCGACCAACGCGCCAATGACGCGGTCGCGGCCCACGATCTCGGCAACACGATCCTCTACGATGCCGTTCTGCAGCGTTACCACGTAGCCGTCGGGTGAGAGCAGCGGCCAGACCTCGCGCGCGGCGACCTCGGCGGCGGTGGCCTTCATCGCCAGGAGCGCGATATCGAAGGGCCCGCCGGCGCTACTCAAGTCCGGACAGGCACCGGCGCACACGGCGGCCGGTAGGACCTGCTCGCCCTCCGGTCGGGTGAGGCGCAATCCCTGCGTTGCGAGCGCGTTGCTGATCTCCGCGTTGTGGGTGACGAGCGTGACGTCGTCGCCCGATGCCAGCAGCCCCGCGGCGATCACACCGCCGATGGCGCCGATGCCCATCA
Organism: uncultured Chloroflexia bacterium; assembly: GCA_963751345.1. Classification (GTDB taxonomy): domain Bacteria; phylum Chloroflexota; class Anaerolineae; order B4-G1; family SLSP01; genus PWVB01. The sequence goes on from CAVVUS010000023.1 coordinate 168,739, forward strand.
ACAGGACGCGCGGCGTCGGGTCGGGCTCCGCGGGCATCATGTACCGCTCGTCGCGGCCTGTTTCGCCCACGCCGCGGCGCGCTCCAGCTCGCCCTCCTTGAGTGGCCCCTCTGAGTCCATCACGATGAAGCCCTCGGGCTCCGCCACCGCTTGCCCGCCCTTGCTCTTGAGCGCACTGAGAATGGGCTTGGCAGCGTAGCCGAAGATGCTGACCATGAATTTCAGAAAGCCCGACTTTGTGTCCGCTACCGCGATGCGGGTGTCGAACGCCGCCACCTTGACGCCGTTGAGCTTGCCAGCGGGCAGCGCCTTGACCCACGTCATCGTGGCGGGCGTGGCCTTGAAGGCGCGGGTAGGGGAGCCGACGACGAGGAGATCGACGCCGGCGAGGGCGTCTGCCGTGACGTCAGGCACCTTGACGACTTTGGCGTCGTCGGGCGCGCCGAAAGCTGCGCCGATCGCCTGGGCGATCTTCTCCGTGTTGCCAAAGACCGAATCGTAGACGACCAATGCTTTCATCGGGGTGGCTCCTTCTTGGCTAGAAACATGAGCACTTGCTGGTCCTGCGAGAGGTGCCTTGTCAGAACTGTCCGGCACTGCTCGTAGGCACGATATCCACGATTGTAGCTGAAGTTGCGGACTATGCACTGAAGAAATCGGAGCTGACAATGGCTGTTTGGTCCTTGACCGGCGCCGTGTACGGGGCATAATAAATATGATGACTATCGCTTAAAATGGTCACTTCAAGTCGCCTAAGAGGAGGTCGACATGGCCAGGATCGTGCGTTACGGCTTGATTGTCATTGGTCTGGTCCAGCTGGTAGCTGCGCTCATCTTCTTCTTCCAGTGGCCCCTCGTCAGTCTATGGCCCTATCCGGGCACGACGCCGCTCACGTCCATCTTCATCGCCTCGATTTTCGCTGCTGCGGCCGCCCCTACCTTATGGGCTGCTATCACCGAGAACTACGGTGCCCTGGCGGGCATCGGTCTCGATTACGTCACGATCCTCGGGCCTCTCTCGGTCTACTCCTTCATCCTGGGTGCCGGCAGCGGTGATGTCCGGATGGTCGCGTTTGCCATTTCGTGCGTCGTGGGGGCGCTCTTCGGCCTGGGCCTGCTGGTGTGGAGCGCAGGCATTCCGATCGATCGCACGACGCCGATGCCTGGGGTGGTCAGGTGGTCGTTCGTCATCTTCGCCGTGCTGCTAGTCATTGTAGCCGCGAGGATGATCCTGCAGGTGCCGACATCGGTTCCGTGGATGATCACTCCGCAGTTGAGGGTGGTGATGGGCTTGATGTTCCTGGGCGCAGCCATGTACTTCGTCTATGGGCTACTGCGACCCAGCTGGCTGAATGCCGCCGGGCAGTACATCGGTTTCCTTGCGTACGATCTTGTGCTCATCCCCGCCATTCCTATCTCGTCTGTCGACGACACCACCGCAGTTCAAGTTCGGCATGAGCGTGTATACGGGCGTCGTCATCGGCAGTGCTTTGCTGGGAATCTTCTTCCTCTTCGTCTATGGCGTCACGCGCAGGGCGACATGGCTGCGATCGAGGCGTGCGGTGGTGCCCGCCGAGCCGAGGTAGGGCCGGATGGCAGTGATCGTCTGCACGTTGACCCGTTGCCACGTCTGGGATGCGTGACCGGGCGAAAATGGGTTCGTTTCGTAATACAGCACGCCGCGGCTGTGTACCCCGCCGGGAAGACTCCGGCGACAAGCCTACGGGGACCGCCCCTGTCACGGGCGGTTGTTCGGTTGCGTGTGTGAGTATGGCCATCATTTTGGTGCTTTCCTGAGATAGATCTTTTGTTCTACTATACACCTGATAGCGGGCCAATCAAGTGTGCAGACCGGGTTTCGTCGCTACGTCCGGCGCGACCGACTGCAGGTAGCCCAGCACGCGCTGCTTGTTGGTTCTCGGCACGTCGTCTCTAGCCTTTCTCCTCCTCCACGATCCGCGCGCCGATCCGGCGCACGGTCTCCTTGATGGTCTGCTCCAGCGTGCGCGCAGGGATGCCTTCGGCGCTGGTCACGTCGATCTCCAGCGTGAAGGTGAGGTCGCCGTCGACGAGGGCGCTGAGAGGCAGGAAGATGCCGCGGTCGACGTCGGCGATCTTGCTCGCCGCCACGCCGGCAATGGCGAGTCGCACGCGGTGGTAGGTGGTTTGAGGCGGTGTGCGCTCCGACCCTGGGCCGGGCGCAAGGCCGCCTCGATCCGGTCCGCTGACGCTGTCGGTCTTGGCTATGTCAGCCGCGGCCCTGGCTGCCTTCGGCGCGACCGTGATGGCGCCGGTCGCCGTCGCGACCTGGGTGCCTTGGTCGGCGGCTTGCTGTGCCGCCGACGCAGCTTCCAGCGTCTCTGCCCGCTCGCGCGTGAGTACCACTTGAGTCTGTGAGAAGTCGATCGCGGTCAGCGCCAGTGGCACGCCGAAACGAAGACTCCACGGGTCTGGGCTGCCGTCTTTCAGCTCCGCCAGGCCCAGCGCGCCGTCCTGCACGCCAAGCTGGATGGCCCGGGCCAGCACGCCTTCGGAGGCCGGAAGTGGGAGCTGCGGGTTCTTGTAGAACTGGTCCAGCACCACCGACGTCGCTATTTGGTCGGTGCCGGCCAGCAGGCGGCTGGCCAGGATTGGATAGTGGAGTTGTTCTACGATCACGCCGTAGTCCATCGAGGTCAGCTCGCGCCAGTACCAGCCGGTCAGCGTCTCCCTGCCCGCTACCGGCGTGCCGAGGTCGATCTCGCGGTGGCCCGCAGGACTGGCCACGCGCAAACGATGGTACATCCGCCGGACGCTACGGGAGAAGTCGCGCGTGACCGTCTGTTTGCGCCGCTGGACCTCGGCGAGACGGTCTTCAGGCAGCGAGCGGCGCGGCCTTGATCTCGTCGTCAATCTCTTCCAGGGCCAGGACCGTCTTGACATCCTCTCTGAACTGGGCGAAGGCGGCGGCGTCGGCCAGGGCGAAGATCAGCGTGTTCTTGTACTCACGGAAGGTAGTCCCCTTGCGTGCCAGCCACGCCTCGATGATGCTCTCGGGTTGCTCCGGGTGCATCACCACCAGCTTGAGCGCGCGGTTGTCGGGGATGCCATAGCCCGCGGCGGGCCAAAGGTAGGTATTCAGCTTATTCCGGAGTTCTGCTCGACGATGGCCCGCATGCGCTCCTCGTACCGCTGGTCATAGAGCTCTCGCTTGTCAAGGATTATGCGGTTGAGATTGGGGATGCGCGAGAAGTAGTAGCGCCTGCCTCGGCATTCAAGTACCAGAGGGTGTCGGCGAGGCGATGTAGCACTCCGTGACCAGCGCCGGGATCGTATCGTTGCGCAACACGGCAAGCTTCACGTAGGGCAACGTGTCGCCTCGCGTTGTTTCGTCGGCGCTGAAGGAGTAGACGAAGATGGCGGTGGCGATCCGCTGCGCCAGTTGCGACCATCTGGGGTTTGCGGCATCCAGCGCCTGTGATGTGGCCTGTGGCCCGCGATGTCCGAGGATCACGCGCTCGCCCTCGCTGCCGGCGTGGCGCAGGAACGCCTGACATACTTGCGGGTGGTCAAGTTCAGGTCACCGGGCAAGATCATATCGAGGTTGGTTTCGCGATGGTAGAGATCCTCGACGACATTGGCCAGTATTCGCAGCACGCCGAGGGTGCCCTGGAACGAAGGGAAGGTCGACCACTTCTCGCTGAGCGTGTCGATGACGTCGGGGTGGAAGGGGTAGGCCCGCTCCATCCTGTCGCGCCAGGCCACACCGCGGGCCTTGGCGGGCAAGTCGTCACGGTAGTGCTGATAGGTTTGGAGGTAGGCATGGATGACCTGGCGCATCTCGGCGACGTCAAGCTGCTCTGCCTCGAAGAGCCTGCGGCGGATGACGGCGTAGACCTCATCGCCCTGCACCGGCGTTCGATCGACTCGACACGCCCGAAGATCTTGTCAAGCCGCGCCAGCGACGCTTCCTGCTGCTCACCGAAGTCCTCCAGGTAGCTGGACGGCAGCGCCACGACCATCATGCCGAAGGGCAAGGTCGCGACGGCCTCGGTCAGCTCCTGAAAGAAAGAGAAGGTCTGTGTGCTCAGGGCGACATCACTCCGGTCGCGCACGTCCTGGGCGCGGTTGATGTACTCCAGGACTTCGTCGAAGAGCAGGATGCAGGGCTGGTGCGCTTCCAGGAAGGCGCGCAGGGCGGCCTTGCCCGGCGAGACGCGCGCCTCGTCATTCCGGCGGAAGGTCTCGTAGCCCTCGGGTCCGCCGATCTGGAAGGCGATCTCGCCCCAGAAGGTGTGGCGCGTGAGCCCTGGGTCGTGAGACCCTCCAGCGGGTTCCAGTGGTTCCCGGCGATCACGCTCATTCGAGGTCGCGGAAGATCCATCCCGGGCGGGAGCAGTTCGCGGATGTCGGCACTGTGTTGGAGATAGTGGTAGAGCGCGACGAGGCTGTTGGTTTTGCCGCCGCCAGACGGGGTCCGGATCTCGATCACCGAGCCTCCTGGCCCTGGACCAGCTTCAGGTTGACGCGCTCAAGCAGATGGCGCAGCCCATCGGTTAGGTAGGTCTGCTTGAAGAAGAGGCAGGGATCGTTATAGTCCGCCGGGGCCACGCCGCGGCCACATCGCCGAGGTCGGCGGCGAAGACCGCCTCGCCGAACTGTCCCTTGCGGATATCCTCGCGGGGTGGGATGATGTCGAACCAGTTCTTCATAGGACCTCCGGCTGCTCTCGTACGACCCGCAGATGAGCGCGCACTGCGGCTGAATCCAGGTCGAACTCACGTCGATCTCGCGCCGCCGCCGGCACAGGGACAACTCCATTCGCCTCCTTACCTTAGCGATGCTGGGGCGCAAGTCAAGCCTGGCTTATCCCAGGAGACCGGTTTGTAGGACTTGCCCTGAGTGGGGCGGGGTGTCATGCGAAGTTGCTCGCGATGAGCATGTAGAAGCCCATCAAGGTACAGGCCATAGGCGCGAAGTGGGCCAGAGTATACGCCACTTCCAAGCGACACGAGGGTCACCTTACGTTACGAAGCTCGCCGCGTCGGCTCGGTGGGCCGCCTGCCGGACGATTCGCTGTCACCCACGGTCTACGTCGACCAGTCCCTGTGCTGCGAGCTGCTGGAGTGATGGGGGCAGCTCTCCCGTCACCGTCAGGATCAGGCGCTGCCCGGCCCGCGTGAAGGCCATGTAGAGTTGGCGGGTGTGCGCCTCCACCAGCTCGGCGCGGTATCTTCGTCCAAACGTAGGCCGTACTCCGCCTCGAAGAGCTCCTGGAGTCCATGGCGAAGACGACCGGGCTCTCCGGGCCTGTGCCCGCGTTGAGGGTGGTACCCGGATGAAGTAGCCGGGAGGTTCGTCCTTGGGATCGCGCGCGGCTTGACCGGAGTTTCTCGTTGAGGGCTTCCACCATTGCACCGCGGCCCGGGCACTGCTGTGCAGGATCAGGACGTGGCGGCGAGGCAGCCCGCGGGCGACTGCGGCCTCGATCTGCTTGACCACTTCGGCGCGCTCGTCCTGCGGTGCACCGAACTTCAAACAGACCGGCGCCGGCCCGGCGGGCATACCGCCGAGGTCGGCCTCGACACGTCGGGGTATTTTCCGGCAGCCGGAGCCGGTAGAAGGCCAGGGCCAGGGCCATGATGGCACGCGTGGTACGGTAGCTGCGGCGCAGGACGTGCGACCGGCCCCGCATGTCGACGCCCGCCACCGATCGCCACGACGCCCCTCGTCGAAGGAATCCCTGGGTGGGATCCGCTGCCAGCATGAGATAGCCGACCTCCGGGGTGACCATCGCGCGGACGACGTCGAACCAGACGGGGGCGAAGAACTGCGCTTCGTCGACCAGCACCACGTCATAGTGGGGTGGGGCGATACGACCTTCCTGCAGCCAATGCCAATAGCGGCGCGGCACGTCCCACCAATCGATCATGCCCAGCCGACCGAGCCGGTGCTGATAGGCCTGCATCGCCTCAAAGAGGGTTTCACGCTGCTGCTGCGTCAGCCGGAACCCTCGCCCTGACGGCCGGCCTCCATATAGTCCTCGTGTCGGGCGATGCCGAGGTCCTTGACCCAACCCAGCTCGCCCTGCAGCATGCGCAAGCTGACGCCGGACCCGCGCAGGTGCTCCGCCCAGATGGCCCGCACCAGCCGCGCGCGCCGGTAGTCGGGCAGAACCTCGAAGGCCTCGTCCTTCGGCCACTGGCGCCGGCACCAGCGCATGAACGTGTTCCAGCCGACAGCACTCACTCCCGCCCCGTTGAGCTGGGCATAGCGGGCGCGCATGTCGTGGATCAAGGGGCGATTGTGGGTCAGCACCTGATAGGCCTTGCGAGGGAATCTCGATTGGAGCAGTCGCAACCGGTAGAGCAGGATAAGTGTCTTGCCGCTGCCTGCGACGCCGTTGATGAGCTGGATGCTGAAGTCGCGGGAGAGTTGGCTGCCCTCAGCAACGAGATCGAGGTCGCTCTTTAGGACGGCCTCCTGTTCGTAGTCGAGGAGGTAGTCAGCCAGGGCGGGGGCCGTCCGGTGGCGGCGCGGGCGCGCCCGCGCGACGAATGCGGCGGGCACGATGACCTCGGGCGAGAACTCGCTGCGGAGGATGTGGAGGTCATCCTCACCGGGGGGTGCCGGCGGGAGAAGCTCCTCCCACGCTTCGACACCACGCCCCAGCACCCATTCGCGGTCGAGCCAGGCATACGCCGGCGTCGTTCCCGAGGCCTCTATCGTGCGGATGTCACGCCGCGTCAAGTTGGGAAAAAGGACGGCGGCACCGATCACGCCCGGACTGACGCCTTCCCGGCGGGTCACCCTGAGGAATGCCGTCAACGTCTGCTCCTCGGCCTCACCGGGCACCGGGCTCTCTTCGTCGAAGGTCAGCAACTGAAGCTGCGGCGCCTGCCGGGCGTGCTCCGGCGTCGCGCGGCTGACCTTCAGGACGAGGACGCCGCGGTCGGGGGCCAGGATGAGGAAATCGGGGGCATCCTCCTCCCACGGGGCGACGTGGAACCAGACGCGCCAGCTCTCGGGCAGGGCCTTGAGCGCGTGGAAGGCCCGCGCCACCTCCGACGCCACGCTTGAACCCGGTCTCTCGGGGATGATCTGGGCCATTGATCCGTGCGCCGCCCGATGGCGGCTACCCGAGTCCTTTGCCGGGCCGAGAGGCCCCACGAAGCTGGTCCACGTGTTCATTGTGACCGCCGTTGGGACTCGCGGACGTCGACGAAGCATCTGGGAGCTGAGATTGCGGATTGGCAGACACGATCGTACACCGGTTGATCAGATCCCGGAAGAGCGCCACGTTATCGACCAACGCTGGGTCCTGGGGCTGTGCGCGAAGTACGCTGCTGCTGCCGACAAGGATGAGCTTGGTCCGCGGGCGCGTGATGGTGACGTTGAGGCGCTGCGGCTGGAAGTAGAAGTCGGCGAGTTCCGCGGCGAAGGCTGGGCTTGAGGTCGTCAGCGAGACCAGGATCACCTCGCGCTCCTGGCCCTGCATGCGCTCCACGGTGTCGATGACGATGGATCGACGCCTGTCAGGGTCGGGCAGCGCCCGGCGCAACAGGTTGCGGATCTCGCGGCCCTGCGCGCGGTAGGGTGTCACGACGCCGATCTCATCTGCAGGAACGCCCTCGGTCAGAAGCGCCACAATGAGGTCCACGACGACGTCGGCCTCGCGGCGACTGCGGATGGTGGTATTGGTGCCGAAGAGCTCGACGAAGATGGCGGGCTCTTCGGGGGCGAGGGCGGCGCTCCAACGTCCGATGTACCGGCCGTTGAGACTCAGACGGCGCTCGCCGATGCCGGGGGCAGGGCGGAGCTCTCCTTCGTAAAAGGTACGGCTTGGCCATGCCGTGAGGGCATCGTTCATACGGTAGGTTTCGGTGAGCATTGTGCTGTACCCTCCGCGGGCGAGGTAGGCGAAGACCGACGTGTGGGCGAGCTCGTGGTCGCGGGGCATGGCGGTCACCGGGGGTAACTGGCGATCGTCGCCGATGAAGATGAAGCGCTTGCCCGACAGCATCCCGAGCACCGCCAGTGGCAACGTAATCTGCGAGGCCTCATCGAAGATCACTGTGTCGAACTCTACGTCGCTCAGGCGCGAGGTCCGGGTGGCAAAGGGCGTCGCGCCCACGACGTAGCCGCCGCGCAGCCGACCAAAGCCGGCGTCTGCGAAGCTCTCGAAGTTGTCGACCCGAAGGTCGTCGGCGCGGGAGGGGTGGCCGATCTTGCATGTCGGCACGGCCGTCAGTTCCGCGGAACCGGCGAGATCCGCCACTTTGTTGAGGGCGTTGTTGATGGCACGGTGGGTGAGCGCGGTGACGAGCACGCGGTCGCCCTCCGCGGCGAGCAGCCGCGCGAGGTGGGCGAGTACGAAGGTCTTGCCGGTGCCCGGCGGTCCCTGGATCAGATGGGCCAGGTCAGTGGCGTAGGCGCTTGCGACGCCGACGGCTTGTTGCTCATTGAGCCCGGCATCGACCGCGGCCATCCAGGCACGCTCGAACGCGGCCAGGTCGATGGAGGGCAATACCGCCCCGAGAATCAGCGGCAGGATGATCTGGCGGCCTGTTTGGCGGTCGGCGACCTCGGCCAGGGCGTCCAGGTAGAAGCCGCTCAGGTCGAAGTATCCCTCGTCGGCGATCCAGCCGTCGCGTTCGTCGACCAGCCGGTGGACGGGTCCGGCCCGCGGGCTGATCTCGACCGTGGTTTCTTCGTCGTACTCCAAGACGGCTTCGATCCATCCGCCGGGGTCGCGATCGCCCCGCAGCGGCCCGTCGGCCCATTCGTCCGCTTGATGGAGGAAGAGGTAGTCCCCCTCGCGGAACTTGGAGTCGTTGCGATCGCAGTGCAGGACGACGCGGCCCGTCCTGGGGTTGATCCCTGTCACGCGAAGCCCCTCGAGGGCCTTGCCCGCGCGGACACGGTCTCCCAAGGGCTGGGCCCACTGGGCCTCATAGATCTCCCGTTGGGCCTGTGCCTCGTCACGTATCAGCGACTCCAGCCGCTGGAGCAGTTGGGCAGCACGATCGGACATACCCCTATTCTACACGATGATGGCGGCTCCGGCTGCATTTTGATGCGCGCTGCGGATGCGGACACCTACAGCGCCGCGACGATGGGTGTGGGGCTGGGGGAGATCACGGGTACCTGGGTCGGGACGCTGACGATTCCGAACGTGGCAGAGTTGCGGATGGGGATCACGTTGGTACGCGGGCCGGAGGGAGCGCTGGAGGCTTTGCTGCGGATCATCGATCAGGCTACCCAGACTATCAACGGCGACCGCGATATGCAGAATGCGCCGAAGATGAACCTGCTCCCTATCGAGACGGCGCTTCGGGAGAGCAGACACCCCGATTTCGAGGTGCGAGAGCTGCCGGGTCTCAACCATCTCTTCCAGCACGCGGAGACCGGGCTGGAGCACGAGTACGCGCGCATCGAGGAGACGATGGCGCCGGAGATGCCGGCGCTCATCGCCGATTGGATCCTGGCGAAGTTGGCTGCGTTCGATGGAATCCAGTAATCAGTTCGCTTGGATCCTGGAAGTTGTCATCCCGAACGGGCCTCCACCGCGTGGAGGAATGACACGCTGTCTGTAGTGAGGATGGTAGCTTGGAACTGCAGCACTGAGATGCTTCACTTCGTTCAGCATGACGGCGTAGCGGGCAATAGTGGCATGGACCGCGTGTCAGCCGCCCGGCGGGGATCAGCCTGACGCGCTGCCTGTAGTGAGGATGGTGGCTTGGAACTGCAGCACTGAGATGCTTCACTTCGTTCAGCATGACAGCGTAGCGGGCAATATTGGCATGAACCGCGTGTCTGCCGCGCGGCGGCCGGGATCAGAGTGACAGCCACAGCCTTCAGCTGAATTGACCCCCAGAACCCCTCAGAGGCCGTAGGCGTCTGCCAACTCCAGCTCTTCTTCCTCGACGCGCTTGATGAAGATGTCCTCGAACTGCAGCCCTGCGGCCTTGAGAATGCCAAAGAAGCGCTGGAGGTTGAGGTCGGCTGCGGGCGAAGCCAGAAGCACCTTGCCGTGGGCGAGAAAGATGAGCTGGCCTGCGTAACGGTCGACGAAGCTTCCGCGCTCTGAGAAGTACCACTGTGCGCTCTCGCAGAGATCACGCCGCTGGCGCAGCGCCGTGGCGTGGGTCTCCGGTTCCGTCGCGCCCTCGATGGTATAGGGTCTGCGGCCCGCAGGTAGGGCCCCGTCTACGTCGATCGCATCTGCCGCGATGGGTCCGAGTCCGTGGGCCGCCGCGACCTTGAGATGGTTATCGGCGCGCAGGAAGGGCGCCGTACCATAGTCCGCCTCGGGATCGACGCCCATGAATCGAGAGGCAACGGCATCGGTGGCGACCGCGTTGTCGCCCCCGATAAGGATCGACGAGGTGACCGGGTCGCCGACCCACATATGGTAGTTGCTGCCGACGATGCCGTCGATCAGCGCGATGGCGGGCGGGAGCACGCGACCGAGGTCGGTCAGAACACGGGGCAGGCGAATGAGTGAATGGAGCGCCACCCGAGGTGAGCCGTAGACCGACCCGGGCGGGGTCCCGAAGAGATTCTTCAGTGTGAGCGTGACGCCGCAGATGGCGTGCGCCTTCATCTTGGCCAGCGAGATCACGAGATCGACGTCGTGGAGGAAGGCGGGCAGATGATATGCGCGGAACATCGCCGGGTCGGGCACGTCGAAACGGGAGACCGGCTCGCGGTGCAGGTTGACGAGGCGGAAGCCGGCCCGTTCGGCGACGGCCATGTGGCCGCGCTCGCGGGCGGCATCGAGCGTCGGAATGCCATCGGTGCCATCACCGACGATGACATCGGCGGTGGTGTGGTCGCGCAGAAAGTCTGCAAGACCCTCGAAGACCTGGGGATCGACGTAGGCGACGGGACGGCCAAGGTAGGTGCCCAGGCCGGGAATGCCGATGTTGAGCTTGATGAAGATGCGGCGGGCCTGGCTGAGGCGGGTGGCGGTCTGTGGCGAGTGCGCCACGAGCGCCGTGAGCAGGTCGACGACGCGTGCAGCAGTGTCGGGCGCGTCCGGCGCGCAGGGCCTCAGGACGACGGTGGGGGCTGGCATTGGGGGCCTCCTTGTGTTTTCGGGAAACCTTGTGAATGTTTCCGAAACCTTCGCCAGATTGTCGCTCCGCGTTACTGACGAATCGGCGTCTCCAGCGTGGCAGCAAAGACGCCGGGTTCCCAGCGCAGGACGAGGTCGCGCGGTGCACGACCTTTGTCAGGCAGCACCGTGGTCCACCAGCCCTCGCAGGGCTCGTCCGGTCTCGCAGTGCAGAGGCTGAACGCGGGGTCCTTGCGCTCCAGGATCAGGAGCGCGTGGGCGTCGCCTTTGCCATCGATTACGCTAATGTCCAACGGGTTGAAGGTGATGCTGCCCTCACCTATTGCCTCTGCGACGATGTATAGGGAGAGGTAGATCTCGCCCTTGTCCACCTCGAAGTCCCCCAGGACCTCATCCCAGGCCAGCTCCCGGACGCCGAGTCGGCTATCGCCGTTGACGAGCCACGCGCTGGCTCCGGCGTCGGAGGGCTCGGGGCTTGCCGGGGGCTGAGTGCGAGGAGGTGCCGTGGGGCGGTCGCGCAGGGGCGGCACCGGTGGTGGCCGTGGCGGCTGCGGAAGGCGTAATACCTCCAGACGGCGTGGCGCCCGACACGATCTGCACGTAGAGCACAGGGCCGAAGCAGGTGCCCTCACCGACGCAGAGCTGCCAGTTGCCCCGGTACATCCCGGGCTCCGTGGGTGCGGCCAGGTTGACCGAGAGTTCAGCGACCTCGCCGGGTGCCGCAGCCGGGATGGGGACGGTGGCCGGGCCACCCATCTGGGCGCCCTCGATGAAGCGCAGGGCATAGCCCTCTACCCAGGGGCAGGTCCCGCTGTTGCGCACGCGCCAGACCTTGAGGAAGGTCTCCCCAGGAGCCACGGCCGTGTTGTCCGGGATCGTCACGTCGGCCACATATTCGGCGTCGGGCTCACAGCCGGACGTGCCGACGGTGGGCGAAGGTGTGGCAAAGATCGCCATAGAGGTCTCGTCCACGACGGGCGTCAGGGTCGTCCACGGAATGGTGGGGCCTGCATTCCCGCCGGGGAAGACCACTCGGAAGAGAAGATAGGCGACGAAGAGACAGGCGACCAGGGCGATGGCAGTGGCGGCGATTAGCCAGCCCAGGCGTCTGTTGGGGGTCTCGGGTTCACCGGTCACTTCGGATTGGCTGGAGTCTGGGTCGAGCGTCATTATGTATTCCCCTTGTCCTTACGCACCCCATCATTATACCCTAACCTCGTGCGGGTTTCCCGTGCATTCTGTGGCCGGTCGCGTATACTCCTCACCAATGTCGATCCATCGTGATCTGCACCAACCGGCGGGTAGTGCCGGGAGATACCCGTGAAGCGGCTATGTCTGAAGCCCGTGCTGCTAGCCCTTTGGCGCAGGTTACCGGGATGGCTCCAGGGACGGATTGAGTGGCTGTTGCTCCCCAAGTTCATGGTGGGAGCGATGGCGGTGGTGCTGGATGATCAGGGTCGCGTTCTGCTCTTCCGGCACACGTATCGAGACGAATACCCCTGGGGCTTGCCCGGCGGCTGGATCAAGTCCGGCGAGGACCCCACCGACGCGGTTGAGCGCGAGATCCGTGAGGAGTCAGGCTATCGTATCAAGGCGCTCCATCCGTTGGTCATCGGGGGCGACAGGGCACTGCGAAGGCTCGACCTGATCTTTCTCTGTGATCTGGCCGGCGGGGATTTCCGTCCGAGCGCTGAGGTGTCCGATGCGGCGTTCTTCGGCCCCGAAGAGCTGCCTGGGCTCGTGGAGCCATTTCACGTCCAGGTGGCAGCGTATGCGGAGAAGGTGTTGAAGGGAGAAGTGCGTGGCCAACCCGCGGGCCACGTGCCGGCCCCGCTGCCGCCCGATATCTGAGTGTTCGCGGACTACCGCGGAGCCGATGCCATCAAGTCCTGACTCAGCCGTGCTTCCACAGCCGCAGGCCAGCTCGGACCGGCGAGCGTAGCCCTAAGGTAGCTCGTGCGGAAGACGGCGACCTCCGGGGTGCGCCGGACTCCCAAGGCCCAGACGGAGAGCTCCGTGGCCATATTCTCGGTTACCGAGGCCCCCTGATGAGGCCACTGTTGGGTCGGAACGAGGTCCCTGTAGACCTGCTCCAAGGAGGCGTCCTCGATACCCGAGGCGGTGGCCTCCGCATTCAGTCCATCGATGATCACGTGACCGATCTCGTGGCCAAGGACCACGTTCTGGATGGTGACATCAGGGTTATGGTAGGTATAACTACCATCGAGGAAGCTCCAGTGATACTGTTCATACATGAAGGCGTCATTGAAGATGTCCGAGCTGATCCTGATCTGTCCTGAATGCGCGTACCAGGCCGCGGATGGGGAATGCCCGCTGGGTTCCAGCACGAAGGTGATCCCGGTCTGCCCGCTGACCGATCCGGCGACGACGCCGGCCTGGATAATCCGTGCGAATCTGGGCACGCCAAATGTTGCTCCGTAGGCATCCAGGACGTCGAGCATCACAGACAGCTCGTGCGACTGCCACGGTCCCTCGAAGGCGAAACCGTAGTCTATCCATTTCTGCAGCCGGGCCGCCAGAACCGGTGAGGTAACGGAGCCCGCGACGTGGTGCGAGTCGACCGTCCGCACCATCTGGTTGATCACGCCAGACCCTACCCACCACTCGCTAACAATGGACCCGGCAGCCATACTGAGATCGGATGGGCTCAGCCTGAGGCCAAAGCCTGCCAGTCCTATGTTGGCCAACAGTACCGCGACTACGATTGCCCCTATTGTCGCTCTATGCTTGATCACTTTTGCCTCTCTCAACCGCCATTTGTATCGTCATTCCTTAACCGCGCCCTATTCTCCTCTCAACCGTGACGGCAGCGTTACCGACGCAGCAGATTGAGTTGGAACAGAGGTCGGGCTGGGTTGGGGAATGCGACGGTTCTGCGTCCACGGCGACCCGTCTTCCGTTCTGGGCTGAGATGACGTACAATCTGTGTAGGTGAGGGCGTGCTGCCACAGAAAGGTCGTGCTATGGAGAAAACACGACTGCCAGATACGTTGTTGGAGGTGTCACGCCATCTGTCTGGGTACCTCCGAATTCGGGACGGTCGTAGCGGAACGGGAGGCCTTCCGGCTCCTAGATATCTTCGCCGAATCAGGCGGGAACTTCCTGGATACGGCATTGGTCTACGCCAACTGGATCCCCGGCGAGCTGAGCGTCAGCGAGAAGACGCTTGGCCGGTGGCTAAAGGCGCGGCGAAACCGAGATGAGATTGTGATAGCTACGAAGGGCGCGCATCCCGAGCTAGGAACGATGCACATCCCGCGGCTCTCGCCCGAAGACATCGCTCACGATGTGGATGCCAGCCTCGCGAACCTGCAGGTGGACAGGATCGACCTGTACTATCTGCATCGCGACGATCCCTTCCGACCGGTGGGCGAGATCATGGAGGCCTTGCACGCCCAGGTGGCGTCAGGCAAACTCCGCTATTTCGCGTGCTCTAACTGGTGCGCGGACCGCATCCGCGATGCCCAGGCCTACGCAGAGCTTCATGACTTCCAGGGCTTCGTCGCGGATCAGATGCTCTGGAATCTGGGCGTGGTCGACGCTGAGGTGATGGCCGAGCAGGGGATCGTGGTCATGGATGCCGAACTGCGGCAACTCCACGCGGAGTCCGGGTTGGCAGCCGTGCCGTTCTCGTCCCAGGCGGGTGGCCTGTTCCACAAAATGGCGGCAGATAAGCTGGACTCTGCAGGACCCGGTATGCGGCGGACGTACCCCAGGGCTGCAAACCTGCAGCGCTACGAGCGGCTCCAGCACGTCGCAGACGAGAGCAATCTGACAGTCAGTGAGATCGTGCTGGGCTATCTCCTATCGCAACCCTTTGTCACCGTACCCGTCGTAGGCTGCAAGACGGAGGCGCATTTGCGTGACACGCTGGGCGCGGCCGAGGCCCGTCTCGATCCCATCCAGGTAGCGTACCTGGAGCGCGGTGCCCGGCGCGAGGAAGAGGGGAGCTGCTAGACGACCGGCCTTTTTCCCGCCAATTGTCATCCGCCCCGAAGTGTGTACAATAGGGAGGACCTGTCAACAAGGCCCTGAGCCCCAGATGCGGGGTCGGGTGTGCCTACGTCCCCTGTTCCTTGTGGGGAACGAGTGTCCCATCGCTCCCCACGATCACTGCTAACCTGATGTTAACAGGCCCTTAATCCAATCCTGCCTACAGTGAAATGGGGAAGGATTGCGACGGCTGCCGGCTGCAGATGTTCAGGCTCGGATGAAGTGGAGGAGGTTAGCCTTGACATCCAATGTGTTATTGTTGAACGCGAGTTACGAACCACTCGATATCATCCCGGCGAAGCGTGCGGTCTCGCTGATGTTGCGCGACCGCGTCGAGGCGGCCTGCTCCGAATCGATCGAGATGCACAGCGCCAGCAGTACGTGGCGCATCCCCACCATCATCCGCCTCCGCTACTACATCAACGTGCCGCGCCGCGGTGTGAGTTGGAGCCGCGAGGCTGTGTTGCGGCGTGACCGGTATACGTGCGCTTACTGTGGCGCAGAGACCGGCCAGAAGCACAACGGTAGGATCTACACCAGGTATGACTTTACCGTGGATCACGTACTGCCTGTGAGTCGCGGTGGGAAGAATACCTGGGGAAACACAGTCTGCGCGTGCGCGACGTGCAATCAGCGCAAGGCCGACCGCTTGCCCCACGAGGCGGCCATGAAGCTACTGTGGGAGCCCAAGACGCCGCGGGCCCGCTACGTCGTCGCGTCCGGCGAGGTGCCGGCTGTCTGGAAGGCGTACCTCGAGATCTAGCGCCAGAAGCAACGGAAGAGAGGCGAAGGCGCGGCCCGCGGGCCGCGCCTTCGCCTCTCTTCCGTTGTGGCTTATTGGTTCATCACCACCATAGGCGTCATCCTCTGATCCCTTTCCCTGTCGCTCCTTGACAATCCTTCACTGACCCATACAATTAGCTGGCTAAACATCCAGGAGGTTGACATCGTATGGGATTTCATGGTGGGGGGTGGGGGGCGCTGCTTCGCTACGACGAACAGCAGGGTCCGCCCAAGGTTGACCGGGCGCTCGTCATGCGCGTAGTGCGCTATGCACGAAAGTATTGGGGCACCGTGGGGCTGTTGATGGTCGCGATTACCGTGACCTCGCTGCTGAACCTGGTGCCGCCCCTGCTGTACCGGCAGTTGGTGGACGTTGCGTTGCCCAACAAAGACTCCGGGATGCTGAACCTGCTCGCTGTCGGCCTGATTGGCATTCCTATTGCCGGCAGGTTGATTGGGGTAGGGCAGGCGTATCTCAGCGCGAGGGCCGGGGAAGGCATCATCCGCGATCTTCGCGAATCGCTGTATGGGCACCTGCAAGCCATGAGCTTGCGTTTCTTCACGCACACGAAGACGGGAGAGCTCATGTCCCGTCTCAACAACGACGTCGGCGGCGCCCAGCAAGCCGTGACCGGGACGTTGGTCAACCTGGTGTCGAACATTGTATCGTTGGTGACGACGTTGGCCGTGATGATCTCGCTTGACGTACGCCTCACGCTGATCGGTGTGGCGATTCTGCCCCTGCTGATGCTTCCCGCGCGGCGGGTAGCCAAGCATCTACGTGGGATCACCCGTACTTACCTGGACGTTCAGGCCAAGATGAACGCGCTGATGAACGAGACACTGAACGTCAGTGGCGCGCTGTTGGTGAAAGTCTTCGGGCGGGCAGGAGATGAAAATCGAAAGTTCGTCGAGAGAGCCACAGAAGTGAAGAACATGGCGATTCGGCGATCCATGGTCGCTCGCATCTTTTTCACCGGTCTTGGTCTGACGGGCGCCCTGGGAACTGCGCTCGTCTTCTGGGCCGGGGGTCATTATGTCCTGCGCGGCGCCTTGACCGTCGGTACTATCATTGCCTTCAGCAGCTACTTGCAGCAGCTCTATCAGCCGCTCACGGCACTGGCCAACGCACAGGTTGAGTTTGCGACAAGCCTGGTCAGCTTCGAACGTGTCTTTGAGGTGTTGGACCTCCCGATCGAGATTGGCGATCGACCGGAAGCGGTTGAGCTGCAGAGACCCGAAGGTCACGTGCGTTTCGAGCACGTCTGGTTCCGTTATGCAGGCGGCGGAGACCTGCCCCACCTGGGCACAGTCCACCGGGGCGGTTGGCGAGGTGGGGCTTCGCAGCAGGACGAGGTGACCAAGAGCGGCATTCGGGCTGAGGAGCTTCACGGCAACGGCAGCAATGGGGCCGAGTCTCTCGAGCCTCGCTGGGCACTGCAGGACGTGAGTTTCGAGATGCAGCCCGGTCAGTTAGTCGCGCTGGTGGGCCCCAGCGGCGCGGGCAAGACGACGATTACCTATCTTCTACCGCGCCTCTACGATCCTACCGAAGGAAGCATCTATCTCGATGGCTCTGATCTGCGGGACATCAAGCTAACCGCCCTGTCCGGAGTGATGGGGATGGTCACCCAGGAGACTTACCTGTTCCACGACACGATCCGTGCCAACCTGCTTTATGCCAAGCCGGACGCCACGGACGCTGAGCTCGAGGCCGCATGTCGTGCGGCGAACATCCACGCCTTTATCGCCAGCCTGCCCGATGGCTACAACACCATCGCCGGGGAGCGGGGCTACCGCCTCTCAGGTGGTGAGAAGCAGCGCGTGGCTCTGGCGCGCGTGATCCTCAAGGACCCACGTGTCCTGATCCTGGATGAGGCGACGAGCAGCCTCGACTCTGAGAGCGAAGCCCTGATCCAGGAGGCTCTAGAGCACATTATGCAGGGACGTACCAGCCTGGTCATTGCGCACCGTCTGAGCACGATCCTCTCGGCGGATGTCATCCTCGTCCTGCAGGATGGACAGATCGTGCAGCGGGGCAGCCACGAGGCGCTCATGGCCGAAGGCGGTCTCTACCGCCAGCTCTACGAGCGGCAGTTCGCCGTTCCCGAGATTGCTGGAGGGGAAGGAGGGCCCAATGCAATTCTTTGACTGTAACGCGTTTTTTGGCCTGCCAGCACGGCGACCGGTGGCGCCAGTGGCGTCCGTGGATGAACTGCTCGCCGAGATGGACCGTGCCGGGATCGATCGGGCATTGGTCTGGCACATCGCACAGCACGACGTCGCCCCCCAGACCGGGAACGAGATGCTCGCGGAAGCTATTGGGCCTCACGACCGGCTGGTCGGGTGTTGGGGTGTGCTGCCGAACCAGGCGCACGAGTTTCCGCCACCTGCGGAGCTCTTCCGCAGGATGAAGGCGGCGCGGGTCGTGGCGCTGCGCACGTTCCCCGAGTCCCACCGGTTCTTGCTCAATGAGGTCTCGATGGGCGCATTACTGTCGGAGATGGTGGACCGCCGTGTTCCCCTGATGCTATCGCTGAGGCGCGGGGTGTCGTGGCCTGTTGTCTATGACCTGATGGCGGCGTTTCCGAAGCTCACTTGCGTCGTCTGCGACCACGGCTGCTGGGGCGAGGACCGGATGTTCCGCCCACTGCTGGAGCGCTACCCGAACTTCTATGTTGACACGGCGCAATACTTGTTGGACGGTGGCATCGAGGCGTTGGTTACCGACTATGGTGCGGGCCACCTGCTCTATGGAAGTGGTTTCCCCGAGTCGTACTTCGGCGGGATGATGATGGCTCTCAAGCATGCGCAGATTCCGGTGGAGGCCAAGGAGGCCATTGCCCACGGCAACCTGGAGCGTCTGATCGAGGAGGCGATGCTATGATCGGTTCGATGATACGGGAGTCTGAGTTGGCCCGCGAGTTCTGGGAGAAGGGGCGCGCTGCTTCCTGCCCGATCTACGATATGCACGGTCATATGGGCTACTACCACTCGATCTATTTCCCGCGAGGCGATACGGCGGCCATGGTGCGGACGATGGACGAGGCTGGCGTGCGCCTGCTGGTCTTCTCGCACCACAGCTCGCTCAACTCACCTCAGCTGGCCAACGGGCCCAGCATCGAAGCGGTGCGGCGGTTCCCCGATCGCCTGCGGGCCTACTGTATGGTGAATCCCAACTATCCTGAGCAGGTCGCGCGCGACCTTGACGCGTTCGAAAGCCTCTTCCCGGATGTTTACATCGGTTTCAAGTTCCTATCGGATTATCACCAGATCGCGCTGACAGATGACCGGTATCGGCCGGCTTGGGAGTATGCCGATGCGCGGGGATTACCGGTCCTGGCGCACACCTGGGGTGGCAGCCGGTACGACGGCGAGGATGTCGTCCGCCAGGCAGCCGAGCGCTATCCAAATGCCAAGTTCTTGCTGGGGCACTCGTGCCATGGGGCGTGGGACGCCGCGGTTCAACTGGCGCGGGACTTTCCCAACGTGTACCTGGAGTTGACGGCGATCTTCGATGACCGTGGGATCATCGAGAAGTTCGTTAGTGAGGCGGGATCCGACCGTATGCTTTTCGGGACCGACCTGCCGTGGTTCGATCCGCACCAGGCCATAGGGGTGTTGATGAACGCGGCGATTACGGACGAGGACCGGCACGCTATCTGTCACCGCAATGCTGAGCGGCTGTTGGGAGCGATTGTGCCTGAGCTGTCTGGAGGGTGAGAGGAGAGAGATGGAATACAGGAATCTGGGACAATGCGGGCTGAAGGTATCGGAGATCTGCCTGGGGACGATGACGTTCGGCCAGAGAACCGATGAGGGCGAGGCCTTGCGGCTGGTCGATCTGGCCCTGGATGCGGGTGTCAATTTCTTTGATACCGCCGACGGGTATGGTAAAGGTGCCTCGGAGACCATCCTGGGCAAGGCCCTGGAGGGACGGCGCGGGCGGGCCGTAGTGGCGACCAAGTTCTTCAACCCGATGGGGCCCGGGCCGAATGACTCGGGGATGTCGCGCGTCCACATCATGAATGCGGTTGAGGATAGCCTTCGGCGTCTGCAGATGGATCACGTGGATGTCTACTATATCCACCATGTGGATGTTCAGACGCCGCTCGATGAGATGCTGCGGGCGCTGGATGACTTGGTGCACCAGGGCAAAGTGCGCTACATTGCGTGCAGCAACTATCAGGCGTGGCGGTTGAGCGAAGCGCTCTGGATCAGCGACGTGAACCATCTCGCGCGGTTTGTGTGCTACCAGCCGCAGTACAGCCTCGTCGTGCGCGACATTGAACAGGAGTTGGTGCCTCTCTGCCTGAACAAGGGCGTTGGGATCGTGCCCTGGGCGCCCCTTGCCAGCGGCTTCCTGGCCGGCAAGTACCAGCCGGGTGAGCGCATGGTGCCGGGCACTCGGTCGGCAGAGAAGTGGGCGTGGCACGGGAGGTTCTTTGCGGCCAATGCCGATGAGACGCTGGCTGTGCTGTTGTCGACCGCACGTGAGTTGGGTCGTTCCCCCGCGCAGGTCGCGCTCCGGTGGGTCCTGGAGCAGCCGGGCATCTCTTCCGTCATCGCGGGCGTAAGGACGATGGACCAACTCCAGGACAACCTGGGGGCCGCCGGGTGGCGTCTCAATGCTGAGGCCCTGGCCAGACTTGATGAGGTCTCGTTTCTGCCGCCACGCTATCCCGAGTCCTTCGAGTATAATGTCCACGAGCGGCGCGCGGCGGCGGTTGAGATGTCGGCACGGCAGGTGGGAGAGACCAGCGCGTGACGATTGCCGGTCGCGTGTCACTCGTCACACTGGTCTAGGTTCAGCCATATATGACAAGATCGAAAAACCGTCGTCCGCGCCATCCATTTGTGCAGGCTCTGCTGCGCGATCCGCTGGTCCTGCCGTTCTATGTACCTTCCGTAGCCATCTTCCTTGGCTATGGCCTCCTGATTCCTGTCCTCCCCTACTATGCTCAGAGCTTCGACGTCTCGTATGGGTGGGTCGGGGCCGTGACGTCTGCCCAGGCATTGGGCATGCTCCTGACCGATCTTCCGAGCGGGCTCGTCCTGCACCGTCTCGGTCAGCGGCGCGCGATGCTGCTGGGGATGCTGGTGATGATCCTGTCGACGGTGGCATTCATGTGGGCCGGCTCGATCCAGGAGGCGTTCGTGTACCGGCTGGTGTCCGGCTTCGGTGCGGCCCTTTTCGGCGTCGCGCGCCACGCCTATATCTCCGAGCACGCTGCAGTTGCCAGCCGTGGCCGCGCGATGGCGTTGTTCGGAGGGCTCAACCGCGTTGGGAAGTTCATTGGGCCGCTGATCGGTGGCTTTGCGGCAGCGGCGTGGGGATTGCGAATGCCATTCCTGATTATCCGGGCTGATCAGCGTCCCCGCCGTCTTGTGTGTCCTCTTCTTCGTTCCTGCTCGGCGCGGCTCGACCGGAGTGTCGAGCACATCTGCGGAGCGTCCCGTCGTCGGGCGCAAAGCGCACAGGCTTCCGTTCGGACAGATGCTCCGGGAGCAGGCAGGCGTGCTGGTGCCGGCTGGGTTGGGCCAGATCTTCGTTCAGATGATCCGTACGGGCCGGGATACGATCATCCCGCTCTATGCTTCAGGGGTCATCGGTCTGAGTGTGGAGCAGGTCGGGCTGCTTGTCGGTATCGCGGCTGCTGCTGAGATGATGATGTTTCTCCCTGCCGGCTGGTTGATGGACACCCTCGGGCGGAAGGCCTCGCTCGTGCCCAGTTTTGGGATCCAAGCCGTCGGGATGGCGCTCGTGCCCTTGACGGGTGGGTTCGGCGGGCTGTTGGCATGTGCGACGACCATCGGCCTGGCAAATGGGCTTAGCTCCGGTGCCATGATGACGGTGGGTGCGGATCTTGCACCGCCGGATGCCCGGGGGGAGTTCCTCGGCGTATGGCGCCTGATCGGGGATCTTGGTGGTACTGCGGGGCCATCTGCCGTGGGATTTGTCGCCGATGCGCTGGCGCTGCCCGCAGCGGCTCTCACCATGGCTGCTTCGGGCCTGGCGGCAACCCTGATCTTTGGGTTCCTGCTACCTGAGACCCTAACGCAGGACGAGTCGGGTCGCGAGACCGCGCCGGCATCGGCCGGGTAGACGCTTTGTGCACGCCCGGAATCTATCGAATGCAATCTACGTCGTAGGAGTCTAACCTCTGATGTTCGGTACAACACTTTTGATCGGTATCGTGTCTGCGGGTGTGATCATCGCATTGCAGGGCTTCCTGATCGTGCGGGGCAGGCGCAGGGGGCAGGCTGCGTTCTTCGAGCGCCCGCTTCTCGACGCCCTGGCTCTCAAGACGCCGAAGGCAGTTGTTGCAGGTGCTCGGGCGGTTACGCATCGTCTACGGGCTCTTCTTGGTCGCTGCAGGGATATGGGGGCTGAGCGGTCAATGACACAGGCCGATGCGCGTGCCCTGGGCTTCTCGCGTGCTTTCTATGCATGCTTCTATGGGGCATCGGCGTGCCTGATGCCCTTTCTCGCCATCTACTACAGCGGGCTCGGTTTCAGTGGCCGGCAGATCGGTGTCCTGCGGGGAATCGCGCCGATCGTGACGCTGATTGCCGCCCCGCTGTGGAGTGCCCTGGCCGACGCCAGCCGGCGCCACAAGGCGCTATGGATTGCCGCGATTGTCGGGTCGTGGTTGGCGGTGCTGGTGCTCTCGCTCGCCTCGTCCTACGCCGTGCTGATCGCCATCGTGCTGGCACAGGCGCTCCTCGGGGCACCGGTCATGCCGCTTGCCGACAGCGCGGTGATTGGGCTGCTCGGCGAGCACCGGGAGCGCTATGGGACGCAGCGTCTCTGGGGCGCCGTTGGGTGGGGTGTCGGTGGGCTCTTGATCGGCTTCGTCATCCAGCGGTACGGCCTCACGTGGTCCTTCGTCGGATACCTGATCCTGATGGCCTGCGCGGGCTTGATGGCTGCAGCCATTCCGGTCACTAAGGTCTCAACCGTGCGGCGTTCATACCGGTCAGACGTGCGTGAATTGTTGTCAAATCCTTCATGGCTGGTTTTTCTGCTGGCGGCCCTCATCGGCGGTCTCTACATGACGACCGAGGTCAATTTCCTGATGCTTTATATGTCCTCGCTGGGTGCCGGCGAGGGACTGATGGGTGTGGCGCTGGTGCTCAGCACCGTCGGCGAGATCCCGGTGTGGGCCGTCTCGCCCTATTTATTGCGGCGGCTGGGGCCGCGCGGGACTGCTCTCCGTCGCACTCCTATCGGGTACGGTTCAGGGACTGGCGTTCTCCCTGATACCCTCCGCATGGTTCGTCCTGCCCATTCAGCTCCTCCACGGGCTGGCCTTCTCCGCGGCCTGGACCGCCGGGGTAGCGTACGCGGCCGATATCGCCCCTGCGGGTACCCAGGCCACGGCCCAGGGGCTCTATAGTGGCGTGATGATGGGATTGGCTGCTGCAATTGGTGCAGTCCTTGCCGGACGGCTCTTCGACGCGGTCGGGGGAGCTATGACCTTCCGCCTGGCGGCGCTCATGCCCCTTGTGGCACTGGCAATCCTATGGATGGGTGTGCGGGCACGTGGCCGAGCCGGACAAAGTGCCTCTCAGATCTGAGAGCCTGAACGCTCGACACCGCGCTGCTTACGACCGGGTGTCGGCGCATTTTGCGCTGGTCAATGCCGAGATGCCCGCGCAGGTCGCCGAGTCCGCGAGGCGCTTCCTCGCGGCGGTCGGGGGCGGCGGGGTGGTCCTGGACCTCGGCTGCGGCCACGGCCGCGATGTGATGTGGCTCGAGGCGCGAGGTCTGCGTGTCGTAGGGTCGGATCTGTCGAGAGGCATGCTGTCGGAGGCCACCCATCGCGTGGATGGCCCGTTGGTGCAGATGGATATGCGTCTCCCGGCCTTTCAGGATGGCGCTTTCCAGGGTGTCTGGTGCAATGCTGCGATCCTGCATCTCCCCAAATCCGACGTCCTGCCAACGCTGAAGGAGATCCGGCGCAGCACTGCAACCGGGCGGGACGCTCTTCATCTCCATCCAGGTTGGGACGGGGGAGACCTGGGAGAGGGGCGCATACGAGCAGCCCGTCTCCCGTTTCTTCGCACGCTATCAGCCTGAGGAGTTCGCCGCATACCTCAAGCAGGCGGGATTCACGTTGGTCAGCCAAGACGACAGCCACGCGAGCCCGGCACGTCACTGGGCGCATTACCTGACCGAACGTATCGAGTGACGCGTGGCCTCTGCCCTTGGGCTGTGTCTTCGCATACGCACAGACTCTCGACAGCACAGCATCAATCGTCACTTGTGACTTGTCACACTTCATCTGGCTCTTGCAATTCATGACGGTTTGATCTATGATATATCGGTAGCCAGGGTGCATTCCGGTGAGCTGCCGACTCTTGTGCGGCGCCTTGCCCCAAGCTTCCATGGAGGGCCGAGGACCTTGAACGATCCGATGGAGCGTCAACCGATGGATTTTCGGGGCGCCTTCGAAGCGCTGCAGGGATCACACGATCTGCGTCTGTCCAACTGGGGGCCCTACACCAAACGCTATATGGGCGTCAGTCACATTCACGACGTGGCGTCCGGGGTTCGCTTCGACCTGAGTGTGTTTCCCGGCCTCTACCGTCGTGGCGTGAATGCCCCCAACGTGCTCTGGGAATCGGGGTACCATATCTGGGAGGCGGCGCCCGATCTCTCGTTCTTCCGGCACCGTCACCAGCTCGTTTGGAAGGACAAGGTCTACGCCGATATCGACTTCTTCAGCCCCGGCGACGCCGACTCAGATGACTGTATGTCGGTACGGGCCACGTGTGTGAATGCCAGCGACGAACCACAGAACCTCGTTCTACATTGGATGGCCTCTGTTCATCTGCCGCCCGAGAGCGTGGTTGGCGGCAAGCCGCTGCAGGTGTCGCGGGTCCACGTGCCCGCGGGAGGGGTTTGGGTGGATGCGCTCGACTACGCATTCCTGTCGCTGGGCCACGAAGCTCACCGGGCGAACCTCACCTACGATGGCCAGCTCCGCGGAGAGGTGCGTGTCAGCGGGTTCGTGGGCGGCGTTGGGCTAGGACAGGGGTTTGGGCTGAATGAAGGCGACGCCGTCATCTACCGGGTAGAACTCCCTCGGGACCTCGCCTATCCGGTTGTGGTGCTGCGATACCGGTTGGAGGATCGGGCCGAAGCGAAGATCGGCTTCCCTGGCGCGCTCGATCGTCCCGTCCGACTGCGGGGCACAGGGCAGATCGCCGTCCGCGAGATCCCCCTGGACCACCGGCTGTCCGGTGACGTGCTCCTGACGCTGGCCTCTTACGAACCCGGTCAGAGTGTGGAGATCGATGGGTTCGCCGTGGTCGATACGAGCCAGCTCGACGACGTTTCATTCGATCAGGAAGCGTGGAGCTATGTCCCGAAGCGTCTGCCGGGGCCGAGGCCTGACACGCTGGTGTTATTGTATGACGCACTTGCTATGACGTATGGCATCGCCTGGGGGGCACGGTCCGGCGCCGAGGTGCCCTTCCAGATTCGTGAGTTTTTCTGTGACGACCTGGATACAGCCCTGCATCTCTCAATCCACAACCATACCCGCCACACGTTTTCCGGGCCCGGCGAGGGTCACTACACCAACGTCTTCCAGCGCCCTATCTTCATGGCTCCACAGAGCCGGCGCGTCATCACGGGGTTGGTGTGCCGGGGTGAGCCCAAGGCGGTCTATACCCGGTTGGCTAACTTCGACCCTTCAGATGCCGGTTGGGATGAGCGACACGCACGAGCGCGCGGCAGGGCCATCCGCGTGGGCACGACGGTTGCCACAAACCCATCCGGGGATGCCTACGCCGAGAGCCAGACGCGGATGGCGGCAACGGTCCTTTCCAATGTGGTCTATCCCGTTCGAACCCGGGGAACGTGGATCCGGCACTATACGCCTGGGCGCTGGTGGGACAGCCTGTATACCTGGGACTCCGGCTTTATCGGCCTGGGTCTGGCTGAGTTAGACCTGGACCGCGCCCTGGACAACCTCAACGCCTATACGACCGAGCCGGGCACTCCGGATGCGGCCTTTATCCACCACGGGAGCCTGGTACCTACCCAGTTCTACCTCTTTCTCGCGCTCTGGCATCAGACGCAGTCCCAGCCACTGCTTCGCTATTTCTACCCCAGGTTGGCCCAGTATCACCGCTTCCTCGCCGGTAGGTGGGGCAGCTCCACCACGCGCGATCTGGAATCCGGCCTGATCCGTCCGTGGGACTACTTCTACAACTCCGGCGGGTGGGATGACTATCCGCCCCAGGTCCACGTTCACAGGTACGGCCTGGAGCCGTCCGTGACCCCTGTGATCAGCACCGCACAGGTCATCCGAACGGCCAAGATCCTGCGGATGATGGCCCTCGCGCTCGGCGAGCCGACGGCGGAGTTCGACGACGACATCAGGGAGCTCTCAGGTGCGCTTCAGGCTCACGCGTGGGATGCCGAATCCGGCTACTTTGGCTATGTGGGCCACGATGATGCGGGCAAGCCCACGGGCATTCTCCGCGACGCAGATGGCGTCAACTACAA
This sequence comes from uncultured Chloroflexia bacterium, assembly GCA_963751345.1. Classification (GTDB taxonomy): domain Bacteria; phylum Chloroflexota; class Anaerolineae; order B4-G1; family SLSP01; genus PWVB01. The sequence goes on from CAVVUS010000023.1 coordinate 195,116, forward strand.
TATGGGCATGGGCGGGGCATCGCCATTGGTAGCCGGCATTTGTACCCCCGAGCAGGAGGCGCAGCTTATCACGTCGCTGATGTCGCCGGAGCGCATGTGGTCGCCCTATGGTCTCTCGACCGTGGATCAGTCGGCGCCCTACTATCGCGCTGACGGCTACTGGAACGGGGCGGTATGGATGCCGCATCAGTGGTTGTTCTGGAAGGCACTGCTGGATCTCGGCTGCGCGGACGAGGCCCACAAGATCGCAAAGACAGCGTTGGATGTCTGGCAGACCGAGGTAGCACGCTCCTACAATTGCTTCGAGCATTTCATCGTCCAGACCGGACGTGGCGCAGGATGGCACCATTTCAGCGGGTTGTCGACGCCGGTCCTCTCGTGGTTCGGCACCTACCACAGGCCAGGACGTTTGACGACGGGGTTCGACGTGTGGGTCGAGGCGCTCGATGTCGCCTCGGACGCGCGGAGGTTGACGGCGCGTCTGCGTCACTACGGGGCGGCGCACCACGCACCGTTGTGCATCGTCACGCTCGTTCCGGGCGACTACGAGGCCACGTGGAATGGTGCGCTCACTGCCAGCAACGAGCGCTATCCCGGCACGCTCGAGGTCTGGCTGCCGCAGGGCGCCGAGGCAGGTGAGTTGATCGTCGCGCCGCGGTGATCGCAGGCCCGGCGAGGCCTACGCGTGGTTGGCTCTATGAGGCACCTTCGACCACGCATGCGTCAACGCGAGCAGACGGCACCTAATCTTCGCAAGGTTTCTCGGTTCACAGGAGACTTATCGCGATGAAAAAAGTGTGGGGTGGTATCCTGACGTTGATCGGCGGCCTGATCGCCCTGGCCTGCGTACCCTTTCTGCTGCACGCCTTGATGAACGCGCTCTTTGCCCTGATCCTGCAGCAGCCTGTGCCCGCATGGTGGTGGCGCGCTATCGCGCCCATTCAGAACATCGTGGCGCTGCCAATCCTCGCTTTTGCCTTTGTCATCAAGATGGGGCCGACGCTGTCGCTGGTCATCCCGGTGGTCATCCTCGCCGTCGTGCAGACGGTGGGAGTGCTGATCCTGTGGGCCGGGCTGCGCATGCTGCGACGGCCCGGGAGCGGGAAGGGACGAGGCATCGCCTCGGCTGCCGGTGTGTTGCTGGTCCTGTTCTCACTCTTTGCCTGCCAGAAGCAGCCCGCTGCCGTGGAGCCTACGATCGAGGCGCCTCCGGGCACTGTGCTCCTTCAGTGGTCGAACTGGGGCGGCAGCGAGAGTGTCGCGCTCCAACAGGAGATCGTGCGCAACTTCGAGGCGACGCATCCCGGCATCAAGGTGCAGTTGGTGACCGTTGCGGATTTCACGAACTATCTGACCAAGCTTCAGACCCTGCTGGCCTCCGGGACGCCACCCGACGTGATGACGCTGGGAAACGAGTGGTTCCCGGCTTTTCTGGAGAAGGGAGCCTTCCAGGAGCTGACGCCCTACGTCGCCGGCGATGCCGAGCTGAACCTGGACGACTACATCCCGTTGACGCTGCAGGTGCTGACCCGCGATAGTAAGCTTTATGCGCTGCCGGCAGACTTCAGCGTCGACGCGCTCTACTACAACCTCGACGCCTTCGACGCCGCGGGGCTGGCCTATCCGGACGATACGTGGACGTGGGACACACTGCTGAGTGCCGCGCAGCAGCTCACCGAGCGAGATGCGAGCGGGCGAGCGATCCGCTACGGGTGGTCCGACACCGCCCTCAACCTGTGGCCCTGGATCTGGCAGAACGGCGGCACCGTCTTCGACAACGAGCGCGATCCCACGCGCTGTACCCTCACCGATCCGGCGGTGGTTGATGCCGTGCAGTTCTACTATGATCTGTCGTTGAAATACAAGGTCGCGCCCAACGTCGCCGAGCTTCAGCAGACGCCGCTGCGCGAGATGTTCATCGCGGGACGTGTGGCCATGATCTACGACAACGTGGGAGCCCAAGTGCCGTTCTCCCAGATCACGGATTTCCGCTGGGATGTCGCGAAGCTGGCGATGGGCAAGGAGCGTGTGACGCCGATGGCCGAGAACGGCTATGCGATGTCGGCGGCTACCGCGCACCCGGAGGAAGCGTGGACGCTGATCAAGTATCTGTCGAGTCCCGAGGCCGTCCGGGTGATCGTCGGCGCGGGTGGGGGGATGCCCGCTCTGAAAGCGCTGGCCGAGTCAGGCGAGTTCAGGGTGAAGCCGGCGTTCCTGGAATCCGTGCCGTATTCGAAGCCGATCTTCTCCGCCCCGCAGATGCTCGATATGCTGGCCGTCTTCCGCAACGAGCAACCCCTGATGGCGATGGGGCTCAAGCCCGTGCCCGAGACGCTGCGATCGATGAACGAGATCTTCAACGAGATGCTGGGCGCGCAGTAGGGGTGGATGCTGGAAGCCGGAAGCCAGATGCTGGACGTTGGATGTTGGCCGCCAGGCAACGCGTTCGGGCTTACTCCTTGCTCTATGCTGATCGCTGAAAGCTGACCACCGCCATGCGCTACAGGTCACCCCATCGGCCGGGCCTGTGGGCGCTCTTCTTCCTGGCGCCGAGCCTGGTCGGGTTCCTGCTCTTCACCCTCGGTCCGGTAGTGGCCTCGCTGGTGCTCAGCACGACGCAGTGGGACCTGATCGGTAGCCCGCACTTCGTCGGGCTGCGGAACTACCGCGAGATCCTGGGTGACGCCGTCTTCGGTCGCGTGGCGGTCAACACCGTGGCCTACAGTGGCGGGGTGGTGCCCCTGCTGCTCGTCGTCTCGCTCGTGCTCGCCCTCGCGCTCAACCGACAGTTCAGGGGTCGCACGCTATATCGAACGATCTTCTTCATGCCGGTCGTCTCCTCGACCGTGGCCGTCGCCATGGTCTGGCGCTGGATCTATGCCCCCTTTGGCGCGATCAACGTCGGTCTCACAGCCCTTGGCCTACCGGCCGTGGAATGGCTGACGACGACGCAGTGGGCAATGCCGTCGGTCATTTTCATGAGCGTCTGGCAGAGCATGGGCTACAGCATGGTCATCTTCCTGGCGGGGCTCCAAGGGATCCCCCAACACCTCTACGATGCGGCAGCGGTCGATGGCGCGACGGGTTGGCGCAGATTCCGATACATCACACTGCCCTTGCTCTCACCCACCACGTTCTTTGTCGTGGTGATGGCCGTGATCACGACGTTCCAGGTCTTCGGGCAGGTCTACATCCTGACCGGTGGCGGTCCCGCGTTCGCCACGAGCACGATCGTCTACTACATCTACGAGCGGGCGTTCCTGTCGCTGCATATGGGGTACGCGAGCGCGCTTGCCTGGGTGCTCTTTGCGGCGATCTTCGGGCTCACGCTGGCCCAGATTCGCCTGCAGCGACGGTGGGTGACGTATGAGTAGGGCTGTAGGCTTGGACCAATCTGCTGGGATTGGTCCAAGCTACCGCCGCGGGAGGGGGTTTCGCGCATGGGCTGTGGCACGATACGTCGGGCTCACTGCGGCAGCGGCGCTGGCGGTGCTGCCGTTCCTGTGGATGATCACCACGTCGCTTCGCCCGCTGATCGACGTGATCAGCAAGCCCTTCGGACTCCCGCTGCCGCCGCTATGGTCCAACTATCCTGCGGTCTTTGACACGATTCCGTTCGGGCGCAGTTATCTCAACACGCTCTTTGTCGCGCTAGCACGCACAGCAGGTGTGGTGCTCACCTCGTCGATGGCCGCCTACGCCTTCGCCAGGCTGCACTTCCGGGGGCGCGATGCCCTCTTCGCGGTCTACCTGGCGACGATGATGATCCCGTCACAGGTGACGATGATCCCGACGTTCATCCTGATGCGCCTGCTGGGCTGGCGCGACACGTACCAGGCGCTGATCGTGCCCCAGTTGGCCAGCGCCTTTGGCACCTTCCTGCTGCGCCAGTTTTTCCTCACGCTGCCCACCAGCCTGGAGGAGGCCGCGGTCATCGATGGCTGCTCTCCCCTGGGCATCTTCCGCCACGTCATCCTGCCGCTGGGAAAGCCGGCGCTGAGCACGCTGGCGGTCTTCACCTTTCTCGGGGCCTGGAACGACTTCATGTGGCCCCTGATCATGACCGACTCGCCTGAGTTGGCCGTGCTCAGCGTCGCGCTCTCATATCTCCAGCAGACGAGCCACACCGACTGGCCGCTGCTAATGGCGGGCGCCGTGATGGCGCTGCTGCCCGTGCTCGCGGTCTACGTCGCCGCCCAGCGCACCTTCGTCGAGGGCATCGCGCTGACGGGAATCAAGGGCTGACAGTTGACGCGCGATCGGTCGGTGATCACCTACCAGTCGACCACCGCGCCGTCGAAGGCGTCGTAGCTCTCGTGGTTGAGCCAGTCGTGGTCGATCTTGTCGGCCATGGCGTCCTCATCGAGCTCGATCCCCAGCCCGGGCTTGGTCGGTAGCTCGACGTAGCCATCCTTGAACGTGAAGGGCTCCTTGAGGTAGCCTTCGCCCAACGTCGTGTGCTCCTGGGCGATAAAGTTGGGGATGCTGGCGTCGAGCTGCACGCAGGCCGCCAGGGCGATCGGCCCGAGCGGGTTGTGTGGCGCGATGGCGGCGTACGCTGCCTCAGCCATCCCGGCGATGAGACGCACCTCGGTGATGCCGCCGGCGTGGCAGAGATCGGGCTGCAGGATGCTGGCGGCGCGCTTCTCCAGGATCTCACGGAAGCCCCATTTGGTGAAGACCCGCTCGCCCGTCGCGATAGGCAGGTGCGTGCTGTGGGCCAGGTCGGCGAGGACGTCGACGTCCTGACACTGGACCGGCTCCTCAATGAACATCGGCTGGTAGGGCTCGAGTTCGTGAATGAGGATCTTCGCGGTCTGGGGGCTGATCGCGCCGTGGAAATCGATCGCGATGTCAATCTCGGGCCCGGCGACCTCACGCATCCGCGCGAAGTGGGCGACCGCTCCATCGATGAATGCCTTGTTCTCGATGATCCGCGCCGGGCGCTCTTTGTAGACCCCGGTCTTGAAGGCCGTGAACCCCTTGTCGATCCACTCCTGGATGTTCTCGGGGCGCGCGCCGCCCTTGTAGAGCCGGATGCGGTCGCGGGTCGGCCCGCCGAAGAGCTTGTAGGTTGGGACGCCGAGCGCTTTGCCGGAAAGGTCCCATAGCGCCTGGTCGACGCCGCTCAGCGCACTCGTGAGCAGCGGGCCGCCGCGGTAGAAGGCGTGACGGTACATCGCCTGCCAATGGTGGACGACGCGGGTGGGATCCTTGCCGACCAGGTAGGGCGCCAGCTCGGCGACGGCGGTTGCGCAGGTCTTCGCGCGGCCCTCCAGGATCGGCTCGCCGAGGCCCACCAGCCCCTCATCAGTGTGGATCTTGAGGAAGAGCCAGCGTGGCTTGACGAGCAACGTCTCAAGTCTGGTGATCTTCATGTAGTACCTCCAGGATCTGGGTGAGTCCGGATCAAAGGAACGACAAGTTGTCGTCCGGATGATAGGGGTGGGGCAGGGGCTGTCAAACAGTGCCTTGGGCTGTGGCCCGCTGCCGAGACGGAATGCCCCGCTATGGCCGTCCGCTTTCCAGCAGCCGCTTCAGGGAGACCAGGTCAGACTGAAACTGGCGTTCCGCCTGCCGGCTGGCCATGCGCTCCATCAACCGGTAGGTACCGCCCAGTTCGACCTGGACCTCAAGTACCAGGAGTGTGCCGCTCCCCTGCGGACTGAGCTTGACTGTCATCTCGATCAGGGCCGGGCCGCCGATCGCTCTTGACTTCGACTCGTTCGGCGGGTCCCAGCGCGTGATCTCGACCGCGGCCTCAACGCTTCGACCTACGAGGCTTGCCACCATCTTGAGTGTCGACCCGACGCCATGAGGAGGCTCGGACGTCCATTCAAAGACCTCGACGCCAGTCTGCCACCGAGGATTGTTGGCGGGGGTCGTCACGAAGTCGAATACGTCCTCTGGGGACCGGTTGATGTACGTGCTTGCCTCAAATGCGAACACTGTGCTTGCTCCTTTCGCCTTCCGCGGTCGCCACCCGCGTTGTTGGGCGCACCTACGATGTCTGCGGGAGCGAGGATCTGAGGAAATCCGGCCAGGGGTGCTCAATACCACCTCCCGGACCCGGCGGGCGGGGCGTTCAAGACGCTCGCCGGATGCGTACCAACGTCATCGGGATGATCGGCATCTCTTGTTGCCTCGTTTCCTGCGCGCCACTGCTCATCACCGTAACGCTTTCATCGGCTGTTGCCTCAGTATAGGCTACGTGGCGATCGGCGCCAATGTGTGGTTCTGTGGAGTGATATTCCCACGTAGCACCAACTCTTGACCTTCCCCCGTCGCCTCGATATACTCCCTCCACACGCGATCGACACGCGGAACTCGGTCTCTCATCCAGTCATCGCCGGTCGTCACTCTTTCGTGCGGCGCGTTGCACGTGTCGTTACCCTGTTCTATCGAGGTCTCTTATGTACATCAAGTGTCTATCCTGTGAGGCGCTGGCGCGCCTCGTCTATCTGTCGGCGGCGCGGTCCCCGCATACCGTGGATGTGGAGCTTTTCCGGCTGGGGTGGCACAGCAACCCGCCGGACCTGCGGACGCGGCTGCAGGCCGCCATCGATGCGGCAGCCGAGGATCCCGAGCGCCACTACGACGCCGTGGTGTTGGCCTATGGGCTCTGCGGAAAGTCGACGGCGGGGCTGGTCGCGAAGGGCGTGCCGCTGGTCATGCCGCGGGCACACGACTGCATCACGCTTTTCCTCGGCGGGCGCGCGCGTTACCAGCGGGAGTTCACGGCGAACCCCGGCACGTATTGGTACGTGCAGGACTACGTCGAGCGCAACGGCGGCAAGACGGCGCTCTCGCTCGGGGCGGAAGGCTACGATGACGTGGCCTCGATGTATGATGAGTATGTCAAGAAGTATGGGACGGACAACGCCGATTACCTGATGGAGGTGATGGGCGCGTGGCAAGCGCACTACAACCGCGCGGCCTATATCGATATGGGTGTGGCGGACGGCGCTAAGGTGGAGGTCGAGACCCAGGACGAGGCAGCCCGGCGCGGGTGGACATTCGAACGGATGGCGGGTGATCTCGTCCTTATCAAGCGCTTGCTCGACGGCGATTGGGACGACGACTTCCTGGTGCTCCAGCCCGGCACGGCAGTGAAGATGGTCTACGACGAGCGCGTCGTCGCCTGCGAGTGATGCTCGTGAGCGCTGAGCCCTGCGAAGGCAACCCAGGCCCAGCTCGGGCCGGAGCCTTCGCCAGGTCTCCGACCCGATGATCAACACCTACAACGAGAAGTCGCTCCACGCCGCGCTGAAGGTGTGGTACGCGGGTGAGGAGGGACGAACCGAGGTGCCGGTCGACGGCTACATCGTCGACGTTGTGCTGGGGGAGCAGTTGATCGAGATCCAGACGGCGAGCTTTGCTTCCGATCAAGCAGAAACTCCAGGCGCTTTCTGAAGCGCACCAGGTCCTGTTGGTCTACCCTATCGCGCGGGAAAAGTGGGTCGTGCGGCTGCCGGGGGAGGGTGCGCCGGTCGCGGTGCGGTCCCGGCGCAAATCCCCACGACGCGGCTCGGTCCTGGACCTATTCCCGGAGCTGGTCAGCTTTCCGGGGCTCGTCACGAACGCGAACTTCGCCGTGGAGATTGCCTTCACCCAGGAGGACGAATTGCGGCGCTATGACAAGCGTCGCGGCTGGCGCCGGCACGGATGGGTGCCCGACGACCGCGAGCTGCTGGACGTGGTAGAATGCCGGCGCTTCGGCGGGCCGGGGGACTTCGCTCCGCTGATCCCGGATGGGCTTCCACGGCAGTTCACCACGGCGGATGTGGCACGCGCAACGGGCCGGGCGCGGCGGTTTGGCCAGCAGATGGCCTATTGCTTGCGGGAGATGGGTCTGATCGACGCCGTGGGGTTCCGGAGCCGGTCCGTCCTCTACGAGCGGGGTGGGGGGGCGCTGTAGGGATGGGCGTGCTCACGCTTCCTGCCGCCCGCCGGCTGCTTCGGGTCGCAGAGGCGATATCTGGCGAGGATCCAGTCGCTGCCTATCTGTGTGCGTGGGCGGCGTTCGATCATGCGGTCGGCGTGCTGGCCGCGAGGGCGGGCGTCCGGGCGCAGTTTGGCCTGCGCAAGAACGGTACGCTCCGCACCCATACGGTGGGGGGCGCCAAGATGCCTGAGGTCAGCCTGCCGGCACCCGAGCAGCAGCGCGCTGCTGCGCTGCACGCCCTTACGCTGGAGGCTCGCGATCGTCTCATCCGCCACCCCGCCGCCGCTGCGCTGGCCCACCGTGTGCCCACGCTGAACGGCCGGCTGGTGGCGTATGACAGCCGCAAGCAGCGGTTGACCGGCGTATTGGATGTCCCCGCCACGCTCGATCCGCGCTTCCCTGTCTGGGCGCCCATCGATGGCGCAGCCCTTCGGGCGTGGACCGGCGGAGTACGGGATGCAGCGAAACGCGACGACCTGGTTGGGCAAATCGTCGCGGTCCTGGAGACGATCCATCGGGACCTGCGGCTTGCCGCAGGTCCCGATGAGGGTGAAGCCAACGTCGATCTCGCCAAGAGCGCGTTGCCACTGCTCGTGCTGTTGGTGGAGGCCTTGCTGGAAGGCTCTTGAGCCCGTGTCCCAGAGACTTTTGGGGTCTCTTCGGCCAACAGATGTCTGCCGGACAAAGGCCCCAAAGGTCCTTTCTGTCAGCCGCTATCCCTCGGTCTTCGTCAGTGCCTCGTCCGCGTAGCTGACGAAGGGCTTGAGCATATTGATGAGTTCGACTGGGATTACGAACTTGGTCGCCGCGCTGGCCCCAATCGCCTTGAGGGCATCCAGATACTGCAGGCTCATCGTCCGTGCGTCGATGCCCTTGGCAGCGTTGAAGATCGTCTGCAGCGCGAGCGCGTAGCCCTCGGCGGCCAGGATCTGCGACTGCCGGTTACCCTCCGCCCGGAGGATCACCGACTGCTTATCGCCCTCTGCCACCGTGATCGTGGCCTGCTTCTTGCCATCGGCCTCGGTGACGACCGCACGGCGTGTCCGCTCGGCCGACATCTGCCGGGTCATTGCCTCCTGGATCTCGCGCGGTGGCAGGATTTCGCGGATCTCGACAGCGGTCACCTTGTTACCCCACCGCTCGGTCACCTCGTCGAGCTTGGTGCGCAGGACGGTGTTGATGTGCTCGCGCTGGGCGAGGACGTCGTCGAGCATGATGTCACCGATGACGGCGCGCAGCGTCGTCGTCGCGATTCCCTGTGAGGCCCCCGCGAAGTTCTGCACCTGGATGACGCTCGCCACCGGATCCGCCACCTGCCAGTAGATCAGGAAATCCACCGAGATGTTGGCATTGTCCTTGGTGATGGTCGTCTGATGCGGTACCTCCAGGTACTTCTCCCGCAGGTCGACCCAGGTCGCCCGATCGACCAGGGGAATCAGGAATACCAGTCCAGGGCCGCGCTGGCCTATGCACCTCCCGAGCCTGAAGACGACCAGGCGCTGGTACTCGCGCACCACCTTGATCGCCACAAACAGGAGGATGACGACAACCAGCACAATAAAGAAGCCCAAACTCCAGAACGCTGCTAATCCGCTCATCTTACGCCTCCGCGTGACCTGACCACGATGCTACTTACCTACGACTTGATTACGTTACCCTGATTCGCTCGGACGACGTACAGGCGTAGTCCCTGCACCTCTACGACCCGAACGGCATCGCCCTTGACAATGGGCTCGCCCTGGGCGATCGCCGTCCAGAGCTGCCCGCCGATCTGCGCCACGCCCTCCGGGCCCAGATCGGATGTCGCTATACCGGTCGCCCCGACAAGCTGTCCCTTGCCCATCAGTACCGGATAGTTTCGTGCGCGCACGGCAGCTCCCAGAGCGAAGAGGAAGAACGCTACCATGATCACCGCAAGTGCCACGATGAGGACGGGTGAGACCGTGACCGCGGGAAACTCGGGCAGGGAGGGGTTGCTGGCCGAGAAGAGCAGGAGAGCGCCGACCACGAAGAGCGCCACCCCACCCGCGGTCAGGATAAGGCTGTTCACCTTGACGTCGATGATGAACAGCACGACGGAGAGAATGACCAGAATCACCCCGCCCCAGTTCACCGGCAAGCTGCCAAACGTGATGAAAGCCAGCACCAAGCAGATGCCGCCCGTGACCGCGGGTACGATGGCACCGGGGTTGAAGAGTTCGAGGGCAAGCCCGAACATGCCGACCAGAAGCAGAATCAGGGCTACGTTGGGATCTACCAGTGTGTGGAAGAACTGCTGCGCCACGTTCATATTGCGGGTGACAACGGGAGCCTGCTGCGTGTGAAGCGTGATCTCACCAGCGGTAGTCGTGACGGTTCTGCCATCGACCTTGTTGAGCAGATCGTTGAGGTCGGTGGCCATCAGGTCGATGACGTGCAGGTCGAGCGCCTGCTGGGCAGTAGCGGAGACGCTGCTGCTCACAGCTTCCGTGGCCCACTCAGCATTGCGACCTCGCTCCTGGGCGATATTCTGGATGATGGAGATCGAGAAGTTGGTGATCTTGGTCTGCTCATCGCTGGGGATGTTCTGCCCCGTCGCGTCCACCGGATGTGCCGCGCCGATCGTCGTGTCGGGCGCCATCGCCGCAATGTTGGCCGCGAGCGTGATGAAGGTCCCGGCCGATCCGGCCCACGCGCCCGCCGGATAGACGAAAACGATGGTGGGGACGCGGGCGTTGAGCATTCGCGTGGTGATATCCTGCATCGCGCCGAGCGTGCCGCCCGGCGTGTTGAGGACGATGACGACCGCGCCTGCCCCCACGCTCTGGGCATGGTCGATCTCGTTGCTGATGTAGCGATCGACCCACGAGTCGATTGTGCCGTTCACGGTCAGGACGTCGATCTGTTGGGGGGCCTGCGCCCTGGTGGTCGCTGCCAGACTCAGTGTCAGCAGCAGCGCGAGCGCAAAGCTGCCTGCGATCAGTGTGCTCTTGTGTTTGCCCATGCCACCTCTTCCTCACGCCCTCGGCCATGACCCAGCAGCGATGCGAAGCGTTCCCTCGTCACGGAGGGTGTCGTCTGCGGCTGGGTGCGGAGGCTTCCCTCGGAAGTGACACCTGACACAGATGAGATTCGGCGGGAGGTCAGGGCTCGGCAACCGCTACAGAGAATTATACAGCAAATCGCGATCATGGACTGTCAACTTTGCTAGCCGACGCATACGGTCTATAAATGGATGCGAGATGGTTCGTCTCTAGAGGAAGGAGCGAGATAAGCCGATGCTCAGTGATCGCTACAGTGTCGAGACCCTGAAGTCGATGTTGATTCCACAGGAAGTATGGCAGCCCTATCCGACGGTGGAGGATCGTGGGGCCTGGCAGAGCCTACCTCCTCACGTGCGGGACTTCTACGTCAGCCGGGCCGGATGGGCGCTTGGCTACGATTGGCCTGCGCTGCCCGCGACGCTCTTCCTGGAGTTTCAGCGTACGGGAGACCGGAGCCACTACGAACACGTGAACGATCTGCGTCGTCGTCCGCTGCGCGACCTGGTGTTGGCAGAGGCGATCGAGGGGAATGGGCGCTTCCTTGATGATATCGCCAATGGCATCTGGACGACGTGCGAGGAGACCTATTGGGGCTATCCCGCACACGTCTACATCCAGCGGGCCGGCGTCGGACTGCCCGATGTCGAGGAGCCGACGGTGGACCTCTTTGCGGCGGAGACGGCGGCCCAACTTGCCTGGACGCTTTACCTGCTTGGTGACCGGTTGGACGCCGTATCGCCGCTGATCCGACCGCGCGTACACTACGAGGTCAAGCGCCGCGTATTGGATCCTTGCCTGGAGCGGGATGACTTCTGGTGGATGGGACTGCAGCCGATCCCCGACCTGGTGAATAACTGGAATCCCTGGATCAACTCCAACTGGATGGCGGCGGTGCTGTTGCTGGAGGAGGATGCGGAGCGCCGTGGCGCGGCATTGCACAAGATCCTGCGGAGTCTGGACGTCTTCCTCGGGGTCTATGCCGAGGCCGGGGGATGTGACGAAGGACCGGGCTACTGGGGGCGCGCCGCGGCGTCGCTCTTCGACTGCCTGGATCTGCTCCACAGCGCCACCGGAGGCGGGGTCGATGTCTTTGGCGAGGCGAAGATACGCAATATGGGGGCATTCATCTACCGGACGCATATCCACGACGACTACTACGTCAACTTCGCGGATGCTTCCGCCCTGAATCGCCCAACTGCGTCGCTGGTCTACCGTTACGGAAGGGCCGTGAGGGATGCTGAGATGATGGCCTTCGGCGCGTGGTTGATGGAGGAAGACGCGGGCGACCCCGGCACGCGCGAGGGGAGTCTCGGGCGCATCCTGCCGGCGCTCTTCGACCTCCCCGATCCGCCGGGTGCAGCGCCTGGCGCAGCCGCTGCCGCGTGATGCGTGGTTCGACGGCATCGAGGTGATGGTAGCGCGTGACTCGGGGGGCACGGCGGCCGGCCTCTTTGTGGCTGCCAAGGCAGGGCACAACGCCGAGAGTCACAACCACAACGACGTAGGCAACCTCATCATCTACGTCGATGGCAATCCCGTGATCGTGGATGCGGGGGTGGAGACCTACCGGCGTGAGACCTTCAGCCCGCAACGCTATGAGATCTGGACGATGCAGTCGGCCTACCATACGCTGCTGCCCGCTTTCGTGCACCGCGAGGACGTGGAGCAGCAGGCCGCGGGCGGGAGCATGCCGCCCGCGACGTGGCCTATCGCGGCGGACGATGCACGCGCGGTCCTTTCGCTCGACCTGGCGGGTGCCTATCCGGCAGGGGCCGGGGTCATCCGCTGGCAGCGCACCGTCACGCTTGTGCGTGGCGAGGCCGTCACCATTGAGGACGCGTTCGCACTGCGCGACAGCCCATCCCAGATCACGACGGGGTTTCTGACGCCGTGTGACGTCGACGTTGCCGCAGGGAAGGTGGTGCTCAAGGTCACGTCGTTTGGTCCGCCCGACAACCCGCGGACGACAGGCGCTGGGACGTTGACCTACGATCCGACTGTGTTCGACGTTGGCGTCGAGCGGATTGGCATTGACGACGCGCGGCTAGGCGGCGTGTGGGGCGATCACCTCAATCGTGTGATCTTCACGGCGATGTCGCCGCCCGCTCAGGGCACGTGGACCTGGCGGTTCGCCGCGTAGCCCCTGCTGCGCGAAGGGGTGCGCCGCTTCTCCTCTGTTCCGGGCGGATGCTAAGTCCGCCCGGAACAGGCTTCAATACGTGGTCACCCTCGCTCTAGGCTGTGGCCTCACGCATCCAGGCGACGATCTCTCCCTTGGACGGGATGCGCCCCGATGACTTCACGACCTCGTCGATCACGAGGCCGGGGGTTATCGACACATCGTAAGCGAGGATCGCGTTCATATCCGTCACTTTGCTAAACGTCGCGTCGATGCCTGCCTCTTCGGCAGCATCGCGGGCGAGCTGTTCGAGCCGCTTGCACTTGGGGCATCCCTTGCCCAGAATCTTGATATGCATCCTTGCCTCCTTGGCTATGATTGATATTCCTACTTGACGACCCACCCGAAGATCAAGCCCGAGAGCGTGCTGAACACGGTGACGAGCGAGACGTACACCGCTGTCTTTTTCCTGCCGACGATGGAGTTGGTGATGAGGATCGACTGCAGGCTCAGCTCGGGGTCGGCCAGCAGGTAGGCCAGCAGCGGGCCGCGCTGCATCCCGAGCGACAGGAAGGTCTGCGCGATCGGCACTTCGACAAGGGTGGGAAAGTACATGACGACGCCGAAGAGCACACCCGCGAGGTTCGCCAGCACGGTATCGTGTCCGGCGATCGACGTGATCCACGCAGCCGGGACGATGTTGCGCGCCATTCCGGCCACGAAGACGCCCACGAGGAGCAGTGGGAAGATCTGCTTGACGAACCGCCACATCTCCCAGAGCCATTCCTGGATCTCGTGCTCTTCGAATCTCGTGGCGGCCATCCACCAGACGGCTGCCACAAACGCGATCTCCGCGATGAGCTTGCCTGTGATACCGATGCTCACGCCCGACGCTAGAACGGAGACGCTGAACGAGGCGACGAGGACCGTGAGTGTGATGAGGCTCAGGGCCACGAAGGTCCACGGGTTGTAGCCCTCGTCGACCGTGTTGAGTCCCCGCCACGCGGTCGCGCCGATGAGGAGCAGGAGGCCGATCAGCACGACCCCGTGCAGGCTCACGCCCTCGATGCCCAGGCTCGGGTTAGGCGGGATGATGCCATCAAGCCACGCCTGGAACCCGGAAGCCCAGGACTCACCCACCGTCAGGGTTGCGTAGCTATGGGTGAGCACATTGATCCTAAGCGTGCCAGCGATCAGAATCCCAAGCAGAAGCAGGAAGAAGACCCAGATGTGCGAAGGGACCTTGGCCGACGCGTCGAACCCGCCGCCGTTGGTCTCGGCGTCGTGTGCCGCATCATCCTTGCGGAAGAACCATGCCATCAGAAGACCGATGCCGACGCCGAAGACGATCGAGAGGACGACGCGCGCGATGGCGATGTCCATGCCTATCGCCACGCCGGTCAGCGAGATGGCCAGGATGTTGATAGCGGGCCCCACGAAGAGAAAGGTGATGGCAGGACCGAGCCCTGCCCCCTTCTTGTAGATACTGGCGAAGAGCGGCATGATCGTGCACGAGCAGACGGCAAGGACAAAGCCGCCTAACGCGGATGCCGGATACGAGATCCACTTCGGGGTGGTGCGCCCGAGATAGCGGGTGATCGCCTCCTTCGGGATGAGCGCAGCAAGCGCCCCGGCGATGAAGAAGGCAGGGAGCAAACACAAGAGGACGTGGGCTGCGAGGTAGGCGGCCAGGCTGCCCAACCCGGTCTGCAGCAATGATAGCGCGATGTCGACGAAGTTCATACCGCTCCTTGACCCAACCAAATGCGATTATATTCGCAAATGTGAATATGAAAAACCAAAAAAGGAAGCGGCGTGAGCCGCTGTGCTGAAGATTTCCTTGCGTCTACCCGGCGTTGCACCCGCAGGCGTCGCCGTCGTCAGCGCCATCAGGATCGACCAGCGCACAGGTCCCCAGCTCCGCACGGATGACCGTCGCCATCTCCAGCAGCGTGTAGACCTCGGGTCGGCCAATACGATAGTAGGCGTTCCACCCGTCCTTCCGGTAGCAGACCAGACCCGCCTCGCGAAGCACCGTTAGCTGCTGGGAGACGTACGATTGACGCAACCCCAGATCCTCTTCCAGCTCGCAGACGCACCGCTCACCCTCACGCAGGGCTTCGAGGATGGCCATCCGCTTGGGGTGCGCCAATGCCTTGAAGAGCGGAGCCAGGTCTGACGGCGTGACGGTGATCGCTTCTTCCTGGACCTTATCGAGTAACTCCATATGCCTCCAGTATTACCCTAGGTGGGAATAGAATGGCGCCGGGCCGGCACAGCCTGGCGCAGGAACTGCAACCGACCACACAGGCGAAGGGTTCAGCAACTGCAACTTTGCCTTCCTTCGTGGGCGCGAGGGCGTGCGACGCACAGATGCGCAGGCAGCGCCCGCAGCCATCGCAGAGATCCTCGTCGACGGTTGGGTACCACGGGATCTGCTCCCGAGGGTGCCCACGCCAGGTGCCGTAGCCGGAGGGTTTGCGCGCGCTACTGCCGTCGCCCAAAGCGAACACAGCATATTCGCGGCTCAGGGCGGCGCCGTAGACGTCGCGGGCGCCGTACGGGATGTAGTTGTCGCGACCCAATCGAGCGACCAACTCGGCGTCGAGCCCATCATCGCCCGGCGCGAATCCCTCACGCTTCAGGGCTGCGAAGACATCATCGAGACCCAAGATACCGACCGGTGACCCGTCCACGATGATCTGCCGATGGTTCAAGCTAGGCGGACCTCGAAGGGATTGGTGGCGAGCAGAGCCTCGGGCAGCGTCTCCACATAGGCGTGGATGTCATCACGGACGCGCCGGTAGTGATCCAGCGCTTCCTCTTCCGTCTTGGCGTCCTTCGCCAGCTTGGGTGGGTCGTCGAAGCCCTGGTGGACCACCTTGGCTTTCCCCGGAAAGACCGGGCAGTTTTCCCTGGCGCGGTCGCAGACCGTGACGACATAGTCGAATGGGATGTGCATCAGGTCCCGCACGTGCTTTGTGGTGTGGCCCGAGATGTCGATACCCGCTTCTGCCATCACCTTCACTGCCCGTGGATCGAGATCGTGGCGCTCGATACCCGCCGACCACACGTCGATCTGATCGCCCTTGAGATGTCGCGTCCAGCCCTCAGCCATCTGGCTGCGGCAGGAATTGCCGGTGCACAGAAAGAGCACCTTCAGCTTGTCAGCCATAGTCGCCTCCAACTGTATTCACAAAACCGAATATATTGTATCATGGACCTTGTCTCAGGGCAAGCGCACCGCGGACCGGGATGCCGCGCTGCTTGCCAGTGATGGGGAGGTCGCTATGATGGGAGGGCAGGAGCCGAGAAGTGTTCCTGGAAATATAGCGAGGGGTGAGACATGGACCACATTGACCTGACGGATCTGTGGCGTTTCCAACCTGACCCGGCGAGCACCGGCGCAGCCAGAGGGTACGCTGCGCCTGCCTACGACGACCACCGGTGGCGCGAGGTAAGGCTTCCGGCCGATTTCGAGTTGTGCCATCCCGCCCTGGATACCTACGAGGGTGCCGGATGGTTCAGACGGCGGGTCACCGTCCCGGGCGCTTGGCGTGGCTACAGGGTCGTCCTGCGCTTTGAGGGGATCAATGCCCACGCGCAGGTCTGGGTGAATGGTGAGCCCGTGGGTATCTGCGGGGACCCTTTCCTGCCGTTTGCGTTCGACGTTGGCGACATGTTG
The DNA here is from genome assembly GCA_963751345.1 of uncultured Chloroflexia bacterium. Lineage (GTDB taxonomy): Bacteria > Chloroflexota > Anaerolineae > B4-G1 > SLSP01 > PWVB01. The sequence continues at coordinate 211,888 of CAVVUS010000023.1, forward strand.
GCCTTCGATGCACCGAGCCTCATCGCGGTCTGCGTCGACAACGAGCAGCGGTTGGGGGACGTGCCCGGACGGCAACGCGGGTGGCGCAACTTCGGCGGCATCCTGCGGGAGGTTGGGCTTTTCAAGACGAGTCGCTGCAGCATCGATGCGTTGCACGTCGATGCCGCGCCCGGGGAGGAGGGCGGCCATTTCACGCTCTCGGCTAGCGTCGTCAATTCGCTGGATAACGGCGTGCAGGCTACCGTCTCGGCGTCGCTTGCGGATCCCAATGGCGAGGTGTTGGCCAGGATGGTCAGCGGGGCCACCCTTGTCTCCGTGGGAGAGCGCGTCACGATCTCTGTGGAAGGTGACGTGCCGGGCGTCGAGCCCTGGTCGCCTGACCAGCCGACGCTGTACACGGTCGAGGTGACGCTCCGGGTAGGGAGCGAGGCGGTGGACACGCGGTCACTGCGCGTGGGCTTCCGCGCGGTCGAGGTGCGGAATGGGCGCTTGATGCTCAATGGCGCACCGATCTATCTCACAGGCTACAATCGCCACGAGGACTCGCCGGACCGCAACATGCGCACGGATCTGGAGCTGGTGCGCCGGGACCTGACGGCGATGAAGGAGGCCGGTGCCAACTTCGTCCGCCTCTGCCACTATCCGCATCATCCCGGCGAGCTCGACCTGTGCGATGAGGTAGGGCTGCTCGTGATGGACGAGATCCCCCTGTATTGGTGGGACGGGTTGGAGGAGGGGGAAATCGCATCGGCGGAGAAGCTTACGACGGCCAAGCGGCAACTCGAAATGCTCGTGGCGCGAGATCGCAACCATCCCTCCGTGATCTTCTGGTCGGTGAGTAACGAAACGCACGAAGAGCGGCCCGAGGTGGCTGCGGGCAACCGCGAGCTGGTGGCCCTGGCGCGTGAGCTTGACCCGTCGCGACTGGCGGTTCACGTCAGCGATCATTGGCGAGAAACCCCAAACTTCGATGAGGATGGCGTGATCTGCGTCAATGGCTATCCGAGCATTGGCCCCCTGATCTACGATCCCGATCCCGATTTCAGCCCTGCGCAGTCCACGGCGTTCTGGCGGGAGGAACTCGCAGCGCTTCACACGCTCTATCCGGACAAACCGATCCTGGTGACGGAGTTCGGCTATACCTCATTCTATGGCGTGGTCGATAATGCCTTCAGCGGCGACCAACACGCCGACGTCATCGCGGCTGAATTCGCCGGGATGGACGCGCCATACGTCTGCGGTGCGACGATCTGGTGCTGGGCCGATCACGCGTGGCCACCCGCGACCTTCAGGTTCTGTGGCTATCTGGCAGTCAGCCCTTACGGCGTGCTGACTCGCGACCGGCGACGTAAGCCCGCCTATTGGCGGTCCCGTGAGCTTTTCCGCGCCAGGCAGGGGCTCGTCCAGCCGTCCAAGGTCGGCCAACCTCGCGAGCCTGGTCCCTCGGGCTACGAGGTCTCCATGGTGCGACCTAATCTGCGCGACATCCCGCAGGTCGCCCTGCCCGACGGTTTCAGCATTCGACCGATGCGCCGGGACGACGGAGCCCTGTGGACGGATATCTGGCGTGATGCGGAGGAGTATGGTCCCATTGGGCCGTGGCTGTTCGAGGATCAGTTCGGTGACGATCCGGAGGCGCTGAAATGGCGGGGCTTCATGGTCGAAGATGAACGGGGTGTCGCCGTGGCCACTATCACGGCGTGGTACAACCGGACGTACAAGGGTGAGGACTATGGCCAGATCCACTGGGTTGCGGTGCGCAAGGCGTACTGGGGGCGTGGGCTCGGGAAGGCAATGATGACCCACGCCCTCAACGAGATGGCGAAATGGCACGACAGGGCATTCCTGGGCACGCAGACCAAGCGTCTGGCCGCCATTAAGGTTTACCTGGACTTCGGGTTCGTGCCGGATCTGGATCACGAGGGCGCAGGGGAAGCATGGCGAGTCGTGAAGGCGCAGCTGTCGCATCCGGCGCTCGTGACGGTGGGCTGCCGAGCGGTGAACGGAGAGCGCAAATGATTGAGCGGTACCTGGATGATCTGGAGTCGCGGATCGACCCGCAGGTGGAGGACGCGCTGTGGGACGACTGGATGGGGTTTGTCGAGGGTGCGTTCGAGGGCGACATCTTCTCACCCACGGGTCAAGGTGTCGCCGACCGGCGTTGACTGGCCTCACGTCTTGGTCAATGAGGCGCTGGATAGCTACGAGGCGATGGCGCTGCAGCAGCTTGGCCCTTGCTCGGACGCGCTGGCAAGCGGCACCGGCCATCTGATGGCCGTGCGGTGCAACTACGGCACCGGGATCCTGCCCTCGCTCTTCGGTGCGGAGCTCTTCGTGATGGATCGCGAGACCGACACGCTTCCGACGGTAGTTCCGCTGGGTGGTCTGGAGGCCACACGCCTCGACGCGTCGCTGGTCCGAGCGGATACATCCAAGGCCGCGGGCGCCGTGCGGGCGCTGCTGGCGGGGGGCGTCCCGGATCTCACGGGCGGGTTAGGGGGCAAGGTATTCGAGACGGCGGAGTACTACGCCGAACTCTTCGCGCCCTATCCGAAGATCCGCCGTACGTTCACCTCTATCACCCCGATCTGCAGGGACCAATGGACATCTGCGAGCTGCTCTGGGGCAGCTCGCTCTTCGTCGCCCTCGTCGAGGCGCCGGATCTGGTGACCGATCTGCTCGACTTGGTGACCGAGACCTACGTCGCGTTTATGGACAGGTGGTTGGCACAGGTGCCGCCGGACGATGGACCTGCCGTCCACTGGTCGATGGCCCACTTGGGCACGATTATGGTGCGGGATGACTCGGCGATGAACCTCTCGCCACGTATGTTCGACCGATTCATCCGGCCCTACGACGGGCGCCTCTTTGACTACGGCGGGGGCGCGCTCCACTTTTGTGGCCGGGGCGACCACTACATCCGCAGTGCCTCGGAGATCCCGGGTGTGACCGCGATCAATATGTCGCAGCCGGAGTACAACGATATGGATACGATCTTCGACCACACGGTGGAGAAGGGGATCAACATCATCGGCTTGCCCCGCGAGGCCGCGGAGTCGGCGCTGGCGCGTGGGCGCGACCTGCACGGCCGCGTTCACTGCTGGTAGAAGGAGGTTGCGATGCGCGCTAAAGATCTACAAGCCTATTTCCGCTCGCTCAACGGCGGGTGGATGAATCTCAACCAGACGGTCGATACTTTCAAGAGCGGTAGTCCCGACGTCGAGGTGAAGGGGATTGCCGTGTCGTGGATGAGCACGCGTGAGGCGCTTGTGCAAGCGTCCGAGCTTGGATGCAACATCTTCGTCACCCACGAGCCGACTTACTACAATCACAGGGACGACCCGAACGACCGCATCTTCAAGTTTGCCGGCGCACAGGAGAAGCGAGAGTTCGTTGAGGCCGGCGGCATCACGATCATCCGGTGCCACGATCTGTGGGACCAGGTCCCTGAGATAGGGATTCCCGATGCTTGGGGTGGGGCGCTCGGCTTTGGCCGGGCCGTGGCCGGCGAGGGGTACTATCGCGTCTACGACGTCGGCGGGCGAACGGCGGGCGATGTTGCGCGACAGGTGGCAGAGCGCACGCAAACTTTGGCCAAGAGGCCGTGCAGTTGGTCGGCCATCCGGAGACGCCGGTAAGTCGGGTCGCGATCGGCACCGGGGCGATCACACAGCTTTTCGTCTACGTTCGTGAGTTTGGCGTGTCCTCCGAGCATCCCGTCGACCTCGCGATCTGTACGGATGACGGGTTCACCTACTGGCAGCACGGGGCGTATGCGCTGGACGTAGGGCTGCCGGTGATCATCGTCAACCACGCTACCAGCGAGGAGCCGGGCATGATGCAGTTGGCGGAGCACCTGAAGAAGCGGTTCCCCGAGGTGCCGGTGCACTTCATTCCGCGGGGATGCCTGTAAGGTTGGTCCCGGCCGCATTCTAGACTGCACCCGGGCGTGTCCGGCCCCGGTAAGACTCCATTCGGCGGAGCATACCCGTTTGGCCTCCGGTCTACACTCCGAGCTGCCAAACATCGCTGGGGAGGGAAACCCCAAGGTCTAGGTAGGACCTACGACCAAAGTCTGAGATGCGGTTCGGCCCCTGTGCTGATGCCGGCACCGCCGGACGCCTGTAGAGTGAACTATAGGCTCCAATGTGTCACTAGCAGCAGGAGGGTAAAGCAATGAGAATCAAAGTCACTTGGTTAGCGGCCTTGGTCGCTGTCTTGGCGGTGACGTTGTTAGTGCCGGCGACGACAGAGGCGGCACCGGCGCAGTGGAATTCGTGTACGCAGTGGCACACCGTCGGGTGGGGAGAGAACCTATACCGGATCTCACTCTACTACGGGACGACGGTGGGCCGGCTCCAGGCGCTGAATGGCATTGCCAATCCGAACTACGTCCGGTACGGCCAGGCGCTTTGTGTGCGTGGCGGGGCTTCATTCCCCTACGGACACCACGGCTTCTCCTACACCGTTCGGTATGGCGATACCCTTTACGGCATCGGGCAGCGCTTCGGCGTGAGCGTGTGGTCGCTTGCTACTATAACCACCTTCCGTATCCCAACTGGATCTATGCAGGTCAGGTCCTATGGATTCCCTGATCGTCCGAGGCCCGCGGCGCATGATACGCCGCGGGCCGCCGGGCACGCGCCGTTTCAGGGTGCGTGACCTGTCAGCGGAATGACAGCGCGCACGCAGGTTCCTCCGGCGGGCGCGCTGTTGATGATGAGACGTCCCCCCAGGTGTTGTGTGCGTTCCCGCATCGACTGCAGGCCAAAGTGCCCCGGATAGATCCTGCCGGCGTCGAAGCCGGCACCGTCGTCCTCGATTAGCAGCGTGATCTCCCCGTCTGCCGGGATAAGTTGGACACGGACGTTGGTGGCCTGCGCGTGTTTGACGACGTTGCTCAGTGCCTCGTGGGCGATGCGGTAGAGAGCCTCCTTCACCTCGCCGGCACCTTGGGCTCGTCGGGGAAATCGGTCGAGATCCGCAGTTTGTAGCGCGCGCAGAGGCCGGTCACCTGTTTGTCCAGGGCGGAGACCAAGCCGTCTTCCTCCAGCACGTCGGGCCGCAGCTCCAGGAGGATGGCGCGCATGTCGGTCAGCGCGGTCTCGGCCAGGTCCAGCACGTACGTCAATGCCTGCATCGCCCGGTCGGGCTCGGTGTTCAGGCTAGCGCACGCCGTACGGACGCCCAACCCAATGCCATAGAGCGCTTGGGAAACGGAGTCGTGAAGCTCGCGCGCGATGCGTTGGCGCTCCTGGAGGATGGCAAGATGCTGCGCAGCTTCGTGGAGGCGTGCGTTGTCAAAGGCAACCGCTACCTGGTTGGCGAAGGCAAGGGCCAGGTTGGCGTGGAGCAGCGAGAAGTGACCGGGGTCGGCGTGCTCCAGCGCGAGCACGCCGATCAGGCGGTCCTTGGCCATCAGCGGAACGCCCAGCCATGAGGCGCAGTGGTGCGCGAGGACGCCGAGATGCTTGCCCCACGAATGCTGCCATGCCCGCGCACGCGGCGTCGCCGCGTGGACGTTCGGGATCGTGAGGGGCCGCCGCCGGTCGAGCACCATGCGGATGTGTTCGAGCTGGTCCGGGGGCCAGTAACGGGGCAGGTCGAGGATGGCCCACGGCCCCCGGGTGTCGAGCAAGGTGAGTCCCCCATCGTCATTCGTCGCGAAGATCGTGGCTGCGTCGTACGTGACGACCTCGGCGAGCAGGTCGAGCGTCTTGGCAAGCAGGGGCTCAAGTTGGAGAGTCGACGCCACGTCGCGCGAGATCTGCAACAGGATGGAGAGCTCACGTGTGCGCTCCCGTACTCGCATTTCCAGACCCTGTATGGCGTGGGCCCGGTTGGTTACGTCGCGCACGACGCTGAGCACGTGTGGCTCACCCCCGTGGATGAAACCGCTGCTGCGTACTTCCGCGTCGAAGAGCGTGCCGTCGCGTCGCCGGCCCACAGCCTGCACGACGGACCCCTCGTCTCTCTCGATTCGCCCGGGTGTGGCCTTGAGGAGGGCGTGGCTCGGCGTCGATCAGGGCGGAGAGCTTCAGCCCGATCGCGTCCCTGCGTTTATACCCGTACATCACGCAGGCGGCGGGGTTGATCTCCACGATGCGTCCGTCCCTCCCCGTGACGATCAGGGCATCGCCCGTCGCATCGAAGATGGCGCGAAACCGGGCCTCACTCTCCCCAGCGGCGGTCTCGCGGTTCGGCGCGCGCTGGTCGGACATCAGGTACTTTCGTCGAGGGTGATCAGGCCGGTCCTGACGGCGTAGAGAGCCGCTTCGGTGCGGCTGAGCACACCGAGCTTGCCGAGGACGTTGCTGACGTGGGTTTTGACGGTTTTCTCGGTGATGCCGAGCGAGAAACCGATCTGGCGGTTCGTCTTTCCCGATGCGATAAGACAGAGCACCTCGGACTCACGCGGCGTCAGGTCCACCGGATCGTCTGACAGGTCGACGTGCGCGATCAGACGCATCGCGGCTTCGTGGGAGAGCTGAACCTGTCCGGCCGCCGCGGCCTTGATCGCCTTACAGAGCTCGTCGCCTCCGGTGTCCTTGAGCAGGTAGCCCATAGCACCCACGCGAATGGCGTCGTAGACGAGTTTGTCTTCCAGGACGCTGGTGAGGGCGATGACCTCGGTGTCGGGTAGTGCCTTGCGAATGGCCTCCGTCGCCGCGATCCCGTCCATCTCCGGCATCAGGAGGTCCATCAGCACCACATCCGGTCTCAGTTCGGCGGCCTTCTCGACGGCTTCGACACCGTTTTCGGCCTCGCCAACCACCGCCAACTCGCGATCCAGCCCCAGGAACATTCGCAGACCCTGCCGAACGACGGCATGGTCATCCACAATAAGGACGCGAACGCTCACTTGGTTAGTTACCCCTTTCGATGGGCGGGCTTTGGGCCCCCCGGCGGACCCAAAGCCCCAGGTTGCGCCGTTACTCGGCGTACACGGCCTCCTGGAGGCCGCGCAGATAGCCGATGGCGAAGAGCCGGCCGATGCTGGAGTAGCTCGGCCGTGAGTTGTCGTCGCCCTCCATCGTGGGGACGTGGTCGGGGCGGCAGACGCCGTCAAATCCGACGTCGCGATAGGCCCTCATGCACGCCAGCATGTCGGTCTTGCCCTCGTCGTGGAAGGTCTCCACGAACTTCTTCACCGTGCCGCGGACGTCGCGGAAGTGGACGAAGAAGATCTTCTTCTGCTCGCCGAACTTGCGGATGGCCGCCGGAAGGTCGTCGGTCATCAAGGTGAAGTTGCCCTGGCAGAGCGCGATGCCGTTGACAGGGCTGGGGACGAGGTCCAGGAGCCGCTGGTAGTTGTCGATGCTGCGCATGATGCGCGCCAGGCCCCGGATCGGTGAGAGGGGCGGATCATCGGGATGCATCGCCAGCTTCACACCCGCTTCCTCGGCGACCGGGACGATGATCTTGAGGAAGGACTCCAGATTCTCCCAAAGAACGTCGTCCTCCACCACACCGTACTCGGTGAGGGGGGCGTTCTTGATCAACTCGTAATCGAAGCTGGTGGCGAGCGCGCCGCCACGTGCGGGCGTCGTGGTCGATGTGCGCATCCAGTTCATGATAGGCATCCACTCATAGCACCAGCAGGGGATGCCGAGCTTGCCCATATTCGTGATCAGGTCGATGACGTACTCGATCTCCTGGTCCTTTCCCGGCAGGCCCAGCTTGATCTTGTTCATCGGCGGACGGCTTTCCAGCACGTCAAGGGTGAAGCCGTAGTCTTCGTACATCGTCTTGAGCCGCACGAGCGACATGTAGCTCCAGGGCAAGCGCTCCTTGGGCACATCAAGGCCGCCGCGACGTAGATCCATGCCGCCGACGGCGTGCGTGACGCCGGCTTGCTTGACCATGGTCCAAAGTGAAGAAGGATGGGGGGGCAACATCTCTGCGATCTTGATCATACGTTGGCTCCTTGGGTGATGGTATCATTGGTATGTTAGCAGGATTGATGGCTAATGCGAACCGGTATGCGTGGCCTCACCTACACTTGCTTCTATAAGCAAGGGAACGTCCGTCGATGGCGCGGGCGACTGCCAGAACGCCGTCGAGGTGGTCACACTCGTGCTGTAGAAGCTCCGACAGGTCGCCCTCGAGGTGCACCACGCGTTCGCGCCAGGTCAGGTCGCGGTAGACGATGTCGCACGAGGCGTGGCGTTTCAGGCGGACAAGGAGATCCGGGAAGCTCATGCAGTCGTCCCAGAGCTCGATCATGGCCTCACTCTTATGGGTTAGCACGGGGTTGAAGAGCGGGGTGGGGGTGTCGATGCCGCTGTCGTTGGCGTCGGTCACGTTGCTGACGCGCTCAAGGAAAACGATGCGCTTCATCACGCCGATCTGGGGCGCGGCAATGGCCCGGCCGACGCCGTGCCTTGCTCGGAACGCGAGCAACGTGTCGCGCAGATCCTGAACGGCTGGGCCGAGCGACTCGAGTTCCTCGCGTCTCACAGGGGCGCAGACTTCGTAGAGCTTGGGGTTGCCCAACAGCAGGATGTCACGGATGGCCATCTAGACTCCCGGTCTTCCTGAGACGATTGGTCGTGGCGCGAACGCCCAGCCCATGTCGGCCATCGCCTCGCGAACGATGTCTTCCTCGATCCATGGCAGCGTCTCATCGGCGCGCTCCAACGTGATCTCGCCGGCCTTGCCGCAGAAGACGACGGTGTCGCCGGGCCCGGCGTGGCGAAGCGCCCAGTCGATCGCCTCACGCCGGTCGGGCATCAGGCGGTAGTTACCGCGCCCTGCCTCGTCGGCGCCGCGCTTCATCTCGTCGAGGATATCGTAGATTGGCGTGTCTCGGCAGTCCTCCTCGGTGAAGATCGCGAGGTCGGCTAGCTCCGTCGCCACCGCCCCGAGGGGTGCGCGCTTGCTCGGGTCGCGTGGTCCACCTGCCGAGCCGAGCACGACGATCAGCCGCTTCTCGGTGGTCTGGCGCAGGCTCCCCAGCGCGTTGTGGAGGCTTTCGGGCGTGTGGGCGAAGTCGAGCACCACGCGCACGGGCCCGGTGTTGATGACCTGCATACGCCCAGGTACACCTGCGAAGGAGGCCAGGCCCGCCCGGATGTCGGGGACCGTGACGCCCAAATGCGCTACGGCGGCGATGGCACCCAGAGCGTTGGCCACGTTGTAGGTGCCGAGAAGGGAAAGCTCCACCGGGAACGTCGCGCCGGGTGAGTGAACTACGAAGGTGAGCTCGCCGCCCTGTTCGACGACGTCACTCGCCCACCACGCGGCGCGGACGCCGTTAGCGCGGACGCCGTTAGCGTGGACGCCATTGGCTCCGAGGCCTTCGGCGTCGGCATAGGTCAGATGGGGACGGTCGGTGAGACGCATGCCATAGGGATCGGCCGCATTGACCACGGCGAAGGCGGCGTTGTCGAAGAGGATCCGCTTCGCCTGGAAGTAGCCCTCCATATCGCCGTGGAAGTTGAGGTGCTCGGGCGCGAGGTTGGTCCAAATTGCGACGTCGAAACTCGTACCGCGAAGCCGCTGCTGTGCGAGGGCCTCGCTGCTTGCCTCGACCACGGCGTGGGTGCACCCGCGCGCGACCATCGTCGCGAGCGTTTCCTGGACCTGGGGCGCCTCAGGCGTGGTGAAATGTGCGGGGAATTGGTGCAGGACATCGTCGTCGAACTTGTAGCCCAGGGTGGAGAGCAATCCGGTGGGGTGCCCGGCGTGCCGGAGCAGGTGTCGTGTGAGCCACGTCGTCGTTGTCTTGCCCTTGGTGCCCGTGACGCCGATGACGTGAGCTTGCGACTCGGGTAGCCGTTGAGCGCGGCCGCGAGGTCGCCCAGGGCACAGCGGGCGTTATCGACCTTGAGATAGGGGACGGACAGCGTCTCGCTGCCGGCCCAACCCTCACCGACGATGAGGGCGGCTCCACGTGCCAGGGCGTCGGGGACGAAGCGGTGACCGTCGTGCGTATGTCCGCGCACGGCCACGAACGCGTACCCGGGCTTGATCCAACTCGAGTTGTGGGTCACACCGGTGACGTCTGCCGTGCCGTGCGGCGGCGCGCCCTCGAGACGGCCGCCGGTGATTTGTGCTATGGTCGAGAGATCCATTGGGTATGCCTCCTCCGCTGCAGACGATACCGCCGTCCGAGCGCGGCGTCAAGGGGCAGGCTGCTCGCGGTCCACCGGGGACGGCAAGACGTCGGCAGGGCCAGAAGGTCGAGCGGTGCCAGGTACCTGATCCGGCGAGCCTCTGGGATGGTCATCCGGCTCGCGGGCGGATCGCAACCAAGTGCCAGGCACTCCGCCGCAGACGGCGGGAAGTGCCAGGCACTGAGAGGGGGGGCGTGCCGGATGGGTCCCGCCCGCGGTCCCCTGAGTATCCCCTCTATCGCGAGCCGGGGTAGTCGCGCGGCGGATGTCTCAGCAGCTCCGCCTCGATCGAGATCGGAACCCAGGCCGGGCCGATCGGGCACTTTCAGATAGCCGTCCTCGACCTCGAAGGGATGTGTCATCAGGTCGTCGCGCCACGGCGCGTCGTCGACGTCGAGTTCCAGAATAGCGAAGTTGGGGATCGTGGCGCAGAGGTTCGCCGAGATCAACGTTGTGAGCGGGCTGTGGCAGTTATGGGGCGCGACCAGGACATCATAGGTGTATGCGAAGTCGGCGATCTTCTTGCCCATCGTGAGGCCGTTCCAGGCCAGATCGGGCATGATGACGTCCTGGGCGTGAAGCTCCAGATAGGGGCGGTAGCCCTGGGTGCCGAAGAGGCTCTCGCCGTGGCAGATCGGCGTCGACGTCGCGTCGCGGATCACCCGCAGCGCCGCAGGGTCGAAGGTCTCGGTCTCCAGCCACATCATATCGTAGGGCTCCAGCGCGCGGGCGAGCTTGGCCGCCGCTCCGAGCTTGAACTCGAAGGCGACGTCGAGGGCGATACCCACATCCGGTCCCAGCACCTCACGGAAGATACTGACCACGGCGACGGCATCGCGAAGCGTGGCAGGGGCAATGGCGCCGGTCGGGTGGGTGAAGATGTCGCGGTCGGCCGCCGTGTCCGGACGGTCGGCCAGCCGGATCAGGTTGGTCTTGAGTGCTGTGTACCCGCGCGCAGCGACTTCCACCGCAAAGGCGCGCAGGTCGTCGCTGGTCTCGATCGCGGGGAGCCCGAGCGCCTTCGCCCATGCCGGCCGTGCGCGGGTGGATCCACAATGCGTCCAGTAGAGGCGCAGACGGTCGCGCATTTTGCCCCCCAGGAGCTGCCATACGGGGACGCCAAGCGCCTTGCCGCGGATGTCCCAGAGGGCAGAATCGATGCCCGCGGCGGCCTTAGAGGCGATGCCGCCGGTGTGACGGACCGAGGCGGCGGATAGGTCCCACCAGATGGCCTCGACCTGCATCGGGTCGCGGCCGACCACGAAATCCGCCCACCGCGCCACGGTGGCTGCGATAGGGCCGGGTGCGCCCCAGTCGGTGCAGTCGCCCCATCCGACCAGGCCCGGGTCGCTCGTCTCCACTTTGACGAAGGTCCACGGACGGAAACCCCCGTCGACGATGAACGTCTTGATGGCGGTGATGCGCATAGATCGCTCCTAACCGTGCCTCAGTTTTGTGTCTCCAGATAGGGTGCCATCTGCTGATATCGTTCGCGGTAGATCCTGATGGTGCCGACCTCCGGCTCGCCGATCACCAGCCGGATCGCGGGGCGTCCGTAGAGGCGCGCCGACTGCGTCTCCACGATCTCGGACCACGGGATCAGCAGTCTGGCCTTTGTCAGCATGGGCGGTCGTACCCAAAGGTACAGTCCCTCGTCGCTCATGGCGATATCCACGCAATTGCGGTAGCGGATCGTGCCCACGCCGATCGTCTGGCCGGTCCAGCTTGTGCCGTTGGACGCGCCCGCGGGCGCCCGGGTTGCAGGGTAGGCCTCGGCCAGTCTGGCCAGGCCACTGACGTTGGCAAACGGTCCCATTCTGGTCACCTCGCTCTCCTCCGGTCTGACCGCGGGCTCACCTGGGGCTATCTGCCGTGAGGCAATCGGGCGGGTGCAGCCGGCGGTAGTCAATAAGAACAGCAGAAAGATATGCTCAAGTCTAGTGGGTCTCATTTTACGCACTTTTGCGGTGACTCGTCGTCTTCGTTCTGGGCACCACATCTGACCACCATGATGAGTCTACTCTTGGGTTCGCTCCAGATCGCGTCGAGGAGATGCGGTCGCTCTACGGTCGCCCGGTCATCCGCGGGACCGAACCCAAGGGCATAGCCGAACTCCTCTGGGAGAGCATTACCTCACCGACGATGCTCGCCAGTGCGTGGATCGAGGTCCGGGAATGGGTCGCGCTCGGGTGACGGCTAGTCGAAGTACGTGTCGCCGTTCCACAGAAGCGACTTCGCGACGTCGTCGTTGAGTTCGACACCAATGCCGGGACCCTCCGAGACGTGCATGTACCCGTGATCGATGAAGGGCTTGTCCCCGTCGCAGAGATCGTTCCACCAGGGGATCTCGCGGCCGTGGAACTCCAGGACGAAGAAGTTGGGCACCGAGGCGCAGACGTGGCAGGCCGCCATCATGCCCAGCGGGGAGCTGACGTTGTGCGGCGCCATCGGCACGTAGAAGGCGTCGGCGATCTCCGCGATGCGTTTGCCTTCCATGATCCCGCCGGCCTTGGAGAGGTCGGGCATGATCACGTCCACGGCTTGCCGCTGGAGCAGCTCCAGGAACTCGAAGCGAGTGTACTGGTTCTCGCCGCTGCAGATCACGGTGCTGGTCGATGCTTTCACCTGTGCGAGGGCGTCGACGTTCTCAGCGGGCACGGGCTCCTCCAGCCACATCAGGCGTAGATCCTCCACGGCCTTCGCCAGCGTGATTGCTGAAGGAATGTCGAACTGGCCGTGGCAGTCAATGGCCAGGTCGATGTCCCAACCAATCGCCTCACGACTGGCGCGGATGAGCTCGATGATGTGGTTCATCTCTTTGGCGCCGACGGTCCAGTTGACCGGGTCGAGCTTGCCGACACCGGTGTGGTCGACGTCGAACTTGACAGCACTGTACCCTTCTTGCTCCACGACCTCGGCCGCTTTCTCGGCGTAGGCCTCAGGTGTCTCCTCATCGCCGGCGTGCAGGTCGGCATAGAGCCGGATCTTGTCGCGGTAGGCGCCACCCAGAAGCCTGTAGACGGGCACGCCCAGCGCTTTGCCGGTGATGTCGTAGAGGGCATTCTCAATCCCCGTGATCGCGAAGATGATGGGGGCGCTGCTCGTTCCACCATATCGCCCGCGGCGGCGGAGCAGCTCGTAGAGAGGGCCGGCGTCCATCGGATCCTTCCCGATCAGGAAGGGCTTCATCGTCAGGATGGCCTCCTTGACGGCAAAGCCGGAGGCGCCGGCAGCGGCCGAATTGCACTCGCCGGTGCCGACGATGCCTTCGTCGGTGTACACACGGACGAAGGTCCAAATACAGCCGCCGCTGGCGGGCTCGTTTCGACCGATGACACAAGCTTGGATGTCGGTGATCTTCATTGCAGTCGTCTCCTTTGCATCAACACGCCCGCTGACTCGTGGTCTGATCTGATCTGAAGGGCGCTGCGGTTCCCGTGGGCGGCAGACTCTATCAGTCCTGGGTCTGGTCTGCGATCGCGGACCTCGGCAACCATACATGAAAGGTTGCACCATGGCCCAGCTCACTCTCTACGTCAATGCGCCCGCCGTGCTCTTGCACGATATTGCGGCTCACGAATAGCCCCAGCCCAAGTCCCAGCTCCTTGGTGCTGTGGAAGGCTTCGAACATGCGCCGCACTTCTTCCGGCGCGATGCCCAATCCCGAATCGGCAAATGAGATCCGCACACCGAGCGGCTCTTCCGTGTCTCCTGCTCGTATGCGCAACTCCCCTCCGTCAGGCATAGCGTCGATGGCGTTCAGCACCAGGTTCAGAAACACCTGCTGGATGTGTTCGCCTACTATCGCGACGGGCTGCAGGCCATCGTCGCCCTCCCATATCAACTCCACGCCACGGTTCTGGGCCTGATTGCGGGTGAGAAGCATCACCTTTCTCACCAGGTCGCCCACGTTAGTCAGCTCCCTGTGCCCTTCTCCACCTCGGCCCATATCGCGCATCCGGTGCACGATTCGCGCGGCGCGCCTCAACTCGTCCATCGCCACGCTCATATACTCCGTGGCGTCCTCGCCATCATCAAGATTCTCCATCGCCAAACCCAGGCATCCGACCACGGCCTGGATCGGATTGTTGATCTCGTGGGCCAGCGAAGCCGTCATGCGTCCCATGGCCGCCAGGCGTTCCGTCTGGATCAGCGCCTCGTGAGCACGTTTGCGTTCGGTGATGTCGCGTGCGGCCGCAAAGATGCCGGTGACCTCTCCCCTCTCATTGCGGTAGACCGAGGCGTTGTAGAGGACGGAGGTGATATGGCCATCGCGATGCCGTAGCTCGAGTTCGAGGTCGTGTACCGAACCCTCGCGGAAGACGTGCTCATAGCTGGCACGCGACCACGGCCGGCGCGGTGAAGTAGTCGGAGAAATCTGTCCCGATGAGCTCGGAGCCGCGAGCGTCCTGTCGCGGTCTCGGCTGCCGTGTTGACGTCGGTGATTCTCCCATCCGGCCCAATGGTCACCAGCGGATCGAGGCTGGCCTCGATCAGGCTACGGTTGTAGGCATTGGCCTGATGTAGTGCTTCCTCGGCCCGCTTGCGCTCGGTGATGTCATCCACCAGAGCCAGCACGAGAGGCGGGGCCCCGGCGTCCTCCCGGAGCCACGACACCGTGGCGTTGGCGTCGCCCCTCTGTCCATCCCTGCGGCGGTAGCGAGTCTCAATCGAGGTCTCGCTCGCCTGCCGGGCCACGAGTTCCGTAAGCCACGTCTGGGCAGCGGGGTCGGCGTTATCCAGGAGTCGCACGAAGTCCATACCCACTAGCTCCTGTTCGCTGTACCCAAGCATCCGCCGCAGCGCCGGGTTGGTGGCGACCAGCCTGCCCTCGGCAGTCGCCAGGGCTATGCCGATGCCCGCCCCCTCGAAGATGGTTCGGAAGCGCGCTTCGCTCGCCTCCAGAGAGGCTGTTCGCTCCTGCACGAGCGTCTCGAGTTCGTCGGCGTGGCGCTGTACCTGCTCGTACAAATAGACCTGCTCCAGGCCAATGGCCAGCTGTAGGGCCAGCTCGTGTATCACCTCGATGTGCTCAGCCGGGACCGCGCCGGGCGTCGCCATGCCGACACCGAGCATGCCCAGAAGCCGTTCGTGGATCAGGACCGGCTCGTAGATCTGGGCACGCACGCCTTCTGCCCGGAGTTGGGCAATCAGCGACGACGAAGATGGCAGCGCCTGCAAGTCGTCGACGATATAGCTTCTGCCCTCCATCAACTCTGCGAACACCGGGTCCCACGTCGGGTCTGCAGGGCCTCGCCAGCCACTGCCGAGCGCGCTCTCGTCCCTTGCTGGCTGAAGGTCGCCAGCAGTGACAGTTCCTGCGTGTCCGGCTCATAGATCACCACGCTGGTGCGCAGGCACGGGAGCAACTGGGAGATCTGCCGCACGACCGTCTGGGCTGCCTCCTGCAGCGAATGCGCGGCAATGATGCGTCTCGTCGATCTCGTGGAGGGAACGCAGTCGTTCTGCATAGCGGTGCAGCGACTTCTCAGCCTGTTTCTGCTCGGTTATGTCCTGGAAGTAGACCGATATGCCGCCGCCTTCCCGCGGGAAACAGCGATTGTGGAACCAGCGGCCCCAAGGCTCGTAGTAGTTCTCGAAGTCGCGAATCTCCCCGGCCGCAGCCCGACGATATTCGCGCTCCAGCACGGTCCCGAGCGTGAGCGGGAAGACTTCCCAGTGGCTCCGGCCGAGTACCTCGTCGCGGCGAATGCCCAGAATACGCTCCGCAGGGGCGTTGACGTAGACGAAACGCCAGTCGGCATCACAGGCAAAGAAGCCGTCGCCAATGCTCTCCAGGGTGGTTCTGAGCAGTTCCTGGTGAGCTTTCTGTTCGCTAATGTCGCGCCAGGCGACAATGCCGCCGATCACGTTGCCGGCAGCATTGCGGATTGGCCCAGCGGAGCACAGAAGCGGAACGTGCTCGCCGCGAGAGTTGGCCTGCACGAGTTCCACATCCTTGACGATCTCACCGTGCTTAACTGCCCGCATCACAGGTAGCTCGTCGTCAGGCAATAGTGTTTCGCCATCAGCCTGATAGACTCGCCACTGGGCAGCCACATCCGTCGTCTGCATGCCCTCGTGCGGACCCCCGAGGAGCTCCTCCCCGTAGCGACTGACGCGGGTCATGTTGAGCGCCGCATCTACCATCGTGATGCCTTCAGGCACATATTCCATCAGCGCCGAAAGCATCCGGTCGCCCTCCTCGGCCCTGGCAAGGGCCTCACGCAACTGCTTTTCTGCGCGTTTACGTTCGGTGATGTCGCGGGCGATGACCGTCGCGCCCGCAGGCTTCCCGCTTTCGTCTGCGGTGAACGTGACGTCCAGGCCTACGTCGAGGACGCGACCGTCGCGGCCGCTCACCCTGTATTCAGCGGCACGTATCCGGTTTCTCTCCATTGACCCACGTGGCGATTTGGCTCCGAAACGGGGCGCGGTCTTTCTCATCGAGCAAGCCAAGCGGGTCCATTGCCAGCAGCTCCTCACGGCCGAAGCCGAGCATGTCGCACATGGCGTCGTTGACGGAGACGAATCTCTCGGCCGGAAAGTCGATTTCGCAGATGGCTACCGGCGCGTGCCTGACAAGCTCCCGATAATTCCGTTCGGTCTCGAGACGCGCGGCCTCACTCTCGCGTAAGGCCGCTTCGGTCTTCCGCTGCTCACTGCTCTCGATGATCTGCCAGCGACCGGCCCGCTTGAGGAGGGCGAAACGATGGTTGCTCACCACATCCATAATCTCGGCTGCACCACACCTGTCGAGGCTGTAGGTACAGAGCGCCAGCATGCGATACTGGCCGATGACGCGGTTGACAGCCTCTTCGTAGGCGGTGAAGTCGTCCCAGTCCTCGTCCTCAAGCCAGAAGGTGTTGCCTGTCAAGCGTAGACCCTCGAAGCCTCGATCGAGGGCGCCCTGCAGTTTGTCGACCCAGCCCTGGAGCACGTCGTCGGCGTTGAAGCTGCCGGTGCGAGTGTACCACTGGGTATAGTCCAGGATCTCGATCTGGCCTCTGCGAAGATAGTCGTCGAGGGCAGGTTCCGCGGCCCCCAGGGCTGCCCGTGCCTCGTCCACTCCCAGGGGCTCGGAAGTAACCCACATGCAAAACTCGTTGTCGGTCAGCCCCTGTCGGAAATAGGGCACCAGGATATCGATGAGGTCCTGCTTGTTCTGGTAGAACTGGCAGAGGTGGGTACCCCACGCCGCGTTGCCAACGACGTCTATCCCCGTGCGCCTGAAGTGCTCTTCCATCCGTGCCTCTATAACCTGGCTTTCGCGCCAATGCGGCGATGTCCTTGTTTCAAGGTGACGCCCGGCTCAGTATAAGCTTCTCCTACCAATAGGCCAGTGGCGAAGGTGGTTGGCCGAGGATCATATCCACCCATCTCTCCGGCGTCTCCTGCTATGCAAAGTACGGGATGCTCGCTATACTCGCGAGCGGCGGCGTGCGATTTCAATTATGTGGCAAGTGGGGAAGGAGATGGCAGATGATGGACCCAAGCTATCTGGAGCACTATGAGGCGCTTCTGAGAATTCGCCATCGGGCAGCCCGAAGGATGCGACCTCACCCGCTGGGTATTCATTGTCTCTATGCTGGTGGTTCTTCGCGTCCGGCCTTCTTGGCCACCTACAAGGGCTAACGCTCTACGTAGCCACGCCTTCTCGTTGCGTTCGGTGCTGCCTACTGGTCGCGTGAAGTCGAAATCGCCACGACCGAGCATCTGTTCGAGCTTGTTGAGCCTCCGGAATCGAGATCGCTGGCCAAGGCACGTCCGGTTGGATCGCCGGCCACCGGGCTTGCTGCGTCCGCCGTCCAGATACTGCGCAATAGGCTAGCCCGAAAGCGTGCGCCGGAAATCGCCGGCAGCGTTTCTTCCGGCGGGATGAGTCGCCAGGCACCCGGGCACGAACTTGCGTGCCGCGCCCCGGTGCGCTGACGATGTCCAATGTGCCTCCCATACTGGCCGCACGCTCGCGCATCGACTGCAGGCCCAAGTGACCCGGGTAAGCGATCGATGGGTCAAAGCCTAGGCCATCGTCGGACACCTCAAGTTCGAGGCTCCCCCCTTCGCATGCCAGATGCACATCCAGGCGGCCGGGGCCCGCGTGTTTGGCTGCGTTGTTCAATGCCTCTTGGGCAATGCGATAGAGCGCTTCCTTGGCCAAGATCGACACATCCGGCTCATCGCACAAGCTCAGCCCTACTTCGATGCTTCCGCGTGCGCGCAGCGCTGATGCCTGATGGGTCAACGCTGCCACCAAGCCTTCCGTCTTCAGCGACTCGGGTCGCAGATCAAATATGAGGGCACGCATCTCGGTAAGGCCGTTCTGGGCCAGGGAGAGCACGTAACTCAACGCTTCACGTACCTTGGCCCGATTGGTGTCGAACAGCTTGATCGCCGTGTTGGCCCCCAACGCGATACCGTACAGCGCCTGCGATACGGAGTCGTGCAGCTCGCGCGCCAGGCGTTGGCGCTCCTCCTGCGCTGTGCGGTCCCGAGTGCTCTGCGCCAACTGTACCTGCACCCGGCGCAGGATAATCTCTGACTGTCTGCGTCGGGTGATATCGTGGGCAATCGCTGCGAGGCAGGGCTCTCCGTTGACTGTCATAGGCGTCAACGAGAAAAGGAGTGTGGCGGTGTCGCCCTGTTCTGTCGCAAGATCGAGCTCGTAGTCGGCCACCCGCCCGTGTGTCAGGAGCAGCTCCTGCAGCTCGGGCAACTTCTCCGGCGGTAAGAGGTGCCTCAACTGGGACCAATTCAGGCCGACGACCTCGGCGCGCGCATAACCCAGGATCTTGGTGAAGGCCTCGTTGATGTCGAGCAGCACACCGTCAGCCGCCCTGAAAATGCCGATAACGTCGGGCGACGAGTGGAACAGCGCGGCGAACTTGGCCTCCGAGGAGCGGCTTGCCTCTTCTGCGCGCTTGCGGTCGGTGATATCGAGGCAGATGCCGCTCATTCGAGCAGGCCGATTCTCTCGATCGTAGGCACCCTTTCCGAGCACGCTTATCCAGCGGAGCTGCCCGTCAGGCAGCATAACCCGGTACTCGCTGGCGAGTTCGGAGTGCTCCTCCAGGGCCACGGCTATCTGCTCTCCGGCCCGCTCGCGGTCGTCGACGTAGAGCACGGACCACCAGGCATCAAGTGAAGCTTCTGTGGTGTCTTCATCCAGGCCAAGGAGGTCGAACGTAATTGACGACCATCTGAGTTGGCCGGTTGCGGAGTCCCAATCCCACGAGCCTGCGCCGGCGGCGGCCTGAGTGAACTTGAGCCGCTCCACCGACTCCTCCAGCATTGCCTCAGCCTGCCGGCGTTCCGTGACATCCTGGCTGAAGACTGCCAGCCGGGTGATGTTGTCCTCAGCATCGCAGATCGGATGCACGTAGTTTTCCAGCGTCCTGCCGGCCCGCTCGTCAGTAAAATGCAGGGGCTGACCGGACTGCAGAGCGATATCCAGATACGCCCTTCTTCTTTCCTTCACGTCGGGTGGAAAGTAATCGAAGAGGGAAGAACCCACAAAGTCCTTGTCTGTGGCGCCTACTCGCCGAGCCGCCGCTTCATTTGCCGCCAGGACGATGCCGGAGGTATCGATCAGCAGGGCAGCGTCAGGCGAGGCATCCATCAATGCGCGCTCCGTCTCCCGGGCTTCGCGCAGCGCTCCCTCAATGCGCTCTCTCCGAGCGATTTCGACCTTCAGCCTTTCGTTGGACCATTCCAGTTCTGCCGTGCGCTGGCGCACCCGCAACTCCAGGGTGTCATGCGACTGCTGCATCGCTGCGGCGGCTTGGCGGCGTGACTCCATCGTCCGGTGCGTCGAGACATAGACGATGAGGGCGCCCGACGCCACGAGGATGATGTGCGATGTCGTAAGCAGACGGGAGGCGCGCATCCAGCTGTCGAGGACGAAGTCCAGCAGGAGAAACCCTATGGCGAATAGGGCTGAGATCACGGCGGCCTGGTAAACCGTCCTCTTCATAGAGAGCTCCCAAGGATGCTACCGAGTGCCGTTGACTGTGTTGGGACGCAGTGGTCTGGAAGGTACCAACCCGGCACGTACGGCGTAAAGTGCAGCTTGTGTGCGGCTGGACAGGTTCAGCTTCTCCAGTATGTGGCTGACGTGGGTTTTCGCGGTCTGCTCGGCGATGTGCAAAGTCCGGGAGATCTCCTTGTTTGACTTGCCCTGGGCAAGCAGCCGCAGTACATCCGTCTCGCGCTCAGTCAGCGAGTCCGCGCTCTGCTCGGGCGCGAAGAGCTCGTGCATCAGGCGTTCCGCGACCTGGGGGGCCAACTGCACCTGGCCGGCAGCGGCGGCCTTGATCGCACGGCACAGTTCGTCGGCTCGGGTATCCTTGAGTAGATAGCCGATGGCTCCCGCGCGCACGGCATCGGCGATCGTGGCTTGTTCCAGGACGCTGGTGAGCGCCACGACTTCGGTGTCGGGCATCTCGCTGCGGATGGCGACTGTTGCGGCAATGCCATCCATGACGGGCATAATCAGATCCATCAGCACGACGTCAGGCGCAAGCTGGTGGGCGAGGCTGATAGCTTCCGCGCCGTTGCGCGCCTCGCCTACAATCTCTAGGTCCGGGTCTGAGCTCAGATACAGCCGCAATCCCTCCCGTACGACGCCGTGATCGTCCACAATCAATACACGGATCGGCACCCCGTCCTCCTAATACTTTAGTATGTGCTCCGCATCACTCCAATGTATCCGCACAAGATACCCCACTCACGTGATGCGGAGACGTGAGCAACACTCTATACTGGTATTACGATTCGACGTGTGCGCCGTAGAATCGAGCTGGTCCCCGGAGCTTCCTGACAGCGATTATAGCATGCGCTCGACACCAGGGAAACACATCGGTTCACGACTTGGGGTGGAGATGATACGGCTCGTAATTGTTGCAGGACAGCCAACACTCACGAAAGGCTTACAGATGCGTCTGGCAGCCGAATCGGACCTCGTGGTGGTTGGCGAGACGTTGGATTGTGAGGCTGCGTTGGACTTGGTCCAGCGACTCCGGCCCGACGTCGTGGTCGTCGACCTGGAGAGCCCACATAGGGATCAGATCGCGATGGCGAGCGTGCTTCGCGCCATCTGCCTGGAGGTCCCGGTCATCATCCTAAGCATGCACGATGACTCGCTTGAGCGCGCATGGGCGGAGCGGGCCAGTGTAGCTGCGTTTGTGGGGAAATTCCTACCGGTGGAGGCGCTGCTGACGACCATTAGAGGGGTCGTCGGCGGCTATGGGCCGGCCAAGCTCGGCTCTTGAGACAAGTGACTAGGAGGTGAACTCGGGGACAAAGGATTTTGACACCGGCTTCATTGCTGGGCTTCCACATGCTACAGACGCGCAACAGGCTTATGGCGCACGTTTGAGATCGTTGGGGTGGCCCAGGAACCAGCTGCCGTAGGTCATCGGTACTATTGAAAGGAGCAATACTGTGCTTAGCCGTAAAATCCTAAACCTTCTGGTCCTGATATCCATGTTGGCGTCCCTCTTGGTTGTGGGTGGCGCGAGTCCTGCGAGCGCCGATAATGTACAGAGCCCCACCTGCTGCCCGCGACGAGCAGCGTCACGGCCTGCCCGATCAGGTCCAACGGACGAGACGAAGGTCCCGCACTACTTCGGCCCCTGGCCGAACTGGGCCAACAGCGCCTACACGCTGCCGGATGTCACCGTGACGATCAACGGCGACGGTATCCGGCGCAACGGCGGCTGCCACGGTCGGGGGCAATGGTGCCGTCACCGGCGTCGAGATCACCAATCCCGGAAGTGGCTACACGTCCGCTACAGTTGACTATCAGGCGGCGCCGGCAGCGGAGCGGCGGCTGATGCCATGGTCACAACCTCGAGGCGCGGTCACCAGCATCAATGGTAACCGCGGCGGGCGGCGCATACACCGACCCCGTCGCGGCCTTCTCGGCGGGGGACGGGACCGGGCCGCGGCGACCGTCTACGGCGGCGTCGATGACGATCACATTGGTGACTGCGGGCAGCGGGTACACGATGCCTACCGTCGACTTCGATCTACCGGATGACCCCAACGGGACGATCGCCAAGGCACACGTCGATTGGGATCCGGTCACGGGCGTCATTTCGGACGTCGTGGTGGATGATCCGGGGTCCGGGTACTCCTTTGCGCCGAACGTGGTTATCCGGGATGGTACCCAGTTCGAGCCCCTCAACACTCGTGCACTCAACGCCGCCAAAGCCGCCCGCGAGGCAGCTCTGGCCTCCCCGAGCGCGGATGCAGTCCCTTCCAGCGCCATAGCCCCCCTGGCCGTGCCGCGGACGTTAATGCAACCGCCACCGCGACCTTGTTCGTCTCGGCGGTGAAGGTCGACACCAACGGCTCGGGGTACACGTCTGCACCGGCGGTGACCATCCTCGACGCGACCGGGATCGGCAGTGGTGCGGCAGCCACGGCGTTCACCGATATTGGCGCAGTCACTGCCATTACCCTGACCGCCGCCGGCTCGGGCTACGTCACGCCGGGCGGCATCCAGAAATTCCAGGATGGCCTGCCGATGCTGTGTGACCCCTCCGTCGGCTGCACCGACAATGACCTGGGGCAGCATGTCCCGCTCGCCGTGCCCGACACGACGACTTTCCCGGGTGCCGACTACTACGTGATCGCGCTGGTCCAGACGCGCGAGCAGATGAACTCGTCCCTACCTATCACGGGCACACTGCTACGCGAGTACGTGCAGCTCGAGACCGCCGATAATTTCTCCTGGAGCAAGCACGTCGCTCTGCGGACTGAAATGCTCGATGGCACATCCGTGCCGACCCTCATGCCCGACGGATCTCAAGCCGTTGCAGTTGACGATCCGCACTATCTGGGACCGATCATCCAGACACAGAAGGATCAGCCGGTCCGCATCCTCTTCTACAACCTGCTGCCGACCGGAGCCGCCGGCGACCTGTTCTTCCCGATGGACTCCACCTTCATGGGCGCCGGGATGGGTCCGGAAGCTATGGATGCCATGCAGCCGGAGGATCTGGGCACCGTCATGGACCAGGTGCGCAACCCCATGTGCAGCGAGAAGATGACGCCCATGGAGCGCAGCCTGTGCTTCGCGGACACGCGGGCAAGCCTCCACCTTCACGGCGGCATCACCCCGTGGATCAGCGATGGCTCACCGCACCAGTGGATCACGCCGGCTAATGAGCAGACCGGCTACCCCGAGGGTGTCGCCGTCCGGCAGGTCCCGGATATGGTGGGACAGGCCGCGATCGATGCAGGCATCCCTGACTGCTCGGCGGCGAATGACGGCTGCATGACCTTCTACTACACCAACCAGCAGAGCGCGCGGCTGATGTTCTATCACGACCACGCCTGGGGCATCACGCGGCTCAACGTGTACGCGGGCGAGGCTGCCGGCTATATCATCCGCGACGCCACCGAGAAGGCGCTCATCGACGCCGGTGTGATCCCGAGCGGTGCCGACGAGATTCCGTTGATCGTTCAGGACAAGACCTTTGTCCCGAGCGCGGCCCAGATGGCAGAACAAGATCCCACGTGGGACTACAGCCGCTGGGGCAGTGAGGGCGACCTGTGGTACGAGCACGTTTATATGCCGGCCCAGAACCCCAACGACCCCTCGGGCCTGAGCACCGTAGGGCGCTGGTTCTATGGACCATGGTTCTGGCCACCCTCGTCCCCGACCTATCCGGCGATCGATAACCCGTACTACAATAAGGATCCCGATGGCGCGGACAATATCCGGGGCAACGCAGACGACTGGTTGAACGACTTGGCAACGCCATGTCGCCTGGACGACCCCGCCACCTGGCAGTACGACACGGACCCCTACTGCGAGCCGCCCCAGATCCCCGGCACGCCGAACAACTCGGCCGGGATGGAGCAGTTCAACGACACGCCAACCGTCAACGGTACCGCCTACCCGACGGTCACGCTCGAGCCGAAGGCGTACCGGTTCCGCATCCTTAACGCCGCCAACGACCGCTTCTTCAACTTCCAGTGGTACATCGCCGACCCGACGACCGGGACCGATAGCGAGGTCGCGCTGGATCCCTCGCTCTTGGCGGCTGCACAGCTCGACCCGAACGTCTTCCCGGTTCCTCTCGAGAGCATGGTCATCAGCGGCACGACCGTCGATCTGAAGGGGCCGGACTGGATCCAGATCGGCACCGAGGGCGGCTTCCTGCCGGCACCGGTGGTGGTGGACGGTCAGCAGGAGACCACCTGGATCATCGACCCGACCCGGTTCGACGTCGGCAATGTGGATAAGCACTCGCATGTTGGTGGCGCCTGCCGAGCGGACCGACGTGATCGTCGACTTCTCGCAGTTCGCGGGGAAGACGCTGATCCTCTACAATGACGCGCCCGCAGCGTTCCCGGCACGCATCTCCACCTACGACTACTACACCGGCGCCCCGGACCTCAGCCCGGCAGGCGCTCCTACCGACCTTGCCCGGGTACGGGCCGAACACCCGCACCATCATGCAGGTCGTGATCACGAACACATCCACCCCGGCGCCTAGGTACGACCTGCGCGCACTCCAGCGCTGCCTTCCGCCATCACGCGATGGCTCGGGCGTCTTCGAGTCCGGCCAGAATCCGACCATCGTCGGGCAAGCCGGCTACAACTCAGCCTACGGCACGGACTTCGTCTCCGGAAGCTGGTGTAACGATCCCGCGGCGCCCCCAGACACACCGTGTGATGGTTTCGCGCGGATCAGCGAGCAGGGCCACGATATGTTCAAGTTCGACACCCTGATCGGCATCCAAAGCGGCACCCAGATCAGTGTCAGCATCGAGCCTAAGGCCATCCATGACGAGACGAACGCCACGAACTTCGAGCCGTGGGGCCGGATGTCGGGCAACCTAGGCGTCGAGGCCGTCCCCGCCACACCACTGGGGCAGACCATCGTGCTGTACCCGTTCGTGAACCCGCCGACCGAGCTCTTCGACGCCACGAACTTGCCGACGACCGACACGGTGACGCCGATCGCGGTAGCGGATGACGGGACCCAGATCTGGAAGTTCACGCACAACGGCGTGGACACGCACCCGATCCACTTCCACCTCTACGACCTCCAGCTGCTCAACCGGGTGACGTGGGATAACATCGTCATCGCGCCCGAACCCGGAGAACTCGGCTGGAAGGACACGGTGCGGGTGAGCCCGTTGGAAGACACCTACTTCGCCATCCGGCCGATCATCCCGGTCATCCCATGGGAGATCCCGAACAGCATCCGACCGCTCAGCCCGGAGATGCCGCTCGGCAGCACCGGGGAACCAGGGATGTTCAACTCGACCGACGCGAATGGGAACCCAACCGACCCGATCGTCAACAAGCTGGTCAACTTCGGCTGGGAGTACATGATGCACTGTCACATCCTCTCGCACGAGGAGATGGATATGATGCGACCGCAGGTCGGTGGCTGTACCGCCGGTCGCGCCGGATGGGCTGGCCTACACGATCAGCGGGAGCAACCTCGGTCCTGAGCTGGAACGACAACTCGATCAGCGAGACGGGGTACGGCGTCCAGCGGTCCACAGATGGCGGTCTGACCTGGAACAATCTGGGGGTCGTCGACTCGCCGCTGAACGTGCCGAACACCAGTGGTACCACGCGTTCCTACATCGACACCTCGCGCGTGCAGGGCACGGCCTACACCTATCGGGTCCTCGCCCTCAACACCGTCGGCTACGGTGGCGCGTACCCGTCCATGACGGTGCAGTCGGCATCGCCGACGCTGCTGGTGGGCGCGCCGGCGGCGCCGTCGAATGTGAACGCCACGGCTGCACCATCGGGAGGCTACGCCACGGTCACGGTGACGTGGACGGACAACTGCCAGCAACGAGACCTCCTTCACGATTCAGCGGGCGACTGATGCAGCCTTCACCACTGGTCTGCTCACGCGCAACGTAGCGGCCAACAGCACTACATATACGACGGGAATCCTGCCAGTGGGGGTGGACTTCTACTTCAGGGTCAGGGCGAATAACGCGATAGGGTCATCCGCGTGGGTGAACGCGGTCCCGTTCCCGATACATGTCACACCAGCGACCGTTCCTGCGGCTCCATCCAACGTAGATGTGCAGCTGTGGTGCGCATCCGCGGGGCCTATGCGACGGTCACGCTGACCTGGACGGATAACTCCAACAATGAGAGCCGACTTCACAATCCAGCGCGCCATCGATGCGGCCTTCACCGCGGGCGTACTACACGCTAGGGGCGGCTGCCAACAGTGTCACCTATCTACGTCAGGACAGTCCCCGTGGCCTTAACTTCTACTACAGGATCCGCGCGAACAACGCGGCAGGGTCATCTGCTTGGGTCAACGCACGCCGTTCCCTGTCCCCACGCCTTAGCTAGGCTAGGACTCAGGCTGGCCGCCGTCGGCTAGCGCGGTCACTGCGCGAACCGAGTGCGTACAGGCAGCGGAGGGCGGTACGAGTACACATCGCAGGTGCAGATTGAAGGGAGCGGCAAGTCAGCTGTGGCCATAGCCTACGGGGAGCTTGTGCCAGAGCGGCTGATGGTAGCGTAGCCATAGATTGCGATGTACAATTCGAGGCGTAGCGATCGACATACAGGAGGAAGCGATGGACCACCAATAGAGCAACCAGCCGGATGTGTCAGACGAGCGGTTTCAGGGCTGCCCACAGGAGAAGCTGGTCTGGCATGCACCGAAGTGCTTTGCCTTGGGCGTGAGAGCAACGCGTGGCGGGCACGGTCACGAGGTCGATACGGGGGGGCAGACCTACACCTTCACTCGGCTGCCCCACATCGATATGGGCTACCTGCCTTGTGCGCATCCCGACCGGATCACGGATAGCCGATCGGGAATACGTTGCTAGGCTGAAAGGCCTAGTGACGTCAGCTTGGTGTCAGCATAGGGCGACCTGCCCAGTTGTCGTGGAAGATTAACACCAGCAGCGCTCTGCCGTGGGGGGCCCAACTCAGGCGTCAGTGGCGATGTTGATTAAGCATAGTCAAGTTCACCGGCGGCACGAACCTTTCGTGCCGCCGGTTGCATGTCGGCTCGTTAGGGGAGGCGGCACTCGGGTTCAGGGCCACCAGGTGACCGCCCACAGAACACCGGATTCGCCCAGCTTGCCATCGCCGGTGCCGTCCCTGACCATTATGGCTAGGGTTTGCGTAACCCGGTCTGCTTCCACGAAGCGCGGTCTCCCTTCAGTCTAGAGGCGGTGCTGCAGTCTAGCCAAGAGGATCTTGAGCACCGGAGCGATGCTGTCTCTGCTTGTGCAGCAATGGCTGTGTCAGTCTTTGAATCGAACCAGCGAACGCTCTCTGGGAGGATGCCACCGAGCTAAGCCGATAGAGATAGCGCCGCACGCCATGTCGGACGAACATCGTCGGCGGGAGGCCCAGCGCAAACTCAACGACACGACGGTCGAGGAGCGGGAATCGATAGACAATGCCGTGCTCTGCTCCGTGGGATGCCCGAGATTCGGCGCGCCACGTTAGGTGCCCGCGCCGTAGCAGCGCGATCTGCGTGCCCCGAACGCTTGATCGAGCGACCTGACGGGGCAGTCGCCGATGCCGGCGCTCTGGAGGGCTTCTGCGAGTTCCGGCGACAGGAACAGAGAACACCTGCGCCAGTGATGCGATTCGATCCTCGGTTGGGCGTTGGCGAACCGCCCGGAGGACCAAGTTCGGGCATCATAGGGCGTAGCAACGTGGCAGCTACGGTGCGGACGGTCGCGCGATCCTGCACCTTGGCTTCCCGCCACAAGCGTACCCCACTTCCCGCGCCAGAACAAGTCCGCATAGAAACCACGGCCGTTGAAGGACGCGAGTTCGTCGCCGCCCCAGCCCGACAACAGAACACGGACCCCGGACTCGCTGGCCAGACGGTTCACGGTGAGCTCCATCCGGGCCGTGACGGCAGGACGCGTCGTGATATCGCGATCAAAGAGCGCAATCCAGTCGCCGGTCGTGGCCGCGGCATAGCGTATTGGCATGTCTTCCTGCCGGCTGATCTCGTCGACACGGTGCCGCTCATCGTCGAGGCCCAGTGAGGCTCCGGTCCTCAACCGGAGGCGACCAGGAGAAGCCAGCAGCTATATCTTTGCTTTGCGCCCGGAGCGCGCGTGCTGCCAGGACCGCTACCGAGGACGAGTCTAGGCCGCCGCTGATGTGCGCACCCACCGGGTAGGATGAGCGGACTCGGCATTCGACGGCTTTCGTCAGAAGTTCTCGCAACGCGTCAGCGTAGGCCGCGTCCGAGGGCAGCCGCACGGCTCGCGCATGCTCGGGATGCCAGTACTGCCACTGTTTGAGTCCGTCCTGGCCCACCGACAGGGCATGCGCCGGCGGGAGCTTCGCGACCTGAGCGTAGAAGCTGCGCGCCAGGTGCACGGTAGGGTTCTGGCTCATGTAACCAGCAAGGGTGGCAATGTCGAGCACTGGCTCGATGCCCTCGAAGGCAAGCATCCCTCTGACATCCGTTGCGAAGCAGAAGCCGGTCTGGGTTGCGTGGTAGTGGAAGGGCATCACACCGAAGATGTCGCGCGCACAGAACAGCCTCCGCAGGCGCGCATCCCAGATGGCGAAGGCGAAGTCGCCCAGCAGGTGCTCCGGCGTCGCCTCGCCCCACTTCTGGTAGGCCAGCAGGATGAGCCGGCTGTCGGGCATCGCGGGCCTTCTTGCGGCGTCACCCGTAGCGCGCCGAAGAGCTCGTCGCGGTTGTCGATCCGCGCATCGGCCGTGATCGTGAGCCCGGCGACAGCATCGTGGTAGGGCAGGCGCTCGACCTGCGACTCGGGGGTCACCCACATCATCTGGTGGCCCAGCGCGGCACTGCCCTCACACCAGACACCTGACCCATCCACGGCGTAGTGGCGCCATCGCGGCCATCGGTGCCGCCAGGTCGGCCGGGGAGGCGGGCCTGCCGTCGAATCGGACGATCCCGCAGATCGCGCTCAAGGGGTCACGCCCCTTTCGTCTGCAAAGCTGTTGACAACACAGAATCGCTGACGTCCGGCCCCGCCGATGACGATGGTCTCGCCACATCGGAGCCACGCGTGCGCGTCCAGAGCCACCCCATCGGCTTTAGCGACACCCAGGTAGAGGGTGCTGGGAAGGCCGCGCCGGTGGAGCATCCGCTGGGCGGCGATAGCCTGGTCGAAGCAGTAGGATCTTCCACGGGACATACCGCCGGACCGCGCGGATGGCCCACCCAGACGCGTGGCAGCCTGCTGGTCCGGCGCACCTCGTGCGGGGACTCCGCCATCTGCTGTCCCAGGTGCTGGCGCGATGGTTCGGAAGGGCAGCACCACCACGGCCAGCCGCGCGACCGCCAGCCAGAGGGTGGCCTCCACGACCAACCGCCGATCAGCCGGTGGCAGGGAGCGGCGTCCGGACCTTACGGGCCAACGATCTCCAGGAGTTCGGCATCCAGCAGCACGCCCAGGAACTGGTTGACGTCGCGACGGCAAGTGTCGGCGTCGACGTCGTAGGTGTCCATCAGCTGGTCGCAGATCGAGGACACCGAGCACGGCGACCCCACAATGTCCCAGATACGCGTGCCGATATCATCAAAGCCGTAGTACATGCCCTTGTCGACGTTCATCGCAGCCGTCTCGTTACCCACCGGTGCTGAGATCGACCCGGGCCGTCGCACAACCACGGTATCCAGCGTGAGCCCAGCAGTCATTCGGCTCAAGGATTCCTCCTATGCAATCGAGTTGTTGCCAGCGGGTCGGCTGGCGATCGGCCCTAGAAGGCCGGGTAGCCGTCATCTGTCAGGTAGCCGAACCGGCGCATCACATCGCCGTGCGCTGCGATGATGCTCGCGACGTGGTCGGATGTGAGCGCCTCCCGCCACGTCCCCACCTCGCCCCTCCGGAAGAACGACGTCGCGAGCGGCATCTTCTCACCGAAGCCATGCTCCTGCTCCTGACGCCGTAGCTCGTGGAAGCTGGAGAAGGCCAGGGCTTTCTCAATACGCGCGACATCATCCTCAAGTCCCAGGTAACGGACAGCCCACGAAAGGTCTCCAGCGTCCGCGCCTTCATATCCTCGTAGCGCACGACGTGGACGTCAAGGGATGGCTCGTCGACCCAGCTGACGACGTGCCCGCTCCAGGTGAGCAGGCGCTGCCGCAGTTGGTTGTACAGCCGGTCCTCGCGATCGACAAAGGCGAATTCAGGGTCGTTCATCTTCGCGATCATCTTGTCCACCGAGGTTGCGCTGTGATGTGCAAAGGAGACGGCAACGTCCAGGGGGTTGCGGATGAGGTAGAGCACGCCCTTAGTGGCCTCCGACGGAACGAGGGGCGATCCGTCTGGGTGTGTAGGTGAAAGCGTCGTGGATCTTCAGGTAGAGGGTCTCACTGCTGTTAGCAGCGACCTGCACGGTAGACCCTAGGCCGGTAACGCTCGATCTCGTCCTGCGTCAGGTCCGAGGCCTCGACGCCCACGGCTTCGTCGAAGATGGTGCGGGCACTGGCGATGGGGCCCCCTGTATCCAGGCTGTTGATGTCGACGGGCTTGTCGCCATCGGCAAGGTAGTTGCTCAGGAAGGCGCGCATCCACGTGTTGCCCGACTTGGGGTAGGAGGCCAGCCAGACGATGCGGCGAGCGCCAGGGGCGTCAGTCACGCGGCCCTCTCCCATCAAGTCCTCCTCAACAGCTGAAGCCAGCTCATCGAGCAGGTAGGGGTGCGTGGGTCGCGTCACGCGTACAACGCGGGCGGCGTTGGCCGCCATCGCCACCAGGCTGAAGTGTTCGACGCGCATGGCCAGTCCATCCAGGAAGCGGCCCCGGTAGGTGTTGTGAAGGAGGACCCCGAACTTGCGCGCATCCTCGACCGGCGCCAGCAGGAGCTCCTGCCTTGTTGTGCGTCTGCAGCAGGTAGACCGCGTACAGAGGCAGCGGTTCGCGAGCGAACTGGGCTTCGAGCGGTACGGCGTACTTGTCAAGCTGGGGGCGGACGCGGCGCAGTGAGTCCGTGTCGAGCTCGAGTCTCCTGGCCGCATCCGCCCAGAGCTTGGTCTGGGGATAGCCCGGCAGCACGATTGGGGTGGCCGTACCATCGGTCGTGGGCGCAATCGCGCAGACGTCGTCGGCAAGGAGCCGGTAGCCACGCTGCCACAGCGCCGCGGCGAGCGTCGACTTGCCACTGCCGGAGGTCCCGGAGATCAGGACGGCCCCCTTCGGCGTCTCGATCGCGCTTGCGTGGATAACGAGCAGCCCGCGCTGATGGAGCAGGGCAGCCGAGAGCCGAGCCCAGCAGGAAGAGCCGGATCTCGTCATCGGTGGCGCCAGGTACGGGTTCGACCACGATGTCCCGCCCGTCCGTCACGTAGTAGCCCGCGATGGCATCCAGCCTGAGCAGGAACTCGTTCGGCTTGGCCTGATAGAGCACCCCGGTGCCGACCGGGTCGTCAAGCTCCTGAGGAACCTGACCTAGGCGGATCCGGACGGCATCCTCCGGCACGTCCTGCAGGGGGAGGGGGAGGAGCTCCGGGAGCTCGAAGTCGGAGATGATGGTCAGTCCGTAGGCGGTGTATGTATAGGGCGTCATTGCTCTTACGTGTCCAATGGCTCCAGTATTGGGCGCATTATAGCAGGTCCCGCGCGCGCCACAACCCCAAGTGGCGCGGCTAGCGCGCTCACGGCATGGAGCCTTGCCAGGTCTCGGCGTGACGTCAAGGCACCTTCGCCCACGCAAGATCTGCGGCCGCACAGGGCAGGCTAACCCTCGCAAGATCGGCCCTAGTGCAAGATCAGGCGACGTGTTCGGGAAAGCCACGACGGTCGGCGAAGACCTTTGGGGTTTCCTTCGAGCGGTACCTGACTCGAAGGAAACCCCAAAGGTCTCAGCGCGGGCGAGGGGGTCCATTCCCGAGGATCTCTTCTGTCTTTGCACTAGCTGCCCTTCTCTCCTCCGCATACACGTGCCCCGCCATGATCGCGCGGACCTGCTTGGCGGTCGTGGCGCGGTGGAGCGCGCCCATCCGCTCGGCCTCCTCGTCGCGGAGCTTGCGGACGTTGTCGAGGACGGCCTCCAGCTTGTCGGCCGGGAACTTGACGGCGCCGTTCTCGTCCATGTGGATGATCTCGCCGGGCGCGACGTCCATCCCCGCGACGTGGACCGGGACGTTGATGGCGTGGATCGCCTGGGGGCCGTGGCCCGGGCAGACGCCGCTTGTCAGGTACTGGAAGCCCATCGGGCGGATCTCGTCGATGTCGCGCGAGGGGCCGTTGGTGATCGCGCCGATGCAGCCCACGGCCTGCATCGCCGAGGTCATGTTGCCGCCGGACAAGCCCACCTTGCCCGCGATCTCGGGCGGGAAGCGCTGCTCGAAGACGAAGATCGTGGGCTTTGGGCGACGCCTCCATCGCGTCGATCACGTCCATGAACGAGAGCCCGGGGAAGTTGGGGTCGGGCAGGCCGTAGACGCAGGTCACGGCATAGCCGGCGATGGCGCCCATCTCCGGGTACCAGCACCGTAGCCGCTGGTCGGTGTACCAGTTCATCGTCCATGGGTTGTAGAGCCCCAGGCAGAGCGGGTTGCCGGGGTACGTCGCCACGACGTTGGTGATGGACGGCGTGTCGAATTCGCGAAGCGCGGTCAGTAGGTCAGTCATGTCAAACTCCTTTCAGTCGTTCCCTATCAGTTGTAGCTACGATCCTCATTCCGGCGCGGACTTTCTGATGAAGTCGAGGTCCAGCGTGATGCCCAGGCCGGGACGGTCGGGGATTGCGAGATAGCCATCCTCGAGCGCGAACTGCTCCACGGTGACGCCGTCGCGCAGCGGGTTGGGCGCTGCGATCGTATTCGAACCAAGGCTCTGCGGGGAAGCGGCGATCGGGGAAGTGGGGGAGCGCGGCGATGAGCTGCAGTGACGCCGCGAGACCGACGTTGGTACCCCAGACGTGGGGCACGACAGGTAGGTTTGCGGCGCTCGCCATCGCCACAATGCGCATCATCTCGGTGAATCCGCCGGTGGCGCAGAGGTCGGGCTGCAGGATGTCGACCGCGCGCCGATTGATGAGGTGGCGGAAGCCAAAACGGGTGTATTCGCACTCGCCACCAGCGATGGGTACGTAGCCGGCCTGGCGCAGTTCAGCGTAGCCATCTATGTCCTCAGGTGGCACAGGTTCCTCGAACCACGTGAGATCGTACGGGGCAAGGTCGCGCGCCAGACGCAGCGCCTCGGGGGCGTTGTAGGCGTGGTTGGCGTCGACCATAAGCGCCAACTCGTGGCCGATGGCATGGCGAATTGCGTGGACGTAGCGGAGGTCTGTGCGCGCGTCGTAGCCAATCTTCAGCTTCATGCCACGGAAGCCCTGCGATGCGTAACCTACGGCCTCTTCGACGAGGGCTTCGGCCACACTCGGCACGCCCTGGGGCTCGTAGAGGCCTGTGGCGTAGGCCTTCGCCCGTGTGCGGTAAGCCCCACCCAAGAGCTTGTGCACGGGAAGGCCCAGTGCCTTGCCCTTGATGTCCCAGAGCGCGATATCCACGGCGCTGATGGCCGATATTGTGAGGCCTTTCTGCCCCTGGTCGCGGGTCCAGTTGTAGAGCATGTCCCAGATGACGGACGTGTCGAGTGGGTCCAGCCCAAGGATCAGCGGGCCAAGCCCATGGTCGATCAGCCGGGCGACAATGGTCGAGGGGCCACCGAAGTAGAACGCTTCGCCGGCCCCCTGAATCCCGGCGTCGGTTTCCACGATGCAGATCGCAGTCTGGCGGCTGTTGCCGACGCGCTGCGACCATCCGAAGGCGTGGGTGCCCAGATCAGCCTGGAGGACATAGGTCCGGATGCCTGTGATGTGCATGGATGCTCCTTGATCGAGATCTAGACTCGTCCCGAACTCAAGCAATCATCTCGCCGAGCTCGCGCATCTCGGCGACCACGTCGTCGGGGAGCACCGGCGGTTCGACACCCAACAGCCTGCAGGTGAGGAGCTTTTCGGCGGTCGACTCGATGATGAAGGTGACGTCGGCAGCCCGGCGAACGCTGCTGCCCGCGACGACCAGCCCGTGATTTTGCATGAGCGCGGCAGAGCCGTGACCGCCGATTGCCGCGGCGACGGCGTCGGCCAGCTCGGTGGTGCCGGGTCTGATGAAGGGCACCACCGGCACATCGCCGAGAAACGCGGCCTCCGCCGAGATCGGCAAAAACCGCGTGCCGGTCAGCGCCATCAGCATGGCCTGCGGGGCATGCGAGTGGACGATGGCTTGGACGTCGGGCCGCTCACGGTAGATGGCGCAGTGGACGTGGCGCTCGCTGGAGGCGCTATAGCCGTTGTCGCTCAGGACGCGGCCCTGCAGGTCGATGCGTACGAGCATCTCCGGCTGCAGGGCTCCCTTGAAGACGGCGCTGGGCGTGATCCAGAGCTGATCCGGATTGCCGTCCACGCGCGCGCTGACATTTCCCCCTGTGGGTGTGATAAGCTGCGCCGCGTAGAGGTCGTGCACTGCTTCAAGGATGTCGTCCCGGACGTCGCCAACACGATGGGCGGGCGCCGGGCCTATCGCCGCGGATGTCGCGACGGCGGGTATGGGGGAGGGCGAGCCGGACCCGGTAGCAGCGGGGCCGCCGATCCGGGTGAGGTCGCCGGGATCTCCGACCGCCTCGCGCGCCGCCGTGTAGAGCTTCCCCAGGTCGCCCTGCAGCCGCTGGAAGGCCATCGCTTTGCTGGTGTCGCCGCTGAAGGAGAGCTTGCCGGTCATTGCTGCGCGCATACCGTTGACCTGGCCGGTGAAGATCCCGTCCAGGGTTGCCGCGCTCATCTTGAGGTGAACGTTCGCCGCCTGTGGCGGCGTGCCCATGCCGGCAGATACGCGTCCGCCGATGAAGCTGAGGTAGAAGTCCAGCGCCAGATCGCGCAGTGTGAACAACATCGTGACGTCCTTGCCCTTGGCGAAGTCGGCCATCTTGGGATCGGCGGCGACCGCGGCGGTGAAGCTATCCAGGATGCGCACAATCGTGTTCTCGGCGTCTCGGGATGCGGGCTGCGGCTCCGGCGCCGCTGCGGGCGTGCCACGGAATCGCCTGGCGAAGCGGCTGAACAGGCCTCGCTCAGTGGGCGCTGCCGGGTTACTCGCCGGTTCGCGTTCTGCTTGTGCCTGCGTCTGGAGTGCTGGGTCGACAGGGCCCGTCTGGGCGGAAACGGGACGTACGGCGGCCTCGCCAGCGTGTACCGTCCGCGCCTCTACCTGGAGATCGCTCACAGCCGGACCGGGGCCCGCGGCCAACCGGTTCAGCGTCTCTGTCGCAACGCTCCTCTCGCCGGTCCAGGAGAAGCCGGCCAAGGTCTCCGGGTTCAGGAGGTGGTGCGGCCTCTCGCCCGCTAACATGCGCTCGATCTCGGCGACGACGACCGCGCCTTGATGCGCAGCAACGTCGTGGGTGTTCCCGGCCACGTGCGGGGTAGCGATCACGTTGGGGCAAGCGAGCAGCGGGTCGTCGGCGCCCGGCGGCTCGATGGAGAAGACGTCAAGTGCAGCGCCTCCCAGCTTCCCGGAGGTGAGAGCGTGCGCAAGCGCGCGGTCGTCGATCAGGGCTGCCCGCGCCGTGTTGATCAGGAACGCGCCATCCTTCATGTGGGCCAGGGCATCTTCGCCAATCATGCCAAGCGTCTCATTTGTCACCGGCGCGTGGAGGCTGACGAAGTCGCTCTCGGCAAGGAGCCGATCGAACGACACCTTGGTGGCCCCGAGCAGCGCGGCTTCCCCGGTGCTTACAGCCGGATCGGTTATGACGATGCGGGCGCCAAAGGGCAACAAGCGACGGATCACCCCTCGTCCTACCGCACCTGCGCCGACCAGGCCAACCGTCTTGTGCCATAGTTCGTCGCCCTGGAAGCTCTCGTGGGCCATGCCCATGCGCCCCATATCGCCGGCCTCACCACCGGGCCGGCGCAGAAAAGCCGTTGCCTCCGGCAATTTCCGAGCCAACATCAGCATGAGCGCCAGAGCCAGATCTGCCACCGCGTCGGCATTTCGCCCCGGCGTGTTGACGACAGGGACACCGGCGGCGGAGCACGCTGCGAGATCGACGTTGACAGGGTTTCCCCGGCACGCAAGGATCAGCCTCAGATCCGGCAGCTTCTGCAGAGCCTCTGCGTCGACCACGTCCACTTCGGTGACGAAGACATGGTATCCCTCCAGTGCCTCCCACAGGTCCTCACCGACCAGGAGGCGGCTCTCCTGGCGGTAGCTGGCGAAGGTGACATCACCCAACTGCCGCAGCCGGTCCAGGGACGCGCCATCCACATCGGCGCTGACATAGATTCGGGGCCGGAAGCCGAAGGTGGGAGCCAGCTCCTGCTCATCGGGCTCCTGAAGGAGCTCCTGGACAATCGCCTCCGCCACGATTTCGTTGGTCTCGGCCTGTCCCTCGCGCATGTCCAGCCAGCGCGCATATCGTGACTCGTACGCGTCCACCGACGCCGGCTGCGGCGTGTGGCTGCGGGTGACGGTGGTCAGCCTTTCCGCGCCGGCTGCCGCATCGCCGAATAACCCAGAGCCCACACCCGCGCAGATCGCAGCGCCCAATGCCGATGCCTCGGGAGGCCCCGCCACATTGATGGGGAGACGCGTCACGTCGGCGAGTATCTGGCCCCACAGCGCGCTGCGGCTCATGCCGCCGGCCAGCCGAAGCGTCTCGGGCGCTTGGCCTGAGACTTCCCGGACGCGTTCGAGGTTGAGCCGGACGGCGTAGGCCATGCCCTCCAGGACGGCTCGCGCCATCAGGGCCCTCCCAGGGGTGTCGCGGACCATGCTGGTAGCGGAGAAGGTCAAGTTATCCACAGGCAGACTGAGGTCCGAGGCGCTGAAAGCCCGTGCGCCCACTGTCGATGCGATGCCGCCTGCTCCGGGCGAAGCGTGAGCGGCCTCCGCGCAGAGGGCTGCGACGGGGTCCGGCAAACCGGCATACCAGGCTGCGGCTACCCAGGCCAGAGTCTCGCCTGAGGATGCAGCGTTGCTCTCCAGTACGTAGAGACCCGGCACGACGTGCAGGTCGGTCCACAGACGCTTCTTGGGATCGATGATCGGCCGGCTTGTCGTCAGCATGACGGAGGTCGTCGTTCCGGCTACAACCCCAAACTGACCTGATGTGGCGGCACCCGTCGCCAGGAGGGCACACTGCGTGTCGGCCCCGCCCGCAATCACGGGAGTTCCCGCCCGGAGGCCAAGATGCGAGGCTGCGGCATCGGTCAGCTCGCCGACGACCGCGCCTGCATCCACGAGCTGCGGGAAGATGCGGCGCGGCAGTCCGTACG
Organism: uncultured Chloroflexia bacterium; assembly: GCA_963751345.1. Taxonomy (GTDB): domain Bacteria; phylum Chloroflexota; class Anaerolineae; order B4-G1; family SLSP01; genus PWVB01. The sequence continues at coordinate 249,250 of CAVVUS010000023.1, forward strand.
AAGCCAGAAGATCCGCGGCCCACTCGCGGCTCTCCAGATCGAGCGCCATCGTCTCGGCTGCCTGCGACCGGGTGAAAGCCACGTTGCCCGTCAGCCTGTAGCCGAGCCAGTCACTGACGCTGAGCGTTGCACGGGCGTCCTTCAGCAGGCCGGGGTCGGTCTGGGCCAACCACATCAGGCGCACGGCGCTGAGGATGGGGTTGGGCCAATGCCCCGTGCGCCGGTAGATCTCGTCGCCTCTGTCGTTGCCGATCTGTAGGGCCAAGATCCCCGCTCGGGCATCCATCGTAGGCGTCGCAAAGAGAACAGCGCCATCGCGGTCGATCAGGACCGTGCCGTGTCGCATGGAGGTTATGCCGATGCCGGCGACGTTATCCGGGGTGGCCCCCGCTTGCTGCATGGCCTCGCGACAGGTCTCGCCGACGACGCGCCAGACAAGATCCACGTCGAGATCGAGGGCCCAGTGACCGTGCTGCGGCGCGCGAAGGTGCGTCCAGCTGCGGGTGCTCGTCGTGGATTGCCCAGTCTCCGTATCGATGACCAGGCACCGCCCGCCGCTTCCGCCCAAGTCGAATCCTACCAGGTACCGTGCGCTCATTACCGATCCTTTCATGGCTGGGTATCGGCTCGCCAACATTGTGAGGCTACTTGGCATCCGGTCGTGCAGACGCCTGTGGAGGCACCCCGAAGGCAGGTGGTGCCCCTGACCTCGGCAAGATCTGACGCCCTAAGAGTGCGTTGTTCTCGTCAGGGTACTGCACGCCGCTGGTACGGTCAAGTGCCGGCGATTGGGTGTATAATGGCTCGCACGCCTATGAACCCATACACACGCCTGACCATCATCGCGTTTCTCCTCTTCATGTCCAGAGGCATGACGGGCCCCTTGAGTTCGATCTACTGGCGATCCATGGGGGCAAGCTACCTGACCATCGGCCTGTTGGGCACGGTCACGTCGATCACGGCGATTGTCTTCAGTTATCTCTGGGGACGCGCCTCCGATCGACTCGGACAGCGGAAGATCTTCCTGCTCGGCGGGTTGGGAGGGTTGGCCCTGTGCTATGTCCTGCTTGTCGGCGTCCGCGGGACGATTGTGCTCTTCCCGATCAGGGCCTTCACAGCGGTCTCACAGGCCGCGTACGACACTGCCAGCCTGGCGCTGATGGGAGATTGGCTCGAGCACCGGCAGCGCGAGCGTAGCCGCAACAGCGCGCAAGCCGGCGAGACGGCGGAGGCGCGGCGCGGGACTGCCGGACGCAGGATGGGAACCTACCGGGGTCTGGCATCGCTGGGCTTTGGGCTGATGGCCTTCGTCTCGGGCACGATTGCCGATCGGTTCACACTTCGGACGCCCTTCGCGCTTGCGGCGGGATTTCTCACCATCGCACTGCTGCTGGGTCTGAGCGTCCGCGAGCCACCGGCAGACGAAGAATCGGACGCAGCAGGATCTGTCCGGCAAGGACCGGAGGCGTCGCGTCTCGGCGCTCTGAGGGTGCGACCCCATCGCCGCGCCTGCCTCTGCCGCCTCTGCTCGTCGCTGCACTGCTTTGGTCGCTGGTCGTTCGGCGCGGTCTATGCTGTGTGGGCCAACTATATGGTGGAGGAGATCGGGTATACCACCGCGCAGATGACCAGGCTGTGGTCCGTGGCCTCGCTCTCGGAGTTCCCGCTGATGATTCTCGCGGGCTGGCTCTCGGATCGCGTCGGCAGGTTGCCGATGCTGGCGATCGGGTTCCTGGCGTGGACCGTAGTCTTCGCGGGTTACCTCGTCGCTCCACAGATGCCCTTCATCGTCTTGGTGCAGTTGACGCGGGGATTCGCCTTCTCGGCCTACACCGCCACGGCGATGACCTATGCTGCCGAAGTCAGGGCGCGGGCAGAACGCGGGCGGGTCTCGGGGATGTACGGCACGGCGGGTGCACTTGGCTCGATCATGGGCTCATCGTTGGGCGGCGCCGTGACGCAGTTCGCCGGGTTCCGCACGCTTGATCGGCGCCTGCGCCGGCATCATCTTCGCCGGGTGCGCTCTACCTGGGCAGCGTCGCCCTGCGTTTCGCGTCGAGTGTCAGGGCTGCCCTGTCAGAAGCGTCAGCGCAGTAAGCAGCGTCCGTCCGAAAGGCGTGACGCGGAACGCCAGGAGCTTGGGCGCCAGGCCGGGCGGACGTTCGGCGTAGTCAGGTTCGATGATGCCAAAGTCGGCGGCGACGGTGATCACAATCCGGCGTACGGCCCACCGGAGCAGATCGGTGTGATCGCCGGTCCACTCCTCCTCCCACTCCAGACCCGTACGGCCGGCCAGAGTATCTGCAAAGGCGGGGAAGGGGATGCGCCGGCCCGGCGGAATGGCGGCCAGCCGCGAGAGGGTGATCCGTGTGAAGCCGCGGGGTAGATAGTCGCCCAGACCCGTCAGTGGGTAGGCGATCATCCAGTTGGTCTCAAACCACCAGATCGTGAGCAGCTTCAGCACCTGGTGCGGGCTGTCGGCCTCCAGAAACGCTTCGCCCGCGGGGGTCAGCCGCCAGCGCGCTCCCTGGGGTGTGGTCAGCAGCCCTCCTACCTCCGCGATGCTGTGCAGGAAGTAGAGTGGCCAGAGGTTGTACTCTGTGCGCAGTTGGTATACCTGATCTCCAATCTTCTCCTCGAGCTCAGGGGGATTCACGAACTCCGCGGTGACCTGGCGGATCATCTTGAGCGGCATGTTCCCGGTGCTGCGCGTGCCCACGACCTTGTGTTCCTCGACGAAGTGCAGCAGCGTGACCATATCCCGGCGTAGGGCGAGTGTATCGGCGGCTTCGGTCGTAGTGTCGTCGCCGAAGTCTTCCGCCCATTCCTGGTATTGCCAGTCCTGCCTGGCTGCAATGCGCTCCAGTGGATCTTCCATAGCATCTCCCGTACTTCCTCGTGTGGTCCCGATCTGCGATGTCCCAGACCGGGCGAAGTATACGCCGAAAGCTGCCCGGGAACAGGGGTCCGTTGAGGGCAGGCATCGAGGCGTAGTCGCGTGCGAGAGCTTTGTCAGGGGTAGCTTACGAAACCTTGCGAAGGTGCGGACCGAGGGGATGTCCCCAAAGGTCCAAAGTCCCGAGGCCGATCCTCTTGCGAGGCCTTCGGGCTGACGTATACTGGCACGCGTGACATCCGCGGTGGTTGCATCGGATGAGGGCCGACGGGCTTCGGGGATTGGCTCCATTGCGCCGGACTACATCAGCCGATGGGCACAAATCTGGTACTGGAAAGGACGGTACATACGATGACGGTCTATCCAGCGGATCAGTGGGCGCGTGTGGCGCCCGAAGATGCCGGTTTCGATGTGGGGAGGCTGGTGCTCGCCAGCCAGTGGCTGGATGACCACGCGCCCGAACGTGGGTATCGTGTGGCCATCGTCCGTGACGGCTACCTTGTGTTCCAAGTGAATGTCGGGTTCACGCCGGACGAGCGCCTGCCGATCGCATCGGCTGCGAAGTCGATCTTCGGCAACGTGCTGGGCATTGCCGTCCACGAAGGGCGTCTCTCCTCTGCCCGACGCGCCCGTGGTCGACCTTTATCCGGAGATGATGGATGTACCGGAGGGCACGGGGCCCAAGGAGGGCCGGTATGCCTTCCCCAAGGATCGGGCGGTGACCTATCGCCAGTTGATCTCGAACACATCCGGCTATATGAAGCCCGGTGAGGAACCCGGCAAGGTCTTCAACTACCAGACCTTTGGCATGAACGTGCTGACGCACGCCGTCGCGACTGCCTATGGCCTCTACAATCTCGAGGACCCCGAGGGGTCGCCGGGATTCGCGGCGCTGGTGCGGGACAAGGTAGCCGACCCCATTGGTGCCCGGTGGGCCTACACCCTGTCGAACTTCGCACTGCAGGAGCGCGCGCGGCTGCCCATCTTTGGGTATTACTGCCAGATCCACACCGACCCGCTGGACTTGGCCCGCGTCGGCTGGCTATGGTGCAATTGGGGGCGCTGGGGCAATCGCCAGGTGGTTCCGGAGGCCTGGATGCGCGAGTCGGTGAAGGTCAATCGCGACTTGATGGTGAATGCGCCGCACGAACAACAGCAGTACGGCTATGGCATCTGGACAAACGAGCAGGGCGTGCTCTGGCCCGACCTGCCGCGCGACGGCTTTACGGCCAGCGGCGCAGGGGGGCATTACGCAACCGTCTTCCCGGGTCAGCGCCTGGTCATCGTTCAGAATCCCGGCCCCTATCTGGCGGGAGAGGCCGCCAGCCGCGCCAATGTCGAGTTCCTGGAGTTAGTGTTGGCGGCGCTTGTGGGATAAGGCGAGACATGCTGAAAGGAGACGAAGCGTGAGTCAAAAGGTCTACGTGACCCGAGAGGTACCGGATGCGGGTCTCACTATGGTTCTGAAGGCCTGTGATGCTGAGGTGTGGGAGGGGGGACTTCCGGTCCCGCGTGAGGTACTCCTGGAGAAGGTCGCGGATGTCGATGGGCTCTATTGCCTGCTCACGGAGCGGGTGGATGACGAGCTGCTGGACGCCGCGCCCAACCTGCGCGTGGTGAGCAACTACGCCGTCGGGTTACAACAACATCGATGTCGCCGCGTGTACGGCGCGGGGCATCCCCGTCGGCAACACGCCCGGCGTCCTGACGGATACCACAGCCGATTTCGCCTTCACGCTGTTGGTGGCTGCCGCGCGGAGAGTGACCGAGGCTGCGGCCTACGTGCTCGATGGAAAATGGCAGACCTGGGGGCCGAAGCTGCTGCTGGGCGTGGACATTTACGGCGCGACGTTGGGCGTCATCGGCTATGGGCGGATAGGACAGGCGGTAGCTCGCCGCGCCCGGGGATTCGACATGCGCGTGCTGTACCACGATCCCTATGCCGCCGGAGGCTCCGGGGCGTCCGATCCCGACGGCCCGAGAGCCGTCGACCTGAACACCTTGCTCGCCGAGTCCGATTTTGTGTCGGTCCACGTCCCGTTGACCGAGGAGACGCACCACCTGATCGGCGCGGACGAGCTGGGCAAGATGAAGGCGACCGCGATACTGGTCAACACATCGCGCGGGCCGGTCGTCGATCCCGACGCCCTGACTGATGCCCTCGCGTCTCATCGTATTGCTGCTGCGGCGCTCGACGTCACCGAACCGGAGCCCCTGCCCGTGGATCACGCGCTCCTCGCACTGCCCAACTGCATTGTCACCCCCCACATCGCCAGCGCCAGCGTCGCGACGCGCAACAAGATGGCCGTGATCGCTGCAGAGAATCTCCTGGCGGGCCTGGAGGGGCGGCGGATGCCACACTGCGTGAACCCTGAGGTGTATACCTCGGGCGAATAGGGGCCTGGTACCTGGGGTGATGGATATGCGCCTCGGACGGCGGATATGCACCTCGGACGGCGGATATGCGCCTCGGACGGCGGGCTCGCGCCTCGGACGGCGGTGCGCCTCGACGGCGGTCGCGCCTCGGACGGCGGTGCGCCTCGGACGGCGGGCTCGCGCCTCGGATGGTGGCGTGCGCCCCAAAGGCTGCCCAGCTTGACACGATGCCTTTCGCCCATAGAATGGCATTATCTTGTTGATCTCGATAGTGGCATTCATTGAAAGGACGGCATCATGGATATCTTCATGAAGTGTGGGGAGTTCACCGACGCAGATAGTGCCCGCGAGGCCGGTCTCTATCCCTACTTCATTCCCCTGACGAACAACGAGGGGACGGAGGCGGTGATCGGGGATCATCACCTGATCATGATCGGCTCCAACAACTACCTGGGCCTCACCGTGCACCCTAAGGTTCGAGAGGCGGCGATGGCTGCGATCAAGACGTATGGGACGAGCTGTACCGGCTCTCGCTTTCTCAACGGCACCCTGGAGCTGCACCTTGAACTCGAACGACGGTTGGCCGAGTGGTTGGGCGTGGGACGCGCGCTGGTCTTCAGCACCGGCTACCAGGTGAACGTCGGCACGATCTCGGCCGTGGTGGGTCGCGACGATTTCGTCATCACGGACAAGGATGACCACGCCAGCATCATCGACGGGTGTCGCCTCTCCTACGGCACGATGAAGCGGTTCCCACACAACGATCTCGAGGCGCTGGATCGGGTGCTGGCTTCGCTGCCGGAGGAGAGCGGTAAGCTGGTCGTCGTGGACGGCCTTTTCAGCATGGGAGGCGACATCGCGCCGCTGCCTGATCTGGTCGCGGTCTGCAAGAAGTACGAGGCGCGCCTCATGGTGGATGATGCTCACGCGATGGGCGTGCTCGGCGGCGGGCGCGGCACGGCGGCAGACTTCGGGCTGACCGACGGCGTGGATTTGATCATGGGTACGTTCAGCAAGTCGTTCGCCTCGCTGGGCGGCTTCATCTCCGGTGATGCCGATGTCGTCGACTACATCCAGCATCACGCGCGCTCGCTCATCTTCAGCGCCAGCATCCCGCCGGCCAACGCGGCAGCGGCGATGGCCGCCCTGGAGATCATGCAGGACGAGCCCGAGCGCATTCAGCGACTGATCGACATCGGCGCGACCATGCGCAGAGAGTACCGGGCGTTGGGATTCAACATCGGTGGCAGCCAGACACCGATTATCCCCATCATCATCGGTGATGACGACCGGACGCTGAAGTTCTGGAAGGCGCTTTTCGATGCCGGCGTCTACACGAACCCGGTCCTGTCGCCTGGGGTGCCTGCAGGGATGCAGTTGCTCCGCACGAGCTATATGGCCACGCACACCGACGAGCAGTTGGACAAGGTGCTGTCCACCTTCGAGCGCGTCGGGAAGCAATTGGGTGTGATTTAGAGGGTCGGGAATCGGCTCTCAGCTTTCAGCATTCAGAGCGACCCACACCATACCATTTGCTGAGAGGCTGAGAGCTGTTGGCTGTCTTTCTGGAGGAGTCCATGCTGAAGCGTTGTGCCATCATCTGCCTCATTCGTCCTTTTCACGTTCGCCGTGCTGGCAGCCGGGTGTGCCGCTTCGGCCCCCGAGGCCACGCCGACGGCGACGCGCACGCCACTGCCCTCCGCGACGGCGACGCCGGTCCCACCCACGGCGACCGCCACGCCGCGTGCCACGGCGACACGCGCGGCCACCGTGACGCCCGCGGCGCTGGTCGTGACCCCGTTCCCGCCTGATGTGGATCCATTCACCGGCCTCAAGGTCGACGACGCGTCGGTGCTCGACCGGATCCCCATCGCGATCAAGGTCTCGAACTCGCCGGAAGCGCGGCCCCAGTCGGGCCTCGGATCGGCCGACCTCGTCTTCGAGCACCTGGCCGAGGGCGGGATCACGCGCTTCACGACCGTCTTCTACGCAAGCGATCCGGAGGTGGTCGGCTCGGTGCGCAGCGGTCGGCTGATTGACCTGGAAGTCCCGGCGATGTATCACGCGCTCTTCGGATACTCGGGCAGCAGCGCAGGTGTCAAGGATCTGATCCGGCATTCCGATCTGTTCCCCGACTACATCGCTGCGCCCGACTTCGGGGTGGGGGCGCCTTACTTCTACCGCGTGCCCCAGGCGGGCAAGGCCTTCGAGCACACGCTGTTCACCAGCCCCAGCCTTCTGCGCCAACTGGCCGACGAGCGAGGGATCAACGAGCGGCCGGAGTTCCCGATGTATATGGCTTTCGCGGATGCGGCCCCAGCCAGTGGAGAGGCGGAGACCTACGTCGAGGTGAACTACTCATCCGCTTGCACGGCTCAGTGGACTTATGACACCGCTCTGGGCGTCTGGGACCGCGGCATAGGCGGGCGGCCACACGTCGATGCGCTCACCGGCGATCAGATCACGGCCGACAACGTCGTGTTGGTCTTTGCCAACCACGTGCATGCCAACTTCTGGGAGCAGATGATCGGCGCCCAGAGCGCCTGGATACTCTCGACAGAGATCCAGCTCTGGGGCCAGGGGCCGGCCCTGGTCTTCCGCGACGGTCAGATGTACTCAGGCATCTGGAAGCGCGAAACGCGAGATGCGATGCTCACCTTCTACTATGGGGACGAGACCCCGCTGCCGCTCAAGCCAGGGAACACGTGGTTCCAGGTGGTGCCGTTGGGCACCGAGTCGAGCCAGATCGGGGAGGGCAAGCTATCGTTCAAGTCGCCGAAACTATAGGGAGGCATGCGTGAAAGTCGGGGTCGTCTTCCCACAGACGGAGATCGGCGCGGATGTGAGTTCGGTGCGCCAGTACGCTCTTGCCGCCGAGGGCCTGGGCTACGACTATCTGCTCGCCTATGATCACGTGGTCGGCGCGAATCCCGAGCGACCCGGTCCGTGGCAGCATGGGCCCTACACCTACGCATCGATGTTCCACGAGCCGCTGGTGCTCTTTGGCTATCTTGCCGGCATCACCCGGCGACTCGCTTTCGCTACCGGCATCCTGATTCTGCCCCAGCGGCAGACCGTTCTGGTGGCCAAGCAGGCTGCGGAAGTCGATGTCCTTTCGGGCGGGCGACTGCGCCTGGGGGTTGGCGTGGGCTGGAACCCCGCCGAGTACCAGGCTCTCGGCCAGGCGTTTCGCACGCGCGGAAAGCGGCAGGCGGAGCAGGTCGAGGTGCTGCAGCGTCTCTGGACGGAGCAACTCGTCGCCTATGAGGGGGCTTATCACAGCCTCCCTGACGTCGGGCTCAACCCGCTGCCGGTCCAGCGCCCGATCCCGGTCTGGTTCGGTGGCGGGGCCGATGCCGCGCTGCAGCGCGCGGCGAGGCTGGGCGATGGCTGGATGCCCAACGCGCAGCCGTTGGACCAACTCGCCGACAGGCTGGCCCGGCTGCGCGGCTACTTGCGAGATGCAGGACGGGACCCCGATCGCTTCGGCGTCGACGTGCGCATCGACATGCGCCACACAGGTAGGGATGCCTGGGGGGAGACGATCGAGCGCCTCGTGGCCCTTGGTGTCACCCACATCTGTATCAACACGATGAATATGGGCTTTGCACCCAACGAACACGAGGATGCGATAGCGGAGTTCAGATCCGTGATCGACGGCCTGGTCTAGTGCTTATCGTGAGAGGTGATCCGTGACATTCGCCGAACGTGTACGCCAACTTGAGCCTGAGGGCGCGCTCGAAATGCTCGTGCGCGCGCGCGCACTGCAGGCCCAGGGACGACACATCATCGAGTTCCAGATTGGTCAGCCGGACGTCCCGACATTCGAGAACGTGGTGGAGGCCGGCATCCGGGCAATCCGCGAGGGGCAGACGCGTTACAGCCCCCCTTCGGGTATTCCCGAACTGCGGGCGGCGTTGGCCGAGGACGTGGGCCGCCGCCGGGGCATCGAGGTGCAGCCCTCTGAAGTCGTCGTGATGCCCGGAGGAAAGCCAACGCTCTTCTTCCCTACGCTCGCGCTTGTTCAGCCCGGCGACGAGGTCATCTATCCCGATCCGGGATTCCCGACGTACGAGGCGATGGTCCAGGTGGCCGGCGGCACCCCGGTGCCCGTCCCGCTGCGGGAGGATCAGGACTTCGCCTTCGACGTGGAGGCCTTTGATGCGTGTGTCAACGACCGGACCCGCATGATCGTCCTCAACTCTCCCAGCAATCCGACCGGTGGCGTCCTGTCGATGGACTTGCTGCAGCACATCGCCGAGGCTGCCCAACGTCACGATGCCTGGGTCCTTTCCGATGAAATCTACAGCCGGCTCGTTTTCGATGGTGAGACTGCGCCCAGCATCGCTGCACTGCCCGGCATGCAAGAGCGCTCCATCCTCTGCGACGGGTTTTCGAAGACCTACGCGATGACCGGTTGGCGTATGGGCTACGCTGTGGTTCCGGAGGCGTTGGCCGAGCGGCTGGACCTGCTGCTCACCCATAGCGTCACATGCAGCGCGTCGTTCACGCAGTACGCCGCCTTGGAGGCTGTGACCGGTCCCCAGGATCAGGTGGCGGCGGTCGTCGCCGAATACCAACGGCGTCGCGACGCGATGGTTGGCCGCCTCAATGCGATTCGGGGCGTGTCCTGCAGGATGCCCAAGGGGGCAATGTACGCCTTCCCCAACGTCAGGTCGTTTGGGCGCACGTCCAAGTGGATTGCGGACTATTTGCTCGACGAGGCGGGGGTCGCCGTCCTGGCGGGCACCGACTTCGGGCCGGGCGGTGAGGGCTATCTCCGGCTCTGCTTTGCCAGTTCCATGGCGGACATCGAGGAGGGCATCGCGCGCATGGCTGATGCGCTGGGACGCTTGCGCATACCGTAGCATCTGCTATAATGCAGAGCGGGTTGGGGTGAGTAGCTCAGTCGGTTAGAGCGCACGGTTCACATCCGTGAGGTCCCGAGTTCGAGTCTCGGCTCGCCCACTAGGGAGAGGAGGGCCGTCTTATATGGCGGTTCTCCTCTCCCCTTTTTGTGGCAGCGCCTAGACTAAGTCGTGGGCGTCGGCGGGTATCCAGTGCTGATCCATGCCATCCCATTTGACGTTGCATCCGATGGGATTGGTCAGCGGGGTGCTGACCGGCTTGCCGGCGACGTGCTCAGCGAGCGCGTTCTCCAGGTCGTTGACCGTCATCTGGCTGACGTCGCGGGGATTATCCACGCCCCGGCCCGTGTAGACCAGTTTCCGGTCCCGGTCGAAGACGTAGAAGTGCGGCGTGCGCAGCGCCCCGTAGGCACGAGCTACGTGCTGGGGTTCGTCACGCAAGTAGACCCACGGGAAGTTCTGCTCATCCATCTGCTCGACCATATGGTCGAAATCGTCGTTAGGATGGGTGTTCTGGCTGTTGGCGTTGATGCCGACGAACGTGACCCCCTGGTCACTGAAGCGCTCCGCCGTCTCCCTGGTGACCCCGTTGGATCCCAGAACGAACGGGCAGTGGTTGCACGTGAAGAAGATGACGAGCGTGTCGGCGTCGTCGAAATCGGCAAGCCGGTAGGTCTTGCCGTCGGTGGCGGGGAGTTCGAAATCCGGTGCTTTCTCGCCCAGTTGTAGTGTGAATGCCATGTTCTCTCCTTTCAGGTTTAGAGCTGCGTTGGCCCGATCCTCTCCCACCGCAGCTGAGGTCAGCCCTACCTTAGCCTCGATGGCAGCGATGTCAAATCAGGACGAGATTCCGGCCTGCGTGCGGATCTGTGCACGCTGCTCTCTCAGCGCAACAAATGCCAGCCATTTACCCAACTCAGCCCGGCAGAAGCATGCGTGCGAATGCGACTACACTGGACATGCGGTGCTCACACGCACGTGCGTGGCCCCTGTGGGCAACTACAGCACCTGCTCACCACTAGGAGGCGGGAGATGCGAGAGGTAGTGCGAGCCATTGGCAGTCGGAGGTCACGTCTGGGGCGCCGTCGCTTTGTGCGCGCCCTCGGAGCTCTACTTCTGGTGACGATCGTGTCCGTCGCGATGCCGCAGTCGGCGATGCTGCAGTCGCCGACACCCCCGCGGGACCTTAGCGGCGAGGTCCCGACCGAGGCTCCGACCGAAGCCCCTATCGTGCTCTCGACAACGGTCGTGCCGCTGGGCATCCAGAGTGTGATCCAGTTGCCGGCCGCAGCCGATGCGTACATCGCGTCGGGCAGGCCAACGCAGAACTTCGGTACAGGGGCACTTTTCTTGGGCTACGACTTGGCGGACTTCACGGCCCAGCGGATCCTGATCAGCTTCGACGTCCTCAGCGCGATCCCGCCACACGCGGTGATCAACAGCGCAATCCTCCAGCTGACACTCAACTACTCCGATCCTGCTAACGATACCCCCATGGGCACAATCCTGCGCCGCACGGCGGCGCCCTGGGGTGAGTACACCGTGACGTGGGATACCGAACCCGCGTGGGGAGAAATACGCTCCACCGCCAACGTTGGTACCATGATGTCGACTCCGCAGCAGTGGGATGTCACGTCACTTGTCGCCGACTGGGTTGATGGTACACAGGCCGACTACGGTATGGAGATCATCGGTGATGAGCGCGTCCAGCAGCGACAGCGTGCCTTCTTCAGCCGCGAGTCGTCAATCGGCCCGACGCCCCACTTGATCGTTGACTACACGGTTTCCAACGATACCTTGCCCCCTGTCGTGACGGTCAATCCGCTCCCCACGTGGAGTGGGCGTAGCTTCGAGGTCACCTGGAGCGGTTCAGACCAGGGCTCGGCGGGCATCGCCTACTACGACGTACAGTACCAGGTAAACGGCGGGTCCTGGATCGACTGGGTCACGGGCGTCACCTTTACGAGCGCGGCTTTCACGGGACAGGATGGCAATCTCTACGGGTTCAGGGCGCGTGGCGTCGACAACGTCGGCAACGTCCAGGCCTACGGCGGCGTTCAGGCAAGCACGACAGTCGACACGAACCCGCCGGTCTCACACGTGAATCCGCTTCCCCCGATCGAGCACACGCAGACGTTCGTCGTGAGCTGGAGCGGCACAGACGACGTGTCGGGCGTTGCTTTCTACAACGTCTACACGTCGTACAACGGCGGCGCGTGGACGGTCTGGCAGTTCGAGACGGTTGCGACGTCGGACACGTATGTGGCAGGGCCCGACGGCGTCTACAGTTTTCGGGTGAGTGCCACCGACCGGCGGGGTCTTGTCGAGTCGTTGAGCGGGAAGACCGGTGTCGCGACGGCTGTGGACGTGGTGCCGCCCTTCATCATGCCCGCGATATGGTTTCCGATCATCTTCCACCAATAGTGGGGATTTGGGAGGAAGACCTTTGGGCTTTTCCGCAAAGCCCAAAGGTCTTTTCGTCACTCTACCAGGCGTAAGCCTCGGGTGCGGGACGGCTCTTGAGAGGCCGGCCGCGGTTGATGTCGAAGATCTCGTCGAGGCGAGCCATCGTCGCATCGTCGAACTGCAGCGTCGCCGCCCGATCGAGCCCATCGAGGTGATCCAGCCGGCGCACGCCGACGATGGCCGAGGCGACCGCCGGTCGGGCCAGGGTCCATGCGATGGCTACGACGTGCTCGGGCTCGCCGATCGACCGGCATAGCGCCGAGAAGGCGTCGAGCTGGGGCTGGCGGTCGTCCGTGAAGCCGTACTCCTGCCACACATCGGCGCTGCGCGAGCCCGTCGTGCAGGACGGTCTTGCCCGTGAGCAGGCCGCCGGCGAGCGGCATATAAGGGATCACGCCGATGCCCATGGCTTGGGCGGCAGGCAGGACCTCGAGTTCGGGCATCCGGTTGAGCAGGTTGTACTGCGTCTGCTCGGAGATCAGCCCGATCAGCCCTCGCTGCCACGCTGCCATCTGGAACTTCGCCAGTCCCCAGCCGGGGAAGTTGCTCGATCCGACGTAGAGGATATCCCCGTCGTTTTCCAGGCGCTCGAAGGTGCGCCAGAACTCCTCCACCGTGACGGTGCGGTCGATGTGGTGCACCTGGTAGAGATCGATGTGGTCCGTCTGCAGCCGCAGGAGCGAGTCCTCGACGTGCTTTCGGACCTTGTAGGCGGAGATCCCGGCGCTCTCGTTGGGGCCGGGGTGGGGGACCATCGGCCCGTAGACCTTCGTGGCCAACACGATCTTGTCCCGGCGACCGCCGCCCTGGGCCAGCCACCGGCCGATGATCTCCTCGGTCCTGCCGGTGTTGGGCCGCCCGCCATAGACGTTGGCCGTGTCGAAGAAGTTGATGCCCATCTCCAGCGCTGCGTCCATGATCTTGTAAGGCCTCATCCTCCGGCGTCCGGCTGCCGAAGTGCATCGTCCCGAGGCAGATCCTGCTCACGCTCAGGTTCGAACGTCCCAACCGTGCATATTGCATTGTTCCCTTCCTATCTCTTGGTGATCTTGTCTTTGAGCAATTTCATGAAGTAGCCACCGACGACCGAGCGCGCCTTGAAGTTGAGGCGCACGGCGGTGAGCGTGTCGTGCCAGTCGCTGACCGGCACACGGCTCGGCGTCTCGTTCACGTAGCGGTAGATCGGCGCGACGAGCGCCTCAAAGTCCTCTTGGTTCTCGGCCAGCGCTGCACACCACATCACCCAGTCCGATTTCGTGTAGTCTCGCCGGGAATCCAACGGCACGCCGTAGGTGTTCTGAACCTTCAGGTAGTGTGCCACCTCCTTGCGGGCGATCTCGGGTGAGAAGAGGTCGTACCCAAGCAGCGTGTCCCAGATCAGGTTGTACTTGAGGCTCCACGTATCCGCCTGGTCGAAGGTGAGGCGGGTGTGATCGCCGTCGTCGGCGAGCTTCTCCCACTCTGCGGCGAAGCCCTTCGCCAGCGCCAGGTAGTCATCCGCGACCTCGTCCTTGCCCAGCATCCGCGCGAGCTTGCCGTAGCTGGCGAGCCCCATGATCGCCTTGATCGACAGGTTCGCGTTGCGCGCCAGCCGCCCGGCAAAGTCGTCGGTGCAGAGCTGGTTGCCGGGATCGAAGCCCTGCTCGCGCAGGTAGACGGCCCATTCGCTGAGCAGGTCCCAGTATGGCCCTGCGTAGTCGGCGTTGCCCTCCAGCTGCGCGATAGCGGCGCAGAGGATCAGGACGTTGCCCGACTCCTCCACCGGCATTTGGCTCTCGATGCGGTTGCGCCCGTAGACCTGCCCGTTGGCCTGCGGATAGGTGCCGAGGTCGTGTGCCGCGAAGGGGAATACCCACGCGTCGGTGCGGCAGTAGTCCAGGATCGGCGTCAGCATTCCCTTGACCAAGTCCGGGTTGTAGATCAAGAAGAGCGGCGTCGAGGGATAGGTGACGTCCACGGTGCCGATGCAGCCGTTGCTGTTGTTCTCCTTTGAGAAGAAGAAGCACTGCCCCTCGGGCCCCTGCACCAGCTTGTGGGCGGCGATGGCCTGGCGATAGACCAGCGACACCAGGCGCATGTACGGCTGCCCGCCGACGCGCTCAGCCCAAGTCATCAGCTCGGCATCAAAGGCGCGGCAGCGCGCGATCACCGAGTCGTAGTCGCTTGCCGCATCGGACAGCATATCGATAGCCGCTACCTGCCCGTCGGGGGCGTCCCGCCGCCACCACGCACGCAGCGGCTGGTGGTAGTATTCCACCGAGACCTCGTCGTCATAGCCCACGATGACCTGTGCTGCCTGTGGCGCCGCACCCACGGAACCAAACGAGGTCACCGTGGCCAGCACGGGCCCGCCCCAGACGTCGGCGGGACGCGAAGTGGCGTCCCAATCGCCGGTCGGCAGGGCGCCGGTCGCGATGAAGCCGTCGCGCACTGCGGGCGCCCGGGCGATCACCATCGCCGTCTCCCGTGGAGCTGCCAGGTAGAGTGTGCCCCAGTCGATGCGGACGTCATCGCCGCGCTTCCGGAGCACGGGCTGCTCCACCGAGCGCACGGCTGCGATGTTAAGGGTTGCGTGATCGACCCGCTCCCAGGTCACGGCCTGGTAGGGCCGGTCGACGGCCCATTCGCCCGAGACGTCGAAGTAGACCTGCACGTCGTGCGGCTTTGCATCGGTGGAGGCTACCTCAAAGGTCACGTAGGATGCGGGACGTGAGAGCAGATCGAGGTCATCCAGGAGCAGCGGCGAGGTGAAGGTCACCATCAGCGACACGCCGCCACAGGCGAAGGTGTAGATCGATCGAGTCGGCGTGACCTCCAGCCCCGTCTGAGCAGCTATCGGCTCGTCGCCGGACGGCCCCCCGAGGAACCGATACGCGATGCCATCGACCCGGACGGCGCCATACATCGAGTGGGGCGCGTCGGTCCAATGGCGCGGCCAATCGTCGTAGAGATGGTCGGCGTCGGACCATGCGCTCAGGTAGGGATCGTGTGTCACGAGGGGCACGGCGCATGGGCGGAAGGGCTCAGATTCGTTAGTTGTCATCTGTCAGTGTCTCCTTCGTCGGTCTTCGCCAATGATAGATGGATTCGGCTCAATGGAAAGCCGAGAGCCGGTTCGACTGCACCTTGCGCAAGGTTACGGACAAGGCTATAATCGCAGGCACTATGGCTCTCACGATTTCGCACGATAACGTTCACCTCTGGACCACGCGTCTCGACCGCGATACTGACGAGGTCGAGCGCCTCGCGGAAATCCTCTCCGGCGACGAGGCGGCACGGGCGGCGCGTTTCCTGCGCTTGGAGGACCGCGCGCGCTTCATCGTGGCGAGGGCGATGCTGCGGGTCATCCTGGGCGCCTATCTTGGGGCTGCAGCCTGAGACGCTGCGCTTTATCTACGGTCCGCAAGGCAAGCCGGCGCTCGACCGAGCCCTCGACCCGACGCTCGCCTTCAACGTGGCGCACTCGGGAGATCTTGCGCTGTACGGCATCGCACGGGGACGGCGCATCGGTGTTGACGTCGAGCAAGTGCGCGCCGATTTCGACTATGGGGCCATCGCCCGCCGCTTCTTCACGACGGACGAGAGCGCCGCACTGAAGGAGGTTCCGGCGGAGGACCGGCTGCTTGCCTTCTACACGATGTGGACGGGCAAGGAAGCGTATGCCAAGGCACTGGGCGATGGGATGGCGGCGGCCCTCGCGGGCGTTGTGGTGTCGGTGGCGCCCCATGGGGCGGCGAGGCTTCTGCCCGCGCCGGGGGCGTGCCGGGATCCGGCGCAGTGGGAGCTGACCATGCTCGAGCCTGCGCCGGGCTATCTCGGCGCCGCGGTCGTCGAGGGCCACGGATGGACGATGACGCTTCACGACGGGGAGCCCTGAGGTCCCGGCAAGATCCGTACGCCAGGTACGAGCTCGCTTCATAGCGTGAAACCCATCCGATCTACCGACGTGCCTCTTGTTTGCGTTCAGTGCACCCGGCCCTATACTTTGTGAGTAAATCACGTCCGTCAGCGTCTGAAGGAGAGTGTGCGAATGTCGGAAGAGAGGAACGATCAGGGTCGCGACTACGACGAGAAGCACCGGCAGATGGATGAGAAGGAGCTGCAAAAGCGGGACGAGAAAGAGGAGAAGGATGAGAAGTCCGTCGAGGAGAAGAGCCGCCACGACCCCGTCGGGGCTATGGTCTGGGCGGCGACGCTGATCTGGGCAGGCGTGGTCCTGTTGGCCAAGAACCTGGGCTGGCTGGACTCGATGATCATCCGCCTTGGAGACCGCGGACTTGACCTACCCATCGAGTTCGCAGACTGGGCGGGCGTGTGGCAGGTTTTCTTCCTGGGTGCGGGTGTACTGGTGCTCCTGGGTGTTATCGTGCGCCTGCTCGTCCCGGAGTACCGCCGGCCCATCTTGGGCAGCCTCATCTGGGCAATCGTGCTCTTCGGGATCGCCCTGGCGCGATGGGAGCTGATCTGGCCGCTGATCCTCATCGCCGTGGGGCTCTCGATCCTTTTCAGGGGGATGTGGCGCCGCAGGTAGCGCCGATCCGGCGTCGCTCTACAGTTGCCCCAGGTTGAGGGACATCGCTTCCTGCCAGGCGTAGCGCAGTGGGGTCCACCAGCGCTTCCGGCCGATGCAGCGGAAGTAGGGTGGCTTGAACGCCAGAATCAGGTCGCCGATCTCGTAGCGGGGCAGCACGGGGGTTGAGACCACCAGGCTGCCCATCTCGCCTCGGCGCATCTCGTGAAGCATCTTGACGCCGGACGGCGTCTTTACCTCGAAGAAGAAGAGGTCGTAGTTGGGCACCCAAGCCCGACTCTCATCGCGCTGCTGCCCAAACATGCCCTCGGTGGCACCGTAGATCTCGCGGATTGCGGCCGCGCCGTAGAGCGCCTGCAGTGAGGGGCGGTAGTTCGTGTTGATCCCGGGCTGGCTGCCCAGCGTCATCACCTGGACCTGCCAGAGGTCTTTGGGATAGACGCCGTGCACTTTGCGAATGTAGCGGCCGAACGTCAACGCGGTCGAGCAGACACCGCCGACCAACGTGACCTTCTGCTCCTTGCACTGCTCGTAGGCAAGATCGAAGCGCTTGTGCCAGTCGCTCATCGTTTTCCCGCCACCCAGTGCGTCGATGTCCTCCTGGGTGGGCACGGAGCGCACCGGCGTGCGCGTTGACACGTGCTTCGTGTAAATACCCGAGCTATAGCCGTATTCGAGGTCGCGCTCGCCCACCGTCACCTTCCCCACGACGGAGGGGAAGTTCAGGTTCAGGTTGACGCCCTGGAAAACGTCGAAGCGTTGGGTGGCGGCGACGTACTGCATCACCGCACGCCCTGCGCTGACGCGCATTTTGAGGTCGGTCGGTGTCATCGGGATGAACTTGGATTCCCCTTTGGTGGTTCCGCGCGTAATCGCCCACCCGAGAGGGGGTTCCCACAGGAGCGCCTCGATATCGCCCTGCATGACACGATCGATGGTCGGCTTCATTTGCTCGTACGTCTGCACCGGGAAGGCGCGGCGGTAATCCGCGATCGTGTCGATCGCAGCGGCTCCGTAGTTCTGCACCGTAGCGGGTCTTGGCGTAGTCCGTGAGAAGGGAGTGGAGTATTGCCTCCTGGGCGACGGTCGGATTGGCGATGGCGTTGTGCCAGGGTCCGAGTTGCTGTTGAAGCATATGGGCGGCGGTGCTTGGATCGATCTGCATGGGGGTCCTTCTCGTGTTGTGCACTGGTGTAGTGTCACGTAGTGTAGACCCGACTGCGCTGCCGCGCCAATGGCGTCGGAGAAGGAGGGGGTATTTCGGCCTGGGGTGAGTCTGCGGTCGCGAAAATGGGTTCTTCCGTGAATGGTGGCGAGCGCTCCCCCACACCGCACGTAGGCGTGGGCACTGCTGCGGAAATGCGACGCGCACCCGCTCGCGGAGGGTGTGCGTCGCATGGTCGGCGCGAGACGCCATGGATACGCCGTGGCCGCAAGCCACAGATCCTTCAGCTTCGTTCAGGATGACAGAACGCCCGAGAACCTCAACGCTAATGGTCGCCACCCCCACTGTGTTCGGGAGCCGGACTCTCGCCACCCTCACCGCTCCCGCCGCCGCCCTCCTCGGCGCCACGGTCGCTGCCACCGTCGTGGTTCTCCTCGGTGCTGCCGCCGCTATCCGGAGCGGGGTCGCCGCCTTCGTGGTGGTCCTCGTCCGCCGCCGGATTCTGCGTCGCTCGGACCGTTGGTTGCGCCGTCGCCGTCCTCGTGGTCGTCTGATTCGCCGCCGCATCGCCGGGGCCGTTGGCTGAGCCGCCGTCCTCGTGGTGGTCGCCCTCCTCAGGCTGGGCGTCCCCTGGACCGTTCGCGCCGTCATCGTTCGGCCCGCCGGGGGTCTGGCCCGGCGCGTCGTCATTGACCGATCTCGGGCGTGGCGGCGCCACGATCGGCTTCCGGCGTTTCGTGGACGACGCTGTCCACAGGTTCGGTGCCGTCGTTCTCACCGGGGCCATGCTGCTCGCCTGCGCCGGGGGTCGCCTGCTGCTGATCGCCCGGTCCCATGTCGTCGTGGATGTCCTCGTGCGGGCCGAGCTGCGCCTGGGTTTCCTCCATCGTCCTGATCATCGCCATGATCGCCTGATCGTTGCCGTCCTCACCTTCGCCCCGCACCTCCACAGCAACCTGGGCCATCGTCTGCATCTGCTGCCGCAAGGTCTCCGAGATATGTGTCTGTGTCTGAAGGCGTTGTGGCTCGCCAAGCGACCCGCTGGCCTGCAGCGCCAGGCTGAGTCGCTGCTGGAAGTGTGCGGCAAGGTCGTCGGGCACGGTTCTACCCTCGCCGGCGAGGCGGGCAGCCTCCTCAACGCGCTGCCCGGATTGGACGAGTGCCCTCTCGGACACAGTCTCAGGCGTGTGGGCCTGCGAGAGCTCCCACTGCTCCAACTGCAGCTTCAGGCCATAGAGGGCAGAGCCCGGCAGGCTGTCGCGCGCTGCGGCGACCGTGCCGACCGAACCGCCCAGGACCAGCACCAACACGGCCAGTGCCTTGAGCGCGACGGCGCCAAACCCGGTTCTCCGGAGGTCGAAGAGCGTGCCCACCGTGCCCCTCCATCCTCCCGGACGTCCCGCTCTGCTTGTTGCCGCGGTTTGACGCACGGCTGCGGTCGCCTGTGCCTCGGCTATGAATGCCTGCCGGCCCTGCTCCCATTTCGCAGGATCGACATCCGGCACCGGCTTCAACGCCTCAAGAGCTTCGCGAACGGTATGGGGGAGCTCATCCAACTCCCGCCTCCTCTGCCTCATGGTTCTCCTCCAGGATCTTCTGCAAACTGCTAATGGCTCGGTGCTGCAGGGCCTTGATACTTCCTACCGTTCGATTCAGTACGTCCGCGACCTCCTGCAGGCTGAGTTCCTCCAGATAGCGGAGGGCCACCACCTGTTGCTGCAAAGGCGTGAGCATACGGAGCGCTGCCCGCGCCCGATCGGCGCGGTGCCCGCGAGATACGTGTTGCTCCTGAGTCGGCGGGACCGCGGGATCGACAGACTCCAACGACGCATGCGGGTCATCCGGCTGGCTCCGGTAGTGGTCGACGATAAGGTTATGCGCCACGCGATAGAGCCACCCGGAGAGATGCTCGCATGGTCCGGCGTCCCGTTTCAGGGCCTCGAGGAACCTTCGAAACGTCTCCGCCGTGAGATCCTGGGCGGTGTCTACATTCCCGGTCTTGCGATAGACGTAGCGGTAGATCGATGGCGCATAGGTGTCGTAGATCTCGGTCAGTGCTGCTTCATCCCAGCACTGTGCTCGCTGCAAGAGCTGCAAGCCATTGTCCAATTCCCGCTCCTGTACATGATGACGCGATGGCGTCAAGGAAGATACGCACGTTTCCCAAACTTTCGCAGGGCCGGGAACGCATTCCGCTACGAGATGGTGCCGCGTGCACAGGGGCCGGCTCGTTCAGGTGCCTGTGCACGCGAGAAAGTGTCGTATCGAGATCCCTGCCTAACCTTGCGAAGGTTGTCGCTCTCGGATGCGTTGCTGCCCGCGCATGGTACAATACAATCGTCGTGCGGAAAGAGGTGAGTTTGCAGAGTCGTCGCTCAAGGAGGTCTCATTGGCCCCAGCGTGATCTCATCGGCTTGGTGCTCTCGTACGTGTACGCTTTTGGGCTACTCATCGGTGTCGAGGCCATCGGCAAACGGCTGAGGTGGCCCCACTACCTCACGCGGAAGCTCGTCCACATTGGTGCGGGGATGTGGATCTGGGGTATCCTCCTCATTTTCGATAGCTTGGAAGATCGGCATCATCCCCTTTGCCACTTTTATCGCTTTGAACTACGTTTTCTACCGGTTTCAGTCGTTCAAGGCGATGGATTCGGAGGAGTCGTCCCTCGGCACCGTCTACTTCGCGATTTCGATCACGGTTCTCTTTGCCTTACTCTGGCGCAACATAGGGCCTGTCGATCGGGTGCCGATCGCTGCCGCCGCGATCATGGCGATGACGTGGGGCGACGGAATGGCCAGCATCGTGGGCCAGAGCATCGGTAGACGCCACTACACTGTCTTTGGCCACCAGCGCTCGTGGGAGGGTACGGCGGCGATGGCGATCACCACCGCGCTGGCCGTCCTCGTCACGCTGCTCGTGCTGTCCGGTTCGAAGGTGAGCCCTTTCAGCGTGCCGCTGTCATTCGGGCTCGCCCTCGTGATGACGCTCGTCGCCACGGTTGTGGCAACGGTCGCTGAGGGGCTTTCGCCGGCCGGGACCGATAACCTTACGGTGCCGCTGGCCACTGCAGCCGTACTCGGTCTCTTCGTGCTGTGAGAGGGCTCGGTTGGTGAGATGGAGCGTGGTGACGCGCACCGCGCTGGGTCTGTTGCTGAGTGGCCTGGTCGCCGTTGCAGCGTACCGACGTGCGGCCCTCTCGAGCGGCGGCGCGGCCGGCGCGGCCGTCATGGGCGACGCTGATCTTCGCCGCGGGTGGCTGGGTATGGGGGGCCCTGCTGATCACGTTCTTCGTTCTTTCCTCGCTTCTGTCTCGGTATCGAGCCCAATTCAAGGCGGGTCTGGCCGAGAAGTTTGCCAAGGGCTCCCAACGTGACCTTGGCCAGGTCCTGGCCAACGGTGGGATGGGGGCGCTGCTTGCGCTCGCCCACGCCTGGTTGCCGCACCCGGTCGTATTGTTCGCTTTCGCAGGTGCGATGGCGACCGTCAACGCCGACACCTGGGCGACGGAGCTGGGCGTACTGGCGCGGCGGTCGCCGCGTCTGATCACCACCGGTCGCCCGGTCGAGCCCGGCACCTCCGGCGGGATTTCGTTGCCCGGCACGCTGGCTACATTGGCCGGGGGACTGCGATTGGGCTTTCCGGCGTGGGTTATGCGGCACTGGATGGCGTGGCAGGAGGGCCAGGTTTCACCGCTCTTGGCGGAGGGTATGGTCCCTGGCTGCTGGTCGCTGCCGGCGCCGTGGGCGGCCTGGCGGGCTCCTTGACGGATAGCCTATTGGGGGCTACGGTACAGGCGATCTACTTCTCGGATCGTCGACAGTAAGGAGACCGAGAGGATGGTGGACCCGGACGGGACGCCGAACCGCCGGCTCCGCGGGCGTGCGTGGCTGAACAACGATTGGGTGAACTTTCTGAGTTCGATCGTCGGCGCGGGGGTCGCGGCGCTGATCGGCGGGGTCATGCAGCGAGTCGGATCCGAACTGTCGTAGAGACGCTCGGGTGCCCGCGGTCCGAGGCGCATTGTCTTTGGACGCGGAGAGCCTGTGGACTGCGGAATTCTGCGTCCGAAGACGGGCCACCGGCCCGTCTCTACGACAACGGCTAAGGTCTACGCACAAGCGAATCGTCAATAAGGAGCACACACATGCCAAAGGTCACGATCATCGGCGCGGGCGGTTACGTCTTTCCCCTTACCCTGATCCGGGACGTGCTGTCGTTCCCGGCCCTCGAGAATGCCGACTTCAGCTTGATGGACATCGCCCCGGCGAACCTGGAGCGCACCTACGGTCACGCCAAGCGGCTTATCGCGGAGCACGGGCTGCCGGCCACGGTCTCGGCGACGACCGACCGCCGCCAGGCGCTGGAAGGTGCCGATTTCGTCGTGGTCACGTTCCAGGTGGGCGGGCTCGAGGCTTACGAGCCCGACGTGGAGATTCCGCGCAGGTATGGCCTTGACCAGACGGTCGGCGACACGCTTGGCCCCGGGGGCGTCTTCCGCGGGCTGCGCTCCACGGCGGCGCTCGATCCTATCATCGACGATATGCACGAAGTCTGCCCCGACGCCCTCATGATCCAATACGCGAACCCGATGGGCATCAACTGCTGGTATACGTCCGAGGCCGGGATCAAGACCGTGGGGCTCTGCCACTCGGTGCAGGGCACGTCGCAGATGCTGGCCGAGCGGATGGGATTGGAGCCCGGGACGTGGACTTTCAAGTGCGCCGGCATCAACCATCAAGCGTGGTTCATCGAGTTCAAACACCGGGGCAAGGATGTGCTCCCGCTGCTGCGCCAGACGATGAACGCCTTGGCGGAAGAGGCCCGTGCGGCTCGGGCAACCGGCAACGCCAGTGACGAGCTCTACGGAGGTGGGGGGGAGCAGGTACGCACCGCCATCATGAACCTGACGGGCTACTTCCAGACCGAGTCGAGCCACCACGCCTCCGAGTATCTGCCCTATTTCCGGCGGACGCCGGAGGAGGTTAACCGGTGGCTGCCCGAGCGGTGGGACTACTACGAGATCTGCAAGAACCACGACTTCGAGGGGCTGGAGCAGCGGGCCGCCGAGCTCGCCTCGGAGCCCCTGACGGCAAGCCATGAGTACGGTGCCTACATCATCGATTCGATGACGACCGATACCCCCAGGGTCGTCTACGGCAACGTCCCCAACACCGGCATCATCACCAACCTGATGCCGGGCTGCAGCGTCGAGGTGCCGTGTCTGGTCGACGCCCAGGGGATCCAGCCGACCTACGTGGGCGATCTGCCGGCGGCCTGCGCGGGCATCAATGCGGGCAGCGTTGCGGTCCAGGACTGCGCGGTTCAGGCGGCCCAGACCGGCGATCGCGACCTCGTCTACGCCGCCGTTGCTCTGGACAAGTACACGAGTGCCGTGCTGGCACTGGACCAGATCCACGCGATGGTCGACGAGATGTTCGAGGCGGAAGCCGAATGGCTCCCGCAGTTCATGTCATAGGAGATAAAGCAGACAATGCAGCTCACGCTAACCAAGATCAGACAACACTTTCCGCGTCCGCGGATCGAGGACGTTCCCGCAGCCGTCGCCGAGCAGCTTCAGCCGATGCGAGGGCGCATCGGCAAGGGCGACTCTATCGCGCTCACGGTCGGCAGCCGCGGCATCGCCAACATCGCGGCGATCGCCAAGACGACCGTCGAGGTCCTGCAGGGGTGGGGGGCCGTGCCCTTCATCATCCCGGCGATGGGCAGCCACGGCGGCGGCACCGCCGAAGGGCAGGCCGAGGTGCTGGCGTCCTACGGTATCACGAACCAGACCATGGGCTGCCCCATTCGCAGCTCGCTGGAGACCGTCGAGCTCACGCCGCCCAATTCGCCGAACCGGGTCTTCATGGACCGATTTGCCTACGAGTCAGATGGCGTGATTCTGCTCAACCGTGTGAAGCTCCACACGGACTTCCACGGCAGGTACGAGAGCGGGCTGGTGAAGATGTCGGTGATCGGGCTGGGGAAACATCGCCAGGCGCTGGAGATTCACAGTTGGGGCGTCTACGGCCTGCGCAATCTCATCCCCTCGACCGCGGAACAGATCCTGGCGACGGGGAAGATCCGATTCGGACTCGCGTTGGTGGAGAATGCCTACGACGAAACAATGGTCGTGAGGGCGCTGCCCGCGGAGACGATCATGGATGAGGAACCGCGGCTGCTAGACATCTCGCGGGCCAATATGCCAAGCCTTCCTGTGGACGACATTGACGTGCTGATGATCGACCGGATGGGCAAGGATATCAGCGGTGCAGGTCTTGACCCCAACATTATCGGGCGTAACATGATCCGTGGCGAGGCGGAGCCTGAGCGTCCGCGCATCAAGGCAATCACCATCCACGATCTCACCGACGCCTCCCACGGCAATGCGGTCGGCATGGGTCTGGCCGACGTGATCTCTCGCCGGCTCTTCGACAAGATCGACTTGCAGGCGACGAATGAGAACACGGTGACCAGCTCTTTCTTGCTGCGAGGGAAGATCCCGGTGGTGGCGCCGGATGACGCGACGGCTTACGCCTACGCGCTGCGGAGTTGCGGGAAGCTCGATCCTGACGGTCTTCGCGTGGTGCGAATCCGCGATACGCTGCACCTGACTGAGGTGTATGTATCTCAGGCTCTGTTGGACGAGATTCGAAGTGGTGGCGACGCGGACGTTCTGGAGCAGACCGGTGCAGTCTTCGACGCGGCGGGGGGGCTGTGTCCTTTCTAGACTGTTCCAGTTGAATGGCGAGGTGGTGCGGCAGCCTGCGGGAGCCCACCGAACGAACGGAGGATGTGGTGCCAACAGGAAAAGCAGCTCACCCGGGCCCAACCGGGACAACCGAACCCGCTGAGATCGACAGCGAGGATCGGAGTCCCGGTTCAGCCGCGCAGAGTGTCTCATCCGTGGTACGTCCTACCGACGACACTGAGGCCGGCATTGACGAGGCGTCACGGGTCCTGCCTGTGACTACGCCATCCGCCTCCGGGTCGCCCGAGGATGCGCTCGACCCAGACGAAGCGCCACCGTCCGAGGGACCGGCTTTTCCAGTCGTGGGCATTGGAGCCTCGAGCGGTGGGGTCGAGGCGCTGGAGCTCTTCTTCGGTGCTGTGCCGCCGAATAGCGGGATAGCCTTTATTGTCGTCCAACACCTCGACCCCACCCACGAGAGCATTCTGGCGGAGATCGTGGCTCGGCACGCCCCGATGCCGGTCCTGCAGGTGGAGGATGGCGTTGTCGTCGAGCCGAACCACGTCTACGTCATCCCGCCCAACCGCGATATGCGAGCTGGAAGCCGGACGGCTTCGGCTAACCGAGCCTGTACAGCGGCGCGGTCTCCGGCTGCCCATCGACTCACTTTTTCCGCTCTTTGGCCCGCGACGCTGCCGAGCGGGCGATCTGTCTGATCCTCTCCGGCAGCGGCACAGATGGCACCCTCGGCCTCCAGGAAGTCAAGGGCCAGGGCGGAATGGTGATGGTGCAGGATCCCTATACCGCGAAGACTGCGGGTATGCCTCAGAGCGCGATTGCGACGGGAATGGCGGATTTCGTCCTTCCGCCGGAGCAGATGCCCCAGCAGATCCTCGCCTACGTCAGCCATGTGGGTGGGACTGCCGGCGAACCGGTGGCAGCCAGCCCGCCGCACGGCGGTGGAATCGATCAAGCGTATCCTCTACCTGATCCACCAGCGGATGGGGCACGATTTTTCCCAATACAAACCGGAGACCGTGCGCCGGCGCGTGGAGCGCCGTATGGCCGTCAATCAGATCGCGAGCGTTGATGACTATCTGAGGTTCCTGCAGCAGGACGGGGCGGAGACTGAGATCCTCTTTCGCGAGTTACTGATCGGTGTCACCAGTTTCTTCAGGGACCCCGAAGCTTTCGATCTGCTCCGGTACGACGTCCTTCCGGCGATTCTGGTGATGCTGCCGCCGGGCGACCCGATTCGCGCGTGGGTACCGGGCTGTGCCACGGGGGAGGAGGCCTATTCGATTGCCATTCTCGTTCAGGAGGCGCTCGAGGAGGCCGGGATCTATCGTGAAGTGCAGATCTTCGCCACCGACGTCGACTCGCTGGCGATCGACAAGGCCCGAAGCCGGGGTCTACTCGGACAATATCGCCGCGGACGTGACGCCGGAACGGCTGCATCGCTATTTCACGCGCGAGGGGAACACGTACCACGTCGCCTCGCGCGTGCGTGACACGGTCGTCTTTGCGGTCCAGAGCGTCACCAAGGACCCGCCCTTCTCCAAGCTTGACCTGATAAGCTGCCGTAACCTGCTGATCTATCTGGGCCCGGAGCTCCAGCGTCGCGTCATCTCGCTGTTCCACTATGCGCTGAAGCCCGACGGCTATCTGCTATTGGGCGCCTCGGAGACCCTCGGCGAGCTCTCGAATGCTTTTGACGAGGTCAGCCGTAGATGGAAGCTCTTCCGACGTCCGCAGGGCACGACCCTCGCCGGCAGCATGGCACAGGACATGATGGCGTCCGTGGCCCGCGTCCGGTCCGGCGCCCGTGTTGCCGAATCGGGGAGCACCACGTCGCTACGGGATGCCGCGGAGCGGCTGCTGCTGCGCAACTACGCGCCGGCCTCTGCCGTCGTGAGTGCGCATGGTGAGATTCTCTATATCCATGGCCGGACGGGTAAGTACCTCGAACCGGCGGCGGGCGAACCCACTACAACGTCCTCCAGATGGCGCGGAAGGGGTTGCGCCTGCCCCTCTCCTCCGCACTTCGCATGGCCGTAGCTGAGAACCAGCCGGTGACCCAGGAAAACGTGGTTGTCTACACGAATGGCGACTGGGATAAAGAAAAGAAAGTGGTGGTGGGAGGAATGGTGACACGGAAACGATCCGGCTGACAGTGGAGCCGATGAACGGGGTGGCCGTCAAGGGTGTGCTTCTGGTCACGTTCGAGCCCATGCCGCCAACTCGATCGGACCACGGCGAGGGGGCCGCGAGCTCGCCGCAGACGGGCACCACGGCGGCCGATGGGCGTGATCAGCGTATTGCAGAGCTGGAGCAAGAGCTCCAGACCACCCGACACCAACTGCAGACGATGGTCGAGGAGATCGAGGCGTCCAACGAGGAGCTGACATCGACCAACGAGGAGCTCCAGTCGGCCAACGAGGAGCTGCAGAGCACCAATGAGGAGTTGGGGACGTCCAAGGAGGAACTGCAGTCGGTTAACGAGGAGTTGGTCACCGTGAACAACGAGCTGCAGGTGAAGATACAGCAGCTCACGCAGGCCACGGCGGATATCGTTAGCTTGCTCAACAGTATGTCGATCGCCGTCATTTTCCTGGACCGGAATCTCAACATCGGGCGCTTCAACCCGCCGGCCCGCTCCATCATCAACCTCATCGAGAGCGACGTGGGGCGCCCGCTGGGCGACCTGGTCTCGCAGCTTACCTATGCGGACCTCGTCAGGGATTGCCAGAGGGTCCTCGAGACGCTGCAGCACGAAGAGAGGCAGGTTCAAGATCAGGAGGGTAGGTTCTACTGGATGCGCATTCAGCCGTCACGCTCGGCCTCGCATACTGTCGAGGGTGTGATCCTGACGTTCTCGGACATCTCCGAGCAGAAGCGGCTTCAGGCAGAGCTCGAGATGCATCGGAATCGCCTCCAGGAGGCGGTGGACGAGCGCACGCGCGAATTGCAGCGGACCCTGGCCTCGCTTGCAGGAGAATGAGGAGAAGTACCGGGCCCTGGTCGAGAACACACCGGATCTGATCGCGCGCTTCGATCGCGATCTTCGCCATCTCTACGTGAATCCGGCAGTGGCCCATACGACCGGACTCTCTGTCGACGATTACGTGGGACAGACCAATCGCGACTTGGGTATGCCGGATGATCTCGTCACGATATGGGATGGGGCAACACGCGAGGTCTTCGAGTCGCGAGAGGAACGGTCGATCCAGTTCGAGTATGACACGATGACCGGCCCCAGCTATTTGCAGGCGCGTCTCGTCCCCGAGCGCGGGGCCGATGGGCAGGTCATGACCGTGCTGAGCGTGGCCCGCGACGTCACCGACGTGGAGCGGACCAAGCAGGCGCTTGCGGAGGCGTTACGCGAGAAGGAGACGCTGCTGCGGGAGCTCTACCACCGCACCAAGAATAACATGCAGGTGATCTCGGCGATCATGGAGCTGCAGGCCGCCAACATCACCGACGAGGCTGCGCTCAACGCCTTCCAGGAGACGCAGAACCGCATCTATGCGATTGCCCTCGTTCACCAGAAGCTCTACGAGTCGGACAACCTTGCAGATCTCGACCTAGGCGCCTATGTGGAGGACCTGGTGGATTTGTTGGTGGCGACCTATGCGACGGATGCGGGCAAGGTCGAGGTCGTCAAGGATCTGGAATCTGTGCCCGTATCAATCGACGTGGCGACACCGTGCGGACTGTTGCTCAACGAACTCGTCTCCAATGCGCTCAAACACGGACTGGCGGATGGGCGCGACGGGAGGCTTGAGGTTCAGCTAACACGTCGACCCGACCGCAAGATTGCCCTTACCGTTGCCGATGATGGCGTCGGTGTACCGGAGGGCTTCGACTTCCGAAAGACGGACACCCTTGGGATCCAGGCGGTGATCCAGATCGCCGAGGGGCAGTTGCTCGGCCAAGCGACCTTTGAGGGCGGGCCGGGGATGGGTGTCAGATGCCAGGTAGTGTTCGCTGACAATCTCTTACGAGATGTGGCTTGAGGCCGAGGACGCAGGTATGAGCGAGATAGCAGGCAGGCAGAAGGTCCTAATTGTTGAGGACGAAGGGTTGGTCGCCCTCGTGATTCGCCACAAGCTCCAGCGGATGGGCTATGAGATCTGTGGCACGGCCGCGTCCGGCCAGGAGGCGGTCGAGGTAGCCTTAGAGCACCGGCCTGACCTGGTGATCATGGACGTGCACCTGTCCGGTCGGATGACGGGTATCGACGCGGCCAAGCAGATCGTCGCGGAGTATGACGTGCCGTTCATTTTCTTCTCGGGTTACGACGATGGTGAGATCGCGGAGCAGATCGCTTCGTTCCGGCACGCGTCCAGCCTGGCGAAGCCGGTGGAGATTCACGTCCTG
Organism: uncultured Chloroflexia bacterium; assembly: GCA_963751345.1. GTDB lineage: Bacteria > Chloroflexota > Anaerolineae > B4-G1 > SLSP01 > PWVB01. Next base: position 278,623 of record CAVVUS010000023.1, read on the forward strand.
GCGGCTGCGGTCGAGAAGGCGCTGGCCGACGGCGCTGACGGGTGAGGTAACGCCCACACTCGGGTGGACCGCGGGCGTCTCGCCCGCTCTGCGCGCATGTGGCCGACCACGACGTAGCGCCTACCGTCTGCGCACGGTCCCCGGTCGTCAGAGCGGGCGAGATGAGTGGGAGGCGCCCGCGGTCCATCGGAGCCGGCGAGATCCTGAGGCTGCGCTCAGGACAGGCTGCACATGGTCCGGCGGTCGAGTCACGAAGCCCACCGGCGAGCGCTCGTGAACGGCCAGACCTCCGCTAGCTCAACGAGCCCGGCCTTGACCGGATTCTGATGGATGTATGCAACAGCGTTGGCGTAGTGGCGCTCGTTGCGGATGTACCGGTCGAAGTAGCCCGGGAACCAGAATCGACCCTTGCGACCCAACATGCCGTTAGCCTCGTGAGCAGTGTGAGATTTCCATCCTTGCACGACACTCCGCAGCGGGAAGCCCTCCGCCGTCTCGATCAGCGCGTGAACGTGGTTGGGCATCACTACCCATGCCAGGAGTCGGTAGCGCTCCCCGTCGAAGTGGCGTAGTGCCGCTTCCACAAGGGAACCGATCTGAGGATCGCGCAGCTGACAGGCTCCGTGACCGGCATTGAGGTAACCCTCAATCCTTGCCATACGCGCCGCATCTGTCTTCGCATCCGGATCCTCTGCCAGCGCTTTCACCACATGAGTCGGCAAGGCATCCGCCAGCCGGAAGGTGATGCCTTGCAGCAGATTCGGCACATCGAAGTGCGGCAGGTAGCCTCGCGAGGCCCAGCCCTCATGCCGCCAAGCGCTGGTCGGATGGTCCGGTTGATCAGGTGACATGGATCCTCTCCTGAAGCCTATCGTTGGATTGAGAAGACCTTCCCGACTATGGACCGCGGGCGTCTCGCCCGCTCTGCTAGGCCGGCAGGGAAGCAATGCGCGGATCGTCGTGACTGTCGCAGGCAGCCACGACGGTGTGTCTGCCATCTGCGCATGGCTTCCCGTCGCCAGAGCGGGCGAGACGCCCGCGGTCCACAGAAGGGGGGCTTCGATTGCTAGCCGACGTCCCAGGCGCAGAGATCGGGCGGGTTGCCGGGATCGCCGGCCAGGAGGAGTGCGTAGTTCTCAGCGACCTTGCGATAGGCGGCGGCGTGCTGCTCGATGACCTCGGGCCGGTAGCGCTTGAACTGGGGGATGACGTAGGTGTGCGCTCCGATGGTCTCGCTGACGGGGAGGCTACCCGGTGGTTGGCGCAGGTCGCGATCGGAATGGGCCAAACGGGTGGGGCGCCCGTGGCCGTAGATGTCGCAGGTGTTGAAGAGCGGGTGCAGGTGTAACGGCTTGTTGACGCCCGCACGACAGGCGCTGCCCTCGGCGCGGACGGCTTCGGCGAAGCGGGTCACCGAGAGGCCGCCGAGCGCTTCCGGATCGTAGAGTCCCCCGGCGTTGTACCATCCTGCCATCGTGCTCCCCTCGCTCTCGTCCACACGATGGGCTCGCAGCCCCGGAACGCCCTCCAGCAGGTCCCAGAACAGGTTGAGCGCCTTGCGGATCTCGGCCGCACGCTCGTCGTAGGCCTTGAGTTGCACGCGCCCCATCGCGGACCCCAGTTGGTTCATCCGGCACTTCTGCCCGCCGAGGGGCAGCCCGCGGTAGCCGCGGAGGTCCGGACTCTCGATCGTGGCGTCGAAGCGGCGGTAGTGGCCGAACGCGATGGCCCGCTCATAGATGCCGCGATCGTCGGTCACGAGCATGCCCGCCCTCGCCGATGGGCATGGACTTTCCGCTCATCAGCGACATTGCGGCGACGGCGCCGAAGTTGCCGACCGTGCGCCCACGATAGCGCCCGCCATGGGCGTGGGAGACGTCCTCGATGACCGGGATACCGTGGCGATCCGCCACTTGCATGATGGCATCCATATCGGCGGGATGGCCCAGGTAGTGGACCACCATGATCGCCTTGGTTCGCGGCGAGATGCGCTGCTCGATATCGTTGGGATCGAGGCACAACGTGTCGGGGCGCACGTCGGCAAAGACGACAGTTGCGCCGAGTGAGAAGCACTGCAACGCCGATGCCCAGTAGGTGATGCTTGGGCAGATGATCTCGTCGCCAACGCCGAGGCCCACGCCGAACATCGCGGCGTGGAGCGCCGAGGTGCCGGTGTTGAAGCCGAGCGCATAGGTGCGTCCCTGCCACGCGGCAAAGTCCTTCTCAAACGCCATCGTCACGTCGAGTTCGGACATGGCGCCGCGCCGCAGCACCTCAAGCACCGCTGTCTCGTCCTCCTCGGTGATGATCGGCCATGTGAAGGTGTCGCCCGGCGGCAGGGTCACGCCGGCGGGGCCGCCGAGGATCGCCAGGATGGTGGTGTCGTAGTCATAGATCTTCCTTTTGGGTTTGGTGCTTGGTACTTTGGGTGCGATCGTCGGATGTAGCTGAGAGGTTCGAGTGCCGGAGCACTGCGCCTCGGAAGGCGGAAAGTGCCCGGCACTGAGAGGTAGGCAGCTCCTCACGGCTGCGGTACGAAGAAGGGCGGGTATCCCGATGTGCTGAAGACGAAGAGCGCGTGGCGGTAGACCAGCAGAAGCTGGAGCATCACCGGGCGGAGCACGGACTGGTCGTAGGTCGAGCGCATCGCTTGCCAGGTTGCGACAGGCGCCCACGGCACGCTGACAATGAGGCCCCAGACGTTGCATAGGACAGCTGCGAAAGCCAGGGCGAAGACCGAACCGACTACGGTGGCCAGGGCGTTGTCTCCCCACCCGAGCGCCCGGATCTGAGCGTCTTCGAGTGTCGCGTGGCTGAGAAGCGCCGCGAAGATGAGGATGGGTACCAGCAGCCCGAGAAAGACGATCCCCTGCGAGAGACCCGGGTTCCGGAAGGCCTGCCCTGCTGCTGAACCGGGGACCGCATTGCTCAGGACCTGGCCAAGGTTGAAGGCTGAGACCGTCAGGCCCAGGATGATGCACATCAGGTAGAAGATGACGAGCATCACGGCCGAGCGCGCGAGCCCCTCCGCCGCAGAGAGCGCGACGATGCCTGCGATGACGAGCAGCAATAGAATGTCGAGCAACATCGTGTCACCTCCGTAGAATGGGTCCCGTACCTTCCGGGTTGCGCGCCTCGGAAGGCGTGAGCAACCCGGAAGGTCAAGTGTCACCACCAACCGAAGCTCGATCGGGGCTACCTGTTACCTGTCGACACGCAGCCCAGCGACTTCATCACCGGGCGGCCTCGGGCACGATCCGCAGGGCGTTCCCCGCCTGGACTTTGGCCATGACCGTGTCGGGCAAGTCGAGCGTCTCGAGAATCACGTCGAGCTCGCCGCCGAAACCGTCGCGGGCGTAGAGCAAGCGGTCCTGGAACTCGAGGACAAAGTCGCGACCGAAGGCCGGATCGCGCGTGATCGCACTGCGCGCCGAGTTGGCCGAGAGATCGGCGTAGAGGTTAGGATAGGCGCGGAACATCTCGATAACCTTGCCTCCGGGCACGACCGGTCCGGTGGGATAGCTTTCGCGCTCGGCCTTGTCGTCGCCCGAGATGTGAGCCCAGAACCCCGGCGCGTGGCCGATGAAGATCGTGTCGGGGCACGACGCCACCGCGGTCTCGAAGGCCGCGATGCCGCCGCCGTACCACCAATTCGGACGAGGGTAGGTCACGCCAGTGGAAAACTCGTAGTCAATGTGGACCACCACCGGCAGCCCTCGTTCGCCACAGAACCTGAAGACTCGCAGCGCGTCGGGATTGTCGTAGCGCATCCGCAGCTTGAGCTCGCCATAGACCCGCACGCCGTAGATCTCGATGGCAGCCTGAAGCTGGTCGATCGCCTCCGGGCGGCGTGGGTCGGGCGCGTAGCCCAGCACGAACTCGGCCGGTGCCTGGGTCGCGTACGTCAGGCAACGCGAAAAGGGGATCGGCCCATCCTCGGCTGAAGGGATCTGGGTGTAATAGCTGGGCGCGTACTCGTCCTTGGGAGCGATCCAGGTCAAGAGCCAGGTGCGATCGATGTCGTGCTCGGCCATGTTGCCCAGGAATTTCGGCAGATCGTGGCCTAGCCAGTCAGGATGGTTGTGTGTGTCGATCTTCACGGTTCGACTCCTTGATCACTCAAGCTTTTTCGAAGGAAGGCCAGCCCCTGCCTGACAAAGGCGGCACCATCCGGGCACGGATCGTGGAACATGCCGCGCCCAATCGCGAAGCTGCCGGGCGGATCGCCGATCGTGGAATTGTAGGTCTCCATCATGACGCAGCCGTCGAAGGCGATCTGACGCAGCGCGTCGAAGCAGGCAGCCCACGGCACGAGGCCGCCGCCGGGCACCCCGCGGTCACTCTCGCAAGCGTGAAGGCCCCAGAGCCGGCGTCCCACGGTAAGGACCGCCTGGGCGTAGTCACGGATCTCGGTTACCAGGTGGTAGGTGTCCAGCAGGCCGTACAGGTTGTCGTGGTCCGCGCGGTCGATGACCTCGACAAGCTGCTGCGGTGTGTTGACCAGGTGGGTGCGGAAGTGGCTCATCGGCTCCAGCACGATCTGCACGCCGCGGGCTGCACCGTAGGCCGCCAGGTCGTGCAGCCCTTCGGCAACCCATTGTCCCTCCTCGAGCGGCGGAACGCGCTTCCGCACGCTCCCCGGATGGCCGTAGAGCGCGCCGGTATAGGCGATGGCCCCCACCTCGGCGGCTAGGTCCACCTGATGCCGGTGCCAGGCGAGGCCGAGCGCGCGCTCGGCCGGGTCGTCGGACGAGAGATCGCACCGGGCCGGCCATTCTCCCCCCGGACCGAGGGTCAGCAGTATGCCCAGGGCCTCCGCGTGCCGCCGGGTTCTTGAGGGGATCGAAGACAACGTCATCGCCAACCGCGATCTCCCACAGATCGAGGCCGAGCTCGCGCGCCATGTCAAGCAGTCCGAGCCGGTCATCGGACCAGCGGTCGGTGAAGAGGTAGCAGTGTGCGCCGAAGCGGA
>CAVVUS010000024.1:0-167917 GCA_963751345.1 uncultured Chloroflexia bacterium
GACGACGGGATGGCCGCTCGGGCCCACTTTGCCGCTGCAGCACATTGCCTGGCTTCGGGCTCACGACCCGGAAGTCTTTCGGCGAACAGATCGGTTCCTCTTCGTCAACGATTTCATCACCGAGCGACTGACCGGCGAACGCGCGATGAACCCCTCCGACGCCACGATGACCCAACTCTGCGACATCGCTGCCGCCTCGTGGGACGATCGTCTCCTGGAAGCCGTGGGCATAGAGCGAGATCAACTCTCACCCATCCTGCCCTCGGGCGAGATCGTGGGAAAGCTCTCCATCGATGCAAGCGGCAGCCTCGGCCTGCCACCGGACGTCATCGTGGCAAACGGAGCGCACGACCAGTACTGCGCGGCGGTGGGCACCGGCGTCACGCGACCCGGCAAGGTGCTGCTATCGTGCGGCACAGCCTGGGTGCTATTGGCAGTGCCGGAGAACCTCCAATGCGGCCTCGACAGCGGCCTGGCCATGAGTTGCCACGCTGTGCCCGGCCGATGGGGCGGAATTCGATCGCTTGGCGCGATCGGTGCCTCGCTGGAGTGGTTCGTAGCCCAGATCTGGCGCAGGGGTGAGGACGTCGGTCGCGAAGGCCTCTACGCCTCACTCAATGCGCGGGCCGCGGCGGTGCCACCCGGCGCACGGGAACTGTTCTTCTTCCCGCTATCAGGAGGCCACGTGGGCACCCACTCCGGCGGTGGGGGCTTCGTGCACCTGACGCTATCCCATACCCGTGACGAGATGGCCCGTGCCGTGATGGAGGGGACTGCGTTCGAACTCCGGCTGGGCCATCGACGAGATCCGCACGAACGGCGTCGCCGTCGAGGGGCTTACGATGGTCGGCGGTGCAGCCGAAAGCCCCATCTGGCCGCAGATCGTCGCGGACGTCACGGCGCTGCCCGTCGTCCTGCCCGACCGAGCGCCAGGCTGCCGCCCGCGGCGCCGCGATCCTCGCCGGCATCGGGGCCGGCATCTTCGCCGATGCCGAGGCAGGGTTCGCAGCCTTCCGCGGGGACGAGACGGAATTGGCGCCGGAACCGGGGGTGGTCCGGGATTACGATCAACACTTCGAGCGGTACCAACAGATCTATGAAGCTGTGATGAGTGGAAATCACGAGATGGTCTGAATCACGGATTCAGACAGAAGGAGACATCACCATGCAAAAAGTGAACGTGGGCCTTCTCGGCCTGATGCTCAAACTCTATGATCTCCAGCCGGGGCTGAAGCCCCGAATGGCCGAGTTCGGCCACGAGCTGGCAGCATCGCTCTCCTCCTTCGCGGAGGTCGACTTCCCGGGCGTGTGTAACACGCGCGAGCAGGTGGACAGTGCTGTGGCGTCCTTCGAGGCCGACGGCAAGGATCTGATTGTGGTGGTGCTGCTGACTTATGCGCCCAGCCACATCGCGCTGCCCGCCCTGCTGCGCACCCGCCTGCCGGTCGTGATCTACAACACCCAGCAACTGCCCGGCATCACGGCTGAGACCACAAGCGAGGAGACGCTCGAAAACCACGGGATGCACGGTGTACAGGACCTGTGCAATGTCCTGCTCCGCGCTGGGAAGGAAGTGCACCTCGTGACAGGCCACTACCAGGAAGCGCGCGCCGTGGCGGAGATGGAGGGGTGGTGCAGGGCGGCGTGCGCCGCCCGCTTTGCGCGCCGGATGCGCATCGGGCTGGTCGGTTATCCGATGGAGGGAATGGGCGACTTCGGGATCGACCAGACGGCGTTCCTGTCCCAGATGGGCGTCGAAGTACACCACCTGGCGATGAAAGAGATCGCGGGCCTGGCGCAAACTGCGCCATCCGCCGAGATCGAGGCCCAGATGGCCGAGGACCAGGCGCACTTCCGCATCGACGCCGACGTCACAGAGACGGAGCACGAGGCCAGTTCCCGGCTGGAATGGGCCTTCCGGAAAGCGATGCAGGCAAACGGACTGCACGGCTTTGCGGCCCACTTCGTGGCGGTGGGCGAGGAAGGATGGTTGGAGACCCTGCCGTTCCTGGCGGCCTCAAAGCTGATGGGAGAGGGGTACGGCTTCGGCGGGGAAGGCGACGTAACCAGCGCCGCCGCCGTCGCACTGATGGCAGACCTGGCAGGGGCGGCCAACTTCACCGAGATGTTCACGATGGATCCCGCCCACGATGCCGTCCTGATGATGCACATGGGCGAGGGTAATTGGACGATGGCGCGCGAGGACGAACCCATCCATATGCTCCGGAGTACCCTCGGCCTGGTCGACCTGAAGGTACCCCCTTTGCTCCTGGCCTTCAGCCTCGAACCCGGCGATGTGACGCTGCTCAGCCTCACCACCGTTGCCGACGGCAAACTCCGCTTCGTCATCGCCGAAGGCGAGGTGATGGACTTCCCCTATCTGGCCGACCTACGCCGCCCCCACTACAAGTTCCGCCCGGCCAGCCCCGACGGCCTCCCGGGCTTTCTCACGCGATTCAGCCTGGCCGGTGGCTCGCACCATCAGGCGCTGGCTTACGGGCATTGGGGCGACACGCTGACCAAGGTCGGGACCCTGTTGGGCATCGACGTCGTACGGGTCTAAGGCAGGGGAGAAGCGATGAGCGACCACACAACGATGCAAAGCCCGCGGTTGTCACTGCAGGACCTGGTGGGACAGGCCTACACCGATGCCGTCTGCCGGGCGCGGGCCTTCGTGACCGGCGCGGATTACGACGACCTCGCCGCCATCGCGGCGGCGCCCGTGGACTTCGCGCCGCCGTCGTACCAGACGCGCCTGGACGAACTCGTCGACGTGATCGGCGATCAAGTCTGTGACAAGCCTCCCCAACTCCGCGCGCGGTGCGGGGACGGATGCCTTCGCCGCAGCGACCAGGACGGCGATGGCGCCCCTGACGGGCTACGGCTTTATCCGCGTCGGCGAGGATGGCCGGGCCTACCTCGCCTCCAAGAGCGAACACTACCACGCCTCGTTGGGGCACAGCTTCCCCGGCTATCAGTTGCTGGACCACGCGACGCGCCTCGGCATCCCCAACGCGACGCACAACAACACCCGCGGGCACATCACGCGGCTCCTGGAGGAGCAACTGGTCCGCGTGGCCAATGGCATCGCGGAGGACGACAGGCAGGGCCTCGACCAGGTTCTGAGCACCTCCGAGCCGCACGTCCTGAACCGCGTCATCAACCTGGAGACCGGCAGCCTCGCCGTCGAGGCCGCCCTTAAGATGATGCTGGCCCGCTTCTACCGGCTCGAGGAGACCTTTGCCTGCTCCTGCGTACGAGGGGCGCACGCCTGTCTTCCTGGTGATGGGCGACCGGGCAGGGGGCAACAAGGCCAACTATCACGGCACCACCATCCTCACCCAGGTGTTGCGCGATATGTGGCCGCAATTCGGTGAGGGCCTGGCGCAGGACGCGCGCTTTCTCGTCAAGCCCGTCCGTATCAACGACGCGGACCACTTCGAGCGGACCGTGGCGACCTACGATCGCGGCGAGACCAAGGTCGCGGGCTTCTTCCACGAGATCGTACTGATGAACTACGGCGGCATCTTGCTGGACCGTGACTACCTCCGGCAGGCCTACCGCCTCTGCCACGAGCGCGATATCCCCATCATCGTGGACGAGATCCAGTCGTGCATCTGGTCGCCGGAGCTCTTCATGTTCCGCGAATACGGCCTTCAGCCGGACTTCGTCTCCGTCGGCAAAGGGTTTCCCGGCGGGCAGTACCCGGCCTCCAAGATCCTGGCCTCCGCCGCGATGGACAACCTCAACCAGTTCGGGGCGCTGGTGACCAACGGTCAGGAGGAGCTGGCCTCCCTCGCCTACCTGGTGACCATCGCCTTCGCCGAGGCCAACCGTGACTACATCCGCGATCTGGGCGAGACCTACGAGACGGCACTGCGAGCGCTCGCACGCAGGTACCCCTCGATCATCGACCGGATCGAGGGCAAACGCCACCTGTCGTCGATCTTCTTCCACTCCGTGGACACGACGGTCGCCTTCACCAGACAACTCACGGCGGCGGGCATCGACGTCAGCGCACACACCTACAAGGCGGAGTGCCCGCCCGCCGCGCTCACCAAAATCCCGCTGATCTCGACGTACAAGATGGTGGAATTTCTCATCGGGAAGATGGACGAAGCGTTATCACGTGTACACGTTTGAACGTTCAAACGTGTACACGTGATAACGCGTTTTCCGAAAGGAGACCTATGACAAAGCGAATCCTCAACTTCGGCCTCATCGGGTGCGGCCTGATGGGGCGGGAGTTTGCCAGCGCTGCGGCGCGGTGGATGCATCTCAGGAATATGGAAGTGGAACCCCGGATTGCGGGCGTTTGTTCGCGCACTGAGGCGTCGATGGCGTGGTTCCAACAGAACGTCCCGACCGTCAGGATGGCGACGACGGACTACCGCGAATTGCTGGCCGATCCCGGTATCGACGCGATCTATTGCGCCGTGCCCCACGACCTTCACGCGCAGATCTACGTCGATACAATCGAGGCCGGGAAGCACCTTCTCGGCGAGAAGCCCTTCGGCATCGACTTGGCGGCCAACGAGGCTATCCTCGCCGCCATCCGGAAGCACCCCGACGTCTTCGTGCGCTGCTCGTCACAGTTCCCCTTCTACCCCGGCGCCTACCGCATCGGGGAGTGGGTGCGGGAGGGCCGGTTCGGCAAGATCATCGAGGTCGAGGCTGGGCTCTGGCACTCCAGCGACCTCAACCCACAAAAGCCCATCAACTGGAAGCGCCGCATCGCGACCAACGGCGAGTACGGCTGCATGGGCGACCTCGGGATGCACGCCGTCCACATGCCCCTGCGCTTTGGCTGGCGCCCGAAGAACGTCCGTGCGCTGCTTTCCAAGATCGTGAACGAGCGTCCCAACGCAGAGGGGAAGATGGTACCGTGCGAGACGTGGGATAACGCTATTCTGGCGTGTGAAGTGGAAACAGTAGACCAGGCTTTCCCGATGATCGTCTCTACCAAGCGCATCGCGCCGGGTCATGGCAATACCTGGTTCTTGCGCGTGATGGGCACCGAGTTCTCGGCTTCCTACTCCACACAGAACCCCAAGCAGATCGCCTATCTTCCCTACACCTCCGGCGACGACCAGGCCTGGCGCATCCTCGATCTGCCCTACAGAGTCCGCTTACGAGACGATCACCGGGTCGATCTTCGAATTCGGCGCGTCTGACGCCTTGATGCAGATGTGGGCCGCCTTCTGCGACGAGTTGGTGAATGGCCCGCAAATGCGTCAACCCTTCGGCTGCGCGACGCCCGAGGAGGCACACGACAGCCACCGCCTCTTCACCGCCGCGTTGGCCTCCCAGCGCACGGGACAGACGGTGGTCCTTACCCAGTGAGTCTGCGAACGAGAGCCAAACTACGGATCCATGACCGGTGCCGGGGACTTTCTGCGGTCCCCGGCACCTGAAAAGAGATCTGCCACGGCCACGTGATCTCTCCCCCAATGAGTCCGACCGCACTCCACAGAGGTGCAACGAGCAGCGAGGGGGAAGACCGCGTCAATAGATTGGTCCAATCTTTCGAGATTGGCCCAATCTCAACTCAGCCGGGCGCAGCTCGGCGCATCAGCTACTCGCCCCAGACGGCCCATCATCATCCGCCACCGGCAGGCGCCGCACGGCCACCACGACCAGACCGAGGTCGCGGATCCTGGCCAACAGACCGTGCAGCGCCGGTTGATCGAAGTCGCCCATCAACTGCGTGGCCTCCCCCTCGACGCTGGAGAGCGTCAAGCCCTCAAACCACGCCTGCCAGTGCTCTGCCGCCAGAAGCCCCTCGACGATCACTGCGTAGGGCGCGACCGTCATTGGGTCCTTGACGTCCACAAGACTCAGCTGCACCGGCGCACCCATAGCAGGCAGCCTCATCAGCGTTCATCTTTCACGACCAAAGCTGTAGCGGATAACATCCTTCGGGCAGGCATCCACACAACTGCCGCAAAGGATGCACTCGGTGTTCTCCATTGACGCCGCCTGCACCATCTTGTGTACCTTCAAGCTCATCGGGCACGCCCTGTCACACCGGTGGCAGTTAGCACACAGGTCGGGCTGGGCCACGAGATGCAGCGCAGGGGTGTTCAGGGTATTGCGCACCTTGCGCCCTAGGATCATGAAAGGCGCCATCCAGCAGCCATAGTGGCAGAAGGCTCGCTTTCCCGCCGTGATCGAAAGCACGAAGATGGTGCCCAGGACCGTGTAGTAAATCACGTACTTCGCCGGTTCGTCAACCGAGATCCCGGTTTCCGTCAGGTGAAGGAAATTCACCGAGGTATAGCCACCGGCGCTGATCGCCGCCCAGACGATGATGCCGATCCAGGGGATCCAAATGCCCCATTTGATCCAATTGAGCTTCCCGCCGCGGGCGGGCTTGTCCCTAATCAAGAAACACGCCTCGCCAAGGCCCGCAGCGGGGCAGAGCCAGCCGCACCAGAGCCGCCCGACGAAAAGCGATGCGACGAACATCGCGCCGAAGATGATGAAGCTCCCGTTGATGATCCCCTGCATCGCCCCGTCGATGATGACGTAGGGCGAGAAGTAGTTCAGCGTGACCGGGAAGAGCAGCAGCGATATAAAGATCAGGATTCGCCGCGTCGTCTGCCGCTTCGGATGATGCTTGACCATAGCTTGAGCCACAAGTTCCTCCTGTACCTAAGTCTAGCTATCCTTAGCATAGCCATACGCAGTTGGAGGCGCATCCACCGAAGGTTGGATTCGGGGAGGTGGAGTACATAATATCAAAGGGGAGATGTGTCGCGCTGCCACAGTCTGCGCCGCTGGCGCAGAGACGGGCCGGTGCCCGCCGTCTGAGGCGCACCGTCTATGCGACAGGTTAGCTGGGTGCTAGCTGAGGACGTCCAGCAAGCGGAGGGCGCGTGCTTGAGCCACGGCCTGCGTGCGATTGCGCACGTCCAGTTTGCCGTAGATGTGGTTGAGGTGCGACTTGACCGTGCTCTCGGCGATGAAGAGCTTCTGGGCGATCTCTTGGTTCGTCAGACCCTCGGCGACCAAGGCGAGGACCTCGCGCTCGCGCTCGCTCAGCGGCTCGATCAGCGGAGACTCTGTCTGCCCGACGCCGGGCCCTTCGCACATGTCTGCCAATCGACCCGCATAGCGTGACAACGCGGGGTCCTTGTCGGTCTGCGCAATGTAGCCCAGTAGGCCCGAGATGAACCGGCCCTGGCTCACGATCCTGCGGACAAAGCCCTCGGGCCTGCCCAGCTCGAGGGCCTCCCTGAGTGCAGCCCAGCGCAGAGGCCCTCTCTCCCTGGGCTGCAAGCAAGGCCGCCTGGAGGGCCAGAGCCTCGATGCGAGGGGCGACGAGGTCCCGGATCTCGGTCTGCGCCAGCAGTTCGGCCAGTACCTCTTGAGATGCCACAGACTGCCCGAGCATGAGATGAAGTTTGGCACGCACCAATGCTTCTTCCTGCTCCAGGGGAGATGCCGCCGTAGGAGGAGATGCGGCCAGCCAGGTCTCTGCACTCGAGACACTGCCCTGCGCGAGCAGGAGCTCGCCCAGTGCCAGGCGAAGTGCCGCGGATGTCTGGGCATTTGCAGGCAGAGCCTCGGCTCGTTCCTGGGCCACCATCATCGCTTCCCGGGCTGCGTCGAGTTCGCCTCGGGCCGAGAGCACTCGCACCAACGTCGCGGTGTTGTAGATCTCCGATTCGGCACTTCCCCACTGCCTGCTGAGTTCCACGCTCTGCTTGGCCTCCGCCAGGGCGCGATCGAGGTCGTTCCACTCATAGGCCAGATCCGCAAGGGCAGAAACCGCGCCCCCGGCGATCGGCAGCGGACGTCCCGATTCGCTCGATCCCAGCGCCACAGCGTGGTTCGCCGTTGCCTGCGCCCGCCGTAGCTGCCCTTGCGCAAGCTCGAGCTCCGCCAGGGAGTTGAGCGCCGGCACCGCGACGTGCAGGTTACCGCTCTGCTGGCCGAGGGCCGCGGCCTCGGAGAGATCGTGCCGGGCCGCCTGGAGGTCCCCACGCAGCGTACCGATCCCGCCCAGCACGAAGTGCACGACCGCCCGAATTCCCGCGTTGTCCTGCGACAGGGTCGCCAACGCGCGATCAGCCTCCTCAACTGCGTGCTTGACGTCCCCTTGCTGGGCCGCAGCATAGGCACGGATGGCCGCCGCTTGCCCGGCGAATTCCGCATCTCGTTGTGTTTCCAGAAGTCGCTCTGCCAGATCTGCACGTTCGATCGCGGCCTCAAGGCGCCCCGTCAGTAGCAGTACCCAGGCGTGGAGGAGGCAGAGACGGGCCCGCGCCTCCATCTGGGACGCGGGCAGGGCCGAGATCCACCCCAGCAAGGAGCGGAGTTCGCCCTGCATCAGCAATCGCAGACCATGACGCTCGATGAGATCGGTGAGCCTCGTCAAGTCCTGGGAGGCAATGGCGTGGTGGATGGCGTCCTCCAAGAGGCCCTGCATCCTCATACCACCGGCTCGCCTCTCAGATGCAGGGGCGGCATCGCGTCACGGAAGCTTCACTTGGGCACGAGCACGGAGCAGGTCGCGAAGAGGCGATGGTATCGGTACCAAATCCGGTAATCATCCAACGGCACCACGAAAAGATTCGTCTTGGTCAAGCTTCTCCAGAATGGACTGCGCGTCCGAACCCTCATGCGGCGCTGTCCCACCACGGCGTCGCACAACGGTCCACTCAGCCGGTCAAGAATGGACGTCTGCATGAGAAAGATTGGATCGCGGCGGCTGCAGATCCAGCACCTCCTCAACAAGATAGTCCAGGATGTACCGATGGGTGCCGGACAAGTCGCGTGATGACGGCTTCTGGGTCTCCGTGGTGCTGCAGCGATAGGGCCGCCATCTGCAGCCCCGTGACCCACCCTTCAGTGCGCCGTTCCAAGCGCGTGACCGGCCGCTCCGAAAGGCTGAGCCCCATGGCTTCGCTGAAGAAGCGGCAGCCTCGTCGGCAGTGAAGTGCAGATCGGCACTGCGTATCTCGACAAGTTGGTTTCGCGCGCGGAGCCGGGGTAGGGGAAACGGCGGATCCGCCCGCGTGAGAAGAGGAAACGTACGGCGGCAGCGAAGCCTCCAGCAGATCGATCACGACATGATGGACACTTCGAGTTCGAGATCTCGTGATAGTCATCCAGTACGACGATCAGGGGTTTGGCTGCCGTCGTGAGATGGCTGCCAGATCGTTAATCAGCAGGGTCGAACACGGACACGGGTGTGACTTGCGGCGAGGTCAGTGCGTCCGCGTGGTCTCGCCCAGACCAGGCACCGCCTCGCGGCAGGCCGCAACCGGATAGGCGAGGAACCGCACAGGATCATTGTCTTGGAGTCGAGGGAGAACCACGCTGCACGGACGTCCCGTCCGCAAGCCACGCGCCGACAGCGTCGTCTTCCCATAGCCGGCGGGCGCCGCGACCAGACCTAGCTTTCGACCCGCCTCCTTGAGCCATCCAGCGTCCCAGGAGTCGTTGTCGCTGATACTAGGTTCTCTCGCACCAGCGGGGCCAGAAGCTTCGTCTTCAACAAGAGCGAGACCATGGTTTCTCCAGCATCACCTTAGCACACCCGGGAGACCCAAACAACGTGGGCCGGGTTCATCGCACGGAACCCTCCCTGCGTCAGCTAAGCTGATGCCCCCTCGACGGTTTGCCATCCGCTGTGACTAGACGTCCTCGCTGCGTGCTCAATCGTCGGCAGCACTCCCGTAGATGCTTCGCAGTCCCCTGCTGATGGTGCCCGCCAGCACCGAAATATGGGTCTCATCCTCGAAGACGTGGGTCGTGAGACTGAGGCCCGGGTAAGCGCGTCCCTCAAGCGCCTCTGCGAGATCCAACACGTTCTTTACAGTCGACGATCCCTCTAGTGTGCCAACGGCCATGTAGACCCGAGCGGCCAGATCTGTATGCTCGGATGCGTACTTCTCCTCGAACTCGAAGGATAACGCGGCCGTCCCACCAGATCGATGGGCTGGCGATGATGTACCGGTCGAAGGTGTCGGGCAAGGTGAACATCGTGTAGAGGCTGAACAGCCCGCCAAACGAATGCCCCAAGAACGCGGAGTCCTGAGGGATAGTGCGATAGTCGGTGTGGATGACAGGCACAAGTTCCTCGCGTATGAACCTCAGAAAGCCGCCTGCCCTGCCGGAGCTGGGAAAAGAAAGCTCTCCAGGGATCCCCACGCCCGCGTTGTAGTACGTAGGCGTGAAATCGCCTGTCCTGCGGTTCATAATCTCATCCCTGCTATCCGTAGGATAACCGATCCCAACGATCAATAGATCGGGCAGTTCGCCCGCATCGGCCAGCCCGCGCGCGATCTCCGTCACCATCCCGAAACTGGCATTTGCATCCCCTGCGAAGAGCACAGGATAGGCAGTGCTGGAATCGCCATAGCCGCGGGGAAGGGCGACATAAATCCTATAGCTTCTGCCGACAATCGCGGAAGCCAGGTCGAAAACCTCTGTGTTGGCAAGAGTGACAGGAACCTTACCCAGGGACACAGGGGGCATCGGTAGCTCGGTCGGCGCAGCTCCCGCCAATGTAGGTGGAAGCGCAGTGGACGTGGCCGCTGGCGTCGGTGCCCCTGTTGGCTCACTCCCGGTCTTCGTCACACATGCCGACGGCAGCAAGAACAGCACCGCGCCGCCCGACAATTCCAGAAACCTACGCCGTGACATCCCTTTAGCGTTCCGCATCGTCCACTCCATGCCCACCCGACAAGACACCTCCACAGATAGAGCGACGCCCCATCTATGGGTCCGGCCACGCCTCCAGGGATAGCTATCGAGCCGATCCCCTGCTCTCTCCGACCCGGGGCTGCTGCTAGGCCCCCTTCAGCGTCGCCTGCGCCAGGATCTTCTCGGCGACCTCCATCGTCTTGACCGCGTCACCGAAATGCGAGCCGGGCTGCTTCCCTGCCTTCAGACAGTCGATGAACTCGCGGTTCTTGGCCTGGAACCCACCGTACATAAAGAACTCATCGCCCCCGGCGACCTCGCGGGTATCATACTCAATGCCCTCCGTGTCCCCATCAGCGTAGAGCCGGCCTTTGCCCTCGTGCTCCGCCTCGGCACAGATACCGGGAGCGTGCATCTCGACGTCGAAGATCCGCCGCCCGCTGGTCCAACTGTTGACCATCAGCCCCGTCGCGCCGTTGTCGAACTCCAGCATCGCCGAGAAGAAGTTGATGTCGGGCACCAGCACACGCTTCGTGATGCTATGGACGCCGACCACCTCGCCGCCGCACATCCAGCGCAGCGTGTCGATCGCGTGGACACCATCATCCATCATATGATCGCGTGCCTCGAGATAGGGATCGATGGCGTTCTTGTAGAAGCGGCAGACGGCGTGGACGATCGGGCCGCGTTCGAGGCACGCCTCGTGCAGCTTGACCACCATCGGGCACGACCGGCGCTGGAAGCTGACCTGGGTGATGCAGCCGTGCTCCTCCGCCAGGTGGGCGAGCGACCGGGCCTGGTGGATCGAGAGGCCCATCGGCTTCTCGATGTACAGGTTCACCCCCTGCCGCAGGCACCACGTCCAGATATCGTAGAAGATGTGTGGCTGCCCGATGGCGTAGACGGCGTCCGGCGCGATCTCCTCGACCATCTGCTGGTAGTCGATGTAGCGCTTCTCGACCCCATAGCGGTCCGCCGTCGTATTGAGCCGCTCGGTATCGATGTCGCAGATCGCGGCGATCTCCACGTCGTCGAACGACGCCAGCGACGGGTAGTGCACCCGATTCGACATCACCCCCGCGCCGATCATAGCAACACGGACTTTGTCTGCCATATCCCCTTTCCCCTCTCACGCAAACAACCCACGGGCGAACTGGATATCCGCCGCGATCAGCCGGTCCACCGCTTCTTCGTCGGTGTACTCCGCCGTCAGGCAGACCACGCCCTCATATGCCTCGCTCGCAGCGCCGCCGCCACCCGCGGCCACGAGGCCCGCCCGTGGCGCCCCGCCGTCCAGTAGACCTGCCACTCGGCGATCTCGGCCTCGGGGCCGTTGGTGCGCTGCCAGAAGGCGTTCTTCAGGTTGACCATGCACAGATGCGACCAGGCCGCGTCCAGCGCCAGCTCGGGCTCGCTGCCGTTGAGCGACTCGTGGGCGGCATCCCACACGATGGCGATGTGCCGCGCGTCGTACGGCTCCACCAGCCGCCGCAGCCCCACGGCGTTGGTCACAAAGCGCCCGAAGTGGTTCTGGACGCCGACCTGCACCCCGTAGCGGTCGAGCAGCGGCACCAGCGCGTCGAATTCGCGCCGGTACCGCGCCTCGGCGTCCAGGTAGGTCTCGCCGGACGCCACCGGCGCCATGATGCGGATCGTCGGCACGCCCGCCTCCGCGCACGCCGCGATCGTCGCCTCGTCGGTCGGCCCGGCGACGCTCAGGATCTTGACGCCGTACTCGCCCAGCAGTCGGGCCGCCTGGGGCAGTTCGGCGACGTCCTCCGGCTCGACCTGGTATCCAGGCCGCACCGGGAGCTCGATCCCGTCAAATCCCATGCCGCTCACGAACTCGGCCAGCCGCAGCAGCGACATCGTCTTCCACGGCTTGGTAAACACCGAAAAATTGATCTTGTCCATTGTGGTCACCTCCGAGAAACGTTCGATTCTCTCAAGCCATGATCTGCAGACGCTTCCAGGAAACGGCAAGCTCGCGGGGTCTTTCCCTCGAAGAACCGCACCATATCGTCCGCGACGGCCTCGACCAATCGCAGGCGGGACTCGGTCGTGTGCCCCGAGACGTGCGGTGTCAGGAAGACGTTGTCCATGTCGCGCAGCGGGTCGTCCGCCGGGAGCGGCTCCTTGTCGTAGACGTCCAAAACCGCCCGGATGCGGCCCGTCGCAAGCGCCGCCTTCATCGCGGCCTGATCCACAACCCAAGCCCGCGCCGTGTTGATGAAGAGCGCGTCGTCCGCCATCGCCGCGAAGTGCTCCGCCCGGATCATCTCCTTGGTCTCCGGCGTGATCGGCGCGTGGACCGAGACGATGTCCCCGGTGGCGAAGAGCTCCACGAGCGAGACCTTGCGCACACCTAACGCCGCGGCCTCTTCATCGCCCATATAAGGATCGTAGACCATCACGTCACAGTGAAAAGGCTTGAGCAGTGCCACCATCCGGTGCCCGATCAGGCCCATGGAGACCAAACCCACCTTCTTGTAGTAGAGCTCGTGGGCGAAGCCCTGGAAGCCGTGCGGCCAAGCACGGTCCTGCTTCATCTCCGCATTGTAGTGATAGAGATCGCGCTGCATGCTCAGCATCGCCCACAGCGTGTACTCGGCGACGGGATCCGCGATGACGCAGGAGGCACTCAAGACGAAGATACCGCGATCGTAGCCCTCCTTGGGCATCAGATGCTTCACGCTCCCGGCCGCGTGGCCCACGATCTTCAACCGGTCGGCAACCGCCAGCAACTCCGGCGTGAAGCCCGGCGATCCCCACGACGTGACCACCGCGTCCGCGCCCGGCAGCAGCTCGGCGAACTCCTCAGGCGTGTAGTCGCGGTCCATCTCGTTCCAGACGACCTCGCCCAGCCCGTTCAGCGTGGCCCGCGCGCGGTCGGAGAGGATGTCTTGGCTGAGCCCTATCGGAGGAAGATAGAGGATCTTGTGTGTGCTCAAGACTGCACTCCTTTGCTGATATTATCTGGCAATTCTACTCCGATCCAGCGCAATCCCAAACATCAGCCATGTGTCATGCGGTGCTGAGTCAAGTCCATAGGAAAACGGGGAGCTCTGTCGCTCCCCGTCTTCGATTCCTGACCGTTGGTCTGTGCCTATCCTGCGCGCCGCCGTGTCTGACCGCGAACCCCTCGGTCACAGACTTGGGCATTCGCTAGGCCACGCCGCGGCACTCCGCAGGGTTAAACGTGCAGAAGTTGGCTTCCTCTGTGGCCACCGTGAGCGATCTCTCAAACACTTCGATCGCACCCCTCACCTCCGAGGCTAGGCTCCGCGACCATGTCCCCGGACTAGCCAATCGGATCTGCTCACGCCTACTTGACCGCTGCTCGGCGATTGGCTTCGCCATAATGCTGTAAATCGCTATCTCGTTCATCGCTCTCCCCTATCCCACGCTATCTGTGGATTTGTACAGTTAATGTCAATGTACTGTATAGATATTATATACGATCATGCCCAGCTTGTCAAGACCTATCGGTGCGCCCACAACAGCTCCACAGCCACACCTGTAACGACGTGGCTTGACAGTAGCATCTGACCTCCGTACCTCGTCCACAGTGGAGGGAGCCCGGCAGCAATAGGCAGATGCGGAATGCCCTTCTTCGGCCCCACCATCGCGAGCTTGTTAGTAGACTCCGTACCGGGCACAGAGGCACAGCACGGACTCAATGGAGTCGTCAACGCGTCACACTAGCAGGGCGTTGCGCCGGCTGCGATCAGCGATGGTCCGCCAAGAGTTCGTCTACAAGGAGATTCCGGAGGAGGTCGCTGAGGTCGAAGAGAGGGTCGGGGGCATATCGCGGCACCGGTTTCTCGCAACCGTAGCCGATTTGAGAACCTCAGCCCACCTGGCAGCCTATTACGCAAGCCGGGCACTTTCTGGTTTCCAGTGGGTACTCTTCGAGTCATCGCCAGATCTGAACCCGCTTGATGCCGCCATCGACTACGAGGGCGAGGCGATGGCTGCGTGGGCGCAGCTCGTCGAGGCGGTAAGCGATGTCCCGCCCCTATTGCATCAAGACCACGACGTCCTCGGGGCCGTAGGTGTGGCGGGCGACGAAGGCGATCCACCAGCCTTGCCGGGAGGCCAGGCCCGGCGCTCGTACGACGATGCGCAGCGACGCGTCCTTTGGCACCGTCGAGGCGACGCCCACGTCGCGAAGCTGCTCACGCGAGACTTCCTGCCGGAGGAGGTCGGTCGGGACGGCATCGACCGTCTCCAGGCGTCGGTCGCTCATCGGCCAGTAGACCCAGAGACGCTCGCGTGAGCCACAGGATTCCTTCCCGTAGAGCGCGTCCTGCTCGCTCCATCCCAGGAGCGTGTACTCACACCGGCGCACTTCGGCCCCGGATTGTACGGCCTTCACAGCGCCACCGAAGAGGCCGGGCCGGGTGGGGATGCGGACCGCCACCTGACCGGGGGCGACGGTCACCGCCGGTTCGTACCAATAGGCCGCGGGAAGCGCCACCACGGCCAGCACGCACAGCCACAGCGCGATCCGGCCCACGCCGGCCGGCCGCACCAGGATCAGGGCGGCGATGGCGAGGCAGAGGCCGATCGCGGAAAGCGCCAGGTAGAGTGGCAAGCTGGTAAAGAGCAGGTCGAGAGGGTAGAGACCGATATAGACGGCCGTCAGGGAACGCTGCAGGGTCTGCCAGAGCCATGGTCCGAGGGGCAGCATCTCCAGCGTCCGCCATACCAAAGCGAGGGGAATCTTGACGTAGAAACTGCCGAAGACGACGCCGACGAATATCAATGCCGCGGGTACAAGCCAGCCAAGTTGCCTACGGGACTGCGTCTCATCTGTCATTTCTGTCCTCCTGAAGATGGTCAGCGCACTTCTTCCTGCGGTACCCGCCACGTCGCGCGCCAAGGGCCACGGAGCCTGTAGCTCACCGACTCGATGCGCACGGTCACCACGCCCGTCGGGACTTCATCGAACAGAAGGGCGGTGTACGACTCCTGGGTACCCTCCAAATAGTGGTAGGTTTCGCCCGCCGCATAGATGCCGGGCACACAGGCCTCGTGAATCCCAACCATCGTAATTCCGCCGTTCTCCAGGTCGCCCATCCGTATCTCGCTGTCATTGTAGATGAGCAGGGCTGCCGGATAGCGTGTCAGCATAAGATACTTTCCTTTGTCGGCCTGATCTGCAAACAGCACCGTAGCCTTGTGTAAGATTGTAGTCGAATCCAGCAATGCTGAAGGCCACGTCAATCGGGAACGTCTGCCCGTGGACGGGTGCATCGCCGAGATCCACTGTGAACGTGATGGGCAGCGGCGCGCTATTGGTCACCACGCTGATCGAGCTCACCGTCAAGGTCAGGACCTCGGCTTCGGACGAGACGCCCCAGAATGAGTAGGTTCTAGACGGCGTACCTTCGTCGCCCTGTGGATCCCGAGGACGTGTGAAGTTCTCGGCCAAGGGAAGGTAGGAAGGTTGCGAGAAGTGGTTGTCCTGGTCAAACAGATAGTCGGGCCAGCCTGCGTTGAGGATCCACGGCGAGTCGTTCTCCCACGTCATCTCCAGCGACACGGTGTGTTCACCGTACGCAACCTGGGAGACGGAGAGTGCAATGTCGTGCACAGGATCACTAATCACGTCAGGCTGCTGCGAGAGCGGAAAGCGATCCGTGACGCTCTCGGCATCAGCCGGGGTCACCTCAAAGGGGATCCCGATTGGGCGAGGCCCCAGGTCGAAGGTGCTCGTCTCCTCATCTGCAGCGATGGTCAGCCGGAGGTGGCGGATGTGGCGGGGGAGCGGCGGGAAGACAGCTAGCCCGGCAATGCCGTGCCGGGTGGCATAGTATGGCAAGTAACGTGTAGGCGTCAGTACCGATCCGTTGCTCAGGTGGAGCCGCACGCTGAGACTTCGGATGTCGTCAAGGCGGACAACACCATCTTTGTTACCCTCGATACCGGGCAGGCCCGAGATCTCGAAGACGACCTGCGTGTCAGTCGCCGACGATCGCCTGTGTGACCTCGGCCTCCAGACCGTCGACGGAGACCGCCGCCGGCGCCGCCAGCACACGCACGCCCTCCAGATCGGCAAAGCCGAAGCCCGGGATGAACCCTAACCACGTTTGGAAGGCCGCCCACACCTCGTGAGGACCAAAGGCAGCGATGGGCGCCGCCAACACCAACAGCACAGCCACCACGGCGACCGCCCACCGCGGCCAGATCCCACCCCGCTTGACCGGCATGGCGCCCGGGGTCGTCGCCTTGGATGCCGCTGCGACCTGCGACGCAAGCCGCCGCTGCAGCGCCTGTGTGAACGCCGGATCCGGCGCGAGCGCACCGTAGAGGGTGCGCAGCCCTTGATCCACCTGCTGCATCGATCTACGCCTTTGCTTACCCATCCTGTTCCCTCCATGCGGTCCGTAATGCCTTCAGCGCCCGGCGCACGGCCATCTTGACCGCCGCCGTCGACTTTCCCACTACTTCGCCGATCTCGCGGTACGTGAGGTCGGCGGCGTAACGTAGGCTCAGCAGCTCCTGCCGCTCGACGTCTAGCCCAGCCACCAGACCGGCGAGCTCGCGCAGCGATTCGTCGTGGATGACCTTGCCCTAGTGGGCCGCCCGCCGTGGCGCCATCCCGCAGCTCATCCAAGGGGAAGGAGGTGTGAGTGAGGTCGCATGCCCGGCTGCGGAAGTGGTCGGCCACCCGCCTGTGTGCGATGGTGAAGATCCAGGCGCGGAAGGTGCCGCGGTGGCGGTAGTGCGGCAGCCCCTGCCACACGTCGCAGAAGGTCTGGGCGGTCAGGTCCTCCGCATCGGCGCGATTCCCGGTGCGGCTGTAGCAATAGCGGTAGACGGCGTCGACGTATCGCTGGTAGAGCGCCGCGAAGGCATCGGGGTCGCCCCACGCTTGCGCGATCAGGTCGGCCTCGTCGTCTTCGGACACAGCGTGTGTCAAGGGGTACACGATCTGCTCACGCATATAGCCTCCGGGTGGCTTACCCTATCGTACATAAGGTATATCGTGTGCGGGACGCAGAAGGTAACAGGGCTCGGTGATCCGGGGGGTATGTCGTTGGTCATGTTTCCGGATCGCACTCTATGTTAGTGATTCTGTCGCGCATTGTCAAAAAGTGTGTGCGCGCATTCTGCGGCCACTCTTGTTCGGCGCGCCGAATGAGAAGTCGGTATGGCTAATTCCGTATGCCAGGCTGAGGTGTGCCTGTGCCAATCCAACCGGTGACTTACTGAGAAGCCGCCCTGACAGAGATGCTGCTATCAATATAATGATGGCATCTGAAAGAGAGCTGGTCTGCTGGGCTGCCCTCTCAGCGAGAAGGTGCGTCACACGCAAGGAGAAGCGATATGCCTGTTCCTAACGCCATCCACATCACCCTGTTGGTCGACACACCCCTGGGCCCTGGGGCACGGCACGGCCTCGGCAAGGTCGCCCGCGCTCTGCAGAAGCGGGGCGTCTACTTTTCCGAAGTCGCAAATCTCTCCGGGGCCGACGGCGACGCCCTGCTGGTCCTCGGGTTACCGAATTCCCCTGCGGCGAGGGCCCTGGCAGCAGCGGCAGATATCTCCCTCCCCGAGACGCCTGAATCGATCCTGATCCACGAGACCGCCCACCGCGGCACACCCACCTGGCTCATCGGGGGCGGGGACGACCGGGGGTTGATGTACGCCCTGCTCGACGTGGCCGACCGCATCGGCTGGGCACCCGATCCACACCACCCCCTGAGCGAGCTTCGCGAGACGCAGGAGTCGCCCGAGGTCAGGGTCCGCTCGCTCTCGATCTACACGATGCATAAACGCGACTTCGAGCAGCGCCTCTTCAACGAGGCCTACTGGGCGCGCTACCTGGACATGCTGGCCCAGAACCGGTTCAACACCTTCGCCCTGCTCTTTGCCTACGAGAGCGCCGGCTATATGGCCCCGCCCTACCCCTACTTCTTCGACGTGCCGGGCTTCCCCGGCGTGAGAGTCTCGGGCTACACGCCTGAGATGCAGACGCGCAGCCTCGACGCGCTCAATCGACTCGTCGCGATGGCCCACGATCGGGGGCTGGATTTCACCCTCGGCATCTGGGACCACATCTACCGGGGCGGCGTGCAGACCGGCGGCGTGACCGAGGGCGACGACACCCTCCGCTGGCGGGTCACCGGGCTGACCCAGGAGAACCTGATGGACTACTCGGTCGCGGCGCTGGCCGAGTTGCTCCGGCGCGTGCCCAACCTCGACGCCCTCCAGTTCAGGATGCACAACGAATCCGGCCTGATCCCCTCGGAGATGGACGCCTTCTGGGCCCGCATCTACGACGTCATCGTGGCCCACGCCCCCGACCTGCGGTTCGACGCCAGGGTCAAGGAATTCCCCGACCACCTGATCGACCTGGCGCTGGAGAAGGGCGTCAAGATCCGCCTCTGCACCAAGTATTGGATGGAGCAGATGGGGTTGCCCTTCCACCCCACCCACGTCCACCCGCAGAACCAGCACGATCGCCGCCACGGCTATGCCGACCTGCTGCGCTATCCCAAGCGCTACCCGATGCTCTGGCGGCTCTGGAACGGCGGCACCAACCGCGTCACGCTCTGGGGCGATCCCGATTACGTCCGGCGCTTCGTCGAGAGCGCGCATCTCTACGACGGCGACGGCTTCGACGTCAACGAGCCGTTGGCAACGAAAATGGCCGCGCACGACCACGACGCCGAGCCGTTCGACCTGCTCAATCCCAACTACCGTTCCTACGACTGGGAGTTCGAGCGCTACTGGCACTTCTTCCAGCTCTTCGGCAGGCTGGGATACAACACCGAGACCCCGGCCGAGGTCTGGATGCGCGAGTTCGAATGCCGCTTCGGCCCCGGAAGTGCGCCCCACGTCGCGCGGGGACTGCACCTGGCCGGCCGTGTGCTGCCGCGGGTCGTCGCCTATACCTACCCCTACCACCTCTTCCCCACCACGCGGGGCTGGGTCGAGAAAGAGCGGATGGACGACCTGCCGGCCTACGCCGCCGCGCTCCCCAGCGATACCGAGCAGTTCCTGAACATCGCGGAGGAGGCCCGGAATCAGATCGAGGGCAAGCACTCGGCCAAGATCCGGCCCCAAGCGTCCGGCCGGTGGTTTGCCGGGATCTCCGAGGCGATCTTGGACGAGGTCGCACAGGCCGAAACCGCGATCGGTGCACATCCCAGCCCGGAGTTCCTGAATTTAAAAAAACAGAAGCAGGGCGTCTACTTTGCCGAAGTCGCAAATCTCTCCGGGGCCGACGGGGACGCCCTGCTGGTCCTAGGGACTACCGAATTCCCCTGCGGTAAGCGCCCTGGCAGCAGCGGCAGAAATCTCCCTCCCCGAGACGCCTGAGTCGATCCTGATCCACGAGACCTCCTACCGCGGCACGCCCACCTGGCTCGTCGTGGGCGGGGACGACCGGGGGCTGATGTACGCCCTGCTCGACGTGGCCGACCGCATCGGCTGGGCACCCGATCCACAGCCACCCGTTGAGCGAGCTTCGCGAGACGCAGGAGTCGCCCGAGGTCAAGGTCCGCTCGCTCTCGATCTACACGATGCACAAGCGCGACTTCGAGCAGCGCCTCTTCAACGAGGCCTACTGGGCGCGCTACCTGGATATGCTGGCGCAGAACCGCTTCAACACCTTCGCCCTGCTCTTTGCCTACGAGAGCGCCGGCTATATGGCGCCGCCCTACCCCTACTTCTTCGACGTGCCGGGCTTCCCGGGCGTGAAAGTCTCCGGCTACACGCCTGAGATGCAGACGCGCAGCCTCGACGCGCTCAACCGCCTCGTCGCGATGGCCCACGAACGGGGGCTGGATTTCACCCTCGGCATCTGGGACCACATCTACCGGGGCGGCGTGCAGACCGGCGGCGTGACCGAGGCCCACGACACCCTCCGCTGGCGGGTCACCGGGCTGACCCAGGAGAACCTGATGGACTACTCGGTCGCGGCGCTGGCCGAGCTGCTCCGGCGCGTGCCCAACCTCGACGCTCTCCAGTTCAGGATGCACAACGAATCCGGGCTGATCCCCTCGGAGATGGACGCCTTCTGGGCCCGCATCTACGACGTCATCATGGCCCACGCCCCCGACCTCGGTTCGACGCCAGGGTCAAGGAATTCCCCGACCACCTGATCGACCTGGCGCTGGAAAAGGGCGTCAAGATCCGCCTCTGCACCAAGTACTGGATGGAGCAGATGGGGCTGCCCTTCCACCCCACCCACGTCCACCCGCAGGACCAGCACAACCGCCGCCACGGCTATGCCGACCTGCTGCGCTACCCGCAGCGCTACTCCGATCCTCTGGCGCCTGTGGAACGGCGGCACCAAC
Source organism: uncultured Chloroflexia bacterium (assembly GCA_963751345.1). Taxonomy (GTDB): domain Bacteria; phylum Chloroflexota; class Anaerolineae; order B4-G1; family SLSP01; genus PWVB01. The sequence goes on from CAVVUS010000024.1 coordinate 20,970, forward strand.
CGCGTCACGCTCTGGGGCGATCCCGATTACGTCCGGCGCTTCGTCGAGAGCACGCACCTCTACGACGGCGACGGCTTCGACGTCAACGAGCCGCTGGCGACGAAAATGGCCGCGCACGACCACGACGCCGAGCCGTTCGACCTGCTCAACCCCGATTATCGATCCTACGACTGGGAGTTCGAGCGCTACTGGCACTTCTTCCAGCTCTTCGGCAGGCTGGGCTACAACCCCGAGACCCCGGCCGAGGTCTGGATGCGCGAGTTCGAGCGCCGCTTCGGCCCCGGAAGCTGCGCCCCACGTCGCGCGGGGACTGCACCTGGCCGGCCGCGTCCTGCCGCGGGTCGTCGCCTATACCTACCCCTACCACCTCTTCCCCACCACGCGGGGCTGGGTCGAGAAAGAGCGGATGGACGACCTGCCGGCCTACGCCGCCGCGCTGCCCAGCGACACCGAGCAGTTCCTGAGCATCGCCGAGGAGGCCCGGAACCAGATCGAGGGCAAGCACTCGGCCAAGATCCGGCCCCAGGCGTCCGGCCGGTGGTTCGCCGGGATCTCCGAGGCGATCTTGGACGAGGTCGCACAGGCGGAAGCCGCGATCGGTGCACCGCGGCCCCGAGTTCCTCGCAACGATGGCCGACCTGAAGATCCTGGCCTACCTGGCGGCCTACCACGCGAGCCGGGTGCTTGCGGGCGTCCAGTGGGCGCTCTTCGATCAGTCGCAGGACCTCAACGCACTCGACGCCGCCATCGATCACGAGCGCGAGGCCGTCGCCGCGTGGGAAAAGCTCGTCGAGGCCGCGGGCGACGTCTACACCGACGATCTCAAGATGGGGCTGCCGGAGGCAGGGCTCTCCGGCCACTGGCGCGACGAATTGGCCGCCCTGCGGCAGGGGCTGGTGGAGCTGGAAGCGACGCGCGAGGCCTTCCGCCCGCCTGCGGCGGACGATCTCCCCTGGATCGCCCACGTGCCGGTACGGAAGGCCGCGCCGGGCCACGACGTCGTCCTGCGCGCGACCGTCGGTGGTCTCGATAGGGCCCCCGCAGCCCGCGTCTGCTTCAGCTCGGACAAGCGGCCGGAGACGTGCATACCGATGCAGCCCATCGGTCCCTGGCGCGTCGAGGCGGTCATCCCAGCCGAGGCCGTCGCACCCGGTCTGAACTACGTTCTGGAGGCCACACCTTCCGAGGGTCCGGGTGAGAGAGCAGGGCAAACCGCGAGCCCACCCGCGACCATAAAACGGATCGCCATCGTCGTCAGCGACGACGCAGACCCACCCGAGATCCGCCACACGCCCATCACCACGGCGCCGTCAGGACAGCCGCTCACGATCTCGGCCACGGTCCGCGATCCCTCTGGGGTCGCGTGGGTGCGCCTTCGCTATCGCAACGTAACCCAATATGAGGACTACGAGACGCTGGAGATGGTGCCGACGGGCGAACCCGATACCTACGCCGCCACCGTGCCCGGCGAGGCGGTCGGCCCGCGCTACGACTTCATGTACTTCATCGAGGCGATGGACGCCGCCGGCAACGGCACGATCTACCCGGATCTGGAGACCGAGACACCGTACGTCGTGGTGCGGCTGGAGAGGTAGATAACCAAGTCCTGAGCGTGGAGCATTCAGCTCGATCAACACGAGCGGTGTCATCCTGAGCGGGTCATGCATGCTGACCACAATGCAGACCATCACAGCGAAGGATCTTTGTCCTGAAGGCTGAGATCCTTCGCTGGAACACGCTGTCCTGCAGGCAGTCCGCGAGACCCGCTCGGATGACAATCAACCCTACCGTGGAATACTCGGCGAAAGGAAAGGGCATGACCCTACTTACAAATCACCTAGGCTTCGTCCCCAGCGCCGCCAAGGCCTGCCTGCTGGGCGGACCGCTGGAGACCGGGTTCGTCGTCCGCGACACGGCAAGCGGCGAGATCGTCTTCCGCGGCGACCTCACCCGCGTGCCGAGCGACTTTGGCGTCTACACCGTGGGCCGCTTCGACGCACTGACCACGCCCGGCACCTACGTCGTCGAGGCGGCGGGGGAGCGCTCGCACCCCTTCCGTATCGCGCCCGACGTCTACGACGCCACGCTCCGGCAGATCGTCGGCTACTTCACGCTCCAGCGCTGCGGCGACACCGACCGCGGCTGGAACGGCCCGTGCCACCTCGACGACGGCGTGCGCGGCGACACGCTGGCCCACCAGGACGTCACCGGCGGCTGGCACGACGCCTGCGACCTGCGCAAGTGGGTCGAGGCGACGCTCTTCGGGATGCTGGGGCTGGGACAGGTCGCGCTGGCCAGCGGCGCGGACGCGGACGTGCTCGACGAGCTGCGCTGGGGCAACAGCTACTTCCTCAAGATGCAGGAGCCCGCGGGCTACATCATGAACTACGTCGGCGGCGACTACTTCGTCCACGCCGACAACAACCGCTGGACCGACAACGTGATCGATGGGCGCGACGACCGCAACGGTCATTCCGACGACCGCAACGGTCATTCTGATGACCGCAACGGTCATTCCGACGACCGCGTCATCGACGTCCGCCCGTGCCACACGCAAGCGCAGTGGCGCTTCGTGATGGCCGAGGCGACGATGGCCGGGCTCACGCGCGACGCGGACCCGGACTACGCCCAGACGTGCGAGGCGGCGGCCCGGCGCTGCCTGGCCTGGCTGCGGCGGAGGGGCCGTACGCACACCGCCGGCCAGTTGGGGGAGGCGATCGGGGCGCTGCTGGCGCTGCACGCGCTCGACGGCGAGGCGGCGCTGCTCGACCAGGCCGTGGCCTATGCCGGACAATTGCTCGCGCTGCAGGTCACCCGGCCCGTGGACAGTCGCTCGCCCGGTCTGGGGCTTCTTCTGGGAGCGCCGCGATCCCGGCCAGGCGCCGATGTCGCTGGAGCCCTTCAAGGCGATCGCGGAGGGCTGCTGGCCGCTGCTCGGGCTGACGCTGCTGCTGGAGACGGCCCCCGACCACCCGCAGGCCGACGCGTGGCGCACGGCCGTGGCGAGCTTCTGCGGCGACTATCTCGCGCCGATGGCGGCCCGCAACGCGTTCGGGATGGTGCCCTTCGGGCTCTACCGGCGTCGCCGTGGGCGGCGACCGCCAGCTCGGGAAGTTCTGGTATCGCTGGTTCATGGAGGCCAACCCCGACTGGTACGTGGGCATCAACGCCAACCTCGCCTCGACCGGCGTGGGCCTCGCCAAGGCGGCGCGGCTGCTCGGCAAGCCCGAATGGGCGGCGCTGGCCCAGCGGCAACTCGACTGGATCCTGGGCGTCAATCCCTTCGACGCCAGCACCGTGATGGGCGCGGGCTACAACAACCCACAGCACATGTTCGGCGGCGAGTTCTACCCGCCCACGCCCTTCCTGCCCGGCGCGGTGATGAACGGCATCAGCGGCAACGAGGACGACGAGCCTCAGCTCCGGCCGGGTCAGTGGCAGGAGACCGAGTATTGGACGCCGATGGTGGCATTCACGATGTGGCTGATGGCAGAGTTGGGGCAGGGATAGATTGCGGGGAGTGGGGACAAGGACGAGGGCCTGTCCATCCGGCTCTCGTCCTTGTCCCCCTGGTCTTGGTTACCGCAGCGGGTCCTGCGTCACTCCGTGGCCAGGATAAGGTCACTGCAGAGGTCGCCACAGCGTGCGACGACGTCGAAGATGTCGTCGATGGCAGGCTCCACCGTGGTCGACCTTCGAGCCATCATCCAGGTAGAGGGTCACCGTCAGCGCGTGCGTCTGGAAGACCTGGGTCACGCGCCCATCGAGGACCATGGCGACGGCGGCATCCCACGCCACGATATCGCTGCCGGACGTGACGGGCCTGTCGTTCTCGAATCGCACCGCGCTTCCGTCGGCGTTCGTGCGCGCGACGTATTGCGCGCCATTCGCCGCCATCACGACCCGATATCCCGGTGTGATGACCGTCGCGCACATCTCACCTTGGCCGGCAAGCCCGAGACAGGCATCCGACCATTCCTGGCTCGGCACCTCGATTCGCTGGATATCGGACAGCGCCACGCCCGTCTGCTGCACGAGCGCATCGCGGGCCGCGTCATACGCGCGATCTTCGCCACGGACGGGACTGACGACCTCCGGGGTGGGCGTGACGGATGCATCGCCATAGATCGCTGCCTGCGTAGACGTCGGCGGCAAAGGCCTGAATTGCCTGACGATCGGCCTCCGAAGCCTCCTCTGTCCCTTGCCCTACGAACGTGACCTTGATCGTCATCGCGTCAGCCATTGCCGGATCCGTCTGATTGACCTCGAATGACTGCAGCCGCCCGATCCAGTCGTCGAGCTGCGCCTGTTCTTCGGCGGTCAAGGGAGCCCCTCAGGGCCTCACCCTTGCACGTCTCCGCGATATAGCTGCCATCGGCATTCACGGTGAGGTCGTCGCAGAACCCCGCGATGCCACCCTCACGGTGCCAGACCAGGACCGGCCCGCCCCCCGCGTTCGACTTCGCCTGGCGTAGGGCGTAACGATGGGTGTCGCAGTGCAGCTTCCCAGGATGAGTGCGGCGCCCAAGGCTAGAGCTAGGATTAGGGTCCTCGACGTCTTGTGATGGAGTCTCATGGTTTCGTTATTCCTTTCGTTATCACGATCGCATCTCCGGTGCCGTCGCAACGGCATCGTCTATAGCGTCCATACACCATTCAGACGCCAATGACCTCGACGAAGTTCCATGGCAACGCGGACTTGCCCCACACCCGATAGGCGAGTACCTCCCGGGAAGCTAACAAAGGACGCCTCAACACGCAGACTCGAGCCACAGCGCAGGTATCTGCGTCCCGTAGACACCCTATAGCCTCCCGGAAGGTCTGGGCGCAGCCGCCGGGCGCTGCCTCGATTGCCTCAGGGGCCGATGGTATAATGACGCTAGATCCCCAAGAGGCAGGTGACGTATGAACCATCGCGAGCGCTTCATCGCTGTTATGGAGTACCAGCCCGTGGACCGCGTCCCCAACTGGGAGCTCGGCGTCTGGGGCCAGACGCAGGATCGCTGGGAGGCCGAGGGGCTCGATCCCACGTCGCTCCACTGGAACTGGTTCCCGGGTGAGGCCTCGCTGGGGATGGATCCCAAGGAGTTCATCTACTTCTGCGGCGATCCGCTGCCGCGCTACGAGGTCGAGGTCTTCGAGGAGGACGAGCGGATCATCGTCTTCCGCGATGAGAAGGGAATGACCCGCAAAGGGCTGAAGGAGGGCAGCGCCCACGGCACCCGCGCCTCGATGGATACCTTCATCGACTTCCCGGTCCACGATATGGCGGACTGGAAGGAGGTCAAGAAGCGCTTCGACCCCACCAGCCCGCAGCGGCTCGAACCCTACTGGGACGTCCTCCGCGTCGAGGGGTGGCGCGGACGCACGCATCCGCTGGTCTTCGGCCCCAACTGCACCACCCTGGGCTTCTACTGGTGGGCGCGCGAGCTGATGGGCACCGAGGGCGTCTCCTACGGGTGGTACGACCAGCCCGCGCTGATGCACGACATCATGGAGCACCACGCCGACTTCCTCATCGAGGGCGCCCGCCCCGTGCTCGAAAGGACGACCGTCGAGTACGTCTGCCTCAACGAGGACATGGCGATGAAGAACGGGCCGCTGCTGAGCCCGCGGACCTACAAGGAGTTCATCTTCCCGCGGATGCGGCGCGTCGTCGACTTCTTCAAATCCCACGGCGTGCGCTATGTGGCGGTCGACACCGACGGCAACCCCGAGGCCTTGATCCCGCTGCTGATGGACGCGGGCGTCGACATCGTCTGGCCGCTGGAGCGGGCGGCCGACCAGGACCCGGTGCGGCTGCGCGCGAAGTTCGGCAAATCGCTCCGGCTCTGGGGCGGCGTCGATAAACGGGTCCTGGCGCAGGGACCCGCGGCGATCGACGCGCACCTACAAGCCCTCGTCCCCCTGATCGAGGAGGGCGGCTACATCCCCATCGTCGACCACACCGTCCCGCCCGACGTGAGTTGGGCCAACTTCCAATACTACATGCAGCAGAAGGACAAGCTCCTGCGCGGAGACCTGTAAGAAGAACAGTATCCCACAGGATCCACAGGATTCGGTATCGGCGACGCGGCGCCTCTGCATCCTGTGGATCCTGTGAATCCTGTCCAGGTTCAGCTCCGTGGGGCCTCGCCTCTCGTCCCTGGCGATTGTGTCCTGTCCCGCTCATCGGTATAATGGCGGCGAATTTGACCGCGCATTACGTACAGAGGGAATCAAGGACGAGAAAGAAACCGTGGACCCTCACCGATCCTACCGTCGCATCGGCATGATCGCCCGCTGGCGGCCCGTCCATCTGGGACAGGTGCCCGTGCTCCGTGGGCTCTGCGACCACGCTGACTACGCCCTGATCGGTATCGGCAGCGCCAATCGCTACAACGCGCGCAACCCCTTCACGGTCGAGGAGACCGCCGATATGATCCGCCTGGTGCTCCGACGGCCGAGCAACTACACGCTGTCCCTGTGGACGACCTCGACGACGGCCCCCGTTGGCGCGCGATGGTCGTCGGGATCTTCGGCCCGCTGGACGCCTTCGTCACCGCCAACCCGTATGTGGCCGGCCTGTTGAAAGACGACTACCCGATCCTCCGCCCGGTCGCGCTCGTGCCGACAGAGGACCGCGTCCGTATTGACGGCACGATGGTGCGCCGCGCGATGGCCGGAGGCGATGCCTGGACCGACCTGGTCCCAAATGAGATAGCGGCTTACATCAAAGAGCACCGGCTCGACGAGCGCTTCCGCCGCGAGTTCGGCTTGGAAACCCTGGCAATGGAGACGGTGCTGGATGTTGGAGGATGACGTCGGGTGTCAGAAGTCGGAAGCCTATCCGGAAGCCAGCCGGTCTAGGCCGGAGCTGCCCGAATCCGGATCTGGCCTCGGACTTCAAGCAACCAGTATCAACAACCACCACACCTTCCAGTTCCACTCAAGGAGGCCTTATGTATACCTGGGATGAGGACACCAGCGGTTGGTACGGCGCCGCGAAGTACAGGTACGGCACGACCGGCGCGGAGCGCCGGCGCGGCGGCGACAAGGGCAGCGGCAGCGGCCCGCGGACCTAGCCGAGGAAAGGTGGCCCGAACGAGAAGATCATCGACCCGCGCAAGCGCATCACCACGGGATCGCCCAACCCGCTGATCATCGCCGTCGACGTGACAGGCTCGATGGCCAGCTGGCCGCCGAGATCTTCGACCGGCTGCCCCTGCTCTACAACACGCTCGTCCAGTACCGCCCCGACCTGGAGATCTGCTTCGCCGCCATCGGCGATGCGGCTGTCGACCAGTGGCCGCTGCAGGTGACGACCTTCGCCAGCGGCTTCGATCTGGAGCAGCTTCTGGGTTCGCTCTACGGCGAGGGCGGCGGCGGCGACGCGCCGGAAAGCTATGGCCTCTTCGCCCATTGGGTCAACACCCACGTCACGATTCCCCAGACCGCCGAGACGCCCTTCCTGATCGTCTTCGGCGATGCGCCCATGCACCCCACGATTCCCCAAGAGCAGATCGCCCACTACCTGGGCGACAACATGAGCCGGGACGTCGACGCCTTCGAGGCCTGGCAGACGCTCAGCAAGCGATGGAACATGTGGTTCCTCCGCCGTCCCACCGGCAGGCCGGGCGATCGCGTGGACAAGCAGTGGGCGCAGGCCATCCCCGAGCAGAAGATCTTCCACATCCAGGACGAGCAGCGCGCCGTGGACTACGCGATGGGCCTTATCGCCCGCGCCTGGGGTCACTTCGGGGACTTCCAGGAGAACATGCGCGCCCGCCAGAGCGAGGACAAGGTTGCCGAGGTCAGCGGCTGATCGAGCTCAAGTGCCCCCGCTGCGGCGCGCCCATCCCCGTCGACGCGCACGGGCTGTTCAAGTGCACCTATTGCGACGCGACGCTGAAGCTATAAGACTCCACGCCATCGTCACCGCCCCACCTTACGCGCCCTTCCTGGAGGAGGTGGCGCGGCATCCCATCGTCTCGGGGCTGCGGCTCAACACCGTGATGCCGCTGCGCGAGGGGCCGGAGGAGGCACTGGCGCGGCTCTCCGCCCTCGGGCAGCCGCTCTGGGTCGATCTCAAAGGCCGGCAATTGCGCGTGGTCGGCGCCGCGATCCCGCCCTACTCCGAGGTACGACTGAGCCATCGCATCAGCGTGCGAACGCCGGTGGACGCCTTCTTCTCCGACGGCACCGAATGCGTGCGCGTCGCTGCCGTCGACGGCGACCGGTTGATCCTGGAGGACGGCCCCCGGCGCCTGGTCGGGCCGGGCGAATCCGTGAACATCGTCGACACCTCGCTGCAGATCGAGGGCACGCTGACCGAGACGGACCGAACGTACCTGGCCGCGATGAGATCGCTCGGTCTGAAGCGCGTGATGCTCTCCTACGTCGAGAGCCCTGCCGATGCGAACGAAGTGTGCGATCTGCTCCCTGGCGCGGAGGTGATGCTGAAGATCGAATCCGAGAAGGGCCTGGCCTACGCGCGCGAGCATGGTGCGGCGCAGGGTCGCCTGATGGCGGCGCGCGGCGACCTCTACGTCGAGGTGCTGCGCCCGCACCGAATCGTCGGCGCGCTGCGAGACATCGTCACTGCCGACCCCGACGCCGTGGTCGCCAGCCGCATCTTCGACTCGCTGGCACGCCATCCGGTGCCGGAGAGCGCCGACATCGGCGACGTGGCCTTTCTGCTGAGCCTTGGCTACCGGACCTTCATGCTCGGCGACCACGTCTGCTTTCAGCGCGACGCCGTGCTGGAGGCGCTCAACCTGCTGGAAGCCGTCGCAGGGCAATTCCCGTAGGCCGATCCTCACGATGAAGATCGCGCTCGCCCAGATCAACACCACCGTCGGCGACCTCGCCGGCAACGTGGCGCGGTGTCTCGACGCCATCCACGAGGCCGGACGCCAGGGGGCCGACCTGGTGGTGCTGCCGGAGATGGCGATCCCCGGCTACCCGCCGCGCGACATCCTGCTCGACACCAGCTTTGTCGACGCCGTGGGCGAGGCGACGCAGGACTTGGCCCGCCGCGCGGCGGGCGGCCCGCCGGCCCTGGTCGGCACCGTCGTGCCCAGCGGCGCGACGACGGTCAAGCATCCCGGCCTCTACAACGCCGCCGTGCTTCTCCGGGACGGCGAGGCCACGATGGCAGCCGCCAAGCGCCTGCTCCCGGCCTACGACGTCTTCCTCGAACCGCGCTGGTTCGTGCCCGGTCCGCCATCGGCGCCGGTGACGATTGCGGGCCGGCGCGTGGGCGTCCTGATCTGCGAGGACATGTGGGACGAGAGCTACCCGGTCCACCCGCCCGCCGATCTGCTGGCGGCGGGCGCGGACGTGCTCGTAGCGCTCGCCGCCGTGCCCTACCGGCAGGGATCATGGACGAACGCCTCAACCACGCGCGGCGCCCCGGCTGCCCCCTGGTGCACGTCAACCTCTGCGGCGCGACCGACGAGCTGATCTTCGACGGGCGCAGCTTCGCCGTCGATGCAGGTGGGGAGATCATCGCCCGACTTCCCGGCTTTGAGGAGGCGATCCGGGTCGTCGATCTCGAAGCCGCCGTACCCCTCGCGCCGGAGGAGACCGACCTGCAGGAGGAGCGCTTCCGGGCGCTGACGCTGGGCATCCGCGACTTCGCGCGCAAGAACGGCATCGCACGCGCCTTCCTGGGGCTCTCGGGCGGGGTCGACTCCGCCGTCGTCGCCGTCCTTGCCGCAGAGGCGCTGGGGCCTGCCAACGTCACCGCGGTCGCGATCCCCTCGCGCTACTCCGATCCGCGGTCCACCGAATGCGCGGAGGCGCTCGCGGGAGCGCTGGGCATCGGCTTCGAGGTCGTGCCGCTTGAGCCCCTGCACAGCGCTGCCGAATCCGCCCTCGGCCCGTGGCTGGACGGCACCGCCGCGGAGAACGTCCAGGCCCGGCTGCGGATGCTGATCCTGATGGCCCTCGTCAACCACCACGGCGGGATGCTGCTCAACACCAGCAACAAGACCGAGCTGGCGCTGGGCTATGGCACCCTCTACGGCGACCTGGCGGGTACGCTCTCGCCCATCGGCGACCTCACCAAGCCGCAGGTCTACGACCTCGCGCGCTGGATCCAGGCGACGCGCGGCGGCATCCTCCCCGACTTCGTATTGAGCCGCCCCCCCTCGGCCGAACTCAAGCCCGACCAGGTCGATCCCTTCGACTATCCCACCGTCGCGCCCGCGCTGGAGCGCCTCGTCCGCGCCAACCGCAGCAACGCCGCCCTCCGCCGCTCCGAGCACAAGCGCTGGCACCACGGCATCATCCTCAAGGTCAGCGAGAAAGCCTTCGGCACCGGCCGCCTCATCCCCGTCACGCGGCGGTAGAAGAGAACGCGCCACCCGACAGCACCACAGGCAGAAACCGCGCCTCTCTGTTGTAGAGACGGGCCGGTGGCCCGTCTTCTGCGGCGCGACCACCTGGCAGATGGCGCAGCCCTTGATATATCTGCACCCCAAATTGGGACGTGCTATACTTCCTTCCGGGGTGACACGTGAGGATACTGGCGCTTAACAGCAGTTACAGAAAAAACGGCAACACCGCCCACATCATAGCGATGATGGGCGATCACCTGAAGGCCCTCGCGGCGCAGCAGGACGAGCCGCTGGCGTTCGAGACGCTCTACCTGGGGCATATGGACCTTCAGCCCTGTCGTGGATGCCGGACCTGCTTCGACCGTGGAGAGGACAAGTGCCCGCTCAAGGACGACCTGCTCCCCATCAAAGCCAAAATGGATGCGGCGGACGCCATCATCCTCGCCTGCCCCATCTACGTCAACGACATCAACGGCATCGCCAAGAACTGGATGGATCGCCTGGCCTTCGTCTGCCACCGGCCCGCATTAGCCGGGAAGTGTGCCTATCTGGTCGCCACCGTCGGTGACAGCCCGACAAACCACGCCCTGCGCACCATGGAGGTCGGGATCCGGACCTGGGGCTTCCACATCGTCGGAAAGGCCGGATACAAGATGGGCGCCCTGCTGGCAGAGGACGAAGCCAGGCGTCGCTATCAAGAGAAAGCCACCGCGTCGGCTGAGGTCCTGTACAACGCTGTCGCACAGCGGCGCGCCGAGCGCCCCTCATTCCTCTCCCTGATGACCTTCAAGATCCAGCAAATCGCCTGGCAGAAAGTCGCCGAGCGAGACTCGCTGGACTACCACTACTGGCACGATCAGGGTTGGCTCGACGCCCGCCGCGAGTTCTACATCCCTCACCGCGCAAGCCGTCTGAAGGTGACGCTCGCACGTCTCACCGGCTCCGCGATCGCCAGATTTGTGACGTAAAAAAAAAAAAAAAAAAAAAAAAAAAAAAAAAAAAAAAAAAAAAAAAAAAAAACGCCGTTGCCCGGCATCTGCTATAATGGGATTGAGAATACGTTCGAAAAGCCGAAGCAGGCGATCCACATGACGACGCAGAGCGAGCGAATCGCACAGCGGCAGGCACGCGCCAGGCAGATCGTGGCACGGATACGTGAGATTCTCCCGGCTGCACTCAAAGCACATCCCGTGGCCGCCGCCTACGTCTACGGCTCCGTGGCACGCGGCACGCCCCTCCCGACGAGCGATCTCGATATCGCCCTGATCGCCCAGTCGCTGACCCTATCGCCATACGGGCAACTGACGCTGGAGATCAAAATCCAGGCGGACATCGAGGATGCCGCACGTACAGACATGGAAGTCGCCCGTGCAGATACGGGAGACGCATCCGTAGAGGCGACCGATGTTGACATACGGATAGGGAAGAGCGGATCTCCCTTCCCTCGGTCGATGTCCGAATCATCAACGGTGCGCCACTGCTGGTGCAGGGGCGCATCCTCCAGGAGGGCATATTGGTCTACGAGGGCGACCACCAAACACGAGTGAACTTCGAGGTAGCCACCCTGGGACGCTACTTCGACTATGCCCCTATTGCCAGGCGGCTTCAGCAGACCCTGCTGGATCACGTCCGCCGGGAGGGAATATTCCATGGTTGACCCAGCGCTCGTGTCCTCACGCATCAACCAACTCCGGGACTATCTGTCAAAGCTGCGCGTCCTGGCAGGTCTCAGTCCCGAAGACTTCGGCACGGACTTCAAGAACATCGAAAGCGCCAAGCACCTCTTACAGGTAGCGATTGCGTGCTGCCTCGATCTTGCGCAGCACATCATCGCGGATGCCGGCTTTCGCACCCCGAACGATTACTATGATGCGTTTGTGATCCTGTCGGAACACGATATCGTTCCGGTCGGCTTTCTACCGACGCTCAGGCAGATGGTCAGCTTTCGCAATCGCGTGGTCCACCTCTACTGGGAAGTCGACAGTGCGATGGTCTACCAGATCCTTCAGGAGAACCTGGTAGACTTCGACACCTACGTCGGCTACGTCCTGGACTACACCGAGGGAACCACAGGCAATCACCATCCGGCTGACCGCCGATGGCTGACCGCTCCCTACTTCCCCATCGCCCGCAGCGCCTGCAGGCTCCGCGCCGAGACGTCGAAGCCGAAACCGTCCTCGTTGCCTTCCTCGACAACGTACCAGACCGGGTCGTGGAGCGTCTCGATAACGTCCCAGATCGTGTCCCAATCGGCCTCGCCCTCGCCGATAACCGTGCCCGGCCCGCCGCCGTAGTCCTTCAGGTGAATCGCCGCGCTCGGCCGGGGAATTTCCGCAGCATCGCGATAGGGTCGCCATCGCCCACGGCGCAGTTGCCGATGTCCATCTGCATCACGACGTCGTCGACCGTGTGGCTGAAGAGGATCTCCCAGGCCGTCTCGTCGCCGTGATAGACAAAGTCGAAGGGATGCGCGTGATAGCCGGTCCACATCCCCAGGGGCTTGAGCGTCTCCGCGGCGCGGTTGAGGATGTCGGCCAGTTCCAGCGTCGTGTCGAAGGTGCTCATCCGCTGCCTGTCCGCCGCGACGATCACGAAGTTGTTGCCCAGGATCTGATTCAGCTCGATGGTGCGCTTCAGGTTGTCGCCCAGCAGCGCGCCCGTCGCCAGGTGCATACCGCAACAGGCCAGCCCGGCGTCGTCGAACATCGCGCGCATCTCCGTGGGCTGGTGCCCCATCCACGCGAGTTCGTCACCGGGATAGCCCCACGGCTCGGCGCCCTCGTATCCGATCTCCGCCACCGACCTGAGTGCGGCGGCGAGATCCTTCTGCACCTCGCTGCGCACTGAGTAAAGCTGCAATCCAACCGGCACCCGCTTTGCGCTCTCCGTCATCGTCACTTTCCTCCTGATCAACTAATGCGGTTAAAACTACTTACCAGATCGAAAATCCTCGACAGGCTTCCCGGGCTCAACCTTGAACGTCGCGAACGTGCACAGCAGACGGCCACGAAGGTACCTGTGCGTGGATGCCGACCTTCACCGTCTCAGGCATCGCCATCCCGAAGGTCCGCACGAATCGCCACGTCTGCCCGTCCAGGCTGTAATGCATCCCAAAGACGTCGCCCTTGCGCGTGCCCCAGGTAGCACTCGGTGTCGGCACCAATTCGTTGTTGGCGTCGTCCGACCAGGTGTTGGTCACGACGGAGACCGCCGCGACGTCGCCGATCGGGCTTCGCTCTAGGCAGAGCTTGGCCCACTGAGTCGCGCCGGCGCGCACGGTGAGCGTCGCGGCATCGCCGAAACCGACGAGGTGCGCCCGGGCCTGCGTCACGGCCGTGAAGTCGCCGGTCACCTCGGTGTAGAGCAGGCAGGCGTTGTCGTTGGGCATGCCCATATAGGAGGAAGAAATCGGTCTTGGCCTCGGGGACGATCTCAAGGCCGTCGTGTTGAAGCGCCACTCGGCCGGTTTCGAGCCATGTCAGGCCATCCGCCAGGTTGGCCCTCGCATCCCTTGAACAGATCCACGGTATCACCTCCCTTATGTAATCTAGCCCCGAGTGTACATCACGAATTGAAACTGTCAGGAACTGGACGCGGATCCGAAACGGAGTAGGCTGAGGGGCACACAAACATCGGTACTTCGACCTAATTGGAGGTGAAAAGGCGATGGCATCCTTCATCAGAGTCGGTAAAACGGGCCGGCCCTTACACGTCTCACTGCCCCACCTTCACCCGTCTTCTGAACGACGAGCATGACAGCTACCACGTTCCGGGTGCCAACGTGCAGCGGGCGCCTTTCCCGTGGGATTGACCGCGTTCTCTCTCAGCTACAGCCGCGTGCAGGGCTTCACCGGGCAACTCAGGGATGAGTTCGGCGTCACGATGTACGATAGCATCCCCGACTTGGCGCAGGATGTCGAGACCATCCTGCTGGAGAGCTCCGATGGGCGACAACACCTGGAGCAGTTCGCTCAGGCCGCCGTGGGAAGTCCCGCTCTTTCTCGACAAACCGCTGGACATCACCACCGACGACGCCCGCAAGATCATCGAACTCGCCAATGAGACGAGCACTCCCATTATGTCGGCTTCGTCACTCCGATATGCAGCGGGCATCGCCGAGCTGACGACTGGGGGCGGATCACGTCCTATCGTGCGAGGCCTTCGGACCGGCTCCCCTCCTCGACGACTTCCCCGGCCTCTTCTGGTATGGGGTCCACAGTGCCGAGGTGTTGGTCTCCAAGATGGGGCCTGGCTGCCGGAAAGTCCGCTGCATCGAGTATCCTGACACCGACCTGGTCGTCGGCGAGTGGGATGACGGACGCATCGGCATACTGCGTGGCACCCGCCAGGGCGCGTACGCCTTCGGTTGCATCATCCACACCGAGGACGCGACCCGTTGTGGGATCGCGCAAAGCACGCCGCCCTACTATGCCGCGATGTTACAGGAGATCATCCCGTTCCTGCAGACCGGCATCTCGCCCATCGACGTCCGGGAGACCTGGGACGTCATCGCCTTTCTGGAGGCCGCCGAGAAGAGCCGGACCCGGAACGGCGAGGTGGTCGAGCTCGTGGTACTCTGAACCGGGGCGGGTTGGGGCGAGGCCCATCAGGGCCTGAAAGTCTGTGCCCGTCGGCTGCTGGAAGACCCGCAGCCCAAACGCCGGCGCTGCCGCGACGAGGTGTTCGAAGATCTCCGCCTGGATGGCCTCGTAGGCCTCCCACGCCGTCGTCCTGAGTAAAGGCATAGACCTCGAGAGGCAGGCCGGTGGGGCCCGGATCAAGCTGCCGCACCAGGAGTGTCATGCCCTCGTGATGCAAGTCCTCGCGGCTCTCCAGATATGCGGTCACATAGGCGCGAAAGACGCCGACGTTGGTAAGTTCGTGCTCCGCACAGACGTCACGGTTACAGGCCTCATCCCTTCCATCGCCCGAGGGCATACCGGCGAGCCGCCGCGCCATATAATCCTGGACCAAGCCGATCCTGCTGAACCGCTCGACCATCGCGGTGTCGCAGAATGCCACGGTGTTGAGATCGACGTAGAGCGCACGCTTGATCCGCCGCCCGCCGCTCTCGGTCATTCCACGCCAGTTGCGATAGGGCGTGTCCAGCAGCTTGTAGGTCGGCACGACCGTGATGGTATTGTCCCAGTTGCGCACCTTCACCGTGTGCAGGGCAACGTTGTCCACGACGCCGTCCGCCTCGTAGGCCGGCATCTCGATCCAGTCGCCCTCGCGCACAAGATCGTTGGACTGAATCTGCAGACTGGCGACGAAGGAGAGCAGCGAATCATGAAAGATCAGGACCAGGACCGCCATAATGGCTCCCAACCCACTCAACAGGACCACCGGCGACTTCCCCATGATCTGTGATGCAGTCAGGATGACGCCAACGACGATCGTCAGCATCTTGCCCAGGTCGAGATAGCTCTGGATGGAAACCCCGCGATATGAGGCGCCGCCCTCGTAGATGACATTGACGGCGCTGAATAGGCCGATCATGGTCACTACGACGAGCCATAGGATACCGATGAGCATCAGGGGCTGGAGCGTCTCCGTCCAGTTCGGTGCCCACGCGGCAAGGTAATAGGTAAGCAACAGCGGTGCCAGCCACGCGAGGCGGTAGGGCCGCATGCATCGGACGAGGATATCGTCGACCTTGGTCTTCGACCTCTCCGCCAGATAGATGAGACCCCGCGCAATGAAGTTGCGCACGACCAGAAAGATGGCGGCGTCGAGCACCAGGATGGCAGCCAACACGACCCACGGTGCAAGGGCGGGGTTTGCCTCGAACCACGTCCGGATACTCTCGATAGTCATCGCCCCTCCTGGTGTAGTGTCGAATTCGATCACTGGTCGGCTTGCGGGCCCTTGACGTACTCGTCAAAGAGGTCTCACGGATCGCTGTGCCGCGACACCGAAGTTGTTGGAGATGTTGTGGTTGTTCTCCAGGATACGTGAAAAGCTCCGAGACCTGCCCGGTGTCCTGGGAGTCAGGTATTCAGGATCTCTGATAGTCTCCAGTGGGACCGACGCTCTTCTGCTGTGCCGTGGTGAATCTGCACCGGGCCCGAGATCTGATCAAGGTAGGAGAAAGGATCGATCGCATCCCAGAAGGCGCGGTTCGCGTCGACCCGGTCGAGGCGATAGAGTTCGTCGTTCAGATCCACAGCCGTGGCATCCGGATTGGGCGTCGGCGTGGGCCGGTCCGCCCACCGTGCCGCTGACAGTTGAATGATCATCGGAGAGGGCGCCGTCACGCCCGCCCAGATCACACCGGCCTTGATCGTGTCGGTCACGACCATCGCGCGCAGCGTGATCGACCCGCCCATCGAGTGTCCCCACATTCCCACGCGATTGGGATCGGCCTCGGGTAGAGCCATCACCGACGCCATCCCGTTGAGCACGTCGACCGTATAGGCAGGAGAGAAGAAAGAATTGGTGGGCTCCCCCTCCGAGAAGCCGTGCCCGCGGTAGTCCGACTTGAAGACGATGTAACCGTTGCGGGAGAAGGCGTCGGTATAGGCGATGTAGCGCTCCGTCGTGCGGTAGATCGAGGGCGTGATGTGGCCGTGGGTCAGATGATCACGGGCACCCCGTCTCGGGTGGGTCGCCCGTGGTATCGTCAGGAGCGAGTAGATCTTGAGCCCTTCCGACAAATAGGAGACGATGTAACGATCGTAGTTCACACCGGGCGCCAAGGCCTCCTCGAAGACGATATCACTGCCGGGATATGACTGCTGGCGCATCACCTCGACCATCAGCGGATGGGTTGGCGTGGGTGTTGGGGTTGGCGTCGCCGTATTCGTGGGCGTCGGCGTGAGCGTCGCGGTAGGTGTCGCGGTCGGGCTGGGTGTCGGAGTGGACGTCGGCGTCGCGGTTGGGGAAGGAGCAGTTGTATGGGTTGGCGGGACCAGGGATGGCGTCGGCTGGGCGGTACAGCCCAGAATGAGGAACGCGAACACCAAGGCCACCAACGGCTGGAAAGCCCGCCGCACGGGCTTGAAACCCTACCCCCTGTGCTCAACCATAAACTCTCCTCGAACGTAGCACCCAACATGAACCACCGGATTACACTATATTCGTCTATAATATCCGAATACCGCGAGGAACGCAACGTGTTCTACTCGGTCGCACGTCCGCTGCCATTCATTATAGAAAGGATTCTGACGATGGAACCAATCGGTGGTCGTCGCGCGAGATCACCCCGCAGCGCCCGGCACTGCTCCAGGGCCAGATGTATGTCCGGATCGGACGCGACGCTGCCGATCCTCTGATGGCAACGGCACTCGCGCCGGATGGCGGAAGCCCGACGGGGCGCGCGATCCTCGTCTCGTGCGACCTCACAAGCATCACCGAGGAGCTTCAAAGCGCAGTGCGCGACCGCGTCTGCGCGCGTGTGCCCGAACTACCCGGGGAAGCCCTCATCGTAGTTGGCACGCACACGCACGATGCCCCCGTAATCAGGGATGGCTTCTACCCCCATCCGGGCGACGACGCGATGACAGCCGGGGAAGCAATGAACTGGGTCGCCGAACGGTCAGCCGACGCTGCGGTAGAAGCCTGGGAAAAGACGTGTGCCACGGCTCTTGGGTCGGGATTCGGCCACGCGGTCGTCGGGCACAACCGGCGTGCGGTCTACGCCGACGGGATGGCGGCGATGTACGGTACCACAGACCGGCCGGACTTCAGCCACATCGAGGGCTACGAGGACCACAGTCTGGACATGCTGTTCGTTTGGGAGCTCGACGGGCGCCTGACGGGCGTAGTGCTGGATATTCCGTGTCCGTCGCAGGTCGAGGAGCACCTGCTGCAGTTCTCGGCGGACTACTGGCACGACGTTCGTGTCGAATTGCGGCAACGGTTTGGGCAAGGCCTCCAGGTCCTGCCCCTCTGCGGCGCCGCGGGCGACCAATCGCCCCATTTCCTTGTCTACGAGCGCCAGGAGCAGGAGATGCGCCGGCGACGGGGTCTCACCGAGCGACAGGAGATTGCTGCGCGGGTAGGAGACGCGGTGGCGCGTGCGTTGCTGTGCACGCCCCCACTGTCCGCAGAGATCACGCTCGCCCACGCCAGCCATCGCCTGACCCTCTCCCCTCGCGTGATAACACAACAGGAACGGGATTGGGCAGCCCAGACACGCGTGGAAGCCATTCAGCGCGGGGACCGGCCCGATCTGTGGTGGCCACGACGGCTTCAGGATGTGGTGGACCGCTTCGACCGTGAGGAGCCGATGCCGCCCTTCGAGGGCGAGATCCACGCGTTGCGCCTCGGCGACGCCGTCCTCGCCACCAACCCCTTCGAGCTCTACCTTGACTACGGCCTGAGGATCAAGGCGCGGAGTCCGGCAGCCCAGACGCTCGTCGTGCAGTTGGCTGGAGGGACCGGTCTGTACCTTCCGACAGCGCGTGCGGTCCGCGGCGGTCACTATGGAGCTCACCCCGCGGTCGCGCCCGTGGGACCCCAGGGCGGAAAAGAACTCGTTGAAGTAACCCTTGCACTGATCGACGAGCTATTCGATACCGAATCAGTGGAGCCGGCCTGACGATGGTCCGCTCGCGTATCCTGACCGGCGTCGCAGGGCTAATCGTGGGTGCCCTCGTGTGGTTTGGGATCGCCGGCCGCCTCACGTGGTGGCAAGGCTGGGCGTTTCCGCTGGCTTTCACCGTCTACTCGGGTGTTCTAGCGTGGCGCCTGAGGAAGCTGAACCCCAATCTGGCGCAGGAGCGGGCACGACCAGCCGATGCAGCCGAAGGTTGGGATCGGGTCCTGATGCGCGTCTACACCGCCGTGGTGGTCGTCATGCTGATCGTCGCTGCGCTGGATGGTGGAAGATTCGCCTGGTCGGTGGTTCCCCTCGGCATCCAGGCGCTTGGCTGGGTTCTCGTGATCGTTACCGGCGCCATCGTCTGGCACGTGATGATGACCAACGCCTATCTCTCGAGCTGGGCACGCCTGCAGCAGGATCGCGGGCAGATCGTCATCCAGGATGGACTGTACAGCCACATCAGACACCCTATGTACCTCGGGATCATTGTAGGATACATCAGCGTCCCGCTAGTGTTAGGGTCGTGGTGGGCCTTAATACCGAGCGCCGTGATCGTCGCGATGTTCATCTATCGGACGTGTCGCGAGGATCAGATGCTCATCGAGGGCCTGCAAGGGTACGCAGAGTACACGGAGAGGGTGCGGTATCGGCTGCTGCCCGGCATATGGTAGATGCCAACAAGTAAGAGAGCTCCAGCGGCAGATTCGCCATACATCGTTCAGGAGGCTATCTAGATGCCAGGTGAATGGACGCTTGATATCGAGGATATGTCGTGGGTGGAGAACACCACCGCAGAGGTGGATTTCGTCGTCGAAGCCCTCGACCTCCGCGGCGGCGAGCGCGTCCTCGACCTGGCGTGCGGCTTCGGGCGACACTCGCTCGAACTGGCCCGGCGCGGATATCCTGTCGTCGGTGTGGACTTCACCGAAGCCTACATTGCGCACGCCCGATCGGTCGCGCGAGACGAGCGTCTCGATAACGCCGGGTTCCTCCTCGCCGACGTTCGCGACGTATCGTTCCAGGCCGAGTTCGACGTTGTCCTCAACATGGCCGACGGGGCCATCGGCTACTTCGACACCGACGAGGAGAATCTCAAGCTCTTCGACGTCATTCGGACCGCGCTGCAACCGGGCGGGAAGCACGTTATGGGTATCTGCAGAGCACCTGATGCAGGTCGTCTGTTCACAAAAGGAGGGGCGATGAAACTCTCGGGCATCTGTCTCACGACGGAGAACGTCCTTGCGCTGACCGATTTCTATACCATGGTGCTCGGCGTGGAGGCCGAGGGCGATGAGACGCATATGGAGCTGAGCACCCAGGGTACCGGTATGGCGCTCTTCACCGTCGAGGGGATGGAGCGTATGGCTCCAGGCTCGATGCAGGGCACCGGCAGTGGCAGGGTCACCCTCGCCTTTGAGGTCTCGGACGTCGATGCCGAGTACGAACGACTCAAGCAACTGGATGTCGAGTTCGTCATGTCGCCGACAACCCATCCCTGGGGAGCCAGATCTTTCTGGTTCCGGGATCCCGATGGCAACATCGTCGATTTCTTTGCCACCCTTAGGTGAGTGTAGTTCATGTCAGGGGGAACCATGAGGATTTACTTGGTGCAACACGCGGAAGCGAAATTGGAGGAACAGGACCCGGATCGTTCGTTGACAGACCTGGGCCGCCAACACGCGGAGTCGGTGGCGGCTGTGGCTGCAGCCTTGGATGTGAGAGTCACGCAGATTCGCCACAGTGGGAAGGCCCGCACCAGGCAGACAGCAGAGATTATTGGCAAGATCGTTGCCCCACAAGAGGGCGTGGTTGCCGCCTCCGGCCTGGCGCCACTGGACAGCGTAGTCCCCATAGCAGAGGAGCTGGAGAGGGCTTCGCAGCCAGTCATGTTGGTTGGTCATCTGCCCTTCATGGGGCGACTGGCCGGCTACCTGTTGACCGGCGACGCAGATCAGGACGTCATCGACTTCACCAACGCTGGCATCGTGTGCCTGGAGAAGGTAGGTCAGCGCTGGCAGACAGTCTGGATCATTACGCCCGAGATCGCAGACGCCAAACGCTAGGACCGATCAGAGACGGCACAAGAATTGGGCTAGGTTCTCACCTTGAAAGGATAGGCATACTGTGACCAACACAACGAAACTCTGGGTTTACGAGAATGCAGCCTCCCCCGGAATGGCGAAGATCATCGTCGACGCCGGTACACGTGCCACCTACCGGGTAAATCCGCAGCTCCTCGGCAAGTTCTGCGAACATCTGGGCGCCAACATCTACCACGGTATGGAGGCTCAGATTCTCTTCAACCCCACCTTCGGCAAATGGCGCTTCAGCGCGGGTGATAACCACGTGGACGGCGGCGTCCGCGAGGAGACGGACCGCGAAAGAGTTACGAGGCGTATTGAGATGTATGCCGAAAGGGCCGAATGGCCGGACGTCACGCGCGTGGTCGAGACATACTACCGCGGCGGCGCCTACGGTTGGTTCGCGACAGATGGCGATGGCGCCGAGGAAGAGGTGCGCCTCAGCCCCGACGTCAGCCCATACGGCGGGCGAGCGCAGCGCATCGAGGTCCTGAAGGCTTCGGCGGACGCGCCGGGCGGCATCGGGCAGTGGACCTACTTGCCACTGCACCGCATCCGCACCTTCCGATTTCGCATCGTGGCGCGAGCTATGGAGCCGTGCACGCTGGATCTTGCGCTTGCGCCCGCAGATACCGGCAACCCGACGTCGGAAGCGAAGATCGACCTGGGCACCGGGTGGCAGACATTCACCGGCACACTCGTCGTACCCGCCGAGGCCCCGGCAGAGGCGCTCTACCGGTCTTCTCGCTCACGTCGCCCAACCCCGACTCACTTCGTCCTCGACCGCGTGCTGCTCTACCCCGACGACAGCGTGGACGGCGCGGATCCGGACGTCATCCGCATGCTAAAGGAAGCCCAATTGCCCCTGCTCCGTTGGCCGGGCGGAAACTTCGTGTCGGGGTACCATTGGCGCGACGGCGTCGGCCCCGTCGACGCGCGTCCGACGCTGCCCAACCCGGCGTGGGAAGGGCTGGAGTTCAACCTCTTCGGCACCGACGAATTCGTCGCCTTCTGCCGCGCCGTGGGATGCGAGCCGATGATTTGCGTGAACGCCGGCAACGGCACAGCGGAAGAGGCCGCCGCCTGGGTCGAATACTGCAATGGCGCTGTCGACACGCCAATGGGGCATCTCCGGGCCGAGAATGGCCACCCGGACCCCTACAATATCCGCCTCTGGGAGATCGGAAACGAGATCTACGGGCACTGGCAGGTCGGTTGGACCACGCCCGGCGGCAACGTCGATCGGTACCAAAGGTTCCGGGCGGCAATCCTCGCGGTCGACCCGACCGTCCACATCCTCGGGTGCGGCTATGGCAACGAGCCCGACTCGGAGTGGAACCACCGCCTGATCGACGAGGCTGCAGAGACGCTTCAGACGATCACCGACCACATCCTTACCGGGGGCAGCGTGAACTCCGACACCGACCCGGTTGAGCTGTACCAGGCGTTTATGGGATATCCCTCCGTCCTGGAGCAACGCTACCGCGACCTCGAAGCACGCATGCGCCACGCCGGCATCACGGAGCCCCACCTTGCGATCACGGAACTGCAGCTCTTCGCTCACTTCCAGGGGGAGGCCACGCCCGAGGGCAAGCTCACCCCTGCGATGATGCCCAGGCCCGACACCGTCGCCGAAGCGCTCTCGTTGACCGAGATCGTGAACACCTGCATCCGGCTGGGCGATTTCGTCGAGCTGATCACGCACTCGGCGACCGTCAACCACGGCGGCGGACTGCGAAAGCAGCGCGAGCGCGTCTACGCCACCCCGTCCATTACGCCCACGCGCTGGGCCACGCCCTTGCTGGGGCCACGCCCGTCGCCGTGCACGTGGCCTGCGAGACCTTCTCCACCGAACACACCTTCGTCCACATCCCACCGATGAGCAAGTGCCGGTCATCGACGCTATGGCCGTGGTCTCGGATGCCGGCGACCTTATCCTGACCCTCGTCCATCGCGGCGGCGAATGCGGGCCCCTCGACCTTTCGATCGACCTGGAGGGCTTCCGCGCGCAAGCGCAGGCCGAGGTGATCACGCTCGCCGGCGAGACCTGGTACGACAAGAACACGCTGGAGACCCCCAAGAAGGTTGTTCCGCACCACTCGGAGGTCAGTCTGACGGGCGAGAAGGCGCTGACCATCGTCCTTCCTCCCTACTCCGTCACCCGGATCACGCTCAAGGAGGCAGAATGAGCCCATCTTCACCATCGACCGTTCGCTTGGGGCTTCAAACCATCACCTGGGGCGACGGTCAGTTCGAGACCTTCCCTCACGTCTTTGACGTCGCCGCGCGCGGCGGCTACGGCGGCGTGGAGATCGGCTATCGTCGCATCCAGTCGACGCCTCCGGACATCCTCCAGAGCCTGCTGGACGCGCAGGGCCTTAGCTTTGTGGCGACCCACGCCGGGGGCAACCTTGAGGACCCCGCGCAAGCCGGGGAGGAGCGCCGGCTCATCGACGATCTCCTGGCCTATGTAAAGGCGATGGGATCCGACCTCTTGATGTTCTCCGGCTTGCGCTACGAGAACGACACCCAGATCGCGGCGGACATCGCGCAACTGAACCGCATGGCCGAGCTCTGCGCACGCCAGGGCGTCCACCTGCTCTACCACAACCACAACTGGGAGTTCACCGGCGGCGGGAAGACCATGCGGGCGATCCTGGACCAGGCCGACGAGGCGGTCGGCTTCTGCCCGGACATGGGGTGGCTCTACAAGGCGCAGGTAGAGATCGTACCTTTCCTCGAATCTATACGGCCTCGCATCGGGGCGATCCACTTCAAGGACTTCGCCTCGCTTGGCCCCGGTGTGGATACCGTCGTCCTTGGCAAGGGCGTAGTTCCGCTCGAACAAGTGGCCGCGTGGATCAACCAAGCGGGGTTCGAGGATCTCTGGGTCATCGCAGAACAGGACAACGCGGTAGGCGGCGTGGACGAGGACGTGCTGGGCAATGGCGCATTCCTTCAGAGAGCCTTCGCCGGTCACGTCGGGGAAGGCATGCGATGACGCTCGGCATCGCCGTGATCGGCTGTGGCATGATGGGAGGGCTCCACGGGCAGACCTGGGCCGCAAGGGACGACGCCCGCGTGGTGGCTGTCTCCGACCCGATCGAGGATCGCGCCCATGCGCTTGCTGAGGCCACGGGCGCAATCGTGGCAAGCTCTAACACTGGTGCGATCGGCCGCGACGAGGTCGACGCGGTCAGCATCTGCACGCCGGTCTGCTTCCACTCCGAGATCGCGTGCTTGGCCGCCGAGCACGGCAAACACGTGCTGACGGAGAAGCCAATGGCCCTGACGCTGCCCCAGGCGGACGCTATGATCGCCGCCGCGCGCGACAACGGCGTGCTTCTCGGCGTGTCGCTGCAATATCGCGCGATTCCCAAGTACCGGCGCTACCACGATCTGATCCTGGAGGGTGCATTCGGTGGCCCGGTCTTCGCCCGGTTCGAGGACGTCCGTGAGGTGCGGCCGAAACTGGCGATGCATCGCCGCTCGATGAACGGCGGCCCTGTGATCGACATGGCAGGACACTACTTTGACCTGATGCGCTTCTGCACCGGAGACGAACCCGCCTCGGTCTTTGCCCGCGGCCACGTTTTTGGCGAGGGGAAAGCCCGCCTGGCGGGCATCGACGACCTGGCGGTCGACGCTGCCGAGATCACCGTGACGATGCAGTCCGGCCACGTGCTCTCGGTCTTCGTCAACTGGGGTATGCCCGAGGAGTTCCCCAACCTCGGGCGTGAGCAGCTCATCGGGCCCGAAGTGGCCGTCTGGCCCGAAGAGGGCGTGGTCGTCGCACAGTACCGCGACCGCCAGGTGCGATATCGCCTTCCCTCGCATCCCTTTGGCCCCGCCGCCCGGATCGACGATCTGGCGCGAGCGATCAAGGGCGAGGAACCGCTGGAGGTCACCGGTGAGGAGGGGCGCATCGCGCTGCAGGTGAGCCTAGCCGCGCTGACGTCGATCGAGACCGGCGACGTCGTCACGCTCTAGCCAGGGATGGATCACCCGACCGAAGATCGAAGGCTGGCGAGGGAGGCCAGGACCCTGACGGCGATGGTCAGGATCGCCTGCCACGCCCATCACGGGACATCCGGCGAGGAGCTCTGCCCCGAATGTGGCGAGCTGCTCGCCTACGCACATCTACGCCTCAGCAAATGCCCATTCAAGGGAGCAAAGCCCACATGCGCCAAGTGCACCGTCCACTGCTACACACCCACTCGGCGCAAGCAGGTCAGGGAGGTCATGCGATACGCGGGCCCGCGGATGCTGCTGCATCATCCGCTCCTTGCCCTGATGCACCTCGCTGACGGGCTCAGGCGCCCTGCCTACAGGAGATCCTGAATGACGCTGACGATCGTTCCTATGAAACCTGACCATCTGGAGGATGCCGCGGCACTGGCTGCCGCTCGATACAGGGCGCTCTGCGCACAGGTCCTGAACCTGCCGGCCCGCTACGGCGAGCGTGACACGCTGCTGCCGATGTTGCAGAACGTCCTCGACGCGGGCCCGGCGGTGGTGGCCCTCGACGGACCCCATCTCGTCGGCTTCATGACGGGCTTTCCCATCCCATCATTCCGGGAACGCCCTGCCGTGATCAGCCCGGAATGGGGCAACGGCGCCGAACCGGACAACAGCGCGCGGATCTACGAGGCGATGTACAGTCGCCTTTCAACGGAATGGGTGGCCGACGGGCGTATCGTGCACCTCGTCGTGGCACTGGCGCACGACCGTGACGCGATTGGCGAACTGCACTGGATGGGCTTTGGCCTGGTCGTCGGGGACGCCGTCCGGGATCTGACGCCGGTGCCCCTAGTGGGCTGACATCCCGGAGATCCGGCGCGCTGGACCCGGCGACCTGGAGAGCGTTATGCGCCTGGAGCGTGCGCTGACCGATCACTTGCCGCGCCGCCGGTCTTCAGGATGGGGTTTGCGCCGTGGACGCAGGAGGAAGCCCTGGCGTGTCTGGAGGATCCCAGCTACGCCCTCTGGCTGGCGACCCGTGAGGGCGACGCCATCGCCTACCTGCTCATCGGCCCCGCCTGCGACGATGCCGCCACGATCATCTACGACGAGGGGACGGCTAGCATCACGGGCGCGTTCACAGAGCCCTCGGCGCGCGGTGCGGGCGTTGCGACGGCTCTGCTGAACCGCGGGCTGGCGTGGGCGCGGGAACAAGGCTACGCGCGCTGCGCCGTGGACTTCGAGACGATGAACCCCGAGGCGCGGCGGTTCTGGCTGCGACACTTCTCGCCGGTCAGCCTCGGGCTCGAACGTCACGTCGACGCACGTGCCGTGCAGAGTCTACAAGCCTCCTAGCGGAGAGCACACTTGAACGCGGGGGACCCCGCGCCCCAGACGGCGATCGCGTTCTCCGGCAACGCCGGGCCTGCGGCCGCGCAATCGGTGCCGGGGATCCTTCCGCGCCGTCTGCGGTGCGGGGTCCCCGGCACCTGAAACTGAACTGCCCACGGTCGCGGTAGACTTGTCGTTAAGTGCCGGGGACTGCGGAAGGTCCCCGGCACTGACTTGACGATCGATGCTAAGGACGTTTCCTGCTAGAAGGCGCTCATGGCGGTGGCCGTTGGTGAGGTGATGCGCGTCGTTCCAGCGCACCACGACCGGCCCCAGCGACCGCCACTCGATCTCGGCTATTGCGGTGTTGTCGACCTCGAATTGCCAGTAGGACGCCAGCGGATGCCCCAACAGCAGGCACAGGACCACACGGATCGTGCCGCCGTGGGAGACCCAGGCGACCGTGCCGTCCGCGTACGCGCCCAGGATCTCGTCGAGCAGATCTGCACCCGCGCGGCCATCGTCCCCAGGCTTTCGCCGTCCGGCGGCGTGCGGTTGACCCGGTCATGGTTCCACCAACCAGCTTTTCGTGATCCTGCTCGTCGATCTGCCGGTAGGTCAGCCCCTGCCACGCCCCAAAGTTAAGCTCGCGCAGCCGAGGCTCCGCCCTGACGTCCAGTTCTTGGCGCTGCGCGATGGCCTCGGCGGTCTCCAGGGCACGTGCCAGATCGCTGGTGTAGAGCGCCGAGATTGGGCGATTGCTCAGCCGCTCGGCCAACGCATCGCCTGCTCGTGCCCTGACGGCGTTGAGCGGAATGTCCAGTTGACCCTGATACCGCCCGGAGGCGTTCCAATCGGTCTCCCCGTGGCGAATCAGGAGCAATCGCAGCATCTCCGGCCGGTCAGTCCGACAGCAAGCCGAGATCGGCGTCGAAGCGATACGGCTGTCCCCCGGCGGCGTCCAACTCGACGACGTGATCGCCGACCTGCACCAGACAATGGCCGTCGCGATCGGCCACGATGGTGGCACCATGGAACGCGCCATCCTTCCACGTCACGGGAGACCTCGAAGCCTCCACGCGCCCGCAATCCGCTGAACCTCGCCATCGGGCCAGGCTGAAGGCAGCGCCGGCAGCAGATGCAGGACGCGGAGTGCCGTCGCCGGAAGTGCGGTGGCTCTGAAGCAGCATCTCGGCAATGCCCGCCGTCGCCCCGAAGTTGCCGTCGATCTGGAACGGCGGGATGCGCATCGAATAGGTTGGGATACGTTCCGCCCCGCAGGTAGTTCGTCTGACTGCCACTCACAAACTGCAGCATGTTGCGCAGCATCCTGTAGGCGTGATCGCCATCGCGGAAACGCGCCCACATGTTGATCTTCCATCCCATCGACCACCCCGTGCCGCCATCACCCCGCAGCTCGATCGAGCGCTGCGCCGCACGCACCAGCTCCGGCGTCTCCTCGGGCGTCAGTTGATGTCCGGGGTGGACGCCAAAGAGGTGCGACATGTGCCGGTGATGATCCTCGGGATCGTCCCAGTCGCGGGACCACTCCTGGAGCTGTCCGTGCCGGCCAACCTGATAGGGCAGCAGCCGCGCCCGTGCAACCTCCAGTTCCTCGCGGAAATCCTCGTCTACGGAGAGCACCCGCGCGGCCTCGATGCAGTGGGTGAAGAGATCCCACAGGATCGCCAGGTCCATCGTCGAGGCGACGCTTACCGCCAACTGCTCGCCTGTGGGCAGATGATACTTGTTCTCGGGTGAGGTCGCCGGCGCCGTCACCAGGTGACCCTTCCCATCCTCGACGAGCCAATCCAGGCAGAAACGCGCGGCGCCCTTCATCAGCGGGTATGCCTCGTCCCGCAGGTACGCCTCGTCGCCGGTGAAGAGATAGTGCTCCCAGAGGTGCTGGCTCAGCCATCCGCCGCCCATCGCCCACATCGCCCAGACGGGATCGCCCGCGCCGTAGGCGCCCACAGGCGCTGATTGGCGCCAGAGGTCGCTGTTGTGGTGCGCGACCCAGCCCTGGCAGCCGTAGTTGACCTGCGCCGTCACGGCGCCGTTGACCGCGAGTTCGCCAATCATCCGGAGCAAAGGCTCGTGGCACTCGCTCAAGTTGCAGACCTCGGCGGGCCAGTAGTTCATCTCCGCGTTGATGTTGAGCGTGTAGTTGCTGTTCCACGGTGGCTTCACCATATCGTTCCAGATGCCCTGGAGGTTCGCAGGTTGGGTGCCGGGACGCGAGCTCGATATGAGCAGATAGCGGCCGTACTGGAAGAAGAGCGCGGCCAATTGGGGATCGTGCCCGTCGACGAAGTGCGCCAATCGGTGATCGGTCGGCGCCCCGGCGGCGTCCGTCACCCCCACATCGAGCGTCATGCGGTTGAAGAGCGCCTGGTAATCCGCTATATGTGCCCGAAGCAGAGCGTCATATCCCTTCCCGATTGCCGCCGCGACCTCGGCGACCGTGATCGCTGTCGGATCCCTACCTTCCAAGCCCGGCGAACACTGAAAGCCGTTGAAGCTGGTCGCCGCGCTGAGCAGCAGGAGCGCTTCATCCGCACCCTCGACCACGAGCGCGTCATCGCGTCCCGAGACAGACCCGCCCCGGACAACAATGTGGAGACGAGCCTCGAAGTTCATCCCCTCGCCCTCGGGCGGATCGTAACGAAGAGGATCCGCGCCCTCGTGTCCAGCCGGATCGACGTGTTTCGGCGCCTTTGCCCCTGAGCACCAGTGCTGGCGTCTGCTTCCAGGACTGGACTGCTCGAGCGCAGGGGGCTCGACAGCCGGGCCGTGAACGTCAATGCGCCGGGCCGGTCGCAGGCCAGCCGCATCACCAGCACTCGATCCGGATAGCTGCAGAAGGCCTCTCGCTCGAAGTTCACGTCGCCCGCGCGGTATCGTACTGACGCGATGGCGCGTTCGAGATCAAGGTCGCGCTCGTACTCACGGACTTCTCCCTGTGGGCCAAAGTCGACGATGAGATCCCCCAGCGTGAGATAGGGCTGGGTGAAGGGCCCCTGCATCTCTTTGCAGAGCTCGTTGGCACTGCGCAAAGTCGTCGGTGAAGAGTGCCTCCCGCACCCTCAGCAGCGCGGCCCTGGCCTTGGGGTTGTTCCAATCGCGTGGCGCCCCCGCCCACAACGTATCCTCGTTGAGTTGCAGGTGCTCCTGTTCCACCCCACCGAAAATCATCCCACCAAGCCGCCCATTCCCCAGCGGCAACGCCTCGACCCACTGCTCGGCGGGCTGCTCATACCACAGTCGCCACAAGTTTGACACGGTGACCCTCCTCAGCTTAACGGCTGCGTACAGTGATGCCCATCGCTTGGGCGGCCTCGGCCAGCCCAGCCATCTTCTCCTTGGTCGGCGGCGTCAGATCGCGCGCCTCGTAAGTCAGGCCCAGGCCGTTGTACTTATCGCCTGCCATACGGTGGAAGGGGAGGAGCTCCAGAGAGATAGGCTCGGGTGCGCAGCCGTCGCCGGCGGCGGCACGTAGATCCTGCATCTCGCGAACGAACGCCGCGATGGCGGCGATGTCCTCCGGCGTGTCGTTGACCGTGGGCACCACGGGGGTACGGAAGATGATGGGTTTGCCGGTCTCCACAAGCCGCCTCGCGTTGGCCAGCAGCAGCCGGTTGGATGTCCCCACCGCCCACTTATGCTTGTCGGGATCCATAAGCTTGAGATCCATCATCAGCAGATCCGTCACCGGCATCAGTTCGGCAAGTTTCTCCCATGGGACGTTCGCTGCGGTCTCAATGGCCGTCCGCACCCCTTCGTCACGACAGCGAGAGAGGATCTCGTAGGAAAACTCAGGCTGGTAGGCGGGCTCTCCTCCCGAGAGTGTGACGCCCCCATCCGAGTTCTCGTAGAAGGGGCGGTCCTGGAGCACCTCGGTCACGACCGCATCCGCCGTCATCTCGCGCCCGCTCAACTCACGGGCACCGGCATAGCAGACCTCAACACAGGCGCCGCAGGCGATGCAAAGCTCCCGGTGGAAGACGAGCTCTCCCTCTTCGCCCACCGTCTGGGCACCCTCAGGACAGGCATTGACGCACTCGCTACAGCCGATACACCTGTCCTCGTGAAGCTGCAGCTCCAGCGTGGGCTGAATGCTCTCGGGGTTGTGACACCAAAAACAGTGTAACGTACATCCCTTGAGGAACACCGTCGTCCGAATCCCAGGCCCGTCATGGACCGAAAACCTTTGAATGTTACAGACCAAACCGCTTGTCATACCAGCCAGTCCACCCCACTCTCTCAGCTATAGGCCGTCCGGTACGTCTCCAACGCGTCGAAGATCGCCGCGATGTTTTCGAGCGGCACGTCCTCACCAATCTCGGCCTTGAGCCACAAGCCGCCCTCCGGAGCGCCCAGCACCTCGACCGCTTCCCGCACGTGATCGTCGATCTGCTTGGGCGTGGCGAAGGGGAAGAGCTGGCGGTCGAGGTCAAGGTCCACACAGACCTTGCCTTTGCACGTCCGCGCCAGGCCATCGAGGCCGTTCGCCCCTACCTGGGGGTTGACCACGTTGACGCCGCAGTCCACCAGGTCAGGGATGATCTCGATGATATGGCCGTCGGTGTGCATATAGACGTAGTACCCGGCGTCCCTGAACGGCCGGTAGATGGCCTCATAGCAGGGCTTGAGATACTTCCGCCACTTCTTGGGGCTGATGGGTAGGCTCTGCTGCATCCCCAGATCGTCGCCAAAGGTAACAATGGTGCCCGTCTCGCCGCGAGTTGCCAACGACTGGAGCAACAGCTTGGCCTGACGTAGGTTGTAGGAAAGCACCTTGTCAATCAGCATCTGCAACTCGGGCGGTTCCTGCGCGAAGTCGATCATCAGCTCCTCAAATCCTCGCAGGTCCTGCAGCCGCAGATACATAAAGCCGTGGGGAAAGCCGGCGTCCTTCTTGGGCACTTCCAGTTTGCGGACGTCCTCGCGGGTCGGCACGGGGTGTCCCGTGACAATGGCTTCCATGCCGGTCTTCAGATTGCTCCACACACAGCCCCAGACATCGACATGCTCGCCCTGGATGTAGGTCTCTGTGTAGATGGCGTCGTAGTCGCGATCTCCTTGCTGTCCACCAAAAAGAACAGGATGCTGCGCGACCAGATCGTCCAGCGCCTCGCGATATTTCATCCACGCCGCGGGCAGAATGCCAACCGAGACGGGGATCATCTCGGGGGTATCGAAGTTGAGGGATTTGATGCGGTCATCGGCCGTCGTCACAACCTAACTCTCCTTGAGAATGTCGTCACTCGTGATTGTTGGGCACCAGAAACGCTCAATATACCCGATAACAAGCGCTGTGCCTTGATGATGGCTCACATAGGGCGAACGTGCCGGATTGTACATCGTGTCGGTGAGATCCCGGACCAGGGCGACGGGAACGCCCCAGCGCACCATCTGCTTGATGGCGAACGATCGGTTGAGCACGCACATGTTGGTATGCACGCCCATGATCAGCATTCGACGAATGCCCCACATTTGCAGCAGATTGTAGACCTCGTGGCCATCGTCGGTGAGGGCATCACGCTCCGGATCGATCTCGATGGCCGCATGCTGCCGCGTCCACACGCGGCGCGCAGTCTCCTCACCCGTGTCCGAACCCTCATCCGAATCGTCGATCGGCAGAGGAGGCACCACGCGGTCGACCGGATCGGGCGGCTCCGCTGCCGGGGCGCTTTGTGCTCGCCTGCGAGCCGGCGTGCCGATATAGAAATCCAAGGTGTCCGAGGGGGCATGAATGATGTGAACCCCCTTTGCGCGCGCCGCGTTGAGGACATCGTTCATGCGCGGCGCCATCGCATTCACACGTTCGGTGGCGCCCCGACTCCAGTGGGCATCCCACATGTCGCAGATGATGATCGCCACTTGTGAGGCCGGCACCTCCTGTTGAGTCATTCGCTCCTGCCAAACGGCGTGACCGCCCTCGTCCTGCCCCAGCACGAAATTACGCATATTCAACGTCAGATCCGATGCAACCGTTTGATTTTCCATAGTGAGTTTCTATTCTAGTGCGTCTCAAACACCGGTCAATCACCTTGAAGAACGGCCCCCACCCGCTAGAATGCACCTGAGTGATTGGCGGCGGTTGTTCAAGCGAAAGGAGATCAAGAATGAGCATCAAGAAGCAGTTTCTCAAGAGCAGATCCGACTGTAAAGTCACGTTCCGAGTACCTCGTGAGCAGGTGGAAGGTGCAGAGTCCGTCCAACTGGTCGGGGATTTCAACGACTGGGATGCCACAGCCACGCCGATGGACCGCCTTAAGAGCGGGGAGTTCACAGCCACGCTCTATTTGGACCTCGGGAAGGAAGTGGAGTTCCGCTATCTGGTCGATGGAACAACCTGGCTCAACGATGACATGGCGGATAGACAGGCACCAACGCCCTACCCGAATGTGACAAACTCTGTGATCGACACCCACTCGAGCTGAAACCTCACCCGTGAAGGATCTCCTGCCCAAGAGCGTGTCTCGACGTGGCCCGAGATCCTTCACCGCACAGGCCCCCAGACATCACGGCATGGCGGCACCTCTCCGCACCGCGACGTTGAATTGACAGCCAATTAGGTCAAGGTAAACTTACGCGCAGAGGTACACGGATGGCCGGCGAATCAGCGGAGAAGTCAACCCCCTATCTCGAGGACCCTACAGGACGCGAGCATCTGCTTAACGGCGATAGCATTACCATCGGACGCGCCGTCACCAACGACATCGTCATCACCAGCAAGCGGGTCTCCCGCGAGCACGCGCGCATCCGGCGGGATGCGTGGCGTCGGATCCTCGAGGATCTGGGAAGCACCAACGGCACGTTTCTCAACACGGAGCGCGTGGTAAACAAGCGTGAGCTACGTGATCGAGACCGCATCAAGATTGGTGACGTCATCTTCACCTATCACGACCCTGACATCACCTATCGCGACACCGCCTTCCCCGAATTGGAGATTGACCTGACCGCAGGGCTGGTCCGCGTGAATCGTGAGGTCATTGAGTTGTCACCCAAGGAGTTCACGCTCATCGCCTACCTCTATGAGCGAAGCAATGAGGTCTGCTCGAAAGATGATATCGCGCGCGCCGTGTGGCCGGAGTACCAGAGCGACGTATACGATTATCAGATCGAGAACCTTGTTCGCCGTCTCCGTGCGAAGGTCGAGGTGGACCCCGGCGATCCCCAGCTCCTCCTCACCGTTCGCGGGTTGGGGTACAAGCTGGTAGCACACTATGGTTAGGGCCTCGTTTGAAGGACGAACGCTCGGTAAATACCGCGTCTTGGAGCCACTAGGACACGGCGGAATGGCCTGGGTCTACCGCGCCTATCATCCCCAGCTTGACCGCTACGTCGCCGTGAAGCTCCTCCGATCCGACCTCGTGGATGATGAGGAATTCCTCGCTCGGTTTCAGCGGGAGGCCCGTGCCGTTGCCAACCTGCGCCACCCTCATATCATCCAGGTGTTCGACTTCGATGTCGAGGATGGCGCCTATTACATGGTGATGGAATACCTCGAAGGCGACACACTGAAGGCACGACTCAGTGACTACCGCACGCGCGGGGAGCAGATGCCGTTTGGCGAGATCGTGCGCATCATGCTGGATGTGCTGGATGGCCTGGCATACGCCCATGCCGAGGGCATGGTCCATCGCGACATCAAGCCCTCCAATATCCTGTTGACCAAGCGAGGTCAGGCCGTCCTGGGTGATTTCGGCATCGCACTGATGGTCGGTGGCGCGAAGTACACCGCGACGGGGGCATTGATGGGAACGCCCGAGTATATGTCGCCGGAACAGGGATTGCACGGACACAGTGACACGCGCAGCGATATCTACTCGATGGGGGTGATTCTCTTTGAGATGCTCACCCAGCGCGTCCCCTTCGAAGCAGAGACTCCCCTGGCCATCCTTATGAAACACATTAACGATCCCCTTTCACCACCGCGCGAGATCAACCCGGAGATCCCGATATCCCTCGAACGCATCGTTCTTAAGGCTATGGCGAAGGCGCCGGAGGACCGTTACGCGGATGCCGGATCGATGGCCGCAGCACTCCAAGGAGCTGTGGACGAGGCGGCTATCGGCCTACCCGAGCGCGTCTCGCTCCCCCTGTCCTTCCGGACCGTCGAGGCTCCCTTGGAATCCGTGGTCGTCGTCTCACGTGCTGCCGAACGTGAGCGCGTTGACAGCGAGGTAGCAGAGGCCGAGACAAACATCACACTTCCGAGAGTGCCCGTACTATCCCTCCCGGACGAAGTCGGGGAGAACGATGGCCCTCATGCCAATCACCGTGCGCGCCAGACGGCGGACGCGCCTCAGACGTCTGAAGCACGTCGGACGGCGCGCAGTCACCTCACCAGGGGCATCTTTATGGCCATTGGCATCGTATCTCTGGGGAACCTGTTCGGCATCACGGTCTCCTCGCTCTTGCGCAACTGGGCCATCTTCCAGAAGGGCTGGCCGATGGAGCTCCTCCTCGTAGGCGGCGCACTCTTCCTGCTGATGGCGGTCAGCCAATCGATCTGGCTCTCCATACCGGCGGCCGTGGTTGCCGTCAACGGCTTTCTCTTCACCTACACGGCATTCTCAGGCAACTGGCATCACTGGGCCTTCCTATGGATTGTCGAGGTCTGGATCGTCGCAGCCACCGTCATCACGTCCTCACTGCTCGCGCAGTCCCCTCCCAATGCCCGCAGAATCAGCCACGTGATCGGATGGGCCACCGGCGCAGCGATCTTGATCGCCTCGGTGGCCGTGCAGGGCGCCGCCCTTGCCATCGATTTCCTAAGCCGCTTCATCGGCTGGTTGCACTGACCCCCTCTCGGCGGCTCGACCGCGACAAGCCACCCAGCGACGGCGCCAATCGCGGTGCTGAGTGCTGTAGGGACTACTTCGCCCACGGATTGTCGGTTGATAGCGGCAGAATAGGCGCCTCCAAACAGGCAGCGTATGCTGATTCCTGAAAGCACACCGAACTTTGGAGGCATCATGAACAAAAGACTTACGATTGGCATTGGTTTGGGTCTGATCTTCATCGGTATGATGGCGCTTGCCTCGGGACTATTGGGCGTTCTCTTCGATTTCAGGGTCTGGCATCTCTGGCCCGTCGTCGTGATCCTGGCGGGTCTGGGGATCGTATTGCCCGCAGCGCTGGGAAAACAGGGCGCGAAACTGGGGTGGCTCTACATCCTGGGACTGCCGACACTTACGACAGGCGTGATCCTGCTCGTCGCCAGTGTATTCAGGTTGTGGCGCATCTGGGCGACGCTGTGGCCCTTGGTGGTGATCGGCACGGCACTGGGATTCCTCTTGACGGCCCTCAGGGTGCGCTCCCGAGGGCTCTTCGTCCCCGCGCTTCTTATCGGAGCTAACGGGCTATGCCTGCAGTTCTGTGCCGTCACAGGCTGGTGGCGCGCCTGGACGGTCCTCTGGGCGGTGGAGCCCATCGCCATCGGTATCGCGATTCTGATCCTCGACAGCGGGCAACACTCCAGGCGATGGCAGACCGTTGGCCTCATTTTCTGCGCGATCGGCGTCCTGGGCTTCCTTGAGGCATCATCGGCGGTAGCATTGGCATCGATACGTCCCCTGTGGTGGCTGTGGCGCTGGCTGACACCGATCGTCCTCATCCTGATCGGGGCGGGGCTACTGCTGTGGCAGATGCCGCGCCGGATTGCGACCTCAGAGAACATGATCATCACAGATCACGCGGCCAGTGGAAGCAAATAGGCGCAGATCGGGTCGACCACGTAACTCGACCCTGCAAAAGTGTTAGAATACTGTATATGACACTAAGCTCCGGCAAACGTGGAGCTTTGCGACGCGGTCACACACTCACATTCGCCACAGCCAAGGCACCTGGCACGCTACCAGGCGCTGGGAGTGGAGGCATCATGTTACGGCAAGCAGTATACTGGTTATCGAGGCCGCTCATCGGCCTGTACGGTCGGATGCTCAAGCTGGATGTTGAGCGTCACGAACAGTTACCCAAAGGGGCGAAGATCATCGCCGCGAATCATCCCAGTACATCGGATCCTTTCCTGGTGGCCTGGTCACGCGGGAGCCGCCGATGCTCATCTCGGTGTTCCCCTCTTCGGCGCCTATCTGCGCGCGTCCGGACACATCCCTGTCGTAGCGGATGACGGTCATCCTGCCTTCGAGGCTGCCGAAAGGCACCTCCAAAATGGAGGGACCTTGATCGTATTTCCGGAAGGCCAACTCAGCCCCCGGGAGGGCGGGTTTCAGGAGCCACACACGGGCCTCGCTCGCCTGGCGTTGATAACCGGCGTCCCGGTGATTCCCATGGGTATCAGCCTCTCACCACGAGGGTTGTGGCATGTCGAGAGTGACATGGGGGACAAGTGGGTCGTCAGTCGCTACGCACTTCGGGGACCGTACGGCGTCACCGTGGGGCGCCCCCTTCACCTTACAGGGGATGTTGAGGATCGGGCGTACGTTCGTATGGCATCGCGGCGAGTGATGCATGGCATCGCGGACCTGGCCGAGGAAAGCCGGGAGCGTCTTCAGGCGCCCTTCCTCTGGCCCTCAATCCTGGAGCCGTTGGTACCGGGTTAGGGCTGCACGACGGCCGAAGCGGTTCCGGGTGTGAGCCTCCTACTTTCGCCGCCGCGCGAGCTCATCGCGCACCTCGTCCAGGGTGAGGTCACGGGACGCAAGCAGGACAAGTAAATGGTAGACCAGATCCGCGGACTCCTCGATGAGCCGCTGACCGCTCTGGCCCTTGCCCGCAAGCACCACTTCCATGGCCTCTTCCCCAACCTTCTTCAGGATCTCGTCCCCGCCCGCCAGCAACTTCGCCGTATAGGAACCCGGTGATGGATTGTCCTTGCGATCCTCGATGACGGCGAAGAGTTCGTCCAGAACGTCATTCGTCACCATCGGCGTCTCGTCCGTCGACCATAGGCGGCGATAGAAGCAGCTCTGCGCACCCGTGTGACACGCCGGGCCCGCCGGATCGACCTTGAGTAGGAGCACGTCCGCGTCGCAGTCCACCCATATCTCGCGGACACGCTGGACGTTGCCTGATGTAGCGCCCTTGTGCCACAGCTCCTCGCGACTCCGGCTCCAGAAGTGGGCCTCCCCGGTCTCCTGCGTCAGCCGCAGGGCCTCATCGTTCATCCAGGCCACCATCAGGATCTGTCCGTTCTCAGCGTCCTGTAACACCGCGGGGATCAGCCCGCGGGAATCATACTTCAAAGGAACATCGTTTCCCATCTTCGCCACCTCTTTCGGGCCCTATTGACGAACGACAACACCGTGTGCACCCAAGTAGGTCTTCACCTCGCCGATGCTGAGCACGCGATCGTGAAAGAGTGAGGCAGCCAGGGCCGCATCGGCCCTTCCCGGCGGTCAGCACCTCGGCGAAGTGGGCCATCGTGCCCGCCCCACCGCTCGCGATCACCGGCACCGAAACCGCCTCGGCGACCGCACGGGTTAGCTCGATATCATAGCCTGCCAACGTGCCGTCGCTGTCCATGCTCGTGAGCAAGATCTCACCGGCACCCCGGCTGACGCCCTCGGCGCACCACATTATAGCATCCAGGCCTGTCGGAATGCGACCGCCGCTGATGTAAACCTCCCATCGCAGCGGATCCAGCGAAACACGCTTGGCATCGACGGCGAGCACAATACATTGGCTGCCAAATCGCTCGGCCCCGGCGCTGAGAATCTCCGGCGTACGCACGGCGGCAGAGTTGATACTGACCTTGTCCGCCCCGGCTAACAGCAGATTGCGGACATCCTCGATCTTCCGCACGCCTCCGCCCACGGTGAAGGGCATAAAGACCTCCACGGCAACCTGACGGACGACGTCAATCATCGTCTGGCGCCCCTCGTGGGTTGCCGAGATGTCCAGGAAGACCAACTCGTCGGCGCCCTGCTCGTCGTAGATGCGTGCCTGCTCCACCGGATCTCCCGCGTCCCTCAGGTTGACAAAGTTCACGCCCTTGACGACACGGCCCTCTTTGACATCGAGACAGGGGATGATGCGCTTGGCCAACATAGCAACCTCCTTAACTAGATGCGTCGCCGCCGGCCGCGGCGACACCGCCGGCTGCGGCGACAGCGTCCGCCAGTCGAATCTGGCCTTCGTAAAGCGCCCGTCCGATGATCACACCTGACAGCCCGGCAACCTTGACACGCCTGACGTCCTCAAGGGTACGGACACCCCCGGACGCGATCACGCTCAGCCCGGTCTCGCGCGCCAGGTTCAGGGTCGCGTCGACGTTGACGCCGCTTCCCATCCCGTCCCTGGAAATGTCCGTGAAGATCAGCCAACGCCCCCCCAGATCGGCCCAGCGTTTCGCCAGATCCAACGCCCGGAGCGATGCCGCCTCCTGCCATCCCCGGATCTGGGCGACGCCATCACGGGCATCGATCCCGACGGCGACGTATTCCGGCCCATACCGGGCAAGCGCCGCACTGACAAACGCGGGATCTTCGACGAAGGCCGTGCCCACCACGACGCGGGAGACACCCAGATCGAGCGCTCTCGACAAGGTAGCCATATCCCGCATGCCTCCCCCGAACTGGACCGGCAGCGACGTCTCCAGGATACGGGCGAGTGCCTTCTGATTCTCATGGCCCGACTCGCCGAAGGCGCCGTCGAGGTTCACGACGTGAAGCCAATGCGCGCCGGCCTCCTTCCACTGCCGTGCCACGCGCAGCGGGTCGTCGCCATAGGCTGTCTCTCGGTCGGGATCGCCCTGCGCCAAGCGCACGACGCGTCCCTGCCGGAGGTCGATGGCCGGATAGATCTCGAAGTCGGTCATGCTGATGCCTCGCCAGGTTGGCGCACGAAGTTCCGCAGGATGTGAAGCCCGACGTGCTGGCTCTTTTCGGGATGAAATTGAACCCCCAGAAGCCGGCCGTGCCCAACGACCGAGGCGAAAGGGCCGCCATAGTCGGTCACGGCCAATGTGTCGGCATCGGTGGCCTGGCAGTAGTAGCCGTGGTTGAAGTAAGTCCAGGCGCCTGCCGGCAGATCTGCAAGCAGTTCGCTATCTCCCACCGGCTCCACCTGATTCCATCCGGTGTGTGGCACCTTTAGCGCATCATCGATCTCGAATGGCACCACACGCCCGGAAAGCAGTCCCAGGCCCTCGTGTCCACCGAGCTCCTCGCCATATTCAAACAGCACCTGCATCCCCACGCAGATGCCGAGAAAGGGCGTCCCGGCGTCCACCACCCGGCGGATAGCCCCGATCAGGTTCAGCCGGGCCAAACTCTCCATGCAATCCGCAAAGGCCCCTACTCCCGGCATCACGACTTTCTCAGCCTCGAGAACAGCCGCCGGTTCCTGCGTCAGGATGACGTCGGCACCCACCGCCATAAGGGCTTTGTGGACCGAGCGGACGTTGCCCGCCCCGTAGTCGATCAGTGCGATCATCAGAGTACTCCCTTAGTGGACGGCACGACATTCCCTCGCCGCGGGTCAAGCTGCGTTGCAGCGTCGAGCGATCTTCCCATTGCCTTAAAGAGCGCCTCGGCCTTGTGGTGATCGTCACGCCCGTAGAGCACGCGCGCGTGTACATTGGCGCGGGCTGTGATGGCAAAGGATTCGACGAAATGCTCCCAGAGCGTGACCGGTACACCGCCGACGTCTTGCCCCGTCCACGTCACGTCCACGACGGCGTAAGGGCGACCGGAAAGATCCACGGCCACGAATCCCAGCGTCTCATCCATCGGCACGTAGGCAGATCCCATCCGCACAATTCCCTTCCGCGTTCCCAGTGCCTGGTCGAAGGCGGCGCCCAACACCAAGGCAACGTCCTCGACGGTGTGATGCGGGTCGACCTCGAGATCGCCCTCCGCGTGGACGCTCAGATCGAAAAGGCCGTGGACGGCGACGTGCCGGAGCATATGGTCCAGAAAGCCTATCCCGGTCGAAATCTCACAGTCGCCACTGCCATCCAGGTTCAGTGCCATCGAAATCCTGGTCTCCCGCGTCTCACGCTCTAGCTGAGCAGATCGCATTTCCCACTCCTTCCCCCGAAGTGCCGCAGATGGGCGAAGACGTCCCAGAAAGTCCAGGGCACCTATGAAAGCCGCCGCAGTACCGCGATGACCGCGTCGGTCTGCTCGGGCTTCCCCACGGTGAATCGCACGTGATCCGCCAGGCGCGCCGTCCGATAGTAGCGGATCAAGATGCCCTCGCCCTCCAAGGCCAGTTTGAGACCCTCAGCCTCACGGCCCAGCACCCGGCAAAGGATGAAATTCGACGCCGAGGGATAAGGCCGCAAGTATGGAATCGAGGCCAGTAACTCGCCAAAGCGCCCGCGCTCCCGCACGATCCGGTCGACCTTGTCGGTGAGCCAGGGCAGATCCTGGAGCGCCGCAACCGCCGCCGCCGAGGCAGCCACGGAGACGTTGTACGGCTGCTTGATCTTCCACAGATGCGGCATCAGCGCCGCAGGAAACGCCCCGTAGCCCACGCGCAGCCCCGCAAGCCCCGCAAGTTTGCTGAAGGTCCGCAGGACGATCAGGTTGTCGCGCTCCACCACCCAGCCGATACGGCTTTTCGCCATACCGGCGAACTCGACGTACGCCTCGTCGAGGACGACGACCACGGGGAGCGCCAGCAGCCGGGCCAACGTCGCATCCGACAGCCAACTACCATCGGGGTTGTTGGGCGACGTGACGAAAAGCAGCTTGGGATGATGCTCACCCACTGCCGCCTCAACCGCCTCTACGTCGATGGCAAAATCGTCCCGCCTCGGCACCGAGACCACACCCGCGCCATTGATTGCGGCGTCAAAGGGATACATACCAAACGTTGGCGGGCAGTTGAGGATGGTGTCTCCGCGCTGGAGGAAGAGGCGCATGATCAAATCCAGAAGCTCGTCCGCCCCGGCCCCGGCGAGCAGGATCTCCGCGGGCAGCCCAGTGAACTCGGCCAGGGCGGCGCGCAGGGCGCGGCTCTCCGGATCGGGGTAGATATGCACGTCCGCCACATCGGCAAGCGCCGCGCGCACGCGCGGCGAGGGACCGTAGGGATTTTCGTTGGCATCGAGTTTGATGATCTCGTCGGGAGCGCGCCCCAGTCGCGCAGCCAGCACGTCAAAAGGAAAGATGGGCGTATACGGCTCCATCGTCGCAATGTCGGCTCTGATGAGGTCGGTCACGTTCGTTGGCATATTCCACTCCGGATGGTCATCTCACAAGCCGGTAACGGGTAACGAGTGATCGGAGGCATCCGTGTAATCCGTGGTTCAGACATTCTCCTCCCCCCGATACCGGGCCGCAGCCGCGTGAGCGGTGAGCGACTCCGCCGAAGCCAGGCGATCGGCGTCCGGCGCCAGCGCGTGCGCCGTCGCCGCATCCAGGCCGATCAAGTTCACCACCTTGACGAAATCGAGTACATTGACCGGACCCTTGAAA
Source organism: uncultured Chloroflexia bacterium (assembly GCA_963751345.1). Lineage (GTDB taxonomy): Bacteria > Chloroflexota > Anaerolineae > B4-G1 > SLSP01 > PWVB01. The sequence goes on from CAVVUS010000024.1 coordinate 62,608, forward strand.
CGCGCGGTCCCCCCGGTGGGCATGATATGACTGGGGCCGGCAACGTAGTCACCCAGCACCTCGAACGAGTGCTCACCCAGGAAAATACCCCCGGCATTGCGTATCTTGCCGGCCCACACGCCCGGCTCCGCCACCGAGAGGCACAGGTGCTCAGGCGCGAACGCGTCTGCAAGCCGCACCGCCGTCGCCAGGTCCGGCGTGAGGACGATGCCGCCCTGCCCGGCCAAGGATGTGGCGACGATTTCAGCACGGCTCAACGCCTCGATCTGGTGCGCCACCTCGGTCTGAACGGCTTCAGCCAGTTCCCGCGAGGGCGTGAGCAGGATCGCGGTCGCCAGGACGTCGTGCTCAGCCTGTGCCAGGAGGTCCGCCGCGACCCAGGCGGGATTTGCAGTGTCATCAGCCACGACGACCGTCTCAGTAGGCCCATAGAGCCCGTCCAGTCCGACGATTCCGTACACCTGGCGCTTGGCGACGGTCGTGAAGAGCCCACCGGCCCCCACGACCTTGTCCACGCGGGGCACGCTATCCGTGCCGAACGCGAGAGCGGCAACGGCGAGCGCGCCGCCCAACGCGAAAAGGCGGTCAACACCGGCGACGTAGGCCGCAGCGAGTATCAATGGTGACGGCGCGCCGGTCTCTCTCGCAGCCGGCGTGCAGACGACGATCTCGTCCACACCGGCGACACGCGCCGGGAGGGCCCCCATCAAGAGCGAGGAAGGCAGGGGCGCCGTGCCACCGGGCACATAGAGTCCCACCCGTTGGAGCGGCACCAGACGCTGCCCGAGCATCCCTCCCATCTCATCCGTGGTCCAGTTCGGTATCGGCTGTCGGCTGTGGAAGTCACGAATTCGGTCGGCGGCCCGATTGAGCGAATCCCTCAACTCCGGCTTGAGCGATGCATAGGCAGCTTCCCAGTCCGACGCCGGTATCTCCAGTGCCTCGACGGAGACGCCGTCGATGCGCCGGGTCCACTCACGCAGCGCCGCATCGCCGCGCACACGGACGTCGGCCAGAAGCCGCGCAACAGCAGCCTCCGGTGTCAGCCTCTCGCCAAAGACCCGCTCGATACTGGCGAGCACGACCTCGGGGACGTCCTCCAGCGTCAGCATCGTCCGACGCGTCAGGATGCGCGATCCCTGTGCCGGATCATCGTAGATCCTGATCATCCCGACACCTCCTTCACAGCCTTCATCAAAGCCAGATAGCGCTCCGGCTCCTCTTCGAAGATATAGGTCACCGGCGTCACGACGACCCCACTGCCCCCGATCGACCGCAACTCGGCAATAACCTCGATCAACGCGTCACGGCGGACCACAATCTGCACATCGTACCAATTGGGGTTACCGTCGGCAACCATCACAGGGGAGACCGTCGGCCCCTGGAGACCACTTAGCATCGGCTGCTGGGCCATCCGATCCGCGATGGCCCGCGGCGACTCCCCACGGATATTCGCCACCAGCATATAGTGATCCAGGGCCCTCAGATGTGCTTCGGTGAACTCAAGCAGGGTACGGGCAATGCTCAACACCTCGGGGCGAGCGCGCAGGGCGGCGCGGTTGGCAATCAGGGCTGCCTGTGAGTGCAGGATCACGCCATCTTCGAGCGGCTTGAGCCGGTTGTCCCGAAGGGTCTGCCCGGAAGCAACAAGATCGACGATACAATCCGCGTGGCCAAGCGCAGGCGCGACTTCGAGCGTTCCCTCGGCGTAGACCAATTCAAAGGGGCCAAGCCCGTGCTCGATGAGGAAAGCTGAGGTCAGATTCGTGAACTTGGTCGCCACACGCAAAGGGCGGTCCCACGACCGAGCTGTAGCGGTCAGGTCCGCCAGCGTACGAACGTCGGTCCATGCCTCAGGAACTGCTACGGCAAGCCGGCAAGCGCCAAATCCAAGCGCCTCGTGAAGGATCAGGATCTCGCCTTCGTCTCCGCCGTACTCCTGAGTGACGTCGAGCCCTGTCACACCGAAATCCACGCTGCCATCGCGCACGCTGACCACCGTGTCCGTCGGTCGCTGGAAGATCACGGTCAGGCCCGGGAGCGCGGGAATCGAGGCCTCATACTGTCGCGGATTGGGCTGGTGGATCTTGAGGCCACACGCAGCCAGGAACTCCAGTCGTGTCTTCAGCCAGGCGCCCCTTGCTGGGCAGCGACAGCCGGATCTCGCTTCGTTCGGTCATAGCTCCTCCTAAATGAAAACCCCCCGGTCCAATCCGGGGGGTTTGTTGTTCTGGTTGATCTGCTCAGCCCTGGCGAGGTCTCGCTACGTAAGCGAAGCCACACCTCCCGAATCGGGTGGTGTCCCCTTCGCATGATGATGCAAGCGGCGAACCTTTCCTGGCGCGTTCATAGTGAAAAGAGTACCATAGTTCGTCTGCGTGTCAAGGCATCAGCAGCCTTGCGAAGGTTCAGAGAACGGTACCTACGGCACCATCAGAACCTTCTTGACCCCCTCCAGTCCCTGCTCGATCATCTCCACACCCCGCGCGAAGTGCTCGAGCGGCAGATGGTGCGAGACGAGCTCCTTCACCCGGACTTTGCCCGAGGCCAACAACTCCACGGCCTGGTAGCAGTTACGCAGCGAAGTGTAGGAGGAGCGAATCGTCAGGCCTTTCTCAAAGATGGCGAACGCGTCGAGGCTCAACGCACCATCTCGTGGCGGGACGCCGAAGAGCAGCACCGTCCCCCCTTTGCGCGCCACGGCAACCGTTTGGGCCATAACCGGAAGCGCACCCGTCGCATCGATGACGACGTCATAGCCATCTCGATCCAGGTCGCTCAGATCCTGCGTCCACGCTCGAGCACCTAGCGCCTTGGCCAATTCTCCACGCGCGGATTGGCGCTCCAACACCGTGATATCCGTGGCTCCGCGAAGCCGGGCCACTTGCAGCAGCAACAGACCAATAGGGCCCGCACCGAGCAGGGCGATCCGATCGGCCATACGAATGTCGGCTCGCTCGATACCGTGCACGACACAGGAGAGTGGCTCCATAAACGCGGCCTCGTCATACGGAAGCGCCCCGATGTCAAAGACGACCTTCTCGGGAGCGACCACGTACTCGGCCATCCCACCGGCGCGTGTCACGCCTACGGCCTGCCAATTCAGGCAGAAGTTCTGCCGGTTGTTAAGACAGTTGACACAGTTGTCGCATGCGATGTTCGGCTCGACGGCGACACGGTCACCAACTCGGAACCGGTGCACGCGTTCCCCGACCTCCACCACCTCGCCGGCGAACTCGTGACCGGGGACGACGGGGTAACCTCCAAGATACTCACCCCGGAAGATATGAACATCGGTGCCGCAGATGCCGCAGGCGGCCACCTTGACCAATACTTCGTCCGGCTCCGGCGTGGGCATCGCGACATCAACAACGCTCATCTCGTTAGGTTGGTGAATTGTTAAGGCTCTCATACCACCTCGGCTATGGATCGACTATGATCAGCTAATAAAGGGCGGCCTACATCACCAGCCGCTCGTACAGCAGCTCTTGGCTGAGATTCGGGCAGACCGTGTCGCGGCATGTGAGGGTCTGGGTAGCGGCGGCCATGCCCAGACGCACGGCTTCCTCAGGGGAGACGCCCTCTAGCAGCCCATAGGCTACGGCTGCAGTCAGCGCGTCGCCGGCGCCGGTCGGGTCGACGACGTCCACTGCGAAAGCCGGAATGCGCCCGCTCTCTTCGGACGTCGCGTAGTACAGCCCGCCGGCGCCAAGGGTAATGACGGCAAGCCTGACACCCGCCTGAACGAGCGCCCGCGCACCCGCGCTGATCGCCTCCTCATCCTCCAACGAGGTGCCCAACAGAGCTTCGGCCTCGTCGCGGTCCGGCGTGATGGCCGTGAGTCCTGAGAGATACGGATTGAGCCGGTGCGCGAGCAGTGCGGCGGTGGGATCTGCACAGACCGGCACATCGTACTGCACGGCCAGGCGGAAGAGCGTCTTCAGCGTCTGGGGCGAGAGATTCGCATCGACGCAGACCATATCGGCCTCACGGACCAAGCGTCGAAGACGATTGAGATAGCCCGGCGTGATTTCGTGCACGATCTCCATGTCGTCAAAGGCGACCTGCAGATGCTTCTTGCTTGTCATAGAGCGCGACGTATGAAGCCGTCGGGTGTTCGGTCGACACGATAGCGTCATCTGTGTGGATACCCAGATCGCCGAGTTGACGCAGTAGCGCGTGGCCCCACCAGTCGTCGCCTACCGCTGTGATCAGATGTACATCAGCCCCCAAACGCGCGAGGTTCTCGGCGATGTTGCGCGCGACCCCGCCCCACCCCCAACGAATCTCACCCGGATTGGATCGCGCCGGCTCTATCGTAGCCTTCCGAGGGCGCACCTTCAGATCCAAGCCGGCAGCGCCAAGCACCAACACGCGATGTTCGCCGTCGTTCATATCGAATCTTCCTCTCTCAGCAAGATGCGAGGAATTCCTACCAGGCCCTGACCTGAGGACCACGGAGCCCCTGAAGCATCCTGAGCATAGGGCTGGAACTCCACGCGCCCATCACTTCGACGCACAAACGGCCTCTCTGCGGTTAACACGAGTTCGTCCGCCCCGGAGCTGGGACCGGTCACCTCGACAACCAGAAGATCTCCCTTCCTACCCTGACTCCACAATGTCCCACGCTCCGGGATGCGGATCGCAACGTAGGGCGCAAGGGGACGCAAATAGGGAAACGGTAGCTCACCCAATTGCAGCGGTACAATCGTCGGAGGGAGGTATTGGACCAGGATCTCACCGGGTATCCCGACCCAGGTCGTCCTGATGGCGACCACGTCAGTTCGGATGGGGACACGGTTGACGAACTCATAGACCGGGAGAACCGCGACAACCTCGCCGGGTGATAGCGATTCCTGCACCTCAAGTAACTTTGCCATCCAACGTGCAGCGCTGCGACAGTCCGCGACACGTCCCGGATTCTCCTCGAGTCCCCAATGACGTTGGCTCTCATCCAGGACGTGCTGGGCATAGGCAAAAGTCTCCACGACACGCTCCGTCGCCTGGAGGGAGAAATGGATCACACCCTCTTGATAGACGGCAATTGCCTCGTTGTAGCGAGCTACAGGAGACACCTGGAGTTCCAGCCGACGCAGGGCGTTGCGAATACAGGCCAGCCCTTCCTCCCACCTCATCAGGCATCGAAACGCTTCAGCCTCATACAGCAAGGCGAGCGCCTGCCCATAGCGATCGAAGGTGTGCTTTGCCATGTCGAAAGTGCGCTCAGCCTGAGCCAACACGACATCATAGGCCCCAACGTCAAGATGATCCCCGAGTTGGTGAAACCGATCTGCGAGAGGTTGCGGGACCGCCTGCAGGTCCAGCAAGTGAGGCAGTGCCAAATCCTTCGGCAACGAGATCCAGCGCATTTGATGTGACCTAAGCCTCGGTCTTCTCGGGGCTGCCCGGCAATTGCTTGTCACGCACCTCCGCTTGCGTCACATCCTCCTGCTGGACCGCATTGACGGCCCGAATCAGGTTCTCGGCCTCCTCATAGAGCTCTTGCTGGGCCTTTGGACTCCGGTCACCCATCGCGTGGAGAACTTCCATAAAGCTGGCGATAATCAGCTGCGGGGGCACAAACAGTCCGTCATTGCGTAGAGACTGCACTTCCTCCAGCACACGGTTGACAAACGTGACTTGGGCCTCGAAACGCGCGGCTTCTGCAAGCTGCTCGTGTGTCGTCTCGGCCTCCATAGCGTATCGGTCAACCCCTTTCTGGAGCTTCGCCTGCCAGAACTCCAGCCATTGTCGGGAGATTGCGTCTTCAGCGGGGCGAACGGTGGCGAGTTCCACACGCTCGACAATCACGCCCCGCTCCTTGCCCTTGGATCGCACCGCTGACTCGATCTCATCCTCCAGGTCGGACACAAGCTTGGGGGTCGCGGCGGCCCGTGGTGGCCCCTCATCCCCCTCCAACCAATACTGGGGGTTAAGCAACTCATCGAGCCGGTGCTGCTCCAGAACGTCGCGGACAGTGGCCTCCAGTACATCGCTCGCCATGCCTGAGACCCAATCCACGACCCGTCCCCGGCCTTCAGGCTTGCGCACGCACTGCGACGTCGTCACATAGAAGACGGCCTCCTCCGAGTAACCAAAGAGACGATCGCGAGCTACCCCGACTGTCGGAGACAGCGTACCATCCTTCGCGAGCGGCGATTCGGCGTAGCCCGGCGGAGCGATGCGACACACGAGCGTGGACTGGCAGAGTGCCGGGATTCCGTCTCGCGTGACAAACTCGACCGTCAGCGTGCGCCGCTGCGGACGCAGGTCCACCACACTCCAAACCCGCTCGAATGACTCCAGGTCGTGCATTCCCGGACCGAGAATACGATGAAGCATGCCCAACCGGCTGGTCACGACCACATTGTTGAGTTCCACGTTCAGCTTCGCCGGCCCGCCAATCTTGTGCACAATAGGAGGACCGTCGAGATCCGCCTGACCGGCCTGCACCCGAAGGACCGGTGCTCCAGCCAACACACCTGCCCCGAAAGTCAGATGTGCGACCAGACCGGCAGCCTCCTCAGCGCTCACATCGTGCAGATCCTGGATGTATTGGCGGAGGACGCGCACCATCTGCCACGCCGATATCGCCAGAGCTACACCGAATCCAACGACCAGAATCAAGAAGTTCACCTGATCCGACGCAGTGATGGTGTAACCGGCCTCGCTCCAGAGCACGATGGGTAAGGAGGCTGCGAAGGCAAGGAACAGCGCTCCAATGGCCAGCGGCACGAGCAGCTTCGACAGGCTCAACTTTCCTCCCCAAGATCGGAGGGTCCGCCGATTTGCTCGTAGAGATGTCTCAATGTGGGCAAGGCTGACTCGGGCAGCATGCGCTGCACCTCGGGCGCACCTGCAATCCGGATCAAGCTACTGAGCATGTAGTAAGCCACCAGATCACGCTGCATAGTATCACCCGTCGCCTGAACCCGCCGGCTGGCCTCTTCGACCATCTCGACCAGAAGTTTCTCGCGGGCCTCCTGTCTGATCTTTTCGAGAGCCGAAAAACGCTTGCGCTCAACAGCAGCATGCCAGTCCATGACCTTGATAATGAAGCGAGACTTCCACGCCTCAACGTGTTGTTCGATCACACCCCGATTCAGAGGCTCAATTGGCCCACCAACCCTACCACCGAAGACATCGAACCCCCGAGACGCCAGAGTCTGCCGCACGGATCTCCAAACGAGTTCGCCAATCGCAGCCCGTGTCAACGCATCGCCCAACTCCCGGGCTGGTGCAAGTGACAACGCGGCTTCCAGCCGACGGTGCGTCTTGAGCAACTCGCCCTGCGCATTGACATTCGTCCCACCGGACGCATCGCCTATGGACGCCCCGCCGATAATGCCATCGTAAAGCTGCTCCAGGCTGTAGAACGAGATAGCCTGCTCGAGCTTGTGCGACGCTACTTTCGTCGGCAGATCTTCCCACGGCTGCGGCACATTTGCGTCCAGTGGGCTGCGACCGGTGGGATCGACTTCCTCGGCAAACAGTATCTGCAGGATATCCCGTTGGTTTCGATAGGGCCAAGGTTCGTTCAGCCGGATCTGCCGGTGCCCACGACTGACCCTGAAGTAAGACGAAATGGGAACGCGCACCTCTATGCCATCCCGCGTAATCGCGTCGACAGACGTAGTTCGCACCTGGTTTCGCAGATCCACAACGCGATAAGGCGACTCCCCTGGCCCGGTAAGGGCTACTCCGGGCCCCACGACACGCCCAATCTGCGAACCGGATCTCAGGATCACGACGTTCTCTGGCTCCGTAATCAGCAGTCCGGATCCCGTTCCGGCCCAGGGATTCCCTTCAATCCTCGTATGGACCAGCCCCTCCTCGACGACCCATGCGGGCTTCGGCACCCCCGTAAAGAAACCCAACAACATGCCGAGTGCCTCACGGGACCGATCCTGTATGCCCGGGGCCAGGGGCACAACCGCGGGCGCCCATGTCGACAGCAGCCAGATGGAAAAGAGAGGCGGCATAACCAAGGAAACCGAGCAAAGGCCAAGTCTAGCGTACGAAAGACCCGGTGTCACCAGGGCATAGGCGAGGATACCAAGGGTCGCGACGAGAACAAACCCCAGCGCAAACGCTGAGACTATCTTGTGGCGCCATAGGAATAGCGCATAGCAGCTCAGAGGGAGAAAGATGCTCAGGAGAGCAATATGGACCGGGGAAAGCTCCAGGATTCCCATCCATAGGAGACCCGGGATAACCCAGAGCGTCGGCCCCCAGATCCAGACGAGCACATTGGCCGCCGGGCCACCAAACGAGGGCGCGGATTTGGAGGTAGGAAGATGCTGGCGCAGATACCGGTTCAAGAGAGCGGTGCCCCCAAGATACACCACCAGCAATCCTACCCGCACGGCGACCATGGCTCTTCTCCTCGTATCCGGCAGACCCACATCAGCGACCTGGCATACAGGCCTGGCGACCACTTTATCACACATTGCGGAAAAAGACGAGGATTGCAGGCATAGCCCGCCGTAGATCTGCGCGAACCTTGCCAAGACCATGAAAGAGGGTAGAATCTCGCACTGGTTCACAGCCAATTCTCAGCTTTATCATCCACCCAACCAATAGACTCTGGCAAGCGAAAACTATGAAATACCATGATGCCTTGCGCTATCTATATGGACTCGTCGACTACGAAAAACGTAGAATCGAGCGGTACACGCCACGGGAGTTCAAGCTCGAACGCGTCGTCCACCTGCTGGATCTACTGGGAAACCCGCACAGAAGCTATCCGACGCTGCATATTGCCGGCACTAAGGGCAAGGGGTCGGTCTCATCGATGTTGGCGAGCGTCGCCAGGGCCGGCGGACTCCGCACAGGACTCTACACGTCGCCGCACCTGCACACTTACCGGGAACGCATGCAGATCAACGGAGAGCCGATCTCCCGCACCATGATGGCCGACCTCGTCGAAGAGATTATGCCCGTCGTCGAACAAGTCCCGGAGGTCACGACCTTCGAGGTAACGACAGCCGTCGCCTTTCTCTATTTCGAGCGCGAACACGTGGACCTGGGCGTGATGGAGGTGGGACTCGGCGGACGGCTGGATGCGACCAATGTCATCACGCCAGAGATCAGCGTCATCACCTCGCTCAGCCTCGATCATACGTACCTGCTCGGCAATACCTTGGGGGAGATCGCCTACGAGAAGGCCGGCATCATCAAACCGGGCATCCCCGTGGTGACGGCTCCGCAGAAACCGGAAGCCCTTGAGGTCTTGCGGCGGATCGCTGCCGAGCGGTCCGCTCCGCTAACCACCGTAGGCGAGGACTGGACGTGGTCTCCGGTGAGTCGCTCCTGGGATGGACAGTCGCTGCGGGTGGAGCATCCGGCAGCCGCCTCTCTCTTTGAGGGGACCTATAAGGTCGCGCTTCTCGGCGACTTCCAACAGGAAAACGCGGCGGTGGCCATCGCTGCGACGGCGATGCTCCACGAGCAAGGGCACCCGTGGGCCAACCCCGATACACTGCGCGCCGGCCTCCAGGCCGTCCGATGGCCGGGGCGTATGGAGGTCCTGAACCACGAGCCACCCATTGTCGTTGATTCTGCCCACAACCCATATTCCGCGGAGACGCTGGTTGCATCGCTCAAGAGCTGGTTCCCCGACACAACCTGGGTGCTGATTTTCGGAGCTTCCAGCGACAAGAACATCAAGGATATGTTGAAGGCGCTGCTGACGATCAGCAAGCACGTCATCGTTACGCGTTCTTACCATCCCCGCGCGGCCACACCCTATGATCTCGCCGATCTGTGTGCTGATCTCGGCCATGGTGCCGAGATTGCGATCAATCCAAAGCGTGCACTCGAACAAGCCACCCGCAGACTTGAGCCAGGCTATGGGATCATTGGCACCGGCTCGATTTTCCTGGTCGCGGACGTGCGCGAGGCGTGGGCACATAATGCGGAGTTGGATCTTCCGATGGGCGACTGGGTCGATGAACCGTGGGAGCGAGAACGTTGATGGATTGGGATAAGCTGCCTCTGTCCCCGGAGGATTTCTTCGGGGATGCATTTGACGCCGGCCCAAGCGAAGATGGCCCCTTTCAGGCCATTGTGCTTCCCTTACGCGACCTCGTGGTCTATCCGCAGATGGTCACGCCGCTCTACGTAGGACGCGAACGGTCGCTCCAGGCTATGGCTACCGCGGTCGAGGAAGACTGGCCCGTCGTCGTGATCACGCAGCGCGATGACGATCAAGAGGACTATCCCGATGCGGAAGATCTCTACAGCGTCGGCACGGAGGTTGTGATCGCACGCTCGATTCGGCTGCCGGATGGCAGTACGAGTGCGATTGCACAAGGGGTAGGTAGGGTGCGGGTGCTGGACGTCATCCAGGAACGGCCTTACATGGTGGCCACCTTCGAGACGTTGCCCGAACCGGCCGAGAACTCGGCGCTCACGGAAGCACTCACACGCGCCATCCTGGCGATGTTCGAGAAAGTAGTCGAACTCAATCAGGCACTGCCCGAGGAAGCCTACGTCTACGCGATGAACATCAACGCCCCAGGGCAGCTGGCCGACGTCATCGCGCAGATCATCAATCTGCCGACCGACGCCAGACAGGTGCTCCTGGAAACGCTCAACGTCACGGAACGGCTGCAGAAGATCAGCACTCATCTGGCCCAGGAACTTGACGTGCTGGAGCTCGAAAACCAGATCCACACGACGGTCCAGGAGGAAGTCGACAAGAGCCAGCGGGAGTATTTCCTGCGCGAACAGATGCGCGCCATCCAACAGGAGCTAGGCGAAGTCGATGTGTTTTCGCGAGATCTCGTGGTGGTTCGCGAGCAATTGGCCAAGGCATCACTGCCGGACCATGTACGAGAGCGGGCAGAGGAAGAGCTGAGACGTCTCTCGATGATGCCGAGTATGGCCCCCGAGGTCGGTATCATCCGGACGTATCTGGATTGGTTGTTGGCTCTCCCGTGGCGCACGGAGACCGAGGACAACCTCGACATTTCGCATGCCGAGCGGGTGCTGGAGTCGCAGCACTACGGCTTGCCCAAGGCCAAGCAGCGCATCCTGGAGTACATCGCGGTCCGGAAAATGGCGCCCGTGAACGAGCAGAGCACGATCCTCTGCTTTGTCGGGCCGCCCGGTACCGGCAAGACATCGCTCGGCCGGTCGATCGCCGAAGCGTTGGGCCGCGAGTTCGTGCGAGTCTCACTCGGCGGCGTCCGAGACGAGGCCGAGATCCGTGGGCACCGCCGAACCTACATCGGGGCTCTCCCCGGGCGCATCCTGCAGACGATGCGACGTGCAGCGACGGTCAACCCGGTCTTCATGCTGGATGAGGTGGACAAGATCGGGTACGATTTCAGGGGCGACCCTTCCTCCGCTCTGCTGGAGGTACTGGATCCGGAACAGAACTACGCGTTCTCCGACCACTACCTGGAGATACCCTACGACCTGTCCAAGGTGCTCTTCGTGGCAACGGCCAACGTCCTCGATACCATTCCGCCCGCCCTCGAGGATCGGATGGAGGTCATTGAGTTTCCTGGCTATACGGAACTCGAGAAAATCGAGATCGCCAAGCGCTTCCTGATACCCCGGCAGATCGAGAAAAACGGCCTGACGGACATGCCACCGCAGTTTCCAGGGACCACGCTGCACGCGCTGATTCGCCAGTACACGTATGAGGCCGGTGTACGAAACCTCGAGCGCGAAATCGGAAGCATCTGCCGCAAGGCCACGCGCAGACTTGCCGAGAGCAAGCAACCTATCCGCACCATCACGCTCAAGTCGGTCGAACGTTATCTCGGCCCGCCGCGGTTCCAGGAGGAATCGCTTGAGCCGGAGAACGCCGTTGGTGTGGCAATGGGACTGGCCTGGACGGCCAACGGAGGCGATTTGCTGCCGGTTGAGGTAGCGCTCGTCCCGGGCAAGGGCGGCCTGACTTTGACCGGACAGCTGGGTGGCGTGATGCAGGAGTCCGCGCAGGCAGCGCTTACCTATTTGCGCTCTCGGGCTGAGGTGTGGGACATCTCGACAGAGTCCTTCGACAAGACGGACACGCATATCCACTTTCCCGAGGGTGGTATTCCCAAAGGACGGCCCTTCAGGCGGCATCACGATCGCTACCGCTCTCATCTCCGCCTTCACCGGGCGTCCGGTGCGCAGAAACGTGGCGATGACCGGAGAGATCACGTTGCGCGGTCGCGTGCTGGCGGTCGGCGGCCTCAAGGAGAAACTCCTTGCAGCTCATCGCGCCGGCGTGGCGAAAGTCCTGCTGCCGGCCCGCAACCGCAAGGACATCCAGGAGATTCCAAGGGAGATCCGCAGACAACTCGAATTGGTCTTCGTCGAGACGATGGATGAGGTCCTCGAGGAGTCTCTCGTTGCGCTATCGGCAGGCGCCGCAGACTCCTTAGGTTCGCCTCCAACAAACAAACGGGGCGCACCAAGAGGTGTGCCCCGATTGCTTATATCGTCCGTGTACTGCTTGTCAGTAATTCGGCTTTAGAACGCCGTAGTCTCCGTCCTCTCGCCGATACACCAGGCTCAGCCGCCCGTCTGCCGCATCAACAAAGAGGAAGAAGTGGTGTCCCAGCAGCTCCATTTGCTCGATCGCTTCCTCCGCCAGGATGGAGCTCACTTCGAACTCCTTGACCCGCACGATGCTGGGAGCTTCCTCTTCAGCCAGTTCTGTCTCGATTTCCGCCGCAACCGTTGGCGCGCTGGGAGCCTGACCACGCCGCATCGTGCGCTGGCGCCCCTTGTAGCGCTCCACCCGCCGGGACATCTTGTCCATCACCGAATCCACGGCGGCGAAAATGTCACCCCCGCGTTCCTCGGCCCGCAGAATGGCCTTGGGAACGTAGATGGTGATCTGAGCCACCATACGGCGAGCGTTGTCTCTTGCGTTACTTTCGGAGAGGTCAACTCGGATACTGTCAAGGTTCGGCAGGTACCGCTGAAGCTTTGAGACCTTGGCCTCCACATAATCGCGAAGCCGTTCGGTCAACTCCAGGTTACGAGTGTAAATCTGCAGCATTTCCATAGTTTGAATCCTCCTTGTCGCTAAGATGGGTGTCAGACGGCATGCGACAGGGTAAATGCGTTCACCGTCCTGGCACCTTGGGCGAGCAACGCCACAGCACAAGCATCCAGAGTGGCCCCCGTCGTGGCCACGTCATCGACCAGCGTCACGCACATTCCTGAAAGGTCTCGGCTCTCAGAACACAGGAACGCATCTCTCACATTTGTCCAACGCTCGTGAGGCTTCAACCGGGCCTGCGACTTGGTCGATCGAACTCGAAAAAGCAGGAACTCGTCCAATGGCAAAGCAATGCGTGAAGCCAACTCTCGTGCTAATAACGTGGACTGATTATATCCACGTTTTGCCTCTCGATCAACATGCAAGGGCACGGGCACCAGGAGGTCACCCGTGAAACGAACTTGACGCCAGGCGTCGGCCATGCGTTGACCCAGAGGGTGGGCGACGCCCCGGCCTCCTCTATACTTTAGTGCATAGATGGCATCCCGGATTTGGTCCTGAAACACGTACACCGAATGGATAGGGGCGACGTGGAGCGGCGCAGCACGACACCGCATGCAGATACCGTGGCCATCCCAGGCATTCCCGCACCGTGGACAGACGGCGCGGGCGGCAAAGGGAAGCTGCTCTGCGCAGGAGTCGCAGAGCCAAGTCTCGACCCTGCCACACACGACGCAACGCGGGGGCAGAACGAGATCCAGGAGGTATGGAGTGAGGTGTCTGATGAAACGGGTGCCGTGGTTCACACGTCCCACATCAGCCAACGTCCCTCCTAGAAAGTGCCGAAGACCCCGGAGTCGCGGATCTGAAGCAGGGCCGGCCCGAGAAGTACAATCAGGATGGTGGGGAAGATAAAGAAGACCAGGGGAATCATCATCTTCACCGGGGCTTGCCGGGCCTTCTCCTCAGCACGCTGGCGGCGCTTGAGCCGCATCGTATCAGACTGGATGCGCATAACTCTGGCCATGCTGACGCCCAACTGATCGGCCTGGATGATTGCCGCGGTGAAACTGGTTACATCCGGAACGTCCATGCTGTTGGCCATATTACGCAGCGCCTCGCGGCGCAACTTCCCCAACTGCATCTCCTGGACAGTACGTGAGAACGCGCGACTTAGCTCATTATCCCACTTCTCGGCCACCTTTTGCATGGCGGCATCGAACCCCAATCCGGCCTCGACACAGATCGTCAGCAGGTCGAGCGCGTCCGGCATCGCCTTCATGATCTCGTCCTGGCGTTTCTTGATCTTCGATCCCAGCCAAGTGCCCGGAAGCAGATACCCCAACCCAAACGCGACGATGATGATGAGCAGCTTCTGGCCAAAAGGAACGGAGGACGCAAAGACCACCAGAAGCGACGACACCCCAAGGACCAGTGCGCCACCGATCCGATAGGCCAGAAACTGCGCCGGTCTGACCTTATGGGCGATTCCGGCAAGTGCCAGCTTGTGGCGGACCGTTTCCAGCGTGTTTTGAGGCGTGAATCGCTGAACGAGCTGGCCCAGTGCTGCAACCATTGGAGCGAGAACCCGCTGGCTGAAAGGCCGGGAGAGCTCAATCTCCTCAAGTGTGATCGACTGCCCCATCGCGGAAAGCTCGTTGAGGCGATCTTCGATTGTCTGGGATGACCCACGTCCGCGTACCACGGCAAGTGTGAGGAGCCCGCCTACAAGTACGAGTGCCCCAATAATGAATACCGGTAGCATCATCCCTCCTCAGACCTCGATACTCACGATTTTGTTGATCGTGAAGTACCCGATGACAATCAGCACCAGGGAGATCCCCAGCATCAACCAGCCACATGGGTCGGTGAACAGCGGGCCGATGAATCCCGGGTTGATGAGGTAGATCACCAGACCGAGTACGAAGGGAAGACCTGTGATGAGGTAACCGGTATAGCGACCTTGAGAGGTCAGCGTCCTGATCTCCCCCTTGATCCTGACCCGCTCCCGGATCGTGAAACTGATGGCATCCAGTACCTCCGCTAGATTGCCGCCGACCTCGCGCTGAACGCTCATCGCGGTGATAATGAGGTCCATGTCTGCACTAGGCATGCGCCGCAAGAGGTTTGCCATCGCGGTGTCAAACGTGATGCCGAGTTGCAGTTCCAATACAACTCGACCGAATTCCTCGGAGATTGGCTCTGGCATCTCATTCCCGATAACTTCAAGCGCCTGGACTGTACTGTAACCGGCGCGGAGCGAGTTGACAATGAGGTTGAGGGCATCGCTCAGTTGACCGTTGAACTCATTCAGACGCCGGCTCTTGCGAACGCCCAGGTAGATCCTAGGGGCGAAAAAACCGATGATCACGCCGACTGGAATCAGTATCGTCCGGTGGATCGCATAGAAGAGCAGGCCCAGCAAGAGGGCCAACAGCAGCGAGAGCACCAGGAACTCACCCGCGTTCCATTTGAGGTTTGCCTGCGCCAATTGGGTTGCAAGGTTCTGCGCGAAACTCCGACCCTCAATCGCGCGGTTCACGGCCGAGCTGACGAAACCCTCGCGAGGAGACTCTGGCTTGTCCTCAGCCTCGGCCTGACGCTGGGAACGTCGGCCCAAGCGCTCCTCAACGAGGGCTTGCCCTGTAGGTTTCGAGGCAAGTCCAACGACCAGGAGGACGACAGCCAACAGAAGCACAGCACCGATCATGATTATGGGGCTCATGCCAAACCAACCTCCCTCACTCTGGATATCTCCAGCTATGAGAACAGCCACCTCGCATCCGGGTCAGAACCGCATGCGCTGACCGACACCGAAGATTGAGGGAGAAAGGTGAATGCCAGCTTGCTCAATGCGGTCCATGAACTTCGGACGTATACCAGTGGGACGGAGCTTACCGATGACGCGACCATTCTCAAATCCACTTTGCTCGAACTTGAAGACTTCAGCGGTCGTGATGACGTCGCCCTCCATCCCCTGAACCTCAGTGATGGAAACCACGCGGCGCGTTCCATCACGCAGACGCTCCAATTGCACGATGAGGTCAATTGCTGCGGCTACTTGCTCGCGGATGGCACGGTGGGGCAAGTCCATTCCTGCCATCAGAACCAACGTTTCCAGGCGGGAAAGTCCATCACGCGTGTTGTTGGCGTGGATCGTCGTCATACTGCCCTCGTGGCCGGTATTCATTGCCTGCAGCATGTCCAGGGCCTCACCGCCCCGACATTCGCCCACGATGATGCGATCGGGCCGCATTCTCAGGCAGTTTATCACGAGGTCGCGGATCGAGATCTCCCCTCTCCCCTCCACATTGGGTGGCCGGGATTCCAACGTGACCACGTGCTCCTGACGAAGCTGGAGCTCTGCCGCGTTCTCAATCGTGATAATCCGGTCTTCCGAAGGAATGAAAGCGGACAGAACATTCAGGAACGTCGTCTTGCCGGTACCCGTGCCGCCGGAGACGATGATATTGACCGCTGCGACAACGGAGGCCCGCAGGAACTCGATGGATTCCTCAGTTATCGTACCAAACCGTATCAGATCCTCAACGGTGAGAGGTTTCCTGGAGAACTTCCGGATCGTCAGAATGGGACCCTGCAAGGATATCGGAGGAATCACGGCGTTGACCCGTGAGCCATCTTTGAGACGCGCGTCAACCGTAGGGCTACTCTCGTCGATGCGGCGTCCGAGTGGTGCCACGATGCGCTCGATGATGCGCATCAGATGCTCATCGGACTCAAATGTGACGTTGACACGCTCGATCTTGCCGCTGCGCTCGACAAAGATCTTCTTGCCGCCGTTGACCATAATCTCAGTGATGGACTCATCTGCCAGAAGTGGCTCCAGGGGACCCAGGCCTAGGATCTCTGCGACGATGACCTCGAACAGCGTATCCCGCTCGCGCCGACCCAGGATGATGCTCTCTTCCTGGAGGATCTCATCGTACATATTCTTGATGGTCTGCCGAACTTCATCGGTACGCGACACATCCATCGCCGGATCCATCTCGGCAATGAGCCGGTTCTGGACTCTGTTCTTGAGGTCCATATAGGCATCGCGAGCCTGGGGCACCGGTCGCCGCTGAACACCTCGGTCCGCAGATTTCGGGGACCTCGATTGCGACGAGGTATCCTCACTCCGATCCGATACATCCGACGGCCTCTTCTCAATCCTGCGCAAGAGAGACATAACTCACCTCAACAAGCATCACACGATAGTCTGCAGCTTACAGCAAACGGCCCAATCCGGCGTGCCGCTGTGGATCGAGATCGGGCTGCTCTTCCTCCACGGCGGCATGGACCCGGTCGTGGACCTTTCCGGCCAATGTTACGACGCCCTGTCCCAGCAGAGTCCGGCTGCCTTTCGTCATCACGGGTTCTCCCAGATTGGCAGCCCGCAGTGCGGTGCGCTCGTCCATGGGAATGTGGGCCAGGGCCGGCATCATTGCCCTTTCGATAGCCTCGGGCTGGATTCCCATCCGCTTGTTATCCACGCCGTTGATGACTAATCCCACCTTAGTGATATCATAGTTCAGCTTACGGAGCAGGTCCACGAACAACCTGGCGCCCCGAATCTCCGGGATCACCGGACGTGTCACAATCAGAAGCAAATCGCTCATATCCATTGCAGCCAAGAGCACATCATCGACTTGGTGAGCGGTATCAACGACGATGTAATCAAACAAAGGACGCGCGAAGCCCAGGATGGCTCGGAAACGCGTGTTGGCACCGCTCTCCTCCGTCCCCCCCTCGCGGAATATCTCGGCCTCTTCGGGCGACATCGGCGCCGTCAAGACCCTGACACCCGAATCGTGAGTCACCACAATTGAGTTCATCAGGTCGGGATCAAGATCAGACGCGTGCGGGGCGAGATCCGCCAGCGTACGCCCAGGTTGGAGTTTCATAAAGACGGAGACGTCGCCGAACTGCAGATTCCCGTCTATGAGACATATCTTGGATTCGGGACCCAGCTTGTTCTGCAAAGCGATGGCCAGATTCACCGCCAGGGTTGTGCACCCCGTTCCCCCCTTGGGGCTATAGAGCGTCACGATCTTGGCCTCAAGCGGGCTAGCCGGCTGTCCGGGCGCAGCGTCCGCCTGCGCCGGCCGGGAGCGGGCCGAGTGGCCCAGTGCCCATCTTCTGCTTCAGCTGGTAGGCCCGATGGATAGCATCCATCAGCTCGTCTGCCCCAGGGGGTTTCGTGAGATAGTCTCGGGCGCCGGCCATCATTGCGCGCCTGAGGTAGTCGGTCTCGCCCTGGACAGAGAGCATGATCACTTGCACCGTGGGGATTACCTCGATCACCTTGGCCGTCGCAGCGATGCCGTCTATCCCCGGCAGGTTAATGTCCATCAGGATCACATCGGGGAAGGCCTGGGAGACGATCTCGACCGCTTCTTCCCCGGTTGATGCCAGAGCCACAACCTCCACATCAGGATCAAACGAGAGCAGTTTGCGTAACTGCTCTCGCGTCTCCGCAATATCGTCAACAATCATTACCCTGATGCGATCCGCCATAGCCAAGCCTTCCTATTGCTCTGGTGGAATCGCCGTCGGTTCCGGCAAGACCTCCAGCGGGGGATGGAGTGACACCGGCCCAACAGGATCAACGGGCATCGCGTCCGGCAACTGGTACCTATCGAGTATATACCTGAACCAGATTGGCTGAGTCTGAAGTACCGTACCCGTCACGCCGGCCGGTCTGAGCGCCAGATCCAGGTCAGCGCCCATCTCATAGAGGTACTTGAGTACGAGGGCATCCTCTCGCGTCACCAGCAACGTTATCAACTCAACATCACGCGCCTCCGGCTGGATCGGTACAGGAGTGGGTGCGGCTTCCGGACCACCCAGGGCTGCGGTCGCAGGCTGTGGAACTGGGGTAGGCGCCGCTTCCTCCTGCCATATCCCAATGTGCCAAACCTCGGCGTCCTGAACCGTCATCTGGACGAGCAATGCAGGATCCGCTGCCGGCTGGCCTTCTGAGGGATAGATCGCCGCCCACTTGCCGTTCGGAAGCAGCTCGAAATCTCCGAAGGGACTCGTCTGCGCGACATCCTGCTCGCCGCCGCTCTGGAGATACGTAAACTGCCTGACGCCCGTATCGACGAAGTCCGTATAGACAGGGGCCATCTTCAGAGCCGCGAGGACATCTACCCGATCTCCGGGCTCCAGTGCCCAGCCAACCGCGCCCTGGGTATCGATAGGAATGGCATACGCCACCCGGTCCTCAGGCTCGAATAGGGCGGCCGCTGATCCCGACACGGAGAGCATTCCCCCCGGCCCAGCCACCATATCGGGCAAGACCGGCATGCCGCGCGGGATCTCCAACCGTGCAAACTTGCCATCGACCTCATCCAGGGAGGTATAGTACTCCACAGGCAGATTCTCGACCGGCCACGCTTGAAGTGCGATCGCGTTATCCTCAACGCTGACCCGCATACCTCGCGGTATGCTCTGGATTGCGACCACGATGTCTACCGTCTCAACGGGAACAGACACAGGGGTCCCCTCCGCGGGCTGCTCGGGCGCGCCCGGCGAGCGCTGCAAGAACAAGTACGCGGCCCCAGCAATTGCGGCCAAGACGATCAAGACCAATGCGAAGATAACCAACCCTCTGTTCCCACGCATCAGGACCTCCTTTGGGCGACGGCTTTACCACATCATGAATCAAGTTATCAGTTTGCGCAAACTGATGCCAAACACTACAAGAGCAGTACGTTTAATTATAACCTATTTTAGACAAACGTGATAGGGGAAGTATCACACAATATCAGCCTATCGACTCACGAATCATTGTATCATAGCCGGAATGACAGCACAACCACCGGAAGTGACGGATGCGTGTCATGATGACAACGATCGGCCATCAGGCGCGGGCTTGACGCTCCAGTACGCTGCAGCTATAATCCCAGCCGACATTCAGCGTATGGAGGCGGTCCGGGATGTGGCTCGCCTGAGAGGGACAACGACGGGATGAAAAGCATCTTCGAAAGCCTCAAGAAAACACGCAACACGGTCTTCGGCCAGATCGTCAACCTGCTGGGTGCAGGAGAGATCACCGATGAGACGTGGGAGGACATCGAAGCACTTCTGATTCAGGGCGACGTCGGCGTTGAGACGACGCTCGCTCTCGTCGAGCGCCTACGCCAGCGCGTGGAAGAAACGGGCATTTACCGGACGCAAGGGCTCCAGCAGGTTCTGCGCGAAGAGATGATCGCGTTGTTGCCCAAAGCAGAGCCTCTCAACCTGAAGTGGCCACTAGCGGTGATTCTTATCGTGGGCGTTAACGGGTCAGGAAAGACCACCAGCATTGGCAAACTTGCGTCGCAGTTCAGGGCGCAAGGTAAGAAGGTCGTGCTGGCTGCGGCAGATACGTTTCGCGCTGCGGCTATGGATCAATTGAAGATCTGGGGAGAGCGCGTTGGCGTACCGGTCGTCGCGGGTCCCGAGGGAGGAGATCCTGGCGCCGTGGTCTTTGACGCTATGAAATACGCACAGGCCCACAACGCCACCATGCTGATTGTGGATACAGCGGGGCGGCTGCATACTCAGCACAACCTGATGTCTGAGCTGGAGAAGATACAGAGGGTCATCTCACGGCGGATTGCCTGGGCCCCGCACGAGACCTTCTTGGTCCTGGACGCGAGCACAGGGCAAAACGGGATGATCCAGGCCCAGCAGTTCCTCGAGGCCGTGAAGGTCACCGGCATCGTCTTAGCCAAGCTGGATGGCAGCTCAAGAGGTGGGATGGTGCTCTCTATAGGTCATCAACTCAACTTACCGGTTCGTTACGTGGGAACCGGCGAACAACTGGAAGATCTTGCGCCCTTCGATCCCCAGGCTTTTGCCGACGGGCTATTGGGCGCCCCATAGACACGATGATATATCGACCAAACCAAGAAATGGAGCAGCACAAATGAGTGACTTAACCGATCGACTCGAAAACCTGGCGTCCCGGGTGGAAGCCATATGGAGGCGTCTTTGACTTACCTGCACGCATCCAGGAGCTCTCTGCACTAGAGCAGCAGGCCGGTGACCCCGATCTCTGGAACAATGCCGATAGTGCCCGCCAGCTACTCCAGAGACTCTCGTCGCTCCAGGAGGAAATCGGGTACTGGACAAAGCTCCGACAAGGGGTCAGCGACGCTGTAGAACTCGAGTCCATGGGGGACGAAGAGTTGGCCGAGGACCTTGAGCGGGAAGCGACGCGCCTTGAGGCCGAGGTCGATCAGGCCGAGTTCCGACTGATGCTCTCAGGAGCGCACGATCGAGGCAACGCGATCCTGGCAATTCACGCCGGGGCCGGAGGTACAGACTCACAAGACTGGGCCAGTATGCTGCTGAGGATGTTTCTGCGTTGGGCGGAGAGGCGGAAATACAAGACCGAGATCCTGGACTCGATGGAAGGCGAAGGGGCAGGGATCAAGAGTGTGACGGTTGGGATCACCGGGCAATATGCCTACGGTTATCTCAGATCGGAGCGCGGCGTTCACCGGCTCGTGAGGCTTTCTCCGTTTGACGCTGCACATCGCAGGCATACGTCGTTTGCGCTGGTTGAGGTGTGGCCCGATATAGAGGAAGAGAGTGAGATCGAGATCGACCCAACAGATCTGCAGATCGACACGTTCCGCGCTTCATCGGCGGGCGGACAGCATATGCAGAAAAACGAGACTGCGGTCCGAATTACCCACGTTCCTTCCGGACTGGTCGTTTCATGTCAGAATGAGCGGTCTCAGACTCAGAACCGCGAAACGGCGCTGCGCATACTGAAAGCGCGCTTGATCCAGATCCAGGAGGAAGAACGTCGGAAGCAGATCGATAACCTGAAGGGGGAACACGTCGATGCTGGATGGGGCAACCAGATCCGATCCTACGTCCTGCATCCTTATCAGATGGTCAAGGACCACCGCACGGACTATGAGACCGGCAATATCCAGGCAGTCCTGGACGGCGATCTAGACGCCTTCATGGAAGCGTATCTGCGTCATACACCCAGCGAGAGTTAGCCGCTTACACGTGTTTCGTTTTGGCCATGCGAGTGTCCAGGCGGGCGCGAACCACCCGCCGCTGATGAAACATGACGCGTTGACAAACACTCATCACAGGGGAGGTAGCAATGGCTGGTAAGCAGAAGAAACCGACTGTAGGCTCGGGCGGAAGCAAGTCATCTGGCAAGTCGCGTCCGACGTCATCTCCATCAAACCGCGTCATTTCGTCTCGCATATCCTCCACACCGTCCAACGCGAAACCGAGAATGTCGACCTATAAAGCACCCCAAGCTCCGACCTATTCTTCTGTGAGCCAGACAGATGAAATGGCTGCGCGTCTGGCTTCCGTCCGTAGCGACTATGAGCGCGTGGCCGGAGCAGTCGCGCTGGCCACGCTCGTTGACGCGTTGGAGAATGTGACCAGTAACATCGACAGCGTAAGTCGCAGCCTTGCCGACGTCCGGGCACGGGGATATCGCTTTGGCCGCGATTGGGAATCTCAACTGCAGACACTTCGCGAACGGTGGCCTCAACAACGCATAGAGACCACGCGACTTCTCGAAGGGCAGCGTCGGGTGCTGAACACTGCAGCCCGCGATATCGAAACGTTGCTGCAGCGGGCCAGCCGGGACAGCAACCTGGTCGGCACCGCCGAGAGCCGCGTTATGGACCTGCAATCCAACATCAGCAGCGCCGAGAGGAGGATTCGCGGCACTTTCGACGGGATCCAGGAACAGGCATCTGCGCTCCAGCAGGAAGTCGACCGGGCCGGGCTTCTGCTCAATGCCCTCGACAGCGCCTGCTTCGACCTGCTTCCCGACGAACACGGGGTGGCCGTGTGCGAAGCTGCCTGGACCAGCGACCAACAGCAACCGGAAGGTATGCTCTTCCTCACGGACTCCCGCCTGATCTTCGAGCAACGCCAGGAAGTGGCCAAGAAGAAGGTCCTCTTCATCACGACCGAGAAAGAGCTCATTCAGGAGAAGCTCTGGGAGGCGCCGATCGGTGCCGTTGACGACCTGGAGGCGGAGGACAAGAAGTCGTTCCTGCGCCGGCAGGAGATGCTCACGCTGCGGTTCAGCGAGCGCACCCGGGAGTTACCGGGTGACATCACGCTCCAGCTTAAGGACGCCGACAACGAGACGTGGCGCAGCCTGATCCGCAGCGCGAAGAGCGGCCAGATCGACGGCGAGCGCTTCGGCGCGCCGGCGCCCGAGGAGAAACTCGCCGCTGCGGTCGAGCAAGAGGCAGCCGAGCCGGAGAAAGAACTGCCGACGGTATGCCCGAACTGTGCAGCCCCCCTGCCCGCCATCTTCAAGGGCATGAAGCAGGTGACCTGCGACTACTGCGGCACGACCACCAATCTCTAGGTAGGCCCACCGAACCGGGGCGTAGCAGAGTCCCGGACAGTCATCACATTATGGATCTCTTGCGCGAAGTCAGCGCCTATATCGAACGCCACCAGCTCATCGAGCCGGGATCGTGCATCGTGGTAGGTGTCTCCGGTGGCCCCGATTCGGTCACGCTGCTGCACTTGCTGAGACGTCTGGCGGAATCCTGGGACCTGCATCTGCACGTGGCCCATCTTAACCATAGCATTCGCGGCGCAGCCGCGGATGAGGATATGCGCTTTGTCGGGCAGTTAGCCGAATCGGCGGGTCTCCCATGCACGACGGAACTGATCGACGTGCCCAACCTGGCCGACCGGGAAGGCCTGGCACTGGAGGAGGCCGCTCGCAGGGCAAGATACGCATTTCTGGCCCGCGTCGCACAGGCGGCCGGGGCTCATACGATCGCTGTAGGGCATAATGCGGATGACCAGGCCGAGACGGTGCTGATGCATTTGTTGCGCGGCGCCGGGCCCGCGGGGCTTCGCGGGATGCTGCCCGCCACGCGGATGCGGGACTATCGCATGCTCTCCCTGGGCGACAAGCCCCTCGCCGACCTGGTGCTGATCCGACCGCTCCTCAACACACCACGCGCCAATATCGAAGCCTATTGCAGCGAAGAAAACCTGCAGAGTCGATTCGATCGCTCCAACCTGGACACGACCTACTTCCGCAACCGGCTGAGACACGAGGTGTTGCCGGATCTGGCGAAGATCAGCCCAAGGATCTCCGAGCGACTGCGCAACTTGGCTGAGGTCGTACGTGCTGACTATCGGTTGCTCCAGGAATTCGTCAGTGTCGCACACGATACGCTGCTGGTGGCCGACCATCCAGATGCACTCGTCTTCGATCTCGCGCGTTGGCGGGAACAGCCTCTCGCGATTCAGCGCGCTCTGGTCCGGAGATCAGCCTATAGACTCCGCCGCACCTTGCGGGATGTGGATTTCGAGCACGTCGAGCAGGCCGTGGATGTGGCTCAACGTGGTGGCACCGGTGCGCAGGCCGTTCTCCCGCACAGTCTGGAGTTGACCGTAGGCTATACCACGCTCACGATCTCCGAGGCGGGCGCCCTGCACCTACCGTCGGAACGCCCATGGCTTGAGTCCGGAGACCAAATGCGGGTCGCCGTTCCCGGACTCACACCGCTGCCCGGGGGCTGGACGCTTCGGGCCGAGGAAACATCCACGTGGGACATTGAGGCGGTCACCGAGAACCCCAACCCACTTGCTGCATGGATAGACGCCAGATCCCTCGAACCCGCGCCCCTGTTGCGCACGCGCGAAGAGGGTGACCGCTTTGTTCCCCAGGGCATGCAAGGATCTGAGGTCCGCCTGAGCGATTTCCTGATCAATACGAAGTTGCCGCGACCGTGGAGGGACCATCTGCCCCTGTTGGTCTCGCAAGGCCGCATCCTGTGGGTGGCCGGCCTGCGGCTGAGTGAGAATGCACTCGTGCGGCCCGAAACGACGCACGTGGTTCACTTACGTTTCTATGGCTCGTGATCGGCTTGTATGTATGATAGGAGACTCTCACCATGACAATGCACCCTCCAGGATTGAGATGACAAAACACCTGGTCCTGGTTGCAGGCAACATCGGCGCCGGAAAGACCTCTCTTGCGGAGCGTCTGGGCACACGATTGGGTTGGCATGTTGCCTATGAGTCCGTGGACGACAATCCCTATCTCAGTGACTTCTACGCAGATATGCGGGCGTGGAGTTTCCACCTGCAGGTCTTCTTCCTCGGGCACCGGGCCAGGCAGCAGGAGGTACTTGCCGCGCTGGACAGATCTGCCATTATAGATCGTAGTATTTATGAGGATGCTCACATCTTTGCACGAGCGCTTCACGAGTTGGGCGACATGTCGGAAAGAGACTATCAAGCGTACCGGGCTCTGTACTCGCTGGTCATCTCAAAGCTTCCACGCCCCGATCTTCTGATCTATATCGAAGCCGGCACACATACCTTGCGTTCACACATTACCAAACGGAGCCGTGACATGGAGTCGGGCATCACCGACGCCTACCTCGACCTGCTTGGACATTTCTACGATGAATGGATTCACACCTTCGACCATTGTCCGGTTCTGACTGTGCCCGGCAACAATCTCGACTTCGTCCGCTATCCCGAACACCTGGAGATCATTGCCGAACGCGTTGTGGACAAGTTGGCAGGCAAGGAGGTCGTCCGGTTTCCCACCCCGGCAGGGCTAGATGGCAGTTGAACCAGGCGAACCACTAAGCGAACGAGAGCTGGAGATCACGGAACTTGTCTCCGAAGGGCTGACAAACCGAGAGATCGCCGAGCGTCTCTACCTCAGCCATAACACCATCAAGGTACATCTCCGCAATGTCTTCACCAAGACGGGTGTTGCGTCGCGGACCGAGCTTTCCATGCTTGCGGTTCAGGAGGGCTGGATCACCGTCCCCGGGCTCAACGAGGAACCCGGTGACACGCCCACCGGCGCCGAGGACGCTGACACATCCGCGAAACCCGAGACGGAGGCACTGCCGGCGTGGCCCTGGCAACGGTGGGGCGCGCTGGCAATCGGCATTAGCCTGGCCCTCGTCGTGCTTCTACTGCCGCAACGGGGCTCGGCACCCGCATCGGCAGCCGGCCCGGGTGATGTGTTCGGATCTGGGGAGACGTCCGCAGGTGTATCCGCCCCGGCATCGGAGAACGGCTGGGAGGAACTAGCGCCGTTGCCCGTTCGACGCGCCGGTATGGGGACGGTGGCCCTGGATGACCGGATCTACGCCATCGGCGGTATGACCGATGCCGGGGCCAGCGGTCGCGTCGATATCTACGACGTTGAGTCGGACCAGTGGCATGAGGGACAGCCACGTCCCGCCGAACTGGCGAACATCGATGCAGCAGCCTTGACGGAGGGCATCCTCGTCCCCGGCGGCTGCGAAGACGATACACAGTGGACCCCTAGCGCCATCGTAAACCTCTATGACCCCACCGATGATACCTGGTCGCAGGTGGCGTCGCTCCCCACACCGCTGTGCGCGTATGCACTCACGGTCTACAAAGACCAAGCCTATCTCTTCGGCGGGTGGGACGGCGATGCGTACCGTGCAGTAGCATTGGCTTATGACCCAGAGGAGAACGCGTGGCACAGCCTCGCCCCGCCTGCACAGGCCCGCGGTTTTGGCGCGGCAGCGGCGCTGGAGGATCGCATCCTTTACGTAGGGGGCTACTCCGATGGCCAGGAGTGGGGCACCTGCGAGATGTATTTCCCGGATGCTGACACGTGGGAGAGCTGTCAATCTATGCTACAGCCCCGGGGAGGACTGAGCTTGACCGCCATCGGAGGCCGTGTCTACGCGATTGGCGGAGGGTGGCGCACGCCGCTGGGATTCAACGAGCGCTACACGCCGTCGACGGGTGAGTGGAGTGTCGTGGAGACTCCGATCGTGGGCGAGTGGCGGAATCTGGGTGCGGTCGCTTCGGACACCTCAATCTACGCCATCGGCGGTTGGAGCGACACCGGATTCCTCAATGGCACGTACACACTGGCGATCATGCCGTGGCGTGTCTTTATCCCCGGCACGTTCCGGACGCCATAGGACAAGGCCGCCGGACTAGGTAAGCTGCAGCCCCGGATCGATATCGAGATCCCAGCCCCCGCGATCGCCGGCCCGGAAGCGGTAGAACCCGGCGGCCGCAATCATCGCTGCATTGTCCGTGCAGAGAATCCGCCGCAATGTGTAGACAGGCACCGGGACCTCCGCTCGCGCCGCAGCCTGCAACGCGCTATTCGCGGAGACGCCTCCGGAGAGCAAGACAGCGTTGACGCCGAACTCCTTGGCCGCCCGTGCCGTCTTCTCCACCAGCACATCCACGACCGATTCCTGAAAAGCCGCGGCCATATGAGCGTTGAGGGTATGTGGCACGGGCCCCGTGTATTTCTGTAGGATTCTCAGCACTGCGGTCTTTAGGCCACTGAAGCTAAAATCGTAGGTCCCCGGCAGCCATGCCCTGGGGAGGTCGAAAGCGCTCGCATCACCCTTCTTGGCGGCCTGTTCGATCGCTGGGCCACCGGGGTAGCCCAGCTTGAGCATACGCGCGACTTTGTCAAAAGCCTCACCGGCAGCGTCGTCAAGTGTTCCACCGAGGCGTTCATATCGGCCGTGATCGTGTGCCAGGACAAGCTCCGTGTGGCCGCCGGACACGATCAACACGATGAGCGGGAATCTCAGCTTACCATTGGCGCTTCCCTCTGCGCCCGTTTGGAGCCAATGGGCATAGAAATGCCCTTCCAGATGGTTGACAGGCACGAGCGGCAACCCCTTAGCAAGCGCAGCTCCCTTGGCGAAGTTCAGGCCGACGAGCAGCGATCCCGGCAATCCGGGACCGTACGTTACGGCAATCGCGTCGAGATCATCCCAACCGACATGTGCAGCGGAGAGGGACTCGTCCACGATGGGCACGATCGATTCGACGTGCATACGGGACGCTAACTCAGGGAAGACGCCGCCATACTGGGCATGCAGCTCGGCTTGCGATGCCACCACGTTGGAGAGAATCGTGCTTCCACCTTCGACCACGGCGGCTGCCGTCTCGTCACACGACGTCTCGATCCCCAGAATCCGAATCGCCATTCAGGCTTCCTTCCCCCAGGGTGTCCCATCCATCGGCACCACCAGGTCATAAGGCATGCTGGTGAGATTGTGAATCTCGCCGTCGTCCGCAATCCAGAGAACGTCCTCGAGACGACACCCGATGCCCCTTTCGGGATAGTAGAGACCCGGCTCGAAAGCAAAAAGGTGCCCGGGAGCCAGCAGCGTCGTGTTATTGGCATCGTCCCGAAACCATGGGGCCTCGTGAATATCCAAGCCCACACCATGGCCGAGCGTGTGCACATACCCTTGCTGGACGGTGGGATCATCAGCAAGTGTGGGGTGACCCCTTGCGCTGAAAAAAGCGCACGTCAACTGCTGGTAATGGCGAGTCTCCTCACCCACGTGAATTTGGGCCATGATCGTCTTCAGACAATCGAGCACGTCCCGATGCAATCGTGCAGCAGGTTCGGGCGCATAGCCCAGGCAGAATGTGCGTGTCAGATCGTAGAAATAGCCGCCCCCCACCTCGCGGGGAAAGATGTCAAACACAATCGGCTCCCCCAGGCGCATTGGCGCATCTACGGTGCCCCGGCTGTGCGGGATGCCGGCGTCGGCCCCCGTCGAGAAGATAAAGCCCTCGGGGTCCTCCAGTCCTTCTGCTGCAATGAGGCCCATGATGTGGTTGTGAACGTCGCCAACTTTCAGCACACGTCCCGTGGCCGTGTGCAAAATCTCATCGGCATCCACGGTGTGCGACTGCAGGAACGCCACGGTCTGCCACACCACATTGGAGGTTCGACGGCCGACATCTCGAATGCGGTCGACCTCGTCAGCATCCTTGGTCGCCCTGGCCTGCCGGATAACGTCCTCCTGGACCTCGCCGACGATCTCGACATCCGGGACAGCAGCATTGAGTGCTGAGAGAAAAACGTAGGCGTATCCCTGATCCAGGTAGCCGTAGCACCCGACCCTTCCGATTACTCCGAGATCCTCAAAGATGCGCCGGTAGTAGGCTACGGAGGCAGCCAACTCATCCCCCTGGCACTCCTTCAGGAGGTCACCGTAATTGTAGCGCGTCGTGAGAACGACCGGATAACCGGTGCTGGCCGCCGAGGCACGATCCATCGGCCCCACGAGGAGCGTCGGCACCTCCCCTCGCTTCTTGATGAGAACAGCCTGCGTCAGGTGTGCGCCATTGAGGAGATAGATCAGAGGAGGATTGCCAAGCACTTTGCCCCGCACCAGAATCGCATCCAGGTCGCGGTCAGCCATCAATTGGTCGAGATCACTCTTCATCAAGCGCACCTTTCAAGTCGCGGACGCCGCTTTGCCATCAGAACTCACCGTCATTGTGCCATAAGCAACGAAAAACGCAACGGTCAGCCAAGGCGAGGCTATCGCATCTGACGACTGCCCACGCAAAACCCTGTCAAGGGTCCGGAACCCTTCGCAAGGTTTGGATTATGAGATTGCGGTTTGGCGCAAATCTAGGTATACTGCGTAGTAATGAGAGATACTATGCAGAAGCCGCTGGTCGCTATCGTCGGACGCCCAAACGTGGGCAAGTCAACCCTATTCAACCGCATGGTGGGGGAACGCAGGGCGGTTGTGAGTGATATCCCGGGGACAACGCGGGATCGTATCATTGCGGAGGCGGAGTGGAACGGCCGTGATTTCCTGGTCGTCGACACGGGGGGAATCGAGATCCGTCCAGCGAGCGTAGAGTCGGGTGCACGTCCGCTTGAAACGACGCCCCTGCTGGAGGACTCAGAGGATTTCATCCCCTTGATTCGAGCACAGGCCGAACTGGCCATCGACGAAGCGGACTTGATCCTCTTCCTCACCGATGCGGCATCCGGCCTCACATCGGCAGATCGCGAGGTTGCAGACCTGCTGCGCAGATCCAAGAAGACGGTGTTTCTTATTGCCAACAAGGCGGAGAGCACAGCCCGTGAACTGAACGCGTTCGAGTTCTACGAA
Source organism: uncultured Chloroflexia bacterium (assembly GCA_963751345.1). Lineage (GTDB taxonomy): Bacteria > Chloroflexota > Anaerolineae > B4-G1 > SLSP01 > PWVB01. The sequence continues at coordinate 92,482 of CAVVUS010000024.1, forward strand.
TTGGGTATGGGTGAAGTCTACGCAATATCTGCGATTCACGGTAGCGGCATCGGTGATCTCCTCGATCTCATCGTAGACGCCCTCCCGTGGAACGAAGAACCCGAACCGGACGAGAGCGATGATGCTGTTCGCGTCGCCATCATCGGACGACCCAACGTCGGGAAATCCTCTCTCCTGAATCGACTGCTCGGCCAGGAGCGGGCGATCGTGAGCCCGGTTGCCGGGACAACTCGCGATGCCGTGGATACCGCGATGGAGTGGGAAGGGCAGCGCTTCATTCTGGTCGACACGGCGGGTATTCGCCGCCGGGGGAAGATCGACAAAGGGGTAGAGAAGTGGAGTGTCCTGCGCACGGCTAGGGCGCTACAGCGAACGGATGTGGCGCTTCTGTTGATCGATGCCACAGAGGGGATCACTGCGCAGGACGCGCACATCGCCGGTATGACGGTTGACGAGGGCGTGAGCGCCGTAGTCCTCGTCAACAAGTGGGACGCAGTCGACCCGGAACTGCGCCAGCTCCGGCAGGATATTGAAGACCACATTCGGGAAGAACTGAAGTTCCTCAGCTATATTCCCCTGCTTTTCATCTCCGCACTGACGGGGGCGGGTGTACAGGACGTTCTGCCCACAACCCAACAGGTCGTCGAGGCAAGATACCAGCAGCTTCCTACCGGGCTGCTCAACGAGGCGATGCAGCAGGCAGTCCTGGAGCACTCCCCCCCCAGCAAAGGGGGGCGGCGCCTACGTATCTTTTTCGTCAATCAGGTCGACGTCGCACCGCCTCACTTCGATTTCTCCGTCAACGATACCAAACTGGTGCACTTCTCCTATCAGCGTTACCTCGAAAACCGCATCCGCGAGGTCTATCCATTTCCCGGAACGCCGATCCTTATGACGTTCAAGGGTCGTCACTCAGACGAAGATAGCGGGTAGCCATAGTCTATGTGCCCTGTCGGTTCAGAGCTCAGGATTGAGATAAGCAAGGTCGGCAACAAATACGTCGCGGTCACGGCACAGGGCGACGGACAGGTTATCCTGAGGAATGAGTTTCAGCACGACTCGTCGGGCCCGCGTGACCTCCGGCCGACGTGGCTTCTTGCCGACAACGATCTTGCCGTATCGGAGGATCCGCGCCAGGCGCGACGCGATGTTCGCGGCAAACCGAATCCCACGCGTGCCTCAACAGACGGTCGACGTCTATACCGGTATTTGTTCGGGAAGGGCAAGGAGCTTCGTGCGTACCTGGTAGAGCATCGCGCGGATGGTCCCGTTTACCTCACCCTTGCCATCGACCGCGAGGCCAGCTCTCTGTGGCGTCTTCCTTGGGAGTATCTGTTCGACGGCAAGGAATACCTATCTCTCAGCGGCAATATGCGCATCAGCCGCCGCGCCTCAGGCACCCGCTCGCTGATCCTCCAGCCGTCGACGCTGCCGCTTCGGGTGCTTGCCGTCATCGCGAACCCCGAGGACCAGGCGTCGTTTGACGTCGCCGCCGAATCGACCATCCTCCAGGAGTCGCTTGAGGATCTCATCAGCCAGGGGAAACTCGATCTGGAGATACTGGCCGAACCTACGAGTTCCGCACTGCTCGAAGCCGTACGGGCGAAGGCCCTATCAGGTTATCCATTTCATAGGCCACGGCGTCTATCACCTGGCCCAGCATGAGGGCTTCCTGTGCCTTGAAGATGAGATCGGCAAGACGGAACTCGTCAGCGGCGCACAACTGCCGCGTTTCCTGGAGGCGAGCCTCTACGCATGGTCGCCACGGCTCTGCCTCCTCTCCACCTGTCAGAACGCACAGGTAGGCGTCTTTGATGCCTTTGCCGGCGTCGCCAGCGGGCTTCTGCAGCATGATTTCCCCGGCGTACTGACCGTTCCCGCGGGGATGGAGGCGTCCGCCGCGTTAGCCTTCTATAAGACGCTGTACGGGGCTCTTGCCAGAGGCGACAAGCTCGTGGACAGTTTGCATGAGGCCCGCATCGCCCTGAAAAAACTGGATGAGGCATACGCTCTCGATCAACAGCGGGTTAATTGGGGCCTGCCTGCTCTCTATCAACGGGCGCCGGACCTGCAGTTGGTCGATCCGGAGATTCCGGGTGAGAGCGCAGAAGGTGCGGGCGCTTCACCGCTCGTCGACACCGGCGCCCAGGTGATGCTAAAGCCGGTCATCGGCCGTAGGCAAGAACTCCAGGCCATCCGCAAAGCGCTGAAGGCCGGCGCCACAGTTTTCGAGATCTGGGGCAGTGAAGGCATTGGGAAGCGCGATCTGATGTTGCACCTGTTGCCGCGACTGAGGGCAAAGCCCAGTGCATCGCTCGTCGTTCATTGTCGTGAGGCCATCGAACCTCTCTCCGTGCTGGAAGATATCGCCGAGTTCTGGCGAGATGCTGCTGGCGACCCCGAGGACGAGGCAGCGGATATGCTGCTTGACCCGCGTCTCAATCCGCAGGAGCGTGCGCAGGCAGCCCAGAAACTCAAAGCGAAGAAACGATTTGTCTATTTGTTCGATGGGGTCGATGCGTGGTTTGACGACCCATCGCAGGCGCCGGGCTCGATCCAAGATACCATACTGCGAGAAATCCTGCTTGGCTTGTTGAGCGTGCCGAGCAGATCCACCTTCTTCTTCACGGGAGCGCGGCGATGGCAAGATCTCGCCAGGCTCGATACGGAGAACCGGCGCGAAATCCATCTGCCTCTCCTTCCGCTCCAACCATCCATTCGCCTGATGCACCAATGGCCCGAGCTCCGCCAGATCCCTCTCAGTGATAAGGAGGCCATCCACTGGCAACTGGGCGGCCACCCTATGGCACTGCAACTCCTGGCGGGGCTGCTGTATCTCGGTGAGGATCTCAACGCGCTTCTCGAATCACCCCCGGTCGCCGAGCGGTCGACAGAGGCGTGGATGACCTACTTGATCGAGGAGATCCTGGGACATCTTGATCCCGGAGAGTACGATGTTTTCAGGACCCTGGCGGTCCTTAAGCGACCGTTCTCGGCCGCTACAATCTCCGACCTCACACCGGTCGCAGCCCAACACACAGGCGCCCTCGTAGAGAAGTGGCGACGTCTCGGGCTTATCGAGGAAGCTCACCCCGATCCCGCAGTTGCCGAGCGGTTCGTCGTGCAGCCCACGGTTCAACGCCTGATCCAGGGCCGGATGACGCCCGACGAGATCCGAGTACTTCATCGTCAGGCGGCTGCCTACTACGGGGCTCCACTGATTGACGCAGCTCGGCGGCAGGTATTGGCGCGAAATATCACGGCCTGGTCCCCGGAAAGGATCACGTGGCTTGCGCGCGACGAGAACGGCATCCTGGGTGTCTGGCTACGACAACCCGATGAGGCCACCCACCCACCCCGGATCGTTGAGCGCGCCATGGCGTGGGAGTACCATCTGGTTGCGGCTGGCGACTTGGAGGGTGCAGCCCACATCGCACGCACGCTGGCGCCGGAGCTCAACCGCCGGGGACAACGTGACCTTGCACGACGCCTGCACGAACGCGCCGCCAGCAGCGACTGGGACTATGGATTTGCGGCAACTGTTGCCGACCGTGTCGAAGAGCCCACCTCTGACCGTCTCCACCATGCGCTCCGGGTCTATCTGGAAGTCTATGAGTCGATGGACCCAAAGGAAGGCGGTCGGCAGCGCGCCCACGTCCTTATGCGTGCTGGCAGCCTCTACCAGCGTCTGGGAAACCGCGATGCCGCTATCCAAAGCTTCAAATCAGCACTTGGTATGATGCGAACCGAGAAAGATGAAGAGGGCGAAGCCGAGTGTCTCTATAGGCTGGCGACGACCTATCGGGAAATGGCCGATCCCAGGCAAGCCCTTGTCTACAGCCAAGCTGCCATTGAACACTACGAGGCCCTCACCTATCCCTATGGCCTGGCTGCCGTGAAGCGTGAGCAGGGGCATATCCTCAAGGAACTGGGACAATTCGAGTATGCCTTGGGACGTTTTGCCGCAAGCCTGCAGCTATGCCGGGAGTTGGATGACCGGCAATGCATCGCCGAGAATCTGACTGAGATTGGCCTCCTCTTCGAGAGATTGGGCCAGACAGATATGGCCATCCAGGTGATCGAGGAAGCTCTTAACCACTACGAGTACCTGAAAAGCCCCGAACACGGCCAGGTCCTCTCACTGCTTGAGCAGCTCTATGTCAGGCAGCAGCGTCTCAACGACGCCTTGGCCAAGTTCAGCACTGCCAAGCAGAGCCCCCTCCCTAACCCTCCCCAGGGAAGGTAGTGGTCCGGAGGAGTTGCTCTTACGGCCCTACGATGAGGGTGCCCACGCGCGCTCGATCATCCGCGATCCGGGTCCCTCCCTCGTACAACGGCAGCCGCACCCCGCTAGCGGCATCGTAGAGCCCGACGTAAAGATCGTAGGTCCCGGCAGGCGCAGCACCGCCGAGTTCAAAGCTGTGCGCGTCGACGATGATTTCACCCGCGACCCACGTCATCGTCGGCGCCATTCCCTCATCTGGCCAGGCATCCGATTGGCCCCAAACCCGCCCATCAGGAGCCACGGCGTGAACAAAGACGGTGTAGTCCGCCGTGGCCTCACCCAACACGCGCCAATAGAGCGTGACCGTCAGAGCCGCACCGGGCCGCACGTCATTGGCCGAGATATCGGCGCCGATCAGCTGCGCCAGATCATCCGCGGTCACCGTGGACGCCCACTCCGGCATCCCTGGCAACTCAAAGCTATGCGAGCGCTGCACAATGCTGACATCGCCCAGATAGAGACGGGATAGTGCTGCATCGTCGACAGGCCAGACATAGGCTGCGCAGGATGCTGCAGGCAGCGACGGCGACACACGAGGCGCAAATCGCACGACGTACCGATATCCCACGGGCCATGTCGCCGGATCGTCCGTGGGCCACGTGAGAATGCCCCCATCTCCGCGCCGGCCCGCGCAGACAAGTTCCCAGTTAAGTGCCGCGGGTACCGCACCATCTTGGCGTTCCAGGCCCAGCGCAAAGCCCATCGTCCGGCCCGCCTGGAGCTGCTCGGCGGGCGGCTCATAGCCGATCACACGCAGACCCGGCCAGACCGCTCCGCTCGGCTGGGCCAGGTCAAGCCCGGGCGCGGGATGGGGTGCCGGCAGCACTTTGACCTCGCCAAGCGCCAACTCCGTCCCCCCGAAGGCGCCATTGGATTGGGTATATCCCAACCACCCATCGGCACCGGCCAGACCCAACACTAACCGGTAGGTGCCCGGCGGCAAGGAGAGCGGAATCGACGCATAAGACTCAGCATCGGTGATTTCCTTGACGGGCCATGCCTGCGCAGGCCAGTCCCAGTCGTTCAGCGCTCGCCGCCCACCCTCGGTCCAGACAATATCGTCCTGGCCCGTCTCGTCGCGAAGGGCCAGGTAGGCAGTGAGTTCGCCCAATCGGGTCTGTGGCTCCCAGCGCAACCGTACGATCAAGGGGTCTGGTGCCTGGACCTGATCGGGCCAAGCAGCGGAGATCAGGTCCACGGCTCCTGCGAAGCGCCCGAAATAGGGCAACGCTGGCGGCATAGGTGAAGTCCTGGTACACATCTCGCTCTGGAAGCCGAGCATCGAATCTTCGGGCTCGCATACGAGCGATCCGTCCGCCAACGCTGCGTCCATCACAGCATGGATCTGCACCTCGGTCAGCGGATAGCACTGCGGCGCATGAAGCCACACAAAGGCGTCGCCGGTCTCGATACGCCCTTCAAGCCACGCCTGGAGCCGGGTGGTGTCCGTAACCGGGGGAGCCGCGTCTAACGGAAGACCCGGAAGAGGGCCAGGGGCAATAATGGGCCACCGCGATGTTGGAGCCGGCGAGCGTACATAGACCTCAGCCTGCCGCCGTCCCGCGGCCCATACGTCATCCAGAAGCTGATAACCCTCTGGCGCATACGGAGCGATCAGCAGATCCGTACACCCTACCTGTTCGTCGGCCCACGGCCAGGTCTTGCCCGCGAAGATCCCTGCTGTCCCGGGTACGTTCTGTGTCATCAACGTCAACGAAGGCGCCTCAGGCGAGGGCAGAAGATCGTTGAGCTTGTGGGCGGCCAGTCCCGACGCCTCGCCCCATCCCAAGGGAACGACATACTGAGCCAAACCCGGCCCTCCAAAAAGGGGATCGGCGTACTGCAATGGGACGACGGCGACCCACGCCCACGGCAACAAGAGGAGTGCCAGCAGGCCTTGGCGCCACTTCCGCTGGACGCGACGCCAGCCAAGCGCTGCGACGATCGTCAGCAGCGGGACGACGGTGAGCACGTAGCGGTCGAACTTCTTGCCGGCAATTGTGATGGCGACAAGATAGGTGACGGCCGGGAGCAGACCCCACCAGGCCAACGTTGCCGGTTTCGAGTCGCTCGTGCGGCCTGGAGCGGCCCGTCCAGCCCAGAGTCCACGCCCAGCGGAGACCGCCAGAGCGGCCAACCCAAGTAATACCGGCGTTGTCAGACGAAAGAGCAGGACCACAAGGTAGAACCAGGGACCCGGATTGGTGCTCGTCTCGCCGGCGAAAAACACCGGTCGGAGCCCGATCCCCTCGTGGTAGGTCACAGCAGAGATGAGTGAGCGAACCGCCGATGAGGTGTCGATCCACGCCGGAGGATATAGAACCACGAGAAAGACGAGGGTCAGGACCGCAAGGAGCCCAACGCTCACGATCCGCTTCCACAAAGGTCCTCTCCAAAGCACCAGGACGGCGACGGCCAAGCCGGGGGCAGCCAGTAATCCCAGCATCTTCGTCAGTCCTGCAAGCGCCAGGAGGAGTGCTGCACCAGGCCAGCGAGAGAAGCTGGGGTGCAAAAGCCGCAGGGCCTGGCCCCAGAATGGAAGCGAGGCGGGATCGCCAGCAGCACCGCTAACAGGACGAAGGTCGCCTGAAGCGCGTCGGTGTGTAGCAAGCCGGCATATCCTGAGAAGAACGGGTCGAGTGCCAGGAACAGCGCCAGCAGCCGAGCCGTCTTTTCTCCCAGCCTGCTTCGCCCGATCACGTAGGCGAGGGCCAATCCGGCAGAGGCAACGATTGCGACGGAGATGCGACCGGCGGCGAGAAAGTAGACCAAGTGCGGAAATGCAGCGCTGTTCTCCGGAGCGAGGTCGGCGATGTGGGAGATCCAGTCCAGATGCACCGCAGCTTTCGCCGGGGAGATGCGCTCCGTGACCCATGCCCCAAGCGCGCCCAGGGCCATCGTCGTCATGCCGGGATGTCCGGTCTGGGGTATCGCGGTCAGGTCGCCCGCCCTAAGCGCTTCCAGCAGCCGCAGGCTGCGCAAGACCCATATCGGCTCGTCGGGCGTGACATAGAGGCCCAGCGGCATCAGGCGTACGAAAAGCGCCACGACGAATATCGCGGCGCTCAACCGGCGGGGCCAGATCGATGATCCGTTCTTGGTCAGGCGCCCCACTCTACTCCTCGCGTCTGATCGCGTAGATCGGCTTGTTCTGCACCTCGAAATACGTCCGGGCCTGGACTTCGCCCAAGAGCCCCATAACCAGGAACTGAACACCGAGAATCATCAGCAGGATCGCAAGTGACAGCAGCGGTCGATTTCCGATATCCACGCCTGTGGCCAGCTTGAGGACCGCGAGATAGAGGCCGAGCAAGAAACCGACGCCGCCACTGATCAAACCGGCCAGGCCAAAGAGCTGCATCGGCCGCGCCATATAGCTCAGCAGGAAGGAAACAGTCAAGAGATCCAGTACCACGCGCACGGTCTTCGTGAGGTTGTATTTCGACTTACCGTAGGTCCGTGGGCGATCGTTCACAGCCACTTCGGCGATCCGAACCCCCAGGCCCGAGGCCAGGGCCGGTATGAAGCGATGCAGCTCGCCGTAGAGGTTCACATTCTTGGCCACGTCACGATGGTAGATCTTGAGCGAACAGCCGTAGTCGTGAAGTGCAATCCCCGTAGATCTGCCGATGATACGATTCGCCAACATCGAGGGCAACCTTCGCGATAGGAGTGGCTCCTTGCGCTCCTGGCGCCAGCCGCTGACGATATCGTAGTCGCCCTCCTCCATCACCTTAAGCATCGGGCCGATATCCGCGGGATCGTTCTGACCGTCAGCATCCATCGTGATGACGTAGAGGCCACGGGCAAGGTCGAAGCCGGCGGCGAAGGCCGCCGTTTGGCCGAAGTTCCGCCGAAAGCGGATGATCCGGAGGTGCGGCTCCTGCGCTTTCAGCTCCCGCAGAATCGCAACGCTATCATCCTTGCTCCCATCATCGACGGCGACAATCTCATAGGTCCGGCCGATGGACTGTAGAGCAGCGGATAGTTCGGGGATAAAGAGCTGTAGGTTCCCTGCCTCGTTGTAGATGGGCAGAACGATGGATATATCCAGTTCGGGGTCTCCGACGTGCTTCTCTGTCATTCAGCCTACTTTCCGATCGAGAATCAGTGCCAACCCACGTGTTCTACCACGAAGGGAGCAGCAAGCAACTGCCACGCTTGACAGACCTCCCAAGGAAGCTATAATGCCTGGGCATAAAGAAGTGACAGATCTGTCGGCTGATTGTCCACGAGCAATGACTCAGCCTGGAATTATGAGGAGGATGGACTATGGCAAAGAAGGGCGCGCGCATTCTGGTCAAGATGAAGAGCACCGAGAGCGGACATATGTACTACACGCAAAAGAACCGCCGCAATGACACCCAGCGGCTGGAGCTGCGCAAGTACGATCCGGTGGTCCGCCGACACGTTATCTATCGCGAGACGAAGTAGTCTCTCGCTCTGCCATCTGACCTAGGTCAAGTCGGACCTATCGCCACGGTGCTCTTTCTGAGCACCGTGGTTTTTCGTACTTGGGGCATGGTCATTTTGGGCTATAACAGTATAATATATATAGCTTATAGTAGCCCGTGATGGTGGGCCAATCCATCAAGACATCAGCATCATAATGAGGAAGTGCCAATAATGACAGAAACCAGAACGACATCCAAAGGGCAGAAGGCAACTGGACATACCGGTGCAAGGCATGACTTGTGCTTCGTGTGTCAACCACGTACAGAAGGCGTTGAGTCGCGTAGATGGTGTCGGGCAGGTCAACGTTAACCTAGCGACGGAAAAGGCTTCCTTGTGGTTCGATCCCAAAGTCACCACCGGTGATCTGGTCAAAGCAGTGCGCGACACCGGCTACGATGTAGCCACGGAGTCAATGGATCTAGCCATCGGCGGGATGACGTGCGCATCGTGCGTGGCTCACGTACAAAAGGCGCTGAGCAAGGTCCCGGGCGTGATCGACGCCAACGTCAACCTTGCTACAGAGCGAGCATTCGTGACGTTCGTTCCCGGGGCGGCGGGCCTGGTGGACTTCACGGCCGCGGTAACCGATGCGGGTTACGAAGTTGTCGCCCGGGTAGACGACGAAGCATTGCAGGGCGAAGCCGCTCGTGACATCGACGACGAAGCCGAGCAACGTATGGCTGCAGCACGCCGTCGGATGTGGACTGCATGGGCATTCACGATAGTCGTTATGCTCTGGATGCTTCCGGAGATGCTGTTCGGCATCGCCTGGCCAAACGGTGTCGTCTTCAATCTCGGCATGATCGTGCTGGCGCTGCCGGTGCTTTTCTGGGTGGGGCGCAAGACCTACAGCAGCGGTGTTCGCGCCGCACTGCACGGCTATGCCAACATGGATACGTTGATTACCCTGGGCACGGGTGCATCCCTGCTCACAGGTCCGGCCTCTTTCTTCGCGCCCGTGGCCAACTATGCGGGCGTCTCCGCCATGATCATGGCCTTTCACCTCACAGGACGATACATTGAGGAGACGGCCAAGGGGCGAGCTTCTCAGGCAATCCGCAAACTCCTGGAACTAGGAGCCAAGACGGCGCACCTGGAACGCGACGGGTTGGAGGTTGAGGTACCGATCGAGCAAGTGCAAATCGGCGATCTGATGATCGTGCGTCCCGGCGAAAAGATACCGACCGACGGGGTGGTAGCTAGCGGTGAGAGTGCTGTCGACGAATCAATGGCGACAGGTGAGTCCATGCCCGTGACAAAACGAGAGGGGGACGAAGTCATCGGTGCTACCGTCAACCAGGAAGGGCTTCTCAAGGTCAGCGCAGCACGGATCGGCAAAGACACCTTCTTGGCGCAGGTCGTCAAACTTGTGGAGCAGGCACAAGGCACGAAGGTGCCGATCCAGGCCTTTGCTGACAAGGTGACGGCTGTCTTTGTGCCGATCATCATCGCGATTGCGGTGCTGACGTTCCTCTCGCGCCTGATCTTCCCTGAGGCGACGCGGTCGCTGACCGCTCTCGGGGCTTTCCTTCCCTGGGTCAACCCGAACCTGAGCACGCTAACCCTGGCGATCGTGTCGATGGTCTCCGTCTTCGTGATTGCATGTCCCGTGCGCCCTGGGGCTGGCAACCCCTACGGCCCTGATGGTGGGGAGTGGTAAAGGCGCGGAGCACGGTATCCTCATTCGCAGCGGGGAGGCTATTCAGACGCTGAAGGACGTCAAAATCGTGATCTTTGACAAGACGGGCACGATAACCAAAGGTAAGCCCGACGTCACAGACATCGTGGCACTTCCCACGCCCGACAACAATGGGGCGGGCGTGAATGCCGAGACGCAATTGCTGACCTGGGCGGCAAGCGTGGAAAGAGGGTCGGAGCACCCCCTAGGCAGGGCCATTGTGGGACGTGCCCAGGCGGACGGCCTGACGTTGTCCGAGCCCACAGTGTTTCGTGCCATCCGGGGCAAGGGCGTCATCGCTAACATCGACGGTCACGAGGTCCAGGTCGGTTCGCGCAGGATGATGGAGGAAGCCGGAACGCCCATCACAGCGCTCGTGTCGACCGTCGCCGACCTCGAAGGAAGCGGCAAGACTGTTATGCTCGTCGCCGTCGACGGTGAACTCAGAGGCCTCCTCGGCGTCGCCGACACCCTCAAGGAGGATTCGGCGGACGCAATCAAAGAGCTCCGCCAACTCGGGATTCAGACAGCTATGATCACCGGCGACAATGTCCTTACGGCCGAAGCCATCGCCAGGCGCGTCATGATCGACCACGTCGTGGCCGAGGTGTTACCCGATGGCAAGGTCGACGAGGTTCGGCGCCTCCAGGATCGGTACGGTGTCGTCGCCTTCGTCGGTGACGGCATCAACGACGCGCCGGCTTTGACACAGGCGAATGTCGGCATCGCCATCGGCACAGGCACGGATATCGCCATCGAGGCCAGCGACGTGACGCTGGTCCGCGGCGCGTTGACCGGTGTCGTGGAGGCAATCAACCTTAGTCGGGCCACCTTCCGGAAGATTCGCCAGAATCTCTTCTGGGCATTCTTCTACAACGTCATCATGGTCCCGTTGGCCCTGATGGGATGGATGCACCCGCTGCTGGCCGAAGTAGCGATGGCGACCAGCTCCATCACCGTCGTCACCAACGCGAACCTTTGAAGAGGATCAATATCCGTCCGGATTACGCAGTCAAGGAAACATCCCTGGGATAGCGGGGACCAAGGCTGCAGTCGTAGTTGGGCCATGATTGTGGCTTGATGTGTAGACGTCACCTATAGTGTGGGAGACCATTAGCGATGGCGAAACACTGGAGCAGTCGCAGAGGGAGACGCCGACAGACGTTGGCCGTGCCGTTTGTTCTCGCAGCGGCGGCCATCGTGGCGCTCGGGCGCACTGATCTACGAGGCTGCTCGCCCAGAGCCGGGTCGGGCCGATGCCGGACTTGGGCCACCAGCATATCCTACCCCCCGGAACGATCGACTTCTACAACTCCACCCCACCCACCTCCGGCCCGCATTACGGGTCATTGGCACCGTGGGGCATCCACACGACGCCGATACAGAATGAGCTGCAGGTGCACAATCTCGAGGATGGTGGGTGTTATGGTCCAGTACAATTGCCCGGAGGGCTGTCCCGGACGTCGTGGATCAACTTACGGCGATCGTCAGCCGGTACGACCAGCAAGTGATCCTGGCACCCTACCCCGGCATGGCCGTGAAGATCGCCCTCACGGCATGGGGACGCATCGAGACCCTCGACACCATCGATGAAACCAAGAGTCGTAAGGTTTATCGAGGCTTATCGAGGGATCTACCACCACACAGGTTAGTGCAGTCACACTGCATCGGTCTTTACGGTGACCGGTCGACCGGTTCTGCAGGAAGCCACGAGTAAATCAGGCCCACGGCTTTGCCTTCTGCGGATTCGGGGCTAGACTGACGTAGACATCCGAAGGCGGATGCAAACGGGGCGCACAAGCTGCGCCCCGTATTCTTCCATTACCCTACTTAACGAGGTCATTTATGAAGCGACTCTTGCGAGCGGCTCAATTTCGACACGACTATCTGGACCCAGTACTTGATCTTCCTGGCCGTCTCGGGATTCATGCAGCGGTTCGGCCAAGGTCTGCTGAATGGTGCTCGCACCAATTTCTTCATTGACACGCCTAGGGCTGAGCGGGAACCAGGTGCTATGGCTGGAGGGAATTCGCGAGATCCCCGGCTTGGCGCTGATCTTTATCGCTGCGCTGACGATGCGCCTCCCGCTTATCATATCGAACAGCCGCTGCGATCTCATCACCGGCATTGGCTATGGGCTTTACGCATTCGTGCACTCATACACAGTCGCTTCTGGCCGTCGCCATAGGTGCGAGCCTGGGTCTCCATATGTGGATGCCACTCAACAGCTCGCTCGCCATATCACTGAGTCCCAAGGGGCGTGCCGCTAGCGTGATGGGCATTCTCAACGGTGTCGGTTCGCTCGCCGCGATTGTAGGTATGGGTGCCCTGGCCCTCGTCTCAAAGATCGCCGGCGAGATCCCTTTGACCGCATACTACCTTGTTGGGGGCGGCTTTATCGTTGTCGCCGGCTTGCTGGTCCTCCGCATTCCTCCCACCGCCGGGGCCACAGCAGAGGCTCCCCCGCGCATGCTCCTCAAGGGGCGTTACTGGCTCTACTACGTCCTCACCTTCTTTCAGGGCTCGCGCAAACAGGTCCTCAACACCTTCGGCATGTTGGTTCTGGTGGATACCTTCAAACTGCAGGTGTGGCAGATCAGCCTGATTCTCGTAGCGAGCAGCGTCGTCAACCTTGTGGGCTCTCCCTATCTTGGCCGCCTGATTGATCGCTTCGGCGAGCGGAAGATGCTCACGGCGAGCTACACGATCCTGACGCTAGGCTGCGTCGGCTTCGCCACCGTCGGCAGCGTGCCGGTTCTGATCCTCTGCTGTTGGTGATCAAGTTGCTCGTGACGATGGAGATGGCACTCAATACCTACGTGTACCGCTTCGACGCCTGCAGAGGAACTGACCCCTACGCTCAGCGCGGGTATCAGCATCAACCACGTCACCTCCGTAGCTATGCCGCTGGTGGCCGGCGCCGTCCTACCGCTCGTCGGCTACGAAGGCATCTTCCTGGGCGCAGCGGCCTTGATCCTGGTGTCGATCCCGTTCGTCTTTGCCATGGAAGGCAACAGGACCCGCCACCCAGGCCCTGCCGATGGCAGCCCCATACGGCCGCAGGAGGGTAGCTAGGGGAGACCAAGTGCACCCCATAGAGAGTATGATGATTAACGCAAACTACGTCGTGGGAACCCACGATATCGCCTTTGTCGTCTTGGATACCCTCCGGTACGATGTCGCCAGGGATGACGCTGAGAGCGGGCCGAACGCCCAGTTTGGCCGCCATCCTTCCCGATGGCCAGTGGGAGATGCGACACACGCCGGGGAATTTCACCTATGCCGCACATCACGCCTTTTTCGGCGGCTTCCTGCCCACGCCCGCCACGCCTGGGCAACACCCACGCCTCTTCGCCGCACGCTTCCCGGGGAGCGGCACGACCACAGAGATCACCTATGCTTTTGACGCGCCGGATATCGTCACCGGCCTGGCAAACGTCGGCTACCATACCCTGTGTATCGGGGGCGTGGATTTCTTCAACAAACTGAGCCCCCTGGGGAGCGTTCTCCCCGGCCTCTTCGCAGAGAGCCATTGGGATCCTGAACTCGGCGTGAGCGGCCGCCGCTCCACGGAGTATCAGGTCCGTCTGGCAGCCCGGCGATTGGAGGAGATCCCGCGCGCCCGGCGGGTCTTCCTGTTCCTCAACGTGTCAGCGATTCACCCACCCAACCACTTCTACCTACCGGGGGCCAAAGAGGACAGCCTGGAGACGCAAGCAGCCGCACTCGCCTACGTCGACCGCCATCTTCCGACACTCTTTGCGGCGCTCCGCCGCCGCGGTCCAACGCTCCTGATCATCTGCTCCGACCACGGCACCGCCTACGGAGAAGACGGATACTGGGGCCACCGCCTCAGCCATCCGGTCGTCTGGACCGTGCCCTACGCGGAGCTTATCCTACCCGGCGCGATTTCCCTCTAGAGCGAAATTCGCCCGGGAGGTGGGAGTCGCCGCAGCCGCTCCATCGCCTCCCGGATCCGGTCGGTCGGGGCCGTGGCAGAGATACGGACGTAGCCCGTCCCTGACGGACCGAAGAAGGCACCGGGCGCCACCGCCACCCCGGCCTGTTCCAGCCACCGGCGGGCCAGCACCTCCGAGCTCTCGCCCTCCGGCACCGCCGCCCAAAGATAGAGTGCAGCCCGCGGCAGCGAGGCATCGAGCCCGACCGCGGTCAAGCCCTCGGCCAGGATCTCTAGCCTGCCACGATAGATGGCGTTGCGCTCCGCGATCCAGGCAGGTTCGATAGCCAACGCCCGTACGGCAGCTTCCTGCAGAGGATGGAACATGCCCGAGTCCACGTTGGATTTGACCTGGGCTAGGGCAGCGAGGACGTCGGCGTTACCCACGGCCATGCCCATACGCCACCCGGCCATGTTGTAAGTCTTGGAGAGTGAGTTGAACTCGACGGCGACATCCTTCGCCCCCTCGACCTGGAGGACGCTGGGTGCCTCGTAGCCATCGTAGGTCACGTCGCAGTATGGGGCATCAAAGCACAGGAGGATGTCGTGGGCGCGGGCGAAGGCCACGGCTTCCTCCAGGAACGCGAGGTCGGCTACCGCTCCCGTGGGGTTGTTCGGGTAGTTGAGCCAGATCATCCTCGCCCGCGAGAGGGCCTCCGGCGGAATCGCGTCCAGATCGGGGAGGAAGTTGTTTGAGGCGACCAATGGGAACGTCGCGACTTCGGCACCGGCCAGCAGTGCGCCCATCGTGTAGGGAGCATAGCCGGGGTCCGGCACGAGCACGACGTCACCTGGACCCACACAGGCCATGGCAAGGTTGACGATGCCCTCCTTGGATCCCATGAGCGGGACGACCTCGGTCTTGGGATCGAGGCCCACGTTGAATCGGCGTGCGTAGTATTCCACCACCGCACGCCGCAGGGATGGCAGCCCTCGATAGCCGGAATAGCCGTGATGGCTGGCTTCGTGCGCCGAAGCGCACAGCGTCTCAATAACGTCCGCAGCGGGAGCAAGATCCGGATTGCCGATATCCAATCGAATCACGTCCACACCTCGCTGCTGGACCCGACCGATCTCGGCCGCCCAGATGGCGAAAGGATACGGGGGAAGTGTAGCCAACCGCTCAGCTATTCTCATAATACCTATCCATCCTTTTGGTTGCGATCCCGCAGGACACCCGAGGAGTGCCTGCAGACCGAGTTCATAACTACGCCAGCCAAAGCCGCTGATCTGGCCAACGCAGACAGGGGCAATCAGCGAGGTATGCCGAAAAGCCTCCCGCGCGTGGACATTGGAGAGATGAACTTCAACGGCGGGGAGCGCTATGCCGGCAATCGCGTCCCGCAGCGCTACGCTCGTATGGGTGTAGGCCCCCGGATTGATCAGTACACCGTCCGCCCAGTCCATCGCAGCGTGAAGCGCATCGATCAGCGCGCCCTCACCGTTGGCCTGCAGGATTCGCAGATCGGCGCCAATCCGCTCAGCCGCTTGCCTCAAGCGGTCGTCGATCTCGGCAAGCGTGACACTGCCGTAGGTGTCGGGCTCGCGACGCCCCAGTAAGTTGAGATTCGGACCATGCAGCACAAGGATCTTGAAGGTAGTCATAGATCGGTTTCCCTTTCATCTATACTACGCCAGGGTGATCCGCGAAAGTAATCCGATGGACCCGGCCAAGAGAGCTCGGCCAGCCTCAATCCCCAGCACGGGCGCCCAACTCGACCAGCACCGAACGCACCAGTTCCTCAGGCACATCGCGCACGATCTCGGCCCTGCCAATCTCGTAGGGCAATATCCAGCGTAGTCCGGCTCCCTGGCGCTTCTTGTCGTGCCGCATCGCCGCCCATATCTCGTCCACGGGCCAGGGCGGGCACGTTATGGGCAGCCCCGCGGACCGCAACGTCGCCGCGATCCCGTCAGACAGGCGCGGCACGGCACGCCCCAGCGATTCGGAAATCCGAGCCGCTACCACCATGCCGATCGAGACCGCCTCCCCGTGACGCATTCCATAGTGGCTGAGCTGCTCGAGCGCGTGGCCCGCCGTGTGGCCCAGGTTGAGGACGGCACGGCGACCACGCTCGAAGGGATCCTCCTGGACGATATCAATCTTGACCTGGATCGAACGGGCCAACATTGCGGGCGTGATTCGCATGGCATCCTGCCGCCGCACCGCCGCCGCCAGCTCTTCATAGAGCAAGGCATCGCCGATGACACCGTGTTTGATGACCTCTGCCATCCCGGAGCGAAGCTCTGCCTCGGGCAGCGTCTCAAGAACCTCCAGGTCGACGAAGACGACCTCCGGCTGCTTAAAGGCACCGACCAGGTTCTTGCCCTGGGGCAGGTCGACGCCGGTCTTGGCCCCGACGCTGGCATCGGTCATGGCTAACAGCGACGTGGGCACCTGAACAAAACGCACGCCGCGCATAAACGTGGCAGCAGCAAACCCCGCAATGTCACCGGTCACGCCACCGCCCAGGGCGAGGATCGTGCCACTCCGGTCGAGATCGCCTTCGAGCAACTGATCATAGAGTCCGCGCACCGTCTCAGGCGTCTTGTAGTCCTCTCCATCCGGCAGGGCACAGATAAAGGACGAGAATCCGGCAGCGGCCAAGGCATCGCTGACCGGTCCTGCGTAGAGCGGCGCCACCACGTCATTCGACACGATCGCAACGCGCGTCCCTGTCGAGATGCCCGCAGCCCGTATGACGCCCCCAAGATAGCCGAGCGTATCGCGACCGATGTGGATGTCATACGCTCCACCCGGATAGGAAACACTGAGCGTGCGAACGTGGGCCAGGTTAGCCACGGCCTCGGCGACTTCGGAGAGCGATCGCCCCTTCGTATCAAGCTGCCACGGGATCGACGCGTAGGATTCCTCACGAGCGGACAACAGGCGCTCGGCATCGTCGCGGCGCTCGGGACCGGAGAGAAGCGGACGATCTTCGGCCTCGCCGACCCT
The DNA here is from genome assembly GCA_963751345.1 of uncultured Chloroflexia bacterium. GTDB lineage: Bacteria > Chloroflexota > Anaerolineae > B4-G1 > SLSP01 > PWVB01. The sequence goes on from CAVVUS010000024.1 coordinate 109,814, forward strand.
ACGCAGGATTTCGTCGACGTCCGCCCGCAGGCAGACGATCGTGGAAGAGCGCGCCCACGCCGCACGGTTCACAGGGCTCACAAGCGCTCCCCCGCCGGTAGCCACGACCAGCCCACTGCGCGCACCCAACTCCCGGCAGAGCGCAGACTCCATCTCCCGGAAAGCAGGCTCACCGTCCTCCTCGAAGATGCGTGAGATGGGCTTGCCTGATCGCACCTCGATCTCGGTGTCCATGTCGATGAAGGGCCGATCCAGCCTCCGTGCCACCTCGCGTCCGACCGCGGTTTTCCCCGTCCCCATAAAGCCGGTCAGCACCAGGTTATCCATCAGCCACCCCCAATCCCGCCTCCGGGGGAAAAGCACACGCGACCACGCTCGCCACGTCGCGAAGCCAGGTAGCCCTCTGCTCCGGCGTGCTGGTCACGATGACGCAGTACATCCGGCGATCGAATGCCCGCACTCCGCAGAGATCGAAAATACACCGACGCCAAAGACCCTCGAGGGGATCGCCGAAGGCCTCGCGCTCGCGCGGCTCCGGCGTGTTCGAGGTATTGAAGACCAAAGCCGCCTTTGCCCGCAGGAGGCCCACCGGCACCCCATCGCCCGTGTCGCCTTCCAGGAACTCATAGGCGATCCCTGGACGGATCACGCGATCGATCCATCCCTTGAGAATCGCGGGCGGCTGTCCCCACCAATTAGGGTGGACGACGATAATCCCATCCGCTTCTGCCACCTCGCGACAATGCCGTTCGATCACAGGATCGAGCACCGCAGCCTTCGGGATCTCCTCGTACGGCAGGATCGGATCGAAACCCTCGGCATAAAGATCGTGGTAGGCTACGGCGTGTCCGTTCTGCTCAAGCGTCGCCGCGGCGGTCTCCGCGATGGCATGGTTGAAGCTCCCGGGTCTGGGATGTCCGAGAATGAGGGATATCTGCAACGGCTGTCTCCTGTCCGGTCAGAACAACGCGAACGCCCGCGGATCGACGGCACCTGCCTGGTGCACGAGCATCGCGTTCATCAGCTCGACGGCCATGCGTGACTCCAACGTAATCCCCGCGCGCACGCCCACGCAGGGATCGTGGCGGCCCTTCTTAAGCCGGAACTCGATCTCCTCCAGGTCCTTACGTACGGAGAGTTGTGGTTTCTGGATGGAAGATGTAGGTTTGAAGGTCACGCGACACACAAGGGGCATGCCGGTGGTGATCCCACCCAGAAGCCCGCCGTGATGGTTCGACTGAAATCCAGCGGCCCTGATAGCATCGTTGTTCTCACTGCCGCGTCGGTCCGCCACCGCAAACCCGGCCCCTACCTCGCACGCCTCCGCCGCGTTGAGCCCACCGAGGGCCCCCATCAGCCGCAGCTTGAGGCTCTGGTAGAGCGGCGTACCAGCCAGCGGCGGCACGTTGACGGCCACGACCTCCACCACGGACCCGATCGAATCATCCTCGGCGCGAACCTGCTCGATCAGATCGCCGGCTTGCTGGGCAAATGCAGGATCAAGGCTCGGGATCGCAGCCTCAGTCAAGATGCGTTCGAGCTCGTGGAGCCGGGCGCCGGGTACCGGCGTCCTCTGCGTATGGTCAAGGACCAACCTTTCGACCTCTTCAGCGAGGGTGCGGGAGGACTTGAGAGAACCGACCTGGAGCACCGAGGAGAGAAAGACCGTTTGGAAGTGTGTTTCCAGAAAAATCCGCGCCACGGCGCCGCCAATAACGTCCGAGATCGTCGCACGGTAACTCGCCCGGCCTCCACCACGGGGGTCCGCAGTTCCGCGCGACTGGTAATACTTGAGGAGGTCGGCGTGGCCCGGCCTGACCTCACCCGCCGAGCCGGTGAACTGTGCATAGTCAGCCGAGCGCTTCGAGGAGGAGAGCACCACAGCAGCGATCGGCTCGCCTGTCGTGGTGCCCTCCTCATATGTGCGTGCTCCCGCAACTTCAGCCGGTGCGATCAGCTCCGCTTCGCCCTCTGGTGGGAGGCTGGGAAAGTAGGGCTCTGAGACAAGCCCGGGTCCCGCTAACAAGCGCTCCAGGTCGTCATCGTACAGCCCTGAGAGCAGCAAGACCTGGTCCACCTCGCTCCTGGAGGTGCCGTAGCGGCTGCCGCCCGGCCGTCGCCGGTCCAAATAGCGCTGGATCTCACGACGCGTAAGACGGAGTCCTGCCGGGCAGCCAAAGACGATCGTCGTATAAGCAGGCCCGTGCGACTCACCCGCGCCCGCCACGCCAAAGAGCGGCCCTCCAAGGATTTCCATAGTCTATGCCACAAGACGAACGAGATGGTACTGCTTCTTTCCCCGCCGCAGGACGACATACCGCCCCTCAAAGGCATCGGAGACCGTCAGGCTTCGATCGCTATCAGAGACCTGTACGTTGTTGACGTAGACCCCGCCATTGCTCAGGAGCCGCCGCGCCTCTCCCTTCGAGCGGGTGAGGCCAAGCTCATCAAAGAGATCGACGACAGAGAGGCCGGCGCCCTCCAAGCGAGACGTCGCGAGGTCACTCGATGGCACGTCGGCAAAGATATCGGAGATGTCTTGGGCGTCGAGTCCCGCGATTTCGCCACCGAAGAGCACCTGCGAGGCCTGCTCAGCCTTTGCCAGGGCCGTCTCGCCATGGGTGAGCCGCGTCATCTCCTGCGCAAGCGTCCGCTGTGCCTCTCGCCTCTCCGGGTGCTCTGCCAGCTTGGTTTCGAACTCGGCAATCTCCGCCTGATCCAGCCACGTGAAGTATTTCAGGTAGGGGATCACATCGTCATCGCCCTGGTTGAGCCAGAATTGGTAGTAGCGGTAGGGTGAGGTCTTCTCGGCGTCCAGCCAGATCGTGCCGCGCTCCGTCTTTCCGAGCTTGTTGCCGTCGGCACCGGTCACCAATGGGTAGACGAGGCCATAGGCCCGTGTCCCACGCGTCCGCCGGATCAACTCGACCCCCGCGGTGATATTTCCCCACTGGTCGCTGCCGCCGGCCTGCAGGGTACAGCGATGACGGTCGTAGAGCTGCTGGAAATCGTAGGCTTGCAGCAGCATGTAGCTGAACTCGGTGTAGGAGATGCCCTCCTCACGCTGCAGTCGCGTCTTGACCGAGTCCTTGGCCGTCATGTAGTTGACGGTGAAGTGTTTGCCCACATCGCGCAGGAACTCCATCATCGAGATCTCAAGGAGCCAGTCGGCGTTGTTGACGATCCGCGCCGCATTATCCTTGGCCTCAAAATTCAGGAAGCGCGCTAACTGTCCCTTAATGGCCTCCACATTGGCCTGGACCTCGGCAGCTGTCATCAACTGTCGCTCGTTGGCCTTACCGCTTGGATCGCCGATCATGCCCGTACCGCCACCTGCCACCGCGATCGGCGTGTGCCCGAAACGCTGCAGCCGGGCCAGCCCCATCAGTGCCAGTAAGTTGCCGACCTGCAGGCTGTCGGACGTTGGATCGAAGCCAATATAAACGGTGACCTTTTCCGATGCCAAGACCTCCGGCAGGCCTTCGGTGAAGTCGTAGACCAATCCTCGCCACCTGAACTCATCAAACACGCCCTGCGTGAGCACCGTTTCACCTGTCATGGGTCTCCCTTCGCTCTTGTCTGCCATTGTTCATCCGTCCGTTCCACGCCTGTCGGCCAACGCTCGCATAGAGACGTCGCGCATCTCCCGCGTCGTTCGCTCCACATCGAGTCCAGCATCCAACCATAGCGCCAGCGCCAGGGCGCCCTGTCGTGCCAACATGCCCAACCCGTCGATCACCCGCGCGCCGCAACGCCGGGCGTGCCGCAGGAGCCGGGTCTCCAGCGGATTATAAACGAGATCGAAGACCGTCAAATGCTGCGGGAGGGGAATGCGATCCGGCCAGATGCTTTCCTCGACGTGCGGCCACATACCCACCGTCGTCGCATTCACCAGCAGATCCACCGTCTCCGCGGCGGCGGCCAGATTCTGCGGATCCAGCGTCAGAGCACCCAGACGCCCATTGCCAATACCCGCACCGTGCAGGTCCGCAACCAATCCTTCGGCGCGGGCCAACGTCCGGTTGAGCACGTGGACCTCGGCCATCCCCGATGCCAACAACGCGTAGACGACTGCGCGTGCAGCCCCACCCGCGCCAACCACCAGGGCCCTTCCACCGCCTGCGGGGTCATAGCCGCCGGCCCTTAGCGACCCAACAAAGCCTGGCACATCCGTATTGTAACCGTGGAGCGTTGACGTCCCACTGCTCTGCCGCCTGACCACAATGGTATTGACAGCGCCTAAGGCCGCAGCCTCAGGAGCGATCTCGTCCAGCAACCCCATGACGGCCCTCTTGTGCGGCACGGTCACATTGATACCTCGAAATCCAAGTGCCCGTATCCCGCGTATCGCGTCTCCGACCATCCCGGCGGGTACGGGCAAGGGCACGTAGCACCAATTCAGATCGAGGCGGTGGAGGGCAGCGTTGTGCATCGCAGGTGACAGGCTGTGAGCCACCGGCCAACCGATGACCCCCACGAGCTGCGTTGCGGCGTCAATCCGGCCCCTATCTGCATCTCCTTCTACCGTCGGAACATAAGAGGGAGAACACCCGGCTGCAGGCGCGGGGTGAGGGCCGGCAGCCTCACTCACCATGGCGCAGCTCCGCCCCCAGCATCGTCATCGTCTCCGCGAAGCCAGGGAACGAGTCCGGGATACATTCGGCTCCCATGACCTTCGTCTTCCCCCTCGCAATCAGTCCCGCGACGACCAGGGCCATACCCAAACGGTGATCTCCTTGGCTGTCCACTTCGGCGCCCTGCAGCCGCGTCGGCCCTGCCACGACAAAGCCATCCGGCCGAGGTTCGATCTCAGCCCCTAGCTTGCGGAGCTCCATCACTACCGAAGCAATCCGATCGGTCTCCTTCACGCGCAGCTCCGCCGCGTCGCGGACCACCGTCGTGCCCTCTGCCTGGGTGGCCAAAACGGCAAGGATTGGGAACTCATCGATCATCCTCACCACGATATCCCCACTCACCTCGGCGGCCATAAGGCCGGAAGCGCTCGCCGTCACGTCCGCGACGGGCTCCCCGCCCTGTTCGCGTACGTTGTCCACGGTCACGTCGGCTCCCATCGAAAGCAGGACCTCCAACAGACCGGTACGAGTTCGGTTGACCCCGACCCCCAGGAGGGTCACCCTGGCACTTGGGATACACAGTGCGGCAGCCAGCAGGAACGCCGCGGAAGAGAAATCACCCGGGACGACCCAGGTCAACGCCCGCAGATAATCGATGGCCCCAGGATCAAGCCTGGCGGTGACGGCATCGAACGCTATCGCCAAGGTGCTCGCTCCGCCCTCCGAGGAAACCGCCGCCAGTCTGCCGGCGCTGGATGAGGATCTCTCGCCGGTCTGCCTGAGCGCGATCTGCGCCATCAGCATCCGCTCGGTGTGATCCCGAGCCGGGCCCGGAAGCAGTACGTTGACCGGCCCATCGGCATACAACCCGGCGAGCAGAATCGCGCTCTTGACCTGGGCGCTTGCCACCGGCAGCACGTGATCGGAGCCCCTCAGGGGGCCCCGTCCCCGGATGAGCAGCGGAGCGTGACCCTCCGTGTCCGTGATGTCGGCGCCCATCTGCCTCAGCGGCTCCGTGATGCGACGCATCGGCCGGCGCAGCAACTGGGACTCCCCTGTAAGCTCGGAGTCAAAGGACTGCCCTGCCAGGATGCCCGAGAGCAGGCGCATCGTCGTCCCGGAGCGCCGGCAGTTGAGTGGACGATCGGGCGCCACCAGACCATGGAGCCCGCGCCCTTTGATCTGCAGGCGTGGGCCATATCCGGGCGTCGCCACGGCGCCGACCGAGGGCCGATCTACTTGAGCCCCCAACTGCCGGACGCAGTCCAGCGTTGCCAGGCAGTCTCCGGAAGGCAGAAACCCCTCGACGACGCTCGTCCCATCGGCCAGGGCAGCAAGCATCAGTGCGCGATGGGAGATCGACTTGTCTCCCGGCACCGAGACCGTCCCCTCCAGCGTTGCGGACCCGCTAGCGCCGAATCCCTGAACGATCAGCCAAGTCATGGGAACATCTCCTTGCGCGTGTCCCTGATATAGGACAGCGTCTCACGCAGCGCGGCTTCATCTCCATCCTCAACCAACTGGATAAGACGTCCCAACTCGGCGGCGCAATGTCGCGCGGCCTTCACGACCTCGTCGCGGTTTGTCGTGAGGATATCGACCATCATCGTGACGTCGCTGCCTGCCACGCGCGACGTGTCGCGATACCCCCCTGCGACGATCTGCCAGGCCAGGGGATCGGTCGATGTTGTGGCATCCGCCGTGCTCACGAGCGCGCAGGCAAGTAGGTAGGGGAGATGGCTCACCGTACCCACGAGATAGTCCTGACGCTCGCCGTCGATGACCAGTGGGGTTGCTCCCGCGCTCCGCACCAGGGCTTCCCCCAGACTCAACGCTGCCTCCGACGTCCGAGGAAGCGGAGACAGGATGAACGTGCGGCTCTGAAAGAGCGTCGGATCCGCAGCTTCGATACCTGAGGTCTCCTTGCCACACATCGGGTGCCCACCCAGGGGCTGTACGTGATCGGGTAAGCCGTCATCGCCTCAAGAACCTTCTCCTTGGTGCTGCCCAGATCGAGAAGGAGCGAACCCTCTCGCAGCCACGGGCCTATCTCGCCCAGCAGCCTGATAATCGTGCGGACCGGCGTCGCCAGAATCGTAATATCGGCCTCCGCGACCCCTTCCTTCAGGTCCAGCACGCCACGATCGACAAAGCCCCGGCGCAAGGCGGCCTCCAGGGTCTCAGGGCTGCTGTCTACACCGATAACCTGTGCACAGTGACCACGCAGCGCGCCCGCCAAAGAGCCGCCCATCAAACCAAGGCCCACAACCGTGACCACAGACTGTGAAAGAGGTTTCATCTCCAACGACGCCATATCTGTCGCCGCCCTATATCTTTCGTCCGACAGCAGCGGCTATCGGCCGGAGCGAATCCATGAGTTCGGCGAAACGTTCCAGCTTGAGAGACTGCCCTCCGTCCGAGAGCGCCTCCTCTGGCCGCGGATGGACCTCGATAATCAGGCCATCCGCACCAGCCGCGATGGCTGCCCGCGCGACCGGACTTACCAACTCCCAGTGTCCGGTCCCGTGGCTCGGATCGACAAGGACGGGTAGATGGCTGAGCTGCTTAAGCAAAGGTATCGCACTGATGTCCAGCGTATTGCGTGTGTAGGGCTCAAAGGTCCGGATGCCTCGCTCGCAGAGAATCACGCGATTGTTGCCGTGTGACAGGATGTACTCCGCCGACATCAACAACTCCTCGATCGTCGACATCATGCCCCGCTTCAAGAGGACGGGGCGCTGAGACTCACCCACGGCGTGCAACAGTGCATAGTTCTGCATACTCCGCGCGCCAATCTGCAGGATGTCGGCGTAGGTCGTGACCAGCGGCACCTGTTCGGGAGACATCACCTCTGTCACTATCGGAAGGCCGGTAGCCTCTCTTGCCTCGGCGAGCAGCTTGAGTCCTGTTTCACCGAGACCCTGGAAACTGTAAGGAGATGTGCGAGGCTTGAACGCCCCCCCGCGTATTGCGTGAGCGCCGGCAGCCTTCACCGCTTCTGCGGTTTCCATGAGCTGGCTCGGCACTCTCGACAGCACAGGGACCAGCCATCACGATCACTTGCTCACCACCGATAGAAACGCCGTTGATCGGGAAAACGGAGTTCTGCGGATGGAATTCACGACTGGCCAACTTGAAGGGCCGCAGTACCGGAACGGTGCGCTCCACACCCGACATACGGTCGATCTGCTCGTGATCGATCGGGCGCCCATTGCCAATGACACCGATAATCGTGCGCTCCTCGCCTTCGGAAAGATGGACCTGGCATCCCATCTGCTCCACGCGAGCCGAAACGTTGGCGATCTGTGCCGCCGTTGCTCCGTGCTTCATAATGATAATCATCTCCCCTCCCCCACATTAGCCTCTGTAACAGCACCGTCCCATCTCCACACCTCATCAACCATCGGCGTCGTCGCCGCCGGGTAAGAGCCCAGCATCTTGACGAACGATGCATGGCGCAGCAACCCCATCAGCGCCGCCTCAGCCGCCAGATCCTGGCAATGCCCCTCGAAGTCGAGATAGAAAGTGTAGCGCCAGGGCTGATTCAGGCGCGGGCGCGACTCGATCTTGGTGAGGTTGATGCCTCGGTTGGCGAATTCGCCCATGCATTTATACAGTGCCCCGGGGCTGTGACGCGTGGAGAAGACGACCGACGTTTTCGTGCGTTGGGCTCGGGGCGGATCATCCGTGCCCATGACGAAGAAGCGTGTGTAGTTGAAGTGGAAATCCTCGATGCCCGGATCCAGGATCTCCAACCCGTACATCTCGGCCGCCAGTCCACTGGCGATCACGGCCACGTCCGGCTCGGGGTTTTCGGCCAAGTCCCGGGCACTGCCTGCGGTGTCAAATGCCGGCTCCGGCTTCAGTTCGTAGCGAGACAGGTACCGCTGGCACTGCGCCAGAGCTTGGGGATGGGATCTCACACGGCGTATGGCCGCGCGTTGGGTTCCGGGCTGCGCCATCAGCATGTGGCGAACACGCAGGATGACCTCTGCGTTGATCCGTAGATCGCGCTCCAGGAGCAGCTCGTAAGCGCCTGCAACCGAACCGGCAACCGCGTTCTCGACCGGCAACATGGCGTAGTCAACTCGGCCGGCCTCGACCTCCGGGAACATGTCCTCCAGCCCACGACAGGGCAACGTCTCAACGTCCGAGCCAAAATACTGGCGGATGGCCTCCTCTGAATAGGCGCCCGCCACCCCCTGAAAAGCAACGCGTGTCATACTCTCCCCCTCTTCAGATCCGGTCTCAACTGCACTGCATCTCGCAAATAGACATGGTTGATCTCTGCCGGCGCGCGATCCGTGTTCCAATGAACCAGCACCCGAACGCAGCGCGGAAGGCTCCCCTCTACCCGCATCTCCTGCATACAGAGAAGGGGTGTTTGCGTCCAGCCCATCTCTCGCGCGACTACCGCAGGATAGACCGCATCCAGGTCGGGCGTCGCCGTAAAGATCACGCTGGTAACATCCTCGACTTCCACCCCGTTCTCATCAACGACGGCCATCAACAGCGTGCGTGTGGCCTGAATAATGGCGTCCACTGTGTTTTCCGGCACAGTGATGGCGCCCCGAATGCCACGACATCGAACCATAACAATGCCCCCTTCCAGATACAAAAAAGACGTGGAGCCGGTCGGCTCCACGTCTTGGGTTGCTTTGGGGATTCTACTGACCTACATCGCCCTCCCGGCAACGCAAAGTGGCCGACCCTGGGTGGGGCGGCTAAAATAGAAGGTATACATGTAGGTTTTTACAGATTCTCGACTGTGATCGGTCATAGATACTCAGCCTTAGGTGACGATTAGTACAATACTAATCGCTTCGCGAGACTTGTCAAGTGCAAATTGCAGTCCGGCGACAACGTCACCCGCTAACGCGCTGCAGGGCCTCCAGCGCGGACGTCAGGGCATCACCCATTGTGCGCAACATCGTTTCCCGCGTCTTCAGCGCTTGGGTGACCATCGACTGGTGAATGTCCCACACGGCGCGATCGACCTGATCGTTGTTGTCAACGGGCAGACAGACCGTCGTGTCGCAGTCGAAATCCACGCGCGTGTACGCCCGCAGTCGCAGTTTGTCGGCGAGCCCGGGATCCAAAAGGTTCAATCCACCATCTGCTAGCATCTTGATCTGCGCGCTGGGCGTGGTGAAGGTCCGGACCTCCAACGTACTGATGTCGCTCACAAATGTCTCCGCCTTAGATGCCAGATCTTTGGTGAACTTCTCAATTGCGTTTCTCAGATCGCTCTCAGCCATTCCTATCCTCCTCATGGATCCTTCGAGAATACGTATGCATCCTCAAGGCAACGGATACCGCTCTAGCCGGTCAGCACACCATCCGGCAAGTGCTCGAACTCGGACAACACGTCGCGGACGTATTTGTACACCGCAGGAATTAACAATATCTGCCCTCCCGGCACGGATGCCTTGAGTGCCAGGTCTAGCGCCCCGGTGGTCACAACTGAGATCAGTCGCAGTAACGCTCGACGGGACGCCAACGCCAGCTTCACGTCTTCCAGATGGAGCGCCATATCGAGAGCCGTCAGCCCGATCGACCAAGCCGTCTCGTAATCGCCGGTCCAGTCCACGGTGGTGATCGCAATCAGCTTATCGTCGATCCGCGTCTCAACACGGGCCCAATGCTCCACAAGCTGGCGGAGCTGCGTAAGAAGCGCGCTTGTCGCCTCGATCCGCCCGACCTGTAAGGCGAGCTGACCATACGGCTTCACCTGTTGAGCCTCTCCAGAGAAGGCTGTCACGGACCCGGCCAGCGCGGTGACCTCGGCGAGCAGCTCACCATCGTGTCGCAGAACGACCTGTCCGCCGTAGGAGGCCACCGGGCTCAGAGCGCCCAGATGCTGCGAGATGAGGTCCAACTCCTTCATCCGTCGATCAACGATCGCCAGTTGATCGTGCAATACCCGCCGGGTCTCTCTTGTGGCAGCCGGATGGCGCACCCGCCACACCATCCCATCGAGAGGACCGTCAGCCGCGTAAGCTGCTGGCTCCTCGGGTACAAATGCCGTCCCGGGCGCGTCCGCCGTCCGAGGCGCGTCCGCCGTCTGAGACGCGTCCGCCGTCCCAGGCGCCAGGTCCCACACACCCAGTGGGTCCTGACCGTCAGGCAGCGCGAATCCCGACCAGTCGTACGTCGATGCACTCATGCCGAACCGATCTTCAGACTATCGAGGAGACGCGTCGCGAGTTCCGCCATCGTAGCCAAGAACTTAGATCGGCTGTCCTGGGCCTCCTCAACCATCGATTTGTGGATCTCCCATAGAGCGATATCGACCTCGCGGTCGCTGTTCTCGGGCACGTAGACCTCAAGGTCGCCGTCAAATGCCACCCGCGTGAGCGCGCGAAGCGTAGCAGGGTAATCCGCATGCGTCTCCAGGGCTGCCGCTACCCGTTCGATATCGTCGGTCGAGTAGGTTTTGACATCCAACGTCACAATATCCTCGGCTGCGTGACCCAGCGAAGTCGCCAACTGATCGGTAAAGGCACGCAGCGAATCCCTCAGCCTCTCAAACTGATCCGCCAACCCAAAGGCCACAGCGACCTCAGCGTCGGACATCGCCGCGATCCCCGACACGGAAGGGCCAGGCTCCCGCGACTTGGGCTTGAGTTCAGCCTCCGCCCATGGTCGAGCGGCGCGGTCCACAGGCGCCGTCACGATAGGAACCTGGCCTTGCTCACTAACCGACGTCTCCATAGCTTCAGGAGCGTAGACTTCAGCTTCCGATGGCTCAGCCGCGGGGATCGGGGGCGGCACGGGATAAGCCGCGTCTTGAGTCACCAGCTCCGGCACTACGAGAGATGGACCGCCCTGGAACTCCTCCGTCGAGGTGGCTGTCTCTTCCTCCTCGGGAGACACCGGCTGCTCCCGGCTCACTTGCTCCTCCGCTCCCTCGACTTCCGGCTCCACCGGCTCCTCGTCCTCAGCGGGCACCTCCGGGTGCCTCGGGTTCAGGCACCGTGATCGTGCCGGCGTCGGGACCCTCCTCAGACGGCGGTTCGGGAGGCGCAAAGGGAATGCGTGCCGCCGGGTCTCCTATGACCACATAGCTTCGGGCATCGTTGTTGGCCGTCCATCGATTGGCAAGCTCATAGTCGTCCATATAGCCGGGATCCCACTTTAGCTCCTCGAGATCAGCACTCAGATCGGAGCTCAACTCGGCGTAGCGCATATCGAAACTGGTGTCGGTCGCGAGCCCGACCGGCTCGCCGTTCATCAGCATGCGCATCGCGGTGACAAACGACTGGTTTGTCATGCGCCCGGTTGGGGAGATGAAAGAGTAACCCCACGCCCGCTCCACGTGCCCCAGCACGGCCAAGGCGCCCTGTCTGAGCATCTGCTGCGGTAGTGCAGCCGTGAACCCCCGCGGGGCAATCTTCTCCCTTACCTTGAAGGCCTGCGCTGCGAACTGATCTAGTTGCGGCGTACCCGCGCCATAGCAGGCGAAGAAGAACGCCATCATGCCCAACAAGTCAGCATCTTCGGCGATGTCCTCGCCGGCGAAGTAGTAGTCTCTCAGGACGTCTCGACCAACACCCGGCCAATCCTGGCACAACAAAGCGCCCTGTTGCCGCAACTGTGCCGGATGTCCGGCAGGAAACTCAATCCCGTGGCTGGCACTGAAGAGCAGCGCCGGCGTCTGCGCAGGGTCACCGCCAAGGAGCTGTGTGAGTTGGTCGTGTGTGGCCAGGCCCTCACCCATATAGGGCGGGTGGATATCCCAATCATCCACCAACCCAAGCTCGAAATCCCGGGCCGCTATCGTGAGATTCTCGTACAGGGGCTGGACCAGATACTGCGAACTCAACTTGGTCGCCTTGTCCCCCGGATTCTCCGGGGCGAAGAAGGCAGCGCGCCTCGGGAGGGCGATCTGTCCCGTCTCACACGCGACGACGTTCTGCGCATACCGGGCATACGCCTCGATGTCGGTCCCGAAATCCAGGCGGCCCACCCCACGCATCACGTCGATTTGGTACTGGAAACGGTAGGGTATCTCCTCGGGCGTGCCGATCAGGAGCACGTAGAATGGCATCTCCTGGGGGTCGACCAGTCCCGGCCCGACGCCGAGACGCTCGAACACCTGATCCTTACGCTCGCCGGCCCGGTACGCGTCCCCCCCCTCGTACATGCGAAAGAGATCCCCAGCCTGTTCATGTCGCAGGTCTAGCAGCGGCTGAAGCGCATCCTTGATCTCCTCCCGCACCCGCGGGTGCATGTCGGCGGGGAACATCACGGCCCACCCCACATCCTCCACGCGCGAGGGATCACCGGCCCCGGGCTTGACCGGATAGGGCGTGCGTGTCGCCGCCTTGAATCTCAGTTCCTCAAGGCGGACGGCGTCGTGCGACTCCTCAAGTGCAGACTGGACATCTGTGACCCGGGTCAGACGGTCCTCGAGGCCGGTGAGCTCTGCAAGCTGCCGCTGTCGATCGACGAATTCGCGGTAGTCCTGAGGAATAGGCTTCCCCTGGATGAGCCGCGCCAACTGCTGCGGTGAAAGCGGTGGCTGTCCATAGTTGCCAGTGACAGCATTGATCCCGTTGAAGACCAAGCGAGAGGGCTCGTCATCCTCTTCAGGAAGCGCTCTCAACTTATCGGCCATGTTCAGTCTCCTTTCGACCGGAGCTAACCATCAGGTTACGCCTGTTCCGTCGTACTACCGAGGCGGACCACAGGGACGCCACGAAGGCGTACCGCTGGGTCACCGACGACAATGTAGCCTCGGGCGTCGTTGTTTGCCGTCCACAGCTCGGCGAGCCTGATACACATCCTCCACCGATGGGGGATCCCCAATCTGATCGTAGAGATAGGTCAGCTCGGTGGCAATCGCAGCATAGCGCATATTCATGAAATCCAGCGCAGACCCTACCGGGTGGCCGGCAAGCAGTCGTTCGATCACACTCGCAAAGACCTCAACGTGCTCACGCTTCCGGCCTTCCATCCCCCCGGGCCGGCTGGTGACATCAGTGAGGAAGGAGAGACCCCAGGCGCGCTCCACGTGCCCGATCACGGCCAATGCCCCGTGGTCCTTGAGTGCCAGTATCGCCTTCGGAAGCGCCGCAACGAATGGGTTCTCGGCAATCGACGTCGCCCGCTCCTTGAACTCAGCTCGGTGATAGGCATCAGTCTGCGGGGTGCCCGCACCGAAGCACGCAAAGAAGAAGAGGATCATTCCCCTGAGGTTGACAGCTTCGGTGACGTCCGATGCCGAAAGGTAGGCCTCCGGCGGGACGTAGCCCTTGCGGCCACTCCAGTTTTGGCAGAGAAGCGATCCCTGCAGATTCCGCTGTCGTGGATCATCCGGCGCAAACTCCAAGCCGTGCGTCGCCGTAAAAAGCAGCGCCGGCGGGGGCGTCAACTGGAGGATCTTCAGGAGGTTCGCCTTCGTCGCCTTGGCCGGGGCAATTCGTAGGATCTGCCAAGGGGACCCCACTGCCCTTGCCCTGAAATGCTGAGCAAGCGGCGCAATCAGATGGTCGGACGTCAGCGCCGTGGCCTCATCTCCAGGGTGTTCCGTCCCAAAGAAGACGACCTGGGAGTTAGGTGTCGCTGCCGCCGCTGATTCCTCCTCAACAGATACAACGTTCAGCGCATAGTTCCGGTAAGCCGTCAGATCATCGCCAAAATCCAGACGGCCTACCGCGTATTGAACGTCCAATTGGTACTGGAAGCTGAACGGGATGTCGTTTGGGTCGCCCACCAGCAACAAATAGTAGGGGACGCCTGTGGCGCGTGGATCTGCCGGGTTTGCCGCGTCGGCATTGCGTGGTGGGCGCCTCAGAAACATGCTGGCAGTATCACCGGAACGGTAGCCGTGCCGTCCCGCATAAACGCGGTAGAGGACACCGGCCTGGCGCTGGCGCAACGCCAAGAGCGGAGCCAGGGCCTTCTGGATGATCTGGCAGTGATCCTCCGGCATCGAGGCAGAGAAAACGATGCCCCAGCCGGTCTGCCCGATCTGCATAGGATCCACCCAGGGGACCGTGCCCAACTGCCCGGTCACGCTGCGCCTCAGCTCGTCGAGCCACGCACGCATCGCATCGATAAAGTCGGACTGGCGTAGAGGCTGCCTGGCGCGTCGAAGCGCCGTTAACACGCTGCGGAGCCCGGCGACGATCTCGTGCCACGAGTCGAACGCATCCGCCCTCGACAGCGCCGCCAGCCGCTCGCGCGGTTCGGACGCCGAGGGCCGTCCCTCGCTCCGCAGACCCCCAAGCGTTCCGAGCACATAGACCAACATCCGGAGCGGCCCGGCAATTGCATCGGTGCCCGGCAAGACCTTGAGGGACTCCACCGGCAGCTCGTCCAGGGCCCAACAGAACTCGTCGATCCACGGCGAACGCAGGACGCCCTGCTTGTCCAGAGGACCTGTCGCACCCTCGCTTAGGTACGTCTTCCGAACCGCGGCCAATGCCTGATCAAATCGCGATTCGAGCGTGCTGCGGAGCGTCGCCGAATTGGCATTCTCCTGGTCAAGCAACCATTGTGCGAGCGCAGCACCCTGCCCTCCATTGAGCAACCTGACGATGCGGACGAGGGTGTCCACCGGCTCTTGCTTGAGCTTGCTTGCCAGCACAGCGACATCCCCGGCGAGGGGTTTGCCCTGCCCGCCTAAGAGGATCGACAAAAGACGGTGGGCACTGTCTACGTACCAGACATTGCGCGGGCGAAGCTGCCCGCCCAGTAACTTGAGAATATCCTGTGCCAGGAACTCGACAATTGAGAGGATCTTCCGCTCGCTAGTCGCCCGAACCATCAGTTCCCGCTGCAACTCACGAAGCTGGCGGGCGGTGTCATAGCGGTCGGTCAAGACGTGATCGGCGAGGGTCTCGACCGTCATAGGCTGGAGCCCATACGCGCCTGTCACGCCGTTGACGCCGTTGAAGTAGAGTTTCTCGGTCACGACCCTCTCTCGTCACTGATGATTATGCCGGGCCCGATCCACGTCATCAATCGACGCGTCCGTCGGGCTCCCTATGAGCAGGTGCAGGACACGGGACCGTGCGGCCAGAGGCGACACGAAACTATGCTGACGCAGCCGAAATCGTTAGCAGTATAGCACACCAATCATACCAACGCAACGGACGGTGCGAGAAGGTTTCGTGACAGACTGGGGGCAACAATTGCAGACCTCACGAATCTTGTCTTATCATCTCAGTTATGTTATAATGCGTTCAGAACCAGTATATGGGATACTGAAAAGTGGGGCGAGCCCCACTTTTCTTCGTAGAGAGCATTTGGGGGAAATGGGGAGGCAGAGTCTTATATGAAGAGCGAGTTCGCCCTAGCCTTTAACCAGATCTGTGCTGAATACAGCTTGCCAAGAGAGGTTGTGCTGGACGCAGTCCGCGCCGCCTTGGCGACCGCGTTCCGGCGTGACTGGAAGGTTCCGGCCACGCAAAACGTGTCCGCAGAGATCAACCTGGAGACAGGGTTAGCGCGTATCTACATAGAGCGAACGGCGGTTGAGGAAGTAGTAGATCCTGACATCGAGATCCCGCTCAAAGAAGCTCGCCGCAAGAAGGCCAATGTGCAGTTGGGTGACATCGTGTTGGTTGACGTCACACCCCAAGATTTTGGTCGTATTGCCGCGCAGACCGCAAAGCAGGTTATTACGCAGCGTCTGCGGGAAGCGGAACGTGAAAGCCAGTTCAACCGATTCAGCCGGCAGGAAAACGAGATCATCATCGGCACCGTCCAGTCGGTCAACCCGCATGGCGTGACCCTGCATCTGGAGCGGACGGAAGAGGCCCACATGCCGAGGCGCGAGCAGATTCCGGGAGAACGTTACGTTCTGCACCAGAAGATCCGCGTCTACGTGCTGGAGGTTCGTCGAACTTCTCGGGGCCCGGAGATCATCGTCAGTCGCAGCCATCCGCTGATGCTGCGAAGGCTGCTGGAACTCGAGGTGCCTGAGATCCGCAATGGGCAGGTGGAGATCAACGCAGTTGCCCGAGAGGCCGGCACCCGAGCGAAAGTTGCGGTTTCGGCCCGACAGGCGGGTATCGACCCGGTCGGTTCCTGCGTGGGGATGAGGGGGATCCGCATCCAGACGATATCCCGCGAATTGCACGGGGAACGCGTCGACGTCGTCGAGTGGAGTGAAGATCCCGAGCACTTCATCACCAATGCATTGAGCGTTCCCGCTATCGTCTGTGTCACGCTGGACGAGAACAACCCCGGGGGCCGAACAGCCTCCGTCGTCGTGATGGATGACCAGCTTTCGCTGGCGATTGGGCGTTCAGGGCAAAACGCGCGACTCGCCGCCAAGTTAACGAATTGGCGGATTGATATCCAGGGCGGTACGGAAGCCGCCATCTGGGCACTGGAGCAGGTGAACCATACACCCGAGCTGTTGGATGCGTTGAAGGGTGAGGCGACCCTAATCCCACGTCTGGCTACGATTATGCGGACGCACGAAGAGGATCAATATCCGTATACCGACGAGGAACGGCACATCATCGGGTCCGTTGTCAAGGCGGTACGGCAGGCGATCATCGCGCGCCGAGAGGCCGAACGGCCCGGATCAGTCCAGACGCGGGCACGGCAGCATGCCCAACGCAGGGCCGAAGCGGAACGCGTCAAGGCCACAGAAGTAGCTCATGCACGGGTACCAAGAGGTGCCTACAAGGTACCTCTCAGCGATCTTGAGTTGTCCAAGAAAGTCTATACGCACCTCATCACGAATGGCCTCAAGAATGTGGGCGAGGTGATGGAGAGAATGGCTGTCGGCGACGAGGCCCTGCTGATGCTTAACGGCGTCGGCGTAAAGGCACTTCGGGAGATCAAGCAAGCCGTTGATGAGAGTGGGCTCGGTCTGCTGGATCAAGAAGAGCCCGAGGGTGACGGAGCCGCCGTAGCCGAGGCCTTCGCAGACGAAGGCCTCGCAGACGAAGCGGGAACAGACGACGGTCTTGCGGAGAGCAGCGAAGAAGCGGAAGCTCCATCCGAGGAAGCCGAGACGGCGGAACCGGAGGTGGGAGCGGAGACACAGATCGTTGAAGAAGCTGCCGAGCCGGTCGATGGAGCCGCGAGCGCGGAGTCCGATGAAAAGGTGTTGGAGGAGGAGGCTACGCCGGCTGTTGAGGCGTCTCCTGAGCTTGCTGAGATCGCGGCGAACCTTGAGGGGGTCCTCTTCGAGGAACCTGAGGATGAGGAACTTGAGGAAACCAGCCCATCCGGTAGGACACGGAAGGGGCGAAAACGCCGTCGCACCGTGGTGTATGATGACGCTACCGGCGAGACTTTCGTCATGCGAAAGCATCGCAGCCGCACCACAGACTCGTGGGACGAATACAGCGAAGATTTTTAGCACGATTGAATGTCCGATGATGACCCTTAGGGTGAGCCCTGTCGCGACACCTGGAGTTCTGCCAGGACACGAATTGCCATGCTGAGACGACTGCGACTACGATAGAGTAGCTTTTCGCAGGATCTCTCTGTCTTAGGTGATGGGACGCCGAAGGGTTTCTGGCGTCCCATTTTTCGTGTCGTCTTTCGAGCCGACCATCAGACATCAATTGACACGCATGTGCGTAGACAAGATGAGTACTTACTATGGCGACGAAACAGAAGGCAAAACCAAGGCAGAAGCACGTACCACAACGGACATGTGTGGTATGTCGGGAGACCAAGCCGAAGCGAGATCTGGTGCGGGTCGTGCTCCTCGCCGAAGGCGGCATCATTGTGGATGAAACAGGCAAACGTAATGGACGAGGTGCGTATTTATGTAAGCAACGCGTCTGCTGGGACCAAGCGATCAAGCGAGGCAGTCTGAACCGGGCTCTACACGTCGACCTTAAGCCCGATGAGATTGCGGGGCTGGAAGCTTATGCTGCATCTCTCTCAGATCCGGCAGAGGGTGACGAAGCGCTTTGATGGTCCTGGTCCCCGTTAGGAAGAGTAAAGGAGAAATGTGTATGGCAGAGAAGGAAATCACAGTTCCAGAGGTTATCACGGTGCGCGATCTTGCGGATCTGATGGAGGAAACGCCCATCAAGATCATCAAGTCGCTGATGGGCAATGGCGTTCTCGCCAGCATCAACCAGCAGGTCGATTTTGACACAGCCGCCATCATCGCTGCCGAGTTCGGCTACGAGGCCAAACAGCCCTACGCGGATATGGAAGAGGAGACGGAATCGGAGTTGTCCGCATGGCAAATCCTGCTTGCGAACGAGGCCCCGGAAGACCTGAAAGGGCGTCCCCCGGTTGTCACAGTCCTTGGGCATGTCGATCATGGGAAGACCTCACTCCTGGATGCGATCCGCCATACGGATGTCGTCGGCGGCGAGAGCGGAGGCATTACACAACATATTGGCGCCTATCAGGTCAAACATAACGGGCGCCGCATCACGTTCCTGGACACGCCAGGGCACGAGGCATTCACGGCAATGCGGGCGCGTGGGGCAAATACCACGGATGTCGCCGTTCTGGTCGTAGCTGCAGATGACGGCGTCAAGCCCCAGACCATTGAGGCCATCAACCATGCACGGGCGGCCCACGTCCCCATCATTGTCGCCCTTAACAAGATGGACAAGCCGAATGCGCGACCCGAGATGGTCAAGCAAGAGCTATCGGACCTGGGTCTGACATCTGATGAATGGGGCGGCTCGACGATGGTCATCCCGGTCTCGGCGAAGATGAAAACCGGCCTTGACGATCTGCTCGAAGCAATTCTCCTTGTAACCGACGAGCTCAACGTCCAGGCCAACCCGGCGCGCGCAGCCGTGGGAACGGTGCTTGAGGGGAGACTCGACAAGCGCCGTGGTCCATTGGCAACGGTGCTGATTCAGAACGGCACGTTGGACACGGGCGATGTCGTCGTCGTCGGCCGAACGTGGGGGAAGATTCGCGCACTCGAGGACGAGAACATCGTCCGCCACAAGACCGCCCCGCCGGCGACGCCCACCGTAATCATCGGCCTGCACGACGTACCCGAGGCCGGAGACTTCCTGGAAGTCGTCAAGGACGAGCGCACGGCGCGTGCAATTGCGGACAAGCGCGAGCAAGCTGCCAAGCTGCGGGAGCTCACGCGTCCGACACGCCCGCTCTCACTGGACGACTTCTCATCGGCCATTCGCGAGGGACAGGTTCAGGAACTCAACGTAGTCCTCAAGACGGACGTCCAGGGGTCCATTGAGCCCATCGTCACCAGCATCGAACGCCTGAGTACGGGCGACGTCAAGGTAAATGTGATCCACGCCGCTGCCGGCAACATATCGGAATCGGATATGAACCTGGCGTTGGCGTCGGACGCGATTGTCCTTGGTTTCCGCGTCGCCGCGGACAGCGCGGCCCGCCGTATGGCAGACAGCGAGGGGATGGAGATCCAGACCTACGAGATCATCTATCGCCTCGTCGAGGATGTGGAGAAGGCGCTCAAGGGTATGTTGGAGCCCACCTATGCCCAGGTGTTGGTTGGCGAGGCTGAAGTCCGCCAGATCTTCGAAGTCTCAAGCCTTGGCAAGATCGCCGGATGCTATGTAACCCGCGGCTTGGCCCGCCGAAATGCCAAGGTCCGGGTCGTGCGTAACGACGAGGTCATTCACGACGGCGCAGTCGATTCCCTCAAGCGCTTCACCGAAGATGTCCGCGAGGTCAGACAGAACTTCGAGTGTGGCGTCAAGGTCGAGGGATTCAACGATCTCCAGGTCGGTGACCGGCTGCAGTTCTACGTCATGCGCCGCGTGGAGCAAGAATAGCCGGACCTAGCGCCGGTCAGGGTGCGACACGATGTGATCAATCCAGGATTGGACGAGACCGGGCTCGGGGAGTCCGGTCTCGTCTATCGAGTCCTGGGGGAGGAAGGCATGGGTAAGAAATACGAGCGACGCGTGAACCAACTGATTCTACGCAAGGTCACGATGTTGCTTCTGGAGCAGAGTAACGACCCTAGGCTGTCGGAAGTCACTATTACAGACGTTAGTGTGAACGGAGACACGACCCGGGCCGAAGTCTATTTCAGCATCATTGGGGATGCAGATGAGATCGCCGAAACACAGCAGGCGCTGAATGGAGCTGCGGGATGGCTCCGAAATCAGATGGCTCCGAGCTTGAGGCTTCGCAATCTTCCGAAACTTGAGTTTATCTACGACCCATCGCTGGCCAACGGTGCACGCATCGAGGAACTCCTGCATCAGCTACACGAGGAAGATAAGATCCATGACACAGACGATGACACCGTCGGAGACGCTGAGACAGACCGCGTCGTGGCTGAGGGGGAGTGAGCGCCCCCTCCTGATCGCGCATCCGAATCCGGATGGAGACACCATCGGGTCAACCTTGGCCTTGAGGTTGGCCCTTCTACAAATGGGCAAAGATCCCATCGTTGCATGCGTCCATCCTCCGCCGCCCAATCTGGCCTACCTGCCCGGTGCTGAAGCGTTCGTCAGGGAGGCTCCCCAGATATCCACGATCGATCTGGTCATAGCCGTCGACATGAGTGACTTGAAGCGTACCGGAGGCATCTATCGTGAGGACTGGAAAGGCCAGATTCCTCTCCTTGTCATCGACCACCACCTGACAAACGAGTCGTTTGGGGACGTGAACCTGGTCGACCCACACGCCGCAGCGACGGCCCTATTGGTGATAGACGTCCTGGAAGCGCTTGGCGTCTCGCCGGTGGGTGACATTGCCACTTGTCTATTGGCAGGGCTCTTGACCGACACTCGTGGCCTCCGCACAGGAACGACCACGCCCGCGGTCCTCAGGACTGTTAGCCAGCTCATTGAAGCCGGCGGTGATTACCAAGGCGTGATGCAGAGGACGCTCGACGCGGTACCTTACCTTCAGATGCGCAGTTGGGGCATTGCCCTCGACCGGCTCAAGCTGGAGGGCACCCTTGCCTGGACGACGTTTCCGATGTCGAAAAAGGAAGCCTTGGGGATCAGCGACCACGACGACCTTGATCTCGGCAACTTGCTGAGCCGAGTTGCCGAAGCGAAGATCATCGCTGCCTTCGTCGAGATGCGCGACGGCACGGTGAAGGTGAGCATGCGCGCAAGACCGAGCTATGACGTGTCCCAGGTTGCCTATGCCCTCGGCGGTGGGGGACACCGCCAGGCCGCCGGCTGCACTATTGAGGGATCCTTGGATGACGTGGAAAACCAGGTGCTGACTATGCTCAGGGAGACATTGGCTCGACACGATGAACGGTGTGCTGATTGTAGATAAGCCGACGGGCATGACGTCGCACGACGTGGTCAACCAGGTGCGGCGCCTTGCCGGCATGCGCCGCGTCGGACATGCAGGCACGCTCGACCCGATGGCAACCGGCGTGTTGGTGCTGCTCCTGGGGTCGGCGACACGGCTATCCCGTTTCGCGACGGCCCATACCAAGCGGTATCTCGGCATAGTCCGATTGGGCGAGACCACGACTACGTACGACGCAGAGGGTGAGACGGTCAACCGGCTTCCCGTCGACGTCGACCGTCCGGCGATCGAACGAGCCCTGGTTGACTTTCGAGGCCCAATCGAGCAGATTCCCCCTATGTACTCCGCAATCAGGGTCCAGGGGCGGCGGCTCTACGATCTGGCGCGAGAGGGCGAGGAGATCGAACGCAAGGCACGTCCCGTCGACATTTATGCCCTGGAGATCATCGCCTGGCAATCGCCCGACCTCACCCTGGACATTCGCTGCTCGTCCGGCACCTACATCCGCAGTCTGGCGCACGATCTGGGACACTCTCTGGGCTGCGGAGCACACCTCCGGGCCCTGCGTCGTCTGGAAAGCGGCCCGTTTTCCCTGGCGCACGGCCATACGTTGGATGAGCTGCAAAGCCTCAAGGCCGAGGGGAACTTCGAGTCTGCCCTGCTGCCGCCGCAAGCGGCCCTGGGATCGATGCCGGCCGCTCACCTGGACCCCGCACAGGAGCAGGCCGTCCGCTACGGGCAGCCCATCAACCTGACTCTTTCCGGCGATGCTGAACTGGTGCAGGCTCAGGATCAGGATGGTCACCTGATCTCCGTATTGTGCAGACTGCCCGATAGCCACTACCGGCCTACAATTGTCTTTCCTACCGTAAAGCAGCGAGGGCTGAGACATGGACCAATACGCGACCGGGAATCTGGATGTCTACGTGAAGAAGACCGTGAACCTGTCGCTGGCAAGGGAGAGTTTAGAGTTCGCGGTCTCTCAAAGCCTATTCAGCAGCCACCAGGTCGATCTCGGGACCATGCACTTGCTCAGGACGCTTCAGGACCGTGAACTGCAGGACGGCGCGAAGATCCTGGACCTTGGCTGTGGCTATGGCCCGCTCGGACTCACGCTGGGACGCCTCAATCCGGGAACCCAGGTTCACCTGGTGGATAGAGATGCACTTGCCGTCACATTCTCGAAGCACAATGCTCGCACCCTCCTCCCCTCCGGCGAGGAGTTGGAGGGAGGGAACGCGGTCGCGTACGGCAGTCTCGGCTACGATGACGTCCGGGCACGCGACTTCGACCTGATCGTCTCCAACATCCCGGGGAAGGCGGGCACCTCGGTCATCCGGGCTATGCTGCTCGACGCCAAGGCGTTCCTGGCCCCTCGAGGGATGGCAGCGGTGGTAGTGGTCTCGCCGCTCGAGGCCCTGGTCAGCGAGATCCTTGCCGATCCCGGCATTGAGGTGCTGCTTCACCAGACAACCAGCGCCTACGCTATCTTTCACTACCGGTTCGTCTCGCCGGACGTTGGGCCGACGTGGACGGGCGGCCTGCAGCGCGGCATCTACGATCGGGAGGAGCTCACATTTCTGCTCGACGACCTGACATTTCCTATGCACACCGCCTACGGCCTGCCCGAATTCGACACCCTCAGCTTTGAATCGCGGTTGTTGATCAAAGCGCTCGGGGACCTGAAAGAAGAGCGCCCGCGCACGGTAACGGTTTTCAACCCCGGCCAGGGCCACGTGCCCGTGGTCCTGTGGCGGCTTCTCTCACCGCAGGCGGTCGACCTCGTCGATCGAGATCTGCTGAGCCTCCGCTATGCCCGGATGAACTTGAGCCGCAATGGCTGCAAAGCCGGTTCCATCCGGATCCACCATCAGATCGACCTACTGCCCGCGGGTGAAGCACCCGACCTGATCGTTGGGCTGCTCCGAGAGGAGGAAGGCCCCGAGGCCATCGAGCGGGCTCTGGCGCAGGCAGGCAGCGCGCTGCATCCGGGCGCCCACATTCTTGTCGCCGGGGGATCGACACCCATCACACGGGTCCTCAAGTCACCGGAAATCGGCCGGTACCTTCGCCCCGTGAAGCGCAAGCGCAGCAAGGGGAACAGCACAGTACTGCTTCAGCGCAAGTAGCGCGCCTCCGAGGGGAGCATGATGCCTATTGACATCCCCTGCCCGCTCTGCCCCACTACTCTTCGACCCGGACGCTTCGCCCTTGCCCCTCCACCAGCCAGCGGTAAGTCTTCTCGATGCGGTCCCAGTTGCCCTCCCGGTCCAGGCTCCAGAACCTGCCGATCACCGAGACCTCCTTGCCGACGCCCAGGCGCTCCATCTCCCGTTCGACACCTTCCACGTAGTGCGCACCGCTGCCCACATGCTCCCCTCGGCGACCGAGCATCGCGTGATGATAGACTTCCGGGACACCTTCGCGCCGCGCCATCTCCAGCAGGGCATTCAGATGCTCGACGGCACCGTGTGAGCTGTAGAAGGAGACGATGCCAAGCAGATGCAGGCGCGTGCCGTCGCGCTTGGCGCCGCGCATCGCCCACAAGAACGCCTCATTCTCGTAGAATGAGCCGTCGTCTATCGCCTCATTGATGCGCACGCGGTCCGCCAAGATCCGGCGTCCCGCTCCAATGTGAGAGTGGCCCGATTCCGAGTTACCAACGGTGCCGGCAGGCATCCCGACGGCCTTTCCCGCCGCCTCCAACCGTGTAGCCGGCCAGTTGGACTGAAGATCGTCCATGCAAGGCGTGTGAGCTTCCGCGATCATATTGCCCCAGACGTCGTCCCGGGTCCCCCACCCATCCGCAATGACCAGGAGAACACGGCGGCGCTTCGAAGGTACCGTCGGGGGCAACAGACTCCGTCCGGTCATCTCCGCCGGCTTCGGAAGGTCAAGCAGTTGCAGCACCGTTGGCGCCACATCGGTCAACGCGCCGCCCTGGCGAAGCCCCACGTCTTGCAGAGAAGGATCGGCAACGACAAACGGCACGAGGCTGTCCGTGTGTCCGGTGTCTATCGTACCATCGGGGTAGAGCCACTTCTCGACTGTGCCGTGATCGGCCGTCACGATCGGCGTCACACCGCGGGCCTGTGCCGCCGCGACCACCTCGCCGATGCGACGGTCGACCTCCTCGACGGCACGCAGCACGGACGCACGGTTCTCGATGTGCCCCACCACATCGACGTTGACGAAGTTGACGACGATCAGATCAAGGTCCGGATCGTCCAGCGCGTCGATCACCGAGGCCGCTACCCGGCCGGCGCTCATCTCGGGAACCTCCGCGTAGTCCTCGACTTCGGGCGACGGGATCGCGACCAGATGCTCGCCGGGAAACAGCGGTTCGCGCTTCCCGTTCAGGAAGTAGCTTACGTGAATCGACTTCTCCGACTCGGAGATCTTGGCCTGCCTGAGCCCGTGGCGGCTTACGACTTCGCTCAACGTGTTGCGGATCTCTCCCTCGGGCGGGAAAGCCACCTTCACGGGCAGATCCTGGGCATATTCGATCATGGTCGCGAAGTGGACGGCCATATCTTTGCGCTCGAAATAGGGAAACTCGTGAGACACAAAAGCGCTCGTTAGCTCAACCTCGCGCTCGCCTCGAAGGTCGTAGAAGATCACGTAGTCGCCCGGGCCGATGCGCCCCACCGGCTCGCCGGATGCGTCCACGCGCACAATGGGCTCGAGCGCCTCGTCCTCTTCTCCTCGATCGTAAGCTGCGCGTATGGCGTCGGCCATAGGGTAGGTTTCATCTGACGTCATCGTGTCTCCTTATCTCCGGTAATGTTCTCCCAGCCGGAGGCATTATAGACAAAGGCCCATGAGCGTCAATGTGCCGCTTGCGGTATAATAGGCGCCTGAAACCATGTGGATCGAACACGACGTCACACACCTGAATCTCGAACGGTGGAGCGGCATCACGATCGGCGCCTTTGACGGTGTTCACCTCGGACACAAAGCGCTGATCCGAAAAATGGTGAACGGGGCATACCGCCAGGGATGGCAGGCCTTGGTGGTTACCTTCGATCCCCTTCCCGGACAGATCCTGGACCCCGAGGGATACCGGCTGCTCTCCACACTGCCGGAACGCATCGACCACTTCGAGGAACTTGGCGTCGAGGGCCTCGTCGTCTTGCCCTTCGATAGGAAGTTGATGGAGACCCCCGCGGCGACATTTGTCGAGATGCTCACCCTCCATCTGTCGCTGGGCGGCCTGTGGATCGGGCCGGATTTCAGGCTCGGGAGAGGGCGTGAGGGCGACATTATCTATTTGAAGGAGACCGGGGCGCGCGAGGGTTTCACCGTCGAGGTACTCCACGACACAGTCGAGTGGCAGGGAGAGCCCGTTCGCAGCAGCCGCATTCGCGAGGCCCTCGCGGCGGGAGATCTGGCGCAGGCCAACGGCTGCCTGGGCTATCCCTACGCGCTGACCGGGGAGATCGTCCAAGGGGACCGTCGAGGCCGTGACCTGGGCTTTCCCACTGCTAACCTGGCGGCGCCGCAGGAACGTCTGCTCCCGGCCAACGGAGTCTACGTCTGCAGAGCGACTCTAGGGGCGGAGACCTGGGGAGCGGTGACCAACGTCGGTACGCGGCCCACCTTCGACGACCGCTCGCCAACGGTCGAGGCTTTCCTATTGGACTTCTCGGGCGACGTCTACGGACGCACGATGACGCTGGAGTTCCTGAGGCGCCTGCGGCCCGGAGCTGAAGTTCCCCTCGGCCGCAGCGCTCATCGAACAGATGCAGCGCGACGAAGCCGACGCCAGGGCCTGTCTAGGTAATAACCAGAGTCACTGTGGATAGCCCACGCCTATTGTAGGGTAGGGTCGTAGTAGCTGCTTCGCCGGTTCTGCGCTCTGCCGTGCGAGTTACTGAAGATCGTAGACGCGGCGACGGGGCCAGCCTGAGAGGGCCGCAACCTCACGGGCTGCCTGGGAGCGGGACAAACCTTGCGCTACGTGGTCGAGAAGAGCCTCACGCACGCGCGTCTCGTCCCACACTTCCTGTCGATCTTCGGCGCCCGCGACGACCAAGGTGTATTCTCCCCTCGGCGGTACCTCCGTGGTCAACGCCAGCGCGCCGTCGAGATCACCTCGCCAGACCTCCTCGTAGAGCTTGGTGAGCTCACGGCAGAGCGCGATCTGGCGGTTGCCCAACACCTCCCGCATCGCCCGGAGGGTCTGCTCCAGGCGATGCGGAGCTTCGTAGAAGACGAGGGTCGACCGGACGGATGCCAACTCAGATAAGACGCGCTCCGGTCGCTTGCGGGGAAGGAACCCCGCGAAGAAGAACCGATCCATCGGCAGCCCCGAGACCACGATCGCCACGGTGTGCGCGGACGGGCCAGGGACGGCGACAATATGGACGCCGCGCTCGATCGCGGCCCGGATCAACGGGTACCCCGGGTCGGAGATGCCCGGCATCCCCGCCTCGGAGATCACGGCGACGTCACCTTGTTCCAACGCATCTAGGATGCGGTCCAGCTTTTTGCGCTCGTTGGCCTCAAAGTACGAAGTCACCGGGGTAGTAATCTCATAGTGGCGCAACAGAATCTCTGCTCTGCGGGTATCCTCTGCGGCGATGAGGCTCACTCCCTTGAGGACACGTAGGGCGCGCAACGTGATGTCCTCGAGGTTGCCAATCGGCGTCCCCACAATGTAGAGCGTCATACGCCTCAGTGATTCTTGATAAAGACGACTCGCGCCAGCGCCTGCGAGCAGAAACCCGGATAGTCCAGGACGATCTCCGACGAAATGGGAGGGTGGTTGGGATCATCCCTGGAGTGAATCTGGACGCGGAACACTCCGTGCGTCTCCTGGGGTGCGCTGTTGAAGAACTGCTCCCAACCGGAGTCACCATAGAGCTGCTTATCGCCTGAGGTAACGACGGTATCGATGCCCCCACCCCAGACATGGACCGGATATCCCACCAGCGGGTTCCCATCGAGATCCTCGACCGTACCGGCCACGCCCGTCCAGGCGCAACCGTAATACGGTGTCTCATAGGTGATCTCATATGTGAACGGATAGGGCGAGCGGGTTACCCGGGGCGTCGGGGTCACCGTCGGCACCAGCGTCGCCGTCGGTGCCGGGGTACCCGTGGGCCCGGGCGTCGGCGTGAGTGTCGGAGTGAAGCTGGCAGGCGGCGTCGGGGTGATCGTCGGCGTCGTGGTGGGTGTCCACGTTGCTGCGGGCACGTGGGTCGGCGTGGCCGTCGGCGTGTTGGTGGCTACGATGAACGCGTTCTCTGGGGGTGGAAATGGATTGAAGGGCAGGTACGGATTGATAGCGATCGAAGCAAAGCAGAGGAGGGTGACGACCGTGAGCCCGAGCATCACCAAGGTCAAGATGTTGAACAGCCGATCCCGTTGCCCCATAATATCTCCTCCTGGAATTTAGGGAGTCACAAAGACCTGAATATCTGCGGAAGCCTTGAGTTGGTCCAGCCACTCCCGTACGGCCTGATCGCGCAGCAGCCGGAGGTTTTCCGGGCTGATCTCCTGATCGGGCACTCGCTCAACGACTTGGACGATGTGGTAGCCAAGATCGCTCTGAATGACGTCGCTGAGTTGTCCCGGTTGGAGAGCAAATGCGGCGGCCTCGACCTCCTTGGAGGTTAGCACACCCTGCGGGAAGAAGCCCAAATCCCCCCCCAGATCGCGGGTGCTGATGTCCTGTGAATACGTGCGCGCAAGCGTCGCGAAGTCCGCCCCAGCCTGCAACTGCCCGAGGATCTGACGAGCTTCTTCTTCTGTCGCAACCAGAATATGCCGGGCATGAACGTGCTCGGCCCGGGTCGGGATTGTCTCCGCAATGCGGTTGGCCATTTGCGTTGCGATCATATCGCCCCGCAACCGAGCACGCATTTCGTCAAACGTCATATCTTCCTGGACAAGCCAAGCATTGAAGTCTTCTTCGCCGATATCGGCTCGCAGCCCCTCGATGTTGGCATCCACGTCACTATCCGTGACAACTATGCCTTCAGCCACGGCCTGTTGCTCGATCACCGCTTGTTCGATCATCATATCGAGCACCCACTGACGTCCCTGCGCCATAGCCTCTTTGCCCTCCGGCGTGTTGGGGTCCTGACCGGCAGCCACCATGGAAGCCTCATATCGAGATACTTGACGTTGATAGGCCTCCAGCGGGATCGCCTGGCCATTGACCATCGCGGCAAGTGGCTCTGTCGTCGCCGTAGCAGCAGGGGATACGGGTGTCGCTGTCGGTTCTACAGAGGGCGCCCCGGGCTCCGGCGCAGCCGTCGTAGCCACCGGGCCCGGCCCGATGGCCGGGGCAGTGCAAGCCGTCAGAAGCAGTAGTGCAAAAGGGATGAGCTTGATGTGTCTCATACATATCCTCCCAAGTAGGATGCCGCATCAATTGACATTATAGTCTGAGGAACACTTTAACGCAATTCTACCCTATACGACGGCCCAACTCTTGACCCCACATTGTTTGTGATTACAATCGCACGGAGTCGCGCGACAGGCAATAGCGGTTATTCGTCGAAGACCGATCGTAGTTGGAGACACTGACATAGAACTCAACGCAACATCACACCTCAGGCGCCTGAATGCTTCCCGCGATATGCCTCAGGTCCTGGATCTCATCGAGATCGGGTTCAGAGATGAGCTGGATCCACAGGGCTGGAAAATGCTACGGCAGATGCGACAGCTTTACCAGCCGAATGGCCTCGCTCGCGTCGTCTACAACGCCGCCCTCGAAACCACCGGATTTGTGTGGGAGGAGGACGGCCGCATTGTCGGCAACCTCTCGTTGCGCCACGCTCAGCCTCGCAGCAGCCGCGGGCGCCTGATTGGGAATGTGGTCGTCCATCCGAACTACCGCCATCGCGGAATCGGTCGAGCTCTTATGGAAAGCGCAATTGCCGCGGCGAGCAATGAGTATGCGTCGTGGGTCGGATTGGAGGTCCGAGCGGACAACGAGATCGCCGGTCAACTCTATCGGCACCTGGGTTTCCACGCCGTCGGGACGACCAAGCACATGCTCCGGCCAAAGGGTCTCCCCTGGCCGGAAAATCCAGGCCCAGACGGTGCGTGGCGTCGATCCAAATCACACGACGCGCTTAGCTGGCAGCACCTGGCTACCCTGGTCCACGACCGCGATCAGCGACTCGTCCTGGAAATCCGCGCCGACCTATACCGGTTCGGCGGACTCGATAGCTGGATCAACCGCTGGCTCAGCCGCCAACGCGAGGGGGCCTGGGTCCACAGCGACAACGAGGGTCACATTGACCTCGCCGCACATGTTCAGACCGATAGGAAATTCCGGTTCCACGTTTGGGACGTGTTGATGCATCCCGCGCTTGGTGAACCAGGCGCACAGGAACTCCTCGCCCAAGCGCTGTCTGCCACCCGGCAGGCAGGGCACTGGCCCATCGTCACGATCGTCGCCGATCAGCCGGACCTTGTCCGAGCACTCGAGGGAATTGGCTTCGAGCAGCACCGGACGCTCCAGCAGATGATCCTGGCGTACTAGCCCGGACCATGACCGTTATGCAGGCACGTCATCCGCCTGCGAATAGCCAAAGAACACATCCGCCCAGGCGAAGGCCGTCCCTGCACGATCCGCCGCTTCTGCGTCGCTACTTGAGTCCCCCACATAGATCGCCTGCGAGGGCGGCACGTCGTAGATCTCACACGCCGCCAACAGCATACCGGGCTCAGGTTTCCGCCAATCGAACGCCGCCGAGACATGCAGGTCCAGACCCCCGACGCCGGACAGGATGCGCTGAACTAACGTATCGTAGTCCCACATCGTCAACGACAGTCGCGGGTCTCCGACGGCCACAAGCCAGGGAACTCGGCTGAGCTCCGGGATCAGTGCTGCGATCTCGTGGAATCGATCGGGAAGGGTCTCGGGTGAGGGGAATTTCGGATCTCCCGTTGCCATCCCCCAAGCAGGACCAGCCTGGTTTGTCGCGACTGCTATTCGATGCCCATCAGCGGCAAGGGAGGCAAGCCGATCCGAGACGCCAGGAAGAGGGTCGGTGCGATACATACCTACTAGCGTGCGATCCAGGTCGAAGATGTAGAGCATAACGCTGCGTCTCTTGGGCTCCGGTGGCGAACCCTAGACAGGCTGACCGCGCTGCCTCAGCACCTCATAAAGTGCAATGGAGCCCGCGATCGAGGCATTGAGTGAGTTGATATGGCCCCGCATCGGCATGCGGATCAGCCAATCGCAGCGATCCCGTACCAGACGGCGGAGCCCTTCACCCTCGCTGCCCACGACAAGTCCCAGGGGAAGGCTCAGATCTACTGCTGTATAAAGCTGGGCATCGGCGACGTCCTCGAGGCCGACCAGCCATACCTCGGCATTCTTGAGACGTATCATTTCCTGTGCGAGATTCGTGACCTGCGCGATCAGCAGGTGCTCCGTAGCACCGGCCGAAGTGTGGACGGTCGCAGGCGTAATGCCGGCGGCACGACGGTTCTGAATAATGAGCCCATGGGCACCGGCGGCTTCGGCCGTGCGGATAAGGCTGCCGAGGTTGTGAACGTCCTGAATCAGGTCCAGCAACAACAGAAGAGGGGCCTCATTATGATTGCGGGCAAGATCAAGCATGCTCCGGGTTTCGACATAGGGGTACTCCGATGTCTCCAGAGCAATCCCCTGGTGCTGGTCGTGACCCACAAGCTGTGCCATCTCATTGCGGCTGGCACTGCCAATCCGCACGCCGCGGTCTCTGGCGAGCGTCTGGATCTCATCGGTCAGCGGAGTGCGTATTGTGCCTTCCAGGATCACAAGGCGGTAGGGGATGCGGCGCCCAGCTCGCAGCGACTCGAGCACGGCATGGCGCCCAAACAGGGTCTCGCGCATGGGCAGGGCTATCCCTTCAATCGCCAGGTCGTATCGAGGGGACCATCCTCAATGGCGACACCAAGGTCTTCCAGTCGGTTGCGAATGGCATCAGCCTCGGCCCACGCTTTGGCCTCCCTGAATTGGTCCCGCAACCCAAGCAGCGTCTCCACCAAGCCTTCGACGAGGTCTCCCCCTGAGCGAGCCTCCAGATCAGGAGACACTAAGCCCAACACCTCACCCGCAAGATCTCGGAAGAGCTTGTCCATCGCCGACAAAGTCCCCAGACTCACTACATCCGAAGCGTCAAGTGTGCGATTGACCTCTTTGACCAGATCGAAGACGACGGCCAGCGCCTGTGGTGTGTTGAAGTCGTCATCCATGGCAGCCATAAAGCCTTCGCGGTAACCCTCAAGAGAGGCAACGTCCGACAGCGCCGCAGTGCCGGCGCCATCCAAGGGCAACGCGGCCCGCATCCGGCGGTGCAGGTGGAGAATGGTCTGATGGAGGCGGTTCACACCT
Source organism: uncultured Chloroflexia bacterium (assembly GCA_963751345.1). GTDB lineage: Bacteria > Chloroflexota > Anaerolineae > B4-G1 > SLSP01 > PWVB01. Next base: position 141,902 of record CAVVUS010000024.1, read on the forward strand.
CGCTGAGCTGACAGAAGCGCGTCACGGCTGAAGTCCTGAGGACCTCGATAGTGGCTACTCGATACGAAGTAGCGGATGGCCTCGGGCGAATAGAGCTTGAGTGCGTCCTTGATCGTGAGGAAGTTGCCCAAACTCTTGCTCATCTTCGTGCCGTTCACACGAAGCGAACCAACGAGAAGCCAGTAGTTCGCATACGATGCACCATTGTGTGCTTCCGACTGCGCGATCTCGCAGTCATTGTGGGGGAAGATGTTCTCCACACCACCACCGTGAATATCGAAGGTGCTCCCAAGGTACTTGTTCGCCATTACAGAGCACTCGATGTGCCACCCGGGATAACCTTCACCCCAAGGGCTGGACCACCGCATCACATGTTCGGGGTCCGCAGCCTTCCACAAAGAGAAGTCCGCGGGATTGCGCTTCTCGTCGCGCACCTCAACTCGATGGCCGGCATCGAGTTCCGCCACCACTTGATGGCCCAGTCGGCCATAATCGGGGAAACTATCGACCGAGAAGAAAACGTTCCCGTCGACTTCGTAGGCATAGCCAAGACCGATGAGATCCCTGACCCAGGCAATGATATCGGGAACGTGACAGGTCGCACGAGGGGCGATATTCGGCCGTAGCACGCCGAGGGCATCCATATCGTCCTGGAAGCTTCGGATGTAGGTCTCGACCACTTCCATAGGGCTCAGCCCATCACGCCGAGCGCCCCGGGCAACACGATCCTCGCCCGTTTCCAGAATGTGTCCCACATCGGTAAAGTTGCGGATGTGCCGGACTTGGTAGCCACGGAATCGCAGGTAGCGGATGACCGTGTCCATAGCGATATAGGTCTTCGCGTGTCCCAGATGGGCGTGGTCATAGACCGTGGGTCCACAGACGTACATCCGTACGAACTCGTGGTCGGCGGGCCGAAAACGCTCAAGATTGCGCGTCAGGTAGTTGAAGACTCTCAGTGCCATACGAAAGAACCAACCTTACGAGAATTTATGGCGTACTGCGTAGACAGGCACGACCACAGGCAACGGCACTCATACGAGCCGGGACCACAGAACCCTCGCACGTTTGGGCGCCCTGTGCCTAGTTTTCGTCGCCCATTGGGCGAGCAAAGATCATACGACCTGCAGCGGTCTGGAGCACCTTGTTGACCATCACATCGATCGTGGATCCAATGAACGAGATGCCCTCCTCTACCACGACCATCGTTCCATCATCAAGGTAGCCCACGCCCTGGTTGTACTCTTTACCCTCTTGCAGTACGTGGATCGTGAAGCTCTCTCCCGGAAGCAGCACCGTCTTGACCGCGTTGGCCAACTCATTCACATTGAGGACCTGAACAGACTGCAGCTCCGCCACGCGATTGAGGTTATAGTCGTTGGTCAGGATAGAGGCTTCCCTTAGCTTGGCCAGGGCGATCAGCTTGTCGTCAACTTCACGCACTCTTGGGACATCCTCGTCCACCAGATGAACAGGCACGGGCGAGTCCTCCTGAAGCTGGCGAAGGATTTCGAGCCCGCGGCGTCCTCGATTGCGGCGTAGCGTATCCGCCGAATCCGCCACGTGCTGAAGCTCGTTCAGGACGAAGAGAGGCACGATTAGCTGGCCCTGGATGAAACCGGTCCGGCAGACATCCGCAATACGACCGTCGATGATCACGCTTGTGTCAAGCAGGATGGCTGTCGAGGTTACGGGATTCGCCACGACCGAAGGCTCGACTATCTCCTTGGGAGAGAACCGGTCGCGAAAGCCCTGAAGAAGATCCGGTCGAGCAATCGCAATCGCGAGTCCAGCATACCCGAAAGCGGCGGCGATGATAAATGGCAGAAACTGCCCCAAGGGTTCCGGCAACAGAGGAGACCGGATACGCCGCTATGGCACCCAGGGCAAGCCCGATAAAGAGTCCAATGGTTGCTGTCAGGATGACAGAGGCGGGCACTTGCTGCACCGCTTTTCGCAAGCGATTGAAGGGGCCAATCACCAGGTGCGGCGTCAAAAACCAACCAATCCCAGCGCTAATCACACCCGCAAAGATCATCGCATAGAGATGAATTGATTCAGGGACGGATGGGAACTGGCCTAATAGGGAGCCGAGCGCAATACCGGCTGATGCGAAAACAAGAAGTCCAACGATGCTGAAAATAAGTCTGATTTGCTTCAACGGCATAATAATAGCTCCATAGGTATCTGTGTAGGACGGTCGTTGAGGCCGCCCTCGTATAAAGGTGCATGTTCCGTGTAGGGATCAACTGCGGGGAATAGAGCCAGCTTACCGCCTGCTCATATCCATAATAGCCTGCAACACTTGACCCTACCGGAAATAACAAAACGAATAAGTGCACAACCTGATTTGTCGAGATCTTATCACGGTCAGCGTAAATGTCAAAAAGATTGACTTTCCCGGCCTTTTTCGATATAGTTAGGCGGAACTACTCCCCCTTCCAAGGAGAAGAACTATGGCCCGCTGTCCAGAGTGCGGTGAGAAACTGACCCTTCCTGACGGTCTCGCTCGCTGGGATCGCATCTATTGTGAGTCCTGCAACGCAGAACTAGAAGTCCTGACCCTCAAGCCCCTGGAGCTCGAGGCCGTCTACGATTCCGAGGCGAACGGCCTTCTCGATGATCTGGAGGAGAACGACGATTCAGAGGACCTGGAGGACTTGGACGACCTCGAATGGGACGAAGATGACGCAGATGAAGAGGATGAAGAGGACGAAGAAGAAGAAGAGGACTGGTAGCTCACAGACAGCAGAGATAGAAACAGGCCATCGGATGATCCGATGGCCTGTTTGGTTTTATGCAGTAACCGCTAGGCGGAGCGTCGAGATAGCACAAACAGAACCAAGACGGCGATGGCTAGTGCCAGGACGATGAAGCCACTCACCCGCAACACCACGTTCAGGATATTGGTCACCGGTGTTCCACTGTCACTCGCGGCAGGATCATTCGTCACGCCATCCTCGCTCGTGCTCGGGTTGGGGAGGGCCGTTTCGCCCGCAGCCGTCGCCGAGGCATCCCGGGTATAGGCCAGCTCAATGCTTTCGACCTCACCCGGATCCAGAGTGAAGTTCGTCTGACCTCCATCGGTCAATACGTAACCGGGAGGCGCCGTGTGCCGGAGGATGTAGTTCCCGGGTTCCAGGTCATTGAAACACCATGGCTCGCTGATACCATCGGTGGTGCGGCTGTCGACCGGCCCGCTGCGGGCCAGTAGGCTAATCTGCGCATTGGGCAGCAGCATCTCGCCCCCATCGGCCTCACGGAACAAATCCCCATTGGCATCATCGAAGGCCAACACACAGACGGCGGCCTTATCCGCGGCGGGCGCTGCAGGAAGGTCACCTGTCGAAGGCTGACCACCGGTGACGATCTGGGCGGTTGCTGTCGGCAGCACTTCCGGCGTCGTATCAACGGCCTCAGGTGTGGCGGTCGCTGCCGGCAAGGCGTCACCGGTTGTCGCGATCACGATTTCCTGCCCAATGCTCAGGAGGCTCTGCGAGTCCAGGCCGTTCAGGTCATAAATATCCTGGACATCCACGTTGTACTCCAGGGAAATGCCGAAGAGCGTATCACCTGCGACAACGGTGTGAACAATGGCACCATCGGGACGCGGCGTAGGCGTGTATTGGGCGGTGGGAGGAATCTCGGGCGCTTCCTCTGTCGGCGGCGGCGGTTCCAACGTGGGGGTCGGGGTCTCCGCAACGCTCACGACTGTGAGCGCAGCATCGTCGAAGTAGGCATCATTGTGTTTGTTGGGCCACTTGCCGTAAGCTTTGATAAACAGCGTAGCAGCGCCGCCGCCGCCCACGGTAGCCTGCACGGGGCCGACGTACCCATACGTGTCGTAGTTATAGGCCGGAGAGCTCCACACTACGCTCTGAGCGTACGGATCCGTACCTCCGTTGGCATCGATGCCGACCTGAAAGTAGAAGGCATAGGGATCGCCACAGGATGTCGGCGGGCTATCCTCACTACAGGACCAAGCGTGAGCGAAGAACGAACCCTCAACGATCGAACCAGCAGGAATGTTGCGAACGACCTGATAGTAGCCCGCGTTCTGCTTTCCGAAGAAGGTGAAGCACATCCCGCTGTAATACCCATCGTAGATGCGGTTGGGCGTGCCGTTGAAAGGTGCTTCGTTGGGGATGACTTTGCATTCAGGGCGCTTGAAGTCCCCTTCTTGCCACCACGTCACCCACCCCTGCGGCGTGAAGATCTCCCCATAGACGGCTCCACTGAACGTATCACGAGTCCAGTTATCCGGGTTAGGAAGAGGATTACCCACGGATTTTCCAATGCCCTCGAAGCCCGGGTTCACGAGGAGGTTGGTGCCGGCTGCTTGACGCTGCGGGGCCTGCGTCTCGTTGGCTTCCACGACTGAGGTTGGGAATAACGTCAATAGGGTGACCGCTATAACCATCAGGGTGGTCACCACCCTTAGCTTCTTACCAAACATGAGCTAGTGCCTCCTTGGTCTGTTTGTGCACAGCACATGGTTCGGATTCCTGAGCCACTTCGATGCACGGGATGATCAATCGCCATCGTGATAGGGATGGGTTACGCCAGCGGCGACTGGATGGACGAGGAATCGCGAGCCAAACACGCCGCGATTATAGCATACGCAAATGCGTTGTCAACGGATGCGACGAGAGTATACTCCGGGCCGATGACGAAACCCCGGAAACGTTCCCCGGCTAGGACCCATATCGCGCGGTGGGTGGTGCCGGCCTTTCTGGTCGCGGCCACGCTTCCGCTCTATCTGACATTCAGAAGCATCTCCCTGGATGACTTTGACAGCTATAGTTTCGCGCTGGCACTTGGCGACTTCGACATTCTCCTCCAACAGCCGCAGCCGCCCGGGTTTCCTGTCTACGTGGCTATGGGACGTATGCTTTTCGCGATGCTCCACGATCCCACCCGGGCACTGACGACGCTCAGTGCGTTCAGCGGGGCAATCTCGATCCTCCTGGTCTATGGCATCGGGCGCGAGTTTATCCCGCGGCGACCCGCGGCTGCGATCCTGGGCGCGGTGCTCTTCGCTCTACTACCCCTCACCTGGCTGACCGCCGAGAAAGCACTCAGTGATATGCCGGGGGTGATGTGGACGCTCCTGGCGATTTGGCTCTGGATGAGATGGCGGCGACATCGGACCCGTGGCCATGCGGCAGTCGTCATGGCCGCGGGCGCCGGCTTCACCACGGGCCTGGCTCTTGGAGTGCGACCGCAGAACGCGCTGCCGATCCTGCTCCTGACGGGCGAGTTCTTCATTACAGACCTGATCCGCAGGAGAGGGAAAGCTTTGAGCTCATGCCCGAGCAGGCCGCTCGGGTGCCCGAGCAGCCTCGGGCCGAAAAGAGCAAAGCTCTTCCTGGTTCCGTGGGTGGTTGCCGGTATTGCAGGTGCCGTGGCCGTGCTCCTTTGGCTCGTGCCCACCGCCTCCGCCAGTGGGGGTCTCGGCGTCTATGTAAGCGCCGTACGGGCCCACAGCGCCCACGTCGGTCGTGCAGACTCCTGTTCGCCGTCGAACTGCCACTCCTCCAGGCTCTTCGAGCCCGGGCGACGGCCGCACTCGACACCTTGCTGACCGGCCTCGTGGGAACCGGCCTCTATATTTCGCCGAAGGTCACGGCGTGGTCGATCCTGGTCTTGTCACTGGCCGGGGTGCCGGGGCTTCTTGAGTGCCGGCTGGCGGCAACCGGCCACGCGCCGCATGGGTGTCTGGACCGCGATGATCCTCGGGCAGATCGTGATCTTCGAGGATCTGCAGCGTCCACGCTTGTTTCTGCCGTTGGTTCCCTGGGTAACACTGCTTGTCGCGTCAGGGGTAACCCGTTGGTCTCGCCCACGCTTTCTCCGGACCGCCTACCTGGCTATCGCCGGCCTGGGGCTGCTCATAGTAGTAGCCCCTCTGGCAACGACGCTGTCGCAGGTCCCGTCACCACCGGCGCAGGCGGCAGCTTATATCGCCCAACACTATCCACCGGAAGAGACCCTCATTGCAGCCGCGGGATCATTCAGAGCAGCGCAGGTCGAGCTTCCTCGCTATCCCCTCGTCTATCTCTATGGGTTTGACACAGACGCCGTTGCACACGCCAGAGAGGCGGGAAAACACTACATCGTTATCCTGGATCGCGACCAGTTCCCCCCGGACGTTGTCGAAACGTTGAGTTACCAGGGCGACTGGGTCACGCTCGAGGATCGAACTTTCACCCGCGATCGTCGCGTACATACACAACACGACCAGGTGCGTATGCAGGTTCTGGCACCTCCGGAACTCATCCCGGAGGCAGCGCTCAACCTGCCGCCAGACGGCTGCGTCGACGTCGGGGCCGACGGCGACGGTCGCTATCTGGGGCAGGGATGGTTTCGACCTGAAGCGGTCTCGGGAGCGCAAGCTCGATGGGCCGGCCCGACGTTGACGACGACGGTACGGCTTCGCCTGCCATCGTCGGGCGACTACGTGCTGCACCTGCGGGCGCTCGCATTTCCACCCTCACAATCGGTGTCGATCAGCGTCAACGGCGTCCCCGTGGATACTGCGTCGCTCCCACAGGCCTGGACCGAGGTAACCGCGGTTATCCCACAGGAGGCACTTGCCGCCGATGAGGTCAGCACGCTGTCCCTCGTCCATTCTGCCTCCGCGTCCCCCTTCAGGGCGACGAATGGCGGCAGTTCAGACACGCGCGATCTGACCGTGGCCTACGACTGGATATGTGTGGTGCCGAATGACCGGCCGTCTGGGGGTGACTGAAACCAGCGCAGCGATTCAGGCCTGATCCAACCCCGAACGATGTCGCCCTCGCGGGGGCTCACTTGACCCATCTCAAGGGTGAGGCTCAGCGTCGCCTCACCGATCTGGAGTTGGAGCTTGGTCGTGGACCCCTGAAACACGCGCTGCTTAACCGTAGCAGTGAAAAGATTGGGACGCTGCTCACCATCTGAGAGGCTATCCTCGTCTGAGAGGCGACCTCGTCCGAGAGGCGAACCTCGTCCGAGAGGCAGATACCCCAGGGCAGGATCAGGAGCGTGCCTTCGATGCCGGCCTCAGGCAGGTGGCGTGCGGGCTCGGCGACGAGCGTGCCCAACACGGTGTCCACCCGGCCGGGCCCGGTCGTCCGGGCCGGGAGCAGATTATCGAAGCCCAGGAAACGCGCAACCCAGGGCGTGACGGGTTGGCCGTAGATCGTCTCGGGTGTGCCTATTTGCACGATCCCGGCGTCGTGAAGCAGTGCCACCCGGTCGGCAACGGCGAACGCCTCCGCCTGGTCGTGCGTGACCGATATCGTGGTGACCCTCACGCGCTGGAGGATAGCTGCCAACTGCTCGAGAAGTCGCTCGCGCAGGTTGCGGTCCAGGGAACCCAGAGGTTCGTCCAGCAGTAGAAGACGTGGTTCAGGCGCAAGGCTGCGAGCCAGGGCGACCCGTTGGCGCTCCCCCCCGGACAGCGCCACAACGTTGCGAGGGCCGAACTCCTCCAGACCGACCAACGTCAGCATCTCTTTGACCCGGTGCCGGATGGCCGAAGCCGGCAACCCCTTCATTCGAAGCCCAAAGGCTACGTTTTCCGCCACCGTACGATGAGGAAAGAGCGCGTACTCCTGAAACATCAGGACCACGCCACGACGGTGGACCGGCATCCGGGTCACGTCGCGCCCGTCCAGAAATACGCGCCCTGACTCACAGGACTCCAGACCGGCGATAATCCGCAACAGTGTGGTCTTTCCACTCCCGGACGGGCCAAGCAGGCTGACGATCTCTCCCCGATCCATCGACAGGGAGACACCGTCCAGCAGCGGGACGCCCTCATATGTCTTGTGGATGCCGTCGATGGTCAAGAACGCCATAGAGTGTAGTCCCTTCGTGACACTAGAATGCCTGCGCTCCGCCCGGACGGAGCTGCTCGATCGCCAGAAATCCGGTAACGCAGACGGCCATCAGGATCGTGGACATTGCCAGCGCCTGCCCATAGTTGACCGCCCCAGGCCGGGAGAGAAAACGGTAGACCGCGATTGGTATGGTCGGAGTCTCCGGCCGTGCGATCATCGAGGTCGCCCCAAACTCGCCCATCGAGATCGTGAAGGCAAAGATCGCGCCGACGGCAAGCGCTCGCCAGACGATGGGCAAATCCACCTCTCGGAAGACCCTTAGTGGCGAGGCGCCCAGCGTCGATGCAGCCTCCCGCAGACTCGGGCGGATCGACTGTAGCGCCGGAAGCAGGCTTCTGACTACAAAAGGTAGGGCAACCAGGGTGTGGGCAAATACGATCAAGGCTATCGTCCCACGCAAGGCCAGCGGAGGGCGGTCCATTGAGATCAGGTAGCCCAGCCCCAGGGTGACAGCCGACGTCCCCAGAGGCAGCATAAAGAGGGCATCGATCAACCAACCACGGCGATGGCGATGGAGTGCCGTTGAGACGAGCAGTCCGAGGGCCAGCGCCATGACCGTGACCGCGAGCGCGATTTTCAGTGAGTTACCCACCGCCGCCAGGGGTGGCACGTAAAAGACGGACTGCCGGGGATTCTGGAAGAGCATGCGTGTAGTAGCGTAACCCTGCCCCAAAGGAGCCGGCGACCAGAGTGAGCAGGGGATAAGCCATCAGCGCGGTCATCGCAAACAGATTCAGAGCCACGAACGCAATCTCAGATGGCTTTTGTGGCCGCCGCTGCGTGGCCCAGCGAGGCTTCAGATCCAGGGGGCGGGAGATCTGTCCCTGACGTCGCGCGTAGATCACCGTGAATCCCAGCGTGAAGAGTATCTGCACGAGTGAAAGTGCAGCGGCCAGGGGCAGATTGGCAAACTGGATGGTCTGGCGATAGATCTCGACCTCCAGTGTGGCGAATCTCGGGCCGCCAAGGATGAGCACGACGCCGAAGCTTGTAAAACAGAAGATGAAAACGAGCATCCCGGCTGTCATCACGACGGGCAGCAAGAGCGGGAGCGTCACCTCCCGGAAGACACGCAAGGGCGAAGCCCCTAGCGTGCGCGCGGCCTCCTCAAGCTGTGGATCCAGAGTTTCCCAGAACCCACGCACCATCCTCAGGACGATCGTGTAGTTGTAAAAGATATGGGCAAGCAGGATAGCGCCTAACGTGTAGCGCAGGTCGAGCGCCACGCCCAGCCACCGGTCGAGCGGCGAATTTGGGCCCAGGGCGGCGGCAAAGGCAGCAGCGACGACGACGGTGGGCAACACGAAGGGCACAGTGGTAAGTGCCTGGATCACGCGCTTGCCCCGAAACTCGAAGCGCGCGAAGACGTAGGCTCCCGGCAGCCCGATTGCCAGCGTCAACAGTGTCGAGAGAAGCGCCTGCCCAAAGGTGAAGCCGATCACCCGCAGATTCCCCGCAGACAGCAGTTTCCGCACCAGTGTCATCGGCTGAAGCTGTCCCTGCCACGTCAAGCTCACTCGGGCAATCTCGCCTAGCGGGTAGAAATAGAAGATGATCAGGAATACCAGGGGCACAGCAAGAAGGGCCAGGAACACCCAGCCTCCCGACCCTTCTCGTCTTCTGTCAACCGGTCTTTTCAAAGCTGGCCGCCCCCTGGTGCTGCCTCACAGAAGATCATATGCGGGATCACTGCAGGACCACGTTCGTCCACGCATCGATCCACGCCTGCCGATTCTGCTCTATGGCGTCGACCGACATCGTCGCCGGGTCTTCAGCTGTCGCGGCGTAAGTGACGAAGACGTCGGGGAGAGTGGCCGTGTCGCTCACAGGGTAGACAAACATGTGAAGGGGTATGTCATTCTGAAAGGTATCGCTCAACACGTAATCGACAAAGGCCTGGGCAAGGTCGCCATTTTCGCCATTCTTAAGGACACCCGCAAACTCGATCTGCCGGAAGCACGTTCCGGGTGCGGTGACCGCGCCGGTGGGCGACTCACTGACAGGCGCCTCGCTGAAATAGACCTCGGCAGCAGGGCTCGTCGCATAGCTGACGACGATTGGCCGCGTCCCATTACTGCCACTCCCCCCACTGAACTCACTGTAGTATGCGGTGTCCCAGCTATCCACAACTAGCACATCGTTCTGACGAAGCTGGCGCCAGTAATCCACATACCCATTCTCGCCCATCGTGGCGACGGTCGTCAGCAAGAACGCAAGACCCGGCGAGGAGGTAGCAGGATTCTCCACAACTAATAGGCCATCATAGGCAGGCTGGGTCAGATCGGTAAGGGACACCGGCACCGCCACGTTATGCTCGCCGAAGTAGGCCCGGTCATAGTTGAGACACACATCGCCGTAGTCCACCGGCGTCACACGATGCTGCGTATCGAGTTGGTATTGGTCCGGGACCCGATCCAGACCCTCCGCGCGATACGGCACAAAGATGTCAGCCGCCAACGCACGACTGAGAAATGTGTTGTCGATACCGTACATAACGTCCGCCTGCGGGTTGTCCTTGCTTAAGATGGCCTGACTGACCATCTGGCCGGTGTCCCCGGCATCGAGGAACTGCAGTTGCGCGTTGTGGGCTTCCTCAAATGCTTTGACGACGTCCTCACTGATATCGAAGCTGCTGTACGCCATCACCCGGAGTTGTCGCGGCGCTGAAGACGTCGCAGCCGGCACGGCTGTCGGGGCCTTCACCGCACAACCAACCAACAGCAACACTGACAATGATGTCAAGGCAAATCCGGCTTTCATCCCTTTTCTCCTCTTGCACCGGCGCGGTCTAGCTATGCTGGGGCTGACGCTCGTGAAAACACCACAGCAACCCACAACGCACGCTCACCGTCGCCACAGCATCTACCAGTCGGTTGCTCACGCCGCGGGCTGGACCAAAGGAGAGCGTTTCGTCGTGCAGGGGAAAGACGAGGCCATCCGTCGTCACGCCCTCTGCCTGCCCTCCAAGTGGAATGAGCGAGACACGATCCCCGGCACACCCGCGCACCTCCAGTGTTGCCTCCCCGCGAATGAGAACAACCGTCCAAGCGCCATCGACCATCCACACTCGGCACCCGCCCCCACTCTCCTCTCGTCCCTCAACGGACGCGGGCTCGCCGGGTGACAGTGCGGGATGAGCCAGCAATAACAGGTTGGCCAAAGCCTGATCCGGCCGCCCACCAAACGCGCCGAGGACGACGACCTCTTCCACGCCCGGCTGTGCTACGGCCCACATCAGCGCAAGCTCCAGGTCGGTCTCGTCCTTATCGACCGGCGCACTATAGAAGGTCACACGCTCAGATTCCAGACGCCGAAGGAGATTGGGCGATAGAGAGTCGAGGTCACCGATCACGACCGAAGGGACAATGCCTGCATCCAGCGCGTGGAGCGACCCGCCATCGGCAGCAACGATGATGTCTCCTGGTCGTGTCCATGCGGCGGCCTCGCCGGCCGCGTCGGACATCACGCCATTGGCAAAGATCACGATGCGCATAGCCTCCATCCTCAGAAATACCCGTAGCTAACGAAAAATCCCCGCCGGCCCAAGAGAGGGCTTTGCGGGGATTTGGTGACATCGCTCGCACTCCCTACGCTGGCATGATCCAGATCAGGTTCTAGGGTCGGTGTGATCAACACCCTCTCAGCCCATTCCTGGGCTCCCCTGGCTTCAGACATTGTAACTGGCTGTGTGAATGTACTGAAGAGATTATACCATCCGTCTGGCACCTGTAAAGGTGGCGGCACGTTCTTCATAATTGCCATGATCCAGGTATAATAGCCGATCAAGTCGGCCAAGGGGGAGTTTTCGATGAGGACCATCGTCATGAAATTCGGGGGTACCTCCGTGGGCAGCGCGCAAGCCATCGCCCAGGCGGCACTACTCGTGAAGCAGGAAGCGCCAAAATGGGATCACACCGTCGTCGTCGTCTCGGCTATGCGCGGGGTCACGGATGCCCTGATCGAGGGGGCCAGGACCGCGGCGCAGGGAGACGACCAGGTGTATCGCGGCCTGGTCTCCGACCTTCGGGTAAAGCACACGCTGGCAGTTGCAGAGTTGCTGATCGACACTGAGGCCAGAACTGCCTTACTCAAAGCTGTCGAGACCTACCTGGACGAGTTCTCGGCCTTCTGCCACAGTGTTCACGTTCTGGGTGAGGTCACCCCGAGGGCCATGGATGCCATCAGCTCTCTCGGCGAGCGAATGAATGCCCGTGTGGTAGCTGCACGACTGGAGGCTGAGGGGGTCGCCGCCAGACCGGTCGACGCCACCGATCTCATTGTGACCGATCGTCGTTTCCAGCAGGCGGCCCCGCTGATGGAGATCACCCGTGATCGTGTGACTCGCAATCTGCTGCCGCTCCTGGAAGAGGGCATCATACCCGTCGTCACGGGGTTTATGGGAGCGACAGAGGATGGCGTCATCACCACCCTTGGCCGCGGCGGGAGCGACTACAGTGCATCGATTCTCGGCGCCGCCCTGGGAGCGGATGAGGTCTGGACCTGGACCGACGTCGACGGCGTCTTGACAGCCGACCCTCGCATCGTCCCCGAAGCGCGGATTATACCGGAACTCTCCTACACGGAGGTCGCTGAACTGGCCTATTTCGGTGCCAAGGTACTCCACCCCAAGACGATCCGTCCGGTGGTGGAGCAGGGAATTCCACTGTGGGTCAAGAACACATTCAACCCCACGTGTCCCGGGACGCGGATTGTCTCGGCACCTACCAGCACGCCCGGCACCGTCAAGGCGGTCACGGCCATCCATGGCTTGAGCATGGTGACGGTCGAGGGGCGCGGTATGATGGGGGTCCCTGGCATCGCCGCGCGCACTTTCGCCGCAGTCGCCAGCAGGGGCGCGAACGTCCTTATGATCTCGCAGGCATCCTCTGAACAGTCTATCTGCTTCGTGATCCCCACGATCGACGTTGCTCCCGTGATCTCTGCATTGGAGGCGGAGTTAGCCCTGGAGCTCTCCCGGCGCGACATTGACCACGTGTGGTCGATGGACAACGTCGTGATTGTCTCCGCTGTTGGATCCGGCATGCGCGGCACCCCAGGTGTAGCCGCCGGCCTTTTCAATGCATTGGCCGCGCAGCAGATCAACGTCATCGCTATTGCGCAAGGATCGTCAGAGTGTAGCATCTCGCTGGTTGTAGATGCCGAGCAGGCGACCCAGGCGGTTCGACAGATTCACCAAGAGGTAATCAACCATGGGTGAGGGGAAGAGAATATCCGTTGGCGTTCTGGGAGCGACCGGTGCTGTGGGGCAACGTTTCGTCCAGCTCCTGGCAGCTCATCCGTGGTTTGAGATCACGGCGTTGGCTGCATCCGAGCGCAGCGCGGGCCGGCGGTATGCCGATGCATGTCAATGGGTCATCCCGGGCGATCCTCCGGCGGCGATTGGCGACCTGGAAGTCCAGCCACTGCAGCCCGACCTGCCGGCTGAGATCGTCTTCTCGGCACTGCCTTCCAGCGTAGCCCGCCAGATCGAGCCTGAGTTCGCCCGCGAGGGCTACCTCGTCTGCTCCAATGCGTCGGCCTATCGCAACGTGGACGACGTGCCGCTGCTCATTCCGGAACTGAACGCCGGACACCTGGCCCTGATCGAGCGCCAGCGTGCCCAACGCGGATGGCCAGGGCTGATCGTCACGAGCCCCAACTGCACCATCACGGGCGTGGCCGTGGCACTCAAGCCCCTGGATGATGCCTTCGGCGTCCGCAAAGTCTTCATGGTCTCTATGCAGGCTGTTTCCGGGGCGGGATATCCTGGCGTTTCGGCACTCGATATCATGGGCAACGTCGTGCCCTACATTCCCGGCGAGGAGGAGAAGTTCCAGCAAGAGCTCCAGAAGCTGCTGGGCAGTGTCGAACAGGGGACGCTCGTTCCGGCCGACCTGGTCGTCAGTGCCCACGCAAACCGGGTACCGGTGATTGACGGGCATACCGTCAGCATTTCTGTGGGGTTCGAACGGCGCCCCACGCCCGCTGAAGCGCTAGAGGTGCTAGCCAACTACGAGCCTCCCGAGGCGTGCACAGGGCTGTATAGCTCGCCCGACCGCATCATCTACGTCAGGACCGAGCCGGATCGCCCCCAACCGCGGCGCGACCGCGACGCAGCGGGCGGTATGGCGGTGAGTGTCGGGAGGGTTCGCCCCTGCCCCATCCTGGACCTGCGCCTCACGACGGTCACCCACAATACCCTGCGCGGGGCGGCTAGCGGCGCTGTGCTCAATGCGGAACTACTGGTCACACAGGGCTATACCAAGCCATAGGAATGAGGAGCGAAGGCCCAGATGCGAAGCTACGGACAAACCTCGGTATCTACCTTCCTTGACGACAGTATCGTCTACCGGAATCTGAAGCCTATGGATGATCGCCTGCCCGGGCTTCGGGAGATCGCGATTCGTCTGGATATCGACACTCGGCAGGTGCCGCGCAAAAGCGAGCCGGACTACGCCCGCGTGATGGTCGAGCTGCTCGTAGCTGCCAGGGCTCTTGATGCGGACAAGACAGCGGTGCAGCGTTTGGTCTACGTGGGTGACACACGCCTGAATGACGGCACAGCTTTTGCCAATCTGTGTAGCGCGGGCAAGTGGCCGGGCATCGCGTTCATCGGGTCTGAAAATCAGCAGCCAGCACAGAGGCAGATCATCGACCAGGGCGAGACAACGACCTATCTCGCCAATCGCTGGGCCCTGCTCAATGATTTCGATGACTACGCGGCCCACCACGGCTTTCCCTTTGATGCGACCACCGCCGTGGTCCTGGATCTTGACAAGACCACCCTCGGTGCTCGCGGTCGCAACGACCGGGTCATCAACCAGGCACGCCTGACCGCGGTCAGAGAGACGGTCGAGGCACTGTTGGGCCCGGATTTCAACGCCGGGCAGTTCGAGGCCAATTACGACCTTTTCAACCAAACGGAGTTTCACCCATTTACGACGGACAATCAGGACTACCTCGCCTATCTCTGCCTGATCCTGGGGAGTGATCTCTTCTCCGTGCCTGCCCTAGCTGATACCATCAGGGAAGGTCAACTGGCACAGTTCACGGACTTCCTGGACCAGGTTGAGGCCAGGGCGGGGGCGCTGCCGGAGCGACTGTGCGACCTTCACGATGACATCTACAGCCGGGTGAGAGCGGGTGACCCAACGCCTTTCAAGGCCTTCCGTTACAACGAGTATCTGGCTACAATCAGACGTATGGGAAGTCTGCCCGACGACGTCTGCGTGGACCGGATGCTTGCCGAGGAGATCGTGATCACGCAGGAAGTCCGGGACTTGGCGTCTAGGTGGAGAGAGCAGGGCGCCCTGCTGTTCGCATTGTCGGATAAGCCCGATGAAGCGTCAGTTCCCACGGGGGAGTTAGCACAGGCCGGCTTCAAGGCGATCCACAGGATGCCGACACACGCCGTCGGGGCCGGCGCAGATGCAGCCCCCTGCCGGGAATAGCAGATGCTCCTCGGCCATATTGCCGTCTCACTTCTCGAGAGCCACTACCTGGATCTGGAGCTCAAGCCCACAATGCTCGGGGGGCTCTTCCCGGACATGCTTGACAAGAGCCTGTGCCAGGTCCTTCATATCACCCCGAGCGGGCGCATGTGGGGACACACGCTCCTCAGCTTTGCCCTGTCGACGGCCATCGTCAGAATTGCCAGCGGGAAGAGAGCCGCGCGCAGTTGGGCTCTAGGTTATGCGGGCCATCTCGTCGCGGATGTGAGGGGACAGGTACCCCTCCTCTATCCCTTTGCACGTTACGATTTCGGACCATCGCCGGATCTCTCCACTATCCTCGAACGGTTCTTTGCGGACCGGAGGGAAGTTACACTGGAACTCGGGCTACTGGCGTGGGCGTTACTCACGGCTTAGCCCGGTGACGATTCCCTGGTAGACTACGACTTATGCTAGATCGGACATCTGGCGGTCTCCGTGCTCGAACACCGATATGCGAAGGCTGCGTTCGTGCCGGTGGTGGCTGCTGCGATTCTTCCGGATGCCGTTGACAAGGTGTCGCACTATGTATTTGGGCAGAATGCGACAGGACGAATGTGGGGACACACACTCATCGCGGCGTTCCTGTCGTCACTGGTCGTCCTGGCCTTCTTCGGCACGCACAATGCATCCAGCTGGATACTCGGGTATCTATCCCACCTGATCTGCGATATGGGAGGCGTGGTGCCCCTGCTTGCCCCTTTCGTAACGTATCAGTTCCCGCCGGCAGAGGATTTCCTGACCACGCTGTGGGCTGCACTCAGCCGCCCCCTGATCATCGCCGAACTGCTTCTCTCCTTCTGGGCCGTAATAGCAGTGCGGCGAGACATCAACACTGTATACTCACGTGTGCGGCGTAGGTTTGGTATCACCGATTCGTCGGTCTCGGAATCTGGCCTGTAAATCAGGACGAGGATCGCAGGGGCAACCCAAGGGGGAAGGGCAATGCACTACAGCAGTTGGCTAGAATGCACCCGCGGATGTGGGCAGCGGTACTCCATTTTTGACGTGATCTACCGCTGCGAGGCGTGCGGCGGTTTGCTGGACGTCGAGCACGATATGGAGGCGCTAAAGGATCGCAGTTCGGCTGCGTGGGTGCAGCTCTTCGAACAACGCACCCGGACGACAGAATGGCCGTACGGCAGTGGCGTTTGGGGGAAAAAGGAGTGGGTCTGTCCCGAACTATCCAACGAAAACGTCGTCTCGATGTACGAGGGCCACACCAATTGCTTCTGGGCGGAACGACTCGGCCGGGAGGTAGGGGTCGACGATCTCTGGGTCAAGCTCTGCGGCAATAGCCACACGGGGTCGTTCAAGGATCTCGGGATGACCGTTCTCGTCTCGGTGGTCCGCCAGATGATTGCCGATGGCAAGCCAATCCGGGCCGTGGCGTGTGCATCTACGGGCGATACATCGGCTGCACTGGCTGCCTACGCTGCAGCTGCCGGCATCCCCGCAGTCGTCCTGCTCCCAAAGGGCAAAGTTTCGACGGCCCAACTCATCCAGCCCATCGCGAATGGCGCGCTCGTGCTCGCCCTGGATACCGATTTCGATGGCTGCATGCGCATTGTCAAACAAATCACCGAGGACCAGACCATTTACCTGGCCAATTCGATGAATGCCCTGCGGATGGAGGGGCAGAAAACCGTTGCCTTCGAGATCGTCCAGCAGTTCGACTGGCAGGTACCCGACTGGATCGTGATCCCGGTGGGGAATCTGGGCAACGTCAGCGCCCTTGGAAAAGGGTTCCTGATGATGAAAGAGCTCGGGCTGATCGACAAGCTGCCGCGAATCGCGTGCGCACAGGCGGCGCGCGCCAATCCCTTCTATCTGAGCTATCAGACGGGTTTCCAGCAGTTCGTGCCCGTGGAAGCCCGGAAGACACTCGCGAGCGCGATTCAGATTGGAAACCCCGTGAGCTACGAGCGCGCCGTAAAGGCGCTCTCGACCTTCGATGGCGTGGTGGAACAGGCAACCGAGGATGAATTGGCCAATGCCGCAGCTCGCGCGGATCGGACCGGGATGTACGCATGTCCACACACAGGCGTCGCCCTGGCCGTGCTGGAAAAACTTGTACAGCGGGGCGAGATCCGATCGGACGACCGCGTCGTCGTGATCTCCACCGCGCACGGGCTGAAGTTCACCGGGTTCAAGGTCGGCTATCACGATGGCACCCTCGATGACGTGGTGTCGAGGTATAGAAATCCGCCGGTGGAGCTACCGGCGGATTACGACGCGGTTCAGCGAGCGATCGATCAGGCCATCACGTAGCGAGCCACCACTTACGAGATGACGCCCAGGGTCCGTCCGATCGTCTCGAACTGCTCAAGCCCGAAGTCCAGGTCCGACCTCGAAAGCGCTGCAGAGACCATCACGCGGATGCGCGCCATCCCAACCGGGACGGTTGGGAATCCCAGTGCCATCGCAAAGACACCCGCGTCAAAGAGCCGGCTGCTGAACTCCTTGGCGAGCTTGACGTCACCCAGCATCACAGGCGTGATAGGCGTCACGCTGCTGCCAATGTCGAACCCTAACGACTCCATTGCCGACTTGAAATAGTCGGTGTTCTCCCATAGACGGTCCACGAGATCCGTGGATGAAGCCAACACGTTCACCGCAGCGAGACACGCGGCGCTATCGGCCGCCGTCACCGCATTGGAGAACAGGAAGGGGCGGGCCTTCTGACGCAGGTAATCGACGATGACCTTCTTCCCGGCCACCACGCCACCCACAACACCGAAAGCCTTGGAGAACGTTCCGATCTCAATGTCGAACTTACCGTGGAGCCCGAAGTGGTCGACGATACCCCGGCCGCCGGTCCCGAGCACACCTTCACCGTGTGCATCGTCCACCATCGTCATGAGCCCGTAAGTCTCGGCGACGTCGTAGATCTCGTCAAGCGGAGCAATGTCGCCATCCATGGAGAAGACACCGTCGGTGACCACAAGTCCCCGGCGATAGGCCGGCAGGTTATCCTTGACCTTCTCTGCCAGATCGGCACTATCCGCGTGCTCATAGACGACAATCTTCGCCCGGCTCAACCGTGCACCGTCGATGATACTTGCGTGGTTCAGACGATCCGAGAAGATCACATCCTCACGCCCCACCAGGGGTGGAATCGCCGCCTGATTGGCGACGAACCCGGCCTGCACGTAGAGCGCATCCTCCACACCCTTGAAGGCGGCGACAGCCTTCTCGAGCTCGATGTGAACGGCAAGCGTGCCGGCAATCGACCGTACAGCCGTAGGCCCCACACCATAGGCATCGATCGCCTGCTGCGCGGCCACTTTCAACCGAGAGTCACCGGCCAAGCCAAGGTAGTTATTGGTGCAGAGATTGAGGACTCTCTTGCCGTCTACATGCATCCACGCGCCGGGCGGCGAGTCGATCACACGCAGGTTGATGAACAGCCCACTCTCTTTCAACGAAGCCAGTTCTTCCTCGATCCAGGCGAGTTTTTCCTCAACCATAAGCCCTCCTTTGTTAGGCACCGTTCCAGTATAGCACGATTGTGCATCCGTCGCTTTTTCCCTGGATCATCCCTTCATGGTATACTACGCCAGGATTCAATCTAAGCGGGCAATCGGCCATACAGACCGCCCGCATCAGGAGGCGAGATAGATGAAACACTTCCTCACCCTGGCGGATCTCAGCCCGGAGACTATGCGTGAAATCCTGGACCTGGCTGTGAAGATCAAGGCAGACTGGCAAGGCGGCGATCCACGGCCTTACCTCAAGCACAAGGTGCTGGGCATGATTTTCCAGAAACCCAGCCTGCGCACCAGAGTCTCGTTCGATGTAGCGATGCTACAATTGGGGGGGAATGGCCTCTATCTGTCACCTAACGAGATCCAGTTAGGCCAACGAGAGAGCACCGCAGATGTGGCCCGCGTGATCTCCAGATATGTCGACGTCGTGATGGCAAGGGTCTTTAGCCATCAAGACGTCGTTGAGCTCGCCGAGTATGCCGGCGTGCCCGTGATCAACGGTCTCTCCGATTATGCCCACCCCTGTCAGGGCATGGCGGACTTCCTTACGATTCTGGAGTACAAGGGAGCCTTCCGAGGACGGAAACTGGCCTATCTGGGCGATGGAAACAATGTCGCCACCTCGTTACTCATTGGTGCGGCGCTGCTGGGTATGGACTTTACAATCGCCACACCCCGGGGGTACGAATTGCACCCCGCTACCTGGGGAATCGGGCAGCGATTCGCCGCGCAGAGCGGCGCAACCATCGTCGCCACCCACGATCCCGTGGAAGCTGCAACCGGTGCCGACGTCATCTATACCGATACCTGGACCTCGATGGGACAGGAGGAAGAGGCGCAAGCGCGGCGAAAGATCTTTCCCCCGTACCGCGTCGACGAAGCTTGCCTGCAGTATGCCCAGGAGGACGTGATGGTGATGCACTGTCTGCCTGCGCATCGGGGCGAGGAGATCACGGATGCAGTTGCGGATGGACCGCATTCGGCGTTGTTCGACCAGGCCGAGAACCGCTTGCACGCACAAAAAGCTATCTTGGTGTGGGTACTCGACGCGATGTAACTGAAGAGGTAATCCATGGCAGGGAACCGCTTGCATTTCGAGGAAGCAATTCAGAAAGCCAACGACTTCGTCTGGGCCGAAGAGTGGAACGCTGCCGTGGCGTCATACCGTCAAGCCCTCGCTGAATTCCCCGACAACGACTCGGCATTGATGGGCTATGCTTGGGCGCTGCTGAACGCGGATGACCAGGAGGCAGCGCTGCAAGTGTATGAAAGGTTGACCCAAGTGGTACCAGGAGATCCCGGTCCCTATGAGCGGATGGCGGAGATTCTGGACAGCAAGCACGACGGGCGCCGCGCGGCCGAGACCTATCTCGAAGCAGCCGAGCGCTATGCCCAGCAAGGGCTGACTGCCAAACAGACCTCCGCGATCGAGTCCGCCATGCTCCTTCGCCCCCGCAATGAGGAAGCCTGGGCCAAGCTCCTGGAGCTCTATCAGGCCCAGAACCAGATGCACCGTGCCGTGCTAGCTACTCTCTGGCTGTCTTTCCTCTATCAAGACCAGAGACGCGATCAGGCTATGAAGCTCTGTCGTGAGTTGCAGTTGTCCGTGCCTGACGACTCTCGTCTCGGCCAGATGCTGATCTTGCTCCGGAGCAATCGACCGATCCCCCAGCCGCCGGCGATCGATTCCGACGAGGATGTCGCCCTGGAGGGAGAGTTTGACATCGAAGGGTCGGATGTGGACCGGGAGACGGGCACTCCGGTGGAGATCGCCCGCCAGCGAGCGCTCACCAAGTTGGCGGAATCGATCTTCGCGGAGGATCGAGCCCAGGCCAAGGGTGCATCTGAAGCCGAAGTCGATATTCTGATTGGCAAGGCCATTGACGCACAGACGCGTGGCGACATCGACACAGCGATCCAGCTTTACCGGCGGTTGCTTGACACCGGTGTCTCGATGCCTTCGGTTCACTTCAACCTCGGCCTGCTCTACAAGGAGCAGATGCGCTTCGACGATGCCATCTCCGAATTCGGGGCTTCGCTTGGCGATCCCGAGTACGTCCTTGGCAGCCATTTCTCCCTCGGCGAATGCTATCAGGCCAAGGGCGAAGTCCGCGACGCGCTCAACCACTTTGTAGAAGCCGTCAAGATTGTGGACACCGCCACCATCGAGCGCGAGCATATGGACGACCTTATCCGTGTCTACGAAGGTCTTGCGCAGAGTCTCGTCAATACCGGGGAGCCTCGTCGGGCACAGCAGGTAAGCCAGATGCTGGTAGACTTCCTCGGACAGCGCGGCTGGGAAGATGGCGCGATCAGAGCCCGCAAGCGACTCGATGATCTCGCACATTCCGGGGCGGTGCTGAGCCTCGTGGAACTCATCAGCTTGCCGGGATCCGAGGAAATCCTGAAGTCGATTGCCCTGGCTCAGGAATACGAGCGTCGCGGCAGAACATATTCTGCCCTTGAGGAGCTCTTCCACGCGTTGGGAACCTCGCCCGACTACCTCCCACTTCACCATCTCCTGGGCGTAATGATGCGGGAGGGCGGCCACCTGGAGGAAGCGATTGACAAGTTTCGCGTCGTGGCGCGCACCTATGAGATCCGCGGGCAGATCCCCCAGGCACTGACGACCTACCAACTGATTCTTGAGATCTCGCCCCTGGATATTCAGGTCCATCGCCGCGTCGTCGACCTGTTAGTCCAGCATGGGCGAATCGACGATGCGCTGGCACAGTATCTGCAGACCGCGGATGCCTACTACCAGTTAGCCCAGCCGGAGCGCGCCCGCGAGATCTATGGTGAGGCATTGCGCCTGACCCCCCGGGGATCGCCGGAGAAAGCGTGGGAAGCCAGGATCCTTCACAAGATGGCGGATCTTGACGTCCAACGTCTGGACTGGGCGGCTGCCATCAAGGATAACGAGGAGATTTTGCGCATCGCACCGGATGACGAACGCGCCCACCTGGCATTATTCCGTCTCTATCCACGCACGGGCCGTGCTCATCTGGGCATCAACGCACTGGACAAACTCATCCGACACTACCTTGCCAGCCAAAAGGTCAGAAAGGCAGTCACGATCCTGGAGGACCTTGTAAGTAGCCAGCCCGACAGCATCCCCCTGCGGGCACGAATCGCGCAGCTTCAACTCAACCTGGGGAACCGGGAAAAGGCACTTGAGCACCTGGATATCCTCGGAGATCTGCAGCTAGAGGGAGGCCACAAGGAGGCCGCCACCAAAACGATTGAGGCCATCTTGGCCCTGAACCCGCCCAACCGGGAGGCCTACGCCGATCTGTATCGAGAGATGACACAGCACGAGCCACCAACGGGCGCTGCCTAGAGTAGCGAAGGACATAGACCAGTCAGCGATCACGCCGGGGGGAAGCCATAGTGATGCGCCTGGGGCGGCGGGCGCCTCGGAGGATTGGACCCCTGGGTGATCGTCGATGACAGCAAGCAAGTATAGCTTGCCAGTATACCGATTATGTGGAACCTCGAATGGTTGATAGAGCGGATATCGTGGACCGATATCCTCGATATCCTGTTAGTTGCCTTTCTCTTCTTCTGGATCTTTTACGCCATCAGGGGAACGCGTGCCGTTCCTCTGGTGCGCGGCATCACCGCGCTGCTCATCACCCTGACCATTTTGACCCGCGTTGTCGAGCTGAGAGCTTTCGCGTGGCTTACGGCGCAGTTGCTACCGGCCCTGCTCGTCGGCATCCCGGTGCTGTTTCAACCCGAACTCCGCCGCGCTCTCGAACAACTGGGACGAGGGCGGGTTCTCGTCCTCTCACAAAAGGACGAGGAGCGGGTTATCCACATGATCGAAAGCGTCGTCGAGGCCACAGCCTATATGGCCGAACGGAGCGTCGGAGCCCTCATCGTCTTTGAACGACAGACGGGCCTCCAGGAATACGTAGAGACCGGCGTGATGGTGGATTCAGAGGTCACGCCGGAGTTGGTAACAACCATCTTCGACCATCACACGATTCTACACGACGGTGCCGTCATCATCCGCGAGGGCCGTTTGGCTGCCGCGGCCTGCGTCATGCCTCTGACCGCGGCCTTTCTTGCCGACCGGGAGCTGGGACTGCGTCATAGGGCCGCCATCGGCATCACCGAAGACGCGGATGCCGTAGCGGTCGTTGTCTCCGAGGAACGCGGGGCGATCTCGCTCACGCACAGTGGGCGCATCATCCGGGACATCGATACCAAGCGCTTGGAGTCGATCTTGCGTGCCTTCCTAATTCCACGCCAGCGACGTGGCAAAGGATGGTTCGGCTGGCTACGGCGGATCGCGTGAGCAGGATTTGCTCGACTCCAATGGAGACTGACCGGTGAGTAGCTGGCTTGTGAAGAACCTGAGTCTCATCTTTGTATCGCTGTTATTGGCGTTCTTTTTCTGGGCCGTCGCCACCGAGGCAGAGGATCCAACCACGACACAGGCCTTCAACACCCCCATACCCGTGGAAATTCGTGGACTGCCGGATGGGATGACGACGTATGGCGCAGAATCGGCTCGCGTTCGCGTTGAGATCACCGCGCCCCAGTCGGTATGGGACAGGCTGCAGGTTGAGGACATCCAGGCCTACGTTGACCTATCCAATGTAGAAACAGGCACCGTTCAGGCCCCCGTACAGGTAGTCATCAACGTGCAACCGGCCAAGATCGCCAGCATCACACCCAAGGAGATTCAACTCAC
The DNA here is from genome assembly GCA_963751345.1 of uncultured Chloroflexia bacterium. Taxonomy (GTDB): domain Bacteria; phylum Chloroflexota; class Anaerolineae; order B4-G1; family SLSP01; genus PWVB01. The sequence goes on from CAVVUS010000024.1 coordinate 165,468, forward strand.
TGTCGAGAATGTCGCAGAGAAGGAAATTCCGGTTGTCGTGAGGGTTCAGGGCAGCCCGGCTCTGGGCTTCACAGCCGGGCAGCGCCAAGTCGCACCGGAATCAGTCCGTGTCAGCGGGCCGCAATCCAAAGTCGATCAGGTGACCGAAGCCCTGGTGATCGTCTCGGTCGCGGACCTTCAAAGGGATCTACGGGCCGACTATAAGCCGGTTCCGGTGGATCGAAATGAGAACGAAGTACTGCTGGTAGAGGTAGTGCCAAGCTCGGTCACGGTGTACGTGCCGATAACCCAGTGGCTCGACACCCGTGACGTGCCCGTGGACCCCACAATCGTGGGACAGCCCGCCCCGGGCTATCGCGTTGCGGACATCGAGTACGCTCCGCAGGTCCTCACCGTATATGGTCGCGCCGATGTCCTGGAAACTACAACAGCTATCCAGACCGATCCGGTCAATATGGAAGGGATTACAGAGACGCTGGAGGTCACAGTTGCGCTGCGGCTGCCCACGGGACTCTTTGTCTTCTCATCTGAGTCCAGTGCGGCAATCACGCTGACGATCGAGGCCGTCCGGAGCGGGCTTAACCTTGAGATCACGCCTACCGTTCGCGGCCTCGGCCCGAACCTGACCGTCACCGTTGGCCTGGATACGGTCATCGTCATCCTCAGCGGGCCATTGTCGGAAATGGAAGCACTGGACCCATCGACCGTCCAGGCCGTCCTGGATCTTACCGGCTACGCTCCTGGAGAGTACAGCATCACGCCGACCATCGTGGTCCCGAACGCGATCGATGTTGAAAACATCACGCCGCAGGCTGTGCCTGTTCGAATCGAGGCCGTAGTACCTCCGACAGGAACGACCGGCGGCTTGAGATGATAAGGGAAGGGTGCCTGGCAATCACACCGCTGAACGTCGGTAGTGTCAGGCACCCTTGTTTCACCTTACCCTAGCTCTGCTGCTCCTCCAACTCACGTAGCCCTTGCTTCATCGCATTAAGAGACAGCAGTGCGCACTTCACGCGCCCCATGCTCAGCTTGATCCCGCCCATCATCTCCTGAACGTCACTCAGGCCCATCACTTCGATCTCTTCAAGCGTCTTTCCCACAAGCTCCTCGGTCATCATGGAAGACGCAGCCATACTGACCACGCAGCCTTGGCCTTCAAACATCACTTTGGCGATACGTCCCTCGGAATCCAATTGTGCCGTGAGGTGAATCATGTCCCCACACGTTGGGTTGTCCATCTCCACGTCAATATCGGCATCATCCAAAATGCCGAAATTCAGCGGATTGTGATAGTGATCCAATAATTGCTCACGGTATAGATCATGACTCATAGATGCCTCCTACTGATCCTGACGCAACTAACTAAAGGCGAGATCTGGGTAGACCTCGCGGGTGAAACCTTGGATGACCGAGACCTTGTGGCGGAGACGCGCGATGGCTTTGCGGAGCTGGTCCCGTAACTCAGCCAGACTATGACAGCACACATTCCGCAGTTCCACCCGTTTCAGATAGTTCCAGACCCCCTCGTCGGGGTTCAGGTCGGGCGCATAACTGGGCAACTGCGCCAGATGCATGCGCTGAGTACCCCCAGCTCGCAGAAAGTCTTTGATGACATTGCTACGATGAGCCGGGAGCCGATCCCATACCACCAGCAGCTTGCCGGGAATGTGCCGCAACAGGTGTTTCAGAAAGTCCACAATGGCAGCTCCGTCAAAGCTCTCCGGGCGCGTCGTCGTGTACAGCCGGCCCGCAGGCGTCACCGCGCTGATCACCGACAGATGCTCCCAGTAGCGGTAGCGCAAGATCGGCGTCTCCCCCTGGGGCGCATACGTGCGCACCGCCGCAGGCAGCAGATAGAAGCCCGCTTCGTCTACGAAGACGAGCGTGCGTCCTTCGCGCTGCGCTTTTTTTTGAGATCCGGCAGCGTTTCCGTTCGCCACGCTGCCACCTCCTCCTCATCGCGCTGGTCGGCACGCTCCGCAGGCTTCTGGCGCGTCCAGCCGATCTTCTGCAGCAACCGCCCTACGTGTCGCGGCGTGTACGTGATGCCGAATTCCTGGGCGATCACCGCGCGCACCCGCTTCTGGGTCCACACCTCCCCGCGAAAGTCATATGCTTCCGGCCCGCGCTGCAGACACTGCGCCAAACGTTCCAGATCTGCTGCGCTGAGGCCGGGCCGGCGCCCGCTCTCTTCGCGGCGGCTGCGTAACGCTGCTAAGCCCTCTTCGCGGACCCGCTTGAACCACTGGCTGACTGCGCCTTCGGTCACCCCCAGCGCTTCAGCTATCCGCGCTTGGCTCCACCCTGCTTCGTGCAACTGCCAGGCCCGGAACCGGCGCCACTCCCAGTGGTCGCGAAAGGTAGTTGGTACTGCGTCTCGTTCTCGTTCTGTACTCATACCTCCAGTCTACCACATTGGTGCGCTTTAAGTAGTTATGTCAGGATCA
>CAVVUS010000025.1:0-59702 GCA_963751345.1 uncultured Chloroflexia bacterium
ACCTGGCGTGCCGGACGGTAAGCGTCCCGGCGACCGTCTCGGCGCCGTCGTTGACTACCCACGCGGCAATCGCATCGGGGGTGCGCTCGAACGAGATCAACACGGGTGCGTAGGCACGTCGCAGGAAGTAGTAAGGGATCTTGGGCTCGTTGTAGGCGTCGACCACGCTCCAATAGAGGATCGGCCAGGGGTCATTGAGGCGCCAGATCATCGTGCCCCAGCACCGGCGGTTCACGCTCGTGCCGTTGGTCTCGTTTTCCTCGACCAGCCCCTCCTCGGCGGCCATCACCTCGCCGACATAAGCGATGGCGTCTCTCAAGTCCCGCTCGTCCTGCAGTGCAGTTTCATCTGCACGCAGAACCGTATCGGTGCACGAGCCGTCGGGCACGCCGCGCCGGTGACGCGCTACCCGGTCGAAGAGATACTCACCGTGGGCGGTGCCCAGCACGCGCACCAGATCCTCGGCGGACGCGGGGTCACAGTACGTCTCAACCGCGCCGATCTTGTCCCACGAGCCATCGACAGAGCGGTACTGCCACATCGGCGGCCAGGCCGGCTTACCGGGGACGCGTATGCGCGGATCGTAGCCCTCCGGCCACAGCTCGTCCTCGCTCATATAGCGGCGCATGCTGCCGACCGACGGCGCGCTGGCGCGGCCGATCTCGGTCGCAAAGAGCGGCACCGACGCCTGGGGCGAGAAGGTCAGGGTCGTGTAATCGTGCCAGTCACCGGCGAGCGGCCAGTTGGGCACGGGCCCGCCGTGAGGTGAACTGGCATGAAAGAGCCGGTCGGGATCGAGCTCGGCGCAGATGTGGGGCATGATCTCCCCAAAGAGCCTCTGCCCAAACACCGGCACAGTGCCGTACGTGAAGTCCCAGCCCATATGGTTCTCGTTCCCGCCGCACCAGAGCAGCAGCGAGGCATGGTTGCGCAGCCGGCGGACCACGTCCTCAATCTCCGACCGGCACTCCGCGACGAATGCAGGGTCGTCATCGGGGTGCATACTGTAGCCGAACATGAAGTCCTGCCAGACCAGAATGCCCTGGCGATCGCACATCTCGTAGAACGGTTCAGGCGGCGCGAGGCCGCCACCCCACACGCGAAAGACGTTCATCTCGGCGTGGAGAGCAAGGTCGAAGAGCGAGGCGGCCTGCGCCCGATCCCAGCAATGGGTCATGCCCTGCAGCGGCGCCCAACACGCCCCGCGCAGGAAGATGCGCCGGCCGTTCACCTCAAATGCCAAGCGCTCCTCGCCGGTCTCGGGGTCGTCGAGCACCGGCGTGATCTTGCGGATGCCGAAAGACACCTCACGTCGATCGAGGGTGCCCTCAGAAGCGAGGGGGCCCTCAGGCCCAGCCAGCTCCACGGTCAGCGTATAGAGATCCGGCCTGCCGTGGGTCCAGGGCCACCAGAGCTGAGGGGCATCCACGTCGATCTCGAACGTCCGGGCGACGCCGTCCGCGGTGCCCCGCGCCACGACCGCACCCGAGGGACCGGCGAGCGACCAGCCAACCGAGGCCGCGACCGGAGACTCGGGATTGGCGCCCTCCACCGCGAGCCTGACGTGGACTTTGGCCTGCCCCAGGTCATCGGAGAGCAACGGACGTACCCAGACGTCGTCCAGCCAGGCGCCATCCGGCACGTCGACGATCACGTCGTCAAAGATGCCCACCTTCGCCGAATGCGGGCGGGCGCCAAGGTAGGAGGTGAAATCACTCTTGCACTTGCGGAGGTGGTGGTGTGCCGCAATGCCCACGGCAGGTTCGGCCGCGTTGACAAAGCGCAGCGGGGACGCAAAGACGATGAGCAGCACGTTGTCCTCGCCGGGCGGCGAGAGCGCGGCCCGCACCTCCACCGCATAGTGGCGATGCATGTTCGCGAAGCTGCCTACCTCAACATCGTTGACGTAGACCGTCGCCAAGGTATCGAGCCCCTTGAATCGGAGCATAACCGGCCCGACGCCCGCCGGGGAGGTGAACACACATCCGTAGGCCCAATCTTTCTCCCCAACCCAGGCGCTCTCCGCGGCGTTCTTGCCGATACGCGGGTCGGGAATCCGCCCGTGGGCCAGCAGCACGTCGTGCACCTGCGCGGGCATCGTCGCCGGCAGCCAGTCATCGCCGGGCGCCCGTACCTGGGCCGAAAGCGCCGCAACGTCGGGGTCGGGCCCATCCAGCTGCTTGATCCACCAGCCGTCACTGAGACTCGTGGTCTCTCGCATACAGCCTCCTTCAACGCAGTCGGCGAACCGCTCTATGGGTTATGAGCGGAACTCAACGGCTTCTTCACCTGCGTGGTGGTAGCTCCCACCGGCACCACGCTGATCGAGCCATCGATCTCCAAGACCGCCGCCTCGACCTCGCCGACCTCGGCAACGCCATGTTCGCGAAGCGCTGTCAGCAGGGTTTCCTGGTCAATGCCTTCCCGGCGCATGTGCTGGGGGATGACTTTGCCGTGCAGTACCAACAGGGTCGGCGTGCCCTCGACCCAACGGCTCAGGCGCGGCAAGCGCAGTCGCAGGCGGCCAATCGCAGTATCCACAAGCAGCAGCACCAGAGCGGCCAAGATGCCGCCGGTGAGGCTGGTGTCCGGGCCGAGCATAGCATTCTGCACCGCGTTGGCGATCAGGAGCAGCAACACCAGGTCGAACACCGTTGCTTGCCCGATCTCCCGCTTGCCTGAGAGCCGCAAGCCGACCAGGACAATCAGATACACCACCAACGTGCGCGCTATGATCCCAAGCGCAGAGCTCAGGCTAAGGCTGAACATCGTGGTTCCTCTACCGGAGTTGGCCCCCCAGCGCAGGCGGCTTTGGAGAGCGCGCCAGGCCCGACATCTCATCATCGGTGCGGTAGATGTGGGCCGTCATCCGGGGCAACTCGGCCATGTCGAAGGCAGGCTCAAAGGACGAGACCAGGGCCACGTTCTTGGCCACCTCGTCGGGCCAGCGCATGCCGACGTTGGCCACGTGGACCCGGCTGTCAGAGAGCACGAACTTGAGGCAGACCTCGTAGAGGTCGCGCGCCTCCTGCCACTCGGGCGCGAGGTAGCTTGCCATCCGCTGGAAGATGCCCGAGGTCATCGGTCGCATCACGGAGACGCCCATGTCCGCCTCGCGCGCCTGGTTCAGGACGTGGAGCGCCGCCGCCTGGTAGATCACGTTGTAGCGCACCTGCATCACGTCGAAGGCGCCCGACGCGATCAGTGGTCGCGCCGTCCACGGCTCCTCGACGGTGAAGCCCAAGTAGCGGGCCTTGCCCTCGTCGCGCAGCGTCACCAACGCGTCCAACGGCCCTTCTTCGAGGATGTGACGGACCTCATTGGAGGTGTACATGCCGCCGTGGAACTGGATCACGTCCATGGCATCTGTGCGGAGGCGACGGAGCGACGCCTCGACACTCTGCGCGGACATCGGCGGCGGTGCCGTGATAGCCCACCTTGGTGGCGAGGACGACCTCGTCGCGCCGACCGGCCAGCGCCTCGCCGATGATGGACTCGCTGTTGCCGTCGCCGTAGCCCGGCGCGGTGTCGACCAGCGTAATCCCGGCATCGAGCGCCGCGTGGATCGTCTCGATGGCCTGTGCGCGGCCCTCGGATGAGAAGGGGTCCCAGCCACGCGCCAGGTTCACCCCGCCAAAGGGATATCCCCCCAATGCCAAACGGGTCACTTCAAGACCGGTCTTGCCGAAGCGTACCTTAGGAATCATAGAAAACTCCTGGGAAGAACAGATAAGCTGAGAGCTGACAGCTAATGGCTGTCAGCGTAACAGCTATCAACGATTTGGGATCTATCCGGGCAGATTCAGGATCAGGTTGTCATGGCCCGGGATCACGAGCGCAGCGTCGCGCTTGATGCGGCGGATGGTCTCCGCCGCCAGATCGAAATCGACCGAATTGTGGTACCCCTCCTCGGCATGGAAGTGCTCGCGGGTCATGACGGCGTCGCCGGCAACGATGAGGTCGCCCCACTTTGTGGGCATCTTCAGCGCGTGAAGCGCCAGCGTGTGACCGGGCGCGGGATAGAGCGCGACGCCCTCGGGCAGCCCCGCCTCGGCGGGCTGGAAGCGGTCGCTGAGATGCCGGTACTCCGGCGCCCGCTCGCGCCACTCGGCGATCCCCACCTCTGCCATCAGCCAGGCCGCGTGCTCGAAGAGCCGCAGGCCGAAGAGGTGATCGCCGTGCCAGTGGGTCACATAGACCATGTCAATCGCCTCGGGACGCAGCCCGGCACGGTTGTAAAGCAGGGCCTCCAGCGGCTCGCGGCGCGGTGAGGGGTCGACGAGGATCCGGTGTCCGCCCACCTCCAGCAGCGTGCACGTGGCGCTGATATCCTCGCGCATCCGCGCGGTCTCACCCCAGAACTTGTTTTGGCTCAATACGCCGATGTTGATGATTCTGAACATCGAGGGCTCCTTTCGAGTGTCGGCTATGGCCCTACTGTAGACCCCAAGGCGATAAGCGACAAGTCGAGGCCCCGCCGGACGCGCACGGCTTGACACGGTCGATGCATGTGCTAGTATGGAATCGATTCCACACCCCAAGAGTCGCCACCAGTGAAGGAGTGATCCTATGGCGCCGGATCCACGGCCCAATATCCTGTTCATCATGACCGACGACCACGCGTCGCACGCAATGAGCTGCTACGGCAGCCGCATCAACGTCACGCCGAATCTCGACCGCATCGCCGACGAGGGAATGCGCTTCGACAACTGCTTCTGCACCAACTCCATCTGCACCCCCAGCCGCGCGGTGATTCTCACGGGCACGTACAGCCACGTGAATGGGGTCACGACGCTGGACTCGAAGATAGACGGGCGACAGCAGAATGTCGCCAAGCTGCTGCAAGGCAGCGGGTACCAGACCGCGATGATCGGCAAGTGGCATCTGGGGCATGGCGGGAATCACGACCCCACCGGGTTCGACTACTGGATCGTGCTGCCGGGGCAGGGCTTGTACCACGATCCGGTGATGGATGAGATGGGGACCAGGCGCGTGATCCCGGGCTATGCCACCGACCTGATCACCGACATCTCGCTCGACTGGCTGCGAAATCGCGACCCGGAGCGGCCCTTCTTCCTGATGTGCCACCACAAGGCACCGCACCGGCCCTGGGAACCTGACGAGAAACACGCGCACCTCTACGACGACGTGGATATTCCGGAGCCGGAGACGTTCAATGACGACTACAGCAACCGCGCCGCGGCGGCTGCTGCCGCGACCATGCGCATCGACCGCGACCTGAACGCCGAGGATCTGAAACAGCCTGTGCCCGAGGGGCTGACGCCCGCAGAGGAGAAACACTGGAAATACGAGCGCTACATCAAGGATTACTTGCGCTGCGTCGCCTCGATCGACGACAACGTGGGGCGGCTGCTGGACTACCTGGATGAGGCCGGGTTGACCGAGAACACTATCATCATCTACACATCGGACCAGGGCTTCTTCCTGGGCGACCACGGGTGGTACGACAAGCGCTTCATGTACGAGGAATCGCTGCGGATGCCCTTCATCATCCGCTACCCACGCGAAATTGCGCCCGGAACCGTCAACACCGACATGATTCTCAACGTGGATTTCCCGGTGACCTTCCTGGACTATGCCGGCGTGCCGGCGCCGGAGGCGATGCAGGGAACGAGTTTCCGTCCGCTCCTGAATGGTGTCACACCAGAGGCATGGCAGACATCCATGTACTACCGCTATTGGATGCACCTGGCGCATCACAACGTCTATGCCCATTACGGCGTGCGCACGTTGCGCTACAAGCTCATCTACTACTATGCGGATGCGCTGGGGCAGCCGGGGGCCATCGACGATCCCAGGCCGCCGGAGTGGGAGCTCTTCGACCTGGAGAGCGATCCCCACGAGTTGCACAATGTCTACCACGATCCGGCCTACGCGGACGTTGTTCGCGAGCTGACGGAAGAGCTGTCCCGTCTGCAGGCCAAAGTCGGCGACCAGCCCTATCAGGCAGAGATCTGAGGTAAAGCGATGAAGATCACGGACGTTGAGGTCCTGCGCATGCAGGCGCACACGGAGCCGCACAACAACTGGCTGTTCGTCCGTGTCCATACCGACAGCGGGATCACCGGCATCGGCGAGGGGAGTCTGCAGTACAAGGACGCGGCCCTGGCTGCCGAACTGGAGAACTTCGGCACCTATCTGCGCGGGAAGGACCCTTTCCAGATCGAGCACATCTGGACCTCGCTGCACCGGCGCGTCACCTGGACGGGCGGCGCGGTCACCATGAGTGCCATCAGCGCGATCGATCTCGCGCTGTGGGATATCAAGGGCAAGGCGCTGGGCGTGCCGGTCTATGAGCTCGTTGGTGGGAAAGTACGAGATCGGGTGCCGCTCTATGCCAACGGCTGGTTCACCGGCGGGCGCCCGTCGGCGCACGGTCCGCAGGGGACGGGTAACGCAGAGGAAGCGTCGTGGTACGCTGAACAGGCCAAGGCCGTGGTGTCCCAAGGCTACCGGTGCCTGAAGGTCTACCCCTTCAACGGCGTGCAGGTCATCACGCCGGAGCGCATTGCGCGGGGGGTCGGCATCGTGCGGGCCATCCGCGACGCGGTGGGACCGACGATCGACATCGCCGTGGACGTTAGGCGACGACTGAATATGTGGAGTGCCCGGCGGATCGCCCAGAAGCTCGAATCGCTGGATATTGCGTGGCTCGAAGAGCCGATATTGTTCGACAACACCGCTGCGGCGGCGGCCTTCGCGCGGTCGGTCCGCGTCCCTGTGTCCACGGGGGAGGAGCAGTACACGCGGTGGGAATTCCGGGAGCTGCTGGAGCAAAACGCCGTCGGCATCATCCAGCCGGATATCTGCCACGCGGGCGGGATGTCGGAGCTACGCAAGATCGCCGCAATGGCTGAGACCTACTACGTCACCCTCGCGCCGCACAACTCGAACGGCCCCATCTCCACGGTCGCCAGCCTGCACCTCGACATGAGCATCAACAACTGCCACATGCAGGAGCTGTTCCTCAACTCACTGAACCTCTACCAGGAGGTCCTAACCCATCCACTCGTCATCGAGAATGGCTATGGCGCCCCCCCTGAAGGACCCGGTTGGGGTACTGACATCGATGACGCAGTGCTGACAGCGCACCCACCGTCCGAGTTCACACCTGTCGATTCCGAGCCCTACCTGGACTTCTGACACGGCAGAAAGCGATTTGCCCATGCCCGCTCAGGGCAGATAGAAGCCTCGAGCGGGTGCCGTGTTCTTCGGCAATGCGAACTACGTTTCACTCAGTCTTGGGAAAAGAGCGGAGAAACCATGACAGAACGGAAGAAGCTCAGTGCGGCATCGAAGCGAGCACTTGCCTACACCCGCGGGCCGGAATGGTTCTGTGAGTTCCGCGTACGCGGAACTCCAAGGTGACTTCGCCTATGAGGAAGGCGTCATCCGCCGCGATCCCAGCGCGGTGATCAAGATCGATGACCTCTTCCACACCTGGTATACGAAGGGGAAGGGTGAGACATACGGCTTCGGCACCGGAGATCCCTCCAAGAAGGTGTTCCCCTGGGACCTGACCGAGGTTTGGCACGCGACCTCAGAGGATGGCTGGACCTGGACCGAGCAGGGATTGGCGGTCGGCAGAGGGCCTGCCGGTGCGTATGACGACCGGGCGGTCTTTACCCCCGAGATCTTCGTGCACGACGACAAGTACTATCTGGTCTACCAGGTGGTGAAAGCGCCCTACGTGGTGCGCGTGAAGAACGCCGTGGGGATGGCGGTTGCCGACTCCCCCTCTGGGCCGTGGCGCAAACTGCCGGAACCTATCCTGCGTGCGGCAGACAACGGCGAATGGTTGGGCGACGCAGGACGATCGCTTCAAGGTCATCTCCAAGGGTGACTTCGACAGCCACAAGGTGCACGACCCGTGTCTCATGCATTACCGGGGGAAGTTCTACCTCTACTACAAGGGCGAGCGAGATGGGCGAGGAGATGACGTTCGGCGGGCGCGAAATCGCCTGGGGTGTGGCCATTGCCGACCAACCGGAGGGGCCTTATGTGAAGTCGGACATATAATCCGGTGACCAACAGCGGGCACGAGGTCTGCGTCTGGCCCTACAGGGGCGGCGTTGCGGCCCTGCTGACCACCGACGGGCCCGAGAAGAACACTATTCAGTACGCACCGGATGGGATCAACTTCGAGATTGTGGCGGTGCTTAAGGGCGCGCCGGAGGCGTTGGGGCTGTACCGATCTGAGAACCCGGACGCGGATCCGCTTGAGGGTATTCGGTGGGGACTGTGCCACGTCTACAAGGACGGCTGGCAGGCCATCCGGCGGTTCGAGACGTTCTACCCCAGAGCGAGATAGGTCTACGATGCACCTCCCACCACAGTTTCTCGAAAAGGTCCCCCGCATCTTCGGCGACGAGGGGCGCGCGTGGCTCCCTCACCTTCCGGAGATCCTTGCCCGGTGCAGGGAGACCTGGGGGTTGGCTGAAGGTGTGCCTTGCGCGACGATGAGCATGAATTACATCGAGTTCACATCTACGGCGACCGGAGACCCTGTCGCACTCAAGGTCGGGGTGCCCCACGCCGAGCTCTTCACGGAGATGGAGGCGCTTGCCCTCTATGATGGGAGAGGGGCGGCACGTCTGCTGGCTGCGGACCACGACCTGGGCGCCATCCTGATGCAGCGCGCGGAGCCCGGTACGATGCTGTGGCAGGTCGGCGATAACCGCACGCAGACCGGGATCGCGGCCTCGGTGATGCGGGCGCTTCCCGTGCCGGTCCCGGAGACCCACGGCCTCCCGTACTTCTCCGGCTGGGTGATGCGGGCGTTCAGGCTGACGCGCACCGAGTGGGACCCGGAGGAGCGGATGCCGCGAGACCTGATCACGCGCGCGGAGGACGCCTTCGATGAGATCATCCGGGGCTCGGACGGGGACGTCGTCCTACACGGCGATCTGCACCACGAGAACATCCTCTGGGACGCGCGCGATGGCTGGCTGGCCATCGATCCCAAGGGTGTGATCGGCCCGCGGGCGCTGGAGGTGGGACGCTTCATACAGAATCAGCTACCCGAGAATGGGTCGCAGGCCACACGAGAGGCAATGGTGCTGGAACGGATCGAGATTCTCAGCGCCGAGTTGGGCTTGACGCGCCGAACGGTCACGGCGGGGGCCCTGGTGGATTGCATCCTCAGCCACTGCTGGGGCTTCGAGGACGAGGGTCCACTCGACTCGAACTGGTATCAGGGGATCGACCTGGGCCGCTTCCTCTGCCGGCTACTGGACGACTGATTCACCGCCTTGCACGTCTCTGATCTTCCGGGAAGCTGTTCGCGCATATGCAGGGTCGAACCTGTGGTATACTCGGCCACTGAGCCTGCGAATGCACGAAAGGACTGCCAAGCTATGGTTCCCTACCGCATCGTCGAGCGCCCCGCTTTCAGCATTGCAGGACGCAGCGTCTGGATCTCGGGACAGGACAACGCACAGTTCGGGCGTTTCTGGGGGCAGTGCAACGCCGACGGGACCTTCGACCGCTTTCAAGCCCTGACGGGCTTTGCGCCGGGCCCCCAAACCGGCGGCTCGACGCTGGGCGTTTCCCGCGTCGAGGCGGACCCGTCCAACCGGGCCTTCTTCTTCATGGTCGCCATCGAGGTGCCCGAGGACGCAGCGACCGGCGATCTGGAGCACTTGACCGTCCCGGCGTCTCGCTGGGCCGTTTTTGAGGCCCGCGGGCCCGTCCCCGATGCCCTCGTCGCCGCCGAGATGTACGCCTTTGGGGAGTGGTTGCCCGCCTCGGGCTACACCCATGCCCTCGCCCCCGAAATGGAAGTCTACCCGCCTACCCCGGACGGCGAGCCCCTCTGTGAGTTCTGGCTGCCCCTTGACCGATAACCCGTCCTCCAGCCTCGCTCGTGGGTACGCCGCGGCACTGGGTGCAGCCGCAGTATTGTCGACGACGGCCATCTTCATCCGCCACCTGACGGTGACGTACCAGATCCCGGCGTTGGTGCTGGCCTTCTGGCGAGATCTCTTCGTCGTGGCAACGCTGGTGCCGATCCTCGCGATCGCACGGCCTACGCTCCTGCGGGTGTCGCGGCCCGGTCTGCGCTATCTCGCGCTCTATGGGGTTGTGCTGGCTATGTTCAACGCCATGTGGACACTCTCGGTTGCCTACAACGGCGCGGCGGTGGCCACAGTGCTGGCTTACTGCTCGGCAGCGTTCACGGCACTGCTCGGATGGTGGCTGCTCAAAGAGCGACTCGACGTGGGGAAGATCGTGGCCGTTGTGCTGAGCCTCGGCGGGTGCGTATTGGTCGCAGGGGCCCTGGATCCCGCGGCCTGGCGTATGAACCCTCTGGGGATCGTCACGGGCGTGCTCTCGGGTCTTGGGTACGCCGGGTACAGCCTGATGGGACGTTCCGCATCTCAGCGCGGCCTGAGCCCGTGGACAACCGAAGTCTACGCCTTCGGCTTCGCCGGAATTCTGCTCCTGATCGCGAACATGGTGCCGTTGGGACTTGCCGGGAGGCGCCGTTCGGCCGGCAGACCTACTCTGGCTGGGGTCTAGCTTGCCCGGATGGGGCGTGCTCTTTCTGCTGGCAGCCGGGCCGACCGTCGCCGGGTTCGGGCTCTACAATGTGAGCCTGGTGCACCTTCCCTCTAGCGTCACCAACCTGATTGTGACGCTGGAACCCACCTTCACCGCCGTGACCGCCTATCTCCTCCTAGGCGAACGACTCACGCTCATCCAGGGCGCCGGCAGTCTGCTGATCCTGAGCGCCGTCGTCTTCCTCCGCCTCCATCAGGGCCACCTGGCACGCCAGGAGAAGAAGCTGCACCTCAAGGTCGCCTGACCCTCGCGACGTACCGGCAGGTTCATTCTAGCGCATCCGTCACCACGAACTCCGACCGCGGGCCTGGATGAGGGTCAGGGACAAGCCCTGCCCCTACCCAACGCATCCCGCGCCGCCTGCTCCCCTGGCCGTTTGTCCAGTCTTTCTGATCTTGGTCACCGTTGGGGAACAATCACCGATCGGGTCACGTCGCCAAGCATGTGCAGACAAACGCAAGATAGGTCCGAGGAGGTGCGCGATGAGAATCAGAACGATTGGCGTCGTGGTGTGCTTCATACTCCCGCTGTTAGCGGCTTGTTCTTTCTTGTGACATAGTGAGCTGATCCGCGGGTACAGCCCGACCCGCCCGGTGCATCATCCCGGTACCAGCAAAGACGGTGGACCGCGGGCGAGACCTCACTTGAGGCTGCGCTCAGGACAGGCTGCCCGCGGTCCACTATTGGCGCCCACCTGGCGTCCTTAGCTTGATGCCTATGGGCGAGGACGCCCGCGGTCCGTCATCGCTGGCCGTCTCCCCCTTCCTGATGTGCACCCCCAGGTGCAGCCTGCTTTGACGCGCGGAGGGGCCAGACTATCATGGGTACAGCGCGTTCGGCAACAGGAGGTCAGGGATGATGCAAGCATCAGCTTTCCACGGCCCACTCAGGGCGCACCCGAGGAATCCACGGTACTTCACCGACGATGGCGAGAGGGCCATCTACCTCACCGGATCCCATACGTGGGCAAATCTGCAGGACATCGGCTTAGCCGGCGGTCCCCCTTTCCCCTATCAGGAATATCTCGACTTCATGGAGGCCCACCATCACAACTTTATGCGCTTCTGGATGTTCGAGCAGCCGGAGCGCGCCTCGTGGACCGAGGTTCCCATCGTCTTCGATCCACTGCCATGGGTACGCACGGGTCCCGGACTCGCGACCGACGGCAAGCTTAAGTTCGATCTGACCGTCTTCGACGAGGTCTATTTCGCCCGCATGCGGGAGCGCATCATTGCCGCCGGACAGCGTGGCATCTATTGTGCGGTGATGCTTTTCCAGGGCTGGAGCCTGCACCGGACGGACGCGGAGTTCGGCGATCCCTGGCCCGTCCACCCCTTCAACGCCGCAAACAACGTCAATGGCATCGACGTGCCCTACACAGCCGAGGATGACGACGAGCACGCGTGCCTGCACAGTCTCAAGGTACCCGACGTCCTGGGCCTGCCAGGAAGCCTACGTCCGCAAGGTGGTCGACACCGTGAACGACCTCGACAACGTGTTGTACGAGATCATCAACGAGGGCGGCGCGACGGCGTGGCAGATCCACATGATCGACCTCGTCCACCGGATCGAGCGCGCCAAAGCCAAACAGCACCCGGTCGGGAATGACCTATCGCTTCAGGCCGAGGCAGTACAACAGCGAGCTCTTCGAGAGCCCGGCGGAGTGGATCTCACCGGCGAATGAGCCGCCAAGCTGGGCGGTGCCCAGGGGCAGCCTTCCTTGAGGATTACCAGAACGATCCCCCACCGGCCGACGGCAGAAAGGTGGTTCTCAACGACACGGATCACATCTGGGGCCACGGCGGCAACCCGACGTGGGTCTGGAAGAGCTTCTTGCGCGGCCTGAACCCGATCTTCATGGATCCTTGGTGGCCGCTGTACATCGAGTCCGATCCTGCAGTGACGCCGTGGACCTTCGTCGGAGGCATCAGCAAGGACCAACGGGATTACCCGGACTGGGAGCCGACGCGCCGGGCCATGGGTGACACACGGCGCTATGCCGAGAGGATGGATCTGGCTGCGATGATCCCACAGCCTGGGCTGGCATCGACGCGTTACTGCCTTGCCAACGTCGGGTCCGAGTACCTGGTCTATCTGCCCGAAGGGGGCAGCGTGACGCTGAATCTGTGCAGGGCTGAAGGCGAATTCGCCGTCGAGTGGTTCTTCCCGAGGCTGGGCCGGACGTATCCGGGTAAGCCGCCTCTCCGCGGCGGCGATTACGTCGTCGCCACGGCACCCTTCACGGGAGACGCGGTGTTGTATCTCAAGAAGGTCACATAGGGCTAAAGAGCGGTCTGA
The DNA here is from genome assembly GCA_963751345.1 of uncultured Chloroflexia bacterium. Lineage (GTDB taxonomy): Bacteria > Chloroflexota > Anaerolineae > B4-G1 > SLSP01 > PWVB01. The sequence continues at coordinate 12,883 of CAVVUS010000025.1, forward strand.
AGAACCCCAGGCGGGGGGGAGGCTGACAGATGGCAGACGTGATCGTAGAGACCACGGCGGGCAAGGTGCGCGGCGTGGCGGCGGACGGTGTGCACGTCTTCAAGGGTATACCGTATGGTGGGCCGACGGGAGGGCGCCGGCGCTTTATGCCGCCAACGCAGCCCGCGCCCTGGACCGGCGTCCGAGACGCCCTGCACTACGGGCCCGACTGCCCACAACCGAGGGGCAGCGTCCTGAACATCGCGCCGCAGATATCCGCGGTCTTTGGCAAGGCCGAATCACGCCCGGAAAGCGAAGACTGTCTCGTCATCAACGTATGGACGCCCAACCCGGGTACCGGCAAGCGCCCGGTGATGTTCTGGTGCCACGGGGGCGGCTTCTTTGTCGGGTCGAGCTCAGGCGGATGGTACGACGGGACGGCGCTCGCCCGCCACGGCGACGTTGTCATCGTGACTATGAACCACCGGCTTGGTCCTCTGGGCTACCTCCACCTCGCCGACCTCATCGGCCCTGCCTATACCGCGTCGGGCAATGCCGGTATGCTCGACCTCGTCGCGGCGCTGCAATGGGTGCACGACAACATTGCGGCCTTCGGGGGCGATCCGGACAATGTGACGATCTTCGGCGAATCCGGTGGCGGCGCGAAGGTCAGCATGCTGCTGGCGATGCCTGCGGCCCGCGGCCTCTTCCACAAAGCCATTATCCAGAGCGGACCCGGGATACATATGCGCTCGCGGGACGTCGCAGCACAGGATGCGGCAAAGCTGCTGGCCAAGCTGGGCATTCGTCATGACGACGCCAGAGCCCTCCACGATGTGCCCGCCGACAGGCTCATCGCCGCGCAGGCCAGCTTGCACAAACTGAATCCGTACTACCTCCTGGAGCCGGTCGTGGACGGCGAAATCCTCCCCCGGGCGCCCTTCGAACCAACGGCCCCCGAGATCTCGGCTGACGTCCCGCTGATCATCGGTACCAACAAGGACGAGGCGACCCTCTTCGGCGGGCGCATTCCGCTGGTCGGCACCTTCAGCGGAGACTCGTGGCTTACGCCCATGGCGGTCAGACTCATCACGGGGATCATAGGCGGCAGAGCCGCCCCGCGCATCCTGGATGCCTACCGGAATGATCAGCCCGAGGCAGCCTACCGGGAGCGATTCTCCAGCATGATGACCGATTTCACCATGCGCATGGGCTCGATCCGCATGGCCGAACGCAAGGCCGGCGGGGGATCGGCCCCGGTCTATATGTACGTGTTTGCGTGGGAATCACCGGCACTGGACGGCAAGCTTCGGTCGACTCACGCGCTGGATGTGCCCTTCGTCTTCAACAATGTGGCCCTCGCGCCCACGATAACCGGCGACCTTCCGGAAGCCTACGCTCTAGCCGAGATCGTGAGTCAGGCATGGATCGCGTTTGCGCGAGACGGGAACCCGTGCCACGCCGGCTTGCCAACGTGGCCTGCGTACGAACTCGAAAAACGGGCTACGATGATATTCGATAGGGAGTGCCGCGTAGAACTCGATCCCGGTCGGGAGCAGCGGCTGGCTTGGGAGGGCGTACGGCTGTGGACGATGTGAGGCACGGCGGCTCCCAGACAAGGGTGGCCGCCGTGCTTATTGCGCCGGGCAGGTTGCCTAGCCCTCGAACCTATACTTCTCCACCACATCCATATTGAGTGCGGCGCCCAGGCCCGGCTTTGTGGGCAACTGCAGATACCCCTTCTCGATCACCGGGGGATCGGTCAGCAGGTCATTGCGCCAGGCGGGATCCTGCTCGTCGTCGACGTACTCCAGCAACAGCCCGTTGGGAATGTTGGCCATCACCTGAAGACTGGCCAGCGTGGAAATAGGGCTGTTGGGGTTGTGCGGGGCGACGTGCATATAGTAGCTCTCGGCCATCGATGCGATCTTCTTGGTCTCGGCGATGCCGCCGCAGCGCACCACGTCGGGCATGATCATGTCGACGGCTTGAGCCGCAATCAGGTCGCGGAATCCGAAGCGGGTGTAGCGTCGCTCGCCCGTGCAGATGGGCGTGTTGGTTGCGGCGCGGACCTTCGCCATCTCCTCGATGTTCTCCGGCGGCACGGGCTCCTCAAAGAAGAGCAGCCCGACCTCCTCTAGACGGTTCGCCATCCGGATGGCCGCGCTGGTCGTGTAGCGGGCTTGAGCGTCGTGACAGAGATCCACACCGTCGCCGACAACCCTGCGGCATTCCTTCAGATGCGCCAATGCCGCGAGTTCCTCGGCCAAGGTGACCGATCTCGGCCCGCCGATGCGCTCACCACGTGGTCGCGGTCCCACCGGGAAGTAGGCCTTGATCGCGGTCACACCTTTCTCAGCCAGATGAGCACAGGCGTCAGGCGTGCTGGCGTGGCTGTAGACGCGTACCTGCTCGCGCACCGGGCCACCTAGGAGATCGTAGATCGGGCGTCCCGTCGCCTGGCCAACGATATCCCAGAGGGCGATCTCGATGCCGCTGATGGCGGCGATGATGGCCCCCGTCTGGCCGATCTGGTTGAGCGCGATGTACATCCGGTTGTAGAGCAGTTCGATGTGAAACGGATCCTGCCCGATCACGAGCCGGCTCAGCTCCTCGATGGCCTGTTTGATGATGGTGCCGCCGGGCCAGTTGGTGGCGTCCCCCAACCCGATAAGGCCCTCGTCGGTGAAGACCTGGACCAGCACCCACGGCGAGGGGATCGTCGTGTCCCTGCGCGTTTGCACAAGATGAACCTTGATATCGGTGATCTTCATAGTCGTGTGACTCCCTTCGGTGAACGACTTGGTAAGGGCCAACGTTCGTCCAGTATAGGCCGAACCCTGGGATCCACACGCACAGCACCGATGGGATGGCCCACACCATCCGAATGCGCTACAATGTAGACCATGTAGCCATGCTGCGGCGGCTAGTGTGAGGGCTCAGGGCATTCCCTTGGGCACGAGGGCGTGCCACTGAGGACAGACGTAGCCCTCCGGATGAGTCGCGCAACGAGAGCCGGCCGGTCGATGTGGCTAGGGTGAGGTGACAAATCGACATTAGCCATCCGTACCAGTCGTAATGCTTCTGCAGCCTTGAGGGCTTCACGTTGGCGGTCCTTTGACATTTCGGCGAAATACATCATCTGCAACATCTGGTCACACTCCCTTAGAGCGACTATTCATCTTCTACCCTTAGTCTAGGTGCAACCAGGTGGGGACGTCACCCCCCGAAAGTGGGGAACCGGGAGGGGAAACTGCGTAACGTCGATGGCCCAATGAACAGCACGATTCACGATGCCCCATTCGATCCGCTCACGGAGCGCGAACTGACAGTACTGCGCTTGCTGGCCGAGGGGATGTCCAATCAGGAGATCGCGCAGGCGCTCTTCGTCGCACCGGGCACGGTCAAGTGGTACAACAAGCTGATCTACAGTAAGCTCGGGGTCCACAGTCGCACCCAGGCTGTTGCCCGAGCCCAAGCTCTCGCACTGCTTCACCCGCCGACCAGAGAGGCCAGTTCGGCCAGACCCTCCCCCACCCACAACCTGCCGGCCCAGGTCACATCATTCGTCGGCCGAGCGTCCGCGATCGCCGACTGAAGGGAACTGCTGATCAGAGCACCGGCTCGTCACCCTCACCGGACCTCCCGGTGCAGGCAAGACGCGGCTGGCTATCGAGATCGCCCGACCGATCGTGCCGATTGGTTTGACGATGGCGTCTGTTTCGTGGAACTGGCGGCGATCGGTGCTCCCGAAGGCCTTGTCTGACTCGCGCTGGCACAAGCTTTGGGTGTGATAGAGATAGGCCGGCGGCCGCTTCTGGAGACACTCAAGCGAGTCCTCGGCAGGAAGCATCGTGCTGCTGGTGCTGGACAGCTTCGAGCATATCGTCGGCGCCGCCCCAGCGTCGGGGATCTACTTGCCGCGGCACCTCGCCTGAGCGTCCTTGCTAACAAGCCGCGAAGTGCTGCGCATCTACGGGGAGCACGAGTATCCTGTCCTTCCCCTAGCGCTGCCCGATCCGGTCACGTGGGTGACCTGAAGGGGCTGGCCCAGGTGGAGGCCGTGCAACTCTTCGTCCAACGCGCTCGGGCGGTACAGGCCGGCTTTGAGCTCACAAACGACAACGCAGCTGCCGATTGCCGAGCTCTGCGTGCGACTGGATGGGCTCCCTCTGGCGATTGAGCTGGCCGCTGCGCGCGTATCGGATGCTGCCGCCTCAGGAGCTAGCGCTTCGCCTGACGCAGCGGTTCTCGTTACTGACGAGCCAGATACGCGACCTGCCGCCACGGCACCGGACCCTCCACGCCACGATTGACTGGAGCTACGATCTGCTCGAGCCCGACCGAGAAAGCAGCTCTTCGCCCGGCTTGAGCGTCTTCCGCGGCGGATGTACGGTGGAGTCGGCTGAGCCGTCATGTGCGGCAGGACCTCTGGGAGGATGTCCTCACCGGGGTGGAATCGCTGCTCGACGAAGAGCCTGCTGAACCTGGAAGAAGGCCCGGAGGGCGCGCAGCGGTTCTCGATGCTCGAGACGCTCCAGGCCTACGCGCGCGAGCGGCTGGAGAGGCAGGGCGGTGCGGAGGCCTTGCAACGAGCTCACGCGGCCTACTTCACCGGCCTTGCTGCCGAAGCCGATCCCGAACTGCGGGGGGGCGCCAGCAGGCTCATTGGTTCGCGACGGCTGCGCGCGGAACGTACAACCTGAGAAGTGCACTAACCTGGACGCTGGACGGGGCGGACATCGAGCTGGGCCTGCAGCTTGCCGGTGCGCTCGCCAACTTCTGGTATGATGAGGGCCAGATCGGCGAAGGGGTCTCGGGTGGACAGAGACGAGCGCTGTCGTTGAGCACCGGGGCCAGCCCCCTCTACGCGCCAAACTCCTCATTGCGCGCGGGCGAGCTTTGCTTCGCTCAAGGAGCCTATGAAAAAGGCCGGAAGCTGGCGCAGGATCAGGCCATGCAGCTCTATCGTTCCGTAGGGGACGCAGGGCGAATGCGGCGTGGGCAATGGTCATCCTGGCGCACACGCTATGGCTTTACCCCGAGGAGCGCAGGCAGGGCGTCGCTCTGTGCGAGGAGGCTCTGGCAGTCGTTCAGGGACTGAATCATCCGGCGGGAAAGGCGCGAGCGCTGCTTGTACTGGGCGAATTGGCGCGGTTGGACGGGAGACTACGGGCGTGCCCGCGAGGTGTATGAGGAGGCGCTGGAGCTGTATCGGCAGATTGGCGACGGCGGCGCAGGGGATAGTGCTATCGAATCTAGGGCTGGCGGCGCAGATGCAGGGCAAACCGAGCGGGCACACAGACTGTCCACGCAAGGCGATCGAGCTGCTTGAGCGGCGGCGGATCGGACTACTTCCTGGCGTTTGGCCTGGCGGGTCTCGCCGGTCCTGTGGCGGCCCAGGGAAACCCAGAGCGAGCCGCGCGGCTATCTGGGTGCGGCCGAGTATGTTCTGGAGAACCTGGGCGTCGATTACCAGCCCGCCGACCGACCCGCGATCCGGCGCTATGCGGCCCAGATACGCAGCGCAGTTGGATCCAGAGCCTGCTCGATTGCGTGGGCGGAAGGCCGGGCGATGTCGCTTCAGGAGGCTGTCGCCTACGCGTTGGGGCAGGATGGCCGGACCTGGTGACGAGCGTCACTGTGGTTTCGCCCATTCCCGGAAGGTAAGGCTCGGTTCCCACCACGCCGCGTGAGCTGACCAGACCAAGAAACTCCTGAGGGACAGTGTCAGCCAACACACCCCTCCCTCTCCTGCGCTGACGCACCGGAGAGGAAGGGGCTGAGTATAGTCTACCTACTCAAGATGGGAATGCCGTCAGAGATCCCGCATCACCAGCGGCAGGAAGACGCGCGACCTCACCACCCGGGTCACATCGACCACGCTAAGCGTCAGCGTCGGACTCACCGTCGACGTCGCCGTGACGGTCGTGGTGTCGACTACAACGCCGGCGCCGGGACCGGCGGGCACGGAGACGGTGACCGTCACGGTCATCAGCTCGCCGGCGGCCAGGGCGACCGGTGACGTCGTGGGAAGCCCATCCTTCGACAGCGTCACGCCCGCCCACCCCTGGACATCGGACCAGGTAATGGCGTAGGTGTCGCTGACAGTTGCCGGTGTTTCGCAGCCTGTGGGTGTAGATGGCCTGTGCGCCGGGCATGGTGAGCGTCGACAGGCCGGCGGGTTGGAAGGTGAAGGCCGTGACGCTCGGTGCTGTGATCCCGTGCGGTCCGGCCCCTGTCGGCACCGTGGTGTGACACACCACGCAGCTATCGAGTGGGCCGTTGTGTCCCTGCCACCCGACAAACTTGATGCTGTCCGTGACCACGCGGCTCGGGCGCGATGGCGTGAGGGCTGTCGTGACAGCCCTCGCAGTAGACGTCCCCGTGGCCCGACGACATGGCGGTAGAGCGCGGCGTTCTGGGCGTAAGCGCTGCCGTGACAGGGCAGCTGCAGCATCGCAGCGCGGCTCCTGCAGCCAGGGCTCTGCTTTCTGCGCGAGCTGCTGCAGCGTGCCGTGGCAGTCGATGCAAGTCATGTCGTGCTTCCAGGACATCACACCGCGCAGACACTGGGTCTTCGGGCCCGGATGGCACTTGTAACAGTCCTCCAGCGTACTGGACATCTCCTCGGCGTGCTTCCCATGCATCGCGATCGAGACGTCCGGTAGGCCGGGCACGCCGGCGATGCCCAGCGCATTGCTGCCGTGACAGTCGGCGCACTGGACCGGAGCATTTGCCACGAGGCCGCCCGACCATCCCGGCGGATAGTCCTCGGCGTTCTCCTGGTCGTGCAGCGTCAGGATGTTCAACTCGACCGAACCCGTCGAGATGCCCTCGACGCCACCATCGTGGTGACAGTCGTCGCAGTTCATCTCGGTGGAGACGGGCACCGTCGGCTGCGTCTCCGCCAGCTTCTTGCCCGTGGCGACATCCCACACGGTCACGATGCCGAGCTGATAGGGATTGGGGGTGGGATTGGACGGATTGGCCTGATAGGCGCTGTCCGTGTACTCGGTGAGTGGGATGAACTCGGCAACGAAGTGGTCGCCATCCAGCTTCATCGCACCCGACAGCCCAAAGCCGGCGATGCCCACATTGGGCGTGACACTCCAACCCAGGTGCGCAGCATAATCCCAGAAGTTGGATTTGCCCACGGAGTAGGTGTTGTCAACGATGGCGTAGGTGACGGTGATGCCGGTGGTGACGATCTCAGGGCGGATTCGCCCAGCTTGATAACCTGGGCCCAGATAGTGTTGGCCGGGGGCAGGATGCTGAGGTACCGGAAGTTTGCATTGTAGCAGTGCATCCCTAGGTCGTTCCAGGCCAACACGACGTAGCCGGGGTCGGTCAGCTCGTTGGTCGCACCAGCCTGCGCTTTGGATTGCAGGGGTGCTGCGAGAAGGAGAAACAGACCGAGGATACCTATAACCCCGACTGCCAGTCCAATGATCCACGTCGTACGAGGGAAGCGGTGATGAAGCATCATATCGACCTCCTTTCGAGGAGAAAACGGTATGGTGCGGGGAACATAAACCAGAAGCTGCCCGCCTCAGCTTATCCCCATGATATGCGGAATTCCGAATATCGTCAATGATCTGACAGGACCCGGCGTCAACCTGCTTGGGCCGTCCACATCTCCTGAAACAGCCCGTCGACAGAGACCAACGACGCAAAATCGCCATCCTGCACGACCCGCCCTTCGTCGAGCACCAGGATCCGATCCGCGCCCTGAACCGTCTGGAGCCGGTGGGCGATGACGATGGCGAGCATTTTGTCCACCTTGCGCCTCGATGCCCTATGAGGAGACTTGGTGCGATAGAGAGGACAAAGACCAACCCGAGGAAGACGGCAAAGAGCGTGCGATCATACCGCTCACCAATTCGTCACCGACCCGTCGAGCCGCTTGAGGTGCGGCAGCTCCGCCATTTGCATCGGGTGTGCTTTGGCGGCCTCGCGGTCGAAGACGACGCCCAGGCCCGCCATCTGCGGCGCCAGGAGGTAGCCATCCTCCCACTTCGGCTGGACCGGGACCACGTCGGTGAGCACGGTGCCGGTCTTGCGCGGCTGCTCCTGCACGCCCACCAGCGGTGAGGCGAGGTTGAGTTGCAGGCACGCTGCCGAGGAGATGGGACCCAGCGGATTGTGGACCGCCAGCTTGATGTAGTGCGTCTCGGCCCAGCCCGCGATCTTGCGCGCCTCGGTGAACCCACCCGCGATGCAGAGGTCGATCCGCGCGTAGTCGATCCACTCCTCCTCGATCAACTGGCGGAACTCCCACTTGGAGCTGAACTGCTCCCCCGCGGCCAGCGGGACGGTCGTGCGACCTCGTAGGGTCTTGAACGAGTCGGGGTTCTCGGAGCGCAGCGGATCCTCCATAAAGAAAGGCCGCACGGCCTCGGCTTCCTGGCATAGCCAAAGGGCGTCGGGCAGGTCGAGACGCGTATGGACGTCGAAGCAGATCTCGATGTCGTCGCCCACGGCATCGCGCACGGCGTGGAGCTGCTTGATCGCGGTGAGGACTGCCTGACGCGGCTCCAGGATCGTGCCACCCTCCGGCAGCCCGAAGCGCACGAACTTCCACCCCTCGGCCTTGGTCTGCAGACAGGAGTCAACAAGAGGGCCGACCTCGGTCGCGTGGCTGCGGTTGTGCGGGTAGCAGACCACTTTGTCGCGCGCCAGCCCGCCCAGCAGCTCGTAGACGGGGACGCCGAGAGCCTTGCCCTTGATATCCCATAGCGCGATGTCGATCGCCGAGATTGCTGAGGTCAGGATTCGCTGAGCAGGGAAAAAGCCACCGCGGAAGAGCTTCTGCCAGATGTACTCGGTCCGGAACGGGTCCTCGCCGATCAGCAACGGCTTGAAATGCTCGATCGCACCCATCACGGCGAGCTCGCGCCCGGTGATCCCGGCCTCTCCCACGCCGTTGTAGCCCTGATCGGTGTCAACGACGACGAACAGGAAGTTCCGAAAGCCTCCCCAAACGGGATACATCTCGATGTTGGTGATCTTCATAACAGCCTCCTTTGAACGTTTGAACGTGAAAACGTTTCAACGTTCAAACGTTAACTGCGGACTATGCTGTTTCCGCACTATCCAGTGGATCGTAGCCGACGACCTCGCGGGCGTGATCGATGTCGACCCAGTTGTACTCGTTGTCGGAGACACCGTAGAAGATGTCGAAGCGCAGGTCGTCCGGAGCGTCGACACAGCGCTGGGTCAATTGGGCGATGTCTCGCTGGCTACACCATTGGTTCCGGCCCCAGGGGTTCGGAGGTCGATCCTCCTCGACGACCCAGCCGATGCGCAGGACGATGCACGACATCCCGTGGCGGTGAGCGTAGGTGTGGGCCAGTGCCTCGCCCCACACCTTGGAGCTGGAATAGAGATTGAGCGTGCGGGGGCAATCTTTGTGGGTCAGCTTGGGGATTGTGGCGGGATCGACCTCGTCATAGCGCGCCTGAAAAAGCGTCGCATAGGGTTCGGTGTCACGATAGCCAAAGACCGTCTGAATCGAACTCGCGAAGACGACGCGCTGCACGCCGGCGAGCCTCGCAGCCTCAAAGACATTGTAGGCGCCAATGACGTTGCTGTCGCGCACGCTCTCCCAGCCCCTCTGACCGCTGGGATCGGCTGCCATATGGACGATCACATCTATCCCCTCGACGGCGCGCGCCACGGCATCGAAGTCTTCCAGGTTGGCGAGATGGAAGCGATCCTCGGGCACCTCGGCCTTGTTTTCCTCTGAGATGCGGTCGGACGAGTGCTGCCTACGTGCCAGACCGTGGACTTCATAGAGGGCGGGCTGCGCAATAAGCCTGCGGTAGACTGCATTGCCGATCAAGCCATAGACACCGGTGATCAGGACACGTTTCATGCGGGGAACTCCTTTCTACATACGCCTTGCCGGGCGGATCCAGAGGCATTGTACTACCGCCGCGCCAGCTTGCATGTTCGTCCTGCCGCAAGAGTTGCCCGACGCGGCAAGAATGCTAGACTAGCGTCCTACTCATGCCGCTTGAGAGAGAAGACCCTATTGTGGAGAATGTCGAGATCAAGCTCCGAGTCAGTCTGGGATCGGCCGTTGTGCTGGGGCTGCGCGAGACCCGTATGGAGGTCCGCCCCACCACGCTCTACGCGATGCTGGGCGAGAGGTGTGCGGGGGCGTGTCGTTTCTGTGCGCAGGCCAGGGACAGCGAGGCGGATCGTGGGTTCCTCTCGCGCATCGTATGGCCGGAATTCGACTTGTCGACGGTGGTTGAGCGGTTTGAGAGTTCGGAAGGCCTGAGGCGTATCTGTCTTCAGACGCTGCGCGATCCCGACGTCCTTCCGCAACTGGTGCGGACGGTCGAGGCCTTTCGCGCAGTCACCGGCGTGCCTATCTCGGTGTGCATGAACCCGACGGATCCGGCGTGGCTCCAGCGACTGAAAGCCGCCGGCGTCGACCGTGTTGGCGTGGGGCTGGACTGCGCGACGGAAACGACGTTCAACGAGGTGAAACCGGGGTTCCACTGGGACGCTTACCACCGATTCCTCGACGCCATCGTGGAGACCTTCGGCACCGGCTCGGTCCACCTGATCGTGGGGCTGGGTGACAGCGACGAGGATCTCGTCCGGCAGATGCAGGATGCGAAGGATCGCGGCTGCACCGTCGCTCTTTTCGCGTTCACACCGGTGCGCGGCACGAAGCTGGACCTGCCTGCGCCGGAGCTAGGGCGCTATCGCGCGATGCAGGTGGCCCGCTATCTTATCGTGAGCGGGCGCGCGAGGGCCGATGACATGGCATTCGAGAACGGCAGGCTGACCCGCATTGAGGCTGCGCCGGATGCTGTTGGCCACGCGCTCTCGACAGGAATCCCCTTTCGCACGAGCGGCTGTCCCGACTGCAATCGCCCCCTCTACAACGAACGCCCGGGCGGCGCGATGTACAACTTCGCCGCTCCGCTCACCGACGATGAGAAGGGCCTGGCGCGGCAAGAGTTGAGCACATACCTGAAGAGGAGGACCTTGTGACCCAGACTTGGCGACTGCTGCAACACGGGGCCCGCAGTGCGTACGAGAATATGGCGATTGACGAGGCCATTCTGCGCGGTGTCATGGCCGGGACATCCCCGTACACGCTGCGCTTCTACCGGTGGCAGCCCTCGGCCGTTTCTATCGGCTACTTCCAGGGCCTCGAACAGGAGGTCGACCTGGAGGCTTGTGCGGAGAGGGGCGTCGACGTGATTCGCAGGCTCACCGGCGGGGGCGCGGTCTACCACGACTACGACGGGGAGATCACGTACTCACTGGCGATCCCTGCGGACTACCCCGGTATGCCGCACAAGGTGCTCGACTCCTATGAGGTACTGTGCGCGGGCCTGGTCGCGGGGCTGAGGGCGCTGGGGATGGCTGCCGAATTCAAGCCCATCAACGACATCACCGTCAACAACAAGAAGATCTCGGGCAACGCCCAGACGCGCCGATTCGGGGGCATTCTGCAGCACGGCACGCTGCTCTGCGAGGTGGACCCCCACCTGATGTTCACGCTGCTCAAGGTTCCCAGCGAGAAGATCCGCGACAAGCTCATCGCAGGGCGTGGAGGAACGGGTCACGTCGATCAAGCGCGAGATGGGCGCGGTGGACCGCGGGCGCGTCACAGACGCGATGGTCGAGGGGTTTGCCCGCACGCTCGACATCGATCCGGTGCCCGGTGAACTGACCGATGAGGAACTGGCGCTGGCCGACGAATTGAGAACGGAGCGATACGAAAATGACGCCTGGAATGCTAAGCGCTGACTATAAGGTCCCGGGCGGCAAACTGCTCCGCGTCCAACTGACGCTTGACGAGAGCACCCCGCCCCGCATCGGGTGGCTTCATCTGACCGGCGATTTCTTCATGCACCCGGAAGATGGCATCGACGATCTGGAGGCATACCTCGTGGGCTCTGCCTGGCAGGCCGACGCCCTGCGGACCCGGGTCCAGGCCTTCTTCGATACGGACGTGGAAGTCATCGGCGCCGACGTGGATGGGATCGTCCACGTCATTCTGGCGGCGCGGTAGCCCCAATGCTTCTGAAGACCTACCATCCCTTACCCAAGTTCCCGCCCATCTCGCTGTCGGGCACGGAGTGCCGGCTCAACTGCCAGCACTGCAACCGCGCCTACCTGCGCGGAATGGCACCCGCCGAGACGCCTGAGACGCTGCTTGCCACTTGTCGCAAGCTCCGCGACGAAGGCGCTATCGGCGTCCTCCTGAGCGGCGGCTCCGGGCGGGGCGGCGAGATCCTCAACCTTGACCGTATGGTGGATGCGATCCAACGTGTGAAGGTCGAGACGGGGCTGCTCCTCAATATGCACCCGGGGCTGATGGATCGGGCAACCGCCCAGGCGCTCGGCGGCGCGATCGACTTTGCCTCACTGGAGATCCCCAGCGACGAGACGATCCGGGATGTCTTTGGGTTGGCAGCCACGGCGTCCGATTACTTCGCCACCTACGATCACCTGCTGGCGGCCGGGATCCCCGTCGTACCCCACGTCGCCGTCTACGACGGCACCGAGGATCGGCTTGCTGGCCAACATCACACCGGGACGACCGGCCCCCGAGTCGATCGTCGTCATCGTCTTCTCGCCGACACGCGACACGCCGATGGCGGACGCGCCGCCTCCCTCGCCCGAGATGGTGGGCGGCGTGATCGCCCGGATACAAGAAGATGTTCCCTTCGACAGAGATCGCCCTGGGCTGTATGCGTCCGCGGGACAGGGATCTAAGGCTAGCGCTTGAGTTGGCGGCCCTCGATGCGGGCGTTGCGCGGATGGAGCTGCCGTCGCGCAGGACATTGGAGGTCGCGCGGGAGCGGGGCTACGATGTCGTGCGGTTCGATGCGTGCTGCGCGCTGCCGAGGGAACTGGAGCCGCGAGTGCGGCGGTGACTTACCGACACCCTTCCATCCACCCGCGCGTGTGGTACGCACTACGGATGCGCCACTCGCGCAGCACGTCGAGGAGGTCGCGGCGCTTTTCGTCCGCGGTTGGCTCGTCCCATAGGTTGTGCTGCTCGTCCGGGTCGTGGGCGAGATCGAAGAGCTGACCCTCGGGCGCGTCGAGGAAGTGCACGAGCTTCCAATCCCGGCTGCGCACCATCGTCATAAACTCGGTCTCACGCAGGATCCCGTCGCGACCGTGCTCGGCAAAGACGTAGGGGCGCCCCTCCCAGGCTTCGCCCCGCAGCGCGGGGCCCAGCGAGATAGCCTCCATCGAAGATGGAACGGGAACGCCGGCCAGTTCCAGGATCGTGGGACCGATGTCCATCATCTGGCAGAGCGCATCGACGCGCCGGCCACCCTCGAAACGCCCCGGTGACCAGACGATCGTGGGTGTCCGGGTGATGACGTCATACATCGTCCACTTCTGGCTGTGACCGTGGTCGCCCAGGGCATCGCCGTGATCCGACGTGAAGATGACGACCGCGTTGTCGAGATAGCCCTGGTCGTCCAGCGCCTGCAGGATCTGGCCGATCTTCTCGTCGATCATCGTCACGTTCGCCAGATAGTAGGCACGCTGGCGATGCTGCTGCTCCGGGGTTGGGTCGAGAAGGTGAACGATCGAATCGTGGTCGACCTCGGCATTGTGGGCCCGCATCGCCCTCAGGGCAGGTGGCTGGCCCGCTAGATCCGCCTGAGCCACCCTCGGCAGCGGCAGGTCACGCTCGAGATAGGGTTCGGCATAGCGGGGAATCGGGTCGTAGGGTGGATGGGGTCCGGGGAAACCGATCTCCATAAAGAGCGGCCCATCGAGCTTGGGCTTGGTTCGTAACCACCAGGTCGCCAGATCGCCTACGAACATGTCCGAGTGCAGTTCTTCGGGCAGCTCCCACTCAAAGGCGCCCAACCGGTCGCGATAGTCGGCACGTTGACGGTAGAGTTCACGCTGCTGTTTCACCAGCCCGCGGGCGTGCATGGCCTTGTCCCACTCATCGAAGTAGTAGCGCCCCTCCAGATAGCGATCCTTGTTTTCCACGACGTACCGCTCGTGGAATCCCAGCGATGTCTCGAAGGGGACCGTGTGCATCTTGCCGATGTTGATGCACGTGTAGCCGCTGTCGGCCAAATCTTCGACCCAGCTATGCCGCCAGGTATCACCATTCTTGAGGATGCCGGTAGTATGGGGATAGTACCCGGTGAAGAGACTGGCCCGTGAGGGGACGCAGGACGGCGCGGTGATAAAGCAGTTGGTGAAGGCTACGCCGCCCTCGACCAGGTGGTCGAGGGCCGGTGTGTCTACGTAGGGGAAGCCCAGCGCACGGATCGTGTCGAACCGCTGCTGATCGGTGATCATCAGGATGATGTTGGGGCGTCCATCGTCCATACTGTCTATGCCTTTGACAGCAGCCACGAGATCGGCCAGGGCTGGGACCACCGCCGATGCCATCGACGGTGTAGTCGCCGCCGGTGACGATCGCGTCTCGCCGCCAGGAGGCCACTCTTGATCGCAGGAGGCGATGCCCTCTCCCATATCCTCCGTAGCCAATCCGGCAGCATCGCCGACAATGAAGGCATTGCCCTTCCGCACCTCCCGCTGACGCTGACGCAGATAGTAAGCGTGACCGGTGGGGCTGTACGCATAGTCGCGCACGAGCCCCAGCCGGTCGAGTTCAGCTACCAGCAGCGCCCAGTGACGTTGGATGGTGTCGCCGCGCGCCTTCAGCTTCTCAGCCTTTCCCCCGACGCCGACGTTGACGATACCCTCGGCCTTCGGCACGTACCAGGCATAGCCAGGGAGGCGGTTCTCGAAGAACCACAGATGGCTGGCATCCCCCTTGCCGTCGGGCGCCCAGTCATAGGCGAACTCCTCTTCCTGGCTCACGATAAGCATGTCCCGAGACCGGGGAGTGACATCCTCGAAGAGCGCGCGCGCGACCGGGCAGTTCGTGCCGCCCGCGCCGACGAGATAGCGCGCGAAGAACTCGCCATCCACCACATATCCGCCGTCACGCCGCACGATCTCCCGCACGTGATGCGTCTGCACGGGCGCACCGGACCGCTTGAGCAACCAGTCATCGAACTCGATCCGCCGGATCGCGAGCTGCTTGGCGGGTAGTTGCAGTTTCAACCCGCGCACCGATAGACGCAGCCGCGCCACCGTGGTCAGTGGGTACGGATATGACGCAGCGTCGAAGTCGAGGTCAGTGAGCACCTCGGGCATGATCCAGCCTGCGCACAGTTTTAGCCGGGGAAACGGCACGCGATCGAGGACGAGACAATCAACATTGTGCCGCCTCAGCGCCCACGCACAGGCCGCGCCTCCCGGTCCTCCACCGACGATCAACACCTCTGTGCGGATCATGCTTGGCACTTAGCTGAAGCGGCAGGCGGGCTGCGGCGTACCGGGGCGGGTCATCACGACCTGCCAGAGCTGCTGCGCGCGCGCGCGGAATCCCCCGGCGCTGCTCAGAAGGTAATAGCGCCACATGCGGTAGAAGCGATCGTCATAGTTCTTCTTCAGCTCGGGCCAGGCCGCCTCGAAGTTGGCGTTCCACGCCATCAAAGTGGGATCATAGTGCGGGCCGATGTTGTGCCAGTCCTCGACGACGAAGAGGTTCTCCATGGCCTTGGCGAGCTGCGCAATCGACGGCAGCATCCCATTTGGGAAGATGTACTTGGTCGACCAGGCATTGGCGCCCGTCGTGCTGAAATTGCTGCCGATGGTGTGGAAGAAGGCAATCCCACCGTCCTTGAGCGTACGGTCGACAACCTCCATATAGGTCCGGTAGTTCTTGTATCCCACGTGCTCCATCACACCGATCGAGATCACCCGGTCGTAGGTACCGGCGACATCGCGGTAGTCCTGGAGCTTGAGTTCGACGGGCAGCCCCTTACACATCTCCATGCCGAGCGCCACCTGCTCCTTGGAGACGGTCACACCGACAACTTCCGCGCCACGCGTCTCGGCGGCGTACTTCGCAAAGCTGCCCCACCCGCAGCCGAGCTCCAGCACGCGCATCCCCGGCTTCAGGCCGATTTTCTTGCAGACCAGGTCGAGCTTGGCTTCCTGGGCGTCATCGAGGTTATCGGCATGTGCCCAATAGCCACAGGTATAGTTCAACCGCTTGTCGAGCATCGCCGTGTAGAGATCGTTGCCGAGATCGTAGTGGTGCTCACCCACCTCAAAGGCACGTGACCTCGATTGCAGATTGAAGAGCCGGCTCCTGAGCGTGTCGAGCGCCAGCTTCCAGTTGCCCTTGATCTTGCTGGGGAGATCCGCCAGGAAGATCCTGGTGACGAGCTGGTCGATCGCCTCGCAATCCCACCAGCCATCCACGTAGGCCTCGCCGAAACCCAGCTCGACCTCACGGAGAACTTTGTCGTAGAATCGGGCATCGTGGATCTGGATGTCCCACGGGTTACTGCCGTTGACCTCGACCTCCGCCAATTCCAAAAGATGCCGAATAATTGCCTCTGATCCCTGTGCCGCCATCGTCAGAGCCTCCTTACGCTAGACTTATCGCCACAGAACATCCGGATCCGCCGATGCAATGAGGTAAATCTAGGAGACGTAACAGCACAGAGGGTGCCGCCACGCCCCCCGGTGATTACACCCTGAGTAGGAAGGTTTGTCAACCGAGAGAATCAGTCGAACGTCTTGCGCAGCTCCGCCCCCTGCGCGATCAGCGTCTTCTGCAGCGTGGTCACGTCGAGCGTCCTGGGCTTCACAGCCTGCAGCGCCGACAGGGCCGCAGCGACACCCGACGCCTGGCCGATCGCCATCATCGGAATCATCGCCCGGTGGGACTCGTAGGGCTGCTGCTCGCTGGAGATGCAGCGCCCGGTGACCAGCAGGTTATCGATCTTCTTGGGCACAAGGGTGCGGTAGGGGATATCGTATCCCTCATGCTCCAGGTAGCGGCGATAGCCGTAATAGTGGATGATCGCACAGGAGCTGATGGCAACGACGTCGTCAAAGCGATGGCCCTCGATGGCGTCCTCGGCCGTCAGCTTGTACTCCCCCTCGATGAAGCGCGTCTGCCGAATGCCCAGAAGCGGCGGCGTCTCCACGACACGGGCGTCGGCCAACTCCGGGTGCTGAGCCTGCTTCTTGGCGAAGTCGTCATAGACGCGCAGACGGGCATCGACCTCAGCCTTTGAGAGCTGCTCGGCGTCGGTTCCGTCAATCGGCGCAGCACCCGGCCCCCAGACGACGGCGTTCGTCCCGAAGTCGCAGGCGTACGAGGCCTTGGGGCGGTCGTCTCCGAACTCAATGCGGTACATCAGCGCGTCGTTCAGGCGCGGAGCCTCATCCTTCACGGTCTGCCAGAACGGCGCACCGGCCCGCGCAGCGACGTCCCCATCGCCCGATGCGTCGACCACCACCTTGGCCAGCAATGCCTGGCGGCCCGACTTGTTCTCGACGATGATCCCGCGCACGACGTCATCCTCGACGATGGCGTCGGCAAACCAGGTGTGAAGCAGCAGATCGACGCCCGCGTCGACACAGAGCTTCATCGTGACGTACTTGAACTTCTCCGTGTCGATGGCGTAGCTGTATTCCATCTGCCCGGGTGTCGTGGGATAGGGTTTCTGTGCGTAGGGGCTCTTGCCGAGGCCGTCCATCGCCTTGAGCTCCAGCACGATCTCCTCCGCCACCCCGCGGACGGTCTGGGTGAAGTCCGGTTCCACCTGGTTGCGGAAGCCATTGATGCACGCCATCAGGGATGCCGTCGCCGTGCCGCCAAGATAGCCGAATTGCTCGACGAGCACGGTCTGCGCGCCGGCCCGCGCCGACGCAATAGCGGCTGCGAGACCTGCAGGGCCGCCGCCCACCACGATCACGTCGACATCGCGGACGACGGGTAGTTCCTTCGCGGGTTCAGTGTAGGTTGTCATTGTTCTCTCCCTTGAAATCTGTAGCATAAGGCTTTTGTTCAGGTCTCCCCGGAGACCGCTTTCTAGCCAGCCTTCGCAAGCCGGACCATTGTCTCGTAGTTCGCCAGGACTTGCCCCGATATCTCCCGTCCGTAAGGACAAGAAGAGGGCATCAGCACGAACCCGCGCCCGTTGCCCTCCGTGCCCTCGCTGAGCGCCTGCGCCACACGCGCCTCGAAGGCCGCTGCGGACAACAGCTCGATCTCGGAAGCCTCGATGTTGCCGAAGAGCACCGTCTGCCGGCCAATCTCCCGGCGTATCTCCGTAAGCGTCATGTCGCCCTGCGGCGGGGGCTCGATGGGGTCGAGACCGGCCGGCGCCATCGAGGCGATATCGGGCAGGATGTTTCGCAGCCGGCCGTGGGAATGAATCCTGGCATAGCCGCCGTATCGCTGGATCGTCTCGACCATAGGTTGGGTATAGCGGACGGCGTACTCACGATAGAGGCGAGGCGGCAAGAGGGGCTCTGACGCGTATTCCGAGCCGACCACGCGCCAAAGGCGTCCGGGGAAAGCCTGCGCAACGGTCTCGACCACCGGATAGATGTGGCGCGCGGCCTGCTCCAGAAGGGCGTGAAAGAGCGCGGGCTCCGTCAGCGCCAGAACCGTGTAATCGGCCATCGAAAAGAGGGAGGCGGCGTGGCACAGCGGGTCGCGCGATGTCAACCATCACGATACCCGCGTCCCCTAGCCGGGTCTCGGCGTCCAGGAGATTCTCAATGCCAACTTCGGCAGCAAACGCTTCGTCCGGTAACTCGAGGTAGGCCCGGGCATCCTCCGGCCCCTTCAACAGATGCTCCAGCGTCCACACGGTAGCAACGTCGGGGTCGAGCCGCGTCAACTCGGTGAGCTGTCCGCCCGCCGATGGCATAGGTTGTCCGCGTGAAGCGCGACCCATTCCGGTAGGTCGTCTCGATAGTGCGGTAGGCATCCATACAGTTGCCGGGGGCCGGATGCTGCCGGGGTGCCAGCATCCGGATCAGGTCCGTCTCCTCCTCGGCCAGTTGGATCAACTCACGCCAACCGGGACCGCTGTAGACGTTGAAGGGATCCGGATCGGCGGGGTCGAGTTCCCATCCACCGATCTCATAGAAGCTAACCGCGGGGCGATCCACGGAGTCGCCCCGCAGCGTGGCCATCAGTCGTTCGCGTCGGGTAGGCATTGGGGAAAGTTGTACCTCGATCGCGCGATGGCGTCAAGGAAGGGAAGAGGGTAGGAAGTAGGAAGTACGCAGTAAGGCTATCCGCGGTCAGCTCCTTATCCGGGCTTACTCCTTACTCCTTACTCCATACTCCGGTTCTGCCGGCTTGCCTTCGCCAGCTAACCCCGTCATTCCCTGCAAGAGGTAGATTACACCACCGATGAGACCGACAACCCCGCTCACAGCCCATACAGAGAGCGTCCAGGCCGCCGTGGCAGTCTCCACCACGCCGGTAGGCCCCAGCAGTATCTGCCCGACCCAATCGCGGGCACCGAGTCCGCCCACCGAGATCGGCAGCAACAAGGCCAAAGAGAGCAAAGGGACGACAACGAAGTAGAAAGGCAGCCCAAGCTCAATGCCGACGGCACGAGCGCAGAGCCAGTAGACGGCCACGTTCACCAGGTTGAAGAGGGTAGAGAACCCCATCGCAGCCCAGATAGCCGCGGCGCCACAGCCGGTCACCGCAGCGTAGACCTGGGCGAGTTTCCCATCACCCGACAGGGCGAAGCGAGACGGAAGGTGGGAGGTGATGCGCCGCAGCAGCTTCCCCTCAAGCAGCAAGGCGCCGGCAGCAAGCCCACCTGTTGCGGCGAAAACCAGAAGCCACTGGAGCCACGGCATCAGTCCACGGGCAAACGGAAGGACCACCAAGCCCATCGCCATCAACGAGAGGATGCCTGTGAGCCGATCCACGACCACAGTGCCCAGGGCTGCGGCATTGTCCTCTGCGTCGCGCCCGAGTTCCAGCACCCGGACGACATCACCACCGAAGCCGGAGGGAAGAAAGCTGTTAAAGAAGCCGCCCACGAGATAGAGCTTGAACAGCAACAGGAAAGGCGGACGCAGTCCCAGGCCGCGGAGCAGCGCCCGCCAACGGAACACCCTGATGACAACTCCGGACAAGAAGAGCGTCGACGCCAGGACCAACAACCGCAGGTCGGCGCCCAGGAGTGCGTTGAAGACACCCCGGCCGCCGACCTGCACGAAGAGAATACTCAAGGCCAGCACGCTGAGCGCGATGCGCAGCAGATTGCTCAGCAGGCGTCGCTGCGTTCGTGTCAGCCTGGATAGCACTGCCAGCTATTGGACCTCGCCCGACGCGCCGGATAATGACAATGCCGTCGGCGGAATGGCGGCTGCTCCCTGAAGGGGCTCGACATAGTAGTAGTCGTGACGGAATCGCGCACCGTTGTACTCGTAAGTCGAGCTGAAAATGCCGTAGAACGGCATCGTGAATGTAGGTTGTCTCGGGCTTGACGTTCATCAGGTGGCCATTGACGTAGACGGCAAAGCCCGTGTCGTAGACACGGATCTCCCACTCGTTCCAGCCATTGGCGCTGCCCTCATACCACTGAAGCGCATCATAGCCCCAGTCCACGCCATAGCCGTCGCCCCCACCTGAGATGTTCCGGTGGCCGTCGATGCGAGCGAGGCCATACTTGAGATAGCCACCCCAGATCACGTTGAGACGATAGTAGTGGGAGAAACAGCCGTTGGGGTCGGCCGCATTCCAGCGGTTCACACCGCAGAACGAGCCCTCATTGCCGCCAAAAACGATGCCGTATGAGGTCTCGTTCGCCTTGTGAACGACCTGCGTCAGCATCTTGATGCTATAAGGCGTTGCGGGCGCCGGTTGCATCGGTGAGAAGATCGCGAAGTCGAACTTATCCTCGACGCGGGTGACGAGTTCGCCAACGCCGTAGTCCGCGGCCATCACACCGAGATCCCAGTAGCTCGTGCGCCGCGGTGCCCACCCCGTCTGGGGATAGTCAAAGTCGTCGCGTTTGCTAAGGAGCAACACTTGGAGGGGATCGCTGTACGGCCCTAGCCCCCAGACATTGTGGGCCTGCACGCGATAGTTGAAGAACCCCATCGTGCCAAACGTCTTCTGGGGGAGGGTGAAGGGCACCTCCGACACCGGCACCGTATGCACCGTGGCACTCGTGAAATCAGCGTCTTGCGACTCCTCGAGCACGTATCCGTCAATCGGATATGCTTCCAGAGGTGCTGTAGCTTGCCACTGCAGGACAACCGGACTGTCCCAGATAGGGCTTTCGGCCGGACTGAAGACGGGCGAGTAGGGCACGGGAGGCCAACGCTTCACGATCATGGGCATGAAGACTTGGCTGCCGACCGTCGTGGTGACGGGCCCATCGCCTTGCTGAGCCAATTCAGAGAGTGGTGATGTCTCAGAGACCAACCTGCCTGCTGCTGACACGAGGCCAGCAGCAGGCAGGAAGGATAATCCGAGCAGACAAAGCGCCGCAAGGCGCCACGTCCATGTAGTCGTCGATCGCGGCCGATTCTCCTTCATTCTCCCTCACACGTGGTAGTAGTTGTTGGTTATTGGACCTTGAACCAATCCCACTTTGTCGCCACGGCGCCGAGCTCGTTGAGCGAGGCGGCGTAGGTACCAAAGTAGCGGTCCGTGCTGTTGATGTATGTGTGATCGGTAGCCTGACCCAGGAAGTGGTCATTCATGTAGATCTTGATGTTGTTGGTGGCGTCGTTGGTCACCACGATCTTCCACGTGTTCCAGCCACTGGAGTCGTAGCCAAAACCGGAGACCGGCGCATAGGCCCTCAGCGTCGTACCACGGCCCGAGCCCGTGGAGTCAACGTAGTCGATGCGCTTGAGCTCCCACTTGAGATCGCCCGCAGACTGATCCCAACTGACCAAGAGGCGATAGTAGTGGGTTAGACATCCGGTGGTGGTCCGCAGCGCGGGACACGGCGTACCGTTGTTGCCGGAGAAGATGATCCCATAGGTCATCCCGGACTTGTGCTGGTACAACTGGCCATTGATGGTCTCCGAGTCCACGATGTCGGCGCGTGCCTCAATCGTGTACGGTGCGACCGGTCCCATTTCCATCGGTGAGAGAATCGACTTGTCACCGCGTCCCCAGATCAGATGGTAGAGCATGCCGTCCTTCCACACCGACTGCGGTGTCTGCAGGCCGTCAGTCTCATCGCTTCGCTTGAGGACCCAGCCTTCGACGCTGTTGGTGAACTCGTAGGAACGGCCTAGGAGAACGCTCTGCGTGTTGCTCCACTCCCCATAGCCGTAGATATTTCTGGCCCGGACCCGATAGTAGTAGGTGCCGCCAGGCATAGCCGTGAAGACCCTGGACAACCCCACGACAGTGTAAGGTGGTGAGGTTCTGGGTGAATGCAGCATCCGAAGCCTGCTGCAACTGGTAGTCGATGGGAGACGGCACACTCGGCGACAGGCTACTGTACGTCCAACTGACTGTGTAATCGCTGCCGGTCGGTGTGATCGGGTTCAGCACAGGCGTGTAGGGAACGGGCGGCCATCGTTTGGCGATGATCGGGAAGTAGAGGAGGATCTGGAGTTCTGGATCGTCACGGTGATCGTGTCCTGGCTAACCTCACCACCGGTGGCATAGGCGCGCTGTGCCATGCAGCGTTGTATTCACGCCATCCATCTCGGGAAGCGTCCAGTTATACGACCAATCCCACCATCCGCTGGGGTTGGCCGTCAGCGAAGCCACATGCCAGGTGACTCCGCTGTCGACGCTCACGGAGACAGCAACGGTCGCAGCATCCGCGAGATCGAGCTCGCCCAGAGATGCGGCACCGACATCCGCGCTCAGGTGCGACTGAGCGCACTCGTTGCGGTGACTGTAACCATCTGCACATCGCTCCAACGGCTTGGGCGGCCGGCTGAGATTGTAGGCTGCGACGCGGTAGTAGTAGGTGCCGAGCCCCTTGCCCGCGATGAGATTGCTCGGTGTCAGCCACCTGAGACATGCAGTAGGACGTCGACGATCGAAGCCCTCCTAGGGGATTCCTGTAAGCACGAAGTTGACTGCATCGGCAGAAGCGGTCCAGTCCACGTTGTAGTCGCCAATGCCTCCGAAGTTACTGATCGGCAGGAGCACTGGGGCCTCAGGGAAGGGCGCGGGGTCGAACTGAGCCCAGGCGCGGCCCGTGACCGCCAACGTGTTGCCCTGACGGGTCTTGATGACCGCACCACTCTCGGGACTGAAGATCTGCAGACACCGGAGCCGGGCTAACGGTGAAGGAAGCAACGTTTGTAGTGGCCGCACCGTCAGAGTCCGAGGAGACCTCTGCAGTGTTGTTCACGACCGAGCTGGGCACGGCGGCCGCATCAAGCGTGACGTCGAAAGCTAGCAGTCACCGTCGTATTGGCGGCTAACGGTACCGCGCGTGAAGGTGATGTAGCCCGGGGTGGTGTTATCCACAACCCAACCGGCGAAATCGGGGGCCACACTGCCCAGCAGAGAATCCAGATGATCTCCAATCGTCACGATTGGCCACGGAGACTCCCGCCGTATTCGTGACGACGATCGTATACTTCACCGTCTGACCAGGAGCCACCTCAGAAGCGCTCACACTCTTGTGGGCAGTGAGGGCCGCAGGTGCGGCCGAAACGGGGCCGCCTCGCATTCCCCAGATCAGGGCCGTCGCCAATGTGCCTACCAGCAGCACGACGACAGCTATCTTCATATAGAGCCTTTGACTTTCAGTCATTACGTTACTCCTTTAGATTGGAAGTTGACCGCCCGAACATGATTACAGCCACATCTGGAACAACGGCCACTTCAGCAACTCGAAAGCCAATCCTCATCCGCCGAGGCGAGGTAGAGTGTGTATGTACTGGGATAGAACGGCAAACAAGGTCGGCAGCTATCGGCTTGGCAGACGCCCTCGCCTCGCTCTGTCGATCCGAATCACCGAGCACTTATACCATAAGTGGCGATTTGCGCCAACAGGGTGTAAGGGACTGTTCATCTCGTTTTTCTTATGGGTCCACCTCCAATCTCGTTAGCAGCACTCTGTCAGAAGGTCCGCCATCAACCGGCAAACGGTCAAGCGTGAGAAGATCGTACATGCCTACGTAGACATCCAGGCCATCCGGCTCCTCCGCAGGGTCGAGATCGATAGTGTGCTCGTCGCGGATCACCTCGCCGGCCTCCCATAGACTCGTCGGCGCGTGCGCGCACGCAGGCGCGCTGTCATTCTGAGCAATCAACTCCTCTTGGCGTACGAGATGGGTGAAGACCTGGTAGTTGCGCCCTGGTGAGACCAACGCCTGCCAATAGAGCACAACAGAAACCGACGGTCGGCTATCCTGTACCGTTGTCTGCACATCGAATCCCAACAGGCGGGCGACCCCACCAAAGGCCTGACCCGCCGGATGGCTGCCTACCTGGTCCATCCCGTAGCCAAACGGTACCTGGGCTCCGACGGTGGTCATCCGATCGTACGAGGCAGCGTAGTCGGCAGCATTCAGCACCAGCGGGTCACCTGTAGGCGCCTGGCGCTGGTAGATGCTGATCTTGGGCATTCCCCCGACCTCGACCTGAGCAACTAGCGTGTACTCACTCTGGAGTTCGTCCGTATCAATGGCAACCTCATCCTGCACGTTGTCGGCGACCACGTAGACATCGGGATGACCGCACATCGTGCGCGATGCGCTGCGCACGTACCACGTCGTGATCTCCGGTTCCTCATTGCTGGCATAGGTCCCACGCAGCACACCTTCAGCGAAAAGCTGCTCGACAGCCTTCCATCCGGCTCGATAGGGAAACCCGAAGTGCCCGTACGGCGGGAGCTCGTCGTCGGAAAAGGGCACCGGATAAAGGGCGAGACGGCTCTCAGGCCACGCCCGCTTATATTCTACACCATGATTGACAAAAACAATGACCGTATAGCCAGCGCATAGCGCATACCATACACCCGCGGTCGCAACCAGCACCCCGCGCCAGCGTAAGGTAAGCCACGATGCCATCTGTGACAGCGCCGCACCCGCCAAGATGGCGGCACCGGGGTAGAACGTGTAGACGTGCGTTCGCGGATCTGCGACGACAAAGCAGTAGAAGAGAAAAGGAACCGCGAACATAGCCACGCAGCACTATCGCCCAGGCGTAAGCACGGCTGCCACGACGATGAGAAGCGCCATGCCCACGACGAGGATGAGCGCATTGTAGAAGGTGCTCATGCGCCACACGCTCACCAGGCTGTCATGAAAGAGGCCGCCCCCGAGACGACCGCCTGCGAGATAGGAGAAGGTCCGCGAGAACATCGGATCGGTGACATAGGGCAGATAGAACGATGCCAGGATCGCGGTCCCCACCAGGCACGCGATCAGCAGATTTCGTACGTGCCGTCCGAGGCTTAGGCGGAGACCGCATACCGGGCTGCCACATGGCTCGAACAAGGATGACCAGTCCGGCGGGCGCAAAGAGAATCGCGTCGTAATGTGCCAATAGCCCGTAGGCCAGGAAAACAGCAGCAAGGACCAGGTGGGAGAGACGCGAGCGGCGCCGGTATCTCAGCAACCACAGGAGCGCAAGTCCCCCCATAGCTACGACGAAGTTCTGATACTGCACGATACGGGAGAACGCGACGAGGAACCCGTTGATCGCCGCGAGGAGTCCGGCGACGATCCCGGCAACGAGCGCCGTCGAGGGCTTCGTCCGTTCGCCGGCCCATCGTGCACCCAAACAGGTGACGACGAGCACCGAAAGCATCCCCGCCAGTGCAAAGGGCGCGCGCATCTGCCACTCGGTCACCGTCCCTGTCAGCGCCCATAGTGAGATCGGGACGAGGATCTCGACGGGTCCCTTCTGATGCAGGAAGAGCTCACCATCGTCACCGGCCAAAGCCAGATCTGCCCGTTGCATCACTACGGCTTCATCGCCCTGGAACTCGCTGTAGTTGAGGTTCGTCACCCTGACGAGCGCCGCGACGAGGAGCACGCCCGCCACGGCGGTGTGCCACCATGTTGGCCGGCGCTCAGGGTCAGGGGCATGGTGGTGTGGGAGCAGCGAAGGGAGAACGCTCAGGGCCAGGTAGGCGACCGCGGCAACACCTGTCGGGAAGGGACCAGGGATCAGATGCAGCAGCAACGTCACGAGTCCCGATCCGACAAAGGCTAACCCCAGACCCCCTGCGGAGCGCTCCAGCATAGGACCGCTCAGACACCACGACCAAGCGAGCGCCGGCAGCAACCACAGCAGCGCGAAAGCGGCAGCAAACCTGAGAACCTGGGGGACTTCCCAGCCGACCTTTGGCGCCTGGGTCAGGGCCACACAGATCAAGGACAGCCCAATGACGAGCCAGCGTCGGCGGCTAAGGGGGCGCCGGTGCGCGATATTGCCGCTCATGGGCTCGGCTCCGGTCGCACGTCGTAGAGGTTGATCGAATAGCCGATCCGTACGTCAGGCTCGCGATCCCTGAAATAGGCGAAGAAGTGCTTGTCCATCAGGGGAATCTCCACAAGATTGGAGACACTGATCGCGTAGAGACCGGACTCAGGCATCGCCTCATCGAATGTGGGGGGCTCAAACCACATGTTGAAGTAATGGGGTAGCCCCGGGAGCGGCCGATAGTCCGTAATCCCATAGCGCTCCGGGTAACTGCTACCAAACCAGGACAGGTAGAGCGGCACATCAGGCGGGTTCTCCTGCAGGTAGGTGCTGAGATCCTTCAGATCCTGGCCCCAGTCGATATTGGAGTCCGCGATCACGCGCCAGCCTTGGGCAGGCCCGCCTGCGATCGGGTTGAAGTAGGAAAGAAAGTGCGGTGATATCCAAACGGTCTCTGCTGCCAGCCAGAGAAGCAAGACAAGCCCCAGACGTCGCCAGCGTATGCCGGTGAGGCGGCCGAACCGCTGAGCTGCCCACACATAGAGCAGCGGCAGCGTAGGCAGCAAGTGCCGATACCCGATATCGAGTTCGCTGCTCAGGGCCGACAGCCAATAGACGGCGACGGGAAGCAGAAGAAAGAGCGCGATGTGCCCACGCTTCCGGGTCGCCGGCGAGAGTGCCACGAGGGGCAGCATCAAGAGCACGGGAAGAGGCGTCTTGACGCCGAAGGTGATCGGAAAATAGGTAACCCAGCCCCCAAGACGCGTCTCGCCCCAGGAGATAGGAGGCCCGTCCGCCCTGCACGTTCCGGAAGACGGCGAGGATGCCCGCCCAGTACGATCCCATCGGTACGAGTCGCCTGCCGCCCTGGACAGCCGTCGCGGACTGGAACCCGTAGGTAGCCCAGACGACCACCAGGGCGACGAGGGTGACGGCGAGATACAGAAGCCCCCGTCGTATGAGGCGCACCGGCCAGCGCCGGGTAGAGCCCGCGGGCCTAGGCAAACCGTGAACGGAGTAGAGCGCATCGCCGACGAAGATCAGGCCAAAGGCCCCCCAGAAGACCAGACCCGAGGTCTTGCTGCCCAGCATCAAGCCCGTCACTGCGCCCACCAGCGCGACACCGAGTGCTGTGGGTGCCTTCAGAACATGCCAAAGGACGTAGGCCGCAAGCAACACCATGAAGGTGATGCCCAGGTCCGTCGTGGCCAGACTGCCGTGAGCAAGGATATTCGGGTCCAACAGCACCAGGGCGGGGGCCGCCAGCGCAGCCATACGTCCCCCAAGTTCCCGTGCCCAACGACTTGCCAGCGCGCCAAGCAACAGCGTTAGCGCGATCACAGGCGTGCGTGCCAGAAAGACCATACGATCCGGCAGCGAGTTGACCTGCCATAGAAACAGGTCTGCAAACCGATACCAGTCGCCGGTCTCCCAGGAGTCATCGTCGAGGGGCAGGACAACGCCCCGCCCGAGAGGTAGGGCCTCAAGCAAGTTGATCAGTGGCGGGTGCTCGACGCTGAGCCGTGGATTGCCGGTACGGAGGAAAGCATAGCCCCGGGCAATGTGGTTCTGCTCATCCATCGTCGGCGACTGAGCCTGCGCGTTATAGGTCAGGAATCCGAAAGCGACCAGCAGCACGCCTAACAGAATGCACCGCCGTAGCCAGGCCCGGGCCGTCGCATCGTCGCGTCTCACGCTTCTAGTCTGTTCGAAGGTCAATGTCACCCACGTCGAGATAGGGTCGCCCATCCAACACCGGGTAGGGCACCAGCGTTTGGCGGTCGTAGAGGCCAATGCGCAGCCTGACCTGTTGCGTCTCGAGATCGCCCGGAAGTTGGATCCGGTGTACCTGCACGATTGTGTCCTGCGGCGCCCAAAAGCGAGCCGGACAATCCATCCCATCGTGCTGAGCCACGAGATCGCCCTCGTCGTCGACCGCATGGACGAAGATCTTGAGATCGGGATGGGTCTCACCTACAACCCGCCAGATCGACACGACGGTCAGCGTGTCCCCCGGTCGCGGGGCCTCGGCGGGAAGCACCACGTCGAGCAGCGTGAGCCCTCCCCGGAAGGCCACCGGCTCCCGCGCGGAGATGGCCTGGTATGCGGGCTGATATCGCCGAAACGAGCCAAGATCCGGCGTCTCACCCTCTATGCCTGGGCTCAGATACGGCGACAGTGCATCAGCCAATGGCACGACCGTAGGGATCAGGATCGCCCCTCCGTCGGCAGGCAACACAAGCCCCCCTCCGGCCCCTAGCGGGCTCCCGGGATCACACCACCGCACGCGTACATCCTTCCTTCGCATCAGGAGATCGAGGCTCGGTGCATCCATCGTCGTGGCGGACAGCCCTCCAATCGTCGCAGACGTGACGTCCCCATGATCGTCCAACCAACCGGCCACTGCATCGAGATCCCCCTGCCACACGAATCGGACCTCGGGAATCTCGGGCCATCGCACAAAATAGTCTCGCGCGGTAAGCCCAACATTGGCGAGCCCGCTCACCAGAACAACCGCTACACCGGCTCCCTGCCACGTAGGACCGAACCGTCGTAACAGCGGCAAGACGGAGGCCGCGGCGATGCCGGGCAGGGCCATCACTGCAGGCAGCGCACCCAACGTCCGCACGAAATTGGGTGCCTCCGTCGTCATCAACGAGGGCAGAGACAAAGCGCCCACCCAAAGCAGCAAGCCACTGTAGCGGACATCCCGGAAACGGACCAAAGCCACGCCAGCGCCCAGATAGAAGAGCGCAGCCCACACCGGCTCGGGGAACACCGGTCGAAGCGTAAGGTTGTTCCTTTCGGTGGCATCGCCCGCCACCGAAAACATCCCCAGGATTCGGGGGACGTTGGCCAATACCGGCTTGAAATCCCCGCCCAGCAGTGCCTGCAGCGGAGCATTGACCTCATAGACGCGTGTTTGCTCGTTTTTGTTCCGCGTCAGGTAGATGACCAGGGGCGATGCCATGACCGCAGCTACTACCACTATCAGCAAGAGCGCGCGCCATCGACGTCGGAATCGCTCGCGATCGAGCAGAGCAAGTAGGAGGCCGAGCCCCAGGAGAAGGAAGGGCACGCCACGAGCCGCCAGATACGTATAGGCGGATAGCCCAAACCACGCGCCGGAAACGACCGCGTTTCGGCCAGGTTTCCGCCCCTGCCATGCTGCCCAGAGCGCATCGACCCCCAGCAACATCGTGAGCGGCAAGAGCATGCCCCTGAGGCCCACCCGGCTCCAGAAGACGGGCCACAGCATAACCCCGAGCCCAGCAGCCGTGACCAGGGACTCCAGGCGGCCAAACCAGTGCCTGGCCCAGCGCGCCCCCGCCGCCACGGTCAGAAGTCCCACGGTCGCGGAGACAAAGCGCAGGGCCAGCACGTTGCGGCCCAAGAGAGCAATCGACCCTGCGACGAGGTAGAGGAAGAGCGGCTCTTGACCGTAGGCCTGGTGGAAGAAGATAGCGTGCTGACCGGAGAGGATGCCCTCGGCAATCTCGACCTCGGCAACCTCGTCGTGTTCGATGCCCGGCGGAAATCCGGGAAGAGCAGCAAATCGTAGAAGCGCTGCCACCAGAAGCACGACCGTCAGAGAGAGGATGTACCGCCGTTTTCCCTTCGAAGGTGTCTGACGCAGCTCGTCTCTTGCAGACTCACCCAAGTGGAACCTTCCCCACGACGTAGTCCCGCTCAGCACGTACGAGTCGCGTGGGCGTGATCGTGTTATATAGGTCCCGCGAATCCTCTGTCCTCACCTCGATGTAATTGTCGGTCCACCCCACCCACCGGCCATCACGGCTCCGAGGCTCCCAGAGGACGGGCACCACATCGTCGATGAAACGCGCACGATAGGCGGCAGCCAAATGGCGACCTAAGACTCGCAGATGGTGCGCTCGCGCTTTGCGCTCCGCGACGTCCACTGCATCGGGCAGCCGCGCAGCCGGGGTACCCGCCCTTTCGGAGTAGGGGAAGACGTGGAGACGAGCGAACCCACATGCCTCGACCAGGTCGACAGTGGCGGCATAGTCGGCCTCTGTCTCTCCGGGAAAGCCGACGATGATGTCCGTGGTGATCGCGATGTCAGGGGAGATGTCCCTCGCCGCCGCCACCAGATCAAGGTAGGCGCCTGCCGTCGTACGCCGTCCCATCCGCCTCAACACCGCATCCGAGCCCGACTGAAGCGGCAGATGGAGCTGCCGGCACAGCCGACCCTCGGCCAAGAGTCTCAGCAGCGCCGCACTGACGTCCCAGGGCTCAATCGAGGAGAGACGCAACCGATGGAGATCCGTCTCAGCCAGGATACGACGCGCCAACATCGCCAATCCGTCGTCCATCCCGAGGTCACGCCCATAGGCGCCGAGGCTCACGCCGGTCAGGATGACCTCCCTGGCCCCGTGGGCAACGAACTCGCGGACCGCGCCGACCGTCTCCTCCGGGGGACGACTGCGCGCGGGACCGCGCAGCAGCCGGGTCACACAGAACGTGCAGGCGTGATCGCAACCGTCTTGCACGCCGAGGAAAGCGCGGGTATGTCCCCACCGCCCGGGCGCCCACGGCGCGAGCTTTGGGGGAAGCACCCCCGCCACAATCGCCGCAACCGCATCGCGCTTGTCGGCATTGGGCACCACCCATCGAACACCCTCTATCTGGCGGGCGCGATCCGGAGATTCGGTGGCCCAACAGCCTGTGACCGCGACATCGGCCCTCGGATTCTCGCGCCGCAGCGTGCGTAACCGGTGCCGGCTTTTTCGGGCAGCCTGCGCCGTCACCGCACACGAGTTCAACACGATGACGTCGGCCTGCACGGGCTCTGAGATGACTTCGTGGCCCAGCCCGACAAACTGCCGAGCCAGATGCTCCACCTCGGCAGTATTCAGACGGCAGCCCATCGCCTCAAGGTAAACGCGCAAAATCAGCCGCCCGGCTCAGTATGCCCGCGCTGCTCGCAGGCACCGACCGTCCACCCCTGGGGTTGCCATCTCGACCTCTCCCGATGCTAGCGCCTTCATCAGGGCACCGGCTCAACGTCCAGGTTGTCGAATGCCACCACAACGTCCCCCTCCGTGAATGCGCCGGCGTAGAGACCGATGCTCCCCTGGTCCAAGGTCACGTCCTCGACTTGGGCCACCGATTGGCCGTTGACGCGAAAGTCGAATTGCCCCCCTTGGGCCACGACCTCGAGCCGGTTGGTAGCTTCGCCCTGTTGGACAGCCTCGCTGGGCACCCAGTCCGGACCGAGGACGATCCAGGTTCCGCCGTCATAGCGCGCGATCCGTGCGTAGCCATCACCGCTGACCGAAAACGCCATGAAATGGCCATCATCCTTCATCCTGATCAGCACGCCATACTCGTTATCGAGTGGCCCCGAGATCTGGGTCGCCTCCACGGTGAGATGTAGGTCGCGCCACGAGCGCTCCGAAGAAGCCCACGCAATCTGTCCGGGCTCAATGACGTGCACCTGCAGCGCGCCATCGGCGACCGTCACATCCGCAACGGCGTCGGATCCCATGACCCAGCCGGAAGCATCATCGAACGTGACAAGCCAGGCCTCCGCCGGTGCCTGCCCCGCTGACCCGCACCCGGTCAAGATGATGAGGATCCACACGACCGCAACGGGCACGAAGGGCCGATGCCACTTCCATACATCGCCGAGAGAATGTGATAGGGCCGTCGTCATGGCTTCTGCGCCTCGAAATCATCGAACCAGATCGTGGTGCCGCCTTCAGACACCGTACCTGCGGCCATCCCGACGTCGCCCTTGGTCAACGCATCGTCCTCGACCTGGGCGACCTCTTCGCCGTTCGCATAGAGCGTCAAGGTCGATCCCTGGCATGAGGCCATCAGTCGATTGTCGGTCCCATCCGCGTGGATCAATGTCGACTTCAGCATAGCTTTACCCGTCATCGGCACCAAGGTGCCGTCGTCGTCCATCCTGAAGATGGCATAGTACCCATCCGAGCTGATCGCGAAATAATAGAACTGCTCATCCGCATATCGACAGAGCACGCCAAAATGGTCGTCGGATGGCCCACCTGAACGGACAACCGTCGTCACTTCCACGTCATCGTAGCTTCGACCACTCGTGGCCCACACGAACCATTGGGGCACATCAATCTGGAAGAGATATCGACCCTGTTGATATCCCCGGACGTAGGTCTCGTGGGATGCTGCCCCCCACCCACTGGCCGGATCGGAGAAATCATCCGTAAACGGCTGGGATGTCCCCAAACACCCGGAGAGCAGGCCCAACAGCATCAAGAGAGTCCATCCGCGGATTACCGTCAAAGGCTTCATGGGCGCACCTGCTGTCCTTTGGTTGGGAATCGACTCGCGAGTAGCATATGTGAAGCCACGCGATTGCGGTCTGGCATGGCCGTAGACTTTGATGTCATCCATCGCGTTGGGCGCATTATACCCCAGAGAAAGACCTCGACAACAGAGGCGCAATCTTGTCCGGAACGCCACTTGTGGTAGAATGTTGCTTGTAGCGATGTTCACCACATCCTACACAGGCCCCTGTAGCTCAGTTGGATAGAGCATCGGCCTCCGAAGCCGGTGGCCCGCGTTCAAGTCGCGGCAGGGGTATCGACAGCGGCCCGCTTCTCAGGCGGGCCGCTGCTTCATGATGAGACGAGCCCTTCAGGGCAGCGTCAGCCGGACACGATATTGACCAGCCGGCCGGGCACGACGATGACGCGCCGGGCCTTGTCCCCACCCAGCGCCCGGCAGGCACCCGGCGCGGCCAATGCCGCAGCGCGAATCTCGGCCTCACCGGCATCACGCGCCACCTCGATTCGATCTCGAACCCGCCCGTTGACTTGGACAGCTAATTCTACCATCGCCTCTTGCGTGCCGGCCTCATCCCAACGCGGCCACGAGGCCTGATGTATGCTACCGTGCTGCTCCCGCTCGCCCAAATGGGCCCACAGCGCCTCGGCAACAAAGGGCGCGAAGGGAGCCAGCAGCCGCAGCAGGACGGAGCGAGCGCTCACAAACGCGGGGGTCGTCCCGTAGCTCTGCCGGTGCGCGTCCAGGTCACCCACGAAGACCATCAGCGCGCTGATCGCCGTGTTGAAGTGCATGACCTCGATCTGCTCTGTGACCGTCTTGGCAGCGCGATGTGCAGCGCGAGTGATCTCGTCCTCCGCAACGGTCTCCCGCTGTGGCGCACTTGGCAACTGTCGCTCGTCCGTGCTCAGCCGCCAGACACGCTGCACAAACCGGCGGACGCCCTCAATGTGTTGAGGTGTCACGCCATCCTCCTCGACCTCCCAGACCGTGTTGGCCTCGAACGGGCCCATGAAGAGCAAGTGCAGCCGTGTGACGTCGGCGCCGTAGCGCTCGATCACACTCTCGGGTGTCACGACGTTGCCCCTGG
Source organism: uncultured Chloroflexia bacterium (assembly GCA_963751345.1). Classification (GTDB taxonomy): domain Bacteria; phylum Chloroflexota; class Anaerolineae; order B4-G1; family SLSP01; genus PWVB01. Next base: position 46,476 of record CAVVUS010000025.1, read on the forward strand.
ACTTGGACATACGCTCGACCGTGCCGGTCTCGGTGTCCCGCGCGTGAAGGACGCCCTGGCTCCGCAGCTTGGGGAAGGGTTCGCGGAAGTCCACCCATCCCTCATCGGCCAGGAACTTGGTCCAGAACCGCGAGTAGAGCAGGTGGCTGACGGCGTGTTCCGCACCGCCGATATAGAGATCGACGGGTAGCCAGCGTCTGGCCTCCTCTGCGTCGAAGGGCCGCTCCGCATTGTGGGGATCGGTGAAGCGCATGTAGTACCACGAGGAACAGACGAAGCCCGTCATGGTGTCGGTCTCACGCTCGGCGGCACCCCCACATCTCGGGCAGGTCGTGTGGACGAAAGAAGGGACGTTGGCCAGTGGCGATCGCCCGTCCCCTCTCGGACGGTAGTCGGGCACCGGCGGGAGTTCGACCGGCAGCGCGGCCTCCGGCACCGGCACCTCACCGCAGGTTGGGCAGTTCACGATCGGGATCGGCGTGCCCCAGTAGCGCTGCCGGGAGATCAACCAGTCCCGCAGACGATAGGCGACCACGCGCCGACCGAACCCCTCGTCAGCCAGCCACGCCGCGATGGCCTCCTGCGCAGCAGCCGAGCTCATGCCGGTGAACCGACCCGAGTCCACCAGCCCGCCCGCGTCTGTGAACGGCAGCAGAGCCGTCGTTCCGCTCGTCGACGGCACGATGACGCGCTTGACCGGCAGCCCCTGCCCCTTGGCGAACGCGAAGTCGCGGGAGTCGTGCGCCGGCACGCCCATCACGGCGCCTGTGCCATAATCGGCCAGCACGTAGTCGGCAACGTAGATGGGCACGCGCGTACCGTCAGGCAGCACCGCAGCGGCCCCGGTTGCTACGCCGTCGGGTGCCCGGGTGTGCCGCTCGACATCACTGCGCTGCGAGGCCCGGTCGATGTAGGCCGCAACGGCAGGACGCTGCGCGGGTGTGCTCAGGCGTTCGGCCAGGGGGTGTTCGGGCGCCAACACGATGAAGGTGACCCCGAAGAGCGTGTCGACTCGGGTTGTGAAGACGCGCAGGCTTGCGTCTGCGTGGCCCGCCACGGGCAGGTCGATCTCCACGCCTTCCTGGCGCCCGATCCAATGACGCTGCATCGCCAGGATGTGTTCGGGCCAGTCGAGCTCATCCAGGGCGGCGTCCAGCTCATCGGCATACGCCGTGACGCGGATGTACCATTGGGAGCGCGACCGCCGCACGACCGGCTGGTGGCAGCGCCAGCACGTGCCGTGCTCGATCTCCTCTGCCGCCAGGACCGTTTGGCAGCTCTCGCACCAGTTGACCGGCGCATCCGCTCGATAGGCCAGGCCACGGCGGTAGAGCATCAGGAAGAACGCCTGGTTCCACCGGTAGTAGGCCGGGTCGGATGAGGCGATCTCCCTGCTCCAATCATAGGAGCAGCCCAACAGATTCAACTGCTGCTTGTAGTTGGCGGCATAGCGCGCGGTGCTCTCGGCGGGATGGACGCCGCGCTTCATCGCCTCGTTCTCCGCCGGCAGGCCGAAGGCATCCCACCCCATCGGGTGAAGCACCGCCTCACCCTGCATCCGGTGATAGCGAGCGATGACGTCAGAGGGCACATAGTTGCGCCCGTGCCCGACGCTCAGACCGGCACCGGACGGGTAGGGGAAGAAGTCCAGGCAATAGAAGGTGCGTTCGCCGGGTGACCGATCCGGTGTCCGGTAGGCGCCCTCCTCGGCCCACCTACGCCGCCAATATGCCTCGATCTTCCAGGGATCGTATTCTATTACATCTCGTTCGGGTGACATTTCGTTCCTCCTCGTGACAGATCCAACTACAGGCTGATACCGTAGTTACAGCTCGGATCGCCCCCACGAGGATGCCGGACGCCAACAGACCCGGCGTCCGGGGTACCACCTCCTTGATCACCCATATATCTGTGCGCATTGAGCCCTCCTGCACGAAAAAGCGCCTCCCTTGTGGGAGGCGCTTTCACTAGCTTGACCGGCTGGTATCCGAGGTAGTCCTCGCGATCAGTGCCCGCCCACGTGGCAACGGCTCCATCCCGTAAGGAGGAGCCGGCCACAAAGCAGCGCACGCTGAACGTCGAAGGACATTGTCTTTCTCATTCCTCGGTCATCTCAATGGCTTCATCATAGCACAGGCTTACAGCGGGTGCAAGAGCCAGTCCACGGGTCGGGACAGGGACGGCAGCCCGGAGGTGCCCGGTCCCGTGCCCCACGCATTCGAGAGAATGATTCCTACGGCCACACCAACTCCGGCGGGATGCGAAGCGCGGCGCCGGTCTCCAGGTCACTCAGACCCCAGCGCGCCTGGGCCCGCACGAGGAGCTCCCCATCCTCCGCACGCCGGATCTCGGTGTGCCTGAGCGCCGTCGTGTCGTCTATCCCGGTGCACCACGTGGCGATCTCGAGGGCGTCGCCCAGAACGGCAGGGCGTCGATACTCTAGGCGATGCTGCCGTGTGATGGATGCGCAGGCCCTCTTCCAGCATGCGTTCCATCGGCCAGCCTCTCAGGGCGCACGCGCGCGTCTCGGCATCCTCGACGTACTCCAGGTACTTCGCGTTGTTCACGTGCCACATCATATCGATGTCGGACCACGCGACGGTCCTGGGAAGTGACAATCGCCTCTGGCGGTCGATCGTGTGCGACCGGGTGTCGCTCACGAGGGGAAGTCTCAGGTGGCACCCCTTCAGGAAAGAAGGCCAACTGTATCGCCTCAGGTATCATCTGGGGGCGGAGCGTCTCAGCATCCAGGTAGACCCAGTCGGTCGACGCACGCGCTGCCACCTCTCCTGTCGCCCGGTGCCGGATCTCGTAGGCGCGCCGCGACCGGAAGCGACGGATATCCATCACCCACGTCTTGACCTCGACCTCGTCGCCATAGTGCAGCGGCGCGAGATACTCGACCGCGGTCTCGTGGATCAGCCAGATCTGCCCGATGTTGTGGTATCGCGAGAAGTCATATCCCACCGCGGCCGAAGCCGCGAAGGCCGACTCCTGCATCCACCTCAGGTAGGTCGCACCCCTCAGGTGACCATAGGCATCGCATTCGTAATTGCGGACCTTGAAGACCTCATAGTGGGTCGCCGGCATTCCCGTCGCTTCCCTCTGCGCCTATGCCATCCTCAGTCAGCAATCGCACGCTCGATCTTGGCCGCGATCCCCTCGGCCTCAGCCTCGGTAAGCGCCCCTATCCTGAAGTCGGCCCGGAAAGACTCACCGGGTGCAAGATACTTGACGTTGCCCTTCGCCTTCTCGGCCTGGAACCCCTCGGGCTCACAGGTTCCGGCCTCCACCAACGCGATCGCATCCTGATCGGGCGTGCGAGAGATCCACCGGGTGCCCTTGGGCAACTGATCCGGGCGGTGGCCGATATAGTCCACGTTGCCATCCGGATGCACCTGCATTGTGTGCGCCCACCCCTCGTCATCTGCGAGGTAGTCGATAAAGAAGACCGCCTCGGGATCGAAGGCCATATCGGGCGCCAACACGTGGTGTACCTCGGGGTGCCTCCCAAGCTCCTGGATGAACTCGACGTAGCCCGGACCCGGCGTGATGTGCGAGGGGATGCTGGCGCGCACGCGGACGTGCTCCGGTGTCGGCTTTGCCGCGTAGACCAACCGCCCGCCGTCCACCGGCTTGAAGTTCACGTGCGCCAGATACATCAGCATCTGGTCCGAACGCTTGAGGTTGGTGATCGTCATCGAGACCCTGAAGATCGTGGCATCCACATAGAGCTTGGCCAGCGGCTCAGCCAGGTAGCTGTGGGCGAAGGCCACGGTGTGGCGATACCGGCCGCCCAACCCGATATAGGCCCCGCCGTCATCCTCACCGAGGACGATGTATGCCCCGGCGTAGGGTGCATTGGGCAGCTCCCCGTGCAGCGGATGGGTGTCATTTGGGACCCGGCGAGCCGACGCCCGTGATGCCGCAGTGCTGCATGAAGCCGCCAAAGGTGTCAAGAAAGACGCGGGTCGGGTAGGGCTGGTCGAGCATCGCTCGCATCGTCAGGTTGCGGTCGTTGAACATCGCGGACCAAACCTGCTGGCCCTGGAACGGCAACATCACCAATTCCCCGACGTTACTGGTCAGCCGCAGGCCGCAGACGCCACTGTCGAAGCGGAACGTGGACGCGACCAATCCCTTTGCAGGCGACTCAACGAGGACCTGTTCGCGCTCGGTAAACATCGCCGGCGTCAGATGGGTGACGGTCTCAATGATAGGCATGGTGCCCTCCATATCTAAAGCGCAGAAGCGGTCAGCGATCAGCAGTCAGCAGAAGTAAGGAGTAGGAAGTATGGAGTAGCGCCGCTAACACGAGCTTACTCCCTACTCCGTACTCCATACTCCGTACTTCCGCTGTAAAGCTGACAGCTAGCCGCTGATAGCTGCCCTAACTCCAGAGGCGGTCGTGCGACCGCTCGGCGTCCCATTCATCCGTGGGCTCGAAGTAGCCGGGATGGTCGGGGTCAATGTGCTCGCGGACCATAGCCTCGTTGAGATCCTCAAACCCCAAGCCGGGCGTCTCGGGCACGGCAATGTAACCATCCTCAATCAGGGGATTGGGTAGGCCGGTCACCAGATCGTTCCACTTGGGTTGGTCTACCGAATGGTTCTCCAGCACCAGGAAGTTCTCCGTTGCCGCGGCGCAGTGCACGCTGGCGAGCGCCGCAACGGGCGACCCGGCCATATGCATCGCCATAGCGACCCCGTGCTCCTGGGCCGCATCACCGATCCTCTTGGTCTCCAGGATGCCGCCCGAGGAGGCAATGTCGGGGTGGATGACGGAGACGCCGCGGCTTTCCAACAGCGGCATGAAGTTCTCCCTGAGGTAGATGTCCTCGCCTGTGCAAATCGGCGTCTTGACGGCCCGTGAGAGGGTCACGTACTGGTCGGTGAGCTGCCACGGGAGCAGATCCTCTACCCAGGCCAAGGTGAACGGCTCCAGCGCATCGACCAGTCGAATGCAGGACTCCAGGCCGATGTGGCCGATATGGTCCACGGCCAGGGGTACCTCGTAGCCGATCACGCTGCGCACCTCGTCGACATACTTGCAGAGGTAGTCAATGCCCTTTTCGGTCAACTGAATCCCCGTGAAGGGATGCATGACGTTGAAGCTGCGCAACGTATCCGGGAACCCGATCACCGTGTCGGGGATATTCCTGAGGAAATAGACTCCCAGGTCCATCTTGAGGAACTTGAATCCCTGCTCCATCCGGCCCTTGAGCCGCTCGCCCATCGCTTTGCCGTCGGGCTCCGAGGGTGTGTCACTATAGATCAGCACCTTGTCGCGAAACTTCCCACCGGCGAGCATGTAGGCCGGCACGCCGTAGGCCTTGCCCGCCAGATCCATCAGCGCCATCTCGATGCCGCACACGCCGCCGGCCTGTCGCGCGTGATGTCCGAACTGTTTGATCTGGCGGAAGACCTTGTCGACATTGCACGGGTTCTCGCCCAGGATGCGGCTCTTGAGCATCAGTGCATAGGTGCTGCTGGCTCCATCCCGCACCTCACCATAGCCTGAGAGGCCCTGGTTCGTATCAATGCGGATGAGGGGCACGCGCATAGGGTATGCCCTTGAGATGCACGACACGCATGTCGGTGATCTCGAGGTCCGACGGACGAGAGTGCTGATTCACGTTCTGCTCGCTGATGGTCATGGTCGTATATGTCCTCCATATGATGATCGGCTAGTCACGCGTTGTGGATGCTCGCACAGGCGTTTGGTAGATTGCCATGCCAGCCCCTAGTCTATTCAGCTTTCATACCGTGGCAATTGGGCCCCGGCATGCCAGGTTGCAGTAGTTGGTCGCCTCAAGGTACACCTTGGCCGGCACATCTGTCGTCCGGCGCAGTTATAGGCCGTTGCGGTCGATCTCTAGAGATACCTGGGCACCGGCGATCACCCATACTGCTCTCTGAGGCCTCGCGGCAACACGAGTCGCCTTTCGGCATCCACCCGGGCCTGATCCTGCATGGCCCTTTCCGGTGGGGAGTCCTCAGACGGATCACGGGGTATGAACGTCATAATGTGTATCCTTGTGGCACACGACCTTCCGCAGAGCTCGCTCTGCGGAAGGTCGTGGTACCACATCCCGGAACGGATCGAACTAGGCCGTGGTCTGCAACCAGCCAGCGATCTCCTGTGTGCTGGGCAATCGTCCCGAGCACTTCACTTCACCGTTGACCACCAACGCCGGGGTGCTGGCAATCGGATAGTCCATGATGTCGTTGATATCCGTCACTTTGACGAAGGTGGCCTCGACACCGGTCTGCTCCGCAGCCTCTCGGGCCGTCTGCTCCAATCGCTTGCACTTGGGGCACCCTGTGCCCAGGATCTTGATCTCCAACATCGTTCTCTGCTCCTTCTCTAATAGAATGGTCTCTTGGTCGAACAGCGCCCGACCTTGCTGCGCTACCAGATCGATTGCCTCCGGGGTCACCGTCGGGTGCCGGAAGCTCGCGAAGCCCGCTCCAGTGTATGGCGGACGCACACCGCCGTGCAGTCGTCGATCACCAAGATCTCCGCCGCCTCGATCATGGTTTCCCTCACTTGCGCATTTCGATGGCGTGGCCGCAACAGGCCTTGGCACATTCGCCACAGCCCCGGCAGCGGGATGCGTCTATCGTCATCAATCCGCCCAGGGGGGCAGCAGCGTCGGCCGCATACTGGACCGCGCCGTTCGGGCATGCCTTGATCGCAAGGCAGATCTCCTGCATAGCGGGGCATTTGCGTCGGTCAATCCAGGGTGACATATCGGTTCTCTTGATCCTCCGGTCCGTCAGGATGCTTCAGCATAGGTCTGGTACCCTCAGCATGCATCGGTCAGGAAGGTAACTCTCTCTCCTTGGCCGATCTGTACTGCTGCCGATAGGTCCTGAATGGTGACACGCCCCCCCACGTTGATCAGGTAGTCGCCGAGGAGATGGCGCCTGTCTTTGGCGATGACTTCTCCCACCAATGCCGGCGCCGCCTTGGCCAGTGCCGCGATCAAGTCTTCCCAGGTCGCGCCATCCTGAAGAGTCAGGCCGATGTCCCGCTGTCTAGCCAAGGTGTATACGACGCCGCTGGTCTGAACCACCACCGCTTTGCTCATCGCACGCTCCCTTTCACAACCTCACGATCGATCACTTCACAAACCACCCAAAGATCAGACCCGACAAGGTGCTGAACACCGTCACCAGGGCGACGTAGACAAAGGTCTTCTTCTTGCCGATCACCGTGTTGGTGATCAGGATGGACTGCAGGCTTAGCTCCGGGTCGGCCAGCAGGTAGGCCAGCAGCGGACCACGCTGCATTCCCAGCGACAGGAAGGTCTGCGCGATCGGGACCTCGACCAGCGTCGGGAAGTACATAAACACACCGAAGAGTCACGCCCGCCAGGTTCGCCCAGACCGTGTTGTTGCCGGCGATCGCCTGGATCCAGGCTGCAGGGATCAGTGCGCGCGCCATACCGGCGACGAAGACCCCCGCGATGAGCAGCGGCATAATCTGCTTGACGAAACGCCACATCTCCCAGAGCCATTCCTGGATCTCGTAGGTTTCGAAATGTGTGATGGCCATCCACCAGACCGCGCCGATCAGGAGCACCTCGGCGATGAGCTTGCCGGTAATGCCGATGGTCAGGCCCGTTAGCACCCACAGTGACCTTAAGCGACGCGACGATGAGGGTCAGGGTGATGAGGCCCAGCGCCCAGTAGGTCCAGGTGTCGAGCCTTCGTCGATCCGGTTGAGGCCCTTCCAGGCGGTCGTTCCGATGGGGCCAGTAGGCCGATCAGGAAAACACCCTGGACGCTCACACCCTCGATGCCCATGGCAGCATTCGGCGGTACCATCGCGTTGAGCCAGTTCTGGAATTGTGCGGCCCAGTGGAGCGGAGCCGGGTACCGACAGAGGCGGCCAGCGCCACAGGAGATCCGCCTAACGTCAAGGTCGCATAAGCTGCTGGTCAGGACACCGATCTGCAGTGTTCCCGCGATCAGGACGCCCAGCAGAAGGCGAAAAAGGCCCAGGCCGTGTCCGGGGACCTTGGCCTGTGGGCCGAATGCATCGACTGCGTTCTTTGGCCGCGTCGTGTTCGGCGTCGTCCTTACGGAAGAGCCAGGCCATCAGGCAGGCCGATGCCAATGCCAAAGACGATAGACAGGACGACGCGCGCCAGCGCGATATCCATCCCAATCGCGACGCCCGTCAGCGAGATCGCCAGGATATTGATCGCCGGCCCGACGAAGAGGAAGGTGATCGCCGGGCCGAGGCCCGCGCCCTTCTTGTAGATGCTGGCAAAGAGCGGCATGATCGTGCACGAGCAGACGGCCAGGACGAAGCCCCCCAGGGCCGCCAGCGGGATAGGAGATCCACTTCGGCGTCGAACGCCCCAGGAAGCGGGTGATGGCCTCCTTGGGCATCAGCGCGGCCAGCGCGCCGGCGATGAAGAAGGCCGGCAGCAGGCAGAGAAGGACGTGCGCGGCCAGGTAGGCCGCCAGGCTGCCCAGCCCGGTCTGAACAAGCGTGCCAACATACTGAAGGATGCTCACGAACGACCTCCGGGTGCGCGTATATTCAAACTTGTGAATGTGATCAGAAAAAAGAGAGAAGCCCAACGAACCTCTGGGCACCCGACTCCGAGAGTAAATTCATAAAACTGAATATGATTATAGACCCGGAAGAGAGTTCTGTCAAGGCACAGACACAAACAGGGTGTGGATCAGCTATTCCGCGTCATCCTCCGCGCCCACGAGTATCGATGCTGGTTGCAGAGCGTTGGCCCTCAGCTTGTCCTGCGAAGGAGTCAGCCAGAACCCACGCCGCGCCAGCGCCTTGCCAAGGTAAACGAGACCCAGCATTACAGGCACCTCCCAGAACAGACCCATCGTGGTGCCCAAAGCTGCATACGAGCCGACGCCGTACAACGCGACTGCGGTGGCGATGGCGATCTCAAAGTGGCTTGACGACCCGATCAGCACAGTGGTGATGGCTTCGCTATAGGCAAGCTTGAAGGCTCGGGTGACCAACAGGTTATAGCCTACAACGATCACGAAGCCCAGCAACAGCGGTACTGAGATCAACAGCAGGGCATCGAAGTTACCCAGCAACACTTCGCCGTTCAGCGAGAACAGGACGACCAGGGTCATCAGCAGCGCGCCGATCGCCAACTTTTCTACAGCAGGCCGATAGGTGTGCTCGAACCAGGCAGCGCCTTTGACCTGCGTGAGCAAGCGTTTCGTTATGATACCCAGGACCAGCGGGAGTCCGATGAAAAACAACGCTGAGACCAGGAGCACTCCGCGGTCAATAGGGATGCCCTGGATTCCGGTCAGAAGCGACACAAGTGGCACGTACAGAACCATGATCGTGAGTGTGTTCAGGCTTGTGTTGACGACATTCTGCTCCTGGTTGCCGCCGGCAAGCTTGCCCCAGACCAGCACCATCGCCGTGCACGGGCTCGAGCCCAGCAGGATTGCTGCGACCATCAGTTGCTGATTGCCCTTTAGAAACAGGTTCGCCAGGATGACGGTGACCAGAGGCGCTATCACCCAGTTAGAGAACAGGCTCAACAGGATGGGCTTGGGGTTGTCCCTCAGCCGCTTGAGTTCCGAGACCTGCAGGTTGAGCAGCGCCGGATACATCATCAGGAATAGGCAGATGCCAATGGGGACAGAGATTCCCTGGATCTGCCAGGAATCGATGATCTCCCCGAGGCCGGGGATGGTTTGCGAGAGCAGAATGCCAACGCCCATGCAGAGGGCAACCCAGACCGCCAGGTACTTCTCGAACTTACTCACAGTATTGTCTCCTTGTCAGTGAAGAAAGTATGGGATGTGCTGATCGCTGTCGTTCGTGTAGATGAACGCGTATCGATATACGAATCCAAAAAAGTGTCAGTCACATTTGCTCGGGCCGGCCCCATAGGCTGCCTCCGGCGCCAGTGCCGCCCTGATTCCTTGCGCCTGTAGGGTGAGCAGCATCTCGTTGACGTCCAGTAAGGTCTGGTCCAGCGTCGGACCACAGAGGCCTATGGGACAGCACAGAGGTGGGTCAAAAAGCTCGACTTGCACGGGTTCACTCATAGTAGTTCAATCTCCTTTGAAGTGTTTGGGCAAAAAAAGGGGCGGCCTGGCTAGGTCTCTCGCAAGCACTCTGAACGGGGGCCACAGGTTGGGCAGCGCGTCTGTATGCGTGCCGGCTGAAAGAATGCGTCAAGCGCTTCGCGGATCTGCGCCAGTGCCGCGGCGTTCACCGTATAATACACCCATCGCGCGTCGATGGAGTCGCGTTCGGCCTCGACCAGACCGGCATCGCGTAGGACCCCAAGGTGATGCGAAATCAGGTTGGGTGCCAGCCCCATTGCTTCGCCGAGGTCGCAGTTGCACTGCACGCCCTCTATGATCAGGTTCAGGATGCGTACACGCTTGGGCTCGGCCAGCGCCCTGAATAGGTCGGCGAGTACCTGTACATCGGCAAGCGCGGTATGTGTGGTCATGCTCATGGGTCTATCATCGATACTTCGATCTGGATTGAACTATACAGCTATGCGCAATCGTGTCAAGGGGCGGTTTCCGCTGTCAGTATTCGCCGAAGGGACGAGGCTATGTCACTTGCAGTGAAAGCCCTTGGGTCGGACTGTCCGATTGTGACCATCTTGACAATCCGCCTGATGACCTATAGTGCGGGAACACGATCATATATGAGGCCTGGGATGATGAATGTCGGCAAATCGGAGCAGCTTGGCCTCTGGTGGAGACCGTTCAGGTGGCATAGACGGTGATTAGCATATGGGTTGCCTTTATCACCGGGTTAACCACCGGAGGGCTGGGCTGCTTGGCCCTGCAGGGCGGGCTTTTGGCCAGCTCGCTAGCGCAACAAGTTGAGGCTCTCCAACCGGGATCGACCAAGAAGACACCAAGCGAAAAGGGCCACCCCCATACCCCGTTCGCTGACGGCGGAGGGGTCCGTGCGTCGGGACGCGATGTGGCGCGGACGATACTGCTCTTTCTTGGCGCCAAGATTGTGGCACATGCCGTGCTGGGACTGTTATTGGGCGCGGTGGGATCCGTTTTGAAGTTCAATGCCCTCACGCGTGCCCTACTGCAGTTCGGTATCGGTATCTTCATGATCGGCAATGCTCTGCGGATGCTCAATGTGCATCCTATCTTCCGCTTCTTCGCATTTGAGCCTCCACGTGGATCACCCGTTATATACGCAGGACATCCAAACGCGAAGCGTCTCCAGGCTTGCCGCTGTTCCTTGGCGTGCTGACCGTCCTGATCCCGTGTGGCGTGACCCAGACGATGATGGTGACGGCCGTGGGAACGGGCGATACGCTCATGGGTGGCGCGTTGATGGCTGCGTTCACGCTGGGGACGAGCCTGATGTTCTTCGCCGTAGCCTATGCCGCCATGCATATCGGCGCCCGGCTAGAGCACCTCTTCATGCGGGCGATAGCGATCATCGTGCTGGTCCTGGGGCTGGTGTCCATCGACTCAGGGCTGAATCTTATGGACTCACCGGTAAGCGCGAGCCGTCTGGCGCGCTCGGTCTGGGACGAGACAGCGGTACCCCAGGCTGTCCTGCCGGCCCGAGCGCCGGGCGCCTACGATGAAGCCCTATCAGCAGCGGCTGAAGAGGCAGCACTGCCGAACACAGACACGGTCACGCCGGACGACGACGCGAACGCTGCAGCAGAAAGGGCGACGATGCCCGCGGAGCCAGAGGTTCAGACCCTCTATGTGATGGCGCAGCACGACGGCTACCTTCCCCCCAAGCAGCACGCACTGGCCGATACGCCGACGACACTGGTGTTTGTGACCGAGCTTGCCCGCTCCTGCACGCGAGCGCTAGTCATCCCGGCGCTCAAGTTCGAGACTTACCTGCCCGAAACAGGTAAGGTGACCATTGACCTGGGGCCGATGGCGCCCGGTGCAATCCTGCGCTTTTCATGCGGAGCCGGGATCTATACCGGCGAGATCATCTTCGACTGATCCCCTAGAGTGGGGCAAAGTTCGATCACCAGTTCAGCGTGGTGATGTTGTAGGCCGGAAAGGACCTCATATGACAGGGAAAACGTATCGCATTCCGGGAATCTCGTGCTCGCTATGTGCGATGGCGCTCCAGTCCCTGGAGGACGATCTCCCCGGAGTCAAACGCGTCAACGCGAGCTATCGCCACCAACGGCTGGAAGTTGAGTTCGACGAGACGCTGCTGAGTGAGGCCGATTTGCTGACGGCGATTGCCCAACTGGGCTATGAAGTGGAGCGCAACTCCGATGATGTCGACCGCGGTCTCCTCGTCGAGGCCACGGGCCATCAGCGCCGCCCAGCTACTCACGCCGAATCGCGTTGCCAACCTCGAAGATGTTCATACGAGCGACTCACCTCTGAGTGACACCTCACGCAATCCATAGGAAGTAGAAGCCTACGCCCAGAATGAGGACCGCGCTCACCATCTCCAGAGCCTGTGCCCAGCGCGCGAACGACTGGAGTTGCTTGATGACGCCGGCGAACGTGCCGGCCGCCAAGATCGGGACACCGCGACCCAGCGCATAGACAAACAGCAAGGCGGCACCATAGGCCAACGCACCCTGCTTCGTCATCACGTACGTTAGGATCGCAGCGAGGAACGGCGTCGCGCACTGCGATGCCACGAGACCCGAGACGAGCCCCAAACTCAGCGCCCCCGGTACACCGCGCAGTGTGATCCGCTCCCGCAGCCGCCCCAGTCCGGGGATCTCCGGTAGGTGAAAGCCCGTCAGCATTTGCAGGCCGATGGCGATACAGACTGCCGCGACGACATAGTACCACAGGCGCGTTGTACCACCGAACATGCCGCCCAGCAGGGTCGCCACGACACCCAGGGCGACAAACGTCAGCGCCAGGCCCAAGACGAACGTCGATGACAGGGCAAGTGCCCGGCCGCGACTTACCGGCTTGCCCCCGGCTACATAGCCGATCACCAGCGGGATCATCGCGATGTTGCACGGGCCGACACTGGTCAGAATCCCGGCGAGAAACGACAGGACAAACGCCAGGGGAGCGGCGTTCTGTAGCTGCGCGGGGTCAAGCGTCATGGCGTGTTGCCCAGGCTGATGTTCGTAAGCAGGGTGCGTAGTTGCTCCGGGGGGATGACGCCTGTGAAGCCCTGGGCTGTGCCCGATCGATCGAAAAAGATCGAGGTAGGGATGACGCGGATGCCTGCCATTTGGAGCAGGTCGGCGTTGGCCTCGTCGTACACGT
>CAVVUS010000026.1:0-53121 GCA_963751345.1 uncultured Chloroflexia bacterium
CTTGGAGGCCATTATGTCCGAATTCAGGCCGGCGGATCACCCACATCGACGCTATAACGCTCTCACCGGTGAATGGATCACGGTCTCGCCCCACAGGACCAAACGGCCCTGGAAGGGACAGGTTGAGAGGCCTCCGCAGGAGACGCGCCCGGCCTACGATCCGGCATGCTATCTCTGTCCCGGCAACGAACGTGCCGGAGGGGCCAGAAATCCGGACTACGACTCCACCTACGTCTTCACGAATGACTTCGCCGCGCTGCTGCCGGATACCCCGGCGGTGACGATCGACACGGACCCGCTCCTGCGCGCCGAGACGGAGAAGGGAACCTGCCGCGTGATCTGCTTTTCGCCGCGCCACGACCTCACATTGGCCGAGATGAGCGTACCGGAGATTCGCTCCATCGTAGATCTGTGGGCAGAGCAGGTCGAGGAGCTGGGGCAGGACTACCGGTGGGTCCAGATCTTCGAGAACAAAGGGGCGATCATGGGCTGCTCCAACCCACATCCGCATGGCCAGGTGTGGGCCGGCAACGCGCTTCCCAACGAGCCCGCGAAAGAGGACCGTACCCAACTGGCGTACTTCGAGACCTACGGCCGACCGCTGCTCATGGCCTATGCCGATCTGGAAGCCCAACGGCGGGTGCGGGTCCTGGTGGAGAACGATCACTGGCTGGTGGTCGTGCCTTACTGGGCGCTGTGGCCCTTTGAGACGTTGGTGTTGCCGCGACGTCACGTGTTGCGTCTGCCCGAACTGGTGGAAGTCGAGCGTAATGCCCTGGCCGAGGTCATGCAGACGCTCCTGATCAGGTACGACAATCTGTTCGAGACCTCCTTCCCCTATTCGATGGGATGGCATGGGGCGCCCACAGGTGGCGACGGCGCTGCAGCCGCGCACTGGCAACTGCACGCTCACTATTACCCGCCGCTCCTGCGCTCGGCGACGGTCAAGAAGTTCATGGTCGGCTATGAGATGTTGGCAGAGCCCCAGCGCGACCTCACGGCGGAACAGGCCGCGGAGCGATTGCGCGCCCTACCCGACATCCACTATAAGGTGGCGACCACCTGAGTGGTGAGCACTACGACCTGCTTAGTCGCGAAGGAGCCCTAATGGCTGAGAAGATCCTCGTCGTAGAGGACGAGTTGGTGCTACGCGATGCGCTGGCCTACAATCTGACGCGGCAAGGCTATGAGGTCTCGACAGCCGCTGACGGGCATCGCGCAGTCGAGGTCGCGCACGCAGAGGAGCCCGACCTCATCCTGCTCGACATCATGCTCCCCGGCCTCGACGGCTTCGAGGTCTGCCGCATCCTGCGCCAGGACACGAGCGCCCCGATCATCATGTTGACGGCCCGCGATGACGAGGTGGACAAGATCGTGGGGCTGGAGGTCGGCGCCGACGACTACCTGACCAAGCCCTTCAGCATGCGTGAGCTGCTGGCACGGGTGAAGGCCCAGTTGCGGCGCGTGCGGATGGTACGCGAGGAGTTCGCGAGCGATGAGGAGGAGCCGGCAGATGTGCTGCGTTTCGACGACCTGACGCTGGACCTCGATCGCCGGGAGGTGATCCTCGACGGACACCCGCTCGCACTCAAGCCAAAGGAGTACGAGCTGCTGGTCTACCTCGCCCAGAACCACGGACGCATGCTCTCCAGGGACCAGATCCTGGAAGATGTCTGGGGTTGGGATTACACCGGAGGCAGTCGGACAGTCGACGTGCACGTCCGGTGGCTCCGCGAGAAGATCGAGGACGACCCGGCCAATCCAACCCGCATCATCACCATTAGGGGAGCCGGCTACCGGTTCGAGGGCTAGACCAACGCATGTTCTCTTCAATCTGGTGGCGGATCACGGTGCCTTACATCGTCATCCTCTTAGTGGTGACGTTGGGGCTCGCGCTGTATCTCTCGGCCGAGGTACGCACGGCACGCCTTGACGACCTGAGCAGCCATCTCCTCGACGAAGCCGCGTTGATGGCGGACGCACTGCGGGCGCCACTTACGGCCCCTGGTGGGGTCGCTGTCACTGACCTGAGCAGTCAGGCACGCGCGTGGTCGGATGAACTCGGGCAGCGGGTTACGATCATTGGGCCCGATGGAACCGTTCTGGGCGAATCGGATGCCAACTATGTGGAAATGGAGAACCATCTCCTGCGCCCCGAGATCCAGCAGGCACTGAAGGCCGGCAGAGGAACGTCAACGCGATTCAGCCAGACACTCAAAACGGAAGTCATGTACGCCGCCGTCACCGTCACACAGGATGACCAGATTGTGGGCTTCGCGCGCGTCGCCCTGCCCCTTACAGCCATCGAGGCCAACGTCAGCCGGTTGAACCGCACCCTGATCCTCTCAGGCGCCGTGGCGGGTCTCGTCGCGGTGGTGCTGGCCACCTATGTAGCCTCCCGCACAATAGGCCCGGTCCGCCGGCTGACCGAGGCGGTCGAACGGATGGCGGCGGGCGATCTCAGCAGCCGCCTCCTGCCCACGACACACGATGAGGTCGGCACATTGACCCGATCGTTCAACGACATGGTCGACCAACTGCAGGAGAAGGTCAGCCATCTGGCCCTGGAGCAGGCTCGATTGTCTGCCGTGCTCGAGCACATGGCTGACGGGGTTATCATCACAGACGAGGACGGCACCGTCGTGATGATCAACGCAGCCGCTGCTCGGATTCTCAGGTACGATGAGGAGAGGGCGATCGGCCGCCGCTTCTCTCAGGTCGCCTATAGCCACCAGCTGATTGACCTGTGGAACCGCGCCTACGAGACCCAGGAAGAGCAAAACGACACGGTGGAGACCCTCCTCTACGGCAACTTCCTGCACGCGGTGATCACGCCGCTCCGGGGATCGGCGCCACCGAGGTACCTGGTGATGTTGCAGGACCTGACGCACATTCGCCGGCTGGAGACGATACGGCGGGATTTCATCAGCAACATCTCGCACGAGCTACGCACGCCGTTGGCCTCGCTCTCGCTGGTGGTCGAGACGCTGCGGGATGGGGCCATCGACGACCCGCCCGCGGCGCGACGTTTCCTATCACATATGGAGACGGAGCTGGCGTCCCTGACGCAGATGGTCGAGGAGCTGCTGGAGCTCTCGCGCATCGAGTCAGGGCGCGTGCCACTTGAGATTCGATCGACGCGGGTCAGGAAGCTGGTCCAGAAGCCGGTCAAGCGCCTGCAACCTCAAGCAGAGCGCAAGAGCGTCACGCTGAGCATCGCCATCCCGGACGATCTACCCCGCGTTATGGCGGACGCCAAGCGAATCCAGCAGGTTGTGACCAACCTGGTCCATAACGCGATCAAATTCACGCCGCCGGGCGGAACTATCACCGTCTTCGCGCGGCTTGGCGAGCCCTCAAAGGAATCGGGGCGTTCCCCGGAGAACACTGAGGCGCCTTCTGCCGTCGAGGCAGCTCGAGAGATCATCCTTGGCGTGACGGATACCGGCATCGGCATTCCCGAGGGCGACATCGAGCGCATCTTCGAGCGGTTCTTCAAGACGGATCGCGCCCGCGCGCAGGAAGGCACCGGCCTGGGGCTAGCCATCAGCAAGCACATCGTCCAGGGACACGGCGGGCGCATCTGGGTCGAGAGCCTCGAGGGCGTGGGAAGTACGTTCTACTTCAGTTTGCCGGTCGCTCCGAAACCTGCCCCGCAGTTAGAATAGGGTTCCCCGGCTTCACAGCCTCTCTCCTTCCGATTGGGCCAGGCGAATTCGCACATCTTCGCGACGCTTAACAAATCGTTAACGTCGCACACAAGATGCGTTAACCTCGAGATGCTAATCTTCCTGGCGATGAAAACACATAATCGCAAGGAGAAGATTGAATGCGTCGTCTATGGTTAGCCCCTTTTGTCTTGATAGCTTTGTTGGTGACCGCGTGCGGAGGCGCCGCGCCGGTGTCGCCGACGGCGACACCCCAGACGATGGCGCCCACCGATACGCAGGCTGCCGCAGCCGGCTCGATCCAGATCAGCGGCGCCGGCGCCACTTTTCCCTACCCCCTGTACAGCCGCTGGTTCTTCGAGTACGCCAAGGTAGATCCATCGGTCCAGTTCAACTACCAGGCCATCGGCTCGGGCGGCGGCATCCAGCAGATTACGGCGAAGACGGTCGACTTCGCCGGCTCGGACGCCATCCTGAGCCAGGAGCAGCTCGATGCCGCGGCAGGAGTTCAGATGTTCCCGTCGGTGGCGGGTGCGGTCGTGCCCACCTACAACGTCGCCGAGCTCAAGGACGCGAGCCCGCTCGTGCTCGATGGGGCAACCTTCAGCGGCATCTTCCTGGGCACCATCACCAAGTGGAACGACCCCGCCATCGCCGCTCTGAACCCCGACCTCACGCTGCCTGACAAGGACATCATCGTCGTGCACCGCTCCGACGGCTCGGGCACCACCTTCATCTTCACCAGCTATCTCTCGGCCGTCAGCACCGATTGGGAGAGCACCGTCGGCAGCAGCACGTCGGTCGAGTGGCCGGTCGGCCTCGGGGGCAAAGGCAACGATGGGGTCTCGGGCACCGTCAGCCAGAATGACGGAGCCATCGGCTACGTCGAGCTGGCCTATGCCCAACAGAACAATCTGCCGATCGCGCAGCTCGTCAACGCCGCCGGCAACACGGTGACGGCCTCACCCGAGACGACCCAGAACGCAATGGCTGACTTCGGCAACGATATGCCGGCTACGCTGGCCCGTCTCATCGTTAACGCGCCCGGGGCCAACTCCTGGCCGATCGCCGGGTACACTTTCCTGCTGCTCTACATGGACCAGACCGATTGCGCCAAGGCTCAGAAACTGGTGGCAGTTCATCCACTGGGCCCAGACGGATGGCCAGCCATACGCGCAGGAGCTGGACTACGTGCCGCTGCCCGACAACGTGCGCACGCTCGTCTTCGACAAGCTGGACCAGGTTACCTGCAACGGCCAGCCGCTTCCATGAGAGATTCGGCACGCCAGAGGCCATTGTGGGTTCCGTCCCGAGCGGACTCGGGCATCGGCCGAGCGGACTCGGGCTTCTACCCAAAAGCTCTCGATTCGAGACAATATGACACAACGTGCACAAGATAGCAGTTCCGCCAGGCGCGACACCAGAACGCGCCTGGCGGCCTTCTGGCACCACGGCGACCGGCTCTATCAGGGGTTGCTCCTGGCGGCGGCGCTGCTGGTGCTGACCCTGGTGGCCGCCATCGGCTACGAGCTATGGGGCAGTTCGAGCCTCTCCCGCCAGGCTTTCGGCCTGCGCTTTCTGGTCACCTCACGATGGGACCCGGCACTCAAGCAAGTCTTCGGCGCGCTGCCCTTCATCGGGGGCACGCTCGTCACGTCAATCGTCGCCCTGATCATCTCCGTGCCCCTCAGCCTGGGCGTCGCCATCTTCCTCTCGGAGCTGGCACCGACCTGGTTGCGCCAGCCGCTCGCCTTTGTGACTGAGCTGCTGGCAGCGGTCCCCAGCGTGGTCTACGGTCTGTGGGGGCTCTTCGTCTTCGTGCCTGTCATCGTGCACCCCATCGGCCAATCGCTGGCCGACGTGCTGGGTTTCATCCCATTCTTCGCCGGCCCGGTCTACGGTCCGAGCCGGCTGGCCGCGTCGCTCATCCTGGCCATCATGGTCGGGCCGACCATCGCGGCGATCAGCCGGGACGTGCTGCGTGCCATCCCCCAGACCCAACGGGAGGCGTCGCTGGCCCTCGGTGCTACACGCTGGGAGATGATCTGGCAGGTGCTCCTGCCCTACGGGATATCCGGGCTGCTGGGCGCAGTGATCCTCGGCTTGGGGCGGGCCCTGGGCGAGACCATTGCGGTCACCATGGTCATCGGCAACAGCCTCAACACCGGCATCTCGCTGCTGCATCCCGGCTATACGATGGCCTCGGTCATCGCCAACGAGTTCACGGAGGCCACCTCTCCCCTCTACCGCAACGCCCTGATCGAGATCGGCCTGATCCTCTTCTTCCTCACGCTGGCGCTGAATCTGGTGGCTCGCCTGTTGATCTGGCGGGTCGGTCGTCGAGGCTTGACGGGAGGCGCGGGCATGAGTACAGACACGCTCGATCATCGATCCCAGGAGACGTGCGCGCCGGCGCAAAGTCGGAAGCGCGATCATGTTGACGCTCTGCGGCCTGGCGACCGTCGTCTTCATCGCCCCGCTGATCTGGATTCTGGGCTACGTCATCAAAGAGGGCGGGCCGGCGCTCTCCCGGGGGTTCTTCACCCAACTCCCAACGCCGGTGGGCGTGCCGGGCGGGGGCGTGGCTAACGCCATCGTCGGCTCGGCGATCACCGTCGGGCTGGGGCTGTTGGTCGCCGCGCCGGTGGGCGTTCTCGCCGCCTTCTTCGTAGCCTTTCGTCCCAATACCCCGCTGGGCCTAGCGGTCCGGTTTGGCACAGACGTCATCGCGGGGGTGCCGTCAATCGTGATGGCCATCTTCGCCTACGCCCTGATCGTCTTGCCACAGCGCCACTTCTCCGCCTTCTCCGGCGGGATGGTGCTGTCGTTCATCATGCTGCCCATCATCATCCGCTCCACCGAAGAGATGCTGAAGCTGGTACCCAATAGCCTGCGTGAGGGCTCGCTGGCACTGGGCGCAGCCGAGTGGCGGACATCGCTCTCGGTCATCCTGCCCGCAGCGGGCAACGGAGTGCTCACCGGGATGATGCTGGCCATCGCGCGCGCCGCAGGCGAGGCCGCACCGATGCTCTTCACCGCCTTCGGCAATCCCTTTATGAGCGCCAGCCTGAACCAGCCCGTGGCGACGCTGCCGCACACGATCTACGTCTACGCCAATCTCGCCCTACGCCGACTGGCGCGCCAAGGCCTGGGCCACAAGCCTGGTGCTGATCGTGCTGGTTCTGGCGCTCAACGTCGCGGCGCGCCTGATCGCCTGGTTGCGGGTCCGCCGGCTGGGGAGCGTGGTGCAATGATGGAACATGAGGGGGTGATGACCAAGATCTCAATCCGGAGCCTTTCGGTCTACCACCGCGCCTTTCGCGCCCTGGCGGACGTCTCGCTGGAGATTCCGGCCAACCGCATCACGGCCATCATCGGCCCCTCGGGCGTCGGAAAGTCCACGCTCCTGCGGTCGATGAACCGCATGACCGACCTCGTGCACGGGTGCGCGGACCGAGGGCCAGATCCTTCTCGATGAGCTGGAACATCCTGGAGCAGGACGTGGACGTCGTGGAGGTGCGCCGGCGCATCGGCATGGTCTTCCAGCGGCCCAATCCCTTCGCGAAGTCGATCTTCGACAACGTGGCGTACGGCCCGCGGCTCTACGGCGTGCGCGGCAGAGCGCTGGAGGCGCTCGTTGAGCACAGCCTGCGCTCGGCCGCGGTCTGGGACGAAGTGCGGGACGACCTCGGCAAGTCGGCGCTGGCGCTATCCGGCGGCCAACAACAGCGCATCTGCATCGCGCGGGCGCTGGCGGTTCAGCCGGAGGTCATCCTGATGGACGAGCCGGCCTCGGCCCTCGACCCGATCGCCACACTCAAGATCGAGGAGCTCATCCGCGAGCTGGAGAAGGAATATACGATCGTGATCGTCACCCACAACATGCAGCAGGCGGCTCGCGTCTCGGACTTCACCGCGTTCTTCTACACCGACGAGAGCCGCACCGGGCAGCTCGTGGAGTTCGGCGAGACGAAGAAGATCTTCACCAATCCCGAGGACGAGCGGACCGAGGACTATATCACGGGGCGGTTCGGGTAGAGGCAGCGGGCAGCGTGTCAGCCATCAGCAATCGACGCTCCGGGTTCTGGAGCGCACCATCGTTATGGTGACGGGAAAGATGGAGGAACCGGACTGGCGATGAGCTGCCACGCCTTGCGAAGGCTGGCCCGAGTCCCGGCTGAACTACGCCGGGAACTCGGGCTTGACACCCTCGCAAGGTTCAGACGAGGTCAGAACACCTCGTGTTCGGTGCGGGCGATGATCTCGTCCTGCAGCGCCCTGCCCAGGTCGCAGAAGTAGTCGCTGTACCCCGCCACGCGCACGATCAGGTTCCGGTGCGCCTCGGGATCCGCCTGCGCCGCCCGCAGGGTGCTCGCGTCCACCACGTTGAACTGGATGTGGTGCCCGTTCAGGTCGAAGTAGGTCCGAACGAGGTGGACCAGGTGAGTCAGCCCCTCATCATCGGCGAGCAGCCGCGGCGTGAACTTCTGGTTGAGCAGCGTCCCGCCGGTGCGCACGTGATCCATCTTCGCCACCGACTTGATCACCGCCGTCGGTCCGGCTCGATCGGCGCCCTGCACGGGTGAGATGCCCTCTGACAGCGGTTTGCCCGCTTGCCGTCCGTCGGGCGTCGCACCGGTCACCGAGCCGAAGTAGACGTGACAGGTCGTGGGCAACAGGTTGATGTGATACGCGCCGCCCTTGGTGTTGGGGCGACCATCGACAGCGTCGAAGTAGGCCTCGAAGACCCGCACCATCAGGTCATCCGCACGGTCATCGTCGTTCCCATACCGCGGCGTGCGATTGAGCAGAAGCTGCCGTTCACGCTCACGCCCCTCGAAGTTAGCTTCCAGCACCGATAGCATGCCATCCATCGATAGCGTCTGGAGATCGTAGACGTGGGCCTTGAGCGCCGAAAGGGCATCCGTCATCGTGCCCAACCCCACGCCCTGAATATAGCTGGTATTGTAGCGCGCGCCGCCGTCGTGATAGTCCTTGCCGTTGGCAATGCAGTCGTCGATCAGCAGCGAGAGGAACGGCACCGGCATCTGTCGCGCATAGAGCCGCTCGATGACGTCGTTACCGCGCACCTTCACGTCGACAAAGTGGCGGAGCTGCCGCTCAAAGGCAGCAAAGAGCTCGTCGAAGGTCGCGAAGCTCCGAGGATCGCCTGTCTGCAAGCCGATCCGCTTGCCCGTTCGAGGATCGACGCCATTGTGCAGCGTGATCTCCAGCACCTTGGGCATGTTGAAGTAGCCGGTCAGGTTGTAGTTCTCCTTGCCAAACGCGCCGGTCTCCACGCATCCGCTCGTCCCGCCGCACCGCGCATCCAATAGACTCTTCCCCTGCCGCAGCAGCTCCTCGATAATCAAGTCGGTGTTGAAGACCGACGGCTGCCCGAAGCCCGTGCGGATGATCTCCGCGGCACGCTTGATGAACGCGTCCGGGTTCTTCCGGCTCACCTGGATCGACGAACTCGGCTGCAGCAGCCGCATCTCCTCGATCACGTCCAGGAGCAGGAAGGTGACCTCGTTGACGCCGTCGTCGCCCTCAGGCGTCACGCCCCCGGTGTTGATCTGCGCGAAGTCGGTGTAGGTCCCACTCTCCTCCGCCGTGACCCCGACCTTCGGCGGCGCCGGCTGGTTGTTGAACTTGATCCAGAAACACTGCAGCAGCTCTTCGGCCGACGCTCGCGTCAGCGTGCCCTCCGCGATGCCACGGGCGTAGAAAGGATACAGATGCTGGTCCAGCTTGCCGGGGTTGAACGCGTCCCAGGGGTTGAGCTCCGTGGTCACGCCGAGGTGGACGAACCAGTAGGTCTGCAGCGCCTCCCAGAAATCCCGCGGCGCGTGCGCGGGCACCCAAGCGCAGACCTCGGCGATCCGCAGCAACTCACCCTTGCGGGCCGGGTCAGGCTCCGTCGGCGGCCAACTCCCGCGCCTTTTCCGCGTGTCGTTCCGCGAAGCGAATCACGGCGTCGGCCGCGATGGCCATCGCGTTCAGCTCGTCCTGCTTTGCGGGCGCGTCGGGGTCGTGCTCGAAGTCCAGCGCGGCGAGGGTGATCGCCACGTCGGCCTTCAGATCGAGCAGCCCCTTGCGGTAGATCTTGTCGTCCAGCGTGGTGTGCCCGGGCCCACGCTGCTCCATGAACTCGGTGAAGATGCCGGCGTCGTAGGCATCCTTCCAGGCCTCGGTCATCTCCGCGAAGATGCGCTCTCGCATCGTGCGCCCCTGCCAGAAGGGGATGATTCGCTCGGCGTAGATCGCGCGCGCCTCAGGGCTGACCTTGAAGGGGATCTTCTCACGCGCATCGAGGAGATCCAGGTCCTCCAGCGTGTGACAGCAAAGCTCGGGAAAGGTGGGGGCCGCTTTCGGCGCGGGCCCCTTCTCGCCGACGATCAGCTCACCGTCGTTGATGCAGATGGTCCGGTGCTCCATCAGGTAGCGGAAGGCCTCGGCGCGGCCGACCGCGTTCGCGCGCCGCAGAGGTACCGACTCACTTGCTGCTCGTGCACGGCGAAGGCCGTCATCAGCTCCGCCCGCTCGGTGGAGATGCTCGGCACCGCATCCAGGCTCTCCTGTCGCAACCGCGCCACCCGCTCTGTCATCGCCATACGCTCGCCCTCCGGTCCATTCGTGATCTGCGCCAATAGTACCACAGAACAGCAGTAGCCGCTCTTGGTAGGGTCCTGGTCAGCCCGTCCCATAGGCATCAAGCAAAGGAGGCCGGACCAGTGCCGGGGACTTCAGCAAAGATCCCCGGCACCATCTTCGCTCGTTAGCTTGATGCCTATGAGTGAGACGCCCGCTGTCCACAGATTGCCGTCGTCGACCGACAATCCTTGGCACCTCACCGGACCGACGTATACTCTGCCTCGATGGAGAACTCACAGGGGACGCAGAACGAAATCCTCGATCAGCTTCTCACCACGCCGGCCGGCCTCGCGGTCTGTTGGCTGGGCAACCTGAGCTGGCTGATCCACGGCGCAGGGCAGCTCGTTGCCTTCGACCTCGACCTGGATCACGACCTGCGCCTCCGCCCCTCCCCTATCCCGACGGAGGAGATCGCGCCGGCGCTGGACGTGCTCTTCATCACCCACGAGCACGGCGATCACTTCAACGCCACGACGGGATCCATCCTGGTTGAGCGGTCGGATTGCCTCTTCGTGATCCCGGCCAGTTGCGAGGCGAAGGCGCGCGCCATCGGCGTGCCCGACGCGCGACTCAGGATCGCGCGTCCACGGGAACCCTTTGACCTGCCCGGCATCCACGTAGAACCGCTGCGGGCGCTCCACGGGGACCGGCATCAGGCGGTCTACCGCCACGCCAACCTCGACGACTGCGGCTATGTGCTGACACTCGCCGGCCACCGCCTCCTGCAGCCGGGCGATTCGGTACTGCTGCAGGACCACCTGGAGCTGACCGGCATCGACGTCCTCTTCGTCTCCCCCACCGACCACAACATGCGCGTCGAGCCGGCCTCGGTCCTGATCGAGGCGCTGCAGCCCAAGGCCATCTTCCCCCAGCACTTCGGAACGTACCGGGAGACGGGAGACAACGCCTTCTGGACCCACGGCTACCCGGACGAGCTCAAAGCGGCCCTTTCTAAGGTGATGCGGGACCGGTATCATAAGCTCGAGCAGGGCACGGTCTTCGCCGTCACGTGAGACACTCAGAGCATCCGGTGAGCCACAAGCGATCGCCCTTCGTGCCGTTCAGTGCGTACTGAACTCATAGCCAGACCAAATGGAACAGCCCATGACATCAGAATACCTTTACCGCATCCAGCCCACCCGACCGTCTATGCTGGTCGACGGACCGACGCCGGATGAATCCAGGATCATCTCCGAACACTTCGCCTACCTGAAATCACTCACGGAGGCGGGTGTCCTGATCCTCGCGGGGCGCACCCTCAACACCGACCCCAGCAGTTTCGGTATCGTGATCTTCCGTGCGGACTCGCCCGAGCAGGCTATAGCGGTGATGGCGAATGATCCCGCGGTCCACAGGGGCGTGATGCAGGCAACGCTCTTCCCCTACCGTATCGCCCTGATGGCCACCTAGGTCACCGCGATCCGCCGTGCCAACCTTCATCACCATCTGGGCCGGCCAACTCGTCTCGACACTGGGCTCGGCCCTCACCGGATTCGCCCTGGGCGTCTGGATCTACCAGATCACGGGCTCTGCGACGCTTTACGCGATCACGCTGCTGGTCTCGGTCGTGCCGAGGATCCTGGTCTCCCCCCTGGCGGGTGTGGTCGCCGACCACTGGGATCGCCGCCTGGTGATGATCCTCAGCGACACCGGCGCGGGGGTTAGCTCGCTCTTCGTCCTCGCGATGCTGTGGACGGGCAACCTGCAGGTATGGCACGTCTACGTAGCGACCGCCATCAACTCAGCCTTCAGCACCTTCCAGTGGCCTGCTTACTCTGCCGCCACCTCGCTCCTGGTGCCCAAGCGACATCTCGGTCGTGCCGGCGGCATGACGCAGATCGGAGAGGCGATCAGCCAACTCGCCGCGCCCGCCATCGCCGGCGCGCTCTTCGTGACCACGGGACTGAGGGCAGTCCTCCTGATCGACGTGGCGACGTACCTGGTCGCCCTGACCACGCTCCTCGCGGTCCGCTTTCCACGGGCCGAGACGAGCGCGGAGGGGCTGGCGGCCAGGGGATCGTTCTGGAAGCAGGCGATCTACGGGTGGTCGTACATCCGGGCGAGGTCCGGCCTCTTTGGCCTGCTGGTCACCTTTGCCGTCCTCAACTTCCTGGTCAGCGTGACCTTCGCCCTCTACACCCCGCTCATCCTGGGGATGACCTCGGTCGACGTGCTGGGCTACCTCAACTCGGTGGCCGGGCTGGGGATGCTGGTCGGCACGGTGCTGATGAGCATCTGGGGCGGCCCGCGGCGCCGGATCTACGGCATCTTTGCCGCGGAGATGGTGCTGGGGCTGACCACGTTGCTCTTTGGGCTGCGCCTCTCCGTACCGCTGCTGGCGATCAACAACTTCTGGTTCATGCTCGCGATGCCGGTCTCCAACGGGTGCAGCCAGGCGATATGGCAGACCAAGGTCGCGCCCGACGTCCAGGGGCGGGTCTTCGCCATCCGGCGCATGATCGCCAGCTCGATCGTGCCGCTCTCGTACGCCCTGGCGGGGCCGCTGGCGGAGAAGCTCTTCGAACCGTGGATGGCCGAAGGCGGCGCGCTCGCGCCGAGCCTGGGGCGGATCTTCGGCGTAGGGCCGGGCCACGGCATCGCCCTCGTCTTCACGCTGGCGGGCGCGCTCTACATGATCTTCGTGCTCGCCATCCTCCTTCACCCGCGCATCCGGCGGCTGGAGATCGAGATCCCCGACACCCTGCCCGACCTTGCCGCCGGCGAGGTCGCGATAGCGCCCGCATAGTGGTTTGCTAGGCCGGAAGTGCAAATGTCATCCTGAACGAAGTGAAGGATCTGTGCCTTGCGGAGCCAGACATCCGTCGCCTGACGGACTCAGGATGACACTTCCCACGAATCAGGTTAACTGACCCATAGGAGGCCAACCGTGACCGAGCTATGAGACACTCCAGCAACTGACCGATCGCATCTACTATCTGCCGGCCGATCACCGCACCGACCGCCCGATCCTGGCCGCGATCCTGGGAGACCGGCGCGTGCTGATGGTGGACGCGGGCGCGTCGCCGGCGCACGCCCAATTGTTCCTTGACGAACTGGACCGGGTGACACACCGGCGTCCGGATTGGGTCGCGCTCACGCACTGGCATTGGGATCATACGTTCGGCCTGAGCCACCTCTCGATCCCGTCGTTTGGGCACGTGGCCCTCGCCCGAAACCTGGCGCGGCTCCAGGGGCTGTCCTGGACCGACAAGGCGCTGGCGGAGCGCGTGGCACGTGGCGAGGAGATCGCGTTCTGTGCCGAGAACATCCGCAAGGAGTACGGCGAGCGGCGCGACATCGACGTCGTCCTGCCCACCATCACGTTCGAGCGAGCGGTCACCCTGGATCTCGGCGGCGTCAGGTGCGAGCTGCACCACGTCCCCACCGACCACACCGACGATGCCGTCGCGATCTACGTGGTAGAGGACGAGGTGCTCTTCCTCGGGGACGCCCTGGGCGAGAACCTCTATGCCGCGCCGCCCTACTACTCCGCCGGCAACGTGAGCAAGTTGATGGCGGCCATCCGCCGTTTCCCGGCTCGATGGTTTGTCGAGTCGCACAGCGCGCCGATGCGCGCCGAGGCGTTCTGGGCCGACAACCGCATCCTGGTTGTCGTCGCTGACGCTGATCCACGAGGGGATCACGGAGGAGGAGGCCCTCGTCGACGCGATCGAGCAGCGCATGGCGGGGCAGCTCCCCGAGGACTACCAGGAGATCGCGCGCCTGTTCCTCAATGGGCAGGGACTGGGGTAGGTACTTTGCGCTGCTACGTTCGGTGACTCCGGCTGTATGAGAGCATAGCGAAGATACGCTCCCTGGTGATTCGAGGTACCGGCATCCGCGTGCAAGACCATCGTCGTGGCAGCGACGCGATGGGAGATGACACCGGCACAGATCGCGGCTGAGTGTGAACTGACGGACGGGCAAGTGTCCGAGGCCCTGGCGTTCCATAAGACCCACAAGGAAGAGATCGACCAAGCGATCCAGGCAGAAGCGGCGCTGGAGCAAGCGAGCGCCTGAATCGCAATGAGGCCCACGCTTTCAGCCGTATGTTTACGGTGACTTCTCTCTAGAAGAGGAGTACGGAAAATGGAAAGCCTGACCTCAAGTTCGAGCCCGGGAGCTAATCGAGCGCTGTGATACCGTTACTCATCTTTGCTGTGGGCTTGGCGAGGTAGGGAGGATGAGCACCTCGACAGCTTCTACTCGTTTGAGCCGTACGTCGTTGGTGAGGAAGACAGCGGCATGCCACGTCAGCGCCGTCGCTAGGTGGATCGCATCCGGCGTGGGCACGCCATATTCGGCCCGCAGCTCAGCCATCTGCTCCATAATGTCCAGATCGGCGTTCACCAACGTCAGGCCAGGAAATCGGTGAAAGATGTCGCGGTAACGCATCAATAGATCGTCATCGCCAACTTTCTTGACGCCGGTGAAGACTTCTCCGGCGGCTAGCACCGAGGCGCAAGCCTCGAAATCCCCATTGGACAGCGCCTGGAAAACGGCTTGGGCTGAGGGTCCATAGTGCGGATGGCGCTCAAATGCATAGATGAAGATGGACGTATCCAGACAGACCCGGCCGGCAGCCGTGAGATTGCGGAGTAAGTCGCTCAGCTCTCCCACGCGCCTCGCTCCTCAGCCAGGAAATTCTCGCCGCCTCCTAGTTCCCTCCAAATATCCTCGCCCAAGCCATAGATGTAGTCGGCCCAATCGTCGGGCTCCGGCAGAAGGCGTACGATATCACCCTCAACGACGACGAGAATGCGTCCTCCTGGCTTGATACCCAGAGCTTCCCGTGCCTCCTTGGGCAACACCATCTGGTTACGGCTACTTAACTTTACGACCACCGCTGACATGCTGCGCCTCCTGTAATTCGCTTTGTGAATGCGATGATCACAAAGTATACTACGCTTTCACAAAGCGCACAGATGTCGAGTACATTCAATCGAGCCCCACACACCTCTGCCCGATCTCTTCTTGAGAGAATTGGGCCAGACCTGCCAACCTCGAAGAAGGATTGACGGATCTGGCCCAAAGACACCAGCAGCGGGATTCGATCTGTCGGCTACTTCCCGCCGACCTCCCTGACCGGAAAGTAGACGGTGAAGGGCTGATCCACGATCTCGTACAGCGGGAGCAGGCGGAAGTCCTGCGGCTGGCCCACAGTCCGGTAGCCGCCCTGCCACAGGGCCCACTCGCGCTCGTTGTCCGGCTTGAGCATCGTGGCGGGTCGGTCCTTATCTCCGTAGATCGCCCGCGGGCCGTCCACGAGGCCGGCAAGCACCACCGGGCCATCCATAAAGGCCACCGTGTCGGGTTCGTCGGGCAGCGGGCTGGTGCCGAGCGCCTTGGGGAGATCGATGTGCACGGTATCGTGGCCCCAGGTCCGGGTCAGGCTCACGTACGTTGAGGGTACACTCTCCACGTTCTGACGCTCGCCGTTTATCGTGATGCCCACCGTGCCGCTCAGCCACCAGGGCAGGCGAATCTTGAGCGTGAAGGTCTGGGGGTGCTCAGACGCCACAGATAGGTCAAACGCCCAACTCCCCGGCCGGTGCGCCGACCCGAGCTGCGGATCCTCAGCCAACGTGACCTTCACCGTTCCGCCGTCGCGCCGCCAAGTCAGGTCGCCGGGGATGTACTGGGCGAGCACCAGGCCCTCGTCGTCCTCGAAGTAGACGTGGTCCGCATAGATGGTGTGGGCCTGCACCAGCGAGCCGTGACAACACCAGAAGTCGTGCGTCGGCGTCCCCCAGGCTTTGACCGATCCGGGCCGGAGCGGCAGGAAATAGGCGATCATGCCCGTCCGGGGGTTCTGCTGCGCGAGGATGCCGTTGTAGAGGTTGCGCTCCCAGTAGTCGGCATAGGTCACGTCGCCGGTCCAGCGCAGGAGATAGGTCGCCAGCCGCATCATGTTGTAGACGGTGCAGTGCTCCTGGGTCTTCTCGCCCAGGCGCGCTGCAAAGGCGAACGGCGGGGTCCAGATCTCGCCGTCGGTCTGTCCCGCCGGTGCAGAACGCCCCCCGCCGGGTCACCGCCCAGTCCCAATAGGCCTCGGCGATATCGCGCCAGCGCTGCTCGCCGGTGACCTCCCAGGCCCGCGCGGCCCCCTGGGCCTCGGGGATGGTGGTGTTGGCGTGCATGTTGGTCAGCGCGTCCTCGCCCGCCAGCAGCCGCTCGAAGAGCCGCGGGCGGTCGTAGCGCTCCATCAGCTCGCGGTGTCTGTCGTTGCCGGTGATGCCGTAGAGGTTGGCCCACGCCTCCAACATCCCGCCGGTCTCCACGTCGAGGATGTCGTCCATCTCGTCCCGCGAGAACCGGCCCGTCCACCGGTAGAACCACTCGGCCCAGCGCTCGAGGATGTGAAGCGCCTGATCGCTGCCGGCGTAGGCCACCATGTCGTACAGCCCCATCAGCGTCTTGTGGAGCGTGTAGTGCGGCGCCCAGACGTGCTTCCCGCGGGCCACCCAGTCGAGGTAGGTCGTGGGGATGGAGCCGGCCCACTCGCCACCGTTCTCGACCTGGCAGCGGCCGAGTTCGGCCACGATAGTGGTCGGCCTTGCCCTTGACCTCAGCATCGCCGGTGCCGGCGTAGATGCGGGCCGCAGCCGAAAGCCAATGCCCCAGGAAGTGGCCGCGGACCTGGCAGGTGGGGGATTCCCACCCCCAGTGGATGTCGCCGGGATCGTCGCGCGGCGCCCACAGCCCCGCCTCTATGTAGAAGTTCTGGAGCAAGTGCCGGGTCTCGAGGCTCATCACGTAGCCCCTGTTGAGGTCGAAGCGCCGGCGGAACTCGCCGGGCCGGAGCGTGACGTCGCCGAGATCGAACTGTCTGAATGTCTGTTGCACGCCCAACCTCCTCCGATTACTCACCCTGCCCTATCGAGGTGATCCAGGATAATCCGGTCCTTCGTCCAGTGGTCGCGATACCAGGTACTCGCCTCGAAGGTGTCGCCGATCGCGGCCATCCTCGCTTGCAGCCGATCGCGGAAGCCCTCCAGCGCCTCGGCGTAGGCAGGATCACCGGCGAGATTCCGCATCTGATACGGGTCCGCCACGTTGTCGAAGAGCAGCTCCTGGCGGTCCACGTGGTAGATGGCGTATGTGTACCGCTTGGAGCGCAGCGCGCGCCACTCGTGGCCGTCCTCCCAGATCGCGGTCGCGCCGGTGCACTGCATCAGCGCCGCGTCCGGCTCCGGGCCCGCTCTCGCCCAGCGCAAAGGCGCTGAGATCGGCCCCCTCGACCTCGCCGGGGACCGGCAGGTCGAGGAGGGAGAGCAGCGTGGGCATGACGTCGGGCGTGTTGAGGCAGGCGTCGCTGACCGCGCCCGCGGGCACGTGGCCGGGCCACCGGATCAGGAACGGCACCCGCGCCGCCTCGTCGTAGAAGATGTTCTTGGCGCGCCGCCCGTGGGCGCCGAAGCACTCGCCGTGGTCGGAGGTGAAAACGACGATCGTGTTCTCGCGCAGGCCGAGCTCGTCGATCGCGGCCATCAGCCGCCCGACGTTCCGGTCGAGGTTCGCCGTCATCGCGTAATAGACGCGCATCCAGTCCGTGATCTGCTCACGCTCCTCGGGCGACAGCCGCGCCCACGCATCAGCGTGCGGGTCGTTCTCCGGCACGTAGTTCGGCGGCAGCGAGAAATCCACATCGGCAAACATCGCCAGGTCCTCCGCGGGCACGTTGTCGGCGTCCCAGGGGTCGTGCGGCGTCCCGTAGGAGAGAAAGAGCGCCAGCGGATGATCCGCGTCCGCGGCGCGACGAAGCTGATCGATGGCGAGATCCGTCTGGCCGTCCGGCTCGTACCCCTCCATCGTGATCCGCTCGGGACTGTTGGTGTGGTAATAGGCGTCGACGTAGGTATGGTGGAAGCCGTACGAGGCCCAGAAGCCGTCGAAGCCCAGCCTGTAGGGGCCAGGGGGCGTGAAGGAGTTGCGCGGATCGTCGTGGTGGCCCAACTGATTGGCCCACAGGTGCCACTTGCCGATGTAGGCCGTGTCGTACCCGCCGCCGGTGAGGACGTGGGCGAGGCAGTGGTGGTTCGGGTTCATCCGCAGCTCGTTGATCACCATGCCCGGTCGTGGTGGTGTAGGTGCCGGTGAGCAGGCTCGCCCTGTAGGGCGCACAAACCGGATGACCGGAGACGGCATTGCAGAAATCGGTGCTCTCCGTGGCCAGATGATCGATGTTGGGCGTATGGGCCAGCAGGTCGCCGGCGTAGCCGCACGAGCGATAGCGGAGCTGGTCCGCGAAGACATAGATCAGGTGGGGACGTTGGTGTTTGGACATAGATCTCCGATGTCACTTGCGATGGTGAAGTCGCCGCCGCATAGGCCGAAGACCATCCTTGTCATCATCAGAACAAGAACGGTACGAACCTCCTGGTGTGGCTCATATACGCCTCATACGCCGGACCAAAGAAGCGGACACACTCGACCTCGTCTGCCTTAGCTGTAGCAAGCAGGAAAGCCGTCGCAGCCAACGCCAGCAGTGCACCGTACCAGGTCAGGGCTTTGAAGGCTATCCCCCAGGTCAAGAACAAGAGCGAACTGTAGAGGGGGTGGCGGATGTAGCGATAGATGCCCGTACTGACCAAAGCGGTGGTCTTCTCGAAAGCCAGCAACTGGGGTTCAGCCTCTCGATGCTTCGCCGGCCTTCCTCGACTGACCAAAGCGCGAACGCCGAATGTAAGCGGAACAATGCCCGCAGTGAGCAGAAACCATGAGACGAGCTGATGCCAGGAGAACGGGTCCGTGAACCAGACGTCCACGTTCAGTACAAACAGCGCAGCGATGAGCTCCCACGCAAAGAAGCGGTAGAAGCCGTGGGAGCGCGGCACACGAAGGGTACGCCAAGATATGCAGACGAGGCAGACCGATAGCAGGCCAAAGCCGACCCACTTGACCATGTCATCTCCGTATCAGAGAATCCATGCGAGGCCCACGTAGCGGCCGGACGATGCACCGATCAGCTACTCGAGCAGCGGTTGAATCTCGGAAAGCTCTGTCGCGGTGAAGGTTCTGGCACCCACCGCGGCGTTCATCGCCGCCTGCTCCGGGGACTTCGCCCCGGGGATCGCGACGGGGTTGGCGGGATGCGAGATGACGTAGCGCAGGGCCGCATTGACCATTTCCTCGCCGGGAGCGAAGCGCGCTTTGAGTTTCTCGACCTTGGCGACCTCGAGCTCGTACTGATCGCGCTGCCTGCCACCCACGTTCCACGATGCACGGACCGAGTCGGTGAAGACCGAGTCATGGGTATACTTGCCCGAGAGCAATCCCCTGCGCAGTGGTCCGCGAACCATCACGGCGATGCCGTGTGCCTCGCAGTAGGGCAGGAGCTCGTCCTCAGCGGCGCGGTTAAGCATGGAATAGTTCACCTCTACCACGCTGCACGTGCCATTGACGTTGAAGCGCTTGAGTACCTCCAGGCTGTCGGTGGAGATACCGTAGGCCCGGATGCGCCCTCGCTGTTTGAGCATCTCGAAGGCCTCCAGATAGACGCTCGGGTCCTCGATATTGCCCTCATGGCAAAGCTCGACGTCGAGCCAATCGGTGCGCAAGCGATGCAGCGAAGCGTGCGCACACAGCCGGATCATATCCACCGTGGTCTTGGGCACGCCCTGACCCGTGCGGGCCCCCCAATGGCCGATCTTGCTGACGACATAGACTTGGTGGCGGATGCCGGCAAGGCCTGTGCCCAACCGCTCCTCGGACAAGCCGTTGGGTTCGCCGTATGACTCCGCCGTGTCGAAGAGATTGACGCCTGCATCAAACGCCTGACGAATCGTCGCCCAGGCCGTCACATCGTCGATGTCTCCCCATTGGTTGCCGATGTTCCAGGTTCCGAGGCCAATGGCCGAGACCTGCCAGCCGGTCTTGCCGAATGCACGCGTGATCATGATGTCTCCCTGTATGATAGCTGATCAACCATTCTCGTTTGCGACGACCGTCGCACCAGGAGATCTATGGGCAGAACGATCTCCTCAGGCCCCTGAGGTTCTGGTTCCTTCAGACGCTTGAGCAGCAAGCGCGTGGCGATCTGGCCCATCTCATAAGCTCGCTGGGCCACGACGGTGAGGAAGGCGTCCATAGCGAAGGTAGGGGGCAGGTCGTCAAAGGCGACCAGCGCTACGTTGTCCGGCACTCGCAGCCCCGCGTCGCGGAGTGCCCTGAGAACGCCGATGGCGATGAAGTTATTGGCCGCGAAGTAAGCTGTCGGGCGGGGCGTGAGCGCAAGGACCTGCTGGGTCATCTCGTATCCTCCCGGCTGCGTGAAGGTGCCGTAGATCACCATCCGCTCATCCACCGGGATGCCGGCCTCAGTCAGCGCACGGCGATAACCGGCAACCCGGTCGACGGCGGTCGATACCTCACGCGGGCCGCTGAGCATTGCGATGTGGGTGTGTCCAGCATCCAGCAGATGGCACGTCAGTTGGTAGGCGCCACCGACAGAGTCCGATAGCACCGTATCGACCGGGGCCCATACGGACCGGTCCACGACAACCAACGGCACCTGCTGCTTCCGGATCAGTGCAACGGAACGCGTATCGCTGCGCGTGGGAACCAGGATGAACCCGTCCACCTGTTTCTGCAGAAGGACACGCACGTAGTCGTACTCTTTCGCCTCCGACTCGTCGGTGTTGCCGAGAATCACACTGAAGCCATCCTCATTTGCGACGTCCTCAACGCCCCGCGCCACGATCGGCCAGAAGGGGTTGGCGATGTCGCTCAGCACCAGCGCCAGGGTATGAGTCTCCTTGGACCGCAAGCTGCGCGCGATGCGGTTGGGCACGTAGCCCAACTCCTCAATGGCAGCCTCCACCCGCTGACGGGTCGTGTCACTGACGTAGCCGGAGTTGTTGATCACACGCGAGGCCGTAATAGGTGCGACGCCTGCTCGGTTGGCAACATCTTTAATCGTGGGCATAGGGCTCCCATTGGGATGACGATGTTATTGTACTTGCGTTCGGGTGGGAATCAAAACGAGGGGAAGGGAAAGGTTCATCAGGGATCAGGATGACGTCCTGACGTGTGTTAGGATAGCGAACTCACCCGGTGGCGCGATGAGTGTTCTGGGCAACCGGGTGATCTCGCTGACCGCCAACAGCTGACGGCTGACAGCTGATAGCTGTCAGCGTCCTCTACGGGAATATGCCCCGCTCTCGATACACCGTCTGCAGACGATCGAGCGCCACGATGTAGGCCGCCATGCGCCAATCCGTCTCGTAATGACGCATGGCATCGCGCACCCGCCGGTAGGCTCCAACGATCTGCTTGTGCAGCTTAGCGTCTACTTCTTCCAAATCCCAGAACTCGCTACGCTTGTTCTGCAGCCATTCGAAATAACTGACAATTACGCCGCCCGAGTTGGCAAGGACGTCGGGGAGCACCAAAATCCCCTTCTCCTGCAGGATCCTGTCGCCATCGATGTCCGTCGGACCGTTCGCGCCCTCGACCACCAGCTTGACGTCAAGCAAAGGTGCGGTCTCTGCCGTGATCTGGCTTTCCAGCGCCGCCGGGACGAAGAAGTCGGCCTTCGTGCTAAAGAAGGTCTCGTGATCGACGACCCTGCCACCGGGATAGCCCTGTGCGCGCCCCTCGCGTGCCACGTACACCGCCAGGTCGTCGGGATCGATGCCATTGGGGTTGACCAGCGCGACGGAGTGATCCTCGATGCCGACCATCACCGCCCCCAGCGGCTTGAGCAAGCGAGCAGCCCACGAACCGACGTTGCCGAAACCCTGGATGATGTACGTGGCACCCTCCAGTTTGAAGTCATGGTCTTTGGCCCACTCCGCCAGCACGTAGGTTAGCCCCTGACCCGTCGCCTTGTCGCGACCTACGCTTCCGCCCGATTCCACCGGCTTGCCCGTCACCACGTGAACGCAGCGGTTACGCTCCAATGGGGGCATCATCTGCAGATAGGTATCCAAGATCCACGCCATAATCTGCGCGTTAGTGTTGACGTCCGGCGCGGGGATATCGTATTCCGGCCCGATGTTGCTGCCCAGCGCGAATGTAAAGCGCCGCGTGATTCGCTCCAGCTCCTCCTGGCTGAAGTCCCAGGGCCGCATCTGGATCCCACCCTTGGCACCTCCGAAGGGAATACCTGCGATAGCCGTCTTCCAGGTCATCCACGCAGCCAGCGCACGAACTTCATCGATGTCTACGGCGGGGTGAAAGCGCAATCCCCCCTTGTAGGGTCCCAGCACGTTGTTGTGCTGGACCCGATAGCCGGTGAACATCTGTACGCAGCCGTTGTCCATTACTACCGGGAAGTTCACGACAATCTCATTCGTCGTATGTGACAAAATCTTACGAATCTCAGGATTCATCTCCATAAGATCCGCGGCTTTGTCGAACTGCGCCAGCACCGTCTCGAAGACGCTCAATTGGGTCATGCACGATCCTCCTATGAAAGATATAAATGTTATATCATTGTGTCATCGATCAGCGAGTGACGAATGACCGGAAAACGGGGGCAGAATGAGCGAAAACCAATCGCCAATCCCTTCGACTCCCTGTATCATGAACGCACTCAACCGCACAACAGGAGGCTTCATGACCAACGACGCCGGCTACCAAAACACAGGACCGGGATCCCCCCGCCGCGCGCTCTTCATCTCATCGCCCGCGCTCTGGCGCGCAGGGTTTGGGGGAAAACACCCGCTCAAACCGGAGCGATTGGCCCGCACCGTGGCCTTGCTGGATGGGTATCATGCCTTCGACGCGCCCCACGTTGAGGTCATTGAGCCGCGCCTGGCCACCGAAGACGAGTTGGCACTCTTCCATACCCCCGACTACATCGATACCGTGCGGCGACTGAGCGCGGGTGGCGACCGCCTTTCTGCCCACCGTTATGGCTTTGGGCCCGGGGACAACCCCATCTTCAATGGCATGTACGAGAGCTCCTCGCTGAAGGCGGGGGGCGGCATTATGGCCGCGGAACAGCTGCTGGCCGGGACCTGCGATGTGGCCTTCAACTTCAGCGGGGGGCTACACCACGCCGCGCCAGATCACGCCTCAGGCTTCTGCATCTTCAACGACGTCGCGGTGACCATCGCCTGGCTCGTGGCGCAGGGAAAGCGCGTCGCCTATGTGGACATTGACGCGCACCACGGCGACGGGGTTCAGAATGCGTTCTACGCTACCGACCGCGTGCTCACGATCTCGCTGCATCAGGACGGGCGAACTCTCTTTCCAGGCTCGGGCTTTGTGGAGGAGAACGGTTCGGGTGCGGGCGAGGGCTACAGCGTCAACATCCCTCTTTACCCCTATACCGATGATGCCACCTACCTCTGGGCCTTCCGCGAGCTCGTGCCGCCGCTGGTCCGGCGCTTCGCGCCGGACGTGCTGGTTACCCAACTGGGCGTCGACACCCACTTCCTCGATCCGCTCACCCAGCTTGCCCTCACCACCGAGGGCCACGCGGCTCTATTCGCCGAGTTCGATGAGCTGGCGACGATGCCCTGGTTGGCTTGTGGAGGAGGGGGCTACAACCTCGACGTCGTACCCCGTTCGTGGACGCTTGCCTTTGGGGTTATGTCCGGTCAAACGCTTCCCGACGACCTTCCCGAGTCCTATCGAGAGACTTACGGCGGGCAATGGCTGCACGACCACGAGAAGCCTGCGTTGGACGGGGCTTCTCGCTCCCAGGTGCGCCGCCACGCAGAGCAGGTCGTGGCGGCAGTGCAGGCGCGCACGCATCTCTAGAAGAAAACAGAACGGCGACGGAGGCGACTATGGCACACGGCGCTCAGAGGTCGAAGACGTCCCCGTATCTTCACGTCGCAGGAACAACGTGAGCACCAAGGCGACAACCTGCACCGTGATTCCAAGCACGAACGGCCCACGGGGCGACGACGTGTAGAGCATCCCGGCCAAGGCGCCGCCGGCAGGCTGACCAACGCCGTCAGGGCGCCACTCGCTGAGAAGACCAGCGCCCGCTCGCGATCCCCAATGATGTTGGCCCAGTAGCTGTCATTGGCGGGTCTGAACAGGGCTACACTCACTGCGCTTCCGACGGACCAGAGAATGGCCCACCAGATCGTCCCGCTAGGCGAGGCCACCATGCAGAGGCAGGCAACGACGCTCAGGAGTTGGCCCACGACCAAATTCCCGAAGACCTGCTTACCCGGCGTGCGCCGGGAAGCCAGGAGGATCATCGCCATCGTCACAACCGCGGAGATGAAAGGGAAAATCGCAATGGTCGAATCCGCAAGCCCGATGCCACGCCGATCGGTCATATAGATCGCCACGTAGGTGGTCCAGATCACTGTGTTGAACGTCAGCAGGTTACGCACCAACTATAAAGAGCCGGATGCGCCGGTCCACCCACATCGTCTTGAGGGCCGCGAGATACTCCCGGCCCAGCTCCCTGGGGGCCAGATCCAACGTGTCGACCATGCGTGCCCGCCCCATGCTGGTCTCCTGCAGCGTGAACTGGCGGAAACCGCGATCCCGACCGAGGAGACCATGACAAGATCCCGCAAGGATGCGACCGGCAGGAATGATGCCCAGCATCGCGACAAGTAAGCCTGCTGCCGGTGCGAGGAGGCGGGCCCCGGACGAAAGGAACTGCACCATGCGAAAGACCGCCGCCCGGTGCTCCGCAGGCACGTCCTCAACAAAGAGGCATTGGAAGCTGGGGTTCACAACGTAGACAAAGCCGTTGATGAACCGTCCAATCAGAAAGTACCACGGGTTGCGCGCTATAGCATAGAGGCCCATAGGCACACCCCAGCAGAGGATATCGAAGACCACCAGCACCCGCTTGCGCCCGAACCGGTCGGCGAAGTATCCCCCCATCAGGGTGCTGATGAACTGCGTGAAGATGAGGACGCTTTCCAGCCACCCGATCTGGAGAGCAGTGACCCCTAGCGCCACCATATAGAGTGACACGTAGGTCCGATACCACTGGAACGATACGGCTGCGACGCCCTCCGTGATTGAGATGACCCGCGCATTGCCCCGGACCGTCGGGAAGAAGCCACGCCCTTGCCGTCGTCGCGTTGGCTGCTGGATCACGTCAGTCCCGCCTCCCACGAAAAAAGGCTGGGCGTCGCAACGCCCAGCCTCGCAAGATCATACCAACGGCATCCGGCATGATGAGCCCGGTGTTTCGAGCGATCGACTCGCTCAACCCTCTAGCGACAGGGCCACCACCGTTGCGATAGGATCAGGTGCGGCACCAGGGCCGTGGACGACCAGGGCATCGCCCTGTTGTTCGACCTTGAGCGCGGTGTCAGGGTCCTCCAGGAGATAGGCACCGGCCACGCCCTGCGGCAGCGACGGGAGCTTGAGCACGCCATCAGCGGGCCAGTCGAAGACATGCACGTAGACTGTGCCGGGCTTGGCGGTACTGCGCGCCCACCCGAGACCCTGGAAGGGACCGGGCTTGGTGTCGTAGATCGCCTCACCGTTGACGTCCAGCCACTCGCCCATGCCGGCCAGCCGGTCGACACTCGGCTGGGGGATCACACCCTCAGCCGTCGGTCCGACGTTCAGCAGGTAGTTGCCGCCCTTGCTGACGATGTCCACCAGCTTCCGAACCAGGTCCTCCGTCGACTTCCAGTTGTGGTCGTTGACCTTGAAACCCCAGGTGTCGTTCATCGTTGCCGGGGTCTCCCAGTCGACGGTCACGGCCTCACCAGGGATCCGGTTGTCGCCCGCCGAGGCATAGTCGCCCAACTGATTGCCGATACGCCCGCACACGAGACAGTCGGGCTGTACCCCGTGGACCAACTCCAGCAACTGCTCGCTCTGCTCCTTGGTGATCCCCTTGGGGGTGTCAAACCAGATCAGGGCCACGGGCCCGTAGTTGGTGAGCAGTTCGCGCACCTGTGGCTTGACGAGCTCATCCAGATACTTCTGGAAGTTCTTGGTGGCGGGATCGTAATCCCAATCGTTGCCGTCCCCGTCCGGGTGATGCCAGTCCTGCGTCTGCGAGTAATAGAAGCCAAGCTTGATGCCCTGCTTGGCGCATTCCTCGGCCAACTCCTTGAGCGGGTCCCGGCCAAAGGGTGTGCGGTCCATGATGTCGTAGTCGCTGACCTTGGAGTCGAAAATGCAGAAGCCATCGTGGTGCTTGGACGTGATGACCATGTACTTCTGCCCGGCCCGCTTGGCCAGCGACACCCACTCGGCAGCATTGAACTTGACGGGGTTGAACTGCTCGGCCAGCTTCTCATACTCGCTCACAGGGATGCGTGCGCGATACATAATCCACTCGCCAATGCCCGGGATCTCCTGCCCCCCCCACTGGCCCGCGGGGACGGCGTAGAGGCCCCAATGGATGAACATGCCAAACTTGGCCGCACGCCACCAAGCCAGCCGGGTATCGAGGTGCGCGCCTGCTCGCTGGCCGCGCGTCTCAACGATTGCGGGCCTTGACTCGCGTTCCTCAAGCGCCCGTCGGAGCAGATAATCCACCGCATCCGCCAGCTCCACGTGCATGGCCGCAGCAACTTTCTCCATCCTGGGCATCATCGCATCGGTGAGCTTTACGGTTCTCTCGGGTGATTCTGATTCTGCCATCCGTTGCCTCCTGGTTCAGGTTAAGGGGTTGTCGCAGTGTCTCGCAGAGGTCGTAGCCGACCTATGCCACGCCGGATAGGGATAAGCTCCTCAGCGCGATGGCAACTCACGAAGTGCGCAGGGCTCAACTCGCGCAACACCGGCGTCTCGACCTGGCAGATCTCCTTGGCATAGCGACACCGGGGATGGAAATAGCAGCCGCTTGGGGGATTGGACGGGTCGGCTACCTCACCCTCCAACACGATGCGCTGCTTCGTCGCTCGCGGATCAGGCCGCGGTACCGCCGACATCAGCGCCTCCGTGTAAGGATGCAGGGGAGCCGGATAGATCTCGTCGGTAGCCCCCATCTCGACCAGCTTTCCCACATACATCACGGCGACACGGTCAGCGATATGCCGGACCACACTCAGATCGTGGGCAACGAAGAGGTACGTCAGGCCAAAGCTGCCCTGCAACTCACGGAGCAGGTTCAGCGTCTGAGCCTGGACCGACACGTCCAACGCCGAGACCGGCTCATCGCAGACGATGAAACGCGGACTCAATGCCAGCGCGCGGGCAACGCCGATCCGTTGTCGCTGACCACCGCTAAACGCATGCGGGTAGCGACGCAGATACTCGGGGCGCAGCCCTACCGACCGAAGCAACTCCGCCACACGATCCTCCAGCGCCCGTCCCCGCAGGCCATGGTCGATCACCAGGGGCTCGCCCACAAGTTCCAAGAGCGTCATCCGCGGGTTCAGCGAGGAATAGGGATCCTGGAAGATGATCTGCATCTGCTGTCTGACCCGGTTCAGCTCCGACCGCTCCAGCGCCCGGAGATCAACCCATCCGTCGCGCTGATCGCGGAACATGATCTCCCCGGCCGTCGGCTCAATTGCCCGTAGGATGCAGCGACCGGTCGTCGTCTTGCCACAACCGCTCTCGCCCACCAGCCCCAAGGTCTCGCCCTCGTTCACATACAAGCTGATGTCGTCCACCGCCTTAACGTTGCCCACGGTCTTCCTGAAGAACCCCTTCTTGATGGGAAAGTACTTCTGCAGGTTGGATACCTCCAAGAGCCGCTCGTCTTTTCTCTCTGCCATACGCCTCTCTCCCCCTTACGCCTGGCGGTCCCGGTCCGAGCGCCCGGCTGCTGAGCGGCTCGCGCCCTCGCCGTACAGAACGCATCGTACCCAATGCCCAGCCTCGACCTCGATCCACGGCGGATCCATATCCGCGCATTCGGGGCGGGCTTGTCGACAGCGTGGGTGGAACGGACATCCTGAGGGCAGGTGGTAGGGATCCGGCACCATACCCTTGATCGCCTCGAGCCACTCCGTCCGATCCTCGGTGATCCGTGGGATGGACCGCAGCAGCGCCTGGGTATAGGGATGCAGCGCATTGTAGAAGAGCGAATCGACATCCGCCTCCTCCACCACTTTCCCCAGGTACATCACGACGGCCGCATCGGCCATCTCGGCGACGACGCCGAGATCGTGCGTAATGTACATAATGGCCATGCCCAGGTCTTCCTGCAACTGGCGCATCAGATCAAGAATCTGGGCCTCAGTCGTCACGTCAAGGGCGGTCGTCGGCTCATCGGCAATCAACAGGTTCGGATTGCACGATAGCGCCATGGCAATCATCCCGCGCTGCCGCATGCCACCGCTGAGCTCGAAGGGATAGCTGTCAACCGTGACCGAGGGTCGGGGCATGCCCACGCGCTCCAGCATATGGATAGCTCGCTCGCGGGCCTCCGCCTTCGACACGTGCTGGTGCAGCATAATGTTCTCCATGATCTGGTTGCCCATCGTGTGTACAGGAGAGAGGGAGGTCATCGGTTCCTGAAAGACCATGGCGATCTCATTGCCCCGGATCTCACGGATTTCCGGTCCCTTGGGATCGAGCTTTGTGAGATCGATGACATCCGCCATCGCGAAGGACTCCTTATCGTCGGTATAGCGATAGTAGCGCAGCCCTCCCTCCAGGATCCGCCCGGGCGGCGGGACAATCCTGAGAATGGACTGCGCGGTGACGCTCTTACCACAGCCACTCTCCCCCACGACCGCCAGAGTCTTTCCCCGCTCGATCGTGAAGTCTGCTCCATCCACGGCCCGTACCGTCCCCTCTTCCAGGGGAAAGTACGTCTTCAGTCCCTCGACCTCCAGCAACACCCTGCCGTTGGCCTTTGGGCCACCCGTGACCTCCAGATTATCGGCAACCATCATTCCTCCTAGTCAAGGAGCACACACCCCGCACCGAGCTTCTGCACGGGGGGACTGTCGAATTCCAACTTGATCACTGTGACGCCCGCTATGCGATCCGGATCGAAGTGGGGCAGGTTCTTGAGAATCAACCGCTCTTCGGTCTGCTCAAACGTGATCGGGGTCCCGTCGGCCAAGAAACTGGCCTTGACCAACTTGGTGCGCAGCCCGCCGATGACCAGCTCAGATCCCGGCCACCGCTCGCACCAGTAGTAGGCAGTGTTACCCTTGAGCGTCCACTTACCGGTATTCATAAACTCTACCCGGCCGCGTCCGGCGCGGTCGACCTGGCCATAGAGCGCCTCGCCGTTCTTGCTGACCCACTGGCCCACCGCGGTGAGGCGTTCCGTAGCTTCGGGCGGAACCGAACCATCCGGCGCGGGGCCGATGTTCAGCAGCAGGTTGCCCTGGCCCGCGGTCGCCGTGCGCAACATATCGATGACCTCACGCACCGGGCGCCAATCGGGGGCGATCGGCATATATCCCCAGGAGCCGTTGAAGGTCATGCAGGCCTCCCATGCGCGGCCCTCTTCCTCCGCTGTGACATGCTCCTCCGGCGTGCCGAAGTCCTCAGGTAGCTGAGAGCGGTTGTTGATCAGGATGTGCGGCTGCAGCTCCCGCGCCATCGCGTTCATCTTGACGCTCTCCCAGGCCTCAGGGCTGCTCAGCGGCCAGGAGACATCGTACCAGAGGATATCGATCTTGCCATAGTTGCTCATCAGCTCGCGCACGCACCCCTGGGTGAAATCAAGGAAGCGCCGGCGGGCGCCTTCATCCTTCGCGCACGCCGCACCGTCAGGATGGTGCCAATCCATCAACGAGTAGTAGAAGCCGATCTTCAGGTCGAACTCGCGGCAGGCCTCCACGAACTCACGTACCAGATCCCGTCCGGGGCCGCACTTGGCGGCGTTGTAGTCCGTCTGCTGGGTGTCCCAGAGGCAGAAACCCTCGTGGTGCTTGGTGGTCATCACCATGTATTTCATGCCGGCCTGCTTGGCCAGCGCAGCCCACTCGCGTGCAGGGCGCTCCTTCGGATTCCACGTCGCAGCCAGCTTCTCGTATTCGGCGAGAGGAATCCGCTCGCGGTTCATCACCCATTCATGACGCCCCAACTGGGCATAGAGCCCCCAGTGGATGAACATCCCGAAGCGCGCCGCTTGCCACCAGCGGATGCGCTCGGCTCGGGTCTCAGCGATCTGCTGTAGATAGGCTTCTTTTTCCATGACCGACTCCTCTTGGATGAGAGATAGGGAGAACGCGAGCTACCACAAGGCTACAGCCTCGAATACGGGTCTGCAGCATCGCGCAGCCCATCGCCGATGAAGTTGAACATGAGCACTGTGAGCACCACGAAAATCCCAGGGATCAGCTGCCAGGGGCGTTGCGCCACCACAGTGAGCTGCTGCGCATCCCTCAGCAACGTCCCCCAGCTCACCGCGGGCGCCTGGATCCCCAACCCCAGGAAGCTGAGCGATGTCTCGCCCAGGATGGTGTAGGGGACCGCCAGCGTGATGTTGACCAACAGATAGCTCATAAAGTTCGGGAGCATATACCGGCCAATCAGCCGGGTCATGGGCGCACCATAGACCTGTGCGGCCATGATGTAGTCTTCCTCACGCAACGAGAGCAGTTTGCCACGAACGGCCCGCGCCAGGCCACCCCACCCCAACACCGATAGGATAATCGTGATGGCGAAGTAGGTCCTGACGACCGGCCAGTCACGCGGGATGGCCGCCGCCAACCCCATCCACAGAGGAATGGATGGCGTCGCGACCATGAAGTCGACGACGCGCATGATGACCTCATCAACAACGCCGCCGAGGTAGCCGGCAATTCCGCCCAGGCTCACCCCGAGGGCGAAAGTGAAAATGACACCGCCAAACCCGATGAACATCGAGATGCGCGACCCATAGAGGGTTCGAGAGAACACGTCACGCCCCAACATATCCGAGCCAAAGAGGAAGACCGGCTGATCCGCCTCTATCCCGAAGAGACGCCAGTTCAGTGTGATGAGACCCAACAGCTTACGAGGTTCTGCCGGGATAAAGAAGCGTATCGGGTACATCGCTGACGTATCTTCGATGAAACCCACACGAAAGGTCTCCGGGTTGACCGTGCGGTCCAACTTGTAGACGAAGGGGCCCACCCATTTACCTGAGGCATCGCGCAAGTGGATCCGAGCCGGTGGGGCAATCTCCCACGTGCCGAAACGCTGGCCCGTGTCATAGGGCGCAAACAGATCGGCAGTGATCGCAAAGAAATACATCACGAGCAAGACCACGATTGCGATCACCGCAACACGATGCTTCCTGAACTTCCACCACATAAGCTGCCACCCCGAGGCCGTGTAGAACGTCTCGCCGGCTTCTGCCATATGCATTCCGCGAACACCCGCGCCCTGGACCTCTGCTATTACGTCTGACATGATTACTTT
Source organism: uncultured Chloroflexia bacterium (assembly GCA_963751345.1). GTDB lineage: Bacteria > Chloroflexota > Anaerolineae > B4-G1 > SLSP01 > PWVB01. Next base: position 31,536 of record CAVVUS010000026.1, read on the forward strand.
ACCCCTCTGCTCCATAGCGAATCCGCGGATCGAGCCAGGCCAGCAGGATATCCGAGATCAGCGTCCCGAACACGGTCAGGACCCCCAGGATCAACACAATGCTCCCCGCCAGGTACATATCCTGGTTGAGTGTGGCCTGCATCAGCACCGGGCCGATCATCTGGAGATTGAGCACGATCCCGACGATGACGCCACCGTTGATCAGGCCGGGCAACAACCACCCGATCGTGCTGAAGACAGGGTTCATCGCGATCCGGACGGGGTATTTCAGTAACAGCCGCGTTTCGGTCAACCCTTTCGAACGCGCCGTGACCACATAGGGCTTTGATAGCTCATCCAACAGCGTCGCTCTTAACGTACGGATCAGCCCCGCCGTACCCGACAGGCCAATGATCACGATGGGCAGCCACGCGTTCGACAGCAAATCCAGGAACTTTGCGAACGAAAACGGAGCGTCTCTAAAGTCCATCGAGTAGAGGCTCGTGACCATGTTCCCGCTGGCGAGGAAGAATATCCAAGAGATGCCCAAGGCCAACAGGAAACTCGGAATTGCCAAACCGATGAAGCCGAAGGTGGTCGCCAGGTAGTCGAACCAGGAGTACTTGTAGATGGCGGAGAAAATGGCGATAGGGATCGCCAGCACATAGACCACCAGGAGGCTCGACAGTGACACGAACATTGTGATGGGCAGACGCTCCACCAACAACTGGTTGACCGGGCGACTCCAGAAGAACGACATTCCGAAATTGCCGTGCAATAGGATGTTGCCGATCCACTTCGTATACTGAACATAGATGGACTGGTCGAGACCGTACTGCGCCTTGAGCGCGTCAATCTCCGCCTGGTTGAACACCTCACCCGCGGCTCGCCTCCCGTTGATATAGGTCGTCAGGTAATCGCCCGGCGGAAGCTGGATGATCACAAAAGAGATGATCGACAACAGCGCCAACATCGGGATCATGATCACAAAACGGCGAGCGATATAAGCAAGCATTCAGCACCTTCTCCTTCCCCAAAAAGAGCGGATAGCGCCCTATTTCCGAGCACCGACTGTCGCCGGATTCCTTCCAGCTACCTTGTGCCACTCGCCTGTCGTTCCAGCGCGAGACCTTCGGACCTGGCTCCCAGGTGTCGCCCGCAAGAGCGACACCTGGGAGCCTCTACCATACACGATCAGTCGGTTGCCTTCTCCAGACTCAACTACGCCTTGAAGAAGACCTGCTCCTGAGAGAACCACACGGCCGACGAACGACCAGAATGCGCCATGTTGCCGAGATTGGGTGGGATGATCAGCGGATCGGCGACATTCGCGCGACAGAGGCAACATCGGGACGTTCGTATTGTACCAGGTGAAAAGCTTGTCCTGAGCCGCCAGGCCCTGATCCGTGTTGGGGTTCACGGCGGATAGCTCGACATCGATCGCATACAGTTCCTTCATCCAGTCGGGCGGTTCCTCGCCTTCGCGCGCCGCCGGAGGTCTGCCAGAGGTGCCACTGCTGCGCCCACAGGATACGACTGTCAGGCATGTAGTCCTGGGTGAGGAACGGCCAGTTGCAGTCATCCAGCCAGTCGATGCTCCCCTTCAGCTCGTTGGCGTCCCGCGTCGCGCTCCACAGCGTCTGCTCCATCGACTTCATGGGGGTGTAGATGCCGACTTCCTCGAGTTGGCTCTTGATGACCTCTGCGGGCTTGGCATAGAGCGCATCCAGCCGCACGTCGAACCTAAACTCAAAGCGGTTGCCATCAGGCCCAAGGCGCCAGCCGTCAGCATCCTTCTGGTCGAGGCCGGCCTCATCGAAGTACGTACCGGCCTGCTCCGGGTCATACGCTGCCGGGCAGCCAGGGGTTCTTCTCCCCCATGCCCAGGAACAGCACCTGGATGATCTCGTCGAAGTTGATCGCTGAGGCGAGACCAAGGCGGAACTCCCGCTTCGCAACTACTTCCGCCCATACCGGATCGGCGTTGTTGAAGTTCACGAAGAGCGCGACCGGCGCGTTGTGGTAGACCAGGTTCAGGTCGACCTTGTAGTTGTTCTCAGCTTCGTGCTCCTTGTAGAGCGCGATGTCGGTGTGGTTGAGGATCTCGCGACACCAGTTGATGCCGCCACCTACGATCGCGGTAGGAATGTTCTCCAGGGTGGAGACCACGACACTCTCGGTCCGACCGACGTAGGGGAGCTGCTGTCCCTCGGTGTCGACGCGGTAGTAATAGGGATTGCGCTCCAGGATGAGCAGGGTATCCGGGTGGTCCATGACCAGATAGGGATTCAGGACCGGATTGCCGATCATGCGTGCCGCACAGGTGCCACCGCCGCCGACGTCTATGTTGAGGAAGTTCCGGTACCATTCCGCATCCGTGAGCCCCGCCTCCATCAGTATGGTGTGGAGTTTATCGGGGTCGGCAAAGTCCTTGTGGAACTGCTCCATGTAGTGCCGGGGCTTGAGGAAGTAGCCGTAGTTCCCCCACAGGGTGCCCATTCCCAGTTGCTTCAGCAAGCGACCGTTGGACTCCTTGAGGGTCAGTTTGAACGTGAAGTCGTCGACGATGTCGAGCGTCAACACGTCACCCGAGGTCGTGGCGCCATCGCGATAGTAGCGGCTGACCGTCGACACCAACTCCGGATTGAGTACGAAGTCGTTCCAGGCGAAGTCGGTGTCCGCGGTCGTGACGGGCACTCCATCAGACCACTTGAGCCCCTTGCGCAGCGTCAGCTCATACTCGGTGCAGGACTCATTGACACTCCAGGAACTGCAGATACCTCCGGTTATCGGGCCAATGTGGTGCACCGGCGTGTTCAGCAGCCATTCGTAGGTGCTGTGCTGGCAGGGGTAGGACCACTCTGCTTGGTTGGTCACGGTCCGCAGGACCTCGTCCGGCCCGCTGTAGCGACCCACTTCCCAGTCCAGGTCCTCCTCAACAATCCGGCTACCGGGCCCAACAACAAACGGCTCCAAAGGCAGCCGCTCATCCACCGGCGGCAGCGTGCCCGCCGCCACCAACGCCGCCAGCTCCGGCGCTTCCTTGTACCTCGAACCCGAAGTAGCGGGAGCCATCGTGGCTTCCGGCTGCATTGTCGGTTCTTGCGTAGGGGCGGGCTCCGCGGTCGGTGCCCCGCAAGCCGCCGATATCGCACCGGCAGCCGCTAACGTCGAAACATACAGGAACTCACGTCGCGTGATCTTGCCTCGCTTACTCATTCTTCGTCTCCTCCCCGGGGGATACATCTTCTGATGCAACTAGCCGATGTTGCCATACCTCCAATTAAGGCAGCCGTTGCTATATCTCGCTGATCCATCACCTCCTCTCTATGATATCGTTACCATATCCTGGGACGGTAAAAAGAAACTATGCTGCACAGATCAGAAACCGGTGATACGTCCTGCTACCTTCACAGAAAGAGGCGCCACAGATAGACCCCACCCATCAACAACCCTTCAACAACGAAGAGCGTTATGATGGCGCGGCTGGAGAATCTGCCGTCGATCGAGCGCCGGAAATACTCCTCAGACACGACAATGAAGATCAGCCACAAAACCCCAAGCCCGACCGTACCGAACTTATCGATACTGCTGAGCGCCCAAGGATTCACGTTGTGCATTCGCATGGGCAGATTGACCAAGAAAAGGAGGCGCATCTGTAACATCAGCCAAAGGGCAACCGCTGCAGAGGCTAACCACAATGCGTAAGCTAGTACAACCGATAGGATAGTCCGTATTCTGCTCTTAGAAGGAACCATATAACTTGGGTGCATTCCTTTGCACAGAGGGAAGATTCAACCGAGCAAACAGGCCAAGCCCCTAAGGACCCGGTGCGCAGATTGCCGTTTGGCGACAATGCCCATAGTATACACAGGTAGTTTTAGTATGTCAACATACCAAATGTCAGAATGCGGTCAGTCCAGGTGCAGGCGCAATGCCCTCTCGCCCACCATGATGATCAACTCGTCCGCAGGCAGATCGGCAACGCCATAGGGGCTTTCGAAGTGTCGGAAGCCGGTAATGGGCTCCACCTCACCATTCCTCAGCAGTGGCCCCTCCCATCCAAAGGAGAACGTCTCGTCGCGAAGGCCGGTATACTGTACCGACAACGCCTGGAACGCCGGCGGGCGGCTCAGAACGGCTTCCTGGAATTCGGAGAACGTGCCGTCTTGGGCCTCTCGGCCCATCTGGCAGAGCCAGACGTTCTCTCGTCCGTAGGAACGCAACTCACGCTGTGCCTGCAGCCCTGTCTCCAGCAATGCGATGCCCCGCGCCGCCGTCAGCGCGATGTAGCCTGACCCTTTCTGCGCGAACGCCCAGCCACCGTGCAGCGCATAGGCGTCAAAGGCATAGACAGGGAAGTAAGCGTGGGTGAATCCCATCCAGTCGTCCTCAGGTAGTGCATAGATCGCCACCAGGACATCCTGCCATTGTGCAACCCTCGGTAGGGAAGCGTTGCCCCGCCAATAGTTGGGCCGGCGGGCTTCGTGGAAATCCGAACAGGCAGGATGGTTGACGAAGACAGTCGACCCCGGCGCCAACGTGGCCTGCCAGACGTTCTCACGACTTCCCGGCTGTCCAGGCCGGTAGTCCTGCACCGAGCTAAGCGCGTAGTCCGGCGTGCGGTACATCACCTTATTGACTACATCGGCCTGGAAGCCCTCTTCACCCCCGACCAGACCTGGCGCGTGCTGCTCACGGCTCCACATCGCCTCCGGCTGGTCCCCCGCAATCTCCTGGATGAGTTGTGGGAACCCGTATTCGTCCGCACAGGCAAGGCTGACGTAGCCAATCGTCTCACTGTTGAACGCTCCCATCCCCCACATCAGCCGGCCGATACCCGAAGTTGCTTCCAGCATGCCGTGAAAGAGCTGTCCCGCCTCGGTCACGCCGCGAGTGGAGCCAAAGACGCCCTTGAAGGAATTCAGGGCCAGGCTGAACAGGGTCTTGTCCAGCATAGCGGTCGCCATCTCCCACACTTCGTCCTTCTCAGCAAACTCGACCAGATGCACCAGGGCGGCTATGACCTCAGCAAAGACAATGTCCGAGTCCCAGGCCGCGAACCCCCCGGCCGCTCGCTGCCTGAGCCAAGCCATCGCCCGCTGTTCGCCGTGCTCTCGGTGCCACGTGCCGGTCTGTCCGGATTCTACGAAGACACGCTCGGGGAAGCGCTCCCCGGCTAGGATTTCGCAGGTGGACAGTAGCAGGGCATCTGCCTCGTCTTCTTCCGCGGGTTCATCCTCGTAGCGGTAACCAAGGACTGCCTCTTCCAGAGGAGTGGTCAGCGTCGCCGGAAACGCGGAGTCCGATCCGAAGCGCGTCAGGATCCCGATCAACCCCAATAACTCACGGATAGTGCCATACTCGCGGGCACTTACCCGGTCAATAGCGCGCACAATAACAGGCGGCTCGACCACCGACCACCAACTCACCGCCATCTTGGCCATCTCGGCGAAGACATCGTCCGGATAGCGGGCTGCTTGCTTGAGCGCTTCGAAGCGACGATCAGTCAACTCACCATAGATCTGATCCGAAAAGCGGTTGTTGTCCAACGCCCAGACCGGCAGCTCTCGCGTGGCCCACATCTGCTCGTTGATATATTCCTCTTCTGTCGGTCTCAGGACCGCGTGGTAGAAACGCTCCGGGAAAGTGTACGCCGGCCCCAATGTCGCTTCAGTTTCCTGCGTAGGCCGGGCCCCTACCTCCGTTTCAGAATAGGTCTGCCCATTCGGAATCTGTAGCCGGACCGCGAAGCCCCTGGCCCATCGTCCCATCACCGGATCGAAGTCCAGGCAAATCTGTTCAAGTCGTTCAAACACGTTCTTGCGCAGACGAGCAGCGGCGAAGGTACGCTCCAATTCCCTCCGCCTCTTCAGCGGCAGGACAGTTGTGGGAATAGCGACGGCTCCTCCTCTGAGAGGTGCGAAGGTGTCTCCCGGACGGGCAGACATGACGCGCAGCGCCACCGCAAAGGGACCGGCGCCCAGGGCAACTCGCTCAAAGCGAATCAGGATCGGATTGTGGCCCTCAGCAAATGGTACCGTGAAGGAGACTGTCTCGGCGCCGGCACCGGACGATGCGTCATGGAACACATGGTGGTCATTGACCCAGACGTCAGCGGGACCGTATGCCGTGAGGAACAGGGTCACGTCCTGCGCCACAGGCACATCCACCCGGGTGTAGGCCCATGCCCGCAACAACTGACGCGTGGGCGTCACCTCGCTCAGATCAACAAAGTGATCCTCCTGGGTACTCAGGTAGGACCAGGACCCCTCATAGTCACCGATCGTGACCTTGTGACCGACGAACGGAGTGTACTCGACCGGCATCTCGGTTATGCCCGAGTCCGTCACCACAGACGTAGCTACGGCGTGACCTTCCTCGCGAGTGCCGGCGTCGGCCCCCAGGTTGGGTAGCGGCGTCCGCTGTGGGCCGGCAACAAGCCAGTTGTGAATGTAGCCATCTTCAAGCTCATAACGGAGGTAGGACAGTTCCATCAATGCGACGCTCCTTTTTGGACAGTGTGCCCCAGCGTGAGATCGTGATTGGTGTCGGCGGACAGGGTACGACCACAGACACATTACCATGGATCATTGGCTTGGCAACCGCGCGCACTTGCGCAGTTGCGACTTCCGGCCCATACTCGGCACGATCGAGGGTGCGGAAGCGGGCACTCATTCCACGCGGAGATATGTCCATGAAGTATAGTGCCACCACAACCGGTCTTATGTCGCTCGACGAGCTCATCGCTCATCTGAGCACACATGAGCGTGTCGCAGGAATTCTACAGATCGGTTCGTTGGCCGGGGGTACGATCACAGATGCCAGCGACTACGACCTCGTGATCGTACAGCGTGGCGAACAGGGTGCTGAGGCCCAGCCGCCCTGGTACGTCGGGATGACCCAGGTTGACCACCGGGCCACCGATCTGGTGTTTGTCGCCGCATCAGAGGTCGAGCGCCTCTCCACGCTGACTACACCCATTGGCCCGGGAGACGGGCTAGCGCCGATCATCCGTTGGATACAACGTGGCCACGTCGTCTTCGATCGCACCGGTCTGGTGGATCGGGCTCGATGCCACCTCGGATCGAAGTCGTGGATAGAACCGGTCGACGACCAGGTTGTGCACGGCGTGTGGTTTGCGATCAACTACAACCTGGTCCAGACCCGTCGTATGCTGCTGGCCGATGACGCACTTTACCAGACCACCGCAATCATTCGCATGGCGGTCTACGGCCACCCGGACCTCTGGCACGGCTATTTCACGCTTCGCAAGCTCCCCTGGGAGGGAGATAAGGCCGCCGTTGCATACCTATCGCAGCATGACCCACAGTTTCTGGAGGCATACAAACAGTTCATCGCCGAGCCTGCACCGGCAGCGAAGCTGCTGGCCTACGAACGTGCTGCGGCCGGGGTCACGTCGGCCTGGGGAGGCCTTTGGCCCGCCGACACAACGGCCATGAATGTGGATTACGCCCTGGAAACGTGGCAGGCGCTGCTGCAGGCCCGCTAGATACACAATGATCACATCGCCAAGGCATCCCAGCATAGCCGCAGGCCGTTCACCGGCGGAGGCTCATCACGCTTCTTGTGATGCTCATCGCGCTCGTCCGCCTCGTGTCCTTCACCGTGCAGTTTGCCCGTCTGAGCCTGCAGATGGACTTCGCGGCGTACTACACGGCCGGAGAAGCCGTCGACCGGGGGCTGGACCCGTATGTCAACCAGGTGGCGGCGGACCCGCCGCTCTGGGACGGCGTCGCACGCTACACCCATAGCCGGTTTCTCTACCCGCCCCTCGCTGCCTATCTCTTCGTTCCGCTCGCCCGGCTGCCCTATCTATGGGCCAAGTCGCTGTGGGCGCTATCTGGAACTGCTCTGTACGGGCGCGAGCCTCGCCATCACCGCATGGGTCGATCGGCTTCCGAACGCATCACACGTCCCGCGTGGATGCTCATCGTCACAGCCACTGCACTCTTTCATCCGCTGCTCACCCATCTCGAGCGCGGCCAGATCGACTGCCTGACCCTGGTGCTCCTGATGCTAAGTATCGCCCTGATGATCAAGCGAGGCCGGTGGGGCCGGAAGGCCGGCATGTTGGGGACGTGGGCGCAGGGCTGCTTCTCGCCGTCGCCACGCTGCTGAAGCTCCACGTCGGCTTGATCCTGCCCTTTCTCCTCCTGCGCAGGCGTTTCTCGGTGAGCGCGGCGTACGCAGTGGGGATGGGGCTGATCGTCATCACATCGCTGCTCGTGGCCCCGGCGCTCTCCGTGGACTACGTCACGCACCAACTGCCGCGGATCTCGGTCTACGGTGAAGGTGGGACCGAGGCTATGCTGCTGAGCCCGGAGCCGCTGGAGCGGTTGCTGGCCGGCGTGCCCGAGGGGATGACACGGCTCGCAAGCTCTGACCCCACTTCCGACCGCATCTATATGCGTGAGTACTTCTCATTCTTCGCCAATGGCACCCTGGTCAGGGAGGTCATGCCGACAGTCCAGCGACTCGGTCTGCCCTGGAGCATATCGCGGCTCTCGATGGGGCTCTTCCTGCTGTGTTTTGGGGCTTTGGCTCTATGGCAGTGGCTCAACCGTGACATCTACCGCCGGGGAGGCGATACTCATCGCCAGCGTGTCGAGCCGTGTCACCGCCGAGCTTCTCTATTGGATCTTGGCGCTGACCGTGATCCTTATAACGGCACCGGCAACGTGGGTCATGAACCTCGTCTGGCTGCTGCCCTTGTTCGTCATCCTCGCGGCCGAGGGGCATCGGGTGAACATGCAGGCACCGGCTCGCCCGTCAGTGGCCGTCTCTCATCGTCGTCTGGCTTGCTGCGTTGCTCCTCGCCGCTGTCCCGGATCGCATCATCTGCCTATGGCGTCACCGCGATATTTCAGATCCCGGAATGGCTGCTCTATCCGTGGGGGTGGGTATGGGCCTCTCGGAAATACCTCGTCGCGGAGGGCCTGCTGTTGATCTCAATCGCGGGCTACGTCACCGTGGCTTTTGGCGCAGCTACAGCAGGGCGCCAGCAAGCGCCGGGGCCCAGAAACGGGAAAAGCGCCGTGGAATCGGCGCTTTTCATCTCCAAGGAAAACCCTGGATGACCCGCACAGGACTCGAACCTGTAACCAAGGGTTTAAGAGACCCCTGCTCTACCAATTGAGCTAGCGGGCCATCTGCTGACGGGCAGAATCTTACCACAACTGCGCGATTTTGACAAGACGCCGCACGGTATTCCGCCAGATGGCGCGGCCATTATCGCCAGGTAGTGCTCCTGCGGCCCGCTGTATCGTCGTCCCGATTCCGTGCTAGAATAGCTCTCAGGATCAAGTTCTAAGTCACGACGCAAGGCTATGAAGCTACTCTATGTGAACCCGCCAGACGACACGACGGCTAAGGTGCTTTCCGCGCTCGGCCGGCATCCGGAGTTGTCGATCGATACGGTGTCCCATATCAATGGGGCGGGCAAGCGCATCGCTGAAGAGCCGCCCGGATGCCGTGCTGATGGTGAGCCATCCGGACGCGGCCCATTGGACATCGGAGTTAGCTTCGGCGGGATGGACGGGGACCACGGTGCTCCTTGTTCCGGCGGACGATTGTGACGATGCCGAAGCTCTGATGCAGCACCCCGGCGTCATATGTCTGGCGGCGGAGAATGTGGAGGCACCTTATTTCCCGAGGTTGCTCGATCGACTGGTGCAGACCGATCGCACACAGCACCTTCGGCGGCGACTGCGCCAGGCAGAGGACGCGCTCTCGCAGTTGCAGCGCTTCGACACGCTCAAGGGTCAGTTCATCCAGAACGTCTCCCACGAACTGCGGACCCCATTGGCCATCGTGAAGGGATACGTCGACCTCATTGCAGAGGGCTCGCTTTGGGGAATCCGGGAACCCATCCTCAACCAGGCGATCAGGCCATCCACACGCATACCAACAATCTGGTACGGTTGGTCGACTCGATCACCACACTTGGGGACGCTGACGTGGGGCGGCTGAGCCTCGTTCCACAGCCTCTCCCACCCATCTGTGACGCAGCGGTCAAGGCCATCCGGCAGCATGCACTGCGCCGCAGCATTGCCATCGTCTCGGAGATCCCGCAGACGTTGCCCGCAATTGACGTCGATGCGGAGGGTATGCTGCGTGCATTGAATCACGTCCTGGAGAACGCCGTGAAGTTCAGCCCGGAAGGAAGCGAGGTCCGATTCGTGGCCTTCGCGGACGATGGCTGGGTCTGGCTGCAGGTGAAAGATAACGGCATCGGCATCCCGACGACCGAGCTGGATCGCGTTTTCGACCGCTTCTACCAGGTCAACGGCCAGTCCACCCGCCGCTATGGTGGGATGGGCATTGGGCTTTCGCTGGTCAAGGAGGTGGTCGAGATCCATCACGGGGAGGTATGGGCAGAAAGCCCGGGCGAGGGACAGGGCACAACGATCTCGATCAAACTGCCGACTATGCAGGACAGGGCAGGGCCGGTGCCTTCCGGAAAAACCACAGGATGAAACCGAACGTCGTCTTGCTCCTACTGCTCCTGCTGGCAACCATGGCAGGCTGTGCGCGAACGGCACCGTCAAGCTTGCCGATGCCCCTTCCGACCTCCTACATCGTCGCCGACGATTTCTCGCCCCCCAATCCCGGCTGGGCACGCTTCGACACTCAGGATAGCGCCGTCTACGCGCTTGCCGGGGAGCTATTCCTGGAGGATCGCGGCGGGGGAACCTCCGTATACTCACCGCTCATCGGCTATGACGATGCGGATGTCCTGATCGACGTCGACGTCCGGCACGTACAGGGCTCCGTCAACAACTGGATGGGCGTCTTCTGTCGCCAGCAAGATGAGGACAACTACTACCTCCTGGCAATCAGTGCCGATGGCTACTATCTGCTTCTACGCGTTGTCAACGGTGAGGAAACCGCATTGGTAGGACCGGAGTACAGCGACGTCATCCACGAGGGAAAAGCCGAGAACGCGCTGCGCGCACGCTGCCAGGGTTCCACGCTGACTCTGTGGGTCAACGATCAGCGTCTTGCCACGTACAGTGACGGCGCGCTGCGCGACCCGGGGAATGTAGCCCTTTTTGCGGATGCCGTGCAGCGGGGCGACATCGTCGTCGTGGCATTCGACAACTTCGTGCTGGCGAAGCCGTGAGGGATGAACGACGTTTCCACGTTAGCACGTTTGAACGTTCCAACGTGTCAACGTCTCCACCTTGGCCTGCTCGTCCTCTGGCTGGTGGCGCTGGTCGGCTATTTCGGACCGTGGATCGCGAGGAAGCCCGTCAGCGCGGCGCTGGCTGGAACGCGTACGACCTCTACGGGTCTGCTGCGCTTCTGCCGGAGATCGAGAGCGGTGCCCTGACCGTGAACCTGCAGACGCTGCAACTCCCCCTATTGGGTCTTGCCGCGCTCTTGCCGGCGCTGGCAGCGTGCCGGCGTCTCGGGGTGCGGATAACAGCGGCGCTGATCGGCGCCGTCCTGGCAGCAATGACGCTCCCTCCCTATCCTGAGATCCTTACCGCTTGGCGCACACCCGGATGGCGCGTGCCTTTCTGGTGGGGGATAGGCACGATGCTGGTTTGCCTCGCCGCTATCCGGCTCATGCCCGAATTGGGACGATATCGTGCGTGGTGGATGGTGGGCATCGGAGAGATGGCGATCCTGCCGGCGGTCGCCACCCTCATCCGTCTGCTCCCCGCGCTGAGCACATTGCACGCAGCACGGGTCACGCCAGGTTGGGGCTTCTGGGCCTGCGTCCTGGGGACGGGCACCCTCAGCGGCGCCGCTGCGCTCATGGCGTGGAAGGAGCGCTGATGGAAGAGAAGAAGTGTGGACACACCCTCGCACATCTGCACGAGATCAAAGCAAAGTACGAATCCACATTGCTGGCCAAGGCGAACGTTGTCGCCGTGGGTATCGGCATCCCGATGCGCGACGGACGGCCGGCTGCAGAGCCGGGCATTATCGTCAGCGTCACGCGCAAGGCCGCGGCCAGCGAATTGGATCCGGAAGACCTCATCCCACACGTCCTTGAGGACGTCAGAGTGTGGGTCGAGGAAATCGGCCGGCCCCGGGCAGCGGATTGATCCGGCTGACGGTGAGGAGCTGAGGAAGATGAGCCGATGGATATGAGTGACGGGGTTCTGCAGAGCAAGAGAGAGATCGCCCGCCAGGCAGCAGGGGATCTGTTCGGCCTGAGAAACGTCGTAGCCTGCGGGCTTGGGTACAAGATCTCGGAGGGACGACAGACCGATGAGCTCAGCCTTGTCGTATCGGTGACACGGAAGATGCCACCGTCCGAACTCCGGGTCAAAGATCTGGTTCCCAAGGCCTATGCCGGTCTGACGACCGACGTGGTAGAGACGGGGCACATTCGAGCATTGATGGCCGAAGACCCCCGCGCGCGCAGGCGCCCGGCCCAGCCCGGTATCTCCATCGGGCATCGCGACATCACCGCCGGGACCTTTGGCCTGTTGGTCCAACGCGCCGGCACAGCCTATATCCTCAGCAACAACCACGTCCTTGCGGACAGCAATGCGGGCAAGATCGGCGATCCGATCTATCAGCCCGGGCCGGCCGATGGGGGAACGGCCAACGACAAGATCGGGACGCTGATCGAGTTCGAGCCACTCGACTTTGGAGATACGGAAGCGGAGTGCCCGGTCGCGCAGACCCTGGCCGATCTACTCAACCTGCTGGCCCGGCTGACCGGTTCGAGCCATCGCCTGCAGCCGGTGATGAAGACCCCCGGTCTCAACCTGTTGGATGCAGCGCTGGCACTGCCGGACCAACCCGATTGGGTGATCCCCGATATCCTGGGCATTGGCATCCCTACAGGCAGCACAGAACCTACGCTGGGTCAGAGCATTCAGAAGACGGGACGCACGACCGGCTTGACCAAGGGGACCGTCACTCAGATCGACGTCACCGTCGACGTCGACTACGGGGGACGCACGGCGCGTTTCGCAGATCAGGTGTTCGCGAGCCCAATGAGCGGCCCAGGGGACTCAGGATCGGGCATCCTCGACACACGAGGCCGTGCCGTGGGCCTGCTCTTTGCCGGCTCCGAACTCATCACAATCTTCACGCCCATCAGGCGCATCCTGGACCGCTTTGGCGTCGACGTGGTGATACTATAAAAACGTTGGCACGTTTGAACGTTCAAACGTGCCAACGTGCAGACGTGCAGACGTACCAACGCGGCGGCTTAGGCCTCGTCGTCCCCGTAACTCTCGTCCTCGTCCTCATCATCCGAGGTGCTGATTTCCAGAGGGATTCCGTCCATCGTGACCAACCGCTCGCGGATAATCCCCTCCAGCTTGTCCGCGAACTCGCCGTGCTCCTGAAGATAGGTCTTGGCGTTCTCCCGGCCCTGGGCGAAGTTCTCCTCTTCGAAGTAGTAATAGGAGCCCCGCTTGTCGACAACATCAAGGTCGAGCCCCACATCGAGCAGGTCGCCCTCACGGCTGATCCCCTGGCCGAACATAATGTCGAACTCGGCGACGCGGAACGGCGGAGCGACCTTGTTTTTGGTCACCCTGACGCGCGTCGTATGGCCCACGACCTCGCCCTGATACTTGATCGACTTGATCCGACGAACGTCGAGACGCACCGAGGCATAGAACTTGAGCGCCCGACCACCGCTGGTGGTCTCTGGAGATCCAAACATCACGCCGATCTTCATGCGTAACTGGTTGGTGAAGATCATCACAGTGTTGCTCTGCTTGATGGCGCCCGAGAGTTTGCGAAGGGCCTGGCTCATCAACCGGGCCTGCAGACCCGGATGGGAGTCGCCCATCTCACCCTCGATCTCGGCGCGTGGCACCAGTGCGGCCACCGAGTCGACGACGATCACATCGACGGCGCCGCTGCGCACCAGGGCTTCGGCGATCTCGAGAGCCTGCTCGCCGGTATCGGGCTGGGAGATATAGAGGCTCTCAACCTCGACCCCGCACGCGGCGGCATAGCGCGGATCCAGCGCGTGCTCCATATCGATGAAGGCCGCAACGCCGCCGGCCCGCTGTACCTCTGCGACGATGTGCTGGCAGACGGTCGTCTTGCCCGACCCTTCCGGACCATAGATCTCGGTGATGCGCCCGCGCGGGATGCCGCCGACACCCAGAGCAATGTCCAGTGCCAAAGAGCCCGTCGGAACGGTTTCGACGTTCAGATGGGTCGCATCGCCCAGTCGCATCAAGGCTCCATCGCCAAAACGACGCTTGATCTGTGCAACCGCCTGCTCCAGTGCTTTCTCCCGTCCAGCAGCCATCATCCACCTCCCCTAGGTTGCTCTTGTCCAGAAAACCGGAGCGATGGGCTGTTGCACAAAGCCCCGGAAGTTGGTAAAGAAGCTCGATCTTGTGTCTCCTATTATAGTACAAACGTTCTACCAGTACAAGAGGGAATCCGGCTTTCTTCAACGTCCACAAGGCTCGAGCCCTGCTATCTACGGCCCGACCGCGTGCGCGGTGATGACCGCTTGCTCCCTCCAAGATACGGAGGAACCTGGATCTCGTAGATCGTGCTCCGCGAGGCATCCATGAAACGAATCGCGATCTTCTGATCCAGTTCCCTCATCGCCACCACGGTCGTGACCACGGTGGGCAGCCGGGCAACGTAGCGGTAGTTGATCAGTTGGAAGAGCTTTTCCTTGGCCCACGGTGTCGCGCTCTCCGTGCCCAGATCGTCAAGCACCAGCATCGGTGAGCGCCGGACCTCCTCAAACCGCCGGTCCAGCGAGAGGTTGCTCTGCGGATTGAATGCCGCCCGCAGATAGTCGAGCAAGTCGGGCACCACCACGAAGAGCGCCGGGTGCCCCAGGCGGTCACGTTCGTTGGCGATGGCAGCTGCCAGATGCGTCTTCCCCACACCGTATGCACCGGTGAGGACCAGCCATCCTTGAGGGTCCGCGGCGTAGCTACGTGCCACGTCCAGGACATCCGCCAGATGCTGGACCTCGTTCTTGTCGAGTTCGTGACGCCGAAGATCGAAAGTGTCCAGTTTCATCTCCGAGTAGAGGGAGAGCGTGTTGAGGCTGGTGGTCTCGCGCTCTACACCCCCCAACCTATAGTCGGGTGCAAGAATCGTCGCCATCTCTACCAGTTCGGGATCGGCGAGCCGCGAGCGCAAACGGGGATCCATACGCTCCAATTCGTGGTTGGTGGTAATCACGGTAGGCAGGCGCATCATATAGCGGTAGTTGAGCAGTTGGAAGAGCTTTTCGAGCGCCCACGGCGTCGCGTTCTCAGTGCCCAGATCGTCAAGAATCAGCAGCCGCGTCGTGCGCACCTGGTCGAAGCGATCGGAGTAGGCCTGCGACGCACCGGGCGCGAAAGCACCGCGCAGATGGTCGAGGAGGTCCGGGACGGTGACGAAGAGCGGTACAATGCCGCGCTTGAGCACCTCATTGGCAATCGCGGCGGCAAGATGTGTCTTGCCGGAGCCATATCCTCCCATCAACAACAGCCAGCCATCGAGGCGCCGGGCATAGGAGACAGCCGCGTCGTAGACACCACGGAGGTTCCGCTGCCGCTCTGCCGATAGACCGTGTCCGTCCGGACGGAACGTCTCAAAGGTGAACCGGGTGAGCGTCTCGAGGTTCCCAAGCGAGCGCAGCGTCTCGTTGCGGTGGGTCTGGATCTCTTCCATCCGGCACGTACACGGGAAGAGCTTGCCGAAGTGGGGATGCCCAACCGGCACGTCCATGCGTACGTAGCCGATTCCATGGCAGATCGGGCAATTCGGATCGCCGACCCCGTCGACCACGTCCGCTACGTCGGCCATCTCGGTCCCGGTTCGCTCAATGGTGGACGAGTCTGTCGTAGGCGTCGTCGATGTAGCGTCGCGTCTCTGCTTCGCGATCTTGCTTGCCAGCTTCCCGGCCAGATTGTCGATTGGTTCCATCTCGTCCTTCGCTCTGCCAGTGTTCCAGGATGGCAAGAATGTACTTCCAATTGCGTTTGTTCAACCGCGCAGCCTCGCGGAACGCGTCCTCGATCCACTCCGCGGGATAGGTCCGCTCCGCATCCATCAGATCCTCGCTCAACAGAGCCGTTAACGGCCCAATGGTCTGCTCGTAGAGGGCAAAGATGTTGGGGCGTTCCTCGACCGTCGCCCGCGTCAGGGCGACACCGCGACGCAGAGCCTCCACCGACGAGCGTCCCTGCGGGCTGTTGGCGAAGTACCGGACCTCCACGGTATCGTCCGCGCTCTTCGACGGGACGGCAAGCAGAACCCCGTGGTCGACCGATTTGGCTAGAGCGCCCTGCAGTCTCGTCACGTAGTTCTGCCCGGGCAATCCCATACGCAACACGGCGTCAGAGAGAAGATCGCGATCGGTGATCCACGGTGCCCCTTCGGCGCGCATCCCCGCCAATCGCCACAGGACGTGCAGGACCACCTTCACTTCGTCAATATCGTCGAGATTCGGCAGCAGATCGCTGAAGATCGACTCGGGCAGCCTGACCGTCGCCGTCGCACCCTCGTGAAAGCCGGAGAAGCGATAAGTACGGTTGTGGCTCACCATGGTGTCACGCTAGATTCCAATCGGCGGCGCCGTCGCCCCGTAGTCGTCGGGCGCGGCTTGTGCGTAGACGTCGGCAAACTGGGTCAACCGTTTGTTGAAGTAGACCTGCACCGTGCCCGTGGGCCCGCTGCGATGCTTTGCGATCATCACATCCGCGACGTTGGGGTTCTCGGTGTTCTCGTTGTACAGTTCCTCGCGGTAGATGAACATCACGATATCCGCATCCTGCTCCAGGGATCCGGACTCGCGCAGATCGGAGAGCACCGGGTGCTTGTCCTGGCGTTGCTCGACGGCACGGGACAACTGCGAGGCCGTCATCAGCGGTACGTCGACCTCGCGAGATAGACCCTTGAGCGAGCGGGAGATGAACGAGACCTCCTGCACGCGATTGTCAGAGCGCATGTCCGAGTCCATCAACTGCAGGTAGTCCAGGAAGATCATATCCAGTCCGCGCTCCGATGACAGCCGGCGGCACTTCGTCCGCAGTTGCAGGACCGTGATCGCCGGGGTATCGTCGATGTAGATCGGAAGCTCGGAGAGATGACCGATAGCCTCGGCAAAGGCAGGCCACTCCTCCTCCTTGAGCTGCCCCAGGCGCAGACGCTGGGCGTCAATGCCGCTCACTTGGGCGACCAGACGCTGCACCAACTGCTCGGCAGACATCTCCAGGCTGAAGAAGGCGACGACCTTTCGCTGCTCGGCGGCGTGCAGGGCAAAGGTGAGCATGAGCGACGTCTTGCCGACACCGGGGCGGGCAGCAAGGATCAGGAGATCGGAACGCTGAAAGCCCCCGAGCACCCGGTCCAGATCCCGGAACCCCGAGGGCACGCCCATCAGCTCGCCGCGATGCGCGTAGAGGTTCTCTATGTGATCGTAGTAACGCGGGACGATCTCCTGGATCGGCTGGAGATCGCGCGTGAGTCGATTCTGCGAGACGCCGAAGAGCGCTTTCTCCGAGTGATCGACGACACGTTCGACCGGCAGCGTCTCGTCATAGGCAAAGCGTGCGATGTCGCTGGCGGCATCCAGCAGGCGGCGGCGCACCGCAGTCTGCTCGACCAGCCGCCCATAGGACTCTACGTTGATCGCCGAGGGAACCGCCGTAATCAGTTGGGAGATGAAGGCATCGCCGCCCACCGCATCGAGGTGGTCCAGCTGGGCCAGCTCCGTCGTCAACGTCAGGAAATCGACGGGGTCCCGACGCTCGTGAACGCGGATCATCGCTTCGTAGACCCAGCGGTGCTTCTGCAGGTAGAAATCCCCCGACTGCAGAAACGGCAGCACACTATAGATAGCCTCAGGGTCGATCAGCAGCGCTCCAAGCACCGCCTCTTCCGCCTCTGTATTGTTGGGTACTGTCTTGTCCGGCACGGCCATTGTAATCGTAGTCCAGGTTATTAGGTCAGTCGTTTGGCTAACGTTCGAACGTTTTCACGTTCAAACGGTTCAGCGTTCTTATTCTCGATCGTGAGGTTCGTCAAGATCCAATGACGAGAGGAAATCACGGAAGGCCCTCAGGGACTCGGACTCCCCCTCCCCCTGGCCTCGAATATCCTGCTCCGGGATCACGCCCGCATCTTCCATCACCGACTCTGCAACGTAGATGGGCACGTTGAGTCGCACGGCAATCGCAATAGCGTCACTGGGCCGCGAGTCTACCTCGAGTTCACTATCGCCGATCGATATCGTCAACGTCGCATAGAAAGTGTTTTCGGACAGATCACCGACTTGGATGTAGAGCAGCTCTGCGTCCACAGCATCCAGCAGATTGACGATCAGATCGTGTGTCAGAGGTCTCAGGACATCGATCCCCTTGGCGCCCACCGAGATCGCCTCAGCCTCGCACGGGCCAATCCAGATCGGCAGGTACCGCTCTGCTTCAAGTTCCTTCAGGACGACGATGCGATGCGATGAGACAAGACTGACCTGGATTGTCTCAACCTTTACCTCAATCATAGTGTCCTCCCAGGCAGGTAGTGTCGGGCAGAGGGTGTCGGTGCCCCCCATTATACCCTCCGGCACCCCAGGCCACAAACACACAGACGACGGGCACGACGGGCACATAGAACCTATCGTAGGCGATGGGGCCGGGTAAGGCCACATAATAGAGCACCGTACCCAGCAACAGCAGATCGATCCAAGGCCTGGGCCGCAGCCGCCACGCCCCTCGCGCCGCCAACGTCGCGACGCCGATCCTGCCCAGGAGCAGGCCCCACCACAGGACCGCAGCCCCCGGAGGTATCCGCGAGATACGCTCGGTCCAGAAGGCATGCAGCGCGTCCCCGACTGCATCTCGACGCAGTGACCATGCCATCCGCTCCCAGATGTCGGGAACAACCCCTGTCTCCAGCCACTCTCTTCCCGTGGCCACATGGTACCACAAACGATGCCCCGGATCGATAAGACTTCGCAGGACACCCCGTGCGTGAACGCGCAGGTAGGTACCGAGATGCTGAAAGACCAGCGCGCGGGCAGCCGCCGCGACGTCACGCTGTTGTTGGCTCCGGACGTCGCAGAGCGGCTCGCCCGCGGTGGTGCCGGCAGGGCTGCTCGCCGAGGCCAACTCACCGTAGATATACTCCCACGTTTCCGTCCACGGCGCCACGTCCAGGCCCTGCAGTTCGGCCTCTGTCGCCACGGCACTCACCCGCGCCAGGTTCTCCTCGAAGGCGGTGGAGAGCACCCAACGTCCCAGGACCAGGCGGTTCCTCAGCACCCAGGGGAGCAACACCACAGCCAGCGTCGCGAGGAAGGCGGCCCCGATCCGCCACCCACGACGAGTTCGCCCTGTCGCCAGCCTGAGAATCACCAGCGCAAGTACGGCGACCACGAGGTACTGGACGTTCGGCTTGATCAGGAGCGCCAGCCCCCATCCCACGGCGGCCCATGCGGCGCGTGCCGGTGTGGGGCGGCGGAACAGCCGCACCGTGGCCCAAAGCGCCGCCATCTGTACCGGCAGGAGAAGAGCCTCGGAGAGCAAGTAGCCCGTATACCGCTGCGTCGTGCCGTTGAGGGCGTAGAGCAAGCCGGCGACGAAGGGGATCCAGCTCCGGAACCCTTGGCCCGCCGAGCCGTAGGGCGGGCCAAGGGTTGGAGAAACAGCCCGCGCCAGCAGCACGACCCACGCGGTGGTCAGGACCTCCAGGAGGATCTGAACGAGAACGGCAGCCTGCGGATCGCGGCCCAGGGCCAGGTAGGTGCCGATCAGGAAGAGCGGGTAAAGCGGCGTGCGAACCGCCGTCGCGCAGAAGGGGGGATCCCAGCCGATGGCGAAGCCCCGTCCCTGGAGGACGTTCACGGCCAACAGATGGAAGCCCTCGGCATCGACCGGCGAGATGGGATTCGTGGGGAAATGCTTCAGCCACGCGGCACGCGACGAGGGCGGTCAGCAGCAGGGGCACCCACGCCCAGAGCAGGAACGCCCTTTGTGACAGAACCGAAGATGGGCGAACCCTCTCCGCAGGTCTCGCCTTATCCCCGGTTTCCCTATCCCGTCTCACTTCCCTACGGCAGACACCGCTCCCCAATCAGCCTGACCCCGTCGAGCGTCAGCCAGGGATCCACGATCGAAAACTGCCCGGTCAAGGGCGCGATGATGTTGGAGAGCCCCCCCGTGGCGACGACCTTGGCCTCGGCCCCATGCGATGGCGTCCCGATCTCGGCCCGGAAGCGGGCGATCATGCCGTCGACCAGGCCCACGTAGCCCAGCAGCACGCCGGACTGCACCGAGTGGATGGTGTTGGTGCCGATCGCCCTTGGGGGAGCGACCAACCTGACCTGCGGCAACTGCGCTGTCTCGCCGGAGAGCGCAGACGCCGCCAGGTTCAGTCCGGGGGCGATGGCAACGCCCAACAGCACGGCATCAGCGGAGACCGCCGTGAAGGTGGTCGCCGTGCCGAAATCCACGACGATGCACGCATCGCCGATCCGGTCGTGGGCGGCAACGGCGTCGGCGAGGAGATCCGCCCCGAGCTCGGCGGGGTTGTCGACCGCGAAACCTAACCCTGTCACCACGGTGTGGTTGATCACCAGGGGTGTAACGGGCGTCTCCTCGGCAAGCATCTCCTCAATGCGCCCGGTCAGCGGCGGCACCACGCTGGCGATCACGATCCGATCGAAGTCCCCCATCCCGAGCCCGGCCTCGCGCAGCAGCGACCGGAAGAGGACGCCATACTCGTCCGCCATCTTGTCCCGCACCGTGCGGACCCGCCAGTGATGGCGCCACACCGCCCCATCGTGCACCCCAAAGACCACGTTGGTGTTCCCCACATCGACAGCCAAGAGCATAGATCCCTCCCTGGATAAGCGCCGGATAGGCATGAGTGTAGCCGCATCTTGCGGTGAGGCCAGGGGCGTTCATCGCAGCGAGCGGGGTGAGCGCAGGTGATGTACGGTTGCCTCGGCCCATGGACGCAGACGGGCCAGCCACAACTCGTTGTGACTGGCCCCCAGTTCACGCCGCGTCCGGCGGCCTCTCAAGACTGCGTCAGCGACCGCCCATCTGGTACAACTGCGTGTGAGCGTCTTCCCGCTGACCGGTGAATCCCCTGTCGCTACGCTCTGGGGACATAGCGCCGGTCCGTCGCCATCGTCCCACTGCTCCAGCGTGCCTCCCCGTACGGATAGAGCGCGTACACACCACGCGAGCGCATCTCGCTCACCACGCCACCACCGCTGCTGTTCGTGGTCATGCTCGCGCTTCCCAGCTGTCGCGAGGCCGTGGTCCCCGTGGATCCAGCTCACGACGCTCCCTACCCGAATCGCCACCCGCTGACTACCCAGGTAATAGTACGTCGTCACCACCCCGGTCGTCAGGTTCTTCTCGTAGTGCGGCCCCACATACACCGTCGTCTGCCCCCCGCCACCTTCTTCACCAGCGTCCCATCCCCGTCGTAGGTGTAGGTCGCCAGCACCGTGCTCCCCTGCTTGTGTATACATTCGCGCTAGTCAGGTTGTCATCGTCGCAACTCGCACCCCGGCTCCTGGGAATTCCAAATCACAAAGAGGGCTAGTCGCGATCATGTGATCGGGACTAACCCCTCGAAGCCAGGTCCTACACAGAGTTGATCTTTGCTCGGACTTGCTAGA